>NZ_AOIT01000048.1 GCF_000337475.1 Natrinema limicola JCM 13563 | reverse complement strand
GTCACAGTGGGGGACGAATCGTCCCCCACCGGTCAGTTAATCGATGTTGAGATTCCGTGCACGGGTTCTGTCATTCGTAGCTACAGCGGCGGCCGCGACGCGACCGACGTAGCAGCGACTCCCGCCGTTCTTGAAGAACCCGTCGACAGCCACGTCGAGGTCAGATGATTGTGGACTCGAGCCGAACGTGCGTTTGAATTCCGAAAAATTCGTTACGAGTGTCGGTTCGACAGGACCGCGCTCCGTTTCACCGAGGAAGCCAGCAGTGCTGGTGCTGACACCTTCGACGGATTTGGTGCCGCTGTCGACTTCTTCGACGTATACGCCTGGTGAGAGGTATTCTGGCATTTGTGTCACTCCTCCAATCAGTGGTGTGGCGATACTATATTCATACACATAGAATATAAAACTTACTTCTTTAAAATAGTTGGAAATAATGCCTGCTACCGTAATTTACAGACATCTCGTAGGCGTTTTCATTTGCAAAATGCTGTGGCTGATGGAGTGAAATGAAGAATGGAAGATCGGATGCGACTACAGTAACAACTGCACCGAGAGAGACGGGTTACTGTCACTGGTTCTCGGTGCACCCACAGGACGGCCGCGGGTGAACCGGCACTGACTGACAGTAGACCGTCTGCTACACCGATCGCATCGTCCGCGATTCTCGCTTACGGCACTCGGACCGAAAACAGTTCGTTGGCTACCGTTGTCGCCCCCATATATTTCAGTATGAACGCCTACTCATTTCTATGCTTCCGCCATGATTAAATACGCACGAAACGCTACCTGATCGACATGAATCGCGATACGGGCCACGGTACTGGAGAACGAGGTCGTCTCTCTCAGTTTCGGAAGAACCGCTTCTTTAGCGGGAAACTGATGACTCCCCGCGATATGGAAGCAGAACAGGAGTACCACGCCGAGCGGTTGCACACGCTTGCCCGGTTCGTGGCCGGACGTGGTGTCGTCCACGGACTCGAGGTGCAATCGATCAGCGAGACTGACGACGGACTCGAGGTGACGATCGAGCCCGGCATCGCGCTGGATGGAAACGGCCGACCGATCGTCGTTGATCAGGTAACGACGGCGTCGCTTCCCCACCCCTCTGGAAACGAACTCTCACTCTACATTCGGTACGACGAGATCGAACTGGAACCTGTCCCAGTCCCAAATACTGACGATGCCATCGACGACGAATCGACGGCGAACCGGACGCTCGAAAGCTTCGAGTTGACGTATCGAGAGGGGACGGGTGACGACCGAACGCAACGGTTGTCCGTCGAGATCCCGACCATCGAGACGGACGGTGTCGACACAGCATCGTTTTCTCAGCGCCTCCTCAAGCGATACCACGACCAGTACCGGTCGTCGATTCCGTCCGACTCGGAGACGGGCGTGTTTCTCGGCTCGTTCGAGCGGACGCCCGACGGTGGCTGGACGGACTCGGAGGCGTCGGCACCTCGGGAGTTCGTCTACGACCACGAACTGCTCTTTGGGACGATCATCGACCATATCACGGACACCGACAACCCCCATCGAACGCCGGTCGAACGGGAGCCGCCCGACATCCCGGACGATATCACGGCGGTTTCAGACCGACTCGACGCCCTCGAGGCCGAAGTCGAGCAAGTCACACGAAAGCAGGCTACGCTGACCCGATATATCATGCGCAAGACGCTCACAGAGCGGGCGCGCGTGTTCGACGCCCTCGCCGAGCGGTTAGAACGGCGGATGAGCGAGGGCGACGCCAGCCGACTCGCTCGTGAGATCGTGACGGCCGCTCGCACAGCCAGCGGACAGGTGTATGAGAGCGAGGCTGCCTACCGCAGTCACGTTCGGCAGGTCCTCGAGCAACTGATCGAACTCGGCGACCGACTCGAGGGAGCGACGACCGAAGCCAGTCTCGAGCGCTATCTCAGATCGGTCTCCGATCTTCAGGAGACGCTCGAGGACGACGGCTCGATTCTCGCCCTGGCAGAAACACAGGATCGCGTCTGCGAGGCCGCAGACGCACTCGACGTGCTCGTCACTATCGTTCCGGACGAGTGACGACGGGCGTCGGTACCGCGCCGACGGACACGCGAGTCACTCGAGTAAGAGGAGGTGTGGGTTCTCGAGGTACTCCATCACGGTGTTTGTAAACCGAGCGCCGACGGCACCGTCGATCAGCCGATGGTCGAACGACAGCGAGAGCGTTAGCACCGAGCGGGGTTCGATCGATTCCGTCCCATCTGCGTCGGTGACGACGCGTGGTTTGCGCTTGATTTCGCCGATCGCGAGGATGCCTGCTTCGGGGTAGTTGATGATGGGCGTGGCGTACTCGCCACCGATGCCACCGACGTTGGTGATCGTAAACGTCGACCCGCGGAGCTCGTCGGGGCTGATCGTTCGGTCGCGGGCCTTCTGGACGAGTTCGTTCAGCTCCGAGGACAGTTGGAGGAGTCCTTTCCGGTCGGCGTCCTCGACGACCGGCACCATCAGTCCGACGTCGGTCGCGGTCGCGACGCCGATATTGTAGTAGTCACGGTAGACGATTTCTTCGGCATCCTCGTCGATGACGGCGTTCATCTCGGGGTGTTCTTTTAGCGCCGCCACGACGGCTTTCATGAGAAACGGCATGTAAGTCAGCCGGATGCCCCGGGCCTCGGCGCGAGGAGTGAGTTCCTCGCGTGCGTCGACGAGTGCGGTCACGTCGACCTCGTCGTGGTGGGTGACGTGAGGCGCGCTGTATTTGGATTCGACCATCGCCTCGGCGATCGTCTTGCGAACGCCGCGGAACGGCTCCCGACGTTCGCGCTCGCCGGGAGCGAAGTCGGCCTCTGCCGTCCTACCCGGCTCGCCCGCTTCGATTGCCTCGCGATCCGCGCTCGCGGTTGCACCGCTCGCGTCTTCCGAGACGCGTCGCGCCTCGCTCTCCTGGGCCCGGCGCTGGACCTCGGCGTACTCCCGAACCGCCTCGGGTGTGACGAACGCCTCACCGTCACGCTCTTCGGTCGCCGGAACGGCGTCGATATCGACGCCTTCCTCCTCGGCGAGCCGCCGGGTCGCGGGTGCTGCCAGGGTCGTCTCGCGATCGGCGGCCTCGAGTCGCGCCGATGCTGTGGCTCGATCGGGTGCTGTCGACGCGGCCTCGTCGGCCATCGCGGTGTCGCCCTCGCTCGTATCAGCAGTCGCGGGTTCGGCATCGGCGACAGGTTCTTGGGAGCGGGATCGCTCCTGTCCCGTCTCGGCGGTGCTGGCGGTTGCCCGTACGTCGGCCGTCGTAATCCGACCGCCAGGACCGCTTCCCTGGATGCTCGAGAGATCGAGTCCTGCCTCGCGGGCCAGCCGACGCACGCGTGGCGGTGCGAAGATCCGTTCGTCGTACGCCTCGCCCTCGTCTCTCTCGGCTCCAGTCGCGCCGGGGCTTTCGGCAGTGTCTGTGGCCGTTTCGGTCGCTTTGGCCGCGCCGTCGCCCGCGACATCGAACGAGATGATCACGGTTCCGACCGGGACGACCTCCCCTTCTTCGGCGTGTAACTCCCGGACAGTGCCGTCGACCGGCGCGGGTACCTCTACGAGGGCCTTGTCCGTCTCGACTTCCGCAACCGGCTGATCCTCCGCGACCTCGTCACCCCGATCGACCAGCCACGAGACCAGCTCCCCCTCGGCGACGCCTTCGCCAACGTCGGGAAGTTCGAACTCTCGGACCATGTCAGAACCCCACGGCGTCCCGGATGCCGTCCTCGATACGCGCTGGCTCTGGCAGGTAGTAGTCCTCGAGTGCGTACAGCGGGAACGGCGTGTCGAAGCCGGTGATGCGTTTGACAGGCGCTTCCTGGTAGAGCAGTGCTTCCTCTTGGAGGGTCGCGGTGATCTCGGCACCCAACCCGCCGGTCTTGGGTGCCTCGTGGACGACCGCAGCGCGGCCGGTCTTTTTGAACGAGTCGACGATCGTCTCCTCGTCTAACGGCGAGAGCGTCCGCAGGTCGACGACTTCCGCGTCGATTCCCTCATCGGCGAGGTTCTCGGCTGCCTCGAGCGTCGGCCGGGTCATCGCACCCCACGTGTAGACCGAAATATCGGATCCCTCGCGGCGGACTGCGGCCTCGCCGAGTGGCACCTCGTACGATTCGTCGGGAACCTCCTCGCGGAAGGCCCGGTAGATGAGCTTCGGCTCGAGGAATATCACCGGATCTGGACTTCGGATGGCGCTGGTCAGCAGTCCCTTGGTGTTGGCGGGGGTCGAGGGAATAACGACCTTGAGCCCGGGCTGGTGGACGAACATCGCCTCGGTCGACTCTGAGTGGTGTTCGGGTGCGCGAATGCCACCGCCATAGGGGGCGCGAACGACCATGGGACACGTGTACCGACCGCGCGAGCGCGTCCGCAGGCGCGCCGCGTGCGAGACGATTTGATCGAATGCAGGGTAGATAAATCCCATGAACTGGATCTCGGGAACTGGCCGCTTTCCGTAGGCTGCCATTCCGATCGCCGTGCCGACGATCCCCGATTCCGCAAGCGGCGTATCGATCACCCGGTTCTCACCGAACGCCTCGTAGAGGCCGTCAGTCGCGCGGAAGACGCCGCCGTTCTCGCCGACGTCTTCGCCCATGACGATGACGTCGTCGTCGCGTTCCATCTCCGTGTGCAGTCCATCCCGGACCGCCTCGACCAGCGTGAGGTTCTCAGTTTGTGATTGTGTGGCCATCGTTTCACTCCAGGAGCGCGTCGTCGCCGTGTTGCTCGCGGATCGATTCGAAGTACTCGAGTTGCCGTTGTAGTCGCCGGGGCATTCCCTCGTAAACGTGGGCGAAGATCTCGTCGGGATCAGGCCGTTCGAACGATTCAGCCGCGTCGATCGCGTCCGCGACGTCGTCTTCGATCCGGGTTTCGATCGCGTCGACCTGCTCGTCGTCGAGCATCCCGTTCGATCGCAGGTACGTCTCGAGGCGCGGAATGGGGTCTTTCTGCCGCCAGCGCTCGACTTCTTCGTCGTCCCGGTAGACCGACGGATCGTCGGCGGTGGTGTGAGCGCCAAAGCGGTACTGAACCGCCTCGATGAGCGTCGGTCGGGGTTCGTCCTCGTCGGGATTTTTCGCCTTCTCGACGGCCTCGCGGGTGACCTTGTACACTGCCAGTGGATCCATCCCGTCGACTTGCACGCCGTCGAAGCCGTAGGCGGTGGCCTTTTGAGCCAGGGTGGCGCTTGCCGTCTGGCGCTCGCGGGGGACTGAGATGGCCCACTGGTTGTTGTTACAGAAGAAGACGGTCGGCGTATCGAAGACGCCGGCGAAGTTCAACCCCTCGTGGAAGTCACCTTCCGAGGTCGCCCCGTCGCCGAAATAACAGATGAACGCCTTCTCCTCGCCGTCGAGTTTCGATGCCCAGGACGCCCCCGTCGCGTGGGGGATTTGGGTGGCGATGGGAACTGCGACCGAGAAGATGTTGACGTCCTCGGGCATGTAGTTCCCCCGCTCGTGGCCCATCCAGTAGAGCAGCGTTCGCTCGAGCGAGAGCCCCCGAACGAGGCCGACGCCGTGTTCGCGGTAGCTGGGGAAGACCCAGTCGTCGGTGTCCAAGGCGTGAGCACTGGCGACCTGTGCGCCTTCCTGGCCGGACAGTGGCGGATACGTTCCCATCCGCCCCTGGCGCTGGAGGCTGACGGCCCGCTCGTCGAAGCGGCGCACGAGCCGCATCTGCTCGTACATCTCGACGAGTTCGTCCTCGGTGAGGTCGGGGACGTCGGCACCCTCTCGGACCCGGCCCGCATCGTCGAGTATCTGGACTCGCTCGCGGGGATCGCGCTGTATCGTACTCACGGGAGAACCCACCTATACATACCCTAGCACACGACCGCTCAGGGTAAAGGAGTTTCCCAAAATAGTTTACTATCGGTGAGATTCTTGCCAAGCATTCGGGAAGCCACTGTATGATGGCCGACAGATCTGGATAGAAATGCGTGAAACTGGCTATTCATTTTTGTTTGTCGAATTTCAGTAACCGAATCGGAGCCGAGACTGGACAAAAGTGAAGTTCGATTACGATCGGTCGGTGGTGGGGCCGGAGCAGCGACACCGTTGGGCTGACGTGTACTCCGATCGCGATCTTTCGCTCGAGCTATCTTCCTGTCGACGTCAGGTTCCCGCTCGAGGTGCTCAAGTACGATTGATCTGGCGGTCTAGCAACTCCATCAGACCGGTTTCGATCCGCCGCGAGTCAGAATTCCGGGATCAGACAATCGAAAAAATCGTATATTCTGACAATAACAGCACTGTCGATGGTTTCGAACGTCTATCAGGGGTTTTGTCCGTTCCGTCGTCACCATCGAGTCGTTCACTGGATGGGATATCTCTCCGGCTTTGGTATCTGGATCTGTTCTTATTTGGTTGCCGGATTCGTTATTCCGTCAGTCGGTCTCGTCTCCGTGGCAGTCACCACTGCAGTCGCATCCGTACCAACCGCGATCTACATGGGGTTGCTCTACAGTCGAGCCGTCGGGAGTCCATGGGGGAACATATTGTTTCCAGTGAGTGTGCCGCTACTGATCCCGGGGCTGTTTCTCACTCACCCGTTTCCGGGGACGACGATGCCCGAGAGCTGGTTTGGAACGCACGCAACCGTCGTCGGTGGGATGGTCGTGGGGGTAGTTGTCGTACACAGGACGATCCAGAACAGATATGCGAAGATGGACGACATCCTCGCGTGGGAGCGAACCGTCATGCCCCATAGCGTCCGTGTCGTCGACGACGAGTGGCTCGCAGAACAGCCGGCGTACGACCGCGAGTACAAAACTGTTCGACCGGTCCTCAATCCACGCATTACCGAGTGGTACGACGTCAGCTTCGATCTCAAAGGCGGCCTGTTCGGAATGGTCGTCGCTGCACCCGCAATCGCCGCGAGTTTATATGGAGTAGCGACATACGATGATTTCCGTTCGAAGTCACGATGATGTCTGCGTTCCTCTATCTGTTCCACAACTCGCTGCAGGTGGACCAGCAAGATACCGAGCGTTAGTCAAGCGCTTGCCGAGCGTGTTCGATAGCGTCTCCGATAGCCGAAAGATCTTGACGGAAGGTCATCTGAACACCGGCTGGAAGCTGGTTCAGCGACGAAATTAGCCCGTGAGAGTCAATCAGGGCTAGCTAAACGATGTTGACCGTGCAAAGCCACGTGCTTCCTCCACGCTCTTGCCCTCGCGCAGAACCGCATCGACGAACAGTTCGCCGGCCTTGTACGACGACCGCACCATCGGACCGCTTGCACAGTAGAGAAAGCCCAGTTCCTCTTCGGCGATGCGACGCCACGTCTCGTACTTGTCCGGGTGGTCGTAGCGCTGAACCTCGAGGTGGTTTCTCGAGGGTCGCAGATACTGCCCGAGCGTGACGATGTCGACGCCACGCTCGCGCAGGTCCGCGAGCGTCTGGTAGACCTCGTGGTCGTACTCGCCGTGGCCGAGCATGATCGAGGTCTTGGTATAAATGTCCGATTCGCGCTCGACGCACTCGAGCACCGAGAGGCTCTGTTCGTAGCCCGCACGCCGGTCGCGAACGGGGAACTGCAGCCGTTCGACGGTTTCGACGTTGTGGGCGATCACGTCCGGCTCGGCGTCGATAATCTTTCGGACGAGGTGGTCTTCGCCCTGGAAATCGGGGATCAGTACCTCGACTAAGATACCCGGATGGCGGGCCTTGATCTCGCGGATCGTCTCCGCGAAGTGGCCCGCGCCCTGATCGGGGAGGTCGTCGCGGTCGACGCTCGTGAGCACGACGTAATCCAGGCCGATCTCGGCAATGGCGCTCGCGACGTTTTCGGGCTCGTCGGGGTCGAGCGGCTCCATCCCGCCCGTTTGCACGTCACAGAAGTTACAGGCTCGAGAGCAGCGATCGCCCATCAACATGAACGTCGCCGTGCCACCGCGGTCCTGACTGTCGGCCTTGGAGCGTCCGGACCAGCACTCACCGAGATTTGGACAGTTAGCCTCCTCACAGACGGTGTGGAGTCCGTGGTCCCGCAGCGTCTCCCGGATGCCGGCGAACTCCCGTCCCGACGGCGGGCGGCTCTTCAGCCAGTCAGGTTTTCGCGCGCGGCTCATAGTATGTCATGGGACCGCGTGGTGAAAAACCATGTCGGTCACAGGTCCGGTTCGTCACCCGGTGTCCGACAGGTATCAGTATGGCGGCTGCCAGCCGGCGAGTGGCTAGCTCTGTATGGTGTCCCAAATCCGCTTAATGAGGTCAAAGAGCCGGTAAGCGGCCCCATTCTCCCGACAGCTTTACGGGCGACAACGGACTACCCGCAACGGATGGCCTTCGGCTCGACACCCGACTGGTTTCACATCAGCGAGGACGAGGACATCGTCTGGGAGAGCCGGCCCCATCCGATTACGATGGGGGCCAGACTGCCAGTCGGGATTGGACTCGCGCTTGCGGGCCTGCTCGTCACGGGCTGGAGCGTGATCGACGGCCCCAGTCTTCTGACGCTTCTCGGGTTCGGCTTACTCGTCGTCGGCGTGGCCGTCGCGTTCAGCCGCTATCTCGTCTGGACGAACACCCGCTACGTCATCACCTCCTCGGAACTCTACAAGAAACGCGGGATCATCTCGAGAGACGTCACCCAGTTTCGCCTCGAGCGCGTCCAGAACACCAGTCTCAGTCAGAGCGGGCTCGGTCGCCTGCTGGGATACGGCGACCTGACGGTCTACACCGCCGGCTCCGGCGATCCAGAGCTGACCTTCGAACGCGTCCCGAACCCGGAGGTAGCCAGCAGCCGGCTTAGCGACCAACTCGAGGCCGTCGTGACCGACGAATCGGCGCTCTGATCGGCGCGCGGTCGGACCCAGTCGCTCGAGAAACCACAAGACCCATTAGCCGACTCGGCTTCTGGAGTCGATACGATGTCCCCACAGCTGTCTCCCTCCGAAGAGCCCACGGTCTCGCGACGCTCGAGCGTCGCAGCGAGTGCGGGGGTCGGTGTCTTCGCCGCCGTGATCGGCTATCTCTTGACGTACCTGCTGGTCGCCAGTCAGGTCCGTGGGGCTGCCGGCGACACCGTCGCCGAGTGGAAAGCCGTCGCCTGGTTCTTCTACGAGGCCCATATGATCGACATCGAGGTCAGCGGTCAGATCGGCTCGTTTGCTGGGATGAGTACCCTCGACCTCATCGCTCAATCGGACACCGCGAGCGCGACCCTGCTGTACGTGGTGCCGCCGCTCGTGTTGCTCGCAGCCGGTGCGGTGCTGGCTGTGCGGTGGAACGTGACCGATCTCGGTGCGGCCGTCGTCG
Source organism: Natrinema limicola JCM 13563 (assembly GCF_000337475.1). GTDB lineage: Archaea > Halobacteriota > Halobacteria > Halobacteriales > Natrialbaceae > Natrinema > Natrinema limicola. The sequence continues at coordinate 19,708 of NZ_AOIT01000048.1, read as the reverse complement.
CCGGCGCGCCGGTAGCGATCGGCTATGCCGTCGTCATGGGCCTCGGAGCCGTCGTCACTGAATCGACCACTGAAGCGTCCGCGCTTGGCATCGAAGCGAGTAGTTCGATCGCACCGGCGCTCCTGCCAGCGATCGTCCTCGGCGGCGTCTTGTACCCATTGGTCTTTGCGACTGCCGGAGCCGCGATCGCCGCTGTCGTCGGCACGCGGTAGGGAACGCGACTCGAAGGAAACGCCTTTGACCTGTCACACCTCGTTTCTGTGTGATGGAGGTCGCCGAGGTTCTCCCGGAGTTTGCCGACGCGTTCGCGTTCGAGGAGTTCAACCGGATGCAACGCGAGGCCCTGCCCGCATTGCTCGAGTCCGACGAGAACGTGGTCGCGAGCGCGCCGACCGCCTCGGGAAAGACGGCGCTCGCGGAACTGGCGATCTGTAAGGCACTCGCCGACGGCGGCACGGCGCTGTTTATCGCCCCGATGCGAGCGCTGACGAACGAGAAGGAAGACGACTGGGATCGGTTCGAGGACCTGGATTACTCGGTGTACGTTGTCACCGGCGAGCGCGACTTGAACCCTCGCCGCGCGCGCCGGGCTGACATCCTCGTGATGACTCCCGAAAAGCTCGACTCGGCGACCCGCAAACACGATTCGCGGCGATACGACTTCGTCACCGACATCGACGTCTGCGTGATCGACGAGGTTCATCTGCTGGACGCGGATCGTCGGGGCTCCGTGCTCGAGGTAACGATCTCACGGCTGCGCCGGCTCTGTGGGCCCCGTATCGTTGCGCTCTCGGCGACGATGCCCAATGTCGGCGATGTCGCGGCGTGGCTCGACGCGCCCGAGGAGTGTACCTTCGAGTTCGGCGAGGAGTATCGCCCCGTCGACCTCAACGCGGGCGTCAAGACCTACACGCACGGCGAGAACTCCTTTGCGGACAAGTATCGCCGGCTCTACCGGGCACTCGATCTTGCAGAGCCACACCTCCGGGAAGACGGGCAGTCGCTCGTGTTCGTCTCCTCCCGCCAGGACACCGTCCAGGCCGCCAAAAAGGCCAGAGACGAGATCGCCGAGCGTGACATTCCGATGGGTGCACGCGGCGACTACGACTTTCATACCGAATCGAAGGCCCTCGAGAACGACACACTGCGAAACTCAGTCTTAGACGGCGTAGCCTTCCACCACGCCGGGCTCTCGAAGAACGACCGCGATCTCGTCGAGGAGTGGTTCAAGGAGGGTCACGTCGAACTCCTCTTTTCGACGTCGACGCTGGCCTGGGGGGTCAACCTGCCCGCACGCTGTGTCGTGATCCGCGATACGAAACTCCACGATCCCCTCGAGGGTGAGATCGACATGAGCCCCTTAGACGTGCTCCAGATGCTCGGGCGCGCGGGCCGACCGGGGTACGACGACATCGGCTACGGCTGGGTTGTCTGTGACACGGCGGAGGCGGACAAGTACCGTCGGCTCCTGCGTGACGGCAAAGAGATCGAGTCCCGGCTTGCCGAGAGCCTGGCAACCCATCTCAACGCCGAAATCGCGATGGGTACCATCACCGATCTCGAGGACGTGATGGACTGGCTCGAGACGACCTTCTACTACGTCCGCGGGCAGTCCAAACCCGACGACTACGACTTCCCGAATTTACGCCAGCGTGTCCGGGACTGTCTCGAGGGGCTGGTCGACCGTGGCTTCGTTGAGACCGGCGAGGACCTTTCGATCGAGGCGACGCCGCTCGGCGTGCTGACCTCGAAGTACTACCTTCGGCTCGATACGGCGGCTCATTTCGCTGATCTCTGCGACCGGGCCGAATCGGACGGACTCGCGGCCGGTGACGTCCTCGAGACGATCTCCACCGCCGAGGAGTTCGATTCCGTCTCGGCCCGTCAGGACGAACGTGATGCGATCAACGCAGTGTTGGTCGGCCAAGAGACGGGCGACCTCGAGGCGGGCGAACGGAAGGTGCTCGCGATCCTGCGTGGGGCAGCCAGTGGCTCGACGCCCGCAGAACTGCGCAGCGACGCCTGGGTCATCCGCCAAAACGCCACGCGGCTCGTCTCGGCGCTCGAGGCGTTCCTCGATCGGTTCGTCGGCCCCCATGCCGCCAACCTCGCCCGGCGAGTCGAGGCCCGTATCGAGAACGGCGTCGCCGAGGACGCGGTCGGACTCACTGCCATCGACGGCGTCGGCCCGGGTCGTGCGAGCAAGTTAGCGACAGAGGGGCTCACAACCCCCGGCGACGTCGTCGACGCGGGCGTCGCGGGTCTCGTCGACGCCGGCCTCACCGAGGGCGTCGCCGAGGGCGTCTACGAGGGAGCACAGTCGCTGCCCACGATCGACCTCGAGTGGGGACAGTTCCCCGACGCCATCGCGACCGGCGAAAACGAGGTCTGCGAGGTGACGGTGCGAAACGTCGGCGAGCCCGCCCGCGCCGGGGTCCGCGTGACCGTCAATGGGGTCGAGATGACGAGCACGAACACCTACCTGCGCGACACGGAAACCGTCCCGGTGGGCGTCTTCGGAGCCGATGCAGACGAACTCGAGTTTACCGTCAGCGTCGCATTTCCCGAAGAGCCGCTAGTGCCGGTCGAGGCGAGTCGGACGGTCGAGGTCCGGTAGCGACGACCCTCGACGTCGGCTCCGTTACTGCTTCGTAGAAGCCTTCGCATAACTCCGGTGTCACAATCTGATGAACGGTAAGTTCAGGTCAGATACACCCCTCTCAAAACCAGCTCAGTCAGTATCGTCTCTTGAATCGTTACTCTGCCACGTCGGTGTGACAAGCAGCGGTACGAATCGGACACTCCGAAGTATGCGTCACAAATGACGGTCGATCGTTGCGTATCTCGACGATAACACCCAGACAGTCTTCATACTCTGAGGTCGTGAGGCGATTCCAGTTCTCATTCATCTGTCTGACCATCACCGTCACGGGTGCATCCGGCCAGACGCAATCGAGTGTCACCATATTTGGGTCCGTCAGAATCTCGTGGGTTTCCAGATATGCGACCTCATCAGTATCTTCCTGTTCTATTCTAACGTCCACCGTGACAGGGTCGCTACGTGGATTTATCAAATCCAATCTCTGCAACGTTGCGTATGTCTCTCCACCAAGAGATATACAGCCTGCGGTGGCACCTATGCCACCGCTCGAGGCAAGCGCAAGAAACCGGCGTCTCTTCATATCACTTCAAACTGTAGTCTAATAAATGTATTCTGTGGTTGATGGATTCGATATGTTCACAGACCTACTTATGAGTCAATTCAGTCCAGAGTGTCGTGTAATCACCACTGTAGAACGAATTTCATCACACCTTTGGCTGCTACGTCGTCAACTCGAGCACCCGCTCGCGAAGCGCCGCGGGCGAATCGACGATCACGTCCGCAGCCGAGCGATCGATGTCGCCGTGGGCCTCGATCCGGTAGGCGACGACGGTCATGTCCGCTCGAGCGGCTGCCGTAATTCCGTTTGCCGAGTCCTCGACGGCGACGCAGTCGGCGGCGGGAACGCCGAGTTCGCCGGCCGCGTACTCGAAGACGTCCGGTTCGGGCTTGCTCGCGGCGTCGATATCGTCGGCGCTGATGACGCGATCGAACGAGTCCTCGAGGTCGAATTGTTCAAGGACCATGCCGATCCAGTCGTGGGGTGACGACGACACGAGCGCCGTCGGCACGTCGCGAGCGTCCAGCTCGGCGAGCAACTCGGGCAGGCCACCGAGGAGGCTGGCGCGCTCGGTGTAGATCTCCTCGGCGGCCGCGTTGAATCGCTGGATGAACTCCTCGCGGGAGATGGCGGTCCCGTACTCGGCCTCGAGGTAGTCGTAGATCTCGCGGAAGTTCATGCCACTCGTCTCGGCGACGGCGACGTCCGTGTCAGGGACCGTAGCCGGCAGGATCTCTTCGCGCTGGAAGTCGACCCAGAAGTCTTCGCTGTCGACGACGACGCCGTCCATATCGAACAACACAGCGGTCATGTACGCCGGGGTAGTCGACCGGCCCGTATAGCCGTTTGGCACGCAGCCGTGTGCCCTCGAATATGGCGCCTTGCTCGAGGACGGACGCCGACACCGCCCCGTCTCGAGCCGTTGGCTGACGACGCACGCCGTGTCGATTCGCTCGGTGGCGTCGTCATGGCGGGGCCGACCGGCTGCTGCCGAGACAGCCCTTCTGATCCGCGTTGAACGGGGCACAAACCGACGAAAACGTCAGTTAAACGGCTGCAAACGCCAGAAAAGCGTGTTCACGACGAACCCCCTTCAAGTCGGTTCAACCATCGACCATCGAGTGCAAGCTATGAAACGAACGACGCTCATCGCTGCTTTGTTCGCAGTACTGATCATGGCGACCGGGTTCGCCGCCGCGGCACCCGGAAACGCACCCGTCGACGTCGACACGGGTGCGGATAGTACCGACGACCACGCGGAGAGCGAACCACAGCACGCGACCGACCACGACGATCGAAGCGAAACCGCTGCTACCGAACGTAACGAGAACGGTGCCGCTGCCGACGAGCGCAACGGGAACGGCGCCGCTACCGACGAACGCAACGGTCAGGGACCGAACGTCGATCTCCCAGCTCAGGTTCCCGACCACGTCTCCACGATCCACGATCGGATTTCGTCGTTCCTGAGCGGTGACCTCGAGACCTCGCTCGGCGACGCGATCAGCGAGGTGACGCCGGATGACGAGAACGCAGACGAGAGCGACGAGGCGGGTGACGTCAGCGAAGACGAGACTGACGACAAGCAGACTGCCGACGAGCAGACTGCCGACGAGCAGACTGACGACGAACAGACTGACGACGAACAGACCGACGACGAACAGACCGAGTCGGACGACACGCAGTCCGATGCCTAACTGACACGCCATGCCAACACCAGCGCCGCCGTCGCTCGGCATCGAAGACCGGCTGCTGGCGTTCTCCGTGAGCCTGCTGGTCGGCGGTGTAGCCCTCCACGTCGGCACACACGTCGTTGCGGACGCTCGAGACTACGCCCACGCGGTGCTGACCGCGCTGCTCGGTGCAGTTGTCTGGGCCGTCCTCGAGTCGGTGCCACTGCTCGGCGGGCTGCTGGCATTGATCGCGTGGGTCGCAATCGTCAGGTGGCGCTACCGGCTCGGCTGGCTGCGCTCCGCCGGCGTCGGCGTCGTCGCCTGGACGGCTGCCGTTGTCGTCCTCGCGGCCCTCGAGTTGGTCGGCATCGGCTCGGTCTCGGCACTCGGCGTGCCGGGGGCCTGAATTGCGCCCCCGCTGACGCTGCCCTCCACTGACGTCCCTCCCGCTGACGCTGCCCTCCACGGCATCATTTCTGTCGCCGTATCGTCCCGAAGTCTACCTTCGGACGATCCGTTTTCGAAGTCGCAACCGGTTGTCATCCGATCGGTTCGCAGCACACCCGGTGAGGCGGTTTTTCGGAAGGACAAACGGAATCAACGGTCGGAAAATCGGAGTAACTGTCTTCCGGGTATATCTATCGACAGTGGTTGTCTCCAGTCGCAATGAATCCAATCGATGCCGTCGGACGACGCGACTATCTCAAGCTAACGAGCGGCGTTGCCGCTGGCAGTACCGTCGGACTCAGTGGCTGTCTCGGTGGGAGCGGTGGCGATGAGGCCGAAACAGGGACGCTCGGCACGAAGGTTACTGATCAGCCCGGCGATATCGCCGATTTCGACTCCTGTGTGGTGACGATCCAGGGAATCTGGGTCAAACCGCACAACGAGGAGGAAGGCGACGAGGACGATAGCGCTGGCGATGAGGAGAACAGTACCGAAACCGACAACGACACCGCCGGGGACGAAGCGGACGTCGACGAGAGCGAGGGTAGGGAGTACTACGAATTCGACGAGCCACAGGAGGCGGACCTCGTCGACCTGCAGGGCGACAACACGCAACTGATCGACGAGCGTGAACTGACTGCCCAGGAGTACGAGTTCCTCCAGCTCGATGTCTCCGACGTTGCAGGCAAGCTGAAAGGGGGCGGCGACGCGGAGGTGTCAACGCCCGGAAACGCGCCGTTGCAGTTCACCGAGCGCTTTGAGATTCGACCGGACCAGCGGACCACCTTCGTCGGTGACTTTACACCCGTTCGCCGGGGACAGCAGGATAGTTATCTCCTGCAGCCGGTCGCCCAGGGAACGCGAGTCGTCTATGAGGACGAGGAGGACGAGGCCAACGAGACCACCGAAACCAGCAACGATACCAACGGGTCCGAGACCGATGCGTGATCACCGTGTCTCTCCGGACGTGCGCACGTCAGGACCGACTCGGCAGCGATACCCGAGCTATATCCGTTCTAACGGAGAATAGGTAACGATGGTACCACTCATCGGCCCGCTCGTCGCATTCCTCGTTGCCCTCCTCGTCGGTGGGCTGGCGATCTTCATCAGTGCGAGGGTCGTCGTCGACGTCGACAACTATTCACACGCGCTCGTCACGGCCCTCCTTGGCGCGATCACGTGGGCGCTCACGTCGTGGGTTCCGCTGCTTGGCCCGATACTGGCACTGATCGCTTGGATCTGGGTCATCAACTGGCGGTACCCCGGCGGTTGGGGGACGGCCGCGGTAATCGGGCTCGTCGCCTGGCTCGCCGCGCTCGTCATCCTATTCGTGCTCAACGCCGTCTTCCGGCTCGGCGTCGGCGCGTTCGGCGTCCCTGGCGTATAGCGGTTCCCGGGACGCTGAAACCGTTCGATATTCGGGACAAACCGGCTCAAATCGGAGCCACGAACTGACCAGTTGATTGTGGTGACCGTCCGTCGTCCGATCGTGATGCAACGACGAACGCTACTTACGATCGCGATCGGACTCACACTCCTCGTCGGTCCGATGGGCACCGTGACGGCACAGCCAGCCGATGGCCCCCCGGACGACCTGCCGGAACCGGTCCCGGAGTTCGTCTCCGAGATCCTCGAGTCGATTTCCGACTTCGTAGGCGGGACGCTCGAGTCACTCGGCGAGGCCGTTCGAACCCTCACTCCCGGCGGTGACGCGGTCGAGCCGAACGGTGATAGATAGTGAATTAAAATTGACTAGTTTTATACCAACTTCGGCGTATGGGGCCGAAACAGTACGAGAAAGTCGGTTCTATGAATTTCGTATGCTTTAAGCGATGTGGCAAGTACCGACTCGTATGAACGGTCGCGTCGGCGTGACGGTCGTGGTCGTCGCGGTACTCCTCGCCGGAGCGGGGCCGGTTGCCGCCGCTACAGGAGCGACTGATTCCGGACAGGCCCGCTCGAGTCCGTTTGCACTCCAGCAGGATGGGATCGACGCGGACGAGGTCCAGATGGACGTCGCGCTCCAGCCGAACGGTACTGCCGAATGGACCCTCGAGTTCTGGGTCCGACTGGACGACAACGAGAGCACGACGGCGTTCGAATCGTTGCAAGACGACATCCGGGACGATCCGGAGAGCCACACCCAGACCTTTGCTGCGCGGATGAACAACACCGTTGCCACGGCGAGCGACGCCACGGGACGCGAGATGTCCGCCGATGGGTTCGCCGTCGAGACCGAGCGCCAGTCGTTCGCTCGCGAGTACGGCGTCGTCAGGTATACGTTCCGCTGGCACGGGTTCGCCGCCGTGGAGGGCAACGAACTCCGAGCGGGCGACGCCATCGAAGGGATCTACCTGGACGAGGGCACGCGACTACTGGTCGGGTGGCCCGAGGACTACGAGCGAACGTCGGTGACACCCGATCCGGACGACGACCGCGAGCACGCGGTGAGCTGGCGCGGCGGCGAGACCGACTTCGTTTCGGGAGAGCCACGCGTCGTCGTCACTGCTGGAGGGAGCGGCCTCAGCACGACGACGGTTGCAGGCATCGCGGTCGCCGCAATCGGACTCGGCGCTGCCGGTGTGTGGTGGTACCGCAATCGGGCATCGACGGCGGGACGGACAGCCGACGGAGACGGAGATTTCGATTGTGAATCCGACGCCGGTTCTGCATCTGGCTCCGCGACAGCATCGGCGGAGGCGACCGACGAATCGGCAGGCTCGAGTGCGACCGGCACACCCGATATGGATCTGTTGAGTAACGAAGAGCAGGTTCTCCGACTCGTCAGGGACAATGGTGGCCGGATGAAACAGCAGGCGGTCGTCGAGGAACTCGGCTGGACCGACGCGAAGACCAGCAAGGTGGTCAGTGGCTTACGCGAGGAGGGGGAACTCGAGTCGTTCCGCCTCGGTCGCGAGAACGTGCTCTCGTTGCCCGACGCGGACGACCCCATGGCGGACTCTCACAGTGACAGCGCAGAATGACACGAATACGCCACGCGAACCGACCGCCGAGTACGACACGGCGATATCCGACGAAATCGACAGCCGGCACCGGATCGAAAACGGCGTTGAACGGCGTTAACCGTCGTTGAATCCACGTCATCGTCTCGAGTGTATATCACCACGCGAATACAACCAACGAGCAATGAACCGAACCACCGCGATCACACTGACAGCGATCCTCGCCGTTGCGATGGTCGCAGTTCCCATCGCTGCGGCAGGTGTCGTCTCGAGTGGGGCTGTACAGGACGCTCCCGACGGGGACGGCGGGAACGAATCGATCAAGCCCGGCGAACAGTTCAGCGCCGCCGTCGGCGTTCAGAACGTCGAGATCAATGGTGACGTGTCGGAACGGGCGTTCGGCGCTAAGATCGCTAACGCCGAGACGAACGAGACGAAAGCGGCTGTCGTCGACCAGGGTTTCACGGAGAGTCAGACTCGTCTCGAGGAACTCGAGGCCAGACTCGAGCGGTTGAACGAGTCCCGTGAGGCCGGTGACATAAGCGAGGGTCGCTATCGCGCCGAAGTCGCAACGACCGTCGCCGAGCTGCGAACCGTCGAACGGCAGGTTGCAGCCGTCGAGACGACGGCAGCCGAGTTACCTCCCGAGGCGCTCGACGAACGCGGCGTCGATGTCGAATCGATCCAAACGCTGCGTGATCGGGCGGACGAACTCGGAGGGTCAGACACCGCGTCGGTCGCGCGCTCGATCGCCGGCAACCACGTTGGCCAGCCGATCGGTGACGGTCGAGAGACGCGTGGACCTCCCGAACAGGGCCCCAACGAGCGCACGGATAGTCGGAACGGGACTACCGGCCCATCGAGCGAGGACTGATACCGCTGTTCGTCTCACGAGCGTGACCGCACTCCTGTTTTTTGATTCCTGATACCGTAGTTCGGTGGGATGGTCGATGCGTATGCGATGCTCGATACCGCGGCTGGAACCGCCGACGACGTATGTCAGTCACTGCACGATACAGAGGGTATCGTCGAGGTCCACACCATCGCAGGCGACTTCGACGTTATCGTCGAGTTGACTGGCGATGACCCCCGCGACCTCCTCGAGACGGTCACGGACACGATTCGCCCGCTCGAGGGCGTCGGGACGACGCGAACGTACGTCTGTATCGATTGAGACTGTCGTCCGCGGGTTTACATACGAAGCCGCGGCCAGCCCGCCCATGATCGACGATGCGATCCGCGTTCTCGCGGGTGACTGTACCGTCATCGCCGAGGGTGACGACCGTCAGGAGTATCGTGGTCGGGTGACGACGATCGTCAAGCCCGACAACACCGTTCTCGTCCATGACATCGATGGCTACCAGCCCGTCGCGTGGCTGACCCGTGCCGATAGCGTCTCGAGCGATCGCCGCGACGGCTTCACGCTCGTCGCCAAGAAGGATACCCAGACGCTGCGGATCGCTGCCCACGACCAGGACGGCTTTGCTCACTACCCGTCGTCGGCAGCCGGCACGCCCGTTGGGACGTGCCCAGACTGTGGCGGTGCGCTCGTGCGCTCGAACGACGTCCACTGCGTGGGCTGTGGCGACCGGTATGGCGTGCCCGCCGATGCGACGATCCGCGACGACCAGTGTGATTGTGACTGTGGGCTCCCCAAGATGCGCGTCGAGCGCGGCTTGGCCTTTAACGTCTGTCTCGACCGGAACTGTGAATCCCTCGACGCGGCGGTCCGGGAGGCGTTCGACCGCGAGTGGTCGTGTCCGGAACCCGATTGTGACGGCGACCTCCGGATCCTCCGGCGCGGCGGTCTCATCGCCGGTTGTGAGCACTATCCCGAGTGTGACACAGGCTTTGCCGTCCCCGCGGGCGTCGTCGACGGCGAGTGTGGCTGTGGCCTCCCCACCTTCGAGACCGCAAGCGGCATCCGGTGTCTCGACGCGACCTGTGAGCGCGCGCTCGAGGGGACGGTCACGGCCGAGTCCGCGGCTGACGACTGATCACCAGTCGATACCGGACCAGCCACCGCGCGATAGCCGCCTGACCAGCCGCCATTGCGGTGGGTGGGACTGAAAGGGGCTTGCGCCCTCGGCGAACCCGGACGATGTAAGCACCGACGCGACCGACGGGAGCGAGGCGCGCAGCGAGTCCCGGGAGTCGAGGGCGCAAGGGGCTTTCGAGGTAGTTGCATTTGGCGATCCAACCCAAACCGGATCACGACTGACAAACGGGAATCGATCCGCAGCCCCTTAGTCGCGGCCGCCCAACACCCGCTATGACACTCGAGGGGCGGTTCGACGACGGCGTCGTCCATGTTGGCGGCGACGCACGCCAGCGGTATCACGACTCGCGGGGGTATGGCTATCCACTCGAGGGCAACGAGATCGCCCTCGCACCCGTCGAGGCAGCCCACTTGCTGTATCGAGGGGACCTCGAGGCGGTGGTCGACGAACGCGGCGAGCGACTCTCCTTTCGGGAGTTCGTCGCACGCGAGCCCGGCGAGAACTTCGACGTGCGGTTTCTGGTCTATGCGGACCTGCGCTCGCGCGGCTTCTATCTCTCGCCGGCCGCCGAACCCTGGGTTCCGAACCCACCCGGCGGCGCGGCCGACTTCGCGGTCTTCCCGCGTGGGAAAGGGCCTCGAGACGGTGAGATCGAGTACGCTCTGCGGGTCATCGGCGAGCGAACGGACGTTCCCGCCAGCGAGCTTCAGGAAGGCGTCTTAGCGGTCGTCGACGAAGAGAGTGAGATTACCTATTTCGAGGTCGATCGTCGCGATCCAACCGGGACCTCCGGCACCGACGCGACGTTGCCCGACAACTGTGGGGCCGACCTGCTGGCCGATCGGGTCGTCGTCTGGGAGCCCCCCTTGGACCTCTACGAGCGAACGTTCTACGGCCAACCGCTCGAGGGCCGGGAGTACGACGAGCCGACGTTGCAGTGTTCGCTGCTCGAGGCGGCGTATCTGGCCGAACGGGGTGCGATCGACCTTGATCCCGCGACGGTTCGCGAACGAGGCCGCGAGGTCGAAGGCGAGCGGTTCGACCGGCGGCTGACGGTTTACACCGAACTCCGAGAGCGCGACGTCGTTCCCAAGACGGGCTACAAGTTCGGCGCTGACTTTCGAACCTACGCCGACGTCGAGTCCGTCGAAAACCTGGGTCATTCCGAGTTACTCGTGCGGGTCCATCCGGCCGAGTACGTCTTCGAGCCGCGTGATCTGGCACTGGACGTGCGACTCGCCCACGGCGTCCGGAAGACGATGGTGTTCGCGCTGGTCGACGATGACGCCGATCGCAGCGACGGAATCGAGTGGTGGTCGCTCGAGCGACTGACGCCCTAATACTGTCGGCTGGCTGTCAGTAGCGAGTGTCTGGCCCGACCGCGTCTCGAGTGCGACCAGTGTGCGAACCGTGGCGTCCGACAGTATGAAAGCCCCGACGGACGAGGATCGCACCATGCAACTCGAGGTACTCGGCGTCGGCGGCGCGGGCTGTCGGATCGCTGATTCGATCCGTGCGGCGGAGCCGGCAGAACACTCGTTTCTCACCGACGTCACGGTTTTCGACACCGACGAAGCGGCCCTGAACCGAACCGTCATTCCCGAGTCACACTGTGTCCAGTACGGCCTACCCGACAGCGACGGGGGCCTCGAAGGCGACCTCGAGCGAGGCCTGACGCTCGGCCGAGAGTACGCTGACGAGCTTCTCGAGCGGCGCGATCGAGATCACCCGACGGCCGACGCGATTCTCGTTGCGGTCGGCCTCGGCGGGGCGACCGGCGGCGGAACGGCCCCCGCACTCGTCGCGACACTCCAACAGCGCTCCGACGTGCCGGTCTACGTCCTCGCGACGTTGCCGGCCGACCGCGAGTTCGACGCAACGGCCGACACGTCGGGGTCGGGCCCGGGACGCCACACACGCGATCCGACCGCCGAGACACCACCACGACCGAACGCAGCGACGAACGCGATCGCCACCCTCGAGCGACTCGATGGGGTCGCAAGCGCCATCATCTGTTTCGACAACGAGGCGTGGCTCCACCCCGTCGAATCGCTTGCTGACGCTCGCGACCGCTGTAACCGCGAACTGGCGACGCGAGTCGAGGCCGTCTTTGCTGCCGGCGAGCGATCGGATGGCGCGGTCGCCCAGACCGTCATCGACGCGAGCGACGTTCGGCGGATCGTCGGCGACCAGTCGGCCATCGTCACGCTCGGCTACGACGACTTGGCTGTCGAAACGGGCGGGTCGCGCTTTGGTCTCGGACTCTTCCCGTCGCGGCCCGATGTCGAGACGAGCGAGGCGGTCAGCGCCATCGAGACCGTGATCCGAAAGGGGATCCGCGGCAAGCTCACCCTCGAGTGTGACCTCGAAACGGCCGCACGCGGCCTGCTGGTCGTCGGCGGGCCGCCGGCGTGGCTCAACCGTCAGGCGATCGCCGAGGGTCGACAAACCCTCGAGTCGACACTCGATGGGGCGGGCGTCCTCGGCGGTGACGCACCACGACCCGACGGCGAGTCCGTCTTCGCGGGGGTTGTCCTCGCTGGCGTCGAGTCGGACCGGCTCGCGGCGTTGCGGGCGGTCGCCGAGCGGCCGCCCGAGCCGTAAGTCCGCGCCGCACCGTCAGGGCCGAAGCCGAAGGCTTTTGCGCGCTGCCGAGCCAAACCCGGGTAATGACCGGAGACGACCCACTCGAGGAGTCCGAGTCAGGGGAACCGCTGACTGACGGAGGGGCTGCAGGTGCCGACGACGTTGCGCTTGATCCCTGGGGGTCCTCGAGCGTCTCCGACTACCGCAAACTGTTCGAGGAGTTCGGGATCGAGGAGTTCGACGAGGTCTTAGAGCACGTTCCAAACCCGCACTACCTGATGCGACGGGGCGTCATCTTCGGCCACCGTGACTATCGCCCGGTCGCCGAGGCGCTGCAAAACGACGAGCCTGCTGCCGTCCTTTCGGGCTTTATGCCGACCGGCGATCCTCACATCGGCCACAAGCTGGTCTTCGACGAGATCATCTGGCATCAGCAACAGGGGGCCGACGCCTACGCTTTGATCGCCGACCTCGAGGCCAACTCCGCTCGTGGGATGAGTTGGGAGGAGATCGACGAGCACGCACGCGATTACTTGCTCTCCTTGCTCGCGCTCGGCTTCGACCCCGAGGAGGGAACGCTCTATCGCCAGTCGGAAAACCGTGAACTGCAGGACCTGGCGTTCGAACTCGGTGCGGAGGCAAATTTCTCGGAGTTGCAGGCGATCTACGGCTTCGACGGCGAAACTGACGTCTCGCACATGCAATCGGTCGTCACCCAGATGGCAGACATCCTCTATCCGCAACTCGAGGAACCAAAACCCACGGTCATCCCCGTCGGGCCCGACCAGGACCCCCACGTCCGACTGGCCCGCGACCTGGCCGAGCGGATGCGCTTTTTCAAGGTGAGCGAGGCCTACGCCAGCTTCGAACTCGAACCTGACGAACGGGACCTGGTCGCCGACTTCTACGAGCGCCTCGAGCCCGCCGAGTTCGACGACGACACGCTCCGGTGTGTCCACGTCGCCGAAGCGGTAGAGGAGACGCCGCTGTCGGACCTCGAGGCCGACGCCGACACGCTGAGTTCGGTCCTGACGAAGCTGAACGAGGCCGGCATGGAACCGATCCGGCCACGAACTCGCTTTTCCGACCGGCGGGCGACCGACGAGGCGTTCGACGCGCTGATCGACGCCATCGACGGCGAAAAGCGGGTCTACGAGAACCACGTCGATGTCTTCGATCTCGACCTCGCCGAGGCCGAGGAACTCGCCCGCCAGATCGAAGTCGACACCGGTGGCTACGGTTTCCAGCCACCGTCGTCGATCTACCACCGCTTCATGACTGGCCTGACTGGCGGCAAAATGTCCTCTTCGATTCCGGCCTCTCACATCTCGTTGCTCGACGATCCCGAGGACGGTTACAACAAGGTGAAGGCGGCGACGACCGGCGGCCGCGAAACCGCCGAAGAACAACGCGAAAAAGGCGGCAAGGCCGACGAGTGTCCCGTCTACGAACTCTACGCCTACCTGCTGTCGGGCGACGACGACGAGTTCGCCAAACGCGTCTACGACGAGTGTGTCGGCGGCGAGCGCCTCTGTGGCGACTGCAAGGAACAGGCGGCGCAGTTGATGCGGGAGTTCCTCGAGGAACACCAGGAGAAACGCGCCGAAGTCGAGGAGTTGCTCGAGGACGTCGACATCGAACTCGAGTCGCCACGGCGTCGCTAGCAGGGCGATCCACACGCGGTTTCCGTCCGGTCGTGACACCGCCCGACGTGCGTGTGACCGAGTTTCGGGCGCGAACCGGGCCGGGACTTGATGTCTGACGAAGCTATATACGGTTGTTCGTGAAACGAAGCAGTACTGATGGGTCGGTCCCTCCGCCCGTCGGACGACGACCTCTTGGTCTCCGCTGACGTTCTCGGTGCGTTCGGCGTCACACCGGCGGACCTCGAGCACGCACCGGCCAGCGATAGCTCTCTCGAGGCGGCACTTGCCGACACGCTCGCGGCGGGTGTCGACCGAACGACGGTGTTGCGCCGGACTATCACCCGAAGCAACCGCGGGCTCGCCTGCCCGGCCCGGTACGCAGCAGCCGACCTCGAGTCGGAACTCGTCGCCGTCTTCGAGGCCATCGGCTGGTCGCTGTCCGTCTCTCACACGCGTGACGGGCTTGACATCACTGCGGCCGATCACCACGATCGACGGCGTGAGACGATCGTTACGTATCCCGACACCCCACTTGGAACCGACAACCTCCCGGCCGTCCTGTGGGCGATCAACGACGCCGTCCTCGACGGAACCGACGCACGGTTCGTCCTTCTTTCGGCCGGTATCGACCGCTGGCGGGCCGCCCTCATCGACGAAACCGAACTCGAGCGACTTCGCGATCGCTACGGCCCGCGAATCGACGCCGTCGAGCAGCCGCTGTGTCCCGAATATGGGCTCGCGGCGTACGTGTCCGATGCGACGGCCGACGACGTGATCGGAGCGGCAAACGGCGAGCCGTGGCCGCCGTGGGCGCTCGAGCGGGACACTCGTGGGAGAGACACGGACACTCGAAGCGAGGACGAAGGTGTCGACTCGCTCATCGACGAAGCGGAGCCGTCGACGGAGTCGGACGCGGTGTCGGTGTCCGACGGCTCGAGTACCATCGACGGCTTCGAGTTGCGAGGGACACCCGCACGCTCGCGAACTCGAGACGACGCTGACGACAGATCGACAGCCGACCCCACACCGACGTGGTCTACGGACGCGAGTCGGAACAGTCGATCGACGGCCACCGACGATTTCGGCACGCTCTCGGGGCCCAGCCAGACGACACGTGTCACGAACGACTCGTTCGGGACGGATGTCGACTGCGGATCCGACGACGACCGATATCGTGCGCTCGGGGCCGCGCTCGACGCCGGTGGGACCGTCTCGGTGCGAGGACTGCTCGAGGACGACGACTTCCTGCCCGAACTGCCAGCCACCGAATCCGAGGCGGTCCGCATCGAGTTTACCGAGGAGTTCGACCCCGCAGCAATCCCTGAAGCGACGGCGACTGCCGAGGAGGAAGGGTTCGAATGGGTCGATTCGGGCTCGCTCGAGACGACGCGCGTGCCGAACGGGTGACGATCCGTGAGTGGCCACGGCCGGCAGCTGGACTCGAGTGGTGTGCTGACGCCCATCACAACGTTTTTAGCCCGCTCGCGAATCAGCCTAAATATGGCACTCGAATCCCGCGAACGGCGTACGTGTTCCGGTGTCCTGTCGAGGAGACAGGGCTCGGAACGCGAACGGCGTACGTGTTCCGGTGTCGGCGAGCAGCCACCGCGACGACACACGGGATTCGACTTCTTCTTTGCCCGGTGAGCCGGGCCGGTGGATCCGCGTGTGTCCATACCGGACGCGTGCGGCGAAACCGACCGTTCGACGCCGCTGCCGGGGTCGTCCCGGGGCAGTATCGGAACCGCTAACTGACCGACACGCAGCCATCCAAACAAGCGAATGCAACTTCCAGCACAACAGGTCGCGGTCTTAGAGACCGCAAGTGCGGACGAGGCAACGTCCGTCGACGCCCTCGCCGCGGCGACCGAGCTCCCCCCCGAAACCGTCACCGGGGCCGTCTTCGAACTCGAGGACGAGGGACTGGTCGCCGTCAGCGAACGCGTCGACGAAACGGTCGCGCTCACCGACGAGGGACGCGAGTACGCCGAGGCAGAGCTCCCCGAAATTAGTCTCTACGAGGCTGCCCTCGAGGCCGGTGCCGACGCCGATCCCGTCTCGATGGGACAGGTCATTGGCGCATCGGGCCTCGAGGGTAGCGCAGTCGACATTGCGCTCTCGAACTACGCGCGCAAGGGTTACGGCGTCATCGACAGCGGCGAGATCACGGCCGATCCCGACGCCGATCCGGCGGCCGACACAGAGGCGAACGCGCTCGCGGCACTCGCTGACGTCGACGATGCGCCGGTCGACAGCGTCGATATTGATGCGGACACGCTCGATCAACTCGAGCGTCGCGGCCTGCTCGAGCGAACGGAGTCGACGGTCCGTGAGGTAACGCTGACCGAACTCGCCGTCACGGAGCTGATGGCGGGGATCGAGACCGCCGAGACGGTCGGCCAGGTCACCCCCGAACTCCTGACCAGCGGCGAGTGGGAAGACGTCGAGTTCGCCGAGTACAACGTCGAAGCCGACGCCGAACGGTTCGAGGGCGGCAAGGTCCACATCCTGCGTCAGACCGCCGAACGCGTCAAGGACGTTCTCGTGGGGATGGGATTCCAGGAGATGGAAGGCCCCCACGTCGACGCGGACTTCTGGATCAACGACTGCCTGTTCATGCCCCAGGACCACCCGGCACGGACTCACTGGGACCGGTTCGCCCTGGAGCAGCCGACCCACATCGACGAGCTCCCCGAAGACCTCGTCGACCGCGTCGAGCGCGCCCACAAGGAAGGCGTCGGCCCGGACGGCGAGGGCTATCACTCGCCGTGGGACGAGGACTTCGCACGGGCGCTCGCCCTGCGCGGGCACACCACCTCGCTGTCGACCCGGTATCTCTCCGGCGAGGAGATCGGCGACCTCGAGCCGCCACAGCGGTATTTCAGCGTCGAGAAAGTGTATCGGAACGATACGCTCGATCCGACCCACCTGCTGGAGTTCTTCCAGATCGAGGGCTGGGTGATGGCCGAAGACCTCTCGGTGCGCGACCTGATGGGCACCTTCGAGGAGTTCTACTCCCAGTTCGGCATCACGGACATCCAGTTCAAGCCCCACTACAACCCCTACACGGAGCCGAGCTTCGAACTGTTCGGCACCCACCCGACGACCGGCGAGCTCGTCGAGATCGGCAACTCGGGCATTTTCCGCGAGGAAATGCTCGAGCCGCTTGGCGTCGAGTGTGACGTGATGGCGTGGGGACTCGCACTCGAGCGACTGCTCATGCTGATGTACGGCTTCGAGGACATCCGGGACATCCACGGGACGCTGTGTGACCTGGAACTGCTGCGCGAGACGGAGGTGACCTACTGATGCCCACGGTCGATATCGACCCCGACGAACTGCGCGACCTGACCGGCCACGAGGAGAAAGGCGACGAGGAACTGAAAGAGGACCTGTTCGGCCTCGGGCTCGAGTTCGAGGGCCGCACCGAGGAGGGGGCGTTCGAGCTCGAGTTCGCACCCGACCGGCTCGACCGACTCTCCGTCGAAGGCGTCGCCCGCTCGATGCGCTACCAGTATGGCGACGCGCGGGGGATTCACGTTCCCTCGCCGAACTCGGCGGACTGGACCATTGAAGTGGACGAGTCGGTCCCTGACGAGCGCCCCTACGTCACCGGCGCGGTAATCCGCGACGTGGATCTCGACGAGGAGGCCCTCGAGTCGCTCATCCAACTGCAGGAGAAACTCCACGCGACGATGGGGCGCAAGCGCGCGAAAGGCGCGATCGGGATCCACGATCTGACCATGCTCAAGGGGAGCCCCGCGACGGAGGGCAACCCGACGATCAAGTACGTCGGCGTCGAACCCGACGAGGACCAGTTCGTTCCCCTCGATTCCGACGCGGAGATGACGCCAGCGGAGGTGCTCGAGCACCACCAGACGGGCCAGACCTACGCCGATCTCGTCAGCGAGTACGAACGCTACCCCGCGATCTACGACGACATCGGGCTGTTCTCGTTCCCGCCGGTGATCAACGGCCGCCGGACCGAGGTCTCGACGGACTCGCGGGACCTGTTCGTCGAGATGACCGGCACCGACCAGTGGACGATCGACAAGATGCTCAACATCGTCTGCTACGCGCTTGCGGCACGCGGGGCCACGCTCGAGGAGGTGACTGTCGAATACCCTGATCACGAGATCGTCCGCCCCGACCTCTCGACGAAGACGAAGACGGTCGCCCACGACCGCATCGAGACCATCCTCGGGATCGGGTTCGACCCCGACGAGGTAATCGATCTCGCCGAACGGTCGGGACTCGAGGCGGAAAAAGAGGAGAACGAGGACGGCGAGCTGGTCTACGAGGTGACGATTCCGCCCTACCGGGTTGACGTCCTTCATCCGCTGGACATCATCGACGATCTCGGGCGCGCCTACGGCTTCAACGACCTCGAGCCCCGCTACCCTGACGTGGGAACCGTCGGCGGCCGTCACGAACGCTCCCGGCTCGAGCGCGCGGTTCGCGAGTCACTCGTCGGGCTGGGCTTCGAGGACCTCCTGAACTTCCACATGATCAGCGAGGCGGAGAACTACGACCGACTCGATATCGAGCCGGGCGCAGACGTCTACGGCGCTGGCGAGTCCGCGACCATCAAAGGGCCCTACAGCGAGGACTTCACGATGCTGCGGACGTGGGTCATGCCCTCGCTGTTGATGGTCTTAGAGCGCAACACCCACCGCGCGTACCCGCAGGATCTCGCCGAGATCGGCTTCGCGGCCGAGGTCGACGAGGACGAAAACACCGGCGTCACGGAAGGTCGCCGCGTCGGGGCCGTCCTCGCTAGCCACGATGCTGGCTACGAAGACGCCAAGGCACGGCTCCAGGCGCTCGCGCGCAACTTCGATGTCGACCTCGAGACGCCGCCGACTGATCACCCAACCTTTATTTCGGGTCGAACCGCTGCTGTCGTCATCGATGGCGAAGAAGTCGGCGTGATCGGCGAAGTGCATCCGAAGGTACTCGTCGAACACGACCTCGAGGTGCCGGTCTCAGCCTTCGAGTTCGACCTCGAGGCGCTGCGCTGAGGAGAAGCAGTTTTTCTCTAGTCCGGCGTTGCCGTGTCGGTGCGGTTCAGTGTGTTGTACCGCGAGCGAACGGAGTGAGCGAGCGGCTCTTTTTGGTCCAGATTTTTGCGCCCAGCGCGGGACCGTAGTGATTCGGGAAAGTTATTGAGCAGAAGTATCTCTTTAGTGTAGTGACTGGCCGAGAGAAGAAAATTGTGCGACACCTGAGTGAAGA
>NZ_AOIT01000047.1 GCF_000337475.1 Natrinema limicola JCM 13563 | reverse complement strand
TAGTGATTCGGGAAAGTTATTGAGCAGAAGTATCTCTTTAGTGTAGTGACTGGCCGAGAGAAGAAAATTGTGCGACACCTGAGTGAAGAGGATCTGGATCGTCTGCTCGGCGAGGCAGACGATCAGAAGGAATTCGAACGCCTCGTGTTCATCAAACGGCTGTACAAGGGTGCCACGCTGAAGGAGGCTGCCGATGACGTTGGGAAATCTGAGGGCACCGCCACCAACTGGGTCAACCGCTGGAACGAAGGAGGCCTCGGCAAACTCACTCCGAACTTCGGGGGCGGTCGGCCCCCGAAGCTCGACGAAGACCAACAAGACGAATTCATCGATCGACTGCGTGAGGGACAACCGTGGAAAAAACAAGAGATTCAGCACCTTCTCGACGAGGAGTTCGATGTCGAATATCATTCACACTACCTCCCAACGTTCCTATCCAACCTCGGCCTTTCCTACGCCATTCCTCGGACAAAACGGCCTGATCGACCCGCCAACGCCGAAGAGATCCTCGACGAACGCGTCGAGTACGCGTTCGACGAGGATGCTCACGACCAGCCACACAATAAGCGCGACAGTGACGACGATGACGACGAAGAGGAGTGGCGCACCGATGAGGACATCTGTACTGATGGCGGGACTGTGGTGGGATTTTTCGATATCTCGCATCCACAACCATGGGACAACTCTCAGCGACTGTACACGGTCGATGACCCACATATCACCCGGCCGCTGGTGAAAATCGATACACCAGCGGCCGGGTTCTATGCGCTCAACGGAGAGAGCGTGCTGTCGTTCCCACCGAACCAGGAGAAAGAACAAATCTGCGGGTGTTTCGAGGAGATCCGCGAGCAGAATCCCGGCAAGCGGATTCTGCTCGTGTTGGATAACTTTTCGTCACACGTCTGCAAGCACACGCGCAAGCGTGCTCATGAACTCGGGATTGATCTGGTGTTCCTTCCGGTTGGTTCCCCGGACCTCAACCCAATCGAACCTGTCTGGAAGAGTCTCAAGTGGGAGTCTTCGCCGTTGATTGTTAACGGCGAAGACGAGTACCGGAGACTCCTTGACGAACTGTTCGACCAACTGACCGAGAAACTGAGTTTCGCTGCATCGTGGATTGACAATCACCTCGGTGGATTTCTCAATAAGATTTGCTAATCACTANCTGTTCGACCAACTGACCGAGAAACTGAGTTTCGCTGCATCGTGGATTGACAATCACCTCGGTGGATTTCTCAATAAGATTTGCTAATCACTAAGGTCCCGCGTGCCATGCGAACGGACGCTTTGCGTCCGTGAGCAGAGAGCGGTTCGCTCGCGGAGCGAGCGAATCCCGAGGCGTAAAAAGGTGGGTTCTAGAACTCGTGTTCGACGTCATCCTCGTCTGCTTTCTGAATGATGATTTTACCGTCCCGGACCCGGACGAAGACCTCGTCGCCGATATCCATGCCCGCGACTGCGAGTTCATCCTCGTGGAGATTGAGGTGGACGTTGTGATAGTTGCCGTCGTCGTCTTTCGCACCGCTTGGACTCAGCTTCTTTTTCCGTACCATCGCGGGATTCTATTCCGAACTTCGCCGTAGGATATACTTAAGTGTTTTCGACGCCCAGGCGAATGACGCCGATCGCGGATCCTGCAGACGAGTGGCGTCAGCGCTGTACTTAAAGATACCGACGCAGTCGGTCGGTTTCCGGGGATATCTTTATGTCTGGTCGTGTGCTCGTTTGACACGGAGGCGATAAATCATGGTACGCGAAGACGGTAAACGAAACTTTGCACTGCGTGAATCGGGCGGTGACGAATCGAGTGTCTTTTCTGGCAATACACCCCGTCAGGCCGCGCTCAAGGCGGCGCGACGGCTCGAGCCCGGCCCGAGCGAAGCGGAGGCCGAGCGCGTCGAACTCAAACTGCGAGAGAAGGGAACGGACAAGGTACACATCTATGAGGGCTGGGCCTGGGAGGAGACGGCTCCAAGCGACAAGCCCGACTGGATGCCAGACGAGATCACGGAAGCAAACGTCTCGAAGAAAGGAATTGATCACTTAGACGAGTAGTCCGTCTGCTTTGTTGTTTTCTCTCGTCTGACCGGCCGATAGCGATGCCGTCGTCCAGCGCGTGTGGCGCGTACCAGCCCTGACAGCCAACCCGCGGTTGGCTCGGATGCGACTGTGGGTGTTGTCGATCGAACTGGAAGACCCGACGGTCTTTTGACCCAGACCGCATTATCGGCCCGTAATGACTGCAGTTACGCTGGGTCCCGAAGGAACCTATTCACACCGGGCGACGAGTGCGATCGCCGACAACGGTGAGATCGACTTCCGCCAGTCGGTGACGGCGATCGTCGACGCCGTCGCCGCCGGCGAGTACGACCGGGGCGTCATCCCCATCGAAAACAGTATCGAGGGCTCCGTGACGGAGAGTCTCGACGCGATCGCCGACTACGACGTCGCCGTCGTCCGCGAGATCGTCACCCCGATCCGTCACGCCCTGCTCGCACAGGGGCCGGAGTTCGACACCATCGCCAGCCACTCTCAGGCGCTGGCGCAGTGTCGGTCCTATCTCGAGCGCGAGTATCCCGACGCGACCCTCGAGGCCGTCGCGAGCACGGCCCAAGGTGTCGAGTTCGCCCGCGAGGATCCGTCGGTCGCTGGCATCGGTCATCCGGCGAACGCCGACGGCGACGGTCTCGAGGTACTGGCCGAGGACATCCAGGATCAGGACTCCAATGCGACACGATTTTTCGCGCTCGCGCCCGCCGACGAGCGTTCGACCGGCGGCGGCAAGACCTCGCTGGTGGTCTATCCGAACGCGAACTACCCTGGGCTGTTACTCGAGTTGCTCGAGCCCTTCGCGAATCGGGATATCAACCTGACCCGTGTCGAGTCACGGCCGAGCGGCCAGCGACTGGGCGATTACGTCTTCCACATCGACTTCGAGGCCGGCCTCTACGAGTCACGCACCCAGGAGGCGATCGCGGACCTCGAGGACCTCGCCGAGAACGGCTGGGTCCGCCGGCTCGGTTCATACGACACTGAGCACGTCGTCGAGTAAGGACAGGGTCGGTCTCGCGTGAAACGAGCAGTGCGACGGCTTGCGCGTGAGTAAAACGGTTACTCAGCGGTCCTACTGCTATCTGGGCGAACCCATGCTCGGATGCGGTCGCCATAGGTCATCACGCCCAGTCCTGCAAGGAACGACAGGAACGCTGGGACGAGGATCCACAGGAGATCTGGATGTTCTGAGCCGGTGTGGAGAACGGTGTCGATCATCGGCGGTTCTAGGTGAACTGTCGTGCATAATTCGACCGACGTGGGCAGAATTGGCCGTTACCGAATCGGGGCAGCGCCGGTCTGTCCGTCGCCGCGGTAACTGACCACAAACTGTTTTTCACACCCCACGCTAGCACGGGTATGCCACTCGCCCCAGGCGATGACGCGCCGACCGTGACCGCACCGAATCAGGACGGTGAGACCGTTAGTCTCGCGTTCGCGGCGCCGACGGTCCTCTATTTCTACCCGAAGGACGATACGCCCGGCTGTACCGTCGAGGCAAACCAGTTCCAGCGCGAGCGCGAGACCTACGCGGACGCTGGCGTCGACGTCTACGGCGTCTCGACCGACGGCGTCGACTCCCACCAGTCCTTTTGCGAGGCGGAGGGCCTCGAGTTCGATCTGCTTGCCGATCCCGACGCCGAGATCGCCGCGGCCTTTGACGTCGAACTTCGGAACGGCAAGACTGCGCGGACGACGTTCCTGCTGGCCAACGGCGAGGTACAGGCGGTCTACGACGGCGTCGATCCCGACGGCCACGCGCGTGAAGTG
This sequence comes from Natrinema limicola JCM 13563, assembly GCF_000337475.1. Classification (GTDB taxonomy): domain Archaea; phylum Halobacteriota; class Halobacteria; order Halobacteriales; family Natrialbaceae; genus Natrinema; species Natrinema limicola. The sequence continues at coordinate 47,198 of NZ_AOIT01000047.1, read as the reverse complement.
CTCCTCGACGCGCTCGAGGATGGTCTCGTCACGCTTCCCGAGTGACCCGCTTCTGTCGTCGTTCTGCGGGCAGAATTTATCCCCGTTGGGAACCTACATGCAAGTATGCGACGCAATCCATTTGATGAGATCGAGGAGTTGCTCGACCGCGTGAGCCAACAGGTCGAAGAGGGAATGGCCGCCGGCGGGCTGCAGGTCCCGGGAACGGTGCCGGTCGATGTCGCTGACCGCGACGAGGAATACGTTGTCACTGCCGACCTCCCCGGCTACGAGACCGACGATATCGAGTTGACGCTCTCGGATGGAACCCTCCACCTCGAGGCCGACCGGATCGACGAGGGCGAGTTCGCCGAGGGGCGATACCTCCGCCGTGAACGGACGGAGACCTCGGTGAATCGACGAATTCGACTCCCCGAACCGGTCGACGAGGACGGGGTGGCAGCCGGCTTCGAAAACGGTGTGCTGACGGTTCGGCTGCCGAAGGAGTCGGGTGGGGAGGATTCGAAGCAGATCGACATCGAGTAAGGTAACGGTCGCGCTTCGGGTGATGCGACCGCTGATCAGCGGTCGATCGCCGATTTCCCGTGACGGTATTTTTCGCCAGGATTACTGTCGATCAGCTATAATTTCTTAATCATGGTCAAAGTAACTGGACTCGTCGTCGCAGGGGCGTTCGTCCTGTTCGGTGGGTTCGTGTTGTCTCGAGCACGCGAACTTCATGCTCGAGGGACGACGATCGACGGAGTCACCTCGTCAGGCGCTGGCCGGCTCGAACCGGGCCGTGAGACGACGATCAGCGGGCCGGTACACGTCCTCGAGTCGGCCTCGCCGGAACGAACCGGGCCCGAGTCCGAGCCTACCGAGGGCGATCCGGCTGCCCTCTGGGCGTGGCGGCTCCGCCGGAAGCGCAATACAGGTGGCCAGGTTGGGGCTCGGTGGCAGACTGTCGACGGCGAACTCGCGGTCGGCGAGTTCACGATCGACCACGGGTGGGAGCACGTCGACGTGGATGCGGTGCCGTTGGCGGCCAAACAGGGCGACGACCCCTTCGACTCGTCGCAAGTGTTTCTCGGCCACCCGAAAACGGACGTCTACCTCGGTGATCTCGACCCGATTAATCGCTTCCTCGAGCGGACGGGACTGGCCGACGAGGGCGGTATCATCGGCGATCTGGAGGTTTCGGTCAGTATCGGCCGGAAGAATTCGATGCCGGACAAGTATCAGGCCACCGTCGTCCGGGACGGCGACGAGTTGCTGGTTCGCGGCGAGGTGACCGAGACGGCCGACGGATACGTCCTTCGGGGAACCGACGAGACGCCGCTGGTGATCGCAAGCGGTGACCTCGAGGCCCAGCGGGAGCGGGTGCAATCACAGGCACGAATCCGAGCAGTAGCCGGGAGTGTGCTGGTGGTACTCGGCCTGGTCGCCGCGGTCGCCGTATTTCTCTGAGACGCCCCGCAGAGACGGGGACGGACACCGATCAATAGCGGTATGGAAAGGTATAGGGAGGCGTCTCACAGAGACGTATATAAGCAAATGAGTGACGAGGGATACGACCACGCGACGGTCGAACGGCGCTGGCAGGAGGCGTGGGACGACGCGGACGTCTACCGGACGCCCGACGACGTCGACGATCCGACGTACGTTCTGGGGATGTACCCGTATCCGTCCGGCAAGCTCCACATGGGCCACGTCCGCAACTACACGATCACGGACGCGTACGCGCGCTATCGCCGGATGCAAGGCGATGATGTGCTCCATCCGATGGGGTGGGACGCCTTCGGCCTCCCCGCGGAGAACGCGGCCAAGGAACGCGACACGAACCCGCGTGATTGGACGTTCGACTGCATCGAGACGATGACCGACCAGATGGAGTCGATGGGCTTTGGCTACGACTGGGAGCGCGAAATCACTACCTGCACGCCCGAGTACTACCAGTGGAACCAGTGGCTCTTCTCCCGGTTCCACGAGGAAGGGCTGGTCGAACGCCGCGACGCCGAGGTCAACTGGTGTCCCGAGTGTGAGACCGTGCTGGCCGACGAACAGGTCGAGGGCGACGACGAACTCTGCTGGCGCTGTGATACGCCGGTCGAACAGCGCGAACTCGAGCAGTGGTTCCTCAAAATCACCGAGTACGCAGACGAATTACTCGAGGCCATCGACGACTTGGAGGGATGGCCCAACTCGGTGCGCCAGATGCAGCGCAACTGGATCGGTCGCCAGTACGGGACGGAACTGGACTTCGAGATCGGGGGCTACGGCTCGGTCGAGGCTTTCACGACCCGCGTCGACACGATCCACGGCGCGACGTTCTTCGCACTCGCGCCCGACCATCCGATCAGCGAGGAGTTGGCCGAGGAAGACGACGACGTTCGCCACTTCATCGAGCACGAAGCCGACCCCGACGGCGACGAGCCGAACGGCGTCGAGACGGGGTTGACCGCGACGAACCCCGTCACGGGCGACGAGATTCCGGTCTACGTCGCCGACTTCGTCCTCTCGGACGTCGGAACGGGCGCGCTGATGGCCGTGCCCGGCCACGACGAGCGCGACCACGCGTTTGCCGAGAAGATGGGGATCGAGATCAAGCCCGTCATCGCCCCCGAACCTGACGACTGGGACGGCGAGACGGTTCCCGACGCACCAGACGTCAGCGAGGACGCGTTCACCGACGACGGCGTCCTGATCAACTCCGGCGAGTACAGCGGCCTCGACAGCGAGACGGCTCGCGAGCGACTCACCGAGGACATCGACAGCGCCGAGAAGGCCACCCAGTATCAGCTGCGTGACTGGGGCATCTCCCGTCAGCGCTACTGGGGCACCCCGATCCCGGTCATCCACTGTGACGACTGTGGCCCCGTCATGGTCCCCGAAGAGGACCTGCCGGTCGAACTGCCGGAGTTCATCAACACGACCGGGAACCCGCTGGATGCCGCCGAAGAGTGGAAGGCGACGACGTGTCCGGACTGTGGCAGTCCGGCGACCCGCGAGACCGACACGATGGACACCTTCGTCGACTCCTCGTGGTACTTCCTGCGCTATGTCTCGCCCGGCTCCGAGGAGGTCCCCTTCGATCTGGAGCGAGCCAACGACTGGATGCCAGTCGACCAGTACGTCGGCGGCATCGAACACGCCGTGATGCATCTGCTCTATTCTCGATTCTTCACGAAGGTGCTCGCAGACCACGAAGGCTTAGAGCACCGCGAACCATTCACCAATCTGCTCGCACAGGGGATGGTGCAACTCGAGGGCGAGAAGATGTCCAAGTCGAAGGGCAACGTCGTCTCGCCCCAGCGGATCGTCGAGGACTACGGCGCGGACACGGCGCGGCTGTTCATGATGCAGGCCGCCCAGCCCGAGCGTGACTTCGACTGGAGCGAAGAAGGCGTCCGGTCGACCTATGCCTTCCTCACTCGGCTCCAGGGCATGGTCGAGGACTACGTCGCCGACGAACCCGACGGCGACGACGACGCGATCGCCAGCTACGTCGACGCGGAGATCGACGCGACGATCGCCATCGCCAGCGGCGAGTACGACGACCTGACGTTCAACAAGGCGCTGCGCGAAACCCAGGATCTGGTGCGGACGCTGCGGCAGTACGCTGACTACACCGAACCCCACGCCGAGACCTACGAGCGTGGGCTGTCGGCTGTCGTCCGACTGCTTGCACCGGTCACGCCCCACCTCGCCGAGGAACTGTACGACGAACTCGGCGGCGACGGCTTCGTCGCCGACGCCGACTGGCCGACCGCCGAGATCGACCGTGATCGCGTCGCCAAGCGCCGTCGGCTGGTCGAAAACACCCGCGAGGACATCCGTGACATCGTCGAGGTCGCAGGTATCGAAGATCCGCAGGCCATCGACGTCGTCATCGCCCCCGACTGGAAGTACGACGCCTTAGAGATCGCTATCGAGAGCGACGCTGACAACCTGATCGGAGAACTCATGCAGCAGTCGCATATCCGTCAGCAGGGCGACGCCGCTGCCGACTACGGCCAAGACCTCCAGGCCGAACGCGAGGCGCTGACGATGAGCCTCGAGCCCGACGCAGAGTATGAGGCACTCGAGGCGGCCGCGTGGCTGATCGAACGCGAGTTCGAGGCCCCGGTCGACGTCGTCCGTGCTGACGAGGCAGACGACAGCGTCCTCAAAAACGCCGAGCCTGGCCGGCCGGCGATCGAAATCGAGGACTGAGGCGGGCGATGGGCTGCTGTCCCGAGTGACTGGCACGACCGTGGATAGCTCGCTGTCGCGCTGCCATTGACGTACAGCAGTCTGTCTGACCGGCCACACCGACAGCGGCGACACCCGAACCATCATCGGACCTGACAACAGAGTATCTAGTTTATACGCTGGCCTGCTGTAGAGGCGTGACAGCACCGGTTAGTTCTGAGGATGACCGAACAACGCACAGCGCCGTTTCGATGGCCGCTCACAGGCGGGTCGTCACTGAACGCACCACACGTCACCACGAGGACCCTTCGCAATGGGTTGTTCGCCCACTGGCCGGTCGACCCGGACGAACTTCGACCACACGTTCCCAGCCAGTTGGCACTCGAGACGTGGGACGGCCGCGCCTGGGTAAGCGTACTCCCGTTCGTCCTCACGAACGTCGGCCTCCGCGGAACGCCCTCGATCGCACGACTCGCCTTCGGCGAACTCACCGTCCGGACCTACGTCCGATATCGGGGCACGTCCGGCCTGTTTTTCTTTAGCATCGATATCGGGCGATCGCTGATCGCGACGACTATCGGCCGAACGACTGGGTTGCCCGTCTACGGCGCGGCCATGCGGGTCGGTGCGACCGACGAAAACCGCGTGGCCTTTCGGAGCCGGCGGCGGAAAACAGGGCATGATACACCCGCCCGCTTCGCCGCGACCTACCGCCCGACTGGAGCGGCCTCTCCTGCTTCGCCGGACACGCTCGAGTACTGGCTCACTGCTCGCCGCCGGTTCTATGCGCCGACCGCACGCGGCATCGTGACCGGCGACATCGCACACGATCCGTGGCCGCTCCAGCCTGCCACGGTGACGATCTACGAAAACACGATGTTCGAGGCCGATGGCCTGCCGTCACCGACTGGCGAGCCCGTCGTCCACTACGTTGATGGCGTGTCGATGACTGGGTCGATTCCGTGGCTGCTACGCGGTCGCTGACGGCCTGCTTCTTACCCGTCGACACCGACCAGATCGAGCCCGTAGCCCGCCCCATCGGCCGACGCCTGCTCGTAGACCACGTGCGCGGCCGCCACGTCCTGGATCGCGAGTCCGGTCGAGTCGAAGACCGTGATGCCTGTCTCGTCGCTCCGTCCGTCTTTCGCCCCGACGACGAGTTCGCCGATCTCGCCGTAGATATCTGCGTCCGTCAGCACCCCCTCGCCGTAGGGGACGTTGATCTCACCCGAGTGGGTACACTGCTCGTGGTCGTCGATGACGATCCGAGCCGCCTCGAGCACCGCGTCGGCCAGTTCGTGTTTCCCCTCGGCGTCGGCCCCGATGGCGTTGATGTGGGTGTGTTCGCCGACGTCCTCGAGGCTCACGATCGGGTCCTCGACTGGCGTTACCGTCGAGAGCACGTCACAGCTCCCGGCTTCTGCAATCGAGCCATCGCGGACGTCGAACTGGTCGTCGTAGGTCTCGACGAACTGCTCGACGCGCTCTTCGTCGGGGTCCGAGACGACGACTTCCTCGATCGGTCGGACCTCGCTGATCGCCTCGAGTTGCATATAGGACTGGACGCCGGCCCCGACGAGCCCGAGACTCGAGGCATCCTCGACGGCGAGATAGTCCGTGGCGACGGCCGCCGCCGCGCCGGTGCGTTTCATGGTGAGTGTCGTCCCGTCCATGATCGCAAGCGGGAAGGCGGTCTCGGGGTCGGAGTAGATCATCGTTCCCAGGACTGTCGGCAGGTCGTGATCCGCGGGATTGTCGGGGTGGACGTTGACCCACTTGAGTCCCGCGGCGTCCCACTCGCCGGTATCGAGGTAGGCGGGCATCGACCGGAAGTCGCCGTTGTACTGTGGAAGGTCGATATAGGACTTCGCGGGCATCTGTGTGTCGCCGCGCTCGAAGGCCCCGAAGGCACCTTCGACGGCGTCGATGACGTCGGCGAGTCGTGCGTACTCGTTGACATCGTCGCTGTCCAGAATCAGCGTGTTCATATTGGTGACTATTGGTGGTGACTACTTATATGTCGCCAGTAGCTACCGACAGCATGCACCACGGCGTGTTGTCAGACCGTCGCGTGGAGCAACACGATGCCGGTCCGATACGACGCGAGCCGGTCGCCGTCGCCCTCGTACGTGAACTCGAACGCCTCCGCGAGGTCTGCCGGCGCGTCGGATAGCAACGATCGAATCCGCTGGCGGTCTCTCTCGGGGACGGCCATCCGATCGAGCCAGGCGTCGACCTCGAGTTCTCGGCTCGTCTCATAGACCGTGTCGACCGTCAACCCCGTCGCCTCGAGCCAGTCGAGCCACTGCGCTCGGGAGTAGGTCTCGACATGGCTCGAGTCGCGCAGTCGCTCGATCCGATTGACGTAGGCCGCCAGGTCGGGATCGGCTGGCACGCAGAGATCCTCGAACGCGAATACGCCGCCCGGTTCGAGGACACGCTCGACTTCCGCAAGGAACGCCTCAGGATCGGGAAAGTGGTGGGCAGCGAACCGACAGGAGACCGCGTCGAACTGATCCGCGGGAAACGGGAGCCGTTCGGCGTCGACCGCCACGCCCTCGAGTCCACAGTACTCGGTCGTCGCCGTCTGGACCATTGCCGGCGAGAGGTCCGACGCGACGACCCTCGAGACACCAGCGTCGGCGAGCGAGCCGGCGACGTGACCTGCGCCAGTCGCCACGTCCAGCGCACACGTCGCGTCACTGCACCAGTCGATGAGTTGCTCGAGGTCTGCGCCTTGCTTGAGGACGTTTCCTTCCAGATAGCCGTCCGTCGCGCCGCTGAAGGACTCCGCGACATCGCGTTTTCTGCCGGTATTGTTCGTCACTCTCTCCACTTGTAGTGAAAAATACATGATTGTTTCGTGTGGAGTGTTGACGAACGGTCGGCTGCTCTAAGTTCTGAGGAATTGGATGGGAGAATTGAATACGGAATGACGACGAACTGACAACGAAAGATGGGGCTACTCAAAACGAGAGAGACGGTGATGCAAGCGGTACTAGCTCCCATCGCGAGCGGCTAGGCTTGGACCCACTGTCGGCGAGTGAGCGGTTCGAAGAACCCGAGCGGTGCGTGGTTCGGAGCCCCGAGGGCGAGAACCACGAAGTTCGCGAACGGGCGAAGCCCGTAAGCGACGCCGTTCGCCGAGCGCTCCGCGCTCGGGCCGACGAGCGACCAACGGGAGCGAGGAGGCTTTTATACTAAATTTTGCCGAGGGCCGCCTTCGGCGGCCCGCAGAGCAAAATTTAGTTTCACATCATGCCGCCCATGCCACCGCCCATACCGCCCATGCCGCCCATGCCACCGCCGCCCGGCGGCATCTCGTCGTCCTCGTCGTCGTCGTGGGAGACGGCGAGGTCGCCAGCGGCGATGACGTCGTCGATGCGCAGCAGCATGACGGCCGCCTCAGTGGCGGATTCGATGGCCTGGGTCTTCACGCGCAGCGGCTCGTAGACGCCTTCGGCGTCCATGTCGATGGTGTCGCCGGTGTAGGCGTCGAGGCCGGCACCGGTGTCGCCGCCGTCGTGGGCGCTGCGCAGTTCGACCAGCGAGTCGATGGGGTCCAGCCCAGCGTTCTCGGCCAGCGTGCGCGGGATGACCTCGAGTGCGTCGGCGAAGGCTTCGACGGCGAGCTGCTCGCGGCCGCCGACGGAGTCGGCGTAGTCACGCAGGGCAAGCGAGAGCTCGATTTCGGGTGCGCCGCCGCCGGCGAGGACTTTGCCGTCCTCGATGGTCGTACGCACCACACCGAGGGAGTCCTCGATGGCGCGGTCGATCTCGTCGATGACGTGTTCGGTGCCACCGCGGAGGATGAGGGTGACAGCCTGGGCGTCGTCGACGTCCTCGACGAAGATGCGCTGGTCGCCAGCGATCTCCTTCTGGGCGACGCTGCCAGCGAAGCCGAGGTCCTCGGCGGTCAGGTCGTCGACGCTCGAGACGGGCGTCGCGCCGGTCGCGCGGGCGAGCTGGCTCTGATCGCTGGATTTGACGCGGCGGACGGCGATGATGCCCTCTTTGGCGAGGTAGTGCTGGGCCATGTCGTCGATACCGCCGTCGACGAAGACGACGTCGGCACCGGCGTCGGCGACCTGCTCGGCCATCTCGCGGAGCTGGGCCTCTTCCTGTTCGAGGAACTGCTCGAGCTGGTCGGGGTCGGTGACGTTGACCTCGGCGTCGATCTCGGTCTCTTTGATCTCTAAGTCGCCGTCGACGATCGCGACGTTGGCGTCCTCGGCGAAGTAGGGCATGTTCTCGGAGACGCGCTCCTTGTCGACGATGACGCCCTCGACGAGCTCGGAGTTCTCGATCGAGCCGCCGACGACCTTCTCGACTTTGATGTTGTCCGTGTCGACGCCGTCGTCGTCAGCGACCGCGCGGACGGCATCGACGACGAGCTCCGAGAGGAGGTCTTTGGCGCTTTCGGCACCCTTGCCAGTCATCGCCGTCGCGGCGATCTGCTCTAAGACCTCGGTGTCGTCCTCGTCGACGTCGATGGCGATCTCTTCGAGCGCGTCAATCGCTTCCTCGGCAGCCTCTCGATACCCCTGCGCGAGGGTGGTCGCGTGAATGTCCTGGTCGAGGAGGTCCTCGGCCTGACTGAGGAGTTCGCCGGAGATGACAACGGCACTCGTCGTGCCGTCACCGACCTCTTCCTCCTGTGTCTCGGCGACTTCGACGATCATGTCGGCCGCGGGATGGTCGATCTCCATCTCCGAGAGCAGGGTGACACCGTCGTTGGTGACGATGACGTTGCCCGAGGAGTCGACGAGCATTTTGTCCATCCCCTTCGGGCCGAGCGTCGTCCGAACCGATTCGGCGACGGCTTTCCCGGCCTGGACGTTCATGGACTGTGCGTCCTCGCCGGAGGTGCGCTGGCTGTCCTCCGAAAGTACGATGAGGGGCTGGTTGCCCATCTGCTGTTGAGCCATAGTCACCCGAACGATTGTTTGCTATTCTATATAAACCTTTTGCTACCTGCTAAATAGGAACTCTCAATCACCCCTTCGTCTGTCGTTTTCGAATTACTGGTTGTCGGGTATTTATACCGCTATTTCTCGAGAACGACCGCTCGACTGATACGGACTCCGATCAGTCAGTTCCGGCGCACCCGCGACCTGTCCTGCGGGTGCGCCGGTAATCAGTGATAGCAGACCGTATGACGCGTCGCTGGCGACTCGAGTCCCAGTCAGAAGCGGTGGAAGACGACTAGCCGGTCACGTGTCACCAGCCCGAATGGCCACCGAAAACGGGTGGGAAGGGGAAATCAGGACTGGCCACCGGGGAACCGGTGGTATTCCAGTCCCTGATGTTTCATCTCGTTGTGTTTCTCCTCGAGGAAGGAGTAGACTGCGCCGTGGGGCGCGCCGTCGAGCAGCATTTCGGCAGCGCTGCGGACGGCGTCGACTTCCTGTGGGGCACCGATGATCCCGAGTGTCGAGCCGTAGATGACGACGTCGGCACCGGTCAGTTCTTCCATCAGTTCGCGGGTTCGGCCACCCTCGCCGATGAGCCGGCCCTTCTTGCGTTTCATGTCGTTTTTGTTGCGCGAGGCGGCGTCGATATCGACGACGTCGAATAACATCATGTCGTCCTCGAGGAGCCGTAGGGCGTCCTCGGGTGCAAAGCCGCGGCCGATCGCACGAACGATATCGGGACCTTTGAGGCCGAGCACGGGATCGCCGACGGTCTCGACAGCGACGGAGCCGTTCTCCGAGTCGATGTCGAGTCGTACTTCCGCTTCCGCCTCAATCTCGCGCATCGTCTCGCCTCCTTCGCCAATAAGAACGCCGATGCGGTCCTGCGGAATCTTCACGTGCTGCATACAGTCTGTTACTGGCTGGGTGAGGTTAAGACCTTGGTCCGCGAACGTTGAAGACTGTAAGACTGTTCGTCTCGACCACACGCAGGCGTCTCTGGCGGTAAACTGGCGGTAGCCAATGGCAAAGCTACTCGAGTACCGATGGGACGCCGGCTCGCTCGAGTGCTTGCTGTCGTTCCGCGTCGGTGAGTCGATACGGCTGGATTTCAGTCGCTAGCTCGCCCAGCACAGCGCGCCGGCGCTGGTGTGCCGCGAGAAACGTGGTGATTCGATCGATCGCGATTTCTTTCAGTTCGCCACTGAGCAGGTCGCCCGACCGATAGTCGGCCGCAATACGCTCGAGTTCGGCGTCGTCGGGCTCGAAGAAAAAGCGGAGATACTGGAAGGGAACGTCGACGGACGGATCGCCACCCCTCTCGCGATGTTCCTCGATGGTTGCCCGGCCGCCGGTGTAGGCGTGCGTCCGGATCGTCTCGGCGACCGTTTCCGGAGCAGCAGCGAGCTCGATCGAGGGGGCATCGGCGGAGGAACTCATCTTTCCTGGTCCCTCGAGACTCGGAAGGAATCGGCCGAGGAGGGCTCCGGGTTTCTCGACGGGGAGTGCCTCCTTCGCGGCGATATCGCGACAGACGCGAACGTGTGGATCCTGATCGACGGCGATGGGGACGAGCGTCGGCTGTCGGCCGCCGACGAGTTGCGGAAGCAGGAGGTGTGTCGCCTGGACGGCAGGATAGAACTGGAGGCCGACGGTGTCTTGCTCGCCGTAGACGGCCTCGACGGTGGCCGGCGTGAGATACGTTGCGAGTCGCACAGCGAGGGGGTAGATCACGTCTGCATCGACGGTATCGATGATGAGTCTCGTCCTGTCGGGATCGAAGCCGACGGCGAGAATATCGCGGAGGTTCTCGCGAGTATGGTGTCCGATTTCTGCGAAGGACTGTGCTTTCGCGAGGAACTTTTCGTCATCAGAAAGCGGGATGTAGACCGTTGCTCCCGTCTCTTGCTGGAGCCGCTTGGCGAGATACAGCGGAAGAACGTGACCGAGATGCATCGTCCCCGACGGTCCTCGTCCGGTGACGATCGCGTGCGGCGCATCGGCTTCGGCAGCCTCGAGATAGGAATCCACGTCCCGACCCGCATAGAACGTGCGACGACGGAGCAGCGGGTGATCGGGAAAGCGAGCGACCTGTTCATCTGTGAGCCGATCAGCCCCGAACCGGTCGATGAGCTTCTCGTAGTCGATCTCGCCTTCGACGGCATACGGGGTAACGGTGAAGTCGTCAGTGGCAGTGGCGGTCCGTGTCTCGGTCGCGTCGGTATCGGTTTCGGTGTGGTCAGTGGGTGACATTCACAGTGGATGGCGACGGCAACAGCTGGCAGTCGGTTCCAGCGAAAACGAGCAGAGGGAGCGATCGCCGCCGCAGCCGCCGGGTTAGGCCGCGTCGCCCGCCGCGACGACACTGTCCGCTCTCGAGGGCGCGTGCCATCGCCACTGCCAGCCGAGAGCGGACATCAGTACGACTATATTTCGGGCCGACAATAAAGAGGATTTCGAACCTGGCTGACAGGAGTCCGTCTCAGTCTCGAGACGGGTCCGGCTCCGGACTCGTGACGAACTCGAGCAACTCGTCGTCGGTCACGTCCAGTCCCTGCCGGGAGAAAAACGAGGCGACGTTCCGGCAATCGCGCTCCAAGAACTCGCGGCTGTTGGGGTGGTGGACGGTGACGGCCTGCCCGAGGTCGATGAGCACCAGTTGACCCTCATCCTCGTCGAAGACGACGTTGTACTCGCTCAGGTCGCCGTGGATCAGGCCCGCCGAGTAGAGCCGACGCATATACTCGCGCATGACCTCGTAGGCGGTCTGGGGGTTCTCGATGTGGACCTCGCCGAGGCGTTTCGCGCGACCGTCCTCGGTGCCGATGTACTCCATGACGAGGACGTTGCGCTCGGTCGCGATCGGTTCGGGCACCCGCACCCCGGCCGCTTGCGCTCGCCGGAGGTTTGCAAGTTCCTTTTTCGTCCACGCGAGGACGACGTCTTTCTTCTGGCCGCCCAGTCCTTCGAAGCGCGGGTCGCCCTCGAGGTAGTCGCGCATCTGCCGGAAGTTCGAGGCGTTGATCCGGTAGATCTTGACCGCGACCTCGCGGTCGTCGCCCAACGCGTGATAGACGTTCGCCTCCTTGCCAGTCGAGAGCGGCCCGCCGAAGGCCTCGACGTAGCCGTCCTGGACCAGTTTGTACAGCGCCGCGAAGGTCGCGTCGTCGAACACCGACTGTTCGACTTTGAACTGGTCGGCGTCTTTGATGCGCTCCTCGAACTGCTCGAATTCCCGGTCGCGCTTGCGGGCGATCCGATCCGCTTCGGTATCCGAGACGTCGATCTCTTCCCACTCGTCGCCTGGGGTCTCGGCTTCGTCTACGTCGACCAGTCCGAACTCCGTTCCCTGTCCCATCTAGTCGGTCGTAGTGGCTCTGAAGGGTAAAGTACTGGGTCTCATTTGGCGACGTGTCCTCGAGGTTGAAAGTAACTGGTTGGCTTAGTTCGGCTGCTGTAACTCTCGAACAGACTTATCTACCTGTTCGTAGTCCAGGACTCTATGAGTGATGCTAGCACAGGCGGTGGCGCGGAGTCGGATCATGACCACGCCCATCACCACGAGGGGCCGGGCTATACAACGCCACAGGCTGCCATCGAGGAGGGCGGACGGGAGAAACTGGCCTACGTGATGAGTCTCTACGTCGGCACTGACGTCGACGCGCCGGACTTCGTGGCGGTCGTCGACCTCGATCCCGAATCGGACACGTACTGCGAAATCGTCGATCGCGTCGAGATGCCCAACCGCGGTGACGAACTCCACCACTTCGGGTGGAACGCTTGTTCGTCGTCGTGTCACATGGAAGGCCTCGAGCGCCAACACCTGATCGTTCCCGGCCAACGTTCGTCGCGGCTCCACGTGATCGACGCCGCAGATCGCCGGAATCCCGAACTGATCAAAGTGATCGAACCCGAGGAGGTCTTCGAGTACGACCTCTCGGCACCGCACACGGTCCACTGCGTTCCGGACGGACAAATCTTGATCAGCATGCTCGGTGATGCCGACGGCGACCTTCCCGGCGGCTTCCTCGAGCTCAACGAAGACTTCGAGATCGAGGGTCGGTGGGAGCCCCCGGGCGAGATCGAGATGAACTACGACTACTGGTATCAGCCACGCCAGAACGTGATGGTCTCGACCGAGTGGGCCGCGCCGAAGACCTACTATCCGGGCTTCGACTTAGAGGACGTCGAGGAGGGCAAGTACGGTCAGAAGATCCACTTCTGGGACTGGGAAAACGGCACTGTCGAGCAGACGATCGACCTCGGCGAGGACGGCCAGATTCCACTCGAGGTACGATTCCTCCATACGCCCGAATCGACGCACGGCTTCGTCGGGACCGCGCTCTCGTCGAACATGTTCCACTTCTGGCGCGACGAGGAGGCTGGCGAGTACCGCGCCGAGAAGGCGATCGACTTCGAGGCCCGCGAGCATCCAGACTGGGACATGCCCGTTCCCGGGCTGACGACCGACATCCTGATCTCGATGGACGATCGCTACCTGTTCGGCTCGAACTGGCTCCACGGCGAGGTCTGGATGTACGACATCTCGGACCCGTCGAACCCGCGACGGGCCGACTCGCTGTCGGTCGGCGGTACCTTCGGCGACGTCCGCGAAGTCCAGGGGCGGGAAATCGTCGCTGGCCCGCAGATGCTCCAGCTCTCGCTGGATGGCGAACGGCTCTACTGGACCACGTCGCTGTTCTCCTCGTGGGACGATCAGTTCTATCCCGAGGAGGCCGAACGTGGCTCGGTAATGTTGAAAGCCGATGTCGATCCCCGAACAGGCACTCTCGAACTCGACGAAGACTTCCTCGTCGACTGGGGCGACTGCCCGGCGGGCCCGGCCCGCGCCCACGAGATCCGCTGGCCCGACGGCGACTGCACGAGCGACGTCTGGCAGTGACTGCGCCAATGGCGAGCCATGAGGTCCGCCTCGAGTGGCCGACCGGCCGGACGAAGACGGTGACGGTCCGCGAGGACGAGACGGTCCTCGAAGCGGCCGGACGCGAGGGGATCGGACTGCCCTACGGCTGTCGAACCGGTGCCTGCGGGACCTGTACCGGTCGGCTGCTCGAGGCCACTGGACGCGAGTCGAGCGACGATCAGGGCCTCGACGTCGACGACGCGTTTGCGTATCGCCGGTGCCAGCGAGCGCTGAAGGATCGACACCGGTCGGACGGCTACGTCCTGTTGTGTGTCGCCGAGCCGCGAGCCGACTGCCGGCTCGCTGTCGGTCCCAGCGTCCATACGGAACTGGTCGAAAACCCGTGGAAATGAGGCTGCTCGCCGACCCAATCTGGGCCGAAATAGCTCGATCGCGTCGCTGTCAGTACCGTTAACGGGGGCGAGCCGCTACCCTCGGGCAATGCCAGCCGCCGACGAGAACGCGGACGCGGACAATCCCTATCTCCGGGAGCCGCCGACCGATTTCGCGCCGATCGAAGAACTGTCGGAGACCGAGGCCGAGCAGCAGGTCGAGCAACTTCGCGAGGCCATCCGCGTCCACGACCGCCGCTACTACGTCGAACACGAGCCGGTGATCGCCGACCGAACCTACGACACGCTTTTCGCTCGTCTGCAAGCCCTCGAGGACGAATTCGACCTCGCCCATCCCGATAGCCCGACCCGCAGCGTCGGCGGCGAGCCGCTCGAGGCGTTCGAGACGGTCGAACACGTCGCGCCGATGCTGTCGATCGACGCGAGTGGTGAGGCCGAGGACGTTCGAGCGTTCGCCGACCGCGTCCAACGCGAAGTCGGGACCGTCGAGTACGTCTGCGAACCCAAGTTCGACGGCGTCTCCATGGAGTTCGTCTACGAGGACGGCTGGCTCGAGCGTGCCGTGACCCGTGGAGACGGCCGCGAGGGTGACGACGTGACAGCCAACGCGCGCACCATCGGCTCCGTCCCGCAGCGACTCCACGGCGACTACCCCGAATTCCTCGCGGTGCGAGGCGAGGTCTACATGCCCAAAGACGCCTTTCAGGACTACAACCGCGAGCGCATCGAGCGTGGCGACGAGCCCTTCGCGAACCCTCGCAACGCCACCGCGGGCACGATCCGCCAACTCGACCCGTCGGTCGTCGCCGAACGGCCGCTGTCGGTCTTCTTCTTCGACGTGCTCGAGGCCAGCGACCTCGCGGACAGCCATCAGGCCGAACTCGAGACGTTTCCCGACTACGGCCTGCGGGTAAACGACCGGGTCGAGGTGGTCGAGAATATCGAGGGCGCGATCGAGTACCGCGACCGCATGCTCGAGGCCCGTGACGAGTTAGACTACGAGATCGACGGCGTCGTGATCAAAGTCGACGACCGCGAGGCCCGCGAGGAACTCGGCCGG
Source organism: Natrinema limicola JCM 13563 (assembly GCF_000337475.1). GTDB lineage: Archaea > Halobacteriota > Halobacteria > Halobacteriales > Natrialbaceae > Natrinema > Natrinema limicola. Next base: position 31,775 of record NZ_AOIT01000047.1, on the reverse strand, counting down.
ACGGCCCGTCACGACCGCTGGGCGTACGCCTACAAGTTCCCCGCCCGCGCGGAAGTGACGACCATCGCCGACGTGGCGGTTCAGGTCGGCCGAACGGGTCGGCTGACGCCCGTCGCCCTGCTCGAGCCGGTCGATGTCGGCGGCGTCACCGTCTCGCGGGCGAGCCTGCACAACCCCGCGGAGATCGCCGAAAAGAACGTCAACGTCGGCGATACCGTCCGCGTCCAGCGCGCTGGCGACGTGATCCCCTACGTCAAGGAAGTCGTCGAGAAAGGCAGCGAGGGCCACTACGAACTGCCCGCCACCTGCCCCGTCTGTGACAGCCCCGTCGAGCGCGACGGCCCCATCGCGTTCTGTACCGGCGGGCTGGGCTGTGACGCCCAGCTGCGTCGGTCGATCGAGTACTACGCGGGCGACGACGGCCTCGACCTCGAGGGGCTGGGCGAGAAGAGCGTCCGCCAACTGGTCGACGCCGGCCTCCTCGACTCCGTTGCCGACCTCTATGCCCTCGAGCGCGAGGACCTGACCGACCTCGAGGGGTGGGGCGAGACGAGCGCCGCGAACCTCCTGTCGGAAATCGAGGCCAGCCGCGAGCCGCCGCTTGCCGATTTCATCTCGGCGCTTGGCATCCCCCACGTCGGCCCGACGACGGCCCGCGAACTCGCCCGCGAGTTCGGCACCTTCGCGGCGTTTCGTACAGCCGCGGAAGCCGAGCCAGACCGGCTCGAGGACGTCGAGGAGATCGGTGAGACCGTCGCCGAGACGATCCACGACTTCGTTACGAGCGAGGCCAACGCTGTCGTGGTCGACGAGATCCTCGAGCACGTCTCGCCACAGGAAGCCGATACCGGCGCTGGCGGCGACGAACTCGACGGGCTCACGTTCGTCTTTACCGGCTCGCTCGAGGGAGTGACCCGCAGCGAAGCACAGGACACGGTTGAATCTCACGGCGCGAACGCGACGAGCAGCGTCTCGGGCAACACGGATTATCTCGTCGCCGGCGAGAATCCGGGCGCGACGAAACAGGATGACGCACGGGACAACGACGTGCCGATCGTCAACGAAGACGAGTTTTGGGCGCTGCTCGCGGAGCGGGGGATCGACCTCGAGTAGTCACTCGAGAACGCAGGCCTCGAGCCAGACCACTGGGGGACCTCACCCGCGGCGAGTGAGCACCACGACGACCGCAATCACGGCGGCGGCAACGCCGATAAGCATCGGCACAAACTGTCCTGAGCTCCACTCCCAGCCGAGATACTGGGTCCCGATGATGGCGACGAGCGCAACGACGATGCCGATCGCCGTGATGGCCGGCGACGAGGTCCGACCGATCGAGAGTGCCATGGTCGAATGTTATCGAACCAACACAATAAGCGCTGGGCCGATCCTGTCAGATGTCCACTCAGGTCGGCATTCGCTCGGCGATAATCGACAGCGACTCCCGCCCGTGTACCTCGCCCTCGAGGTCCGGCAGCGTCACGACCTCGAGGTCGGGGAACGTCTCGTGGATCTCCGCGAGTCGGTCCTCGTGGCGGGCCTGTCGGGACTGACAGCGCGGACAGCCCTCGTGTGGGTCCTCGAGCACCCGGTTGACGATCAGGCGCTCGACGGGCACGTCGGCCTCGCGAAGTCGCGCGACGAGCCGTTCGGTCTCCGCGATGGCCATTTGCTCGGGTATCAGGACGACCCGAAACTCGGTTCGGTCGGGATCGACCAACAGTTCGCGAGCGCGCTCGAGCCGGGCCTGAAACGACGCGAGGCTCTCGTCGTCGTCCTGGTTGCCGAGCATCGACAGCGGCCCGAACATCGCCGTGCGGGCGGCCGAGCCGATCCGGCGGGCCTGCCCGCGTAGCGACTGGGCCGTCTCGAGGGCGTTGCCCATGATACCGGGCATATCGAACAGCCGCAGTGTGTGGCCCGTCGGTGCGGTGTCGAAGACGATTACGTCCCACTCGCCGGAGTCGACGTATTCGACCAGCAAGTCGAGTGCTGCGATCTCGTCGCTGCCGGCCGGCATGCCGCCGGAAAACAGCCGTTCGATCTCCGCATCCGAGAGGCTGATACCGGCACTGCGCAGGTCGGCCGCAAGCGCACGCGCCAGTTTTTCGTAGCGCTCCTGTTGTGTTGCCGGGTCGATTTCGACGCCCCACAGCTCGCCTTCGGAGTGTGTCTCGGCCTCGAGCGGGCCTGATAGCTCGAGTGCGGTCGGTTCCGAGTCGATGTCGGTCTCGAACGAGTCGGACAGCGAGTGGGCCGGATCGGTCGAGACGACGAGCGTCCGCTGCCCGGCGGCGGCAAGCGAGAGTCCGGTGGCCGCAGCACAGGTCGTTTTGCCGACGCCGCCTTTGCCGCCGTAGTAGATGCAGTCGGTCACGGCCACGGATACCACGGTCGCTGACATAAACGGTGTCCCGACACCGGAATCGCACGTCTCGATGGAGGCGGCAGACGCCGGCCGGTGCGTTCAGATATCGACGCGATCGAACCGATACAGCGCGACGGCGAGCGGAACGACGATCCAGAACAGCAGGATCAGCAGGGAGAACCAGTCCTGCAGGAAGAACGGAAGCCCGTCGGGGAAGGCGGCCTCGTTGAACGACGTTCCGATCCGGTCACTCGAGAGGGAACTGAACAGCGTGACCGTGTTCTGGTAGGCGTTGCCCGGGTCGATCATGTCGATAAACAGCGCCCAGTCGGGGAGTCTGGTCGTCTCGATCTGTTGGCCGGCAAAGTTCGTCGTCGTGTAGGAGACGCCCTCGATGTAGCCACGTTGCATCAGGAGGCCGAGTGCCGTCCGGATCGAGTTCCAGACGATGTAGAAGAGGACGAAGACGCCGAACATCGCCGCGCCGGCCATCGTCGTCGATCGGGTCAGCGACGACAGCGAGACCGCGATGCTCATGTACGCGAGCCCGTAGACGATCGTCATCGCAAGGAAGGCGATGTACGCGGGGAACGAAAACTCCGAGACCGCGAACACGACGGCGACCATCGCGATAAGGAAGCCGATAAGCAACGATAGCGAGAGCACGGCCGTCCGACCGAGCAGCTTGCCCAGTAGCACGTCTTTCCGAGAGTGAGGCAGCGACAGTAAGATCTTGATGCTACCCGCTTCGCGCTCGCCGGCGATGGCCTTCCAGCCGAGGAGCAGCGCGATCAGCGGGATGATCAGCTTACCCACCTGACTGACGAGGGCGATGAAGCTGATCGTCGTCAAGTTGTCCGGATTCGCCCACGAGAGGAATCCGGCAAGAGCGGCCATCAGCGTGAAGAAGAACGCGCTTAGTCCCCAGAACAGCCACGAGCGAACCGCATCCTGGAAGTCCTTCTTCGCGACCGCGCGGACACTCTCTGTGTCGATCGAACTCGCGGGCGAGCTGCCCGTGTCCGTCGCATCCGTCCCGGCTCCGGTTTCGGCACTCATTGTGCGTGCACCTCCGTTTCCGTATCGGTCGTATACGACTGGAAGACATCGTCGAGCGAGGCTTCGGTCGTCTCGAAGTCCCTGATCTCGATGCCGCGATCCTCGAGCACCGAGAGGACAGCCGTCTTCGAGCCGTCGACGGTGACGACGACCGTCGGCGGTGCTTGAGACTCAACGGTGGCGTCGGTGACGTCGGGCAGCGAACGGACTGCCTGCAGGGCGTCATCGTCGATCCGATCGACGGTGACCTGTAGCGTCGTCCCGCCGTCGACGGAGCTGCGCAGTCCCTCGACGGAGTCGACGGCGACCATCTGGCCATCACGCAGAATGCCGACCCGGTCACAGACCGTCTCGACCTGTTCCATGATGTGACTCGAAAAGAAGACGGTCGCGCCCCGTTCGTTCTCCTCGCGGACGATCTCGCGCATTTCGCGGGCCCCGTTGGGGTCGAGGCCGGTGGAGGGCTCGTCTAAGATCAGCAGGTCGGGCTCGCCGACCAGTGCCATCGCGAGCATGAGCCGCTGGGCCATCCCTTTCGAGTAGCCGCCGGCTTTCCGGTCGATCGCATCGGCCAGGCCGACGCGCTCGAGCAGCGCTTCGGGGTCGTCGGCGGCGTCTTTCGAGTCGATGACGAACTCGAGATGCTGGCGGGCGGTGAGCCGGTCGTACAACTCGACGCCTTCGGGGAGCACGCCGGTTCGCCGGCGGATCTCTCGGCTCTGTCGCTGGGCGTCCATGCCGAGGACGTTGGCCGACCCCGACGTCGGGCGGACGAAATCGAGGAGAACGTTGATGGTCGTCGACTTGCCGGCCCCGTTGGGCCCGAGAAAGCCGAACACCTCGCCGTCCTCGACCTGGAAGGAGAGCGCTTCGAGTGCGACGGTCTGACCGAACCGTTTGGTCAGCTCGTCGACTGTGATAGCGGGCATGGCTGTGTGGTCGGAGCGGTGCCCGATAAGGTTTGTGCCACTCGAATTACGGCTGAATTCATCAGTATCAGCCGATCCAACGGCAGATATAGGGGTGAACGGATATCCCGCGTCAGATCGGATCGTCGGGATCGTACCGCTCTGCAGTCCGCTCGGCCTCCGTGGCGTAGCGCTCGCGGGTTTCGTCGTCGGGCACCGCCTCGAGTTCGTCTTCGGGAATCTCGACCGCTGCGGTGACTTGCGGGCCGGTCCGCAACGCCGTCGAGGACCGCTGGCGCTGCTGATAGCGCGAGCCATCCGGCGTCGCATAGACCAGCGTGACGAAATCGCGGTCGCCCAGTTCCCGTTCGACCAGCCAGCACTGCACCGTCGAGTCGCTCATAGCCGACGAGTTTGCAGTCGAGCACCGAGAATGTACCGCGTTCGCGCTGTCCGTCCCGAAGGGATTGCCTACGGATGCGAACGGTGAGCGTACACGCGCGAATGACGCCCATATGCGCGTGAACGAGCCCCGACGTACTTGATGGTCGACGGTGGACGGGTGACGACCACCGATGGCCGGACGCCGAACCGAACGCAGAGACGAGTGGCGCGAGCGCGTCGACGAGCTGTGTTACGACGGCGAACACGTCGAACGCCGCGTCGACCTCGAGCGCGCGACGGTCGTCGTCACGACCCAGCGCGTGCTGGCGTTCGTTCCCACCACTGCTGGCCCGGCCTTTCGCCATGTCGATCGACCGAACGTCGGGACCGTCACCGTCGAGACGTCGCAGCGACTGGCCGCTCTCTGTGCGGGGGTCGTCGCCGCGTTCGCTGGGGTCGCCGCGGTCGAGACGGCGACCAGCGTCAACTTCGCGTCGTTCGCGCCGTCCGTCAGCCTCGACGGACTCGCCCCTCTGCCCGGCTCCGACCTCGTTGTCGGCCTCGTCGAAGCCGTCCTCACAGCGATCGAGACGGTACTCGTGGCCCTCGAGTGGAGCGTCCTCCTCGTCGGCGTCGCTGCGTTCGTCGTCGCCGTCGGGCTCGGTGCTTACTACGCTCGCTCGCGCGCGCGACTGCTCGTCGTGCGCGTCAGCGGCGACGACGACCTCGAGATCCCCGTCACCGGGTCCGATCTCGAGTCCGATCCCGCTATCACCCTCGAGGCTGCGATTCGGCCGGGATCGGGCTCGACGCCCGCGTGTGAGGAACGCCCCGGCGAGCATGGTCGGGTCGACCTCGAGGAGTCAGGCTGAAACCGTCACGCTCCGTAGGGCCGCCGATGAACGCCGATGGGGTTCGCGAGCGTGCCGGATCGCTGCCGCGAGAGCCCGGCGTCTACCAGTTTCGGGAGGGTGAGACGACGCTGTACGTCGGGAAGGCGGTCGATCTTCGTGACCGGGTGCGGTCCTACGCCGACCCGCGCAGCGCGCGGATCGGACGGATGGTCGATCGGGCCGACGACATCGAGATCGCCGTCACCGACACCGAGACACAGGCGCTGTTGCTCGAGGCGAACCTGATCAAGCGCCACCAGCCCCGCTACAACGTCCGGCTCAAGGACGACAAGTCGTATCCGATGGTCCAGGTGACCGACCACGACGCGCCGCGGATCGAGATCACTCGCGATCCCGACGAGTCCGCGACCGTCTTCGGCCCCTACACCAGCAAGCGCCAGGTCGAGACCGTCGTGAAGGCGCTGCGCGAGACCTACGGGATTCGGGGCTGTTCGGACCACAAGTATGCGGGTCGCGACCGGCCGTGTCTGGACTACGAGATGGGGCTGTGTACCGCCCCCTGTACCCGCGAGATCGATCTCGCGAGCTACCGTGAGGACGTCACTGCCGTCGAACGGTTCCTCGAGGGCGAGACTGGCATCCTCGCCGATCCGCTGCGCCGGGAGATGGAAACCGCTGCCGAGAACCAGCACTTCGAGCGCGCGGCGAACCTGCGGGATCGACTCGAGACCGTCGACGCGTTCCACGGCGAGGGCGGCGAGGCGGTTCAGTCGGTCGGCGACGAGCGAGCCGTCGATGTCCTTGGCGTTGCCATCGAGGGTGACGACGCCACTGTCGCCCGCCTGCGCGCCGAGGACGGCAAGCTGGTCGACCGGGACCGGCACACGCTCGAGGCACCCGGTTCGTCGGCGGACGGCGATAGCGTTCCAGCCGTTCTAGCAGCCTTTATCGTTCAGTATTACGCCGAACGCGAACTGCCAGACGCCCTTCTGTTGCCCGAACGCCACGGCGACGAGGAGGTCACAGCTTGGCTCGAGACCGAGGGCGTCGCGGTTCGCGTCCCGGGTGCCGGCCGAGAGGCCAAACTCGTCGACCTCGCCCTGAAAAACGCTCGGCGCAACGTCGGCCGCCGTGACGAGTGTGGCATGCTCGCGGACGCCCTCGACCTCGACGCAGCCCGACGGATCGAAGGGTTCGACGTGAGCCACGCACAAGGGACAGCGGCGGTCGGTAGCAACATCACCTTCGTCGACGGCAGCGCCGAGAAACGCGAGTACCGACGGAAGAAACTCACCGATCAAAACGACGACTACGACAACATGCGCGCCTTACTCGAGTGGCGCGCTACGCGGGCCGTCGAGGATCGCGACGGCCGGCCCGACCCCGATCTGTTACTGATCGACGGCGGCGAGGGCCAACTCCAGGCCGCCCGCGACGCACTCGCTGCGGTGGGCTGGGACGTCCCGGCGGTCGCGCTGGCGAAAGCCGAAGAACGCGTCGTGACGCGGGAGCGGGAGTATGCGTGGCCCAGTGATGCACCACACCTGCATCTCCTGCAGCGTGTGCGTGACGAGGCCCATCGCTTTGCGGTACAGTACCACCAGACAGTTCGTGACGAGGTAAAGACGGTATTAGATGACGTCGAGGGGGTCGGTCCCGAGACCCGGAAGCGGTTGCTCGGGCGATTCGGCAGCGTCGAGAACGTCCGTGACGCGAGCCTCGAGGACCTGCAGAGCGTCGAGGGAATCGGCGAGAAGACCGCCGCGACGATCAAGTCGCGACTTTGAGGGTGCTCGCGAACACGTCTCACCGTGGTGTGATCCGTGAGCAGCGGGGTCGTCTATCGCAGCCACTCATGGCTGTGGCTGAGATCTGCCGTCCGTCGTTTGCGGGGTGGACCGCTCAGAACTCGTAGTGAGCGATCTCCCGTGAGTTGCAGTTCGAGCACCGGTCACGGTCTGGTGCGAGCTTTGTCCCGCAGTTTCGGCATTCGTACAGCCCCGTGTCGTCGGGTTTCCCGCGTAGTGTTCTCAGCACACCCATCTTCTGATCCCCCTTATCTAGGGGATTGGCGTGTACAACCATTAACATTATCGGGGGTTGGGGTGAGACTCACGTTCTTTCGACAGTCGGTCTGAGGGGACGCTCTCGGGACGTCTGCACTGAATCTCTGGTTACAGGGCCGTCGTGCGACCGGAGTAGTCATACGGTCTGCTGTCCCGATGTCCCGGTGCAACCGCAGTACGGGTCGCGGTCCCACCGGCACTGACTGACAGGAGTCCGTATCAGTGGCTCCGATGGACGGCGAACCGTCCGATTGTGACACCTGCCACAACCCTTGCTCGCATCGTCGACGATCGATCGCTAACTCGTTGCGACAGCAAGGACAGGACTATCCCCGCGCACAGCCATGTGGCTGTATGGCAGACGAAGACGACCTCGAGGACCTGCTCGAGGAACTGGATACGCAGGGTGACCTCGAGACAGCCGAACAGGTGTTATCGCTGCGGATCGAGAAACGACGCTACGACAAGCCGGTGACGATCATCGAGGGGTTCGACCTCCCGCAATCGGAACTCAAGTCGACCGCATCAGCCCTCAAGAGTGCGCTTGGGACCGGTGGGACGGTCGACGAGGGTCGAATCGAACTGCAAGGTGACCACCGCGACCGCGTGCCGGACCTCCTGCGCGAGCGGGGATTCGAGATCCGCGAGTGATACGGTCTGCTGTAACGATTTACCGGTGCAACCGCAGTGCGGGTTGCGGTTGCACCGGAAATGACTGACAGTAGTCCGTATGAGCCCACACCACGACCGATTTGGTTTCGTCTCGTGTTTCTGGCAAGGAGTTATGTATATCCACCATTCAATGATGAGGTATGGACATTCGATCCGCGACAGCCGCTGATTTTGAAGCGATTACGGAAGTCGCCCGTGAAACCTGGCACGCGACCTACGACGAGCTCGAGGCCGATATGATCGACCGGACCGTCGACGACTGGTACACTGACGACTCGATGCCGCTTGAGGCACCCGGCACGATCGTCCTCGTCGCGGAAGAAAACGGCGACCTCGTTGGCTTTACCCACGCCGTCGCCCAGGGCGACACTGCCGATATCCTGCGGCTGTACGTCCACCCGGACCACCAAGGCGAGGGGATCGGGTCGGCCCTCCACGAACACCTCCTCGAGGAGATCGACTCGTACGATGTCGACCGGCTCCGGTCGTTCGACTTCGCGTTCAACGACGCCAGTCGCGCGTTCTACGAGGGGCTTGGCTTCGAGCAGACCGACGAAGGCCAGGTCGAAATCGACGGCGAGTACTACCCTGAAGCGGTCTACACGTTCGACTTCGCGTAATCAACGCGGCCACATACGGATTCGACCACTGATTTCGACTGCTGGCCGATACCTAACTGAGATGGTGCAACCACTTTGCTGTTCGCTCCCGTATCACACAGTATGGAGATACGACCAGCGAGCCACGACGACCGCGATCGGATCAGAGTCGTCGCCCGCGAAACCTGGCACGATACCTACGACGAACTCGATGCCGAGACCATCGACGAGACGATCGAGGAGTGGTATAGCGACGAGGCACTCGAGACGGCGTTGACGAAACCGGGGACGGCCTTCCTCGTCGCAGAACGGGATGGGGAGATCGTCGGCTTTACTCACGGCGTTGTCAGCGAAGCGGAAGGCGATGTTCTGCGCATGTCCGTCCACCCGGACCATCAGAACGAGGGCATCGGCACCGCGCTGTACGAGCGACTGCGTGAGGACTTACAGGACTTCAATATGGAACGCATGCGCGCGATCGACCTTGCCTCGAACGAGGGCGGCCGGGAGTTCTACGAGACTCGCGGCTTCGAGCCGACCGACGAGGACGACGTCGAAATCGGCGGCGAAAAGCGACGCGAGGTGGTCTACACGCTCGAGCTGTAAGCCACCGGGAACGAACCGACGGCATCGGATCGCCATCCTAAGATCGGTTGGCGATCCCGATGTTGAGGTCGTCGTTTGAACAAGACAACTCGAGAAGCTGCCCCGTAAACCACAGTGTCCGCTTGCTGCCCGCTGGGACGAAGAGACTCCGGCTCGAGGGGAGGCTGGTCGGATTCGTGACGTATCTGTTCTCGCCAACCCGACCTGTGACGCGCACCGTCACGCGACCACCGCTGCCTGGACACGCCTGTACCGTTACTGCACCGGTCGACCAGTCGTCTGCCGTCAGTGCCGCGTCGTTGCAGCCACGGGTCTGGATGGCTCCACCGCCCTGTGCTGCACCCGGCTCTGACAGTGCCGTCGCACCCGTCAGCGCACCGATTACGCCGAGCAACGTGCGCCGTCGTGGGGACGCTCTGTCGCTCTCGCTCGAGTCGGACGGATTGTCATCGGTCATTGTGACCACCACTCATTGTCTACGGGCCGAAACGTGATATATTGCTGTTACGATTCGACGAACTGGTCTCGCGGTGAACGCAATCGGGGTGAGAGATTCAACGATGGTGACCTAAACAGGCCGATCAGTCGAACCCTTGCAAATGCACCGTACGGACGCAAGTGGAATGACGGTGTGTCTAATGGTAGCACGATGGGGACGAAAACGCCGAGCGAGGCCGATATCCTGCGACCGGTCGGATCGACATCGAGAACGTACTTCATCATGGTCGCCATCGCGGGGCTGGCGTTTGTCGCCTTTCTCGTGGGATGGGCCTACCAGCTTCAGGAGGGACTGGTCGTCACTGCCCTCGGTGACTGGGGGAGCGGCGGCGGTGCCACGTGGGGGATCTACATCGGCGCGTTCATCTGGTGGGTCGGGATCGCCCACGGCGGGATCATCCTCTCGGCCGCCGTCCGCCTGCTGGGCATGGACCGGTACATGCCGGTCGCCCGACTCGCCGAGTTGCTAACTCTCAGCGGGCTCTCTGCGGCGGGCTTTTATATCATTGTCCACCTCGGTCGCCCCGACCGGATGGTCACCAGCGTCATCGGCCACTACCACATTACGGTCCACAACTCGCCGCTGGTGTGGGACGTGACCGTTATTACGGCGTACTTCGTGCTGACGGCGACCTACCTCGGGCTGACGCTCCGATACGACGTGACCCGGCTACGCGATCAATTGCCCGATCGACTCGATCCGATTTATCGGTTTATGACGATCGGCTACACTGAAACGGAAGATCGGATCGTTGAGCGAATGGTCTGGTGGCTTGCGCTCGCGATCATCATCATGGCACCGCTGTTACTCCACGGTGGCGTCATCCCGTGGCTGTTCGCGGTGTTGCCGAACTATCCGACCTGGTTCGGCGGCGTGCAGGGCCCGCAGTTCCTCACGATCGCGCTGACGTCTGCCATCAGCGGCGTGATCATCCTCTCGTTTGCGTTCCGCCGCGCGTACGACTGGGATCACATCATCACTGACGATATCTTCCGCGGACTGTTGCTCTGGCTCGGGTTCTTTTGTCTGCTGTTCCTGTGGCTGCAACTCCAGCAGAACATCACTGGTCTGTTCAAGGCCCCTGTCGACCTGACCATCGCAGCCCTCGCCAGAGCCACCAATCCCATCTACCTCACGTCGATGTCGCTGGTCTTCGTGACCCTGTCGTATATTTTCGCCCAGACGATCCGACCGGCGCTGTTCACCAGGCGACGGGCCATTATCGCCGGCCTCGCCGTCCTCACCGCGACGATCCTCGAGAAAGTCCTGTTCGTCGTCGAGGGGTTCTTACACCCTACCTTCGACGTCTACGAGGCCGTCCCGGGCGTTTACGTGCCGGGGCTGATCGAGGTTCTGTCGATCCTCGGGACGATCGGGATGGTCTGTCTGTTCTTCCTCACCGTCGCCAAGATCTTCCCCGTGGTCGAACTCCACGCGATCGAACACCTGCGTGACGGCCACGAATCGATCAACGACCACGAATAGCGTCGCAAAATCCAGTTTTCTCGCGCTTCGACCGGGCAGGGGGTTGAACGCTGGCAGATTTCGTTCTCGCGTAGCCATCGGGACGGACCATCAGTAACTATTTATCCAACGGTGCTAACTCTCTTTTTAGAGATGTCTAATCCTTGCCCTCCTCGCCTCCGAATCGCAGGTGAGACGGCATGAACGAGCTGCTGAACGTGTTCCTCGCGTCGCTTCGCGACGGCTACGTCCAGGTAAGCGCGTTCGTCGCGGTGACGGTGCTTGCGTTCGGACTGGTCCAGTATCGCACGGACGGTGCGCTCATCGCCGCCATCGAAGACAACGAGCGACTGCAGGTGCTCTTCGGTGGCTTGCTGGGACTGACGCCCGGCTGTGGCGGTGCGATCGTCATCATGCCGCTGTACCTCCGGGGGACGGTCAGTTTCGGGACCGTCGTCGCGACGCTCGGCGCGACCGCCGGCGACTCTGCGTTCGTCATCCTCGCGCTCGCGCCCGAGGCCGCACTGTACGCCTACGCCGTCGCCTTCGCGGCCTCCGTCGCGACGGGGTATCTGGTCGACTCCGTCGGCCTCGGCGTTTCGCGAGTCGACGCCGCCGTCGCGCGCCTCTCACCCGCTGCACGGCCCGACGGCGGCACTGCCGTCAACGGCGGCGTCACGCCGAACCCGGCTCACGACTACTGCGGGCCAGCCCCCACTCACGCCCACGAGGCGGGACCGGACCGTCGCTCTCGAGTCCTCACTCCGCTCTCCCACCTCGCACACATCACGTGGTGGGGGACCGCCATCGCCGGCCTCGGCCTCGGGATACTCTACTTGCTTCGTGGCGGCCCCGACGTCACACTCACGCTGGGGGTCGGCTTCGATGGCCTCTTTACGGTCGTCGGCATCGCCGGCGCAGTGCTGTCGCTGTACCTCTATCTGATCGGCCGCCACTACGTCGGTGAAGGAGAGATCGCACGGGCTCGAGACTCCTTTCACTCGGCTTACGACGCGCTCACGCATGCGGCGATGGAAACCAGCTTCGTCACCGTCTGGGTGCTCGTAGCCTTTCTCGTCTACGAGTATGCCGTGCTCCTGACGGGCGTAAACGTCGCAACCCTCGCTGCGACGGCGGGCGTACTGGCTCCGATCGGTGGCGCGGCCGTCGGGCTGATCCCCGGCTGTGGGCCCCAGATTCTGCTGGCCAGCGTCTACGCCGAGGGCGGACTGCCCTTTTCCGCGCTGACTGCCAACGCGATCGCTCAGGACGGGGACGCTCTATTTCCGCTGCTGGCCGTCGACGCCAGGGCTGCCGTCGTCGCCACGATCTATAACTTCTTGCCTGCTGTCGTCGTCGGTGTCGCGCTCGACCTGTTGTGGGGCCCCGTCTTCGGCATGGCGGAGTTCGGATTTGGCGTGCTCTGAACCCGTTCTGATCGCTATCGCAGCGTGTTCGGTGCTGTCGGTGGTGCAATCGCATCGATCACGTAGTTCACAGATTCTGTTTGGTGGAGCATTATATTTTAATAGTATGGGTTAGATATTATATGGTAACAAATGCATACTATGCTCGTGAGGGACACCAAACTCCTTCTGCGGTCGGTCGGTGGAAGCCATAACGGCCCGTTCGATAGCGCTACAACCGGGGTGGATCGGTGAGACGATGCGTCGACTCTCACAGATAAAAACGGCCGTTCAAAAACGGCTTCCCGCGGTTACTCGATCGCCGATCGCGGCGTTGATTTTCGCGTTGATCCTCCTCGTTGTGGTTGCCGTGGTGGGTGTCGTCAGATACGAGTTCCCGTCAGGAATTTCCACGGACGCGTGGATCTCGTCACCGCGGCTCGTCCTCTGGAGCAGCATCGTCGTTCTCGCGATCGTCACGATCGGTGGTTACCTGCTCTATCGACGGTACGAGGAGATGTTCCTCGATCAGTGGAGGCAACTGTCGAATTGGGCGCAGGCGATCATCGCTGGCACAGTCTGTGGGGCGCTCGTTGCAACCGGTCTCGGTCTCGCTACCCTCGCTGGAGCGGTACCGCTTGCGTTCGTCCCTGTGTGGTCGCTGATCGCATGGCTTATCGCGACCGTCTGTACGCTCCGCCAGCGCCGCACCCCGAACCCGGACGATTCCTCGTCCGCGCTCGAGTCGATGCTCATCACGGTCGGATACGCGCAGGCCAAGCACCTCCAGACACGCACGCTCGCTGGGATCGTGGGCCTTGCCGGTGCCGTCCTCGGGAGCGTCGGCGTTCGTGCGCTACTCTTGTGGTTCAACGTACGCCTCACACTGCTTCAGACTGCTTTCCTCGCTGTGTGCGTGTGGCTGGTTGCAACGGTGATCGTCTACAATCGCTACGCGTCTACGATTACCGATCGGACCGACCTCGAGTTCGTCGCGGTCTCGAACCCGGAACTGCGAGACGGCCGCGAGGTGACGATCAAAAACACCGGAACCGCCCCCATCGACCTGACGCAAGCGAAGCTTCGTGACACGAACCGTGACTGCTATCAGTTCGATGGCGGCGTCACGCTCGGGCCTGGTGCATGCTGTTCGTTCGCGGTTCCGGCGTCGTTTTCGCTCGAACCGAACGAAGCCACGACGGCACTTCCGCTTGGGTATACCCTTACGCAGGGGAGCGAATACCCGATGCTCTACACTCGAGACGGCGAGCAGTTCGTACTCCAGAGCGGGACTGCGGTGCGTGATCGTGATTCCACCCACGATACGACCCGACAGCCGGTCGGGCTGGGTGCCGACCCAACGCCACAGGAGTAGCCAGACTCGGATTGTACCATGCTATGTGACGATTTCGAGCGCGGGTCGACAGTGCGAGAGATCAGCGTCCTTCGCCAGCAGCCGACGACGACAGACTCGTCGATGGGGCTCGAGTCGGGCAATCGTCAACCGACCGCTCGACTCGAGTCCAGTGTCACGACTATCGCGACGCTGACACCTGGCCAGTTGGCCGGCGGACTCGGTGTCCGTATCGCCCGGAAACGGAGTCCAGTCGAGTTGTTGGTTCGGTTGCCCCATGTGGCTCGTCCTGACGACGAGCTGGGAGACGAGTCGGGGGTGTCGGTCGTGTCGCCGGCTCCGATTTCCGGGCAGATGGCTGCCCGCACGCGTTCGGGTTCGTCTGCCATCTCACCTAGCCGTCCGAACTGTACCGACCAGTCTAGCGGGATCTACAATCCGTCCGCTCTCGGGCCGATCCGTGCTCCTCGCTCGGTCACTGACACGGTGGGCACCTCGAGTGGAGCGTCACGACGGCCGATCGAGTCGTTCGGGAGCGATACGGAGCGGACACGCCACCGGAAGCGGTGGCCGCAACCGGTGATGAGACGATTGATGCGCTCGGGAGACGTTCCAGAGAGGCTGAATGCCCTCGCGCATACCAGCAGCCAGACGATCGCACTGCCCAACGCGGCTAGATTTGGTTCGTCACACGCGCTCGTCACTCGAACCGTGTCGCCGACCAACGAAATCGACGATCTATCCACCAATTACGTCCCTTCGAGCCATGTCGTCGACCATGTCGATGCCACGCTCGAGCGTGTAGTCCGGCAGACTGGACCGCAAGACGGTGCAGCGAACGTGATCGCGCGATCTGATCGGATCGAGACACGACGTGTGGCTGCAGTCTCGGACGATAGCGGACAGAGACGGCGTTCTGGGACTGGCTCGACTGTCTGGATGACGGATCGACATACGGTGTCTGGTGTCGGGATCGACAGTCGACGCACTCCTGTCTGGCACCGTTCGTTGCGACGGCGCGATGGACCGACGCTGCGCCAGCATCGCCCGCGACGGAACGACCGTACGCGTGGGAATCTCGATCCCCTCGTCGTCCACGCTTCCGATGACTCGCACGTCCGGACACGCGACCGTTCACGGGAGGGGTTTGCCACACGGGATCCCGTCTCGCTCCCTCACCGCGTGTCTCGAGTGCATCCGCCGTTCTCGTCCCCTCGGTCGACATCACACATGACCGGTCGCGATCGGAGTCCGTGGCAGTCACGACTCGAATCGACCGCTTCGACTGCGCTGTACGAGAGACTGATCACCGAGCAGCCTCGTTTCGCTTCGGTCGCGCCTCGGGGACCGCACACGCCGACCCGACGCGATCGAGCGGCCCGCGATCAGGTGGCTCGAGCGCCCACCGCTTTGGCTTCCGGCTCCGGGACGATGGAGTCACAGCGACCGGCCATCCAGCCGACCGGGCCGGTGTGGCTGTCGATCGACACTCACGACGCACGCGAGCCACACAGGCGGTTGTGGCTGCCGTCGGCCACGCATCAGGAAAGCGACGTCTCAGGTGTCACCGCCGGCCAGCGCTCTCTTCGGTTACAGCGTGTAGCCGCGACCGAAGCCATCCGTCCGTCAAGAATGGAATCGCCGAGCGCGAGTCTGTCCACTCCGTTCGGTGGCCGACGTGTTCGTCGCACCCTCGAGACCGACACACGGCGTCGCATTGACCAATTTCGATCGCGGGTCGACGAGCGAGCGTCATCGGATCGTGCTCGCCTTCCTCGCCGTGTCTTGTCGAGGCGGTCCGAGAGCGACACTGCTGGTAGACTACCAGTAGGTAGCCCGAGCATGGGGGACGCAGATGACGGAGATGATGTCGGGTCGGTTCGGCCGGTCCGGATGCAGTCTCCGATCGCCGACGTCGCCCCAGCTTCGGTCAGTGTTGCCCGTGTCGATACTGGCCGCTCAGACCGACTGCAACCAGTATCTGTGAGACCGGACTTGGATGCCACTGCACGAGGTCCGTCTCCGGTTGAGCGACGTCGGCCACAAGGAATGCGACGGCCAACGGTGTGGTCGATACAGGTCGACGCTCCGCGATCCACTCGAGCACTGTCGCATCTCGGTTCACACCGCGTCCTCACGCGTGCGTTCAGTACGGCAACGGCAATCGAACGGAAGCCCCACAGCAACGACGCCGTTCTCGGCTCGGATCGATATCTGTCGGAGTCGCGAGTGGCACGTTCACCGATCCAGCGATCCGGACGAACTGGCCGTTTCCGACGCGAACCAGGGTTTACCGACGAGACTGCGGCTGGCCTGCCGGAAACCGTGACACCACCAGGTCGGTCTCTGCACGTAAATACGCCCGACACCGCGTCCCGGACGCGAGTTGCTGCCGATCGAGGCAGGGGCAGGGCTGTTAGCGGTGGCTCCACGAATTCCGTCTCTGAGATCCGTGGACCCGACGAGGCGGACCACCTCGATCGCGGCGGCGCAGTCAGCAACTTGGCGGTCCAGCGCGACCAACCAGGCGGAACCGCACGTCACTCGAGCGACCGGATGTCGGTGCTCCGAACGCTTCCTGATGGTCGATCGCATTCCCGGTTACCCGGCAGGACGACGGCGTCGGCGTTCACGGTGATCACACCGTCGGCGTTGACAGCCGGTTCAGGACGACTGGTCTCGAGCGAGAAAACCGTCGCGAGACCACGATCGAGCGCAGGGACGTCCTGGGAACCGTCTGTCTCGCGTCACGGACCCGAGTCGAGCGAGCATGGTCGAAACGGGCACAACTTGATCTGGGACGATCGACCACTCTTCTTTGGGACCAACGCGACGACGCGACGACAGCACTCGTCGTGGACACAGCACGAACGGCGTGGTGAGAGACGAGTATCGGTTGATACCGGTCCAGCAGAAAGCGTCTCAACCGCGTTCGGCGTCGTCGATCCGACCGCCGATTCGACTGCGCCGCCGAGGAGAGGACCACCGTCGTATCCACCCGCCGTGACTGGGATGAGCATTCGAGACGATCATCGTACTCGGTCGACCGGTGTCGACGATCCGAATCGGGCCCTGCAGAGCGGAACGGCACCGATCTCGTCGACACGGTCCACCGGCTCCCCGTCTCGTGTCGCTGTGACCCTCACTCGAACGGCTCGTTCGGGGCCGTTCGTGGCGACGAGTCTGCACCGACGCCGGCTCGCTGGCGACAGGACTCGTGTGCGTGCTGATCAGCCGACGCTCGAGCTGGGTGACCCTGACGTGCAGTCACGCGCCCCCTCGTGGGTCGAGTACGGCAGCCAGACACCGTCACCTCGTCTCGTTCGGACGACCACCCTGCCCTCGCGTTCGACCCCGTCGACGACGGCTCCCCGAACCCCCATCGCGTCGCAGGTGGATCAAATCGGCGTGCCCTCCTCGATAGACCATGTCGAGGCCACCGTCGACGAAACCGATGGCCGTGTCAGTATCGATACTGCTGACTCGGTTCCGGCTCCACAGCGCCGTCTGCCGGTCGCGAGCGCGACTCGCTTCAGAAATCGGCGGTTTCAGCCCAGCCGCCATCTGCAGCGACGCACGTCGATGGCGCAATTTGGAGCGACTCGATCGCTCGACGGAACTCGCCTCGAGCGCGATCGGCTTGGGGTCACACCGCTCGCACACCATCTTCGAGAGTACGGCTCGGAATCTCCCGTGGCTGCACGAGAGTCGCCGTCACGAGGCCAGTGGGACGAAGATAACGACACAAAAGATAATAGAACAATAGATAATAGGATTGAATCAATAAAAGAAACCAAGATGGAAACTGGGCGACGAACGAACACAAGAGCAAAACGACCGTCACTGACATACCGAACCACGGCAAATGCGGACACGCCATCCGTCGATCGGGGCAGTTCACATCGGCCGACCGACGATGTGTCGGATCCGACAGTCGCATCGACTGGGTCCTCTCGTGGCCCCCGCCCACGGCGTTCCAGTCGAGAGCGTCGGCAGGATCGACAACGACACCGGGAGACGGAACACGAAGCGCCGGCACGACCCGGGGACGATAGCGACCGAACGCAAGCAGCGTTCCGTTCGGATACCGATCCAAATTCGGGCCCGGCCGCTCGTGGGCAATCGCGAAGTCGTGACGCCGGGCGACCGTGGCCGGGTGAGAAGCGACAATCGTCGATCCAACGGCCGGAGCCATCGGTCGACGCCACTCCTGACTCGGCTCGCCACCGCCGGCACCGCTTCGACGGCGTCGACGTGCCGGCGGGCACTGACCCGCGTTTCGACGCCGATGTCGACCGTGCCGTTCAGGAACTCTACCGAAAACTCGAGCGGAAACTCAGAATCGAGCGCGACCGGAGGGGACTGTAGATGAGTGGCCGGAGCGGGACACTCGAGAAAGCCCAACTCATGATCGTCAACGGGAAACAGCGAGGTGAAACGATCGAGTGTGCGTTCAACCCGAACGCCTACACGCTCGAAAAAAGCGTCAACTACGGGGAACTCAAGGCGACTGGGTCGGGAGCGTCGATCATGCAGTTCGTCGATGGGAACGCTGAAACACTGTCGATGGAACTGTTTTTTGACACGACCGACGAACTGGATTCGAACGGGTCACCCGACACGAAGCAGGTTGACGTCCGCGAGCGATACACACAGCACATCGATACGCTCCTGTCGGTCGACGGGGAGTTACACGCACCGCCGGTGTGTCGGTTCGTCTGGGGCGACGGGATCGATTTCACGGCGTTGCTCCAGCGGGCGAACAAACAGTTCACGAAGTTCCTCCCGAGTGGCGTTCCCATCCGCGCTCGAGTGAACGTCGTGTTCAAGGAATACAAGACGGCCGATTACCACAAGTCGGAGGTGTCGCCGGAGTCGACGGACAAGACCAAGGTCTGGACGGTCACTGACGGCGACACTCTCTGGTTGATCGCTGCCGAGGAGTACGGCGACGCCGCACACTGGCGGACCATCGCGAACCACAACGATATCGAGGATCCCCGCGCGATCGAGACGGGCGACACGCTCGAGCTACCGCCATTGTAGCTATGCAGACTGGAACGAGCATTCAGCCACGTTACTCACCGCGGTTCAGGGTCGATGTCGGCGACACGACGTTTCAGGAGCCGGGCGGTCGAATCGCAGATCTCGTCGTCGAGACGACGCTCGACGGCGCAGACCGGTTTTCGTTCACCCTCAACTTCCCGTTCGACGAGGAACTCGGCGAGTTCAGCGGGCTGACGTGGGACGACTTCGAGATCGGGACGGCCATCGAAATCGCGATGGGATATGGAGGCGACGGAACCCTCACACCACTGTTGACTGGTTCGATTCGGTCGATCAATGCCGAATTTACGACCGATCGGGGACCGTCAGTTACGGTCTCCGGCTACGGGCTGCTCTGGGAGCTCATGCAGGGAACGGGTTCGAATTCGTGGACGGAGACGACCGTCGGAGAGGTCGTCTCGGACGTGCTATCGTCGTACTCGTTTTCGACGGTCGACGTCTCGGACGCGTCGATCAATCGTAAAACGCTGATCCAGGACGGACAAAGCGATTACCGGTTCGTCCAGCAGCTGGCCGAGACCTACGGATTCGAGTTCTACGCCGAACGGGATACCGTCCGGTTTCGGCCCCACTCGGCGAAAGCCGAGGACGACGAGCCGGTCGCCGAACTGTGGTACGGCGAGGCACTCCACGATTTCTATGCGGAGATCACGCAACGAACGCAGGTCGACGAAGTCGAGGTTCGGAGTTGGGACAGCCAGAACAAATCGGAGATCGTCGCCACCGCCGGCAGCCCGAACGCGAACTACAAGGAAGTGTTTCGAGTCCAAGCCATGTCACGGAACGAAGCGGAACGAGTCGCCGAAACGAAGTTGAACCGATTCTCCAACGGCGTCATCACCGGCCACGGTGAAGCCGACGGCACGCCAGCGATCAGGGCCGGTGCCGTCGTCCGACTCGAGGAACTGGGCGAGCGTTTCTCGTCGGACTACTACGTAACCGATGCGACCCACCGGATGGGAAGCGCTGGCTATCGAACGTCGTTCGACGTAACGGAGGTGTCTTCATGAGACCCACCGGATTCATCGATGGCGGTGGCACAGACGACGGCGGTATCCGCGGCGTCGCCGTCGGGATCGTGACGGACAACGAGGACCCGAAGGACCTCGGTCGGGTGAAGCTCCGGTTCCCGTGGCGTGAGGCCGACGACGAGAGCCACTGGGCTCGGATCGCGACCGAGATGGCAGGCACCGAGTACGGTACCTACTTTCTGCCGGAGATCGACGATGAAGTGCTCGTCGCCTTCGAGAACGGTGACGTTCACAGACCGTTCGTCATCGGTGCGCTGTGGAACGGCACGCAGAAACCACCGCAGACGAACGCCGATGGGAAAAACGACATCCGCGAGATACGGTCCCGTAGCGATCACACCATCGCGTTCGACGACGCCGACGACGGCAGCATCACGATTCGGACGACTGACGGTAACGAGATCGTGATCGACGATTCGGGAGCGTCCGAGACGATCCGGATCCGTGACGAGAAAGCCGACAACAGTATCACGCTCGATTCGGAAAGCGGGACAGTCGAGATCGATGCGAAATCGGAACTCTCGCTGTCGGCATCGACGATTGCTCTCGATGGCAACTCGATAGAGCTCTCCGGAACGAAGGGTCTCACGATTTCGGGGAACGGACCGATAGATATCGATAGTAAGGCGAAACTCTCGCTCTCCGGATCGATGATCGACGTCGATGGGACTGGTATAGTAAATATTAAAGGAAGCTTAATCAAATTGAATTAGATAGGACGAGTATGAAACCTGCAGCAAGGCTCGGCGATCAGACGGCACACGGGACACCACTTACTGGGACTGCCAGTCCGAACGTCGTGATCGGGAAGCAACCCGCATGGCGGGCGCTGGTGGACGTCCACACGTGTCCGCTCGTCACGGGGACCGTTCCCCACGTGGGCGGCACCGTCTCGAAGGGGAGTACGAGCGTGTTGATCAACGGGATGCCCGCCGCGCGAATGGGCGATACCATCGTCGAAAGCGGCCCGACGAATACGATCGCGAGCGGGTGTCAAACAGTTCTGATCGGCTGATCCATGTCGGATGCATTTCTCGGAACGGGCTGGGCGTTTCCAGTGGAGACTGGCCCTCGAGGTTCGGTTCGGACCGCCGACGCCGAGGACGATATCCGGGACGCGATCCGTATTATTCTCGGAACCGCCAAAGGTGAGCGGGTGATGCGACCCGAATTCGGCTGTGCAATTCACGACCACGTGTTTTCGGCCGTGACGCCAGCAACACTGAATCTCATCGAAAGCAGTGTTCGTGAAGCGCTCGTCCAGTGGGAGCCCAGAATCGACATCGAAGACATCGACGCACGACTGGCCGACGAAAAGCCGACCGTGGTCCACATCGAGATCGAGTACCGGGTACGAACGACCAATAGTCTCTCGAATATGGTGTATCCGTTCTACATCACGGAGGGTGATGGATGAGCCAACGACCGGTCGTCGACGACAGGGACCGAGAAGCGTTGTATACCGAGCTACGGGAGCTCGCAGCACAGTACACCGAGTCGTGGGATCCGTCGACGGACGACAACGCGACGGTTCTGTTGCGAATCTTCTCCCAACTCGGCGAGGACGTGATCCGGCGGTTGAACGACGTGCCTGCAAAACACCGGCTCGCGTTCCTCGACGCACTCGGGTTCGACAGACGGCCGCCACAGGCCGCGCGGCTCCCGGTGACGTTCGAGGTGTCGACCGACATCGATCGAAACGTCGCGATCCCTGGTGGGACGCAAGCAGCTGCGGAACCGAGCGACGGACCGACACAACTCTTCGAACTCCCACAGGATGGCGGGTTCGAGGCGACCGGCGCGTCGCTGACGGATGTGATTGCGGTCGATCCGTCCGCGGATCGGATCGTCGACCACAGCGAGCTCCGAACTGGCGATGACCCCGTCGAACTGTTCTCCGGCGAGAACGTACAGGAACACGTCCTGTATCTGGCTCACGACGATCTTCTCACGCTCGAGGCCGGCTCTCCACTCACGATAACGGCCGAGACGACCGTCGACAGGTCTGTTCTCGAGACCGAACTCGTCTGGGAGTACTACGGCGAAGCCGACGACGGGACAGTCGGGTGGCAGCCACTTGAGCCATGGAGTTGCCACACGTCGACCGATGACGAACCCGGACTCGACACGCTCCAGAAGCGACTGCAATCGGGATCGTCGTCACGGGTGGACGACGATCGAGTCGAACTGCGATTTCGGCTCCCTGGGGAGACGGTTCGCCACACCATCGACGGCGTCGAGAGTCGCTGGCTTCGCTGCCGAATCGCCGGCGACGGATCCCGTTCCGAGCCGTTCTCGGTGCGTCTCCAATCGATCTCGGCCAGCGTCGGTCGCGACACGCGTGAGGGTGGGCTCGCTCCTGACCGCTTGCTGTCGAACGACGTACCGCTTTCGACGGACGACGGTGACGTTCGCCCACTCGGACGATCGCCACACCCGCCTTCGACGTTCTACGTCGCGTCCGAGGAGGCGTTTACCAAACGAGACGGCATCGTTGAAGTGCAGTTCGAGTCGCCTGCCGACCCCGATGCGGATGGGATCGATACCGTGGCCGATCCCGACGCCACCGAGGAGGTCACCGTCGGTGCCAACGAGCATGACGGGGACGTATCGCCGACTCAGGGCGTCGGGGTACTCGATGGGCCGCCGGAACTCTCCTGGGAATACTGGACCGGCAGCGGCTGGAGTCGCCTGCCCGTCCTCACAGATGAGACGAACGATTTGCGAACGGCCGGTCGTGTTCGCTTTTCGGTCCCCACAGACATCGAGCCGACGGCGGTATCCGGCCACGAAAACGTCTGGATCCGCGCTCGGCTGGTCCGTGGGAACTACGGCCAGCCATCCTTCGAGATCACCGATGCTGGCGCACACGGATCGCTCGGTAACTCGCCCGACTCGCCACGCTTTGGCGGTGTGTCGATCCACTACGACTGTGACCGACAATCGTTCGAGACGATCCGAACGAAGAACAACGCGTCTATACGCAGCGTGTCCCCGGAACGCGACGGTCCACTGACGCCGTTTGTGCAACTGCCCGATGAGACACAGACGCTATACCTTGGTTTCGATGAGACGCTTCGTGATGGACCGCTCTCCATCTTCGTCCCGATCGAGGACAGCACGTATCCGCGTTCGTTCGATCCCGGCATGCGCTGGGAGTACTGTGTAGACCCCGACGACCGCGACTGGTCGAAACTCACGGTGCAAGACCGGACTGGTGGCTTGACCGAACGCGGCATGGTCAGGCTGACGTTTCCCGAACCGACGACCGCGTTCGAGTTATTCGGCCGGCAACGCCACTGGATCCGGGTCCGCGTCACACAAGACGAATTCGATCGGTCTTTAGACGCCGACGCACAGTCGGTACGATCGACTGGTGAGACCGATCGGCTGTGTCATCGGGCGACGGCTCCACCAACCCTCGAGGGGCTGTATCCGAACACACAGTGGGCTTTCAACACCCGAACGATCGAAGATGAGGTCCTCGGCTCGAGCGACGGATCACACGACCAGTCGTTTGCGTGTGCCCACGCGCCAGTCATCGACATCGACGTGTGGGTCGACGAGTTCGAGACGCTGTCAACCAGCGAGCGGCGTGACCTCCTCGCCGAGCGTCCCGAAGACGTTCGGCGCGTCACTGACGCAAGCGGTGACGTGACGGAGTGGTGGGTTCGGTGGCAACAGGTCTCGGACATGCTCGATTCAGCGTCGATGGATCGACACTACGTCGTCGACAAGATCGATGGGACCGTCAGCTTCGGGGACGGGAACAGGGGACGGATCCCACCGTCCGGACAAAAGAATATTACTGCAACGTATACCACTGGCGGTGGCCGAGACGGGAACGTTGCGGCCGACACGATCACTGAACTTACGAGTTCGATCTCGCTGGTCGAGGACGTCTCGAACCCGAAGCCAGCCGACGGTGGAGCCGACACCGAACCCAGAGACGCGCTCGTGTCCCGCACCACAACCCACCTCAAACACCGGGGCCGGGCGGTCACCCCGTCGGACTACGAACAGGTAGCCACTGCGGCGTTTCGAGAACTAGCGAAAGTCGCCTGCAACCCGTGTGGTGCCACTGACGACGGCGATATCGTCCTGCTGATCGTTCCACAAACACGACGAGAGAAACCGATGCCCTCGATGGAACTCGAGCAACGGGTTCGTGAGACGGTACGTGAACGCGCACCCGCGTCGCTCGTCGAATCCGATGCGTCCCGGATCGTCGTCCGCGGTCCGACGTACGCTGAAGTGTCGGTCTCAGTCTCCCTGTCTATGGCAGATACCACGAGCATCTCGCTCCTCAAAGCGGCTGTCGAACGGCGACTCGACGAGTTCTTGCATCCGCTCGACGGAAACGGTGGCGAGGGATGGGCCTTCGGTGCGAAGCCGTCTGTAGATGCGCTGATCGATGTCGTTACTGCTACCAAACATGTTGATGCTGTGAACGACCTCGGCGTGACGGTCGAGGTCGATGGCGACGTCACGTCGCGATCCGGGCGCGAGGCGGCGCCGTCGCTTCCACCGGACGCGCTCGTCTGTAGCGGTACTCACGAGGTGATCGTCTCGATGACGGGAGGGGAGCATTCATGATCCAACCGAGTCGCCGAGCGTGGATACGGGGACTGAATTGCTCTCCCGATCCTTACGTTTCCGGAGGTGGGCACCGTGGGCATTGACGTCCCTGACCTCGACGACAGAACATACGAGGAGATTCTGACCGAGGCGACGAACCTGATTCCGGCCTACGCCGAGGAGTGGACCGACCTCAACCCGCACGACCCCGGTATCGCGATCCTCGAGGTATTGGCCTGGCTGACGGAAACGTACATCTACCAACTCGACAGAGTCACGGACGATCACCGCGAAAAATATCTCTCGTTGCTGGGCGAGCGCCGACGGCCGCCGACGCCGGCGTCAACGCGACTCCGGTTACAGCTCCCAGCCGATACTGCGTGGGCGCACGTCCCGGCCGGGATGCGGCTTTCGGCCACTGACGCCGACGACGCCGATGCCAGCTACTGGTTCGAAACTGATCACCCGGTTACGCTGACGGCCGCGACACTCGAGTGTGTGCTGACGGTAACTGACGCTGGGAAAACCGATAACACGCATGCAAACCGGACTGAGGGGATGTTCTATCGCGCGTTCGGCGACGACCCTGCTGCCGGAGACCTGTTCTATCTGGGATTCGATGCCGACCCGTTCGCTCACACACGAACGATGACCCTGACCGTTCGCTATCACGACGCGGACCTGCCCGAGCCGGCAACACACGGATCGAGCGAGCCGTCGTTTACCCCCTCTGTCGACCCGGTCTGGGAGTATCGCCACGAAGACGACGACGCGTGGCGTCGGCTCACAGTCGAGGCCGATGGGACGAACGCGTTCTATCGGAGCGGCCAGCTCACGCTAGCGCTGCCCGACGATCGATCGGCGACCGGGAGCGACACTGACACCTTCGAGCGACCGACTGACAGCCACTCGTCGGTACGGACGTGGCTCCGGTGTCGTCTCGAGACGGCTGGATACGAAATCCCGCCGCAGTTCGACGCCATCGAACCGAACGTCGTCTCGGTAAGCCACCACCTGTCGGTGACCGACGAGGAACTGACGGCTGTCGATCGCCTCGACGATGTGCCGGCACTCGATGGCCAGACCTACGCCTTCGAGCGGTCGCCGGTGCTTTCTGCGACAGTATTCGTCGACGGTCATCGGTGGCACGAGGTTCCGGACTTCGATGCGTCCGGTCCCGACGATCGACATTTCGTCCTCGACCGGGAGGACGGAACCGTCACGTTCGGCGACGGAATCAGGGGCCGTGTTCCACCTGCCGATGCCTCCGTCGTCGCCGACTACGTCGCCGGTGGCGGCGTGGCGGGGAACGTCCCGGCGACCGCCGTCTGGCACGTCTCCGATCAGACGGTCTCGATCGACGGCCCAGTCGACAGCGCTGATGTCGATGTCGAACCACTGGCGGCGGCGACTGGCGGCACTGACGGGGAGACGGTCGACGACGCGCTCGCCCGCGTTCGACGCGCTCGCCGGATCCCGTCCCGGGCAGTCACTGCCGACGATTACCGCTCGATTGCCGCGCAGACGCCCGGACTCCGGATCGGTCGAACGAACGTACTCCTCGAGGACGACGAGATCACTATCGTCGTCGTCCCTTTTGCACCGCCCGATGTCGGCGCGCCGGAACCGAGCGAGGGATTCGTCCGTGCCGTTCGTCAGTACGTCTCGGAACGAAAACTGCTGGGCGATCGCGTGTGTGTAACCGGCCCTCAGTACGTCGGCCTCGAAATCGAGGTTACTGGACGTGCTCGGGCTCGATACGCCGGCAGCGGTCACGACGCCGCTGTTCGGACGGCAATCGAGGAGTTTGTCCATCCGCTGACGGGCAATGGGGGCGATGGGTGGCCCTTTGGCCACACGTTACACCGCTCCGATCTGGTCGAGTTGCTTGCGGAACTGGACGTGATCGACCGGATCGACGAGGTCGCGATCACTGCCCATGGCGGTGCGACGATCGACGATGGTGCCGTCCGTATCGACGACACCGCGCTGTTCGCCGTCGAAAACGTGACGACGTCCCTTTCGAATCGGTCTGACTCGGCCACTGGAGGTGAATAACGCGTGGACTTCTCGTATGCGACAACGACAAGCACCGCTGACTGGCAGGAGTGGGTCGGTCGGAATATCGATGTACGTGATGGCGGTATCGAACTCGCGACGACGACTGCTATCGACCGGTCGATGATCGCAACGGACGTCGTCGACGTGGCGATCGACTCGAGCGGGAACCTGTACACGCTTCGCTCGTCAGGATCGCTCTCTCGACACGATCCAATGTCGGACTGCACTCACCGTCTCTTGGATCGTTCCGACGGGGCCGTCGCGACTCCCTGCGCACTCTGTGTCGACGGCGATCGGATTTTCGTCGCTGACAGTACCGACGGCTCCGTCACCGTCCTTTCAGCCCGGCTCCAGCGGCCGATCAGGACGATTGAGACGGACGTAACAGATCCGATCCGGATCGCCCATGCGAACGAAACCCTCTCTCTTCTCGACGGCGTCGGCCGGATCCGAACCGTCGGGCTGGATACCGGGCCCGATATCACCTGTCGCACGCATAGCACGGCTCTCGTCGATCCGGCCGATTTCACCGTCGACGCCGACGGCCGGGGATACGTACTCGATCGCACCGACAGCGGGCCGGTCATTCGATCCTTCGGTGGCGGAGACGATCACCACGACGAACGGTTCCCGCTCACGAACGATGCGTTCGTCGCGGCTGTCGGTCCGTTCGTGCCGACCGCGCTGTCGCTGGTCGGTGACACGCTCTTCGTTGCCGGTCGCCTCGAGAACGGACATCAAGCACTGTTCGCACGGGATCTCGAGTCGAAATCGTTTCACGAGCGTCACCGGCTCGAGCGCCCGTGTCGAACGATCGTCGCACGATCGCTCTCATCCAACGACCGGCTGATCTACGCAGCTACCGGTCCGAACGGGCACGGTCGGCTGCTCCGTGAACGACGCCAGCATGCACGCCATCCACGACAGGACCGCTCCCTCGGCACTGCGCTCCATCGATACGACTCCGGTACGGACGATACCGAGTGGCACCGTCTTGCCCTTGAACGTGCCCAGGCGACCGCGAGTACGCAGGTTCGAGTTCGCTACGTCGCGACGAACCATCCAGTCCCCTTCGATAGCGGGGTCGACGACCTCGAGATCGTTCCGACCGACGCCATCGACGACCTGTGCGAACTGGAGATCACGTCCGTGTGGGACCTCGCCAGCAGTGATCCTGCCCGGCTCGCGTCGACGCTCTCGGATTACTCCCGGTCGGACGTACAGGCATGGCAAGACGCGGCGACCGAGACGCTGGCAGCACACGCCGACGCTGACTGGACGACTGCTGATTCGGTCGCTCCGGACGATATCCTGTTACGCAACGCCGTCGGTCGGTACCTGTTCGTCGCGCTCGAACTCGAGGGCAGTCCCCAGTCATCGCCGCGCGTCGATGCTGTTATGGCGTTCTGTCCACGTCAGTCGTATCTCCGCTATCTCCCGGAACTGTACCAGGAGAACGATCGCTCCGCTGCGTTCTTGGCCCAGTACCTCTCCGTGTTCGAATCGGTTTTCGCTGATATCGAGACGGAGATCGAACGGATCGGCCGCTACTTCGACCCGCACGCCGTGCCGAGCGATGCCCTCTCGTGGCTCGAGCAGTGGCTCGCACTCGAGCCCGACGACGGGTGGCCAGAAGCCGCGCGGCGAGAACTGCTCTCTCGAGCACCGGAACTATACAAACGCCGTGGCACGAAAGCGGGCCTTCGGTCGCTGCTCGAACTCTACCTTCGCCACACCTCGTCGTCGGGTGTGGACGACCCGGCGTCATCGACGGCGACGACTGACGGCGGTGATGGGACGAGCACCGAGACACTCCCTGATCACCGGCTGTTCTTTCTCGTCGGTGACGATCTCGACTGTATTGACCGTGAGTCGGTGCGTCGCCAGTATCCGCTCCCTGCAGGGCCACGGTCGTTCGTCGTGTTCTGTGGGCCGTTCGAAACTGCTGCCGAGCGGGCCACGGTCGAGTCAATCGTCACGTCGGAGAAACCGGCCCACGTCAGCGCAGCCGTCGTCGAACTCGACGACGAACTTCGTCTCGACGGTGCGACCTTTCTTGGGCTCAATAGCCGATTGACGACGCGGGAGTTCTCACTCGGCGCAACGACGCTCGGCGAGGACACGGTCCTTGTCGACTGAGCGGGTCCGAAATATTGCCCGCTCCGGTCCGTGGTGTGACAACGGTCGGTCGATTCGATCTCATTTCTGCTTGTTGACGAGGAACACATACACTATCCTTCGGCCCGTTACACCGTGTAATGGTCGTTGGAGACGTTACTACTGGCACAGATGTACTGGTTATCGGCGCAGGCCCTGCCGGCTACGTGGCCGCGATTCGTGCCGGACAGCTCGATCTCGATGTGACGCTTGTCGAGAAAGACGCCTACGGTGGAACCTGTCTGAACTACGGCTGTATCCCTTCGAAAGCGTTGATTACTGCCACTGATATCGCTCACGAGGCCGCCACTGCCGAGGAAATGGGGATCCACGCCGATCCCGCGATCGACCTCGCCGGTATGATCGAGTGGAAAGACGGCGTCGTCGACCAACTTACGAGTGGCGTCGAGAAACTCTGTAAAGCTAATCAGGTAACGCTGCTCGAGGGGACCGCCCGCTTCGTCGACGATCGAACCGTCCGCGTCTCCCACAGCGGCGAGGGCCAAGGCTCGGAGACCCTCGAGTTCGAACACGCGATCGTCGCGACTGGCTCGCGTCCAATCGAAATCCCGAACTTCGAGTTCGACGACGCGCCTGTCCTCGACTCGCGACAGGCCCTCGCACTTGACTCTGTCCCCGACTCGCTGGTCGTCGTCGGGGCCGGTTATATCGGGATGGAACTCGCCAGCGTCTTTGCCAAACTGGGAACCGACGTGACCGTTCTCGAGATGCTCGATTCGATTCTTCCCGGGTACGACGACGACCTCAAACGGCCAGTCAAGAAGCGAGCGAACGAACTCGGTATCGATTTCGAATTCGGCTACACTGCCACGAAGTGGCACGACCGCGAAGCGGACGGAATCCGTGTGATCGCCGAGCCCGCTTCTACGGATGGTGGCGAACAGGCTGCCGGCGACCAACTCACGCTCGATACCGACCACGTGCTGGTAGCTGTCGGCCGCGAGCCAGTCTCGGACACGCTCGCTCTCGAAGCTGCCGGCGTCGAGACGGACAATCGTGGTTTTATCGAAATTGATCCGCGCGCACGTACAAGCGCCGATCACATCTTCGCTGTCGGCGATGTCGCTGGCGAGCCGATGCTCGCACACAAAGGGAGTATGGAAGGGCAAGTCGCCGCCGAAGTGATCGCCGGCGAACCGACGGCAATCGACCACCAGGCGATGCCCGCCGTCGTCTTTACCGACCCCGAAATTGCAACCGTCGGAATGACCGAAACCGAGGCCGAAGAAGCCGGTTTCGAGGCCGTCACCGGTCAGTTTCCGTTCCGCGCAAGCGGTCGCGCGCTGACGACCGGCGACGCCGACGGCTTCGTCAAAGTCGTTGCCGACGACACAGATGGCTACGTGCTGGGTGCGTCGATCGTCGGCCCCGAAGCCTCGGAACTGATCGCCGAACTCGGTCTCGCGATCGAACTTGGGGCGACCCTCGAGGACGTCGCCGCGACGGTCCACGCCCATCCGACCCTCTCGGAGTCGGTGATGGAAGCAGCCGAAAACGCACTCGGACACGCGATCCATACGCTGAACCGATAACCGGATTCGGCTCGCCGTTACTGGACGTACAGCGAGTACGCGATCACCACAAAGCCGGCCAACACGAGCAGGCTCTCGAGGAGGATCCCCGTCACGAGGTGCACCTCGAGCAACTCGTATAGCATTCCGGCAAGAACGAACCCGAGCGTTACGAGGCCGAACCCGAGCGTGAGCCAGCCGAGTGCTCGCTGTCTTGTCCGTCGGTATGCCTTGAACGAAAAATACGTGATTACGCTGCCAACGACGAGAACGAGCGTCTTGACGACCGCGAGCGCGAGTGTCATCTCTACCGGTCCGGCAAGAAGCGGATTCATGTTTCTTTTCGCACCTCCGACCACAGGTCCGCAAGCCGCTCGTCCGCCGTCTGTGTTGGCCGGTCGATCTGAACTGACAGCGACAGGTCCTCGTCCAATCCGAACGAAATCTCGTCGAACGCGATCGAATACTTGCTCGCGTGATGACCATCCTGTCGAATCTCCGTCGACTCCTTGAGCAGCGTCGCCTCGGTCAACAGCTCTAGCTTTCGGTACAGCGTCGACTGCGGGATCTCACATCGCTTCGTTAGCTCGGACGCCGTCATTGGCTCCTCGAGGTTTTGAATAATCTCACGGCAGTCGGGATCGTCCAGCGCAGCGCAGATCTCCGCTGCGGACGGTGTCGACTCCGAAGCGAACGGGTCCCGGACCATTCGTCTGTCCCTTACGACGCACGTGGTTTATCGGCATCGATGCGTCCCCCACTCATCGGCCCTCGACGCGACAGTTTCTTGGGCGTGCGCCCTCGAGTAGGACACACGCGGGTATCATCCGGCCCGACCATGCCTTCGAGGGCGGGATGACCGGCCGACCTCCGCCCGCGTGACAGCTTTACGATGCTGGCTCGAGCTATGAGCTGTCCGTCTGGCCACTAGCCTCAGACATGCTATCCTCGTAGAAAGTCATGCCAAAGAACTGGATTCTGATATCGGTCTCGTTCGACGGCCTTATATATACACCCGGCACTCGATATGAATGCGAACGACGTGGCCCACGCGCCACGTCCCCTCCGGCCGTTTCCCGGCATGGAGGCAGGATTATACCCTCACTCTCGAGA
>NZ_AOIT01000046.1 GCF_000337475.1 Natrinema limicola JCM 13563 | reverse complement strand
TTTCCGGCGTGGACGCGATC
Source organism: Natrinema limicola JCM 13563 (assembly GCF_000337475.1). Taxonomy (GTDB): domain Archaea; phylum Halobacteriota; class Halobacteria; order Halobacteriales; family Natrialbaceae; genus Natrinema; species Natrinema limicola. The sequence continues at coordinate 216 of NZ_AOIT01000046.1, read as the reverse complement.
CGACGCCCTTATATGTCTCAGGGTGGTTGGGTGTAAACGCGAAGAACGCGTGATCGACGGGCCGTTCAATTCGGCCCGTCATCTCGTCTCGGACGATTCTGGTCCGAAGGGGTTATGTACCCCTGGAGGCTTACGAATACGTCCGGAAGGAAATGAGGATCCTACCCCTGCGGTCCGCCGTATAGATGGGATCTGATGTTAGCCTTGGTAGTTCGG
>NZ_AOIT01000045.1 GCF_000337475.1 Natrinema limicola JCM 13563 | reverse complement strand
CACGTGCCTTTCGGCACGCTTCACCTTGTCCACGCCTAGATCGTCCGGTTTCGGGTCGTGCCCGTTTGACTCCCCGCGCTTGAACACGGCGGCCCTCATGCAAAGCACTGCGGCCATGTCGGTTTCCCTTCGCCTTCCTCGATAATCGAGTTAGACTCGTCAAACAGGCACACTCCCTGGTTCGTTTTTCAAAACGTACGACAGAACACCGGCTTCCCAAACTTCCTACTAGCAGCTCGCGCTGCGATCGTTTTGTCCGGGACCTTGTGTGCTCTGTCGCTCCATCGCCAACTGATTTCACGCCCTATTGCACCTCCCTTCGTGGGGTGCTTTTCAGCGTTCGCTCACGCTACTTGTTCGCTATCGGTCTTGAGGAGTGTTTAGTCTTCGCGGTCGATGCCCGCGATCTTCACGAGGGATATCCAACCCCCGATACTCTGGAACTGACGCGTTCCGTACTCGACGACATTACGGGACTGTCACCCTGTTTCGTGCTCTGTTCCAAGAGACTTCGTGTCGCGTTTCGGGAAGTGAAAGTCAGTCCGAACACCACATTGCCCGAAGGCTTCGGTTTGGACTGTATCGCGTTCAGTCGCCCTTACTAACGACATCGCGTTTGCTTTCTTTTCCTGCCGNACACCACATTGCCCGAAGGCTTCGGTTTGGACTGTATCGCGTTCAGTCGCCCTTACTAACGACATCGCGTTTGCTTTCTTTTCCTGCCGATACTAAGATGTTTCAATTCTCGACGTTCCCCATTGCGCGAAGCAATTGCGGTGGGGATTCCCATTCGGAGATCCTGAGTTCTTTGCCTCCGTGCGGCTCCCTCAGGCTTATCGCAGCTTGGCACGTCCTTCTTCAGCTCTCAAGCCGAGCGATCCACCAGCTGGCACAGTAGC
>NZ_AOIT01000044.1 GCF_000337475.1 Natrinema limicola JCM 13563 | reverse complement strand
TCTGCACGCCAGTAGACAGCTGGCCTGCATTAACCCTTCCCAGCCACACTTACGCGGGCTGGTGCATCGGTTCGGTCGTACTCAATCGAAGTTCCGTCTCCCACTTAAGGGCACGGATTCGGCGATCGAGTACGAAGCATGGACCCACAGGGATTCGAACCCTGGGCATCCTCCTTGCAAAGGAGGCACTCTCCCACTGAGCTATGGGC
>NZ_AOIT01000043.1 GCF_000337475.1 Natrinema limicola JCM 13563 | reverse complement strand
GGGTTCGGGCACGTCGAACTCGCGTGTGACCGTGACGTGTAGGTAGTACACGCCATCGCGGTACAGGAGTTCGGCCTGCCCCACATCCACCTCATCCGACGCGAGAGCGTCTCGAAGTTCGTCCATCGCGTCCGGCTCGCCGCGCAGGTGGCCTTTCACCTTCTTGTAGGGTTTCGGGCTGATGCGGAATTGGATGCGGCACGTGTCGTCGTCCACGGTGAGGCGATAGCCTTCCGTGTGCGCCATCACGAGCGGGTACGCGCCCGATTTGTCCGTACTCGGCGGCGTCGGCTTGCCGCCATCGGGGTCGCCTTGGTTTTCCCACCACTCTTTGAGCGAGTGGTAGGAGTCCCACGTTTGGAGGGCTTTGCCGACGACCGCGCACTTGTTGTTCCGCAAGAAGTCGTCGCGGTCAACCTCCTTCTGTATCTCGGTTCGAGTGTACCCGTGTTGTTTGAGGCGGATGGTTTGGTTGAATATCTCGCGTGAGGCGAGACGGGCGTCGTGAAGCCACGACCGCTCACCAGACGCTATGTGAAGGCGCGTCTGAATTGTTTTCGTGGCTTCTTCACCCATACTTTGGCAATCGTTCTATACTATCATAAATGTAGGGATTAGGGATGGAAGAGTACCGCAGTCATGCACATTCGGTTAGTTCCTGCAAGTATCACTNCGTTCTATACTATCATAAATGTAGGGATTAGGGATGGAAGAGTACCGCAGTCATGCACATTCGGTTAGTTCCTGCAAGTATCACTTCGTCTGGTGCCTCAAGTACCGCCACCCGGTTCTCAACGTGGTTGAAGAAGATGTGCGGGAGTTGTTTAGTGAGACTGCTGACCACTTCGGGCACGAGATTCTGGCGTTGGAGATTGCAGACGACCACGTACACCTGTTCGTGCAAACAG
>NZ_AOIT01000042.1 GCF_000337475.1 Natrinema limicola JCM 13563 | reverse complement strand
ACTCTTAGCTGTCGCGGTACATCGCCCGAACCGACCGTAATTCATCTTACTACTCATGGGGGTTCATGTGGTCCGTGTTTGTCTCTTGCCTCAAGATTCCATGGGGGGTTGTTGTCCGACCGCGATTCATAGGTTCAGAGTTCGTCGACCCTACTCTAATCATGAACGTACTGTCTCGAGAGATACCACGAGATTACGAGATACCCGAATACAACGCATATCACGAACATATTACCAAAGGTTAGTTCAATCACGAACCTGCCTCCGTGAGGGGTTGCTGTGCAATCTCCGGCCCAATAGACAGCGTCTGAACCGTCTCGTCTCGTTCTTCGGTTAGACTCGACAGTAAGGGACGTACCCAGTCTACCCAGTCGTACATCGTATGGAGACGGTCGATGTCCGGTAGCCCGTTAGGTCCGCATTGTACCCATATCTCGATTACCTCCTCGGTCAACTCATCAAGCGCTTCTAGCGTCTCAAAGAGGACGTCTCGAGTGAACGACTCGGTCAGCATGAACGATGGAAGAATCCGCTTGTGGCGTTCTTGCTCGTCTGTGAACGAAAGGTTCAGTCGGCACTGACCCTCGGTCTCGTCGACTAACCCCATTGCTACAAGTGTCGGTAAGTGGTTCCGAACCGACTGCGTCGAGATTCCCGCTTTCTCGGCTAACTCTGTCTTGCTAAGGCTCAGATTCGTCGCGAGCAACGTACTAATCATCGCCCGAACCGTGGGGGTTGCGTCCTCTAAGAGACGCTTCGACGGGAGACTCGCGAGTGAAAGCCGTACTTCGCTACTCCGAATCTCTCTCGGTGTCGCTTCTTGAGACAACCCTCGCCCGATTGCGTGGGCTACGTCGTACGGTGTCCGTGCAAACCCAGAGAATAGCCGTATCGCGTCTCTCGTCGCGTCGAGACCTTTCGCCCGACACATTGCCCGTGTTACTCGTGCAACCGTACTCGGACCATGCTCGACGACCACAGGGACTTTGAGCGCAATCTCCGGCCTGTCTCTTATACACATCTCTGATGGCGCGAG
>NZ_AOIT01000041.1 GCF_000337475.1 Natrinema limicola JCM 13563 | reverse complement strand
CCCGAACACGGAAGATAAGCCCGCCTGCGTTACGGTGAGTACTGGAGTGGGCGACCCTCTGGGAAACTCGTTTCGCCGCCTCCACTCATACTCAATACAGTAGCCCCACACAGCCACCGCGAACGCGGTTGCTCTGTGGGGCTTTCTGCGTTTAATACTCACCACTACTTACTATTACACTACTCACTCTTTACAGTGACAACTGAACGATATATAGCGGCCGTACAGCCGGTGTGCAGTAACTTCCAGTCGCTACTTCAGCAAGTCCGCGACGTACTTAAACTGACCAGTCTCGAGTGCGAGCTCACTCTGGATAGAGAACGTGTACGCCCGGAACACTAACGTCCAGCCTCATCCCGTGGCGGCATGCCGTGTCAGCTGGCTAACCCTCGTGCCGGGCGGGAGAACGCGATGCGTTCTCCGAGTACGACTGTCGCGTGCCCGGGTTCGCCGTACTGTCATCGCACCCGAATGGGTCTGCTCGGACGGGGACTAAAGGCACGCAGTTTCTCTAGGGACGCGGCCGGTTTAACTCTTGCAGGCTCGAGCCGTCCTGTCCTGTTGATCGTGTTGGATCACATGCGAATACAGTGAAGCCGGTCGCGGTGTGGATGGCATCTCATCTCACCGAGGGTGCCACTGCCACTAGGGTTTTTCATCGCTCGCTGTGGTAGAGAGGTCTCTCGAGGTGATACTGTGGGTAACGACGACAAGCAACGCGCGGCGGCGACGTGCGATCGCTGTGGAGAGATCGGTATCGTTCAGATCTGGCCCGACGGCAGTTTTCAGCCGCTCGGTCAATCGACGTTCTGTGACTGTGAATCGTCGGAACTTCGAGTGATCGAGACGGATCCGGATGAGTTGCCGTAATCCGTCGACCGACGTTCTCGAGGAGCTCGTGCGCTGTGGATGGTCACACTGCAGGTTATTAACAAGGCGATGGTAGCGGTCCAAGTGAGTCAAACAGCAGTGGCGACGAGCAGCGATCGGTTTCGGGCGATCGTGGTTGGTGTGCTTTACAGCGATTCCCTCTCGACTCCCACGTCGTCCTCTGAATAGACCACTTCAAATCGTCGGAGGAACTGCAATGACAGTCCAGTTTGGAACTGCCACACGCTCGGCGTGGCAACGGAAGTCCCGACAGCCGGCAGTATCAGACGGACTACTATACGTCAGTGCCGGTGGGACCGCGACTGCCCTGCGGTCCCATCGGAAAATCGGTACACCAGACCGTCTCAATAGAGATAGTCTGCTTCCGATAGCTGGACGTAGCGGCCGTCGCGGTATCCGAACTTGCGCCGTTTGTACGCTGTGAGGAGTTTCACTGCGTCGAGTCCGGCAGTGTATCGGTTGCTGAGCAGGATGTTATCACCGCTGTCGCCTTGCATATTGCTAACAGCATTAAATGCCCAGTCCCAGTCATCTGGATCGTAGTCGTTGACGATATCTGCGAAGGCCACGTTGCGCAGGATCTCGTCGCCAACTGCGCGTTTCCAGATGTCGTTGTAGTTTTCGAGCGAGTCCGTTCCAGCTAACCGGCCAGCGATTTTGCCGGTGCGGACGGCGACGTGATAGCCGCCCTCGTGGAACGCCGAGGTGGTTCCCATCGCGCCGCCGGCGACAGCGATGTTCGCGCCGACGGGCGACTCGATCGGTCGTGTCGACGAGATGGGGTAGGTTTCCGTCCCCTTGGACTTCCCGCGATCCTCGACGCGGGGAATGTCTTCCTCGATGTCGTACTCGTCGCCGTACTCCTGTTCGAGCAGGCGGCTGATATATTCCGCTCCCGACGGGAGTTTCTCGTCGTCGGGCCGCAAGAGCTTGTAGCTTCCTGGGTTGTCGACATCGTTGAGTTCCATCCCGATTGGCATCGTCAGCCCAACACGGGCGACTGTGCCGTCGTTTGGGAAGACCCACGGATAGGCAGTTTCGCCCGGCATGTATCCCCACCAGAACGTGAGGGTGTCCTCGAACTCCGCGAACAACTCCTTGGGGAACTCCCGGTACTCTTGGTACGCGATATGGTTCGCCTCCGGCGGCGAGAGGTAGTCGGAGACGCTTCGGCCCGGTGCGGTAAACTGATCGAGCGCCTCGAGCGTGATCCGCCGTTGTGGGCCGTCCGCGAGGACGACGTACTGGGCCTCGAGTTCGTCGCCGTTCGAGAGCGAAAGCGTGTGGGTCGGCCCCTGTGGACTCGTCGCTCGGAGGTCGGTCTCGAGGGATTTGACGCCGACACCGACACGCAGGTCGGCACCCGCCTCAGTCGCGCGGTCGTAGAGCCAGTCATCCATGCGTGCGCGGTGGAAGGTATAGCCGAACTTGGGATAGCTGGCGTCGATCCCGGTCGTCCGCAATTCGACGGCGCTGTTCGGGCCGATGAACTCCGTGGCCTCGAGTTCCTGCAGGATGACATCGTCGGGGATCTCACGGTAATCGAACCCCATGATGTCGATCCAGTAGTCGAGCATCCCGGCGGCATCGGTCGAATCCGGACCGAGCTCTTCTCGATCCTCGCGCGGGACCCCCTGCTCGAAGAGCACCGTCTCTGCGCCATGGGCGGCAGCCTGTTCGGCCGCGGACGCGCCTGCGGGGCCACCGCCGACGATCGCGACGTCTACGCGTTCCATACGCCGTTTGGACTCAGTGAGCCATTATAAAAACTGCGAGGGAGGTTTCGACAGACTGCGCCGGGTTCGATCGCTGGCTGTTTCGATACGGTGTTGACCGTTCCATCTCTCTGGTGCGAACGAGACGGTGCCGCGAGACGAACGCTTTTGAGCGCGCTGGGCGAGGGCATGACCATGAGCGATGCTGACGCGCCGGACGTACTCGTGCTTCGGAGGGGAACCCACGGAATTCCAATTGAACAGTACGCTGATGCAATCCGCGACCGACTCCCGGACCACACCGTCGCGCTTGCGCGCACGCCGGCCGCCGAGCGCGAGACGATCCGGGACGCGACGTTCGTCACCGGAATGACGCTCGAGGAAGCCCTCCTCGAGCACGCCGAGAACCTCTCGGTCTTCGCCTGTGCCTACGCAGGGACCGGCCATCTGCCACTCGAGGAACTCGAGAGCCGGGGTGTCACGGTAACCAACGCCTCGGGCGTCCACGGGCCGAACATCGGCGAGCACGTGCTGGGGTCGATTCTGTATTTCACTCGGCGGTTTCATGTCGGTGCGCGCCGCCAGCGACGCCGCGAGTGGCGACATTATCGGGCCCACGAACTGCAGGGGTCGACCGTCACCGTCATCGGACTGGGTGCGATCGGACAGGCGGTCTGTGAGCGCCTCGAGCCGTTCGGCGTCGAGACGATCGGCGTCCGCTACACGCCCGCAAAGGGTGGGCCAACCGACGAGGTGATCGGCTTCGAGAGCGAGGCGTTCGATGACGCGCTCGCGCGGACGGATTATCTCGTGTTAGCGTGTCCCCTGACGGAGACGACCCACGGGTTGCTCGACCGCGAGGCGTTCGTGACGATTGACCCCGATGCAGTGGTGGTCAACGTCGCTCGCGGTCCAGTTATCGAGACGGATGCGTTAGTCGAGGCACTGCGGTCGAATTGGATCCGCGGGGCCGCACTGGACGTCACCGATCCGGAACCGCTGCCCGAGGCGCATCCGCTGTGGACATTCGAGAACGTCCAGCTCACACCACATAACGCAGGCCACACGCCACAGTACTACGACCGACTGGCCGATATCGTCGCCGAAAACGTCTGCCGGATCGATGCAGACGGCGCGGATGCCGACCTCGAGAATCAAGTACTCCCCTGATCGGCAGCCGTTCACTGGCTGATATGGGCTGCTGTCATACGGACTCCTGTCAGTCATGTCCGGTGGGACCGCGACCCGCACTGCGGGCCCACCGGGACATCGGGACAGCAGACCGTATCAGTCAGTGACGGTCGGCCGCGACCGTCCTGCGGGCCCACCGGGAACCAGTGACAGGAAACCGTATGTCGGGGCAGGAACTGACCACGATCATACGGTTCCTCTCCATCACTAGATGGACGCTCGAGTGCGGGACGCCAACGATTCAGCAAGCCGGCAGTGTCCCTCACAGGTCCCCAGCAAACAGTACAGGTCTATACCCGCGACTCATCGTCCTGTTTGCGCTCGTCATTCGGTATCCTTCGGTATACTCTCTCGCCGTTTTTGGCTCGTGAGACGCTGGTGACTCGTTTGGCTGGTAACAGTGACACTGTCATCGTGTCCGACGACAGCAGTTTCGAGTGTCTTGTTACTGGCGTTCGGTAAGGACGACTCGTCCGGTCTGGTCGACTGAAATCCGATAGCCGGCGTAGGAAAACGTTACACAGCCGACGGTTTGGTTCGTCTCCCCGGCAGACTGAAACAGCGAATCGAGTGCAGTCGGATCGATCGCGTCGTACAGCGGGCCGAACTCGTCTGCGACCTCGAGGGCGTCCAGATCGGACGCTGCTGCGATCGCTTCGATGACCGCTTCGCTGAGCGGCTGGTCCGGCTGGGCCTGATAGGCATCGTATCCGTCTTGCAGACGTGATTCACAGAGAGCGGTTTCGGTTTCCATACCACGCCCTATCGGATCAACCAACGAAGTGACTCCGATTGAACAGTCAACGTTTTAAAACGGGGCGGCTCTCGGCTCCCCCTGTCAGAGATGAACGGTCACACGAGCCGCTGAACGGAAAGTCGGCTGTTAGCTGCTGACGCTAGAGATAGCCGTTCTCGAGCAGTAGTTCGCCGTTGAGCACGCTTGCGCCGGCCGCGCCGCGCATCGTGTTGTGTGCGAGACAGTTGTACTGCAGGCCGAACGTCGATTCGCGAATGCCGCCGGCGGCGATCGACATGCCGTCGCCGAGGGTGCGGTCGAGACGTGGCTGTGGTCGCTCGGGATCCTCGAAGACCTCGATCAGCTGGTCCGGCGAGGAGTACAAGTCGAGGCTCGGGTACTCGCGCATGGCCTCGGCGGCCTCGTCGGGGGTGAGGTCCTCGGCGGTCTCGACGAAGACGTTCTCGAGGTGGCCGTCGATCGTCGGGATGCGGTTACACGAGGCACCGACCTCGACGTCGTTGAGCGAGAGTTCCGCGCCGTCGAAGCTGCCGAGCAGTTTCTTCGATTCGGTCTCGAGTTTGTCCTCTTCGCCGCCGATGTGGGGGATGGCGTTGTCGATGATCTCCATCGAGGTGACGCCGTCGTAGCCCGCGCCCGAGACGGCCTGCAGGGTCGCGACGTGAACTTTCTCGAGGCCGTATTCCTCGAGGGCGGCGAGCGTGGGGACGAAGGTGATCGTCGAGCAGTTGGGGTTTTTGACCATCGCGCCGTCCCAGCCGCGCTCGTCGCGCTGGACCTCGAGCAAATCGAGGTGCTCGGCGTTGACTTCGGGGATTACGAGGGGGATATCCTCGTCCATCCGGCCGTTCGAGGAGTTCGAGGAGACGACGTAGCCGGCGTCACAGAAGCCGGGCTCGACGGCCTCGCCGACGCTCGAGGGGAGCGACGAGAACAGCAGGTCGACGTCGTTTGGAACGTCGTCGGGGTCGGTCGCCGTCACGGTCATGTCGGCGACGTCGTCCGGAATCGGACTGTCGACGCGCCATTTTGCGGCCTGCCGATACGTCTTGCCGGCGCTTGCGTCGCTTGCGGTCAGTGCTGCGATCTCGAAATCAGGGTGCGGGTCGAGCAGTTGGATAAGTCGCTGTCCAACAGCACCGGTCGCACCGAGTACGCCTACTCGTACTGCCATTTTCCGCCACTCAGAGTCGTGTCCGCAAAACCGTTTGGGTTTTCGGTAGCGCATGTCAGTCGACAGAGTTGCTCGAGTGAGTGGCTCTCCAATGCCAATCGAGCACAAGAGCGTGGCTGAGAGCGAGGACACGCCATCATAGGCGGGTCGCTAGTTCGGATAGAAGATATTAAGAAACGGGAGCAGTACCTAGGAACCGATGCACTACCGACAGGATCGACGCGAGGCCACTGGCCAGAGGTGGTTCCGATGACGAGTTCGACCGCGAGTACCCGCAACGGAGGACTGCTCGAGACGCCGTTTAGCATGGGTGCGACGGCTGTCGCGGCCGTGACTGCCCTGCTGTCCGTCTTTATCGCGTGGACGGGCTACAACGACGGCGTGTTCCCTGTGATCGGCTATCAGCTCGATATCTTGACCGGAGCCGTCGCGCTCGTGTTCGGGCTCACCCTCGCCCTCGTGGCGCTTACTGCTGCAGCCTACATGGAACCCGGGTTCGGCGAATAACTCGACTTTTGCGACGATTCGATATCGTTTCGCGAGCCCGATGAGGCCGTCGCTCTTCGTTGCACTCGGGCAGCTTCTCGGAGACGGGACCACTGATACGGACTACTGTCAGTCATGTCCGGTGGGACCGCGACCCGCACTGCGGGCCCACCGGGACATCGGGACAGCAGACCGTATGAAACGAGTGACACGCCGATCGCTATCGCTGTCGTGCGATCGGGTGTGCAGTGACGTTCCGTCGCTAGTATAAGAAAACCGACTTACGCAGGCACTTGCGCGCCTTTCTTTCGGGTTACGTATCCCGCGATGCGGTTACGAACACCTTTGGAATCGACGTTGGTGAGCTTCTCGACGCTTTCTTTGTTCTGTTCGAAGTCGGTCGTGAACGCCTCCGGGTACTGCTCCAGAAGGAGGTTGCCGGTCTTCTTGACGTAGGCCGGTTTGATTGCCATACAGGGGTTTCCGTCTAGAGGCCCTTATAACGCACCATTTCCACCGATTGACGACCATGGGGAATGGGGTACGTTGCGTCGCGGTACGCTGAAAGAGATCGGATTGAGACGAGATGACCACCTACTCGTGACTCTCTGTGGCCCTTCTCGAACGAGAGTCGCTGTGTGCGTCTGCCGTCTGTACCGGCCAGCGATGCGTTGTCGTCCACGAGAGGTGTCCCTCCCAACGAATCCTCTATTCCTCTACCTCAACGACGCCGAACGCGGCTGCGATCTGTCTCGCAAAGCCCGCCTCGACGACATCCGTGACGAGGATAATGAGAAAGACCGTGCCGAGTAAGATGTCCGCACCTGCGGGATCCGTCGGCGGCGTGGTCGTCTGCAGACGGATCGCAAACAGCGTTGCGACTGAAGCTGGAATGATCCCGCGCGGGCCGATGAAGCTGATAAACAGCCGCTCGCGGACCGGAAACGCCTCGCCAGCCGTCGAGAGGAAGACGACCAGTGGGCGCAGCACCACCGTCACCACCCCCACGACCCCAAGCCCGGCGATCCCGAGCGCGCGGAGTTCGGAGAACTCGAGCAACGCCGCGAGCGTGATGAACACGAACGAGAGGACGAGCAATGTCACGTCCTGATTAAGTCGCAGGATACCCTCTCGGTGGGGCAACTCGAGATTTCCGAGCGTAAAGCCTGCGGTAGCCGCGGCTGCGATGCCGGCTTCCGAAAACACCGAATCCGCGATCGCGAACGCGATAACGGCTCCGGCCAACGCGAGCAACCGGGCCGTCTGTGGCGCTGCTTGTTCCGGAAGGTCGACTCGCGTGAGGAGGTACCAGACGACGCCTGCAATCGCCAGCCCCGTGACGATTCCCAGTCCGAGCCGCTCTATGAACAGGAAGATGAACCCTCTCGGTGCGAGTTCCTGCGCCGTCATCGTCTTGAAGATGACGACTGCGAGGATCGCGGCGGTGACATCGTTGATGATGCCTTCGGTCTCGAGGATCGTTGCGATCTCCTCGCGGACGGAAATCACCGCGAGAATCGGCGTGATGACCGTCGGTCCAGTCGCAACCAGTAACGCACCGACGAGAAACGCGACGTCCCAGTTCGCATCGAGGAAGAGCCGCACGGTCAGCGCGGTTCCGAGAAACGACAGCGCTGCCATTGGTCTTTAGTTAGGCCTCAGTTGCCGGTTTGATGGCGGTAGCGAGTTGTTCCTGGAGAATCGGCCGTTGCTTGTGGATCTTCTG
>NZ_AOIT01000040.1 GCF_000337475.1 Natrinema limicola JCM 13563 | reverse complement strand
ACATCTTCCGCCTCCTCATTCCTTCCGAAAAGTAACTCCGATAAGCCGCCGCTGTCGTGCGGTTTTGCGCCTAACTAAAGACGGATGCAGCGCTGCACCGATTGTGATCAACCGCTTGGCCGCCTGCGGTGCGGTTCGGACGGTCTCGAACGTGAGTCGAAACGATCCCTCGAAGACGATGATCGCGACGCTCACGCCGACGATCGTCGAGAGCGAATCGCCGAAGGTCTCGGTCGTGATGATGCCCAGTCCCTCGGGGCCGATCGTAATGCCCGCGACAATGAGAAACAACACGCTGGGAACGCGGTATTTCGCGGCGAGAAACTGGGCTGCGGTGCCGAACCCGACGATGGCCGCGACGAGCGCGATGAGCTCGAGGTCGACGTGGATCGACACCGGATCATCGACCTCCCGGACTGTGACGCTTCGTTTGAACCGTAACGGACGAACTGACGATCCACTCGCGCTGGTCGGACATCGCGACCGACATGCCACGTCCTATCACTTCGACTGACAAAACCTTCAGCCCCGTCGAAGCCGTTGCCAGCCGACCGATGCCACCGCCAGTTTATCGCCAGACTCCACCCGAGTGGCACGCTACCCGCGGCGGTTCACCATGATGAGTGTTCGCGGACGCGCTCGAGCGCCTCCCGCTCGCGCGGGCCGCCGGCACGGTCGACGACAGACTCGAAGTACGCCAACCGGTCCCGAAGCTCGGCGTCGTCGTACGCAGCGACCTCGAGCCGCGATGCCGCGACGGTCGCCTCGACGACGGCTCCGAACCCGCGGTCGATCGTCGGGACCGTTTCGCGTTCGACGCCCGACTCGGATGGTCGAAGCTCCCACTCCTCCCAGTCGGTGTCACCTTCGCTGCCGGCGTCGACCTGTTCGACGACCACGCGGGCCCAGGCACACGCCGACTCGAGGATCGGCTCCTCGAACTCGACGATCGAGAGGGCGGCGTCAGCGAAGACGACGGGGTCGTCGATAAACTGGACGTAGCCCTCGCCTTGCCGGTGGAAATTCCGGCGCGTGCGGGTGTTGCCCCACGTCCGCGCGGTGACGTGCTCGCCGGCGTGGAGGCCGAGCGGGGCGGCGTTCCACAGCCCGTTCGGCCCCAGCGTGGTCACGACCGATTCGGTCACGCCCGAGAGGGCCACGGGCCACGCCGCCGGCGTTCCCTCGTCGCTCATACAGTAATCGCCTCGTGCTCGAGGGCGATGAACAGCCCGGCCGCGGTGATATCGGCCGTCGTCCCTGGATTGATCCCGCGCTCGACGAGATCGTCAGCGAAGGCTTCGACAGCAGCCGGGTCCGTCTCGAGGGCGTCGGCCGCGACCAGTTCCCCGGCCCGATCGGTCACCTCCCGTGCGGTCGCCTCGTCGTGGCGCGTCGCGACGAGCGTATCCGGGCGTTCGGCGAGCAGGGAGAGAAAGACTGTCGCGGTTCGGTCGGTCAGCGGGCCGTCGGCGTCGGCGAGTCGCCGGGCCGCCCCAAAGGAGCGATCGAATCCCTGAACCCACTCGCGGGCGACGTCGTCACCCGGAACGCTTCGCTCCATGATCTCGTAAAGCGTCAGTCCGCGCTCTTCGATGGCCGACACCGCATCTGAGCCGCGGCGGACGTCGAGATCGTCCATGTCCGCCGGCGGATCGGCGACACCCACATCGACGTGGTCGAACGCGCGGTAGAACGCCGCCGCATCCCCAACGGTCGTCTCGCGGACGACGGCTTCGGCGACGGGCTGGGAGAGGTCCTCGCGGGCGGCCCGAACGAGCGGCACGAGCAATAGGAGCGCGCCGAACTGCGTGTTGTCGCCCTCCTGTGTGGCCATCCCTGCAATGGCCTGCTCGAAGGCCGACCCGACCGAAGCCCCGTCGGCCGCCAACTCGAGGCCCTCGCGGGCACCAACCGCACCGGCGAGGAAGTGTTCGAATCGTAGCTCCGCGAGGTCTCGCTGGCGGTCAACGTTGCCCGGTTTGGGGGTGCCCGCCACCTCGAGAAGCAACGCCAGTTCCGCGTTCGCCGCTGACGATCGCATACGTCCCGTTGTGTGCTGTGGTGGCTTATACTGTCGGACACTGGAGCGTACGGCCCAATCGCGTCGCGCCGCCTCTCGCCGATCCCAACGGCGGGCCGCGCCCCCGAAGTTAAGGCTCGAACCGAAGAGATCAAGATATGGGATACGATATCGCAGCTAAGACCGATCCCGAGTCCGTCATCGACGATGAGTGGGGCGGCATGTGGTTTCTCAAAGCACCCCTCGAGACGGACGAACTCGGTATCACCGTCCTCGAACTCGAGCCTGATGGCAAGGGAATGGAACACGACGAGACCGAGTCGGGCCAAGAAGAGGTGTACTACGTCGTCAAAGGGACGGTCGATGTCGAGTTGCCCGACGCCGACGGGACGGTGACGCTCGAGGCTGACGAGGTGATTCGACTCGATCCCGGCGAAACGCGACAGATCCACAACCGCGGCGATGTGCGCGCGAAACTCGTGTTGGTGGGCGCGCCGCTGTAGGCCAGTCGCGTCGACCTGATTGTTATTAGTCGAGGTCGCGCTGTCGGCCCTTCGGCACCATCGAGCGCAGTTCGCCGTGGACGTAGAGACCGATACCGATCGGCTCCAACTCGCCGGCGATGTCGTGAGCCGCGATGAGGTAGCCCCAGTCGCCGTCCCACTCGAGTTCCTGGTCCTCGCCGGTTGCGAACCGGCGGGCCTGCTCGCGGTCGAGTTCGATCACGCAGTCGCTCGCGTGCCGGCCGAATCGCTGGACGAAGTCCGTCGTGGGCTTCCAGTGTTCCTGTCGGGTCCGCAGGCAGGTCATGCCGATCGCTTCGATCTCGAGCGGCGTCGGCGCGTCGCCGCTGTAGATCCAGATCTTGCCTGCGCCTTTTTCCCAGAAGGTGTAGTCGTCGAAGGTCTCGGGTGGAATCCCGAAGCGATCCGCAAAGTAGTCGACGACCGCCGCGCGCGTCGCGCGCCCCTCGACGGTCCGCTCGGCTGTGGTTGCGGGCAGGCGATCGAACCGCTGCCCGTCGTTCGTGTGGTCGTCACTCATTCGGCGGTCACCTCCAACTTCGCGACGAAGAAGCCGCCGGTGTCGTTCTGGTGGGGATAGATCCGGGCCGCCTTTTCGAGGCTGTCGTCGTAGGGTTCGCCGTCCCACTCGGTCAGTCCCGGCGCGTGCTCGAGGCCGAGGTCGAAGTCGACGACGCGACAGGATTCGGTCTCGAGGGCGTGCTGGACGACGGCCTCGTTCTCTTCAGGCGCGAACGTACACGTCGAGTAGACGACGGTGCCGCCCTCGCGGGTGGCCTGAATCGCCCGGCGGATGATCCCTTTCTGGATACCTGCAACCGAGGAGATGTGGCCCTCCGACCAGTTGTCGAGCGCGTCGGGGTTCTTCCGGATCGTGCCTTCGCAGGAACAGGGCGCGTCGACCAGTGTCCGATCGAACGCGTCGAAGTCGAAGCGATTGAGCGAGTAGTTGCGCGCGTCCGCGTTGGTCACTGCGAGGCTGGTCGCGCCGAGTCGTTCGGCGTTGAATCGCAGCGCCGAGATCCGCCCGAGATTGTTGTCGTTGGCGACGACCGTCCCGCGGTCATCCATCAGCGCCGCGAGTTGGGTTGCTTTGCCACCTGGTGCCGCACAGCTGTCCCAGACCCGTTCGCCAGGTTGGGGATCGAGGACGACTGCCGGTACCGCAGACACCTCCTCCTGGCCGTGTGTAAAGCCGTGAAAGGAGGTCCACGTCGATCCAGGCGAGTCGGTCTCGAGGGTCAAGACGCGCGGGTTCCAGTCGGCCTGCTCGTAGCCGACACCCTCCTCGTCGAGGGCCGCGAGAGTTCGCTCGACCGAGGCCTTGATCGTGTTGATGCGGACGGCGTTGCCGAGCGGCCGCCTGCAGGCCGCAAGAAAGACGTCGAAATCGTCGATGATCGATCGATACCGCTCGAATGGCTCCATTGGCCGCGCGTTCGAGTGCCCGGCGCTTGTGGGTTTCGAAGCGTTCGGCAGCGACCACACCGTCAACGTCGCCGATGGTGGTCGCCCCCACAGACGAGCCACAGAGGCGGAGACGGAAACTGAGGCCGTATTCCGCCGATTTTATGCGGATGACGCGCGTCCGTCTGTGTATGGCTGAAATTCGCTTGCGGGGGCCGGAAGCGGAACTCGAGAACCCGACGCTCGTCGAGGGACTTCCCGGCGTCGGCCTCGTCGGCAAGATCGCGACCGATCACCTCATCGAGCACCTCGACATGCGCTACTACGCGAGCGTCCACTGTGCGGGACTCCCCCGGATCGGGATCTATCGCGGCGGCGAGCGTGGTGTCAAGCCGCCGGTGCGACTCTACGTCAGCGAGGCCCGCGACCTGTTCGCGCTCCGGAGCGACGCGCCGATCAGCGCCGCTGCGGTCGAAGACATTGCCGACTGTCTGACCAACTGGATCGTCGAACAGGATGTGACACCGATCTATCTCAGCGGCCTTCCGGCCGACCTCGACGACGAAGAGAGCCGCGACCTCTACGGTATCGCTACCGGCGACGGCGAGGAGCGCCTCGAGGAAGCCGATATCGCGGTGCCGCCCGAAGACGGTGTCATCACCGGCCCGACGGGGGCGCTCATAAACAGCGCTGCCCGGGACGACATCGACAGCCTCGGCCTCGTCGTCGAGTGCAATCCGCAGTTCCCCGATCCCAGAGCCGCAAGCGTCTTACTCGAGGAGGGGATCGAACCGCTCGCCGAACTCGAGGTCGACGTCGAAGAACTTGTCACGAGCGCCGAGGAGATCCGGGCGAAGCGGGAACAACTCGCTCAGCAGATGCAGGCGATCGCACAGGAGGAGAGTTCGCAGGCCCAGCCATTGCGGATGTACCAATAGCTGCTGGTCACGACGATCACGACAACGCCTATCTCGCTCGCATATCGTTCTAGGTGCATGGCACGACGCGACTCTGAGCTTACGCGACTGTCTGCGACTGCGCTCGCGGCTCGCATCCGAACCGGCGACGTTACGGCAACCGCGGCAGTCGAAACCCACCTCGATCGAATCGACGCCTGCGACGACGATATCAACGCCTTCGTCACGGTCTGTCGAGACGCGTCGCTCGAGGAAGCCGCGGACGCCGACCGTGCGCTCGAGGAGCGCGATGAACAACGCGCGTCGGTGAGTCACGCGGGGAGCGAAGTGACCCACGAGATCGGCGAGGACGTGGGGCCGCTCTACGGCGTGCCGGTAGCGCTCAAAGACCTCGGCGCACAGAAAGCGGGCGTCCGTCACACGTACGGGTTGGCGCTCTTTTCGGATCACGTCGCCGATCGGACAGCAGCAATCGTCGAACGGCTCGAGGATGCCGGTGCGATCGTGATCGGGAAGACGAACACCCCGGAACTGGGCCACAAGGGGACGACCGACAACGAACTGATCGGCGCGACGGCGTCGCCGATCGACACCGACCTGAACGCCGGTGGCTCTTCAGGTGGGTCGGCGGCGGCGGTCGCCGCCGGGATGACGCCGATCGCGACGGGCAGCGATGCGGGCGGGTCGGTGCGCATTCCGGCCGCCGCCTGCGGCATCTACGGGTTCAAGCCGACCTTCGGGTTAGTGCCCGACGACCGCAGACCGAACGCCTTCGGTCGCGAGACCCAGCACACGACCCCGGGACCGATAACCCGGACCGTCGAAGACGCCGCAATGGTCCTGTCAGTGATGGCCGGGCCGCATCCAGCCGATCCGAACGCCGTTCCCGTCGATATTGATTATCGCGGCGCGCTCGAGCGATCGGTCGACGACTATCGCATCGCGTACAGCCCGAATCTCGACGTCTTCCCGGTGACCGAGGCCGTCGAGACGGTCGTCGACGACGCGGTCGACGCGCTCGCGGCCGCCGGTGCGACTGTCGAGCCAGTCGACGTTGATCACGGCTACACCATGGCCGAACTCAGTGAGGCAGCGATGGCACCGTACGCGACTGGCGTCGTGACATCCTCCGCGCCGTGAACGGCGCGGCTTCCCTGCAGGGGAATACCGGCTAACTACCGGCAGTGGGTTCCGACCCGATCTCTCCGAGCG
>NZ_AOIT01000039.1 GCF_000337475.1 Natrinema limicola JCM 13563 | reverse complement strand
ATACGAAGCGGTATCCAGAAATTCGTCCCGCGGCCGGGTTGTGGTGCCCACCACGTAAACTCGTAGTCACGCGCCGGGGAGTGGTCGAACTCGGCGGCTTGGTTGGTGAGCCGAACCGGGTGGTCGTCGTCCAATTCTTTTGCGTTGTAGGTGTCGTGAAGTTGTGGGACGTAGTTGCACAGCGCTGCTTTCGCCTGATACGGCAGGTTGTAAGGCGTCACCACGTCGCTGGTTGCGTTCATCGTGTCACACCCGGCGTCGAACGCCTCATGTAGCCCCTCACGGTAGGTGTCGAGCAGGTCACACAGTTTCCGCTCTTTGTGTGCTGTTGGCGGGGCGAGCGTAGCTTCCAGCGTTTTTGTGGTTGTCGCGGTCATGCTACTGGTCGTCCACGTAGTCCATCAGCACGTCAATGCTCACTTGGCCGGTCGTGGCGAGAAAGTACCCCGGTTGCCAGAACGCATCTTCGAGCGTCTGTGTCACTTCGGGAAACTCCGACCGAATCCTGCGGGACGTGACACCTTTGAGCGAGTTGATAAACTTCGTGAGGTCTGTGGTTGGTTTGGCCCGAAACAGGATGTGAACGTGGTCGGTACCACCGTCCACGTTCTTGATGTCGGCCTCGAAGTCATCTGCAATATCGTGGGCGATTTCAGNACACGCTCCAGCCGCTCATCCGTGAGAATATCGGCACGGTACTTCGTGACGGTCACGAAGTGATACTGGAGCGCGTACACTGTGTGCGATCCGGTTTGCAGATGAGACTCCATTTGGCCTTACCAGATTCAATACACCCAAGTCGGATAATTCTTGTGACGTGAAGTATTCAGCAGGGAGAAACCGAGTGATTCGTTGCACAGAGCTTACGCGATTCACTCCCGCCCTGTTCGCTCCTCGGTTCCGACAGCGCGTCGGAACACTCGTCACTCACGGGAAGGACGGGATTCTCTCGCTGAATCAAGATAGAGAGCGCGACGCTGCTCGAGGAAGCCCATGGCATTGATCTCCGGGACCACTCCGACGAGGTCTCGGACAGTCTGCTCGCGATGCTCGATGTCGGCACGGAGTACGGACCGGACGATATCGCACGGTCGGGTATCGTCCGCACGGACATGTACGATGCCGTTCAGGCTGTTCTCGACGAGTACGACCTGCTCGTGACGCCGACGCTCTCGCGAGCGGACGTCGGTCTCCACGACGTCCTCGAGACCGACGCCTGGGAGTGGCCGTTGACGTGGCCGTTCAACTGGACCGGCCACCCCGTCGCGTCCGCCCCTGCCGGACTGACTGACCGTGGCCATCCCGTCGGCCTCCAACTCGTCGGCCGGCGGTTCGCCGATGACGACGTCCTCGCGGCCAGCGCAGCGCTCGAGCGCGAACGTCCCTGGAACCACCTGTACGAGTGACCGGCGGTGATTCAGGACCTGTCTCGCGCGAGTCAGCCGGGATGTTGTTCTCGAGACACATATCGAACTCTCGTCAATTTCGCTGTCGCATGGCGAACCGCTGACCGGTACCAAAACCTCTTTTCGCGTTCTGGCCCTTCGGTCGTACATGGTGACTTCCGACGAAGAGACGATTCCGCCAGAGACGTGTCCAACCACTGATAGCATGCCGATGCTCGGTCTTGGCACCTGGCAAAACGAGGACCCCGAGCAGTGTGCCGAGAGCGTTCGGACGGCGCTCGAGACGGGCTACCGACACATCGACACTGCCCAGATCTACGGCAACGAAGACGCCGTCGGTGACGGAATCGCGGCCGCGGACGTCGACCGCGAGGAGATCTTCCTCGCGACCAAGGTCTGGATCGACAACCTCGAACACGACGATGTCCTCGAGACGACCCGCGAGAGTCTCGACCGACTGGGCGTCGACTACGTTGACCTACTGTACGTCCACTGGCCGTCCCGGACCTACGACGCCGAGGAGACCCTCGGGGCCTTTTCCGAACTCGTCGACGAGGGCCTGACCGAGCGCGTCGGCGTCAGCAACTTCCAGCCCGAACAGCTCGAGGAAGCCGTCGATGTCTGTGACGTGCCGATCTTCGCAAATCAGGTCGAGCTGCATCCGCTGCTCCCACAGGCGGAGCTTCGGGAGGCCTGTGAGGCCCACGACGTCGAGGTCGTCGGCTACTCGCCGCTCGCCCGTGGGCAGGTCCTCGACCAGCCCGACATTCAGGAGATCGCCGACAAACACGACGCCAGCGAGGCGCAGGTCAGCCTCGCGTGGGCACGCGAGAAGGGCGTGACGGCGATTCCGAAGGCGACCAGCGCAGATCACATTACGGACAACTGGGAATCGCTGGCGGTGGACCTCGACGACGAAGACATCGACGCGATCGACGCCATCGACGAGACAAGTCGCGAAGTCGATCCCGACTTCGCCCCCTGGAACTGATCGGCGCGTGGACAGCTAGTCCGTCGAGACACCCCTTCTTGCGTTCGCTCGAGTGTTGGTTCTGCGAGTGTGGCAGTAAACCTATATATCGAGTGTAAAGAAAAAGCAGGAAAGTTTACGGTACGGCAGCTTTTTGGCTCGCGTATGTCTACCCGCTCACAACGTAGTGGCGGTGGTGGGCTTGTCGGCGCGGTCAGGACCGACATTCAGCGGTTACACGGGGCCTGGATGGAACTCGTCTTCCGCAGGCAACGTGGCCGCGGCCACTCCGTCATGGGCAAGTGGAAGCCCGAGACGCTGCCACAGAAGGTCGGCTATCACAGCTGGAGCGCTTTGGGAGTCATCGGCTTGCTCGTCCTTTATCCGTTGACCGTCCTTGGCCTCGCAACCCGCTTTTACGCGGCGAAGCTCGACTCGACACGGACGCGACTTGGCATCGTCGGCGTCACGGCCGTCGCACTCGTCGGCTGGGGGACGCTGTCGGTGGTCGCATACGTGCTGAATCGGGTTCCCTTTGACGCCTTCCTCGCGATCGCAGCCGCCAGCGCCGTCGCGATCGTCTCGACCACGCTTGCGGCTGTCACCTCGAAGTTCGGTGGCCGGGCGCTTTCGGTCTTGCTTGCCTATCCGTTCGCGATGACGGCGCTGTTCCTGCCGCCGGTCGTCGCCGCGCTCGTGACGCCGTCGCTCCACCCGTACGTCCTCGATCCCAGCTACGACTTCGCCGTCTGGGCGCTCGATAACGTGTTGGTCGTCGGCGGCATCAACGACTACCTGCGCAGCAACTTCAGCCTCGAGGGGCCGGCCTACGTCGCGATGTGGCTTGGGATCTCGTTCCCACTGGGTTGGGTCCTCGGCGGTGCGGTGACGCTTGCGAATCTGGTTCGTCCCTCCGAGGAGTAGCCGCGATTCGTGTTCTCCTGTGTCGCTAGTATCGGACAAAAGTAGTGACTTTCATTCGATAACATGAACGGACTGCCGATTCCCGATACCATTAGGTGGCCGATTCCTAACCCCCGCATATGGAGTTCGATCTTCCGAAGACGGCAGCCGTGTTCATCGTGATAATCGCGATCGGCGTCGGCGGTCTGGCCGCGTCACCGATGATGGCTGCGGCCACTGTCCTGATGATGGTCGCGCCGTCGATGATCGCCTTCGGCCTGATCATGCTCGCACTCGGCGTCAAACACGGCGAGTACCGCGCAGCAGGCCGCTAACGACCGGGAAGTAGCGCTCGCTGTTGTATCGCTATCGGACCACCGACTCGTTCTCTCCAAACCGTCGCTCGTGACACTCTCGAGCGGCGAAGCCGGGAAAAGAAGCAGTTAGCGAGTGACGCGACCGTCGACGGCGACCGGCCTACATGTAGCCGAGATCGCGCAGGCGCTCCATCAGGTCTTCTTTGTCCTGGGCGCGGCCAGCGCGTTCGGTCGTTCCCTCGAGGTCCTGGAGCCAGGCGGGCTCTTGGTCGCTCTTTTCGGTGCTGACTTCGCTGCCGAGCGAGCGGAAGCCGGCGAAGTACTTCGGCGAGATCGGGATGTCGTCCTGCGTGACGCCTTCCGGTAGGTCGTCGTCGCTCTCGGGGACGTAGCCCTCCTCGGGGAAGTTCTCGACAGTGTCCGGCACGACGAAGTTCCAGAACGCGTCCCAGACGGCAGCCTCGTCGAACTGCAGGATGGGCTGGATGCGGTCGTGGGGCGGGTAGATGTCGGGATCGTGACGCGGCGAGAAGAACGTCTCGTCGGCGCGGGCTTCCTGTTCGTCCCAGCGGACGCCGGAGATGACGCCGTCGATGTCGTACTCTTCGAGTGCGTCATTGAGTGCGACCGTCTTCAGCAGGTGGTTGCCGACGTAGGTGTCAAGCAGGAACGGGAACGTGTCTTCCTCGTACTCGAGGATGTTCCGGACGTGGTGTTGGTTGTGCTCGGAGAGCTCCGAGATGTCGATATCGTCGCCCGGCTCGAGGTCATGTTCGTCGACGTATGCGCCGACGTCCTCGTTGCGCGCGTAGATGACCTCGAGGTCCCACTCGTCGGCCCAGTGATCGACGAAGTCGTGGATCTCGTCGAAGTGCTGGTAGTGGTCGATAAAGACCGCTGGCGGTACCTCGAGGTCGAAGCGGTCGGCGACCTCTTTGATAAAGTACAGGGTCAGCGTCGAGTCCTTGCCACCGGTCCACATGACAGCGGGGTTCTCGTAGGACTCGAGGCCCTCGCGGGTGACCTCGATCGCTTTCTCGATCTTGTCCTGAATGTGGGCATAGTCCTCGGGATCTTCGCCTTCGCCGTCGGTGTAGTCGACGTCGACGTAGTCGGGGAAGTTCTCGCTCATCTCGTAATTAGATCTAATTAGGAGAGGTAAATTCTTTGGGTCGGCGGAAAGCTCTGTCGGAACCACCGACGAGGTCCACTCGTCGCTGCCTCTGCCATCGGTCGTTACGGCCCGCAGACTGCAACCACGCTGATCCAGCCGTCAGAACGACTCGAGCCGGCTCTGACAGCCCTGACAGTACGTCACGCCTGCCCGGTTCATCGTTCCACACGCCGGACACCGAACGGCCGACGCGCTCCCGGCGTCGACGTCCCGCTCGTTCGACAGCGCAGCGAAGACGTCGTCGTGGTCAGTCACGTCTCGATCGTGGCCGTGTGTCCGTGCCCACTCGTTGATGAGATCGTCGTCCCGCAGTCGCTCGAGTCCGCGAACCAGCCCCAGAAAACACAGCGTCGGGGCAATCGTTACCGCAGCTGCCACGGCGAGGCGGCCGACGAGCGCGTACTGTCCCGGGTCGTCCATAGGCGTCGTTTGCAAGTGGCGATGAAACGTTTATCGTTGTCTGTGTCGCTCCCAGTTGACATCCTCCTCCGCGTAAACGCGGAGGAATCCCGAGCGGTAGGAGTTTCAGGTTCGTAGTCCAGTCACCGGACTACCAGTCCTTTCGGGCACGGGTAGTCCCACACATCGAACTGGTGGACTGTTGGCGGTGCCAAACCGCCGTTANACCAGTCCTTTCGGGCACGGGTAGTCCCACACATCGAACTGGTGGACTGTTGGCGGTGCCAAACCGCCGTTACCCCTATCCTCGACCGTGTTTGGCGTCCCGGTGTTGTTTTTGCCAGCGGGACGCCGGCAGGTGTCAGCAGAGTCGGGGGTATCGTGGTGCCCGCTTTGAACAGTCAGCACAGACACACTCTTCTGGAATGTGCGTTCANTCACCGACTGCCTTTTCGGATACTGCCTCGTTTCGTGGGCGGACAGGCCGTGGTTCGAAAATCTTCGATTTTCGTCATCAAGCGAAACCTTCGGTTTCGCGGACATCGCGAATCTCCGATTCGCTCAGTCACGAGAGAGCAAAGCTCTCTCGAACGACCTCCGAAAGACGGTTCGGAATCCGATCCGTTCCGACCGATTCCTACTCTACAGTAGGTCGCCTGTCACTTAAACATCACCATGGGAAACTCGGGGGTGGCGTTTGAACGGTGGGTTGTTACCACAAGTGACGGCGCGTATCCACGCCGTGAACGGCGTGGTATTGTGCCTGTTCAGCCTATAACTTGGTTCCGTCCGTTTTCCTCGAGTACACCGTGAGATCAGCAACCAGCCCGACTACGTGTCGGGAACAATAGAAAAGAGCCCGCCGGTATCTGCGGCGGTGACGAGTCCGACACGGCATTGCCCGGTGTCAGCCCTGACGGAGCCAGATAGCTATCGCAGCACCATCACGACCGACCGTCGAGGAAGCGTTCGGCGCGCCGCTGGCCTCGCTCTATCAACCGATCGATGAACGCTGGATCTCGGTCGACTTTCGACGGCGACGAGAGGTCGCTGCCCAGGTCGATGAACTCGATGCCGATCGGCTTGTACTCCTGTGGAAGGCTTCCGTTTTCGATCAGGTCGTTGATCGTCTCGATGAAGTCCACTTCCTGATACAGCGAGAGGTTCCCTGCCAGTTCGTTGCGCCGGTCGGCGATGTCTTCCATCGACTGGGGGACGTCCTCGCGGTGCTTGGGATTGATCTGGATGATCCAGATTTCGTCAGGTTTGTCGGCTGCGGTCTGTGGCACCGTCAGGAAGTCGCGAATCGGCGGGTTCTGCGAGAACAATCCGTCCCAGTACCAGTGATTGTCGATCCCGACGGCTTCGAACAGCGTCGGAATCGCTGCCGATGCAAGGACTGTCTTTGCGGTGACGTCCTCGTTGCGAAAGGTTTTGAACTCACCTTCAGTAACGTCTGCCGCGCCGAGGATCAGATCCATCGACGTGTCGGCGGCGAGTGCCGGCACGCGGTCGAACTCGATGTGCGACTCGAGCGTCTCGAGAAACCGATCTCGCCCGAGTTCGGCAGCGGGGAGTTCGTACGGACTGAAAAGCGGCAATGGTCCGCCGCGTGCGGCGAACTCAGCCATCCAGACAAGCCAGTCGTTGGCGATCCTGTCCGGCGGCGAGTGTGCCGCGAAGTCCCGCCAGATCGCATCGAGCGTCTCGACTGCACGGTCGGTCCCGCTCGTAACGAGTCCGTACCAGGCGGCGGTTGCACAGACTGCGCCGCCGGACGTGCCGCTCACGCCGACGAGTTCGTATGAACGCGTCGCACATGCGCGAAGGAGTCGTTTGAGCACGCCCGCGGTGAACGCCGTGTGGCTCCCACCACCCTGACAGGCGATCGCGACTCGAGTAGCACTGCCGGTATCGACACCATCAGCCATGGGTATCGGTGACGACAGACTGTGGTTTAGTGATGCGGGTACGGAGTCGAGCGCGGAGAAGTCACTCGTCGGTTCGTCGTCATGCGACTCGGTCGAAGAACGTGCCGCGTCGATTCAGTCGCTGATGAACTTGTTGTCCCGCCAGTTGACGCCGCCTTGCCCCGAATTATGGTCGCGGGGGCCTTCGACGACTTCGATGTCGGCAGGTCGCGGTTCGCCGTCGACGATCCGGGTCGCCTCGAGGTCGCCACCGCGCTCGGAGATCGCCGTCAGGGTGCCTTTCTCGGCGGCTTCGGCGATGCCACAGAGAACGAGGAACATCTGATACTGCAACAGCGAGTTCTGCAGGACGGTCTCGCGGTCGCCTTTGAACGCGGCGAACTCGACGAGTTCGGATTCGATCTCCTCTTCTTCGTCTTCGTCCCAGCTAAAGGACTTCTGCCGGCGCTCGTCCGGATCCTCTTCGTAAACCCGGTTTTCCGTGACGCTGGCTTTGAGCTGGGCCGTCGGAGTGTACTTGCTGACGGACTGATCCTCGGCGACGGCTTTGAGGATCAGCGTGTTGTTGCGCCGCGTGATCTCGACATCGTCGACCCCGTCGGGGAACGTTGCATCGTCGATGTGGTCGTGGAGATCTTCGAGGGGCAGTTCGAGCGTCGAGTGCAGCCGATATACGTGTCTGGATTCCTCTGTTGACATAGTGGGAAGGTGTCTACGGCGACAGTCGTGGTCTGTTACTACGAGACCGCGACTTATATGACCTGCTATTAAATCCGTGAGGTGCAACCCGTGACAAATTTGTGTTCACGGTCGGACGCCTTACGCCGCGTTGAGCGTCTCGGCAAGTTCACCGCGTTCGTCGAGTTCCTCTAAGATGTCGGAGCCGCCGACGAACTCGCCGTCGACGAACGTCTGCGGGATCGTCTCCCAGCCGCTTTGCTCGTTGAGCGCCACGCGATACTCGTCGAGCGACTCGAGGACGTCGACGGTCTCGAACTCCTCGCGGTGCTGGCTGATCAGCCCGAGGGCTTTGCGGGAGTAGCCACACTGGGGCATCAGTTCGGTCCCTTTCATGAAGAGGACGACGTCGTTTTCCTCGAGCGTTTCGGCGACCTGCTCGTTGACCTCTTCCTGGTCGAGACCCTGGTTCGGTGGGAACTCCATACACGTTCATACGAGCGTGTGGGGGATATGCCTTGCGTCCTCGGCACTTGCGAAGCTGAAAACGTCGTCGGTCAGTCGGCCGCCGGCGGTGACTCGATGACGTCGACTTTCTCTGCGGTGTAGCCGAAGACGTTCCGGTAGCCGTTCGGCGACATGAGCACCGGATAGAACGACTCGTCGGCGATCTGTTTTTGGCCGTCGGCTGCGGCAAACGGCGCGCCAGCTTCGACCTCCGTGAAGTTATCGACGAACACCTCGTAGGTGTCGGCCTGTTCCTTGTCGATGACGTCTGTGAGCCGATAGACGGGCAGATCACGGCGGACGGTATCGCCGGGCAACGCATCGACCGCAGTGAGAAACGCTCGCGTCAGCCGGTCGGCGTTTTCGGCGGCCGTCTCCGACCCCTGCAGGCCACACTCGACTTCGACGGTGTCGACCGTCGAGAAAAGCCGTCCCTCTGCGAAGTTGCTCGTTTCGACCATTGCCGTCACGGGCAACTGCGGGACGATCGCCTTGGCCGTCTCACTGACGCCGTTGACGATGGCGAACGGGTCAGCGTGACTCTGCGTGGAGTGCATCGAGAAGGTGAGACAGCCCTCGAGTTCGCTGACGAGGTCGTGGGCGAGCTGACCTTCGTGTGTCTTCGCGTTCGGTTCGCCGGGGAACGTGCGATTGAGATCTTCGTCGATGAACCGCACCCGTCGCTCGAGTGCTTTCTCGTTGGCGACGACGAGCTTGACGGGGCGTTTGACGGCCGGGCGTTCGTCGAGCAATCGCTCGACGGCCCGGACGCCACAGGGTTCGTCCCCGTGGACGCCCGCGACGACTGCGATTTCCGGCGTTCCCGACCCGAGCTGTGCAACTCTCATTACCTATTAGTACGCCTGAAAGGCCAAAGGCGATTCGGTCTCTGGTGGATCAGTCCTCGAGCGCGTCGGCGTACGCGTAGTCGTCGCTTTGAGCGATTGGCTGTGTGCCGTCGAGTGTGAGCTGCCAGCCGTCGATCTGCGTCGGATCCTCGAGGGCGTTGGTCAGCGTGGTTCGGACCGCAAGCACGTCGACGCCGTAGTAGTCACGCGGGATGTCCTGCAGATACCCAAGCGCCGTCTCGAAGAGGCTCCGCATGCCGTCGTCGTTCTCGAAGTCGACGCTTTGTACGAGCCAGCAGCGACTTTATTCTGAACTACCATCGGCAGATCTATAGTGGTTAATAGCATAGGATAACACGTTCAAAAAAATATTAAGCCCGATAAGGGAGAGGAACGCCACTACGCTCCAAAGTAGGTTACTTGTCAATAGATACGGAACCAGAACTACACCAATTGTTGCCCCGAGTGATAGCATCGCACTGAAGATACCGACTTCTCCGCCTCGTGTTAATCCCATATAAAAACCGGCTATTGTCGCTCTTAGCTCGCTATATGGGCTCTTGTCAGCGTATTCTGATCGGAAAGCAATGAGCTGATTTAGCCTCCAGAGAATTTTCAATATAACCCATATTGATAGCGTGAAAAACAGAGTTCCAAGTATATTATTTGCAATAAGAATTAAAGAAGGTAGGAGATCTAAAGAGATATTTAATTGGACGTCAAAAAAGGAGTCTAGTATATATCCCACAGCGAGGAAAATACCACTCACGATGAATGTAATCGCATTATGTATATACGCGGTGAAGTTGAGCTCTTCTTCATTATAATAGTCTACTAAATTTGAACCAGAAACTAAAACAAACGATCCCATAGTGACCGAAAAGGCTGCCCAAGTTGCCCCATTGATTCCACTGTTGTTTGAAAAAGTGAGCAAATAAAAGAACGAAAGCCACACCGTTAGAAATAGCAGAAGTGTTGCCTGGGTATACGTTACCGCCGCTATTGCGCCTACAGTTCTACTGTATTGTTGAGTTAGAAAGGCATCAACTATCCAAACAGCTTCAGCAGGCTTGAAACCAGTAGTATCTGGATCATCTCCTAAAGAGTCTCTATCCTTTGTTTCTAATTCGCGCGCTATTTCAAATATAGAATCTCCTTCAATAGTGTCTGTATCATCATCATCAAGAAGCCGATCCCCTGTTGGAACATCACTTTTAGTATCTTCTTTGGTCATACGAAGACTGTTTTGTATCCGACCTTAGATATATCGAGAAAAGTTAAACCTTTGGCTGACTATCTACTCACCACACGATACAAACGAACGGTCATTCAAGGCTTTCGACATGTTTGTAGTCCTCCGGTCCCGCTTTCCGGTGTTTCCCGTCTAGTTCGATCTGCCACCCGTCCAACGCGGTTGGATCGTTAAGCGCGTTCGTTAGCGTAGTTCTCACGCCGAGAACGTCGACGCCGTAGTAGTCGTTCGGGACGCCATGGAGATATTGTAACGCCGTCTCGAAGAGGCTCCGCATGCCGTCGTCGTTCTCGAAGTCGACGCGTTTGTACACACCGGCAGCCACCTGAACCATCCCATGGCAGAACGTGCTCTCTGTGGTGCCGGCCCCGTAGTTGTACCACTCTGCCTCGAAGCAGTCGTGAGACTCGTGGAACGACCCGTCGTTGAACAACTGCACGCCGTGGACGGTCGCCCGGCGCAACGTCGCATGCTCCCAGCGACCCGCGGACTCGTTCCAGCCGGTCGGGTTCCCCGCCGGCGGGTCGACGGTCGGATCGCGGGTGTGGTCGTCCATGGTTGATGTGAGGTGCGACGGCCGGGTAATTCCGTCGGTTAGGCAGTCCGTAGCGAGTGTAAGCACGGTATTTATCCCGTTACGAGGTCCATATCGACCTAATGGCTCAGCCATACGGCCGCTGCCAGCACTGCGGGGAACGCCTGTACGCCCACATCGAAGGGGGGTACCAGTGTCTGAACTGCGATCGGCGGTACACCGAGGCGGACTTCGAGAGCCGAGCGACGTGAGACGGGCTGCTGTCTCGAGTTCCCGGTGCACCCGCGATCCGTCCTGTAGGTACACCGGACCCCACTGACAGGAGTCCGTCTGCGCGAGTCCGCTGTGTTACACGCGCCGAGAAGCTTCGTCGGTCCAGGAGCGACGTGTCTCGTCATCGAGCGTGGCTCACGCGACAATCGGACGATTTAACCCCTGCGAGCGTCTCAGAGCGAGATGCGTGCGAGGGTAGCCAAGCGGTCAACGGCGGCGGACTCAAGATCCGCTCGTGTAGACGTTCGTGGGTTCGATTCCCTCCCCTCGCATCGTAAGATGCGGAAGATCAACACGCAGCGATCTTCCCTCGCAAACTTCTGCTGCCGTGACTGACCTGCTCGAGCCGGTGGCTCATCGGGCATCGAGCGCCGAATGTCATGTCGAGCAGGGGGATCTATCAACGCCGTGGCTGCTCCCGTCCGGGTTTATGACCGTGATCGTGGGACACTCTCACGGACCCATGAGCAGTGACCAGATCCCGGGCTACACCTACGGTACGGATGACGTCCCCGATGCGCCGATCAGCATGGACGAGTTCGAGCGACTCCAACAGACGGTGCTTTTCGACGAGGACGACGAGGAGTCCCTGCAGATGGCCGGCGATGTCCTCGAGGATCAAATCGATGACGTCCTCGACGTGTGGTACGGCTTCGTCGCCGACCACGACTTCCTGGTGTACTATTTCACGGACGGCGAGGGAAACCCCGACGAGGAGTACCTAGACCGAGTGCGCGAGCGATTCGGCCAGTGGATTCGCGATACCTGTGAGACGCCCTACGACGAGAATTGGTTGAACTATCAGTTCGAGATCGGCCGGCGACATACCCGTGAGAGGAAAAACGAAGCCGACGACGCCGACGCGGTCGACCATATCGATATGCGCTATCTCGTGGCCTTCATCTATCCGATCACGGCGACGATCAGGGAGTTTCTCGCCGACAGCGACCACTCCGAGGCGGAGGTCGACGCGATGTACCACGCGTGGTTCAAATCGATCGTGTTGCAGGTGACCCTCTGGAGCTATCCGTACGTCCCTGACGAGAACTGGTAAGCACTCCCTGACGCTCGCGCCACCAGTATACGACCACTTTTGAGGGCGGACTGCCGAGAGATGGCATGAGCGACGCCGATGATGGCAACCGTACAGCCGTCGCAGTCCATGCAGCACGCGAGGGGGCCGCGGTCGCAGCCGACTCCTTCCGGACGGATCTCACTGTCGAGCATAAAGGCGAAAAAACCGATGTCGTCACGCAAGTCGACCGCGATGCTCAGGAGACCGTCATCGAAACGATCCGAGAGACGTTTCCGGACGATCCGATCGTCGGTGAGGAGGCCGACGCGGTAAAGCAGGTTCCCGAAACGGGGCCCGCGTGGATCGTCGACCCTATCGATGGGACTAACAACTACGTCGGCGGCATCCGCGCGTTCGGGACCGCCGTGGCAGCCGTCGTCGACGGCGAACCGGTCGGTGCTGCGTTCGACTGCCCCGCCCTCTCGGACCGCTACCGCGTCGGCCCCGACGGGGCGTTTCGCAACGACGAACCGCTCTCGGTCAGCAACTGTCCCGATCCCGAGGCAGCCACCGTCTGCCCGACCTTCTGGTGGGATTTCGACCAGCGCGACCAATATGCTGCGGCAAACCGCGCTCTCGTCGACCGCTTCGGCGACATGCGACGCTTCGGCTGTGCCCAGCTCGAGCTCGCGATGGTCGCCGCGGGCGCACTCGAGGGGACGATGACCAACCTGCGGGCGAACCCGTGGGACACCGTTGCGGGCGTCCACCTCATTCGTGAGGCTGGGGGTGTCGTCACCGACCTCGAGGGTGAGCGCTGGCGACACGACAGCGACGGATTGGTCGCGTCAAACGGCGTGATTCACGACGAATTGCTCGCAGCGGCCCGCGAGATCGAGGCGTGAGCTGATCGGCGCTCATACGGTCTGCTGTAACGATTTATCGGTGCACCCGCAGGACCGGGTCGCGGGTGCACCGGAACTGACTGACAGCAGACCGTATCAAGGTCGACTGACCCAACAGTCTCGCTCGCTGAAAACCGGAAACGGTAAGCGGCCCCCACTACCGGATTCGGGTATGGACGACTTCATCGACCGGTACGGGGCCGAGCGCGTCTGGGTCGCGACCGTCGCAAGTCTTGCCGCCATCGTGGTCCTCGGCGCGGTCCTGTTCCCTCAGCGAGTGTACGTTGAGTTCATCTGGCAGTACTTCTGGGGGCCGGTCGTCGCCGACGCCCACAGCTGGTCCTGTGTCGCGTGGGCCGACGGCCAGCAAGTAGCCTGCGGACAGGCTGGCCCGAACGCTGGGCCGACCGCTGAACCTGGCTACACGTTCGTCTCGTATGCCGGCTACATCCCGACGCTCGTCCTCTTGTTAGTGGGGGTCATCTTCATTCTTCGCCGTCTCGAGATCGAACGCTTCCGCACGGGCTTTTTCGCGCTGTTCCCGTTCATGCTCTTCGGCGGTGCCCTCCGGGTCGTCGAGGACGCCAACGCCGCGTCATACGCGTATTCCGGCGAGATGGCCATCCAGCTCCCCTGGTCGGGCTTTATTATCAGTCCGCTGATTTACTTTACCGTCTTCTTCATCGCTCTTGCGGCGCTCGTCAGTTCCATCTGGCTCGATCGCAACGACTACGTGTCGCGCTATGAGTACCCACTGGCCGGGATCGGGACGGCGCTGCTGACGGTGGCGATCGCCTACCTCGGATACACGGCGGCAACGGAGCCGTACTCGGAGTTCTACCCGCTGATCCCGCTTGTCACCCTCGTCGGGGCGACGCTCGCCACCGCGATCACCTGGTTCGCAATTGAGCGGTTCGCACCGGAATTGAACCGCGGCACCCGATATATGGGGCTCGTCGTCATCTGGGCACACGCAGTCGACGGCGTCGCGAACGTCGTCGGTCTCGACTGGGCGACCACGCTGGGGCTGCCGGCGAACCTCGTCCCCAAACACCCCATCAACGCGGCGATCGACAGCACGACGGCCGACGTGCTACCTGCCAGCGTCGTCTCGGCGACCGGCTCGGCCTGGCCGTTCCTGTTCGTCAAGCTCGCCGCCGCCGTCTTCGTCATCTGGATCTTCGACGAGACCGTCTTCGAAGATAACCCCCGCTACGCGATCCTGCTCATGATCACCGTCGTCGCCGTCGGGCTGGGGCCCGGAACCCGCGACATGCTGCGGGCGACGTTCGGCGTCTGACGCGCCTCGTTTTTCGTTCCAACTACTCGAGCGTGCCATTCCTCACGCGATCCGAACGCCACGAACGGGGCCTTTAATCGCCCGCGGCGGGAACGGGCGTGCATGAATACGACGGACGGATGGTTCGCGGACATCGACCGCGACGATCCCGACGCGATGGCGACCGCGGTTCGCGAGGGCAGCGCCGACGAGCCCCGCGACTGGCCGGCCCTCGCAGTCGAGGCCGGGTTCGCGGACGACGAGGATGACTACTACGACGCCGTCCGCGAGGCGACGACGGCAGCCACGCGGGCCGCAGTGACTGAACGTGAGCGGGCCGACGACCGCCAGCTCGTCCACGCGGTACGGGCAATGGACGACTGCAGTCGGACGGCGAACGAACTCGCAGAACGGCTTGCCGAGTGGGCCGGCACGATCGACCCCGAGGCTGGAACCGGCGTCGCGTACGCTCGCGAACTGGCACGCGGTGAACCCGACGACGCGCTCGAGGAACCTGCAGTCCGCTCGCTGGCCGAACGCGTCGCCGACCTCGCCGACGAGGC
This sequence comes from Natrinema limicola JCM 13563, assembly GCF_000337475.1. Lineage (GTDB taxonomy): Archaea > Halobacteriota > Halobacteria > Halobacteriales > Natrialbaceae > Natrinema > Natrinema limicola. Next base: position 45,588 of record NZ_AOIT01000039.1, on the reverse strand, counting down.
GGACGACCTCCGAGAGTTCATCCAACGCCAGACGCCTGCCGTCGCGCCGAACCTCGCGGCACTTGCCGATCCAGTCCTCGCGGCACGACTGATCTCGCTGGCCGGCGGTCTCGAGGACCTCGCAAAGAAACCCAGCGGGACGATTCAGGTGCTTGGCGCTGAAGACGCCCTGTTCGCCCACCTGCGAGGCCATGCGCCCTCGCCCAAACACGGGATCATCTACACCCACGACGCGGTCCGGGGCACCCATCCCGAAAACCGGGGCTCTGCAGCACGCGCGGTCGCCGGCAAACTCGCGATTGCTGCCCGCGTCGACCACTATTCGGGCGAGCTAAAGCCCGAACTCGAGGCCGAACTCGCCGAGCGGATCGAGACGATTCAGGCGCGGAACGCGGGCGACAGCGACGATGCCGCGGCCAACGGAGGTGCCGACGATGAGTGAGCTTCCGGCGGGCGTCGAGCGCCACACGTTCGACGGCACCGACCGGCTCGCGACCCGCGGCGAGCCGGTCTACGGCGAACCCACTGATGGGGAATGGCGGGCCTGGAACCCCAACCGATCGAAACTCGGTGCGATGCTCGAGCTCGAGATGGACACCGGTGTCACGGGCGGTGAGACCGCCCTCTATCTCGGCGCGGCAAGCGGGACGACGGTGAGCCATGTCGCCGACTTCGCCGGCCCGACCTATGCCGTCGAGTTCGCGGCGCGGCCGGCGCGAGACCTGCTTGATGCAGCCGAGAGCCGCCCGCGACTCTTTCCGCTGTTGAAAGACGCACGCACGCCCGAGACCTACGCCCACGTCGTCGAGTCGGACGTCGACGTCATCGTCCAGGACGTGGCGACGCGCGGGCAGGCTCGCGTGGCGCTCGAGAACCGGCGTTTCCTGGCCGACGACGGCCGACTGCTGTTGGCGGTCAAGGCCCGCAGCGAAGACGTAACCCGCGAGCCGGCGGCCGTCTTCGCGGACGTCCGCGAGGAGCTATCCGAGGGGTACGAGATTCTAGAGACGGAACGACTCGAGGCGTATCACGCGGATCATCTCGGAATCGTCGCGCGGCCGCGATAAGCGGGCAACCCGGATTCGCTTCTCTGATGTTGCTGTTGCAGCGCTCGAGGTGTGCCGCCTCGGATCGATCGAGCCCAATCGCGATCCCGACCGTCGCAACCGACTCCAAACCGTATTTATTATCGGCGACGAAAGCACGACACGATGGACCGCGGGTCGCGAGACGCGTTTACGCGCATGGGAACGCTGGGGATCGAAGAGGAGTGTTTCGTCGTCGACGAGGACGGCCGGCCTACCAGCGGGACCGACGACCTCGTCTACGAGTACGACCCGCCCGAGATCCTCGAGGGACGGCTCGATCACGAACTGTTTAAATTCGTCATCGAAACCCAGACACCGCTGATCGAGGACCTCGACGATGCCCGCGAGTCGCTGCTCGACATCCGCCAAGCGTTAGTCGACCACGCCGAGGCCCACGGCTACCGGATCGCCGCCGCCGGCCTCCACCCGCTTGCGAAGTGGCAAGAACTCGAACACGCCGAAAAGCCCCGCTACCAGGCCCAACTCGACCGGATTCAGTATCCACAGCATCGGAACACGACCGCGGGCGTCCACGTCCACGTCGGCGTCGACGACGCCGACAAGGCGGTCTGGATCGCCAACGAACTGCGATGGTACGTCCCGATCATGCTCGCACTCTCCGCGAACTCCCCCTACTGGAACGGCTTCGACACCGGCCTTCAGTCAGCGCGCGCGAAGATCTTCGAGGCACTGCCGAATACGGGGATGCCGACCTACTTCGAGGACTTCGAGGACTTCGACCGGTTCGAGCGGCTGATGCTCGAAACCGACTCGATCAACGATCGTGGCGAACTCTGGTACGACGTGCGCCCCCACACCGAACACGGCACGGTCGAACTGCGGACGCCGGACGGCCAGGCCGATCCCGACGTCGTCATGGCGTTCGTCGAGTACGCCCACGCGCTCGTCGAGGCGCTCGCTGAGGAGTACGAGGACGGAACCAGCGGCCACCAGCACCGCCGAGAACTGCTCGACGAGAACAAGTGGCGAGCCATCCGCTACGGCCAGGACGCGTCGTTTATCGACCGCGACCTCGAGGGAACGGTCGATCTCGGCGACCTCGTCGATCGTGAGTGCGAGCGGCTCGGTATCGATGGCATCAAACGGGTCTACGAGCGTGAAAGCGGCGCGGCCCGACAGCGACGTCTGTTCGAGGAGGACGGTCCAGACGCGCTGTGTGAGTCGCTCTTTTTGCAAACCGAATGACCGCCACAAAGGTTTAACTCCGCGCGAGGCCTCATCCTGTACGAGACGCCACATGAGTTCCGACGACGCAGACGACCATCCGGTCGACGACGCTGACGAGAGAGAGGAATCGCTCGCGGGACCGGACGACGTCGTCGAGACCGAGCTCGGCCGTAGTCCGGCCGTCGAGGAACTCGACCAGCGGATCGTCGATCTGCTCTCGTGGATTCTGGATACCGAGACCCGTGCGAAGATCTACGTCTATCTGCTGGCCAATCCGGGCAGTACCTCCGAGGAGGTCGCAAAGGGGACGGGACTCTACCCGAGTACGGTCCGCGAGGCACTCGCGGAACTTCACGAGGAAGCCCGCGTCAGCCGCGAAAAACGCGCCAGCGAAGGGGCCGGCAACAACCCATACGAGTACACCGCGATCCAGCCAAGCGACCTCGTCGGCGATGTCGTCGATCAGGTTCAACAGGAGTTAAACACCATCTTCAGGCTCGATCGCGTCCTCGATCGCGAGCGCGAATCCGAGCCGGATACCCTCGCGGAGACCGAGCCGGTGACGATCACCGTCGATGACAGTACACCGCCGCTCGGCGATGACGAGGTCGAGGTCGAATCCGTCGACACTGAGAGCAACGAGGACGACACCGACGACAGCTAGCCGCTTGAATCGGCCCGACGGACGCTATTCCTCGAGTTCGAGAATCGCGGGACGCTCGAGCTCGAACGCTCGATTGACCGCGGAGACGGTCGTCGTCGGCCAGCGATCCGTCGCTGTCAGGACCTCGATGTCGTCTGCCGTGACGAGTGCCGTGTCTTCGCTTTTTGCACCCTGTACTGTCGGATTCCACGCGTAGGCCATCGGCGCTTCGACCGGCGCGTCGTGGTCCGGCGTGGCGATCCACTCCCGGCCTGCGAAGCCGGCGGCGCCGCCCTGATGGTGGTGTTCCCACTCGCCGTCGTAGCCCACCGCGTCGTAGGCGTTCTGGATGGCAGCGAAGACGTCGCCAGCCGTGTCACCGTCATTTGCGGCTTTCTGCGTCGCTGCAAGTGCCGTCGTCTCCACGCGGGCCGCGGCCTCGTGGCGTTCCTCGAGCCATGCGGGCGGATCGAAGGCGACGGTGCGGGTACAGCTCGCGTGGAGGCCGGCCCGTTCGGCGGTGACGGAGACAAGCGCGTACTCGCCGAGTTCGGCGTCGGTCGGCGTATAGTGGCGGTACTGCTGGGCCCTGGTTGCCCCGCCGACGAGGACGACTGGGGCCTCGATGTCGCGTGCCGACAGCGCGACCCGCAGGGCCGATGCTACCTCGTGTTCCGTGTCCTCGGACTGGAGTTCGCGACAGACGGCTTCGACGGCGGCGGCCGTCTGCCTACTGAGGTCACGATAGCGCTTTTGATCGCGGTCGGTCAGTGGCTGGCGCAACGGCGTCGGATCGACGCGCTCGAACCCTGAGAGGTCGATGTCGATCGCGGCCCGCTTGTCGTCGCCAACGTACTCGGCGACGGCTTCGTCCAGCGACGACGCGTACCAGGGGAACTCCTCGATTACGAGTTCCTCGGCTTCCAGATCTGGGACTTCCTCGCTCACGATGCGATCGGCTTCGATGTTGTTCGCCACGATGGTCACGTCGGTCCCGTCGTAGCCCACCGCAGCGACGCCGCTGTCGCCCTCGCGGTCGACGACGGTGTTCCCACCGGTCAGCCATGCAAACGAGTTCGGCCGCACGAACCAGACCGAATCGAGGTTGTGGGACTCGAGGTAGCCCTCGAGACGCTCGCGTTTGTCCATGTCGGGTGCTGGCGAGGGTGATCCTTGATACTGTCGGACGGCACGACTCGCTGCTCGGTCGCGAACCGGCGACCGCCTGGATCGCTACGTCTCGAGCGCACGGGCGAGCAACTCGACGGGATGGGTGGGCCGATCGTAGCCCTCGAAGTCGCCGATCTGTGTCCGACAGGAGGTGCCGGGGGCGACGACCGTCGTCTCGGTGCCATCGCGGCGCGTGTGGTCCTCGAGTTGGTCTCGCAATATCGAACCGATCGCCCGCGAGAGGTCGTAGTGGTCGGCTTCGTAGCCGAAACTGCCGGCCATGCCACAGCAGCCCGAATCGACGGGCTCGACGGAATAGCCAGCCCGCCGGAGCACGCCGACCGCGTGGTGGTCCGCGCCGCGGGCCTTCTGGTGGCAGTGGCCGTGAAACGTCAGCTGTGTGTCCGCGATTGTCTCCCCGTCGAACGAGAGGTCGTCATCCAGCCGGTTGTCGTCGAGGTATTCACAGACGCCGAACGCATTCGCAGCGAGCGTCTCGACGTGCTCGTCGTCGAGCAGTGAGCGATACTCGTCGATGACCATCGCTGCATCCGAGGGCTCGACGAACAGGACCGCCCAGCCGCGCTCGAGATACGGCTCGAGGTCGTCGAGCAGCGCCCGGCCCTGATCGGCGGCGGCCTCGAGCAGCCCCTGGGAGTAGGCCGCGCGCCCGGTCGGCCCCAGTTCGGGAACCGCGACGCGAATCCCCGCCGCCTCGAGGACCTCGACGGCTGCTTTCCCGACTGCCGGATTCGAGTAGTTGGTGTCCGTGTCCGGATAGAGGACGACCCCCGCGGTCGCCGTGTCTGCATCGAGCTGGGGCCCCCGCTCTCCGTACCAGTCGACCAGTGTCTCCCGCTGGAACGTCGGCAGTGACCGCTCGGCAGCGATTCCGACCGTCTTCTCGAGGGCGGTCCGCGCACCCGGCACCTTCGTGGCACGATTCGCAAGCGGTGCGACCGTACTCCCCAGCGACGCCAGCCGATCGACGTTCGCGAACAACTGTTCCCGGAGACTCGTCCCTTTGCGGTCGTGGTACTGCTGTTTGACCTCGGCTTTGAGCTTCGCAAGGTCGACCCCGGTGGGACAGTCGCTCTGACAGCCCTTACAGCCGATACAGAGGTCGAGTACCTCCGACTGAAACTGCTCGCTGTAGAGTTCGTCGGGGTCGATCTCGCCGCTGATCGCCGCCCGAAGCAGGTTCGCACGGCCTCGCGTGGTCGTGATCTCCTCCTCGGTCGCGCGATACGTCGGACACATCACGTCGCTGCCGGTCTGTCGGCAGGTCCCACAGCCGTTACAGAGTTCCACGAGGTGGGAAAAGCCGCCCTCCTCGTCGAACTCGAGCGTCGTCCGCGGCTCGAGCGAGGCGTAATCCGGCCCGTATCGGAGGTGATCGCGGATGTCGGTCGGCTTGTCGTCGCGGTAGACGACCTTCCCGGGATTCAGCCGCCAATCCGGATCGAACGTCGATTTAAGCTCCTTGAACGCGTCCCAGAGTTGGGGACCGTACAGCTTCGGGTTGAACTCCGTTCGTGCGAGGCCGTCACCGTGCTCGCCCGAAAAGGAGCCGTTGTGTTCGGCGACGAGGTCGGTGACGTCGTCGGCGATGGCACGCATTGTCTCGACGTCGTCGCCGTCTTTCAAATTGAGGACCGGCCGAATGTGAAGCGTCCCGACGCCCGCGTGTGCGAAGTACGCCGCCGTCGTGTCGTGGCGCTCGAGGATTTCCTGAAAGCCCGCAACGTACTCTGCGAGTTCTTCAGGCGGGACGGAGGCGTCCTCGACAAACGGATAGGGCTTCGGATCGCCGTCCATACTCATCAACAGCGGGATGGCGGCCTTTCGGAGCTTCCAGAGCCGGTCCTGTTTCGCCGGCGAAAACGCCTCGAGCGATGCGAACGCCCTCCCCTCGTCTACGAGGTGGGTCGTCGCCGCCGCCACTGCGTCCGGGAGGTCGTCGACGACCTCCGAATCGAACTCGAGCATCAGCGCTGCTTCGGTCCCCTCGGGAATCGGCTCCGCGTACTCGGCATACTCTGCAGAGTCGGCAGCCAGCCGAAACACCTCGTCGTCCATGAGTTCGACCGCGCTGGCTTCGAGGTCGAGCGCCTCGGGGACGGCGGCAAGCGCCTCGAGCAGATCGTCATAACAACAGACTGCGAGTGCGGTCTCGTCGGGGCGGGTCACAAGCGAGAGCGTGGCCTCGACGACGACACCGAGAGTCCCTTCGGCACCGACGAGCAGTTTCGAGAGGTTGATGATTCGGTTCCCCTCCTCGCGGGCCTCGCCCGCTCGGTCTTCCGAGGCGGCTGTCGCCGTCTCGCTCTCCTCGTCTTCTCGGATTACTTTTTGCAGATTGTAGCCACTGACGCTGCGTTTGAGTTCGGGGTAGCGCGACTCGATTTCGTCAGCGTTGTCCTCGACCAGCGCCCGAACTGTCCGGTAGATCGCAGCTTCGCGATCGTCTTTCGAGACGAGTCGGTCCCACTCGGGACTGTCGAGGACGATATCTCGCGTGTGGATCAGCGACCCATCGGCGAGAACGACCGCACACTCCTCGACGTAGGCGTCCGTGATGCCGTATCGCACCGAGTGTGCGCCCGTCGAGTTGTTGCCGATCCCACCACCGATCGTCGCGCGGTTCGACGAGGCCGGATCCGGCGCAAAGCGAAGGCCGTGTGGCTCGAGTGCGGCGTCGAGATCGTCCTGCACGACCCCCGGCTGGACCACGGCGGTCTGTGTGTCCGGATCGATTGTGTGGATCTCGTCCATGTGCCGCGAGAGGTCGAGAACGACACAACCGGGGCCGACGGTCTGCCCGGCAAGCGAGGTGCCAGCACCCCGTGGCAGCACCGGCGCGTCGTGGTCGGCTGCGACGCGGACCGCCGCACGAACGTCCTCGACGTCCCGCGGGAAGACGACGCCGGCAGGCTGTGCGCTGTAGATGCTGCCGTCGGTCGCGTAGAGCACGCGCGTGTACTCGTCGAAGCGCACGGCTCCGTCGCAGGCTGCCTGAAGGGCAGCCGCGAGCGATCCACTCGGCTTGACCGGTTCGGTTTCGGGGGATGGCTGGTATCGCTCCCGGTCTCGATCCTCGACAATCGTGTCGACGCTGTCCTCGGCGGCCATATGGGGTGAGACATCATTCCACATGTAGTTAAACCATGGTAGTTACAACCAACCAGGCGGTGTTACCCACATAGTCGACGGCGCATCGACATCATCCGAACGCTACTGCGTCCGCTGTCGGGTGTCTGCGGCGATAAAAATAGGAGGTTGACAACTCGTCGCTTACTCGAAGTGGTCGAGACACTTCTGGAACTCTTCTTCGGCCTTCTCCCAGTTGACGACGTCGAAGAAGGAATCGATAAAGCTCCCGCGGTCCGGACCGTAGTCATAGTAGTAAGAGTGTTCCCAGACGTCCAGTGCGAGGACCGGATGAGAGCCCCAGAGTGCGCCCTGGTCGTGCTTGTCGACCGCAATGTTACGAAGCTGCTTTGCGACGGGATCGTATACCAGCAGTGCCCAGCCACCGGCGGCACCAGCAGCGGCCTCGAACTCGCCTTTCCAGCCCTCGTAGGAGCCGAAGTCCTCCTCGATGCGGTCAGCGAGGTCGCCTTCGGGCTCGCCGCCGCCGTTCGGAGACATGTTCTCCCAGAACAGCGTGTGAAGATAGTGTCCACAGCCGTTGTGGGTGACGTTACTGAGGGCCCCGGGCGTCGTACTGAAATCGCCCTCCTCGCGGTTCTCCGAGAGGGTTTCCTCGGCGGCGTTGAGGCCGTTGACATAGCCCTGGTGGTGCGTGTCGTGATGCCAGGTCAGGGTCTGTTCGGAAATCGATGGCTCGAGCGCGTCGTAATCGTACGGAAGTGGCGGAAGTTCGTGATCAGTCATAGTATTCGTCTCATGTTCTGTATCGGTTCCTCGCCTGTTAAGTTTTGAGGAGTGGGACGTTATCACCCCGAATAAACTCACGGCTATCCTGTCGTGCGATTTCCCGATACTCACGAGCATCCACCACAGACTCGCTATTAAAAGTTTCAGCGATCGGTGCGTCCCCGTCTCGCATCCGCTGGTCGCCGCTGTCGGTTGCCGTGAACTCGCCCGTGTTACGTGATCTCCTTGTGACGAGCGTGTTCGAGCCACTCCTCGACTGACGGCTGTCGCCAGTATCGCACCATCTCGCTGCGTCGGTCGTATTCGAGAAGACCTGCGTCTTCGAGTTTCGGGAGGTGGGTGTGTGTGAGTGCCATTCGAACGTTCGCATGCCGGTCCGTCATGTGTCCTCCGTCTCTCGTACCCGTCTGTTGTTCAAAGGCGACGACGTTCTCGGTGAGCGTTTCAAGCGTTGCGACGCCATCCGACTGCGCATTCAGATGGTACAGCGCGTACCGTCGTCGACTGTTCGAGAGGAGTTCGAAAACGAGATCCAGCGACGGCGTCGCGTCCGTCATCAACGGGGTCACCTTCCCGTCCGTTTCACGCATTCACGGCCCACCTCCTGTGTGTTACCATTCGAAACCACCAACAGCCTCTACTCTACCCGTGACATTAGATGTTACGTCTCTCTAGATGAATACGTGTATTCTACTCTAGAATATTTGGCGGTGGTATTATCCAGAGAACATCCACAGCGGTGTTCCTTCGTTACAGCACAGAACACGCTCACAGGGCGTGTGCGTCCAGAAAATCGGGAACAGGTGTCGACTCGAGATCGACTACTCGTAGAGCCACTCGGCGTCGTGCTGATCGTAGTCGATCAGCTCGTCCTCGTCGAAGTGGATCGCGATCTCGCGTTCGTTTGCGCCCTCGTCCTCGTGGTCGGCGGCGTGAACGACGTTCCGACCGAGATCGAGCGCGTAGTCGCCTCGGATCGTGCCGGGTGCGGCCTCGAGCGGGTCGGTCTCGCCGATCATCTGGCGGACCTGTCGGGTCGCGTCCTGGCCCTCCCAGACCATCGGTACGACCGGGCCCGAGGTGATGAAGTCCACGAGGTCGTCGTAGAACGGTTTGTCCTCGTGTTCGCTGTAGTGTTCCTCTGCCCGTTCACGGGGCATGTTCTCGACTTTGATGCCGACGAGCTTGAGCCCGCGGTCCTCGAGTCGGGAGACGACCTCGCCGACGAGGCCACGCGCGAAGGCGTCGGGCTTGACCATCACGAAGGTGCGCTCGTGATCGCTCATGCTTCCTCAGCCTCGACTTCGTCGCTCTCGTCCTCGGTGGACGTCTCGGCTTCGGCTTCGTCGGCCGCAGGTGCCTCTTCTTGGGCTGGGCCTTTGGCGCGACGACCCTCTTCGGTCCACTCCAGATCTCGGGGTTCGCGCCCGAGCTTGTAGTTTTTCTCCGCTTTGGAGTCGACGAAGTGGAGCACGGTGCCGTCGGTTTTGACGTACATGATGCCCGTGCCGGGTTCGATCTCTTCGCCCGTGTAGTCGCAGGTTCGTTTCTCGACCATTATTGTCCTCCGATGGAGTCGGCCTCGCGGGCGGTCTCGCGAAGCTGGAGTACGTCCCCTTCACGGACCGGCCCGAGGCAGTTACGGGTGATGATGCGTCCCTGATTCTCGCCCTCCTTGATCCGGCATTTGACCTGCATGGCTTCGCCGTGCATGCCGGTCTTGCCGACGATCTCGATGACCTCGGCGGGCGTAGAGCCGCTTTCTTCCTCTTCAGCACTCATCTCTGATCACCTCAGTCGAGGTCCTCGACCTTGTCGGCGATGTCCTCGACGTCGCCGTCGGCCTCGCCGGCGTCGACGATCGCCGCAGCGGCCGAGCCGACCTCGAGGCCGGCGGCGTGGCCGACGTCGTCTTGGGTCTCGATGAAGACGACTGGGATGCCCTTCTCGTCTGCGAGCTCCGGCAGGTGCATGACGATCTCTTCAGGAGAGACGTCTTCGGCGACGTAGACGAGATCGGCGTTGCCGCGCTCGATGGCCTTCGTCGTTTCGTTCGTTCCTTTCTTTACGCGTCCGGTGTCTCGTGCGACCTCGAGCGCCTCGAGGGCGTCGTCTGCGAGGTCGGCTGGGATGTCGGTGGTTACGTAGACTGACATTGGTTGTTCACCTCTCCTACACGTGGGCTCGCGCTCCCCTGCCATCCGGGCACTGGGTACCCGTGCCGGAACGACTCCGGCGGAAGTCCTGTAGGGCTAGGAGCATCATCAACCCCGTGTAGGGTGTACACCTGAATAGCGCTGCCCTCCTTAAAAGCGTGTTCAAACGAGCGAGTGCGTGAGATCGCTCCGCACGGACCGTTCGGTCGTGTGGGCCGTTCCATCCGCTCGCGGCGAGAGCACCTCGCGTGCAATCATACGGACTCCTTTCAGTCAGTGCCGGCGTCTCCGCGACCCGTCCTGCGGATACGCCGGGACATCGGGACAGCAGACCGTACAGTGTGTCCGCGCGTTGTCCAGCAGTATATTACGCTCGAGACGCCAACGCCACCACACACATGGACGTCGACGCCGTCGGCCTCGCCGAGTCGCTTCGCGGGGAAGCCGAGCGAACCAACGAGCGCCGACTGCTCGTGCTCGCGGGCGCTCGTAAACGGGGCTACGACACCCTCGAGTCGATCCTCGATACCCTCTCGGTTCCGATCACCGAGACGACGCTCGTCGGTCCCGACGACCGACTCCGCTGTGAACAGCTCCCGCAGTCCAACGCTGGCGAACTGCTGGGAACGACCAGAGACGTGATCGCTGTCGACGCCCACGACGAACTCCGGCCCAACGCGCTCGGCAAAGTCGTCGGCGCGGTCGACGGTGGCGGTCTCCTCGTCTTGCTCACGCCGCCGCTTGCGTCCTGGCCGGATCGCCGCGACGAGTTCGATGCCTCGCTTGCAGTGCCGCCGTTCGACATCGACGACGTCACCGGCCGATTCAAACGCCGGCTCGTCGAGACGCTGCGAGTCCACCGCGGGATCGCGATCGTCGACCTCGAGACCGACAGCGTCGACGCCGACGGACTGACTGATCCGGCCCCGCAGATGCCGACGGAGCCGCCGACGCCGCCAGCCGACCACCGATTCCCGACTCCGATCTACGAGGCCTGCCTGACGGCCGATCAGGTCGACGCCGTCGCCGCGCTCGAGTCGCTCGCCGAGACCGAGCGGGCTGTCGTCCTCGAGGCCGACCGCGGCCGGGGCAAATCGAGCGCCGCGGGACTGGCCGCTGGTGCGTACGCCGTCGTCGGCGAAGACGTGCTTGTGACCGCGCCCGCCGCCCGGAATACGGCGGAACTGTTCGAACGTGCCAGTGAACTCGTCGAGACACTCGAGTCCGACGCCGTCATCGAGCCTCGGCGGATCGAGACGGCCGCCGGCGGTACCGTCCGCTTTCGCGAGCCAGCCGTAGCACTCGAGGACCTCGAGTCGACCGACATCGTCGTCGTCGACGAGGCCGCCGCGCTGCCGGTCGCCACCCTCGAGTCGCTGCTTGCAGCTGACCGCATCGCTTTCGCAACGACGATCCACGGTTACGAGGGTGCAGGACGTGGCTTCTCGGTCCGGTTTCGGGAGCGACTCGCCGAGAGCGACCACGACGTGATCGACTGTCAGCTCGCCGAGCCGATCCGGTACGCGGCGGGTGATCCCGTCGAGGTGTGGGCTTTCCGCGCCTTGCTACTCGACGCTCGCCCGCCGGTCGACGCGCTCGCAGCCGACGCGGTCCCTGAAACGGTCGACTACCGGCGGCTCGAGCCCGCGAACTTACTCGCCGACGAGTCCCTGCTCCGGGAAGCCTTTGGTCTGCTCGTGCTCGCCCACTACCGGACCGAACCCGCTGATCTCGCGCGGTTGCTCGACGCACCCAATCTCGAGGCCCGCGCGCTCGTCCACGACGGCCACGTCGTCAGCGTGGCGTTGCTCGCTCGCGAGGGGGACCTCTTGCCGGACACGCGAGCGATGATGTACGAAGGCGGCCGGGTCCGCGGCAACATGCTGCCGGACGTGCTGACCAGCCAGTTGCGGGACGAGGCGGCAGCCGAGCCGGCCGGCCTGCGCGTCGTCCGTATCGCGACCCACCACGCGGCCCGCTCGCGGGGGCTTGGCTCGCGCCTGCTCGAGTGCATCCGCGAGGAGTACGCTCCGTCGGTCGACTGGCTCGGCACCGGCTTCGGCGCGACGCCCGGCTTGCTGGCGTTCTGGCGGGACAACGGCTATCGAGCGATCCACGTCTCGACGACACGCAACGACGCCAGTGGCGAGTATTCGGCGCTCATGCTCGCGCCGACGAGCGACGCGGGCCGGGCGCTTCACGGCCGCCACGCCGACTGGTTCGTCCGCCGGTTCGCCGCGCTGTGTTCGGATGCCCTCGACGACCTCGAGCCGGATGTCGCCCGCGCAGTGTTGCGCAGCGTCGCCGACGGGGCCGGGCCGTCGCTTTCGTTGACCGACCACGAGTGGCGCGTCGTCGCGGGGGCGGCCTACGGACCGGGCCTGTTCGACGTCGATCCCGGGCCGTTTCGCGACCTCGTCGTGCGGTATTTCGTCGACGAGCCCGATGCTGTCGACCTGACCGATCGCGAAGAACGGCTGTTCGTCCTGCGCGTCCTCCAGAGTCGCGACTGGGAGCCCGTCGCCGATCGCCTCGGGTATCACTCGACGAGACAGTGTATGCGCGCGCTCGGCGACGCCGTCTGTCCGCTGGTCGACCACTACGGAGGCGACGTGGCGCTCGCGGTACGAGAGCGGTTCGCAGGGCGCTGACCGCGAGGGTCCACGCGGCAAACCGAACACTAATTTCAATATGCTAAGGAATCAAGGAATGAATAATATCGATGCCCTCCCTCCGATCCCTCCTCGAGCGACTGACCGACGACCGGTTACGAGCCGCAACCCTCGTCGGGGTTGCGTCGATTCCGGTGACACTTGTCTTGGCGTTGGACGCCATCCCGCGTGATGGTGTCGGCATCGGCGGTCTCAGTCCGACAATTCCGTTGCTCGCCGCCGGACTGTTCGTCGGCTATTACTACCACGACCGCCCGATAGCGAGTCGCCGCGCTGGCGTGCGAACCGGACTCGTCGGGTCGGTTGGCGTCCTCGCGGTGTCCGTCGCCGATCTGGTCACGACGCTTGGCTTCGAGTCGCCGGCGATGACCGCCGTTACTGTCGCCCTGTTTCTGGTCGAAATCGTCCTCGGTGCTGTATTCATGGCAGTGCTCACGATGGCTAGTGCGATCGTCGGCGCGTGGATCGCCGGCGAGCTCGCTCGAGTGCACGATCCTGCGACACCGCGAGCCGAGCGAGAACGGCCCGTCGACGACTCGCAGTGGTGGCTTCCAATCGTCGTGTACGTGCTCGCTACCCCGCTGGTGTTGCTCTTCGTGTTCTGGATTGTGCCCGACGGCGGCCCAGGGGTGATCGTCGCCGTCTTGCTGCTCTTCTGTCTGGTATTCGCTGCGGTCGCCACAGTCATGGCGTTCGTCAAAGACGCAGGGACGCTCGTGGATGCGAGAGCGGCCTGGCAACCGCTTTCAGTAGCGTACGTGGCCGGTCCGGTGGGCGTGTACGCGCTCGTCTATCTCGTCGCCTCACTTCGCCAGTCGATACACCCGCCCGGGGACGCCATGTACGGATTCGTCGTTGCGCTCTGGGCGTCGTCGCTCGTGTATCTCATCAACAGACACCGGTACGTCGGCACGCCTTGACATCATCCAGCGCACCGTCTTCAGCCCGCGGAGATGCGGCCACCGTTATTTGTCGTTCGCTATGGAAGGCACCAAAACCGGATGGCTCAGTTGACGACGGGTGCGTTGCTGGTCTTTCTGATTATCGCCGTCGCGCTCGTGTTGTTCGTCACTGAGCCGGTGCCGATCGACGTGACGGCACTCGGGATCATGGTGAGTCTGATGGTGCTTGGCCCGTGGACAGGCGTCTCACCGCGTGATGGCGTCGCCGGGTTCTCGAATCCCGCGACGATCACCATCCTCGCGATGATGATCTTGAGTGAGGGGGTTCGTCGAACGGGCCTCATTCAGCGCCTCCAGGAGAGCGTCGCCTCGTACACGGGTGAGAGCGAACACAAGCAACTCGGTGCGACGATCGGCATCGTCGCGCCGCTATCGGGCCTGATCAACAACACGGCAGCGGTCGCCGTCTTGATGCCGATGGTCAACGACCTCGCTCACGAGAACGGGACCTCGCCATCGAAACTGCTCTTGCCACTGTCCTATGCGTCGATGTTCGGCGGCATGCTCACCCTTATCGGGACCTCGACAAACCTCGTCGCGAGCAGCCTCTCGGCGGAGTACCTCGGTCGCTCTTTCTCGATGTTCGAGTTCACCCACCTCGGGATCGTCGTGTTCGCTATCGGCTCGGCGTACCTGCTTACGATCGGCTACTGGCTCACTCCATCGCACGTAACGCCGCGCAGCGAGCGTGAGACGACGGCAAAAGAGGAGTATCTCACGGAACTCGTCGTTCGACGTGACTCTCCCGTGGTCGGCCTGTCGATCCAGGACGCCCTCGAGGAGGTCGATTTCGAGGCCGAGGTCACTCAACTCATCCGTGACGAGCAGTACGTCACCAATCCCCTTCCGTCGACGACCGTCCAGAGCGGCGACGTCTATACGGTCCGGCTCACCGACGACGCGCTTCAGACGCTGCTCGAGGTCGACGGCGTCGATCTGGTGCCCGGCGTGACGGCCGAAGCCGACCTCGAGACGCTCGCTCCGGAGCAGACGCTCGTCGAAATCGTCCTTACGGCGGGCTCGGACCTGATCGGCGAGGCGATCGACTCGGCGGGGTTTTCGGACACCTATCAGGCGCGCGTGCTCGCGGTTCGACGCGGCGGCCAGATCACCCACGAACGACTCTCCGAGTTTATTTTTCGGCCGGGAGATGCGCTGCTCATCGAGTCCGAGGCAGAAACGGTCGACCGGTTAGCCGACAATCCGAACGTCATCGTCGCAGGCGACCTCGCCCTCCAGCAGTTCCGGCGGTCGAAGCTGCCGATCGCGGTCGGCGTCGTCCTCGGCGTCGTCGGTCTGGCCGCGCTCGATCTGCTTCCGATCATGGTCTCGGCGCTGGCCGGGGTCGTCGTGATGCTCGCCGTCAACGTCGTCAAACCGGCCGAGGCCTACGAGGCCATTCAGTGGGATATCATCTTCCTGCTCGCTGGCGTCATCCCGCTTGGGAGTGCGATGGCCGAGACCGGCGGCGCGGACGTCCTCGGCGCGCTCGTCGTCTCGAGTGCGGATTTCCTGCCGGCGGTCGCCGTCCTCGGACTGTTCTATCTGCTGACGGCGCTGATGACCAACATCGTCAGCAATCAGGCGAGCGTCGTCTTGCTCGTTCCGGTGGCCGTCGACGTGGCCGCACGGCTGAACGCGAACGCCTTCGCGTTCGTCCTCGCCGTGACCTTCGCCGCCAGTACGGCGTTTATGACGCCCGTCGGCTACCAGACCAACCTCTTCGTCTACGGCCCGGGGAAGTACCAGTTCTCGGATTTCATCCGTGTTGGCGGCCCGCTCCAACTGCTGCTCGCGATCGTCACGACCCTTGGAATCGTGATCTTTTGGGGCGTGTAGTCGTGCTTCGGACGCTACGAATCGGCCGCCGACCGAGCCGACTCGAGGCAGCCGGCAGTACGGCTTTGGCGGTCGGGCCCCTCAACTGGCGTATGGTCGACGCGGTAACGGTCCTCGCGATTGCCTTGCTCGTCAGTGCCATCGTCGGTGCGGCCGTGCCGATGGTTCCGAGCGGGCTCCTCTCGCTTGCCGGCCTCGGCGTCTACTGGTGGGGTGTCGGATTTGCCGAGGTGAGCGTCCTCACCTTCATCGTGCTTGCTGTCCTCGCTGCCATCACTGCGGCCATCGAGTTCTTCGGCGGCTCGATCGCCGCCCGCGCAGGCGGTGCGTCGTGGCTGACGACCGCGGCTGCCGCTATCGTCGGGATCGTCCTTATGGTCGTCACTGGGCCGCTTGGCCTACTCGTCGGCCTCTTCGGGACCGTCTTCGTCCTCGAGTTCGTTCGTGACGGCGAACTCGAGGGGAGCACCCGCTCGGCGGTCTACACGACGATCGGCGTGCTCGCGTCGACGGCGGTCCAGGTCCTGTTGACGGCGTCGATCCTCTTTGGATTCGTCGTCGCTGTCTTCGTGCTGTGATCGTGGGCAAACACTGAAGCTGTGGCTCTCGTTCACATGGACGAATGAAACTGGAGTGTTCCGAGCCTGACTGCGAGCGCCCGGCCGCGGTCGAGTTACATATCCCCTGGGACGAGAACCGGCTCGTCTGTGCCGCCCACGCTCGCGTGCTCGGTCGGCAAGACGGCGTCGTCGCCGATCCGGATCCGGATCGTGCGGACGACTTACTCGAGTAGTTCGACGAACTGTTCGAGGCGGAATTCAGGGGTGGGCGTAGTACGCGATCGTCTCGTCTTCGTCGTGGCGGTCGATCCGCGCGAAGCCGACGCGCTCGAACTGCACGACTTCGTCGGACTCGAGGGCGGCGACACCCGGTTCGGCGTGCCCGGAGACGTCGCCATCCATGGTTCGCATCCGGACAGGCACGCTCTCCTCGGCTGGCACCCAGTGGATGACGTCGACGTCTCCCTCACGGACGACGTCGATGTCGTCGCCGGTATACTGGAGCGTGTCGCGAGTGTACTGGAAACAGCCCAGTCCCTTGAGCCAGATCCGTTCCTCGCGGTCGGGGAGGTCGCCCTCCTCGAGTAAGACGGCATCGCTGACCGGGATCTCTCGCACGCCGCGGTCCTCGTGGTTGGGGTGTAGCGGCGGGTTCGCTTCCTCCGGTGGACTACCGCCGAGAGGGAGCTGGACGCCGTCACGGACCAAAAATCGGCGGTCGGTTTCGTCGTCGATCAGGTCGCGGTTGTTCGCGTAGATCGAACTCATCGCGAGGTCGACGTCGGTGGTCGAGGTGCCCAGCTTGGTCATTGCGTCGACGATGGCCTCGCCGCGGATACCGCGCCGGCGCAGGCTCTTGAGCGTCGGCGCGCGCGGGTCGTCCCAGCCGTCGAGTTTGCCCTGCTCGATCAGTTCCGAGATGGTCGACGTGCTCATCTTGACGTCGTAGTCGTCGAGTTGGACGTGACCCCAGTGGATGACCTCGGGGTAGTCCCAGTCGAAGTAGTCGTAGACGAACTGCTGGCGTTTCGCGGAGTCCTGCAGGTCGATCCCGCGGATGATGTGTGTGATCCCGATGAGGTGGTCGTCGACGCCCGACTGGAAGTCCAGCATCGGCCAGCACCGGTACTCGCTGGCCTCCTCGCGCGGGTGTGGCGTATCGATCATCCGGAAGGCGACCCAGTCGCGCAGCGCGGGGTTCTTGTGCTCGATGTCGGTTTTGACCCGCAGCACCATCTCGCCGCTGTCGTACTCGCCGTCGATCATGGCCTCGAACTCCTCGAGGACCGTCTCGGTGTCCTTCTCACGGTGGGGACACGGTTCACCCGAGTTCTTCAGCTCCGAGAAATCCTCGCCCGAACACGAGCAGGTGTAGGCCCCACCCAGTTCGATCAGCTCGCGGGCGTGGTCGTAGTAGGTCTCGAGGCGGTCGCTCGCCTTATACGTCGCGTCGGGCTCGAAGCCGAGATAGTCGAGGTCCTCGAGGATCGCGTCGTAGGCCTCGAGATCCGGCCGTTTGGTCTCGGGGTCGGTGTCGTCGAAGCGGACGCAGAACCAGCCGTCGTAGCGGTCGCGATAGGTGCCGATGACGGCGGGCATCCGGGCGTGGCCGACGTGCCACGGGCCGTTGGGGTTGGGCGCACACCGCATCCGGATCTCGTCGTACTCCTCGGCGTTGGGCAGGTCCGGCAGGTCGTGTTCGTCTTCTTCCTCCTCGGCTTCGATCTCGGCGAGTTCCTCGGGTGCGAGTTCCTCGAGGCGAGCGCGTTTGGCCTCGTAATCAAGATCGTTGACCCGTCCGACGACGCCACCGGCGATCCCCGGAATCTCGTCGCCGTGCTCGCGGAACTCGGGGTTGTCGCCCATCAGTGGCCCCATGATCGCGCCGACGTCGGCGTCGCTTTCGTGTTTGACCGCGTTCAACAGCGCGTGCTTTTCGACCTCGCGCTCGACGCGCTCGCGTAACTCGTCGTTCATTACCGTGTGCTATCCGCGCCCGGTCAAAAACCCTCGCGATTCGCGGTGTCGCTCGATCTGTGCGGCGACTTGTGTTAGTAGCCGCGTTCGATCAGGTAATCCGCGAGGTCACAGAGGAGGTCGCGCGCCTCGTTGTCCGGCAGGACTTCGAGTCGGTTCTTGCCGCGTTCGACCAGATCGCGAGCAGTCTGGTTCGCATAGGAGATCGAGCCGGCCGCCTCGAGTTCGGCGACCGCGTCGTCGATTTCGGCTTCGGTGACCGCATCGACATCGTCGGTGTCGACCAAGTTGTCGACGTCGACGCCCTGCTCGCGGGCGTGGACGGTGATCAGTGTCTGTTTATTCTCGACGAGGTCGCTGCCCCGCTGTTTGCCGAGTTGCTCGCTGGGGACGGTCAGGTCGAGGACGTCGTCCTGAATCTGGAACGCGCGGCCGACGTCGAGCCCGTAGCCGTAGAGCTCGTCGATCGTCTCGTCGTCAGCGCCGAGCAAGATCGCTGGCAGACACGCCGACGCTGCGTAGAGGACTGCCGTCTTCTGTTCGACCATCTCGAGGTACTCGTCGGGTGAGACGTCGGTGCGCTCCTCGAAGGTGACGTCGAGCGACTGCCCTTCGCAGATGTCCGTACAGGTGGTCGCGAGGACCTCGAGTGCGTCGACGATACGGGCTGACTCCGCGTCCGTCTCGAGCATGATCTCGAACGCCTTCGAGTAGAGCGTGTCGCCGGCCAGAATGGCCGTCTCGAGGTCGTACTCCTTGTGGACGGCGGGGACGCCACGCCGGAGGTCGTCGTCGTCCATGATGTCGTCGTGGATCAGGGTAAACGACTGGATGACCTCGACGCTGACGGCGCCAGCCATCACGTCGACCGGGCCGCTGTCGTCGAGTGAGGGAAACGACCGATACCCGGTCGAAAGCGCCTCGACGTCGGCCAGCGCCTCCGCTGTCGTCAGGAAGACGGTCGGCCGGAGCCGCTTGCCGCCCGCGTCCAGCAGGTATCGAGAGGCTTCGTAGAGCCGCTCGGGTCGCTGGATCGGCAGCTCCTCGGGAATCGCGTCGTTGACGAGTTCACGACGCTTGCGCACCGCTTCGAGCACCGCCTGTTCGCGTGCCTCGGGACTCGTCATATCAGTCGACGAGCTGGATGAGGTTCCCGTTGCGCGTGACGTGGAGATCCCGTCCGAGCGTGTATCCCTCGTTCGAGGCGAGGTCGACGTAGCCCGAGAACCCTTTCATGTCTTGATGAGCCGGAATGACGTGCTGGGGCTGGAGCGCGTCTAACATTTCGTAGTGGCCTTCCTGACAGAGGTGGCCCGAAACGTGAATGTCGTCGTAGATGCGCGCGCCCTGCATCCCGAGCAGTTTCTCGGCCTGGTAGCGCTGCCCCTCGTTGGTCGGCTCCGGAATCACACGGGCCGAGAAAACGACCTTGTCGCCGTCGTCGAGCTCGTAGGGCGTTTCGCCGCGGGCCATCCGGGTGAGCATCGCACGGGGCTCGCCCTGGTGGCCGGTGACGACGGGCAGGTAGTCCTCCTTGCCTTCGTTCATGATCCGCTTGAAGGTCCGGTCGACGGACTTGCGGTGGCCGAACATGCCCAGATCCGACGGGAAGTCGACGAAGTCCAATCGTTCTGCAGTGCCCGAGTATTTCTCCATCGACCGACCCAGCAAGACGGGCTGGCGGCCGATATCCTCGGCGAACTCGACGAGGCTCTTGACGCGTGCGATGTGACTCGAGAACGTCGTCGCGACGATCCCGCCGTCGTAGTCCTCCATGCTGTAGAGGACGTCCCGGAGGTGTTCGCGGGCGACGTTTTCCGACGGCGTCCGGCCCTTCTTGTTGGCGTTGGTACAGTCCTCGATATAACAGAGGACGCCCTCTCCCTCGCGACCGATCTCACGGAACCGCTCCATGTCGATCGGGTCGCCGATGACGGGCGTGTGGTCCATCCGTTTGTCCAGCCCGTAGACGATCGCGCCCTCGGGCGTGTGGAGGACGGGGTTAATCGCGTCGATGATCGAGTGGGTAACGTTGACGAACTCGAGGTCGACCTTTCCGCTGTCGCCGATCGACATCGTTTCGCCGGCCTCCATCTTGATCAGGTCGTTCTCGACGCCGAACTTCTGTTCGCCCTCGATCTGCTGTTTGACCAGCTCGATCGTAAACGGCGTGGCGACGACCGGTGCGTTGTACCGGTGGGCCAGCTTCGAGATGGCACCGATGTGATCAAGGTGCCCGTGGGTGGGAACGATCGCCTGGACGTCGCCCTCGAGGTCGCTCATGACCCGGTCGTCGGGGATCGCGCCCATGTCGATCAGGTCGAGACTGTGCATCCGTTCGGTTTCGACGTTGTCGTGGATCAGTACCTTCGAGAGGTTCAGACCCATGTCGAAGATGACGACGTCGTCGCCGGCGCGGACGGCAGTCATCTGCCGTCCAACCGCTTCGTAGCCGCCAATCGTTGCAATTTCGATTTCCATGGTTCGTAGCACTGAAAGCCGCGTTGTGGACTCTCATCGAAACGGTCCGCGGACTCCTGGTTGTTCGGCCCCGGCGTCTTGCAGCGCGTCGGCCATCCCGCTATGCGCTCGCGGAGACAACCAGTCTCCGGCCGGCCTCCGACATCGGAGGCCCCGAACGCACTTGCCCGCGGGTTTCGCTATGTGCTCGTACACGCCCAGGTCTTAAAAACACAGTGGGTTAGCTCATCGGTTCGTATCCGTCTCGGTAATGGGGTTCTTGCGTGTCCAACATCGCCGGCCTACCGCGCCGCTCAGCCCGTCTTCGCGCATCGTAATCCATTTCCCGGTCGCCCCGAAATACGGTTTCAGTACGCATGCTTTCGGAGGGATCGTCGTGTACGTAATCATTGTCGGTGCCGGTGAAGTCGGGCGGTCGATCGCCGCGAATCTCGAGGACACCCACGATGTCGTCGTCGTCGACCGCGACGGCGACGTGACCGAGGCGCTCACCTACGAGCTCGATGTCCTCACGATCCGCGGCGACGGGACCGACCTCGAGGTGTTGCGCGAGGCCGGCCTCGAGCAAGCTGGGCTCGTCATCGCCTGTACCGACAACGACGAGACCAACGCGGTCGTCTGTGGCGCGGCGAAAGCCACGTCTGAAGTCTTCACGATCGCCCGCGTCCGCCGGCGGACGCTGCTCGAGACGTGGCAGGGCTCACAGGGGGCGTTCGGCGTCGACTTCATGGTCTGTACCGACCTCCTGACTGCACAGACGATCTTCCGGATTTCCGGGTTGCCAAGCGCTCACGACGTCGATACGTTCGCTGGTGGGCTCGTACGCATGGCCGAGTTCGACATTCCAGAAGACAGCCCGATCGTCGACCGGACGGTCAGCGAGGCGGACTGCTATGACTCGCTGACCTTCGCGGCGATCTTCCGGGACGACGAGATGATCGTCACGCGGGGTGACACCGTCATCCGAGCGTGTGATCGGGTCGTCGTCATCGGCAGCCCGGACTCGATGCACGATTTCGCCGACGAGGTCGCGACGACGCCGGACGACACCGAGGAAGTCGTCATCGTCGGCGCGAGCGAGATCGGGTTTCAGGCCGCCCGCGAGTTCGAAGAACACGGCTTCCGGCCGCGGCTGATCGAACAGGATCACGAGCGAGCCCGCGAGGTCGCCGAAGCGCTGCCGAATACGATGGTCATGGAAAGCGACGCGACCAACTCCGAGTTCCTCGCCCGCGAACACGTCGGTGAGGCCGACGTCGTCGTCGCGGCCTTAGACAGCGACGAGAAGAACCTGCTCGTCTCACTATTAGCCGACAGACTCGGCGTCGATCGGACCGTCGCCATTATCGAAACGCCCGAGTACGCCGATCTCTTCGAGACCGTCGGCGTCGACGTCGCGGTCAACCCCCGCGAGGAGACTGCTGAGGAGATCATCCGCTTTACCCGGACCGACCACACCGAGAAGATCGCGATGCTCGAGCACGCTCGCGCCGAAGTCATCGAGATCGAGGTCGGCCCCGATAGCGTCCTCGTTGGGCAGGACATCGTTGACGCAGCGGCCGAACTGCCGGATGGCGTCGTCATCGGTGCGATTTCCCGCGGCGGTGAGCACATCACGCCGCGGGGCTCGACGGCCGTCCAGCCCGGCGATCACGTGATCGTGTTCGTCGACGCGGCTGTGCTCGACGAGGTCGTCGAGCTGATCTGATTCTGATCGGCGTCATGCGCCCTCGAGAACGCCCCGATAGAGAACGTAGCCGACGAAACTCGAGAGATACGCGATCGCGATACCGGTCGTCAGTGCCGACCGTCCGAGGACGGCGATGAGCGCGACGATGACCGGGCCAAGCAACAAGAGCGAATCGAAGACCCGATCTTCGGCACCCTCCTCGAGCGGATCGCCGACGTACGGGAGATCACCGATCTTCATCGGTACAGGCCTCCACGGTCGAGGATCGTCCGTAGCGTGACGAGCACGGGAATGATCTCGAGGCGACCGATCCACATGTTGAACAGGAACATGACTTTCCCAAGTGTCGGCAGCGATTCTGGGCCGGTGATACCCGCAGAGAGCCCGACGTTGCCCTGGGCGCTGGCGACCTCGAAGATGACGTTCTCGAGGGTATACTCGCCCTGTGGAAGAATAACAAGGAGGCCGAAGGTACCGGCCGCAAGGAAGACGAACCAGAGGAAGCTGATGATGGCCGCTTCTTCGAACTCTTGGCGGACCTCCCGTTCGTCAAGGCGGCGACCGTTGATTTTCAGCCGGCGAACGGCGGTTTCGGGATAGAAGACCTCCGCGACTCGAAAGCGGATCCCCTTGAGAAGCGTGATCGACCGAATCAGCTTGATCCCGCCGGCTGTCGACCCGGCTGCGCCACCGACGATCATCCCAAAGGCCACGATGAGCTGGGCCTGTGCCGGCCACCGGCCAAGCGCCACGTTGGTCGTGTCGACTGCGGTCTGAAAGCCAGCACAGGTCGCCGCCGAGACGAACTGGAAGGAACTGTAGCGAAACGCGGTAAACAGGGTGTCGTACGTGTCGGTGGCGTACACCAGCGCAGTGAGCACGACCGTCCCGGCGCTCATGTAGATGAACACCCATCGGGTCTGGAGATCTGTATAGAAGTTTCGGAGATCTCCCTGCAGGATGAGATAGTGAACCGGGAACGCGATACTGCCAAGCAGCATGATCGGTATGAGTGCAAAGTCGATAGCGGCGCTATCGTAGGTGGCAATCGAGTTGTCGGTGATCGAGAATCCGCCGGTCGAAAGCCCGGTCATGGCGTGGTTGATTGCCCCCCAGAGCGGCATGCCGACGACCCACAGCAGCAGGATCGAGACGAACGTAAAGAGCAGGAAGATCCACCAGATCGTCTGCACCGTCGAGACGATACTCGGATGAATCCGCTCGGAGCGGGCTTCGCTTTCGTAGAGCGTCAACGAGCCACTGCCGGGCCGTGAGAGGATCGCTGTCGTGAGGACGATCACGCCGACACCGCCGACCCACTCGATGAACGACCGCCACCACTGCAGCGTTCGCGGCAAGACCTCCTCGTTGTCGGTCATCGTCAGCCCGGTGCCAGTAAAGCCGCTCATGCTCTCGAAGACGGCGTTGAGCGGGTCAGTAAACGCTGCGAGCGTCGCCGTCTGGGATGGCGTCTCTACAAACGGGAGGCCGACCTCGAGCGTCCACGCGATGAACAGAAACGGCAGCGAGCCGAAAAGCGCGACGCAGAACCAGCCTGTCGCGGCGATAATCATCCCGTGTAACTTGCTCGGCTGGGTGGCTCCCTGAAACCGCGCTGTCAGAGCATAGCCGATGACGAACGGCACGAGTCCAGAGATGAACAATGCCGGCATCGCCCAGTACTCGCCCCAGACCAGCGGGACAAGCAACGAGACGAACAGGAGGCCGGCCAACGCCTGAAAGATCCGCCCGAGGTCTCGACCGATCGTTGCCGCCGCCCCGTTCATGTATCGCTCACTGCCCCGCCGCGGTTGATATACACGTCGAAACCGTGACGTGCTCGAGTCTGCGCTCACAACCCCCGTCGATCGCTGTGAGTCCATCGCCGTCTGGGTCGGTCATCATTTTACCCGGTCCTCGTAGTGGCCGAACACGTTCGTGAGTTCGGGGTCGGCACCGAAGCCCGAGTAGACGGTCAGCAGATCGCCGGTCTGGATAGTCGTACTTCCCTGTGGCGTAAGCGGCGACTCCTGTCCTTCGCGTTCGATGGCGACGATCAGAACGTCGTCGGGAATGATTCCCTCGTTCGCGGCCTCGAGGATCGTCTTCCCGACGATCGGCGCGTTTTCGCTGACACGGATCTCGAACACCTCCGCCTCCTCGCCGATTCGCATGTAGTCGACGATCGCCGGGCGCGCGACCGACCGGTAGAGATACTCGGCGATGAGTTCCTGGGGGTTCTCCATCGTGTTGACGCCGATCTGGCGGAACACGTTCATGTGATCGGGATCGTGGACGACCGACACGATCGCGGGAACGTTGTGTTCCTGTGCGAGCAGACAGACCATGATGTTGGTCGCGTCCCGGTCGGTCGTGCTGATCAGGGCGTCGGCCTTCCCGATCCCGGCGTCGATGAGCGCTTCATGCGCCGTCGCGTCGTCGTTTAAGATCAGGCAGTCGTACTCACCGGCGGCCCGATCCGCGCGTTCGGGGTCTTTCTCGATGACGACGACCTCGTTTCCCGATTGGGTCGCGATATCGATCAGCGGGATCCCGATATCACCCGCGCCGACGACGATGATGTACATTACGTCGGGTTTCTTTCGTCTCCGATGAAAATATACCGCTTCCCAACCGTCTATCCCACGACCTCGAGCGACAGTCGACTGCGTTCGGTCGGCGGGCAGCCAGCACCGTTACTGATCCCAGGGCGGTCGTTGCCGTCGCTTCGACTGTTCCTCTGATTCGGTCAGAATTCGCTCGATCGCCCACCCGGCCCACAGAAAGACGATCGCCATGAATGCGACCATCTCGATCCGGACGATCGATCCATGTCGAATCATGAGGACGAGAGCCATGATCGCCACTGCCGCAGCGACGACGCCGAACACGTCGTAAAACGAGTGTGGGTGGCGAACACTTGGCAATCGTGCGTCCATAGGTCACACTACACACGATTCGTATAAAGTACCTGTTCCCGTCTCAGTCGGTTGTACGAGTCCAGGACCGGCGCTCGCGGTGGTGATCGGACACAACACACTCCGCCGTACGGAGCGAGCGGCTGCCGGAGCGACGATGCCGGGCAGCGCGTCGGTCACGATGGATTCATTACGGCCTTAGCGAAATGCCGTTACAACCGTGTCCAGACGTGACTCCGTGAGTGGGGTGTTCTATGCGGCTCCGAACTGAGTGGCGCGCCAGCTTCGCGCTCGTCGGGACCGTCCTCAAGTATCTCTCCGTTCCGTTAGTGATCCCGATCGTCGTGGCACTCATTTACGGTGACCCGGTGTTCCCGTTCGTCGCGACGATCGCACTGACGATCGCCGTTGGCCACGGCCTCGAGCAACTCGACCTCGAGCCGGACCTGCAGATCCGTGAAGCGATGCTGTTCGTCGCGATCTCGTGGCTCGCCGTCGCCGCCGTCGGCGCGGTTCCGTACGTGCTTGCGGGCTGGGGAACCGAATCGACGCTCGCTGATCCCGTCAACGCGCTGTTCGAGTCGATGTCCGGCTTCACGACGACCGGGGCCACCGTCCTCGGGGAGATTTCGCTGGAACAACACTCCCACGCCGTGATGATGTGGCGACAGCTCACCCAGTGGCTCGGCGGGATGGGGATCATCGTGTTGATGGTCGCGATCTTGCCGGAGGTTGCCGTCAGCGGTGCCCAACTCATCGAGTCGGAAGCGCCGGGTCCGGAGCTACAGAAACTGACGCCGCGGATCGCCGAGACGGCGCGGATCCTCTGGCTCGTCTACTTCGCCTTCACCGCGGTCTACATCGCGTTGCTCTATGGCTTTCATCTCGCGGGGATGGCTCCTAATATGGGGCTATACAACGCCATCGCCCACGGGTTCACGACGCTTCCGACCGGTGGGTTCTCGCCAGAGGCTGACAGCGTCGCGGCCTTTTCGGCAATCGTCCAGTGGACGGCGATCCCCTTCATGATCATCGCCGGGACGAACTTCGCCCTGTTCTGGCACGTCTTCAGCGGCGAGGGCCACCGCTTCGTTCGCAACTCCGAGTTTCGCGCCTACATTGCCGCGATCGCCGGGCTGAGCGTTCTCCTCGCCGGGATGCTCTATACGGGTACCGCGCCGGCACTTTCGGGACTGGGCGGCGTCACTGAGGGTGTTCTCGAGAACTCGCTGCGACAGAGTGCCTTCCAGATCGCGTCGCTGTTGACCTCGACCGGCTACGCGACCAGCGACTTCGTCGAGTGGACCTCGACGGGGAAGATCGTCCTGCTCTTTGCCATGCTCGTCGGCGGCTCCGCTGGCTCGACCGGCGGTGGCGTCAAGGTGGTTCGCTGGGTGATCATTTTCAAGGTCCTTCGACGGGAACTGTTCACGGCCTCCCACCCCGAAGTCGTCCGGCCGATCCGCCTCGGCGGCAACGTCGTCGACGAAGACGCGATCCGCGGCGTGCTCGGCTTCACGTTCATGTATCTCCTCATCTTCGCCATCGCGACGCTGTTCATCGCGCTCGATGCGAGTCGCATCGGCTACACGCTGACGCCGCTCGAGGCGTTCAGCGCCAGCCTCGCGACGATCGGCAACATCGGTCCTGGGTTCGGCTCGGTCGGCCCCTTCGGGAGCTACCTCGCGTTCCCCGATAGCTCGAAGCTCCTGATGGTCTTTCTCATGTGGATCGGTCGCCTCGAGATCATCCCCGTGCTCGTGCTGTTTACTGGTGGCTTCTGGACCCGCTGAAAACAGTCATCTCGGCTCCGCTGCTGTTGTCAGTCGATCGTCGTCCCTGGATTCTCGCCCGCAAGGAACGCAGCCAGCGCCTCGAGTCCGAAGATCGACGCTTCTGCCTCGAGTGCCAGCAACGTCCGAACTTTGCCGGCCATGCCGCCGGTCACGTCGGTAGCCTCGCTAGCCCCGAGAACGTCGGCGACGGCGTCGAAGTCGTCGATCCGGTCGATAACGGCGTCTGCGTCGTCTAACACGCCGGGAACCGTCGAACAGAGCCCGATTCGATCGGCGTCGAGATCCGCAGCGAGTTCGGCCACGAGTTCGTCGCCGCTGACGATCGTCGCACCCGAGCCCGCGTGGGCGATCACGTCACCGTGGAGGACGGGGACGAATCCCTCGTCGAGCATCGTTTCGACCTGTCCGGTCGGGAGCTCGAGCGTCCCATCACGATCACGGTGGGCCGCTGAAAACGGATGGACCGGCACTGCCTGCACGTCGCGCTCGAGCAGTCGACGCAGGACGAACTGATTTAACGTCTTCATCGCGCCGTGGATGGCAAGCGCTGCGTCCGCGTCGTGGGTTCCCGCGGTCGTGCTGACGCCGTGTTCGCTGGCGTTGTGGTGGCCGAAACTCCCGCCGCCGTGGACGATGACGAGATCCTCGAGTCCCGCCTCGAGTGCCGCTGCGATCGCGTCGGCAGCCCGCTCGAGTGCGTCGCCGTCGAGCGTTTCCGGGCGGTCCTTCTCGGTGATGACGCTGCCGCCGAGTTTCAGGACGATCATTCGAGTCGCTTCACCCCGTCCTCGGCGAGTTCGGCGCGGAAGGTGTCCTCACAGCCCGGCGTAAAGGAGAGTGCCGTCTCGGTTTCGGGCGTCGGGTCCAGCGCGACGATACAGCCACCGCCGCCGGCACCAGTGAGCTTTGCGCCGTGTGCGCCCGCGTCGCGGGCCGCCCAGACCATCGTATCCAGCGACCGCGAAGAGACGCCAAGCGCCGACAACAGGCCGTGATTGAAGTCCATGAGCCGGCCGAGTTCCGCGATGTCGCCGTCGGCCAGCGCCTGTTCGCCGTTGCGAACGATGTCGCCGATCGCTTCGACCGTGTCTGCCGCAAAGTCGTACTCTTCGCGCAGGTCGCGCACGCCCGCGACCAGCTGGCCGGTATCGCCCGCGCCGCCGTCGAACCCGATCACGATCGGCAGATCGGGGGCCTCGAGCGACCGACAGTCGTCGCCCTCGACGCGGACCGCGCCGCCGGTCGCCGAACAGAAGGTGTCTGCCCGGGAGGCCTGTCCGTCCTGTACCTGGTATTCGGTCTGGTAGGCCCGCTCGGCGAGGTCGTCGGGCTCGAGCGTGACACCGAGTTCGCGTGCGGCAGCGTCGATGGCTGCGACGACGACCGCTGCCGAGGAGCCAAGGCCCGCGCCCAGCGGAATGTCGCTTTCGATCGTCACGTCGAAGCCGACATCGTCCTCGCCGGTCACGTCGCGAACCTGCGCGATTGCCTCATCGACGTAGCCCATCGCAGCGCTGATCAGCGACTCCGAGACGTCGACGTCCGGGCCGTTCCCCGGCGTGCCGTCGTACTCGACGGTAAAGCCATTTAGACTGAGGTCTTCGGCGTGAACGCGGAGCTTTTCGTCGTCGCGTCGCTGTACTTCCACCCGCGCTCGCCGCTCGATCGCACACGGGACGGCGGGCTCGCCGTAGACGACCGCGTGCTCCCCGAACAAATATACCTTGCCGGGAGCGCTCGAGAGTGTCATGCCCGGCCGTTCGCACGACGACGGTTAATACCTATCTTTGTCTTGGTGCTCGCAGTCGTCGCGGTACCGACGGAACGCAGGCGGAGTTATAACGCTGGGCCCGCACGACGGTCGTATGACACTCGTCTTGCCGAGCGAACTCGTCGTCGATCGATTCCTGCCGACCGTGCGGGCAATGTTGGCCACTCGACTCGCCGACCGTGGGCTGACCCAGAAGGAAATCGCCGCCGAACTCGGCGTGACCCAGGCCGCAGTCAGCAAGTACGTCGGCGGCGAGGGTGGCGGCGATGACCGTTTTCGTGACGACCCCGAAACCGTCACAACTGTCGACCGGATCGCCGATGGCATCGCAAGCGGCGAACTGGACGGCTACGACGCGCTCGCCGAACTCCTCGCGTTGATCCGCACCCTCGAGGATCGCGGCCCGATCTGTGAACTCCACGAGGAAGCGATGCCGGAGTTACAGGGACTAGGCTGTGATCTCTGCGTTCGGGGGCTCGATCCCGACGTGCGTGCCGAACGCGACGTGCTCTCGAACGTCCGCACTGCCGCGCGGACACTCGCTTCGATTCCCAGCATGGCCGACTCGATTCCGAACGTCGGCACGAACGTCGGCATGAGTCTCCCTGATCCCAGCGACGAGACAGACGTCGCCGCGATTCCGGGCCGAATCTATGCCATGGGCGGTCGAATCGAGATCCCGGCCAACCCCGAGTTCGGGGCCTCGAAACACGTTGCGACGGCGATCATCGCCGCCAACACGGTCGACTCGAGCATCCGCGGCGCAACCAACGTCGCCACTGACGACGATCTGCTCGCGGCCGCCACAGAACTGGGAATCGAGCCACTCGAGTTCGACGCGGACTACGAGGATCGCAGCGAACATCTCAGACAGCGGTTCGAGGACCGCGGGACGGTCCCCCGCGTCGCCTACCACCGCGGCGCGTTCGGGATTGAACCCGCGACCTACGTCTTCGGCGCGACGGCTGTCGACGCCGCCGAGCTGGTCGCGCGGCTGCTCGAGGACAACTCGTCGTGAGAAACCGCTATAGGAACAACTGAAACGATTCACACACTGATCGCACAGCTGTCGTGCGATCAGGTGTGTAGTGACTGTCAGTGGCTACTATCGTTCACCGTCGATTTCGGGTCTGGCTCACTCGTTGCCGCCGGGACCTGAATGGTCGCCCGCTCGCTCCGGCTCGAGCGAGTCACAGCCGATGACCAGTCGGTCAGGAATTTCCGTGGCGTTTGCATGGAGGCTTTCGAGAACGACACTCACCTCCTCGAAATCGGGGCCACGATACGCGCGTAACGGATCGGATTCCCAGTGGACGACACCCTCCGCTTCCAGCAGTGGGAGATGGTGGTGGCACAATTGGAGCCGCACTCGGTCGGCCGCACTCGAAGCGCTCCTGTCCGCCACCGCTTCCGGGAGTGGGATCGATTCGCCTGCAGGAACGTCGATGAGTTCGTCGACGATCCGCCGCCGCGGTTCAGCGGAAAGGACGGCGAACACGCGATCCCATCGGCGGGTCGCGTCCGCTTGCGTTCGAGACGGTGAACTGACCATACTGGCGTTGATTCGGCCATGCTGTAGTAAACCTTGTGGGTGTGTGGCAGTTGACGGCGCGTGTGTCAGCAAAACAGGTCGCTTTATCGGGGTCCGTTGTCCGATCGGAGCGCGATCGCTGTCGCTTCCAAAGGACTGCACAGCGGCGAGAAAACGAACAGCGCCGATATCGAACGCCTTAGACCGTGCTCTCGAAGTCCTCGAGCGAGTAGGACGGCTCGGCACCGCGGCGGTCGAGGACCTCGTTTGCGAGCAGCCAGTAGACGACCGAGAGGGCCTTGCGACCCTTGTTGTTCGTCGGGACGACGAGGTCGACGTTACTGACCTGGTTGTTCGAGTCACACATCGCGATGACCGGGATGCCGACCGTGATAGCCTCTTTGACGGCCTGGGCGTCGCCGATCGGGTCTGTGACGACGAGCACGTCCGGCTCGATGTAGCCGTCGTATTTCGGGTTGGTCAGCGTACCCGGGATGAAGCGACCGGTGCGGGCGCGAGCGCCGACGGCCTCGGCGAACTTCTCGGCCGGGAAGCGACCGTACTGGCGCGAGGACGTGACCAGGATCTGTTCGGGGTCGTAGTTGGCGAGGAAATCTGCGGCCGTGCGGATCCGGCCGTCGGTCTTCGAGACGTCCAGCACGTAGAGACCGTCAGTCCGGACACGGTGGATGAACCGCTCCATGTCGGCGGTCTTCTGCTGGGTCCCGATGTGGACGCCAGCGCCGAGGTAGTCCTCGACGGGGATCAGCAGGTCCGCTTCCTCGTCGGACATGACGTCGTCGTCGAGGGTCGGACCGGCGTCTTCTTCCTCGGCGGCGTCGTCGGCTTCTTCGGCCTCGGCCGCGGGGGCTCCCTCGGCGTCGGCGGGCTGTTCGGCTGCAGACTCGACGTCCTCCTCGGCGGCGGGGCCAGCCCCTTCGGCTGGCTCCTCGTCGATTTCCTCCTCGGCGGCGTCGAGCCCTTCTTGGGTTGCGTCGTTGTCTGTCATGTCGCGTCGTCTGCGATTCGAATGAGCTCGTTTAGCTTTGCAGTTCGCTCGCCGCCGACGGCACCCGTCTTGATGTAGGGGGCGTCGGTCGCGACGGCGAGGTGTGCGATCGTCGCGTCTTCGGTCTCGCCCGACCGGTGAGAGACGACCGAGTCGTAGCCGTTCTCGGTTGCAAGTTCGATCGCGTCGAAGGCGTCCGTCAGCGTTCCGATCTGGTTTGGCTTGATCAGGATGCTGTTGGCCGCGTCGCGATCGATGCCCTCGACGAGACGGTCGGTGTTCGTGACGAACAGGTCGTCACCGCAGATCAGCGTCTGATCGCCGACTTCGTCGGTGAGGTCTGCGAAGGCGTCGTAATCGTCCTCGTCGAGCGGGTCCTCGACGTAGACGAGGTCGTACTCCTCGACTAACTCGGCGATGTATGCGATCTGCTCGTCGGTGTCGCGGCTCCCGTCGCTGTACTCGTAGGTACCGGAATCGGCGTCGTACAGCTCCGCACCGGCGACGTCGAGACCGAATTTGATCTCGAAGCCGACCTCGTCTTCGACCATCGAAACCGCCTCGTCGACGATTTCGAACGCGTCACCGTCGTCGATCGACGGTGCCCACGCACCCTCGTCGCCCTTTCCACAGGGGACGCCGCGCTCGGACAGCAGGTCAGAGACGGCAGCGTGGACGGCCGCGTTGGCAAAGACGGCGTCTTCGACGCTCGGTGCGCCGACGGGTGCCGCCAAGAACTCCTGAATGTCGGTTGCGTCGGCAGCGTGTTCGCCACCGCCAACGACGTTACCGAGCGGAATCGGGAAGTTGTTGCCGCGGAACGTCCCACCGAGATGCTGGAACAGCGGGGCACCGAGCACGTCGGCACCGGCCTTCGCGGCGGCCATCGAGATGGCGACCGCGCTGTTGGCACCGATCTCCGAAAAGTCGTCGGTACCGTCGGCAGCGTGCAGTGCGGCGTCGACGTCACGCTGGTTGCCCGCGTAAACCTCGCCGACGAGCCGCGGCACGGCGTGTTCTCGAGCCGCAGCGATCGCCTCGGACGGCGGCCGCTCGACGGCTTCGTACTCGCCAGTGCTGGCACCGCTCGGTGCTGCAGCGCGGCCGAAGCCGCCGCTTTCGGTCACGACATCGGCTTCGACCGTCGGGTTGCCTCGCGAGTCGAGGATGCGTCGCAGTCGGATATCTGTGATGAGTGTCATTTACGATCGTACCCCCGCTTGACGGTAAACGGCAACACGCCAGCGTCGTACTCCTCGGCAGCGATGAGGATCGGTTCCGTCTGCTCGGTTTCGATCAACACCGGCGCGCCATAGGAGACCTGCAGCGCTCGCGCGCCGAGGATGCGTGCTTTCTCGTAGCGGTTGTGCTGTTGTTGTTGCATTGTTACTGGTACGGGGAGACGATGTCGACCAGGTCTTTGTGACTGACGAGCATCCGCCGACAGCAGTAGCGGTCGACGCCGAGCTCGTCGAGGACCTTTTCGGGGTCCTCGTCGCCCTCGTTGGCTCGTTCGTCGAACTCCTCCCAGTGTTCGCCGACGACGTTACCACAGGTGAAACACCGGACCGGTACCATCATGCGTTGATCACCTTAGCGGTAGGACTTCTGGTAGCGCGCCCGAGCGCCCGGGCCGCCCCATTTCTTGGGTTCGGACTGGCGAACGTCGTTGACCAGCAGCGACCGGTCGAACTCCATGAACGCGTCGCGGAGTTCGGCGTCGTTGGTGTGCTGGACGATGCCGCGTGCGATGGCGGTGCGGACGGCGTCTGCCTGCCCGCTGATGCCGCCTCCCTCGACGCGGACGTCGATGTCCATCTCACTACGCAGGTCCTCGCCGACGATGCGGAACGGCTCGAGCATCTTGAGCCGGGACATCTCGGGTTCGACCAGTTCGACGGGCTGGGAGTTGATTCGAACGCGACCCTCGCCCTCGTGGACCGTCGCTCGCGCGACGGCCGTCTTTTTCTTGCCACTCGTGTTGGTTACCATGTGACGTTAGCACCTAACTGTTCGGACACTTCGTGTAGGTGGACGAAGCGGATGTTCGACAGGCGATCCAGCGACGTTCCCTCGAGCACTTCCGAGTCGCGCTCGTCGTCGGTCTCGTAGGGGTTGCCGACGTAGACGCGGACGCTGTCGAGCGCTTCGCGGCCGCGCGGTTTCTTGTACGGCAGCATGCCGCGGACGGACCGCTTGAAGATCGTGTCCGGTCGCCGCGGGTAGTACGGCCCGCTGTCGGAGCCAAGCTGTAGTCGCGTGCGGTACGTCTCGAAGATGTCTTCTTTGTCGCCGGTGATGACAGCGTCCTCGGCGTTGACGATCGCGACGCGTTCGCCGTCCAGCGCGCGCTGGGCGACTTCGCTGGCGACGCGACCGAGGATGCAGTCACTGGCGTCGACGACGGTATCGGCGTCGAACTCTGCGAGACTCATCGAATCACCCGGACGTCGGAGCCTTCTGGGTTCTCTTCGAGCGCTTGCTCGAGCGGTACCGGTTCGCCGACCTGTTCGATCTTCGTCTCTGCGGACGAAGAGAAGTTGACGGCGGCGACGGTGACGTTTTTCTGTAGTGCGCCGGAACCCAGCACCTTGCCGGGAACGACGACAGTCTCTTCTTCGCGTGCGTACCGCTCGATGCGGCCCAGGTTCACCTCAGCGTGGGTGCGCCGGGGCTTCTCGAGTCGATCCGCAACGTCTCGCCAGACGTCGGCGTCCGCTTCGCGGGACGTCGACTTCAGCTCGGCGATGAGATCGGTGAGCCTCGGATTAGTCTTGCTACTCATTGGTTTCCTCCAAATACTGCAACTGTTGGCACGTCGACGACACACGCTTGTGTCTCGTCGACGGTGGAATCGATTCGTGAGAAGTGATGCAGGGAGCAGGATTTGAACCTGCGGACTCCTACGAGACAGCGCCCTGAACGCTGCGCCGTTGGCCTGACTTGGCTATCCCTGCTCGCACTTCCACGTATCCGTCGCCCCTTCAAACCCCTTTCGATTCCAGTGGACGAGCGCTCGCCGATCTCGTCGCTCACGGCGTCGGCGAACGGCGCGTCCTGTTCGGGTCGGGGGCGTCGGTTCATATCTATAGCTGTACTGCGTCTTCGAGTTCGGTCGCGCGCATCGCGATCGTCTCTGCGGCTCGCGTGACCAGCTCTTCGACGGTAAAGGAGCCGTCCGTCTCCACGTGGAAGACGAAGGCGTTGGGCACGTCCTCGACCCGGACCTGCTTGTCCGGGTAGCGGTTCGAGAGGTCGTGATCGAACTCGCTCGTGGGAACGAGTTCGCCGTCGTCTTCGATCACACCGCGGATGATCCGGCTTTCCTGTTCTTCGAACTCGGGGAGATCACCGTCGACCTCCACGCGCTGGAGGTGTCGGTAGCCGACCGCGACCCCGCCCTGGTGTTTGGCGTGGTCTTTCCCGCGGTCTAAGACGGCGTCGGCCTCGGCCTCGAGGCGCTGGTCGTCTTTGAGTTCGATGATCGGGATGTTCTCATCCGCGGGCTGGACGAGCTCGTCGCTCGAGACGAGATCGCCGGAGTAGGCGGTGGCCGGCCCTTCGACGTCGATCGAGAGCGTGACGGTATCGTCCTCGGTGAACTCGCCGACAGGTGGCGTCGTCAGCGGGACGAGCCCGAGCCGTAAGGCGAGTTGCTCGTCGAACATCACCGACGAGTTCTCGACGAACCGGACGGTGTCGATCGCCATCGTGGGGACGTCGGCGACCATTGCGCGACGAATGCCGTTTGCGAACGCGGGCGTCACGCCCCGAACGAGGAATCGTGCCTCACGATCCTCGCGTTCGACGAACTCGACGTCGTACTCCTCTGTCATGATCTAGTAGCCGCCCTTGCCTTTGGGTGCGCGCGATCCGTCGTGTGGGATCGGCGTGACGTCCTCGATACGCCCGATTTCGATGCCCGAGCGCGCGAGCGCGCGGATCGTCGCCTGCGCGCCGGGACCGGGGGACTTCTGGAGGTTGCCGCCGGGGCCACGCACGCGAACGTGCAGGCCCGTGATGCCGGCCGCTTTGACCTCTTCGGCGATGGACTCGGCCATCTGCATGGCCGCGTACGGCGACGCCTCGTCGCGGTTCTGTTTGACCGCCGTCCCACCGGAGGACTTGGCGATCGTCTCCGCGCCCGTGAGGTCGGTCACGGTCATGACGGTGTTGTTAAACGATGCGTGCACGTGGGCGATGCCCCACTTGTCGTCGTCCTGGCTCATGGTTTACTGACCCTCCGCGCGTTCGGGGTGAAGTTCGTCCGCGAGCGGACTGTTCTCGTCGAAGGCCACCAGGTCCTCCTCGTCGACGTCGACGACGTAGGACGGGACGCTGTGGCGCTGGCCGTCGACCACAACGTGACCGTGGCTGATGAACTGCCGAGCCTGCTGGGTCGTGTTCGCCAGTCCGGATCGGTAGACGACCGTCTGCAGTCGGCGCTCTAAGACGTCCTCGATCTCGAGCGACAGGACGTCGCCGAGTTCGTCGGTCTCGTCGAGGATGCCAACGCGCTTGAGCCGACCGAGGAACTCCTCGGAGCGGCGGATGACGGTTTCGTCGCCTTGGGCCTGGCCGAGCAGGTCACGAGCCTCGCGCCGGTAGGAGCGAAGCTCGGACTGGGCACGCCAGAGCTCTTCTTTGTTCTTGAGGCCGTAGCGGTCGACAAGGGAGTGTTCGGAGGCGATGCGTTCACCCTGGTAGGGGTGATTCGGCGTCTCGTACTGCTTGGTGTCGGTGCCGAGTGGCATTATTCGCCCTCACCCTCTTCGCCGCCTTCTTCGGCCTGTTCTTCGCGGATCTCTTCGACGTTGACTCCGATGGTGCCCTCCGTACGACCGGTGGACTTGGTGCGCTGCCCGCGGACCTTCTGGCCGCGCTTGTGGCGAGTGCCCTTGTAGGAGTCGATCATCTTCATCCGGTTGATGTCGTGCTGTCGAGTCAACTGAAGATCGTTGCCGATCTCGTGGGTCGTTTCGCCGGTGTAGAAGTCCGACTGGCGGTTGTTGAGCCAGTCAGGTACTTCGTTGGCGTAGTTCTCGACGACCTCGACGACCTCGTCGATGACGTCGTCGTCGAGTCGGCCGAACGTCGCCGTTCGGTCGACGCCCGCTTCCTCAGCGATGAGCCGGGCGGTCCGTCGACCGATCCCGTTCATCTCCGAGAGCGAGCGCTCGACGGACTTCGTCCCATCGAGGTCGGTTTGCCCGATGCGGACGAAGTAACGGAGATCTTCGTCGTCTTCTTGTTCTTGAGGTTCTTCCGCGCTCATGATGTCGTGTATCTGTCTCTAGTCTGCGTGCGGTGCAAATCGACTGGCGGGAAAACGCCAGCGAAGGTTCCGACGTTGTGGCGGGGATTCGAACCCCGGAGGCTTGACGCCACATGGTTAGCAACCATGCGCCTTGGGCCGCTTGGCTACCACAACACGGTCGGTCTATCATCGCCCTCTCGGACTCGGGGATCGCTCCCCTACACGTATTGCACTCGCTCCTACCCCCGTCGAATACTTAAGGGCAACGAAAGACGGTGGCCGATTGTGTAACTCTCTTGCAGAATCTGTCGCGCTCGGGCCCCATCCTAGTGCCCAAACGCCTCCATCGGTGGTCGCGGTCAGGCCTCGGCGTACTCCTCGATATACTTCTCGTTTAGCTCCCACTCTCCCTCGTCGTTTCGAATCATGTACTCGCCGTAGTAGGGGACTCGGTTGGCGACGACGTCGCGGAACGCCTCGCGGATCTCGGAGGTGGTCATCTCGCCCATCGGTTTGAGGTCGTCGTTGCGATTCAGACAGCCCTTCAAGTAGCCCTCGTGGGTGACCCGAACCCGATGGCAGTTCGCACAGAACGTCGGGTTCTCGACGGGGTCGACGATCTCGACCATCCCTCGACCCTCGCCGCCGTCGTTGCTCACCCAGTAGCGTTTCCGGTCGTGCATCTCCCGGTGTTCGATCTCGTCGGCCTGCTCGGCCAGCCAGCCGTGGACCCGTTCGATCTCGATGTTCCACTCCGGCTTGCCGGTCAGCTCGGGCATGTATTCGATCAACTGTAACTGGAGCCCGTCGTTTTCGGCGACGTGATCGACCATCTCCGGCACGTAGCCCGCGGTATGCTCGAAGACGACCATATTGAGTTTGACCGGGTCCAGCCCTGCGGAAAGCGCTGCCTCGACGCCTTCGATGACCTTCTCGTAGGCCCCGCTTTTCGTGATCTCGGCGAAGTCAGCCGGATCGAGCGCGTCCTGAGAGACGTTGACCCGTTCTAAGCCGGCGTCCGCGAGGCTCTCGGCGCGGTCGGGGAGAAAGGAGCCGTTCGTGGTCAGCGAGACCTCCATCTCGTCGGGCGTGCGTGCGATGATCTCCTCTATGTCCTGTCGAAGCAGTGGTTCGCCGCCGGTGAACTTGACTGCCTCGACGTCGAACTCGGCGACGACCTCGAGAAAGCGGAC
The DNA here is from genome assembly GCF_000337475.1 of Natrinema limicola JCM 13563. Lineage (GTDB taxonomy): Archaea > Halobacteriota > Halobacteria > Halobacteriales > Natrialbaceae > Natrinema > Natrinema limicola. The sequence continues at coordinate 7,787 of NZ_AOIT01000039.1, read as the reverse complement.
GACGTCGTCGGTGCTCATCTCGTTGTCCGCCGGCTCCATCGGCCCACGGGTGTCGCCCAGCCCTTCGTTGTGACAGTAGACACAGTCGAAATTGCACCGATCGGTGAGGGAGACACGGACGCCGGTTACCTCCCGCCCGAATTCGTCGGTGAGCATGCTACTCGTTTGCATCCGAATCTGCTTAAGTGCGCCGGCATGTTCGGGGTCTCGTAACCGATTTCGGTTTCAGGGCAGCGCGTGCCGCGCCGGACGGTCGCATAGCGTGCTCGACCCCACTCTCATGACGATCCGTATGGTTCTCTCTACCATGAGTACCATCGCGGAACTCGCTGTCCCTGCCGCCGAGGTCGCACTCCGTGACACGCTCGAGGCGGTACCCGATGTCGACGTGGCGGTCGAACGCGTCGTCGCCGCCGATCCGGGGCATGTCATGACGTCTGGTTTGCCATCGATTCATCGACGCTTGCAGCCGTCGACGACGCACTGACAGCCGATCCGACCGTCGACGACGCGACCCGACTCGTCACCCGTGACGACACCTCACTGTACCGGATCGAGTGGATCGACGATGTCGCTGTCACGGTGTCTCTGTTGACCGACGCGCACGCGACGGTGCTCGACGCAACCGTCGAGAAGATGCGGTGGCAGTTCCGCATGCTTTTCGACGACCGGGCAGCACCCTCGCGTACCTACGAGTTCGCGACCGAGCAGGGACTTTCCATCGAGATCTTGCGTATCCACCGACTCGAGGAGCGTCGCCACGGCCGGTTCGGGCTCACCGACGCCCAGTACGAATCGCTGATCGCAGCCCTCGAGTACGGCTATTACGAGATTCCCCGCGAGATGGACATGGACGAACTCTCGGACGAACTCGACATCTCCCATCAGGCGCTTTCCGAGCGGCTTCGTCGCGCCCATCGGACGCTCGTCGAGGAACTCGTCGCTCTCGACGAACTGTCGTGACGGGTGACCCGGAGCCGAACCGGCAGAAAACCTACCTCGCCCACGCTCGAAGCCGACGTATGGACGAGGACATGCTCACAGACCAGCGTCAGCTCGTCGAGCTCATCGAAGCCGAGGGCTGGGAGGTTACTGATCTCGAGCTCTCGGCGTACGACAGCCCGTGGGCCGACGAGGACGACCCCGAGGCAACGGTGACGATCACGGCGCGAAAACCCTACGAGGGAGAGTCGACTGGGGACGGTGACGAAGACGACAGTGACGACGAGAACCCGTTCCGACTGAAATAGTCCAGCACATCGACCGCTGGGCGCTCGCTCGCGTTCATGCACGGCCGGCGATGGCGGTGTCCGATCTGATCGACCTTCAAACGGCCACGTTATTCCAGCGTTCGGATAACTAACACAACCAGTATTGGCCGTGGGTGTCTATGTAACCCACGGCTAACCGAATGACTCTCTCGAACGATCCCGACCTCATCACGTTGCAGCCGGACCAATCGTTCTTCGAGACGCTATATACGGCGGCACCGCTGGTGATCGTCGGGACGCGTGACGAAGACGGCTCGGAGGATTTAGCGCCGAAACACATGGCGATCCCGCTGGGCTGGTCGGACCAGTTCGGGTTCATCTGTACGCCCGAGCACAAAACGTACCGGAACGTCGAGCGCACGGGAGCGTTTACCGTCAGCTATCCCCGGCCCGACGACATCCTCGATGCCAGTCTCGCCGCCGCACCCCGGACCGCCGAGGGCGACAAACCCTCGCTGACGGAAATCGACACGGTCGACGCCGATGCCGTCGACGCGCCCGCCGTGGCTGGTGCCTACGGCGTCCTCGAGTGCGAACTCGAGCGCATCGTCGAGTTCGCTGACGGCGAACTCATCGCTGGCACCGTCGTCGGCAAACACGTCCATACCGACGCCTACCGTAGTGACGATATCGAGCCCGAGACGCTGCTCGAGCAGGCGCCGGTGTTGGCTCACCTCTACCCCGACCGGTTTGCCGCGATCAACGAGAGCCAGGCGTTCCCGTTTCCGGAGGGCTTCGAGCGATGACTGCCTCCGAACCGGAACCAGAGCCGGAATCCGCCGCCGAACCGCGGATTCAAGAGTGGGCACACGCCCATCGCGACGAGCTCGCAGAGTACCTCCTCGAGCTGGTCGAGCTGGAGACGCCCACGGAGAACCCAGAGACGTTCGACGACTTCTTCGATCGGCTGGCGGGTGACTTCCACGAGGTCGGCCTCGAAACCGAGCGCGTTCCGGGTGAGGAGACCGGCGGCCGGCTCGAGGCGTGGACGCCGAGCCCGGACGACGCCGACGAGATCCAGCTCGTGATCGGGCATGCGGACACCGTCTGGCCGCTGGGCACCGTCGAGGAGGACCCACCCGAAATTCGTGACGACATCCTCGAGGGCCCGGGATCGCTCGACATGAAAGGCGGGCTGACACAGGCCGTCTTCGCGCTCCGCGCGCTCGACGAGCTCTCGCTCGAGCCGTCGCTGCCGGTTCACGTCCTCGTCTCGAGCGATGAAGAGATCGGCAGTCCCGAATCCAAGTCCCGGATCATCGACCTCGCAAAGCGGGCGAACCGGGTGTTCGTGCTCGAACCGGCAAGCGGCCCCGAGGGCAAAATCAAGACCGCACGGAAAGCGGTCGGCCATTTCACAGTCACCATCGAGGGGAAGGCCGCCCACGCCGGGCTCGAGCCCGAGGAGGGGGCCAGCGCGACGGAGGAACTCGGCACCGTCATCCATCGGCTCCACGAACTCACCGACATCGACTCGGGGATCACCGTCAACGTCGGCCAGGTGGAAGCGGGACTGCGGTCGAACGTCGTCGCGCCGGACGCGCGAGCCGAAGTCGACGTTCGCGCACCCACCGACGACGCAGCCGAGGCCGTCTCGGCGGAGATCCGCTCGCTCGAGGCCACGACGCCGGGCACCGAACTGACGATCGACGGCGGGTTCGGACGGCCACCGATGGAGCCGACGGCGGGCAATCGCCTGCTCTGGGAGCGTGTCCAGACACTCGGAGACCGACTCGGACTCACGCTCGAGGGCACCCGCTCGGGTGGCGCAAGCGACGGGAACGACGCCAGCCAGCACGCCCCCACGATCGACGGGTTCGGCGCTGTCGGCGACGGTGCCCACCAGACCTACGAGTACGTGGATCTCGAGGCACTCGTCGATCGGGTCGCGCTGCTTGCCGCCTGTTTGCACGACGAACCGCTTCCAACCGACCCAGACCGATAGCTCACACATGCACGCAGACGTTCATACTTCAGTGACGCGAATCGCTGACCTCGAGCACCGTTCGTACGACATCGAATCCCAACCCACGTCGAAGTGGGAGACGGGAGATTACGTCTTCGCCCGCGTGACCAAACGTCCCAACCCCGGCGTCAGGGTCGAGAACCCACAGGGCCGACGCGTTGAACTGATGGAGGGCGAGACGATCATCGGCGCGCTGGGTACCCGTCGCGCGACCCGCGAGCTGGTCGGTAGCTGGCGGGACGTCGGCGACGATGGCCTGTTGAATATCCTGACCGGCGGCGGCGTTCTCGGTCGCGTCACCTCGGCCTCGCCGTTCAGTAAGACGCCGGTCGAAGTCGAATACGAAGGTCACGTCGTCGTCGACGACGACATCGCCCGAATGCGCGAGTACGGCTTGACGGCGACATCGACGCCCTCCAAGGTGCCGGTCGTCCTCGTCCTCGGCACGAGTATGTCGGCCGGCAAGACCATGACCGGCCGGGTGATCACCCGCGTACTCGTCGAAAACGGGTACGACGTCGCCGCCTGCAAACTGACAGGGGCGGGTACGTACGGCGACGTGTTGTCGATGGAGGTGGCAGGCGCAGACCCCATCTACGACTTCGTCGACGCGGGCCTGCCGACGACGGTCGTCCCCGAAGACACTTTCCGGGAGGCCGTCCGGCCCGTCTTCGACCGGCTGCAGGAGGCAGACGTCATCGTCGCCGAGGTCGGGGCCAGCCCGCTCGAGCCATACAACGGGGAAGCCGTCGTTGACATGCTCGTGGATCACGTCGCGTTCACTGTCCTCTGTGCGTCCGACCCCTACGCAGTCGTCGGGATCGAGGAGGCGTTCGGGCACTCGCCCGATCTCGTGGCAGGAATCACGACGAACACGACCGCCGGCGTCGACCTCGTCGAGGAACTCGTCGACTGCTCGGCGCTCAACGTCCAGAACGAGGCGGCCAAGGAACCGCTCGAAGCGATGTTGCTCGAGGCGCTGGCCGACGCTTAGCCTTTGATGTTACAGACGGGGAACGTCCGTGCGACCTTGTCCCCGATGCCCAGTTCGTCGGAGACGCGGACGACTTCGTCGACGTCTTTGTAGACGCCTGGCGCTTCCTCGGCGACCGTCGCGCCCGACTGGGCCTTGACGTAGATCTGCTCCTGTTCCTCGAGTTCCTGCTGGACGTCGCCGCCCCAGTACTCGTTTTTCGCCTGGGTGCGGCTCATCAGCCGGCCCGCGCCGTGGGCGGTCGACCCGAAGGTGAGATCCATCGAGTTTGCGCCACCCCGAAGGACGTAGCTGCCCGCACCCATGCTTCCGGGGATGATAATCGGCTGACCGACGTCCCGGTAGGCTTTCGGCACGTCGGGATGGCCGGCGGGGAACGCTCGCGTCGCGCCCTTGCGGTGAACGTAGAGTTCGCGCTCCTCACCGTCGCCGACGGTATGTGTCTCCTTTTTGGCGATGTTGTGCGCTACGTCGTACAGCAAGTCCATTTCCATCGCCTCCCACGAGCGGTCGAAGACGCGCTCGAAGACCGTTCGCGTGCGGTGCATGATCAACTGACGGTTGACCCACGCGAAGTTGATCGCCGCGTTCATCGCGCCGTAGTAGTCCTCAGCCAGCTGTGAACCCGCGGGCGCGGCTGCGAGTTCCTTGTCCGGCAGCTGATTCAACAACCCCTGGTGTTGTTGTTCGATTTTCCGCAGATAGTCGTTACAGGTCTGATGGCCCAGCCCGCGTGAGCCACAGTGGATGAGGACGACGATCTGGTCTTCCTCGAGTCCGAACGCCTCGCCGACCTCATCGTCGAAGACGTCGGTCACGCGCTGGACCTCGAGGAAGTGATTCCCCGACCCCAGCGAGCCGATCTGGTTCTTCCCGCGGTCTTTGGCTTTCTGGCTGATCTTCTCGGGGGCTGCGCCCTCGCGCATCCCCTCGTCCTCGCAGTGGAGCAGGTCGTCTTTGACCGCGTAGCCGTTCTCGAGCGCCCAGTCGACGCCGCGGGCGAGGATCTCGTCGACGGTGTCGACGCCGGCCTCGACAACCCCGCCGCCGCCGAGTCCCGACGGAATGTTGGCAAACAGCGAGTCGACGAGTTCCTCCTCGTGACCACGAAGGTCGTCGTAGGCCAGATTTGTTTTCATCATCCTAACCCCACAATTAATGTCATAGCCGACCGCCCCCGGCGAAATACAGCCGTTTTCGGCATCGAGGGCACCGACCCCACCGACTGGGAAGCCATACCCCTGATGCCCGTCGGGCATACAGATCGCGTGGTTGGTGATGCCGGGCAGGTGGGTCGTGTTTTTGATCTGTTCGAGCGTCTTGTCCTCCTTGATCTCCTCGAGCAGCGCTTCGCTTGCAAGCACCCGCGCAGGGACGCGCATATCGCCTTCCTGTGGGATCTCCCAGACGTACTCGCGCACCCGCTCGAGCGTGATGCCGTTTGCGTCGAAGGTGGTCATACGCGAACGTCCGACCGCCGCCAAGAAAGATGTTCGTCTCTCGCGTCGCTGATCGGGTGCTGGCCTGCGGTTCGGCGTTCCGGGTCGGCGTCTCGAGACGACCCTGCCGGCTCGATGGGACTGTCGCTTAGACGTCGAAAACGACGTATGCTTCCCAGCCGCCGTCGTCGGTTCGCTCGAGGGACATCTCGGAGTAGGTCACGGCCTTCACTTCGCGGGCATCGATCTCAGCGAGGGGGACACCACGGGCACTGGCCTCGAGAGACCACTCCTCGGTGCCGTCGGCTGACTCGACGTCGATCGAGTCGACGCGGTGGTCGACGGGGAGTTCCGCCCGGACGTCGCGCAGGTAGATCAGTTCGTCGAGATAGTCGAACAACAGCGCCTCGCGGCCTTCGGCGGTGACGGACAGCGAAAAGCGCTCACCGCTTTCGGACGGGATCTCGTCACAGGAGGCTGCCGCGAGGCCGTCGGCCACCGCGCCGAATGTCGCCTCGAGTGAGTCGCCGGTTGCCGAGACCGCAACGTCGGCCGTGTGGTCGCGCAGTTCGAATCCCATACTTTCGCTTTGTCGGCCGACCTTCTATGCTCGTCGTTTCGACGTATCGTCAGCAGTGAACGTTCGGGTATGTGTCGTGTGAACTACCGTCTCTGACAGGCTATCGCTGGCTCTGTCGGCCGTGTCTGACGACCCGCACATCGACTGCCGGTGGAATTATATTGACGACGCTGGTAGAGCATAATAGTGAGCGTCAACATCGACAGTCGGGTCGTCGCCCCGGGGAGCGACGATTTGGTCGACGAAGCCTGGCAGCTAAAGGAGGAGATCAACCGTCAGGAAGACGTGCTCAAGCAGCGGTATGATTTCTTTACTGACGCGTATCGCCGGTCGAAAGTCTATTGTTACATGCAGGACGAGGACCTCATCGGGTTTGCCGCCGTTCGACGTGACGGCTACATTCTCTTTCTGGCAGTGTCCCCGGACCATCGCGGAGAAGGCATCGGGAAACGGCTCATCGCTCACGTCGCGGACGACCACGAGACGATCACGTGTCACGCCCGAACGAGCAACGAGAACGCGTTGCAGTTTTACGAACACCTCGGCTTCGAGATCAAACGCCGGATCGACAACTACTACGAGGACGGCGGCGACGCCTACTACCTGAAACTCGGCTCTGACGTCGGTATCGCCGATCGAATCTCTGATCTCATCCGGCGCTGAGCCTCGCCGGCGACGACTCTTCTCGCACGGCCAGTTCAATACAGTTATACCGGACCCACGATGAGTTGGCGAAGCGTATGGAAGAGCGAACGAGGGCCTATCTTCGCGGGCGATTTCGTGACCACTATCGACGGACGGAGATCACGCCGCCGCCCGCGGCCAACGAACGCGAGTGGGGCTACATCCCCTGGACAGACGGCCCGGATACGACGATGGTCCGTCACCGTTCGCTACTCGAGTTAGGCGATCTCTCGGAGTTTCTCGTGCGCAAGCGCCCACGCCACGTCTACTTCTCGGCGGGGCGCTTTCGCGATCCCGGCGCGAGTTCGATGCACGAAAAAGATTGGCAATCTGCGGACCTTGTCTTCGACTTGGACGCCGATCACCTGCCGTCGGTCACGCTCGGCGAGGACAGCTACGCCGAGATGCTCGCGAAATGTAAGGACGCCCTCGGTCGTCTCCTCGAGTTCCTCGAGGACGACTTCGCCTTCGAGAACCTCGAGATCGTCTTCTCGGGCGGGCGTGGCTATCACGTCCACGTCCGCGACGAGAACGTGTTGCACCTAGAGCGGGAACACCGCCGCGAGATCGTCGACTACGTCCGGGGCATCGGCCTCGAGTACGACGAACTGATCGAGACCGAGACCGTCGCTGGCCTCGGGCGAAAAACACCGACCGAGCGCCGTACCCTCCAGATCGAGGGTGGCTGGGGGACTCGTATCCACGACCACTTCATGGCCTTCATCGACGAGCTGCTCGCAATGGAGGAAGACGCGGCCTTAGAGCGACTGCAGGAATTCGACGGTATCGGCGAGGGGAAAGCGACGGCGACGCTGAACGCGGCCCGAAACAACCGCGAGGGGCTCGAGGCGGG
>NZ_AOIT01000038.1 GCF_000337475.1 Natrinema limicola JCM 13563 | reverse complement strand
GATGTGTATAAGAGACAGGTCCCCGAGACCTTCGTCGGCCATGAGATCACCGTCGACGTCACCGACGGCGGCGAGGTCGAACTGTGTGGAGATAGCTTTACGGTTCCGGAGGGAGACCAGACACTACCCGAGTACGTCGCCGTGTTCCTGATGGCACGCGGCCGCGCCGAGAAGGAGAAAGAATGAATCTAGACGAGTTGCGTTCGGTCCAGAGCAAGGAGCGAAAGAAAGACAGCCTTCAGAACTTGCGCCCTTCCTTCTACCAGGAGGTCGGCGAGTACATCGCCGAGCTGGAAGACGAACGCGACCGTGTCGCCGATGCGACCGACGATCCCTTTTCCTCTCCCGAAGTCGGTCGGCTGACCGACGAGATCGAGACCGCCAAAGACGTCGTCGAGGCGATCTACGAGCGTCGAATGGGAAAACTCGTCAAGCAGGCCAGCCTCGCTGCGGCCGGGATGGTCGCCGACGACGAGGGTCTGACCGCCGAAGAGGCGGACCTCTTCGACGACCTCGTCGACCGCATCAGCGCGAACAAAAGTCGGGTGCTAGACGTCCTCGAGGGCGTCGAGGAATCGCCCACCGAGAGCGGAGCCGACGCGACCGCGGCGGCTGACGAGCCCACACGCGACTCGCACCCGACCGAGCCAGCACCCGACCACCCGCCTGCGGATGATTCCCCACCTACCCCGCCAGAAGAACCACCGGCAGATATCGATCCCACTGCTAGCGAGGATCCAGCAGGAGGTGCCTCGAGCGGCGTCTCGCCCGCGGACGTCATGGGCGGAGACGGCCCGCCGATCGGTGGTGCGGACGGAGCCGATGGGGACGCGATGGCCGATTCGGCAGCGACCGACCCGGAGCAGTCAGTCGGACGCGAGGATCCAATCGACGGCGCGGACTCGAATGCTGATGCTGCCGACTCGACAGCCGCGGAATCCAACGCTCAGTCGTCTGCTGACAGCGAGGGTGCTGCTGTCGATCGGACGACCGTCAGGATTACCCGTGACATCGGCGAGATCCTCGGCGTCGACGACCGCGAGTACACGCTGACCAGCGACGACATCGTCACGCTGCCGGAGCAAAACGCCGCGCCGCTCGTCGACCGGGAGGCAGCCGAACGCCTCGAGTAACGAGTTGCGATCGCCGGCACTACTGTCGACCACCAGCCAGTGACGACGCGGTCGCGGTGTCTGGCTCGTTGCTGACAACGATCGTGTACGTGTGATGAACGGATGACGCTGCGTGGCCAATAGTGACAAATATATCTTCTTATAACGTGGCATTTTCCCAACTGTAACAAACATATTTTCCGATAGCGAACCATAACGCATACAATAGCCGTCGCTAACTCGGAGGCATGCTTGATGTCGGTGACGAGGCACCACCGTTCGAACTGCCAAACCAACACGGCGAGACAGTCAGTCACTCGGATTTCGAGGGCCAACGGCTCGTCGTCTACTTCTATCCCCGCGCCAATACGGATGGATGTACCACCGAGGCCTGTGAGTTCAACGACGTGCTCTCGACGTTTGCAGCCCGCGACGCTGCCGTTGTCGGCATCAGTGACGACCCCGTCGCCGATCTCGCCGATTTCGCGGCCGACTACGACCTCGAGTTCGATCTCCTCTCGGACGAGCTCGGCGAAGTCGCGACGCTGTACGAGTCTTACGGCGAGAAACGACTGTTCGGCAAGACCTTCGATGGCGTCTTCCGCAACACCTACGTCGTCGGTCCCGACGGCCACATCGAGGCCGTTTACGAGGACGTCTCGCCCGAGGGCCACGCAGACGAGGTGCTAGCGGAGCTCGAGCCGGTCGACGTCGCACACTGAGCGGACGCGACCGTGAGCTGACGATATCGATCGCACTGCCGCTGGTCACTCATACGGTCTGCTGTCCCGATGTCCCGGTGGGGCTGTGGGTCGCGGCCGGCCGGAACTGACTGACAGCAGTCCGTATACCCTTACTGGAAGGTCCGACCGAGCTGTTCGTCTTGGGTCGGTTCGGCCTGCTGGAATTCCTCTTCGAGTTCCTCGTAGCGCTCGCGCGTCTCGGGGGTCACGCTCGGACTGACCTCCTCGAGTGCGTGCTCGAAGTGTTCTTTGCCGACACGGACGTTGCCGATCGTGTCGTCCATCTCGTCGGGGTCGACCGAGTTGATGAACTCGCGGCTGGCGGCCATCGAGGCCTCGCGACAGACTGCTTCGATGTCAGCTCCGACGTAGCCCTCCGTCTCGCTCGCGAGCCACTCGAGGTCGACCGCGTCGGCCAGCGGTTTGCCGCGGGTGTGGACCTCGAAGATCTTCTTCCGGCCGTCCTCGTCGGGGACCGGCACGTGGACGTGACGGTCGAGTCGGCCGGGCCGGAGCAGGGCACTGTCGATCAGGTCGGGTCGGTTGGTCGTCGCAATGACGACGACGTCCTCGAGTTCCTCGAGCCCATCGAGTTCGGTCAGCAGCTGGGAGACGACGCGTTCGCCGACGCCGGAGTCACCCTGGCGCTGGCCGCGTTCGCCCGCAATCGAGTCGATCTCGTCGAAGAAGATCACGGTCGGTGCGTTCGACCGCGCCTTCTCGAAGACCTCGCGGACGCCCTTTTCGGACTCGCCGACGTACTTGTTGAGCAGTTCGGGGCCCTTGATCGAGATGAAGTTCGACTGGGCCTCGTTGGCGACGGCCTTTGCGAGCAGGGTCTTCCCGGTGCCCGGTGGACCGTACATGAGCACGCCCTTGGCGGCTTGCATGTCCAGCTGCTCGAAGACCTCGGGGTAGTCGAGTGGCCACTGGATCGTCTCGCGCAGGCGCTCTTTGGTATCGCCCAGTCCACCGACGTCGTTCCACGTGACGTCGGGGACCTCGACGAAGACCTCGCGCATCGCGGAGGGCTGGATGCCCTTGAGTGCCTCCTTGAAATCATCCTCGCCGACCTCCAGCGACTCGAGGACGTCGGCGTCGATCTCCTCGCTCTCGAGGTCGAGCTCGGGTCGGATACGCCGGAGCGCGTTCATCGCGCTTTCGCGGGCCAGACTCTCCAAGTCGGCCCCGACGAAGCCGTGGGTGTTCTCGGCGTAGTGCTCGAGATCGATGGACTCGTCTAAGGGCATCCCGCGGGTGTGGACCTGCAGGATCTCCTTGCGGCCCTCCTTGTCCGGGACGCCGATCTCGATCTCGCGGTCGAAGCGCCCGCCACGCCGAAGTGCGGGGTCGAGCGCGTCGACGCGGTTGGTCGCGCCGATGACGGTGACACGGCCCCGTTCCTCGAGGCCGTCCATCAGGCTGAGCAGCTGGGCGACGACGCGGCGTTCGACGTCACCGCCTGCCTCTTCGCGCTTGGCGGCGATCGAGTCGAGTTCGTCGATGAAGATGATCGCGGGGGCGTTCTCTTCTGCCTCCTCGAAGACCTCGCGCAGCTGCTCTTCAGACTCACCGTAGTACTTCGACATGATCTCCGGCCCGGAGATCGTCTCGAAGTGGGCGTCGATCTCGTTGGCGACGGCTTTCGCCATCAGGGTCTTCCCGGTGCCCGGCGGGCCGTGCAGGAGGACGCCCTTCGGCGGCTCGATACCGAGTTGCTGGAACAGCTCGGGATGGCGCATCGGCAGCTCGATCATCTCGCGGACCTGATCGAGTTCCTCGTCTAAGCCGCCGATGTCCTCGTAAGTGACGTTCGGGACGCCTTCGGCCGACGGGCCGCCGCCGGCGCTGACCTGTTCGGCCGGCGTCTCGGAGATCTCGATGCTCGTCGAGTCCGTGATGACGACGGTGCCCGACGGCGAGGAGCTCGCGATCTTCAGCGGCACCGACTGGCCGGAACTGGCCATCGGCCCGAACGACAGCGAGAACGGTACCGTCTGGCCCTCGGTGACGGCCTGGCCGGACAGCTTGTCGCGGACGAGCGGGCCGATGTCCCCTCGAATGCGGAGGTTCTGTGGCAGTGCAACGGTGACCGATTTGGCGGGTTTGACGTCGGCGGGTTCGACGCTGACGGTGTCGTCGATCCCGACGTCGGCCTCCTGTCGGAGACGGCCGTCGATCCGGACGATCCCGCGTCCCTCGTCTTCGGGGTAGCCGGGCCAGACGCGCGCGACGGCCTGCCCGTCACCGTTGCCCGAGATGACGATATAGTCGCCGTTCTCGAGGTCGAGTTCGTTCATCGAGACGCGGTCGATCGCAGCCAGTCCACGGCCCGCGTCTTTCTGTTTGAGTGGTTTGACGGTGAGTTTCATCGTTCGTCCTCCAGTTCGACAGTGAGCACGCCATTTTTGATAAACGTGTGCGCGTCTTCGACGCTGTCGGGAAGATCAATCTCGTACTGGTCGTCAGCGATGACGATGATGACGGTATCATCGACGACGTCGACCGAGGCCTCAGTCGCCTCGGTACCGAAGTCGACGGCCATCACCGTGGCATCGTCGTACTCGTACCGACGGGCTAACTGCCCCTCTTCGCGGGTGAATTGGTCGAGATTCATGCTTTAACTAACCCAAGGTAAGCTCTAGAGACATATAAATATTTCGCCGACAATCGCAAGACGGGAGCGAACCGCCTGAAGAGTACTCTGTTTGTGGTTCACAGCACGACGCGGCGGTTCCAGTCGACTCGACATAGCTGTTGGTGAGACAAAACTTCACTGCTGGCGAACTCCAGTGAGCGGTGGCTCGAGCCTTTATACCCGTTCCGCACGTTTCGTCGCGTATGGAAACGGTATTACACAACGGTCGGGAGACGGCGTACGAGGTCGTCGACCGAGGCGGTGATGGGCCGCCTCTCTGTTTCGTTCACGGGAGTGGGGGGTCACACGCGGTCTGGAACGGCCAGCACGCACTCGCCGATCGCTATCCGATCGTCACGCTCGATCTAAGCGGCCACGGTGACTCGGACGATGTCGATGCGAGCGCCGGCTATACGGCACTGTCGGCATACGCCGACGACGTACTGGCTGTCGTCGACGAGACCGATGCGTCGGTCCTCGTCGGGAACTCGCTCGGCGGTGCGATCGTCTTACAGATCTTGCTCGAGCGAGAGTTCGATCCTGCGGCGACTGTGCTGACCGGAACGGGTGCTCGTCTCGGTGTGCTCGAGGACCTGCTGACGTGGCTGAAATCCGACTTCGAACGGGCCGTCGAATTCCTCCACGGTTCGGATCGGCTCTTTCACGATCCCGACCCGAAACTGCTCGAGCGATCGATGGAGCAGATGTACGACACCGGACAAGAGATTACAAAACGGGACTTCCTAACGAGCCACGAGTTCGACGTTCGCGGGCGACTCGACGAGATCGACACCCCATCGCTTGCCGTGTACGGTGAGTACGACCAGTTGACACCGCCATGGTTCCACGAGTACCTCGCCGACGAAATCGACGAGGGCGAACTCGCCGAGATAGACGACGCGGCACATTTGGCGATGGCCGAACAGCCGGCAGCGTTCAACGAGACCATCGACGAGTTTCTGACCGCACACGTCGACTATAGTAGCCACTGAACGTCACTGCACACCCGAGCGCACGACGGGAGCGCGGTTCGGAGCGCACACCGCGAGCGAGAATCGCGGACTGTGCAATCGGTGTGTAAATCGTTACAGCAGACCGTATCAGTTGTTACTATAGCTGGTGGGAAACGGGACACGGAACGGGGGCACGCGGCGTCCGCTGTGCCACGGACGAAGGTCACCCGTCCCGCTCCGCGAGCTACCGCTGTTCCTCGAGGGAGACGAACGAATCGGCGGTCGCGGTGATCCACTGTGTCGAGGCTGCGTTTGTATCAGGGTTCTGTGGGAACATCGTACAGACTGCGACGTCGTCCCGTTCGATAGTAATGTGCTGGAGCCGCGACGTGTGCTCGGTGGTCGATTCGGGCGTCACCCCCATCGATGAGTCGTTCATGGGTATGATCCTCGCGTTGTAGGTTCGTCTCCACTGTCCGAACATATAACCACTGCCCCTATATCGATACCACTCCTATATGCTATATAATCTCGTATTATTATGTCGGCAATCTCAGGACGGTGGCCGCCGCGTTCAGTAGAGGTCCTCGAGGTCGGCCTCTTCGTGACTGTGTTCTTCGGCAGGGAACTCGCCGGACTCGACGGCCGAGACGTAGTCGTCGACGGCCGATTCCATCTCCGCGCGGACGTTCCCGAACTGTTTCGAAAACGAGGGGGCCCACTCGCTCAGGCCGACGACATCGTCGACGACGAGTACCTGCCCGTCACAGTCCGGCCCGGCACCGATCCCGATCGTCGGAATCTCGAGAGCCTGTGTCACGTCGGCCGCGAGGTTCGCAGGGACGTGTTCTAAAACGAGTGAGAACGCACCGGCGTCCGCGTGGGCCTTGGCTAGCTCGAGAATGCGTTCGGCGGCTTTCTGGTCGGTTCCCTGTCGCGGATAGCCGCCGTACTGGTTGACGTGCTGGGGTGTCAGTCCGAGGTGGGCCATCACGGGAATGCCAACCTGGACCAGTTTCTCGGTCAACTCGACGGTGTGGGGACCACACTCGAGTTTGACTGCCTGGGCGTCGGCCTCTTTCAACATTCGTCCGGCGTTCTCGATGCTGGCTGCCTCGTCGACGCCAATCGAGAGGAAGGGCATGTCGGCGACGACGAGCGCATCGTCGGTCGCACGCGCGACCGCGGCGGTGTGGCGAGCCATGTCGTCGACGGTGACCGGCAGCGTCGTCTCGTAGCCCAGACTCGTGTTGCCGAGGCTGTCGCCGACGAGGATGATATCGGTGCCGGCCTCGTCGATGATCGCCGCCGTCGGCGCGTCGTAGGCCGTCAACATCGTGATCGGCTCGTCGCCCGCCTTCGTTTTGAGATCCCGCACGGTAGGCATACCCATAGGTTCGTGTCCGATGATTAAACGTCGTTGTTCTCGCGTCGGCGTCGCGTGGGCCACACCCGCGGCGCTTAAGAGGACCGGGTTTCCATACTCGAGCGTGCCTGAACGCGTCGAAACGACCACTCCAGACGGCGTCGACTACGGCTGGGTCATGCAGACGACCTTCGTTATCACGATCTTGATTGGCGCGCCGATCGTCGTTGCGATCTCGACGACCGCAACCCTGCCGACGTGGACCGACCGCGCCGAGTTCGCGATCCGGGTCGGGGCCCCCGTCTGGCTTGTCACGTCGCTCATCGTGTTTGCCTACGCGAAACGAAAGCAGACGTAGTCGACCTGAATACTCGACCTGCCCCTCATACGGGCTTCTGTCAGTGGGTGCCGGTGGGATCGCAGGGCGATCGCGATCCCACCGGGGAACTCGTGACAGCAGACCGCCTCACACGCCCGATGGACCCGCACCGACGTATTCGAAGTCGACGCCTGCTCGTTCTGCGGTCCGCTGGTCCCGCGCGGAGTCGCCGACGAAGAGCGCTCGGTCAGGATCGGCGTCGAGTCGGCGGACGGTCGCGAGCAACGGTTCTGGGTCCGGCTTCCACGTCGCGACCGTATCACGGCCGACCACGGCATCGACCGCCGGCGTGAGCGCGTGTTCCTCGAGTGCGATTCGACAGGCCTGCTCGCAGTTGAGCGAACAGACACCCGCCGGCAGCGACCGCTCGAGAAGCTCGTCCGCGTGGGCGAGTCTGGTCGACGTTCGCGCCCCGTCGTGTTCGTGGGCCGCGATGGCGGACTCGACGTCTGTTGCCAGCCCGACGTCGCTGGCCGCCTCGAGCATTCCCCAGAGCCCGTCGCCCGGCGGCTCGACGTCCGCACGGTGATAGGTCTCACGAACGTCGACGGCGACGGCGTCCCAGTCGACATCGAGCTCGACGAGCGTTCCGTCCAGGTCGTAGACGACGGCGTCGTATCCAGTCACGAACGACAGTAGGCACGGGAGGTGAATATACTGTTCGCCGACAGCCGTCTAATTCAGTCCCTCGAGGTCCAGTTCTTGGAGTTGCTCGCGCATCTCTTGTGCGGGCTCGTCATCTTTGAGCCGCAGCGGACTCCGCAACGGGCCGGCGTCGAAGTCGCGCATCCGGAGCGCGGTCTTGACGCCGGACATATACGCGCCGCCGATCTTCAGCGCATCCCGAACCTGGAAGATCGTACTCTGGAGGTCACGCGCGCGATCCTCGTCGCCCGCGTCGTAGGCTTCATAGCAGTCGACGACGAGTTCCGGAAAGACGTTCGCGACGGCGCTGACCGCGCCCGAACAGCCGACTTCGAGTCCAGTAAAGACCAGCGAGTCCGAGCCGGCGAGGAAGGTCAGCTCGGGAGTGGCGTCGACTGCCTGAGCGAGCCACGGCACGTCCTTGCTCGAGTCTTTGACGCCGGCGACGCCGTCGAGGTCCGCGAGGGCGGCGAGCGTCTCGAGAGACAGTTCGTTGCCGGTCTTGCTGGGAATGTGGTAGATGTAGACCGGGACGGAGACGGCCTCGGCGACCCGCCGGTAGTGCTCTATGGTCCCCTCGTGGTCCAGTGGGTAGTAGTACGGCGTGACGACGACGATCCCGTCCGCGCCGACGGAGTCGGCGTGTTCGGCGTGGGCGACGGTCCGGTAGGTACTCGGTGCGCCGACGCCGACGATAACCGGGACTTCGTCGCCGACTTCGTCGACGACGGCCTCGACGACCCGGTCGCGTTCCGGCCCCGAAAGCAGCGGAAACTCGCCGTTCGTTCCGAGCGGAAAGACACCGTGAGCGCCGCGGTCGACGACGAATCGGGCGTGGGCAGCCGTCCCCTCGTAGTCGACGGATTCGTCGGCGTCGAACGCGGTGACAGTCGGTGGCACGACGCCGTGCAGTGACAGCGGATCGGCAGCGCCGGGATCGTGGTGTGACATACCGCCCTCTCCGTCGAGCACGGCCAAAAAACGCCCGCCGGCTATTCCATTCGCCGTTAGTCCGGCGTCGCCATCTCGCTTGCCGACTCGTCTATCTGTTCGCCCGCGAGGACGCGATTCGCTCGTCGCAGCCGCTCGGAGAGCGCCTGATGGGAGATGTCGAGTTCGTTCGCGAGTTCCTCGAGCGAGATCTCACGCGGCACGTCGTAGTAGCCCTGCCGATAGGCTTCGGCGATCGCCTCCTGTTGGGGCTCGGTCAGCGCCGCCGTCGTCTCGAACTGCTCGTCCTGCCCGGCTTCGACCATGCGTCTGACGTCGATACTGACGCCGTGGTCTTCGATCGCTGTGACGGCCGCTGCCAGCTCCTCACGATGGGGAAAGAGCAACCGGAGCGTCCACTGCTCGTCGCGGACGTATGCGTCGAGGACCGTCCCGTCATGGTTGTAGACACGCCGACAGACCGACGCAGCGGTCTCGGCGTACTTGAGCCGGTAGAACAGGTCGCCATCGGCGGTGCGCTCGAGCAACTGCCGATACTCGGCGACGGTTGGGTCCGACTCGAGGGCCGACTCGAGGTCGTCGGGATCGACGTTCGAGAACCAGACGAGCGGGGCGGTCCGGGTCGGCCCCTCCGCGACGACGCTTTCGACGCGAAGCTCGAGGGCCGGTCGGTGGTCGACGGTCTGTGCGAGTGCGAACTCGGCCGTCGAAAGCGAGAGTTCTGCGATCGTCGTCATCAGTCACACACCTCTGAGCGGTGTCGAAGCGGTCGCCGAACGACGCCGTTGTTACGGTCGCGCTGGGACAATAGAGGGCTCGAATCGAATTGATGGACCGGCCTTTGTGTGCCGGCAGTTTAAGAAGCACGTCACGGTTCGTGACAGTCCTCAGGCCGTTATGACTACTTCCACGACTGTTGTCGTGGGCGTTCTCCTCGAATCTGTGTTAAACGGGGATGCGACGATCGCAAGCAGCGTCGTCGCTACCCGAGGCGAGCCAGTCGATTCAGTGCGTACACCGTCCGGAGCACGTCGACGCTTTTCCCGCGGTCGAAGACGAGCTCGTCCGTCTCGAGGACGTGCTGGAGGGTGTCCTGCGAAGCGTGTTCCGGAGCGGCCGCAATGCCGGCGTCGTTCTCCGCCACCCACTTCATTACGCGGAGATCGCTCTTGGAGTCGCCCATTACGAGCGCGAACGGGTCGTCGACCCCGAGGACGTCCAGTGCGCGCTCGACGCCGACGACCTTGTTCAACTCGAGGCTGCCGATTTCGGCCGCGTCGGCCTCGTAGTAGGCGACGTCGATCCGCTCTAAGACGGCCGTGAGCGCGTCGGGCACCGTGTCGGCGTCGAGGTCGGGGTAGGAACCCTCGCTCTCGAGGACCGCCCTGAGCTCGGGGTCCTGTGCGGCGTAGAAGGCGCGGGTCCAGTCGGTGATCGTCTCGTCGTCGAGCGCCGACTCGCCGTCGCCGTTCTCGAGGGTGTCCCCGACGGCGTCGGCGAGCAGATCGATGAGATAGACCAGGGCCTCGTCGATGATCTCGCGGGCGTCCGCCGAGCCGGTCTCGTAGTTGGGCTTCATCGTGACGTTGAACTCGTTGCCCTGCAGGTGACAGCCCCGGCGGAGCTCCTCGGGCGCTTCGGGCAGCACGCGCGATCGGACCTCGTCGAAGACGGTTCGGATCTCCTCCTCTAAGTCCTCGTAAAGCAGCTGTTTCGTGTCCGCACCGTGGCCTGGCGTGAACACGCCCGTCCCCGCCTCGTAGACGATCGAGAGGTCTCCCGAGTGGACGATCTCACTGCCCAGTCCCTGGATCGCAAATCCCTTGACGTTCTCTAAGGTCTGGCCCGTACAGATGACGATCGGGACGCCGGTCTCGTGGAACTCGGTCAGCAGGTGCAGCGTCTCGCGGGGGATTTCGTTGTCGGTCCCGCCCGCAGAGCGCAACGTCTCGTCGACGTCGAGGACGAGGACGTTGACCGCCCGGTCGTACTTCGCCTCGAGATCGAGCGCAGTGAAGGCCTGATCGCGGGTCGCGCGGGCGGCGATCTCCGCGAACGTCTCGCCGGCCGCAAACGACGACCGGATCTCGTCTTTGCGCTCCTCGAGTTCCTCGGTCGCGCCCTGCCAGTGCTCGAGGGCGACTCGAGAGTCGACGGCCGGGAAGACGTCGACGAACTCCTGGAACTCCCGTAAGGTCTTCGTGTCGTACTCGTCGTAGAGCTGGTAGACGAGATCGTATCGCTCCATGGAGGCTACAGGCATGGGCAGTCGGATAATCGTTTCCGCTGGCGGTCGCGTCGGGACGCTGAATCGGCGCTCGTCCATGCCTGACTGTCAGGATCGTCCATACTTCATCAATTAACTCGAGTGGGAATAAATATTTATCCTCACGGTTCCTACTGTGTGTGTATGAAAGCCATCGCAGTCCAGCCCGGAGCGGGCGTCCCCGACGTCGTCGAGCGGCCCGTTCCAGAACCAGCCCCCGGCGAGGCGCTCGTGCGGATCCACCGCGTGGGTGTCGACGGAACCGATTACGAGGTCATCGAGGGGAGCCACGGCGGGGCCCCCGAGGGCGACGACCGGCTCGTCCTCGGCCACGAGGCCGTCGGCGTCGTCGACGACCCGAACGACACCGGACTCGAGGCAGGCCAGTACGTCGTTCCGACGGTTCGCCGGCCACCGCCGGGGACCGAGACCAACGAGTATTTCGAGCGCGGCGAGCCCGACATGGCTCCCGAGGGCGCGTACGTCGAACGCGGGATCGTCGGCGCACACGGGTTCATGGCCGAGTACATCACGAGCCCGGCTGAATTTCTGGTTCCGGTCCCGGCCGACCTCGCTCCGTGGGGTTTTCTCGTCGAACCGCTTAGTATTACAGAAAAGGCGCTCGAGCACGCCCGCGCGAGCCGGTCGGCCTTCGACTGGCAACCTAACGCCGCCCTCGTCCTCGGCACCGGCTCGCTGGGACTGTTGACCGTTGCGATGGTCGCGGCGGCGGACGACTTCGATCGGGTCTACTGTCTCGGCCGGAAAGACCGGCCACATCCGGTGATCGACATCATCGAGCGACTCGGCGCGACCTATATTGACTCTCGGGAGACGCCGGTCGACGAGATCCCAACCGCCTACGAGCCGATGGATCTCGTCTACGAGGCCACCGGCTACGCCAAACATGCATTCGAGTCCATCGACGCACTCGCCCCCAACGGCGTCGCCGCCCTGCTTGGCGTTCCCGGCGACTGGACGTTCGAGGTCGACGGCGGCCACCTGCATCGCGAACTCGTGCTTCACAACAAGGCCGTCGTCGGCACCGTCAACTCCAACCGCAGCCACTTCGAGGCCGCCATCGACACGCTCTCAGACCTTCCTGACTGGGTCCTCGAGGGGATCGTGACCGGTATCTACGGTCTCGAGTCAGTCGATCAGGCGTTCCCACACGCGACGGCACACGCCGCGACTGCCGATGACGAGTCGGCAGGAACCCCGGATGACGACACGACTATAAAAACAGCGGTCGAATTCACGGCTATATGAAAAACGTCGACGACCTCATCGAGAGCGCGGCTGAGCTCGCGGCTCGCGGGCTCTCGAAAGGCGAAATTGCGGACGAACTGAACGTCTCGCGTGAGACCGCAAGCTGGCTCGTCGAACGCAGCGGCACGACACCCCAGCAGACCGAGGAGCCGGCCCAGCCGCCGGCAAACGGCGTAAGTGGCCCACAGGACATCCACGTCGATTGGTCGGCAATCGGCCGGGACAGCAAGCGGATGAACCACATCGCCTCGGCGATGGCCGATATGCTGGCCAAACACGGGGAAGACGTCGACCTGACGATCGGCATCGAAAAGGCCGGCGGCCCCATCGCGACGCTGGTCGCGCGCGAACTCGAGACCGATCTCGGCACCTACACCCCGGCGAAACACCAGTGGGAGGAAGGCGACATCGAGGAACTCGGCGGCACGTTTAGCCGAAATTTCGCCGGCATCCGCGACCGCGAGTGTTACATCGTCGACGACATCGTCACCAGCGGCACCACCATGCGCGAGACCATCGAGGCCATCCGCGCCGAAGGCGGGAAACCGCTCGCCTGTGTCGTCCTCGCCGACAAACAGGGCGTCGAAGAGCTCGAGGGCGTCCCCGTCTACTCGCTGTTGCAGGTCATCAGCGTCGGCAAAGACGACTAGTCCGCCGGGTTCGACAATCGGCCACTGTGACGATGATCGACGGCGCGGCCGCTCCAATCGGAGTGGCGTGATAAAATCGGAAGTGGAGACGACGCTCGGCTAGCCGTGAATACCCATCGCTTCGATCTGTTCTTGATACCGATTCCGGATCGTCACCTCGGTCACCTGTGCGACATCGGCGACCTCACGCTGGGTCTTCTTCTCGTTGCACAGCAGCGATGCAGCGTAGATCGCAGCCGCGGCGTAGCCCGTTGGTGACTTGCCCGACAGCAACCCTTCCTCGGCCGTCTTCTCGATGATCTCGTTGGCCTTGGTCTGGACCTCTTCGGACAGTTCGAGTTCAGAACAGAAGCGAGGGACGTATTTTTTCGGGTCGACGGGACGCATCTCGAGGCCGAGTTCCTGCGAGATGTATCGATACGTGCGACCGATCTCTTTGCGTTCGACGCGGGAGACTTCCGAGATTTCCTCTAAGCTTCGCGGGATTCCTTCTTTGCGACAGGCAGCATACAGCGCCGACGTCGCGACGCCTTCGATCGAGCGCCCGCGGATGAGGTCTTCTTTGAGCGCGCGTCGATAGATGACCGACGCGACCTCGCGGACCGAGCGTGGCACCCCCAGTGCGGAGGCCATCCGGTCGATTTCACTGAGCGCGAACTGGAGATTGCGCTCGCCGGCGTCTTTGGTTCGAATCCGTTCCTGCCATTTGCGCAGCCGGTGCATCTGGCTGCGCTTTTTCGAGGAGATCGAGCGGCCGTAGGCGTCCTTGTCTTTCCAGTCGATGGTCGTCGTCAGCCCCTTGTCGTGCATCGTCTGGGTCGTCGGCGCGCCGACGCGGGACTTTTCCTGCCGTTCCTGGTGATTGAACGCCCGCCACTCCGGGCCGGGGTCGATCTGTTCCTCCTCCACGACGAGCCCACAGTCTTCACAGATGAGCTCTCCCCGGTCGGAGTCCTTGACGAGATTGTCCGATTCACACTCGGGGCAGGCACGTACCCCTTCCTGATCCTCGGTCTCGTCCGTCTCGCGCGTTCGCTCCCGCTGGCGGGTGGACCGTGTCATCGCACTTTTATAGTAGTATCACCACAGTATATAAATGTTTGGTAGGGATTTTCTTAGTCTGACCCGTACTGCCCGAAAACAGACAGTACAAGCGTTTATGGGCAGGGTTTACGATTCGGAACCGGAAAACCTTTATCCCATTCTGGCCGATTCCGGACACGAATGCCGGTTATCGAATGTGACGTCGAGACGGCCCGCGAGCGACTCGAGGACGCAGGTGTTTCTGTCGAGTCTGGTAACACGGACCACGAGCGCTGGCGAGCCAGCCGGGGTGGAGCGACGGCCGTCGCCTACGACGACAAGATCGTGATTCAGGGATCGGATCCGCGAGACCTCGAGGCCCTGATCCGCGAGGGCGGTGGGCGCGCTCACGTCTATTTCGACGGCGGCTCACGAGGCAATCCTGGTCCGGCCGCGATCGGCTGGGTGATCGTCACGGGCGATGGCATCGTCGCTGAAGGCGGCGAGACGATCGGGACGGCGACGAACAACCAAGCCGAGTACGAGGCCCTGATCGCCGGGCTCGAGGCCGCCCGCGACTACGGCTACGACGAGGTCCACGTTCGCGGCGACTCCGAGCTCATCGTCAAGCAGGTCCGCGGCGAGTACGACACCAACAACCCCGACCTCCGGGAAAAGCGCGTGACCGTCCACGAACTGCTGGCCGCGTTCGATGAGTGGACCCTCGAGTACGTCCCGCGAGACGTCAACGAGCGCGCGGACGGGCTCGTCAACGAGGCACTGGATCAGGCCTAACGCCGACCGCTCAGACTGACGGACGACACGGCTGGACCGGCAAGCGGAAAACCGCTCGCGTTCGTACGTGCACCTATGAGCGATCCGAACGCGATAGATGTCGATGGAGAGAGTGACACGGGCACGACCGACGACGCTGAACTCCCTCGCGGCGTCGTCGACGAAGCCGAACGACTGACTCGGCTGACGCGCAACGCGGTCGACGACAACGAGGCCGCGGCCTACGAACAGCGGCGCGACGACCTCCTCGAGGAACACGATTTCACCTCGCGCATCCGCGACGATGACGGCGATGACGTCCTCGTCCTCCACCCCGAGGAGTGGCACGAGGACGGTGTCATCCGGACCGACCGCATCGAAGACATCGACCGCGCGGTCGAAATCCCGCTCGAGGGGACGGGCGATCCGGACGAGTGGGACGACGTCGACGCCCATAACCGCGACCTCGCCGCGACGGTCAGGGACACCCACGGTGACGTTCACGGCGATAACGCGGCAATCCTGGCCGATTTCGCGGGCAACCACTACGCGAAGGCGATCGAATCACTGACGGGTGACGAGCTCGCGGAGTTTCGCACGGACTACTTCGTCAGGAACGCCTGGCCATCGGACGACCAACAGGAAGTGATCGAGGAATCGATCGAACTGATCTTCGAGACTGCTGACGAGCGAGTCCCGAACTACCAGTTCTAGTAGCTGTTTTCGACGATGTCGCGGATCTCGTCGGCGCGGTCGTCGCCCGTGACGACCTTCGAGCTGTCTCTTATACACATCTCTNAGAGATGTGTATAAGAGACAGACCAGTCCCAGGTCGACGAGTTCGTCGAGGTTAGGGTAGAGCCGTCCGTGGTTTACTTCCGTCCCGTAGTAGTCCTCGAGTTCGCGCTTGATCGCGAGGCCGTACATCGGCTCCTTCGCGAGGATGACGAGGATGTTGTTCTGGAAGGCGGTGAGTTCGCGTGCAATACTCTGTTCGCCGGTGATTGATTGTGCCTCTGACATACTTGTGCAATTGTCACCAGACTATTTAAGACTTGTCAACTATCACTTCGTATCAGCCGATCCGACACCCGATGACCGACCGATACGAGGCCGAAGACGGGTGTAACGGGCCTTCGTGGTGTCTGTCGAGTATCTGGCAACCGTCACTCGAATACTGACAGTCGATTACGAAAGTACTTTTTGATCGACTACAGATGTTCCGATACATGGTCAACCTCTGGGAAGACCTCGAGACTGGACCGAACGCACCCGAAGAGATCTACGCCGTCGTGGAATGTCTCAAAGGCGAGCGAAACAAATACGAGTACGACAAGGACGTGCCGGGCGTCGTCCTCGACCGCGTGCTCCACAGCAACGTCCACTATCCGAGCGACTACGGCTTCATCCCGCAGTCCTATTACGACGACGAGGACCCCTTCGACGTGCTCGTTCTCGTCGAGGACCAGACGTTCCCCGGCTGTGTCATCGAAGCCCGTCCCGTCGCGCTGATGAAGATGGACGACGACGGCGAGCAGGACGACAAGGTCATCGCCGTCCCGAGTGAGGACCCACGTTACGATCACATTCAGGATCTCGACGACATCCCACAGCAGCAACTCGACGAGATCGACGAGTTCTTCGAGACCTACAAGAACTTAGAGGAAGGCAAGGAAGTCGAGACGCAGGGCTGGGAGGACAAGCAGGCTGCCTACGACGCGATCGAACACGCCCAGGACCTCTACGAAGAGAACTTCCAGTAACGACCGCGACCGGTCGTTTTTCGTTTCTGTCGTCGGCTCCACCGGCTGATTCCCCAGAGTTATCGCCGGCCGGTTGCCGGATGCGTTATGAGCATGGGTAATTTTATGCCCGTCTCGCCCGTACATCTCACTGTATGGCAGCATCCAACCCCGCCCCACGTTCGGGATCGTCAGCCGACGACGCAGCCACGTCTGGCGTCGGTATGGCTCACCTCACGGTCGTCCCGACCAACTTCGAGCCAGCAGACTCGAGCGACCGCGACGAGTAACCTGCCGCGCCACGTCCGAGGCCGCAGACGCCCCATCGTCCCCGCTCCGCTTTCGTTACCGCCGGTGGGGTCTCGTCGGTCTGTCCGGCAGTATGAGCATCCCCGTACGGACGGTCCCATCCGGCCTGCAGTCGGCGACCGTCGAACCGACGGCTTCCGTCGCAGGTATTCGCAAAACACTGTTCCGAAACGAACCTTCTTGTACCCGGTCGAACTACGTCCGGCCATGGGTCTGTTCGACCGATTACGGGGCGACGGTGACCCCCGAGTCGCGTTTATTGGGGTCGACGGCGTACCGTATAGTCTCCTCTCGGAGCACGAGGAACTGTTTCCCAACTTTGCAGCGCTCGCTGACGACGGCACGGCGGCAGAAATCTCGAGCATCGTCCCGCCGGAATCCAGCGCCTGCTGGCCGTCGCTGACGACCGGAAAAAACCCCGGCGAGACCGGCGTCTACGGCTTCCAGGACCGAGAAGTCGGCACCTACGACACCTATGTCCCGATGGGGCGTGACGTCCAGGCCGACCGCGTCTGGGACCGCGTTCAAGCGGCCGGTCGCGAGGCGACCGTCATGAACGTCCCCGTCACCTTCCCGCCACAGCGTGACGTCCAGCGGATGGTCTCGGGCTTTCTCTCGCCCGACCTCGAGAAGGCTGCCTACCCCGACGATGTCGGGAGCTACCTCGAGACACTGGACTACCGGATCGACGTCAACCCGAAACTCGGCCATCAGGACGACAAAGCCGAGTTCATCGAGGACGCCCACGCGACGGTCGACGCGCGCTTCGAGGCGTTCAAACACTACATCGAGGAAGACGACTGGGACCTCTTTTTCGGCGTCTTCATGACGACCGACCGGGTCAACCACTTCCTCTTCAAAGACTACGAACGCGACGGCGAGTACAAAGACGACTTCCTCGAGTTCTACCAGAAGGTCGACGACTACATCGGCCGGCTGCGCGAGGCACTCCCCGACGACGCCACCATGATCGTCGCCTCCGATCACGGCTTTACCAGCCTCGACTACGAGGTCCACTTCAACGAGTGGCTTCGTGAGGAGGGCTGGCTCTCCTTCCAGACCGACGAGCCCGAGGAACTGGGCGACATCTCGACCGATACGAAAGCCTACTCGTTCATCCCCGGTCGCTTCTACATCAACCTCGAGGGACGTGAACCCCGCGGCTCCGTCCCCGAGGACGAGTACGACGAGGTTCGTGATCAGCTCAAAGCCGACCTCGAGGCCCTCGAGGGCCCCGACGGCAACAAGGTCGTCGACCGCGTCGTCGAGAAGGAAGCGGCCTTCCGTGGCGACCACGACGATATCGCGCCCGACCTGGTCGCGATCCCGAACAAGGGCTTCGACCTCAAGTCCGGCTTCAAGGGCGACGCCGAGGTCTTCGATACGGGCCCGCGCAACGGAATGCACAGCTTCGACAACACGTCGCTCTATATCGACGATCCGGAGGCGACGATCGACGATGCCGACTTATTCGACATCACGCCGACGATCCTCGAGCTGATGGAGATCGACTACAGCCGCGGCGACTTCGACGGCGCAAGTCTCGTCTGAGCGACACACGGGCTCGAGACGGGCCCGATTCGATCCCGTTTTCCGACCGGCACCGAACTCCGTTGCATGGAAGAGGTTATTCAGGCTCGCGGTCACGAGCACGTCAGTGCCGACCACGCGAGCACCTTCGAGGTGACGACCGATGACTATCTCACGCCTGCGGGCGACTGCATCCTTGCGATCGAGGCCGACCGTTCCCCGGCTGATTTCGACCCCGGGTTCGTCGCGGCATGTCAGAATGCCGACGCAACGATCACGGTTACTATCGAAGCTGACGGCTACACGGAGTCGGTCTCGGGTCATGGCCATCCCGACCTCGAGCTGACCAACGAGCGAAGCGCAGTGGGGCGAACGAGCGACTACGTCGACGACCGGACGATCATGGTCGGTGCCGAGTTCGCAGCCGAAGGATTCGACCGCGACCTCGTCGACGCACTGGCTGACGGTGCCGAGGCGACGGTGACGATTCGCGTCGAGTGACCGGTCGTCAGCGTCGCTCGAGCCACCGCTTCCGTCGCGGTTTTGTCCTATCCGTCCTATCGTCCCGATATGAGCGATGATCCGGAGCCAGCTGTCAACATCAGCGGTGGCACGGCAGGTGGCGGTGTGGCCGCCGAGTTCGATCCCGCGACAGCCGACACCCGCGCAGAGGCGGTCGTTGACCGACTGGGTGAGCTGTACTGGCAGAAGACCTACGGCGGTCAAGACGCCTTTACCTGTCTCGTCCGGACGATCCTGAGCCAGAACACGAGCGACAAGGCGAGCCAGCCGGCTCATGACGCACTGCTCGAGCGATACGATGGCGACGACCTCGATCTGGCCGAATCGCTCGCTCATGCCGAGCAGTCGACGCTCGCCGAGACGATCAGCTCGGCGGGACTGTACAACCAAAAGTCAGAAACCATCATCGACACCGCCGAGTGGGTACTCGAGGAATTCGGCTCCGCCGCCGCGTTCGATACGTTCGTCAAAGACGAGGCACCGGCAGCGGTTCGCGAGACACTGCTCGAGGTTCGCGGCGTCGGCCCGAAGACTGCCGATTGTGTCCTGCTCTTTGCGGGCGGTCGCGGTGGCGTCTTCCCTGTCGACACGCATGTCCACCGGATCTACCGGCGGCTGGGAATCGCGCCGCCGGATGCCGATCACGAAACCGTTCGTGAGATCCTCGAGCGCGACGTACCCGCGGCCAAGTGCGGGTTCGGACACACAGCGACGATTCAGTTCGGCCGCGAGTACTGCACTGCGCGCAAGCCAGCCTGCCTAGATGATCCCGAGGCGTGCCCGATGGCCGATCTCTGCGATCAGGTCGGCGTCTATTCCGAGACAGGCGAGGTCGTCGATCCGGCCGACGCTCCCGAGTGACCGGGCTGGCGACTCCTCTCGCCACTGTTGGCAGCTGGTCTCGACTGCCCTCGCTCGAGTCCCCTGCCAGCGGCTAGTCACTGGATTTATACAATATTGATTGCAGTTGTGAAACAATGGTTGCATTCACGGATGCGGAACGGGAGGCAGTGTACAAGACGATTTACGCCCGGCGCGATATCCGGCGGTTTCGTGACGATCCGATTCCCGAGGAGGTGCTCGAGCGACTGCTGCAGGCTGCCCATCACGCGCCAAGCGTCGGCTTCTCGCAACCGTGGGATCTCGTCGTCGTCAGCGACGATGAGACCAAAACGGAAATCGCGTCGATCGCAGAACGCGCCATCGCGGCCGCCCGCGAGGGCTACGAGGAACCACGCCGAAGCGAGTTCGCGGAGCTGAAACTCGAGGGGATTCGCGAATCACCGATCAACATCTGTGTGACCTGCGATCCGACCCGCGGCGCGCCACACGTACTGGGTCGCAATTCGATGAAGCGCACCGACGTCTACTCGACGTGTCTTGCAGTACAGAACCTCTGGCTAGCGGCTCGCGCGGAAGGTGTCGGCGTCGGCTGGGTGAGCGTCCTCTATCCTTACGAGGTTCAGGAAGTCCTCGACATCCCGCCACACGTTAAGCCGATCGCGTATCTCTGTCTGGGGTATCCGGAAGACGGCTTCCCCGAGGAACCGGTCCTCCAGCAGGAGGGGTGGCGCGAGCGACTCGATATGGAGACGCTCGTCCACGAGGAACGCTGGGAAGGAGACGAGTCGATAGCGGCCGACGACGAAGTGGCTGCCCAATCGAACGACCGATAAGCAACTCGGTATTCGGTTCTCTCGTCACCGCACGCTGCTCTGGTTCTCCATTCGTTTCCGAGCCGCCTGCGTCTGGGCAGCCGCGATTTCGACAGGTCACGACCATCCACAGTGGCCGTCTCGAGCGCTCGCCTCGATCAAGTGGCGAGCGCTCGAGTCACGGGGGAGGGCAGGCCGACCGCGCGGCGCGCGAATCTGCGCGCCGCGCAAGTGCGGCCCTGGTGGCCTGCGGAAATCGAAGATTTCCGGGCGACCGGAGCGCCGCAGGCGCTCCGGTAGAAATGAAAAGGGCGAGTGAGGCCTGCCAAGGCCGAACGAGGGCTTTCAGAGGAAGCGGAAGGTCTCGAGGTTCTTCGGCGCGAAGGTTCGCATGTCGTAGTTGTGATAGAGTGCGCTCGAGAGGTCCTGCGTGGAGCGTTCGTCGCCGTGGACACAGAGGACTTTCTCGGGGCGTGGGTTCATCGTTTTGACGAAGTTCTCGAGGCCGGCGCGGTCGGAGTGACCGGAGAAGCCGTCGACGGTTTCGACGTCCATGTTCAGTGAGAGGGTGCCTCGGCCGCCGCCGTTGCCCATGGCACCGACTTCGCTGGTCGGAATCTCGTCCCAACCGTTCTGGATGCGCCGGCCGAGGGTTCCCTGGGCCTGATAGCCGACGAAGACGAGCGTCGAGTCCGGATCGGGGCCGATATGCGAGAGCCAGGACATGATCGGGCCGCCGGTGACCATCCCCGACGTCGAGAGGATGATACAGGAGTCGCCGTCGGCGACGTCCTGGCGTTCTTCTTCGCCGCCGTCGATGTGGTTGAACTCCTCGGCGAGGAAGGGGTTTTCGTCCTCGTGGAAGATGCGGTCGCGCAGGTCGTCACGCAGGTACTCGGGGTAGGTGGTGTGGATCGCCGTTGCCTCCCAGATCATGCCATCGAGGTGGACCGGCATCGAGGGAATGTCGCCGTTGCGCATCGCCTCCTCTAAGACGAGCATGATTTCCTGGGAGCGGCCGACCGCGAACGCCGGAATGACGACTTTGCCGCCTTTTTCGTAGGTCTCGTTGATGACTTTCTTGAGGTTCTTCTCGGAGTCTTCTTGGTCGGTCTGATAGTCGTTGCGACCGCCGTAGGTCGACTCCATCACGAGCGTCTCGACCCGCGGGAAGTCGTTGGTCGCGCCGTTGAACAGGCGCGTGTCCTCGTAGTGGATGTCGCCGGAGAAGGCGACGTTGTAGAGGCCGTCACCGATGTGGAAGTGCGAGACGGCCGAGCCGAGGATGTGGCCGGCGTTGTGGAGGGTGAGTTTGACGTCCGGTGCGATGTCGGTGACGTCGCCATACTCGAGCGGGATAGTGTGTTTGATCGCTTCGCGGACTTGTTCGCTTTCGTAGGGCGGGGTTCGGCCTTCCTTGGCCGCGACATCGAGATAGTCGAGGGTCAGCAGTCCCATCAGGTCTCGCGTGGGTTCGGTACAGTAGATCGGGCCGTCGTAGCCGTACTTGAACAGGAGCGGAATGAGCGCGGAGTGGTCGAGGTGGGCGTGGGTGAGGACGACAGCGTCGATGGTCTGGGGGCCAGCGCCGAGTGCCTCGGGGGCGTGGAGATAGGGCACTTCGCCTTCCGCGCCGGGTTTGTCACCGCAGTCGATGAGGATCCGCGTTTCGGGCGTCGAGAGAATAAACGACGCGCGACCGACCTCGCGACAGCAGCCGAGTGTGGTGATCCGGACGTACTCGTCGTCGGACATCTCTTCGCGGTGGATCTGGCGGCCGACCTTCTCTAAGATGTCCCGTCGCTCGTCGCGTTCCTGTTTGAGGAAGCTCCGGACGTTCGAGACGGTCGAGGATTCGATCGGCGGGGTACGGACGACTTCGGGCGTCCAGCCGACGTTTTTCGTGATTTCGCGGAGCGTCGAGCCGTGACGGCCGATCACCATGCCGGGCTTTTCGGCCTCGATGACGACTTCGCCGGTATCGGCGTGGAAATCGAGGTCGGTCACCCCGGCTTCGTCGGGAATAACGCCCATGATCTCCTCGCGGGCCTGCTCGGGGCGGGAGAGAACGCTTGGATCGGGCCGGACAGTGATCCGCTTGCGAAGCTTGCTCGCGAGCTGTCGAATGAGATCGCCCTGCTGGGCGAATTTTTTCGGGTCGCGAGTGTAGACCACCAGTTCGGGGCCTTCGTATTTCACCGAGGAGACCGAGATATCGCTCGGTAACTCGCTCGTGATCTGTGCTTTGAGATCGTCGAGTTGCTGCTCTACAGTGCTCATAGGTCGCCAATGTGGCTTGCGTGAACTCGCCGTCCGGGATCGGGGACGCTGCCGGGCCGGGCGGAGGCGATCGGAGACAACTGACGGAACTCGGTGTCGTGACGACCGCCGACCGGCGGCCGCCGTGTCAACATCGGTGGTGAGTGTCGTCCGGACGGGACAACGTAGCTCACACTCCGTCTCGTCTCGTGGATCATCGTATCCTACTCCATGCCTGACGAAGACGCTCCCGGATCGGTTATCCTGGTTCGTGCGGGAAGATTCCAGGGAGAACCCGCTTACTCGAGGCTATTCTTTGCGGAGTATAAAAGCCTTCGCAAAACTGGGGCTGGAGAGGCGTTTCTGTTGGTCAACAGGAGCGTTATCCCCGTTCTCTCGACGGTGTGAGTGTGGCGAATGCTACAGAGCTTTGACGGATGCGCTCCTCGTCGATACCTATACCCATGCATATCACGCCCGCTCGTGTCCGCGAGGAACGAGACTGGATCGCAGCCCGTGCCGACCGGATCGTCCCGATTATCAACGATGTCCGCGACGACCTCGGCGACATCTTCGAGACCGACGTCGACGCCGTGACGACGGCACAGTACCACGCGGCGGTCGACGACGTCTTTGCCGATGGCGATCTGGCTGTCAACGTCGCCGCGCTGGTCGCGCTTCTTAGAGGGCTCGACGTTGACGGAGACTACCCGGGATTCATCGTCGACGAAGTCCTCGGTCGCGAACTGGCCGGAACGATCGCTGGCCACCAACCGCTCCGGATGCTCGGCGAGGCGACATACCACTATGCAGACGTCCACGTCCACGGTGAAGAAGGTGAAAATGCCGGCGTCGACGACTGCGAGGCTGCACTCGCTGCCGGCTTTCAGGAACGCCTTCCCGGCTGGGACTGGACCGAGCACGAGAGCCCGTTTGCGCTCGAGCGACGAGAGCGATGAGTATACTGTCAGACAGCAGTCAGTGAGAAGTCGCTCGCGAAAACCGGCTGTTGCCGGCGGTGACGGCCGAGTCTGAGCGAGTGATCTTCAAATAGTTCTGTCCGACAGTATCTAAAGTAGTAACGCGGGATCGAAGACAGCGATCTGGCTCGAGTTAGCTGTCCGTCTCGTTCCCCGTCGAGTCGTTCGTCTCGTTGTTTGCGGTTTGTTGTTGTTCCTCGAGCATCGTCCGCTGTTGGGCTTGTTGTTGCTGTTGCTGGACGAGTGGCTCGTACTGCTCACCGGGATAGATCGCGCCGGCGGTCCCATCGCGGAGCGTATCCAAAATCGCCTCGTCGGAGCCAGCGACGAGAAAAATACCGTACGCCGTTTCGGAGCTCTCGATCGTGATGTCGCTGTCCGCAGCCGACTCCTCGAAATCGGTCGCGGCCGCTTCGACCAACTCGAGCTGTCGTTCTTGGTACTCGAGTTGTGCCTCCTGCCGGCTGATGGTCCCGTTCTCGAGCTCCGCCTGGATTTCCTCTCCTAGACTCGAAACTTCGTCTTCGTCCGGTCTGATCTGGAGTGTGACGGCGTCCGTCGTTTCGCCGGCCGATCCGCTCATCGAGTCGAGTTGGGAGCAGCCGGCAAGCGACGCGGCGAGACCGGTCCCGGCAAGTGCAAGGAGGCCACGACGGCTCGAAAGGTTCGACATTGTGAATCGAGCGCGGCAGCGGACAGACATATATCTTCTGTGTTCTTTCGACTCGGGACGGAATCTACAGGCTGAGTAGGGCGAGTGCCTCGGGGCTTGTCCCCGAGGTACTTCACCCGACAGCGGGGGGCTTTTATCCGCCCCGACACTACGGCTGTCAGTGACGGAGTCAGAGCACGGCCAGCGGACGGAAACGCTTCAGGGACCGACGCCGACGGCCGCCCGCGACGTGATCGCTCGCGGATTCGATCGCGGCGCCATCGTGACCGTCTTCGGGCGCTGTACCGTCGATTACGACGGCCGGGCGACGAGCTATCTCGAGGCGGGCGACCGCCACGTCATGTTCAAGCCCGACGGCGCGGCACTGGTCCATACCGACGAAGGCCAGCAGCCGGTCAACTGGCAGCCGCCGGGCTGTGACCACGACGTCTCCTGTGAGGACGGCGCGCTCGTTCTCGAGAGCCGTCGATCGACGCCGGACGAACGACTCACCGTCCGGTTTCAGGACCTCTTTCAGGTCTCCGCGCTGTCGGGGTCCGACGAGAACGACCTCGCGCTCGTCGGTACCGAGGAGGATCTCCGTCAGCGGATCTTGGAGGAGCCGGCCCTCCTCGAGCCCGGCTTTACGCCGCTGGCAACCGAGCGCGACACGCCGGCGGGTGCGGTCGACATCTACGGCGAGGACGACGCTGGGCGGGCTGTTGTCGTCGAACTGAAGCGTCGACGGGTCGGTCCCGACGCGGTGAGCCAGCTCCGGCGGTACGTCGACGCCCTCGAGCGGGATCTGCACGCCGAGGCGACGGTCCGCGGGATTCTGGTCGCGCCGTCGGTGACCGATCGCGCGGCGCGGCTACTCGACGATCACGGCCTCGAGTTCGTCTCGCTCGAGCCGCCGGCGGAGTAAGTGGTCTATTCGGCGCGTCAGGCCGGATACGTCCCTTCGAGGCGTGTTTGCTCGAGGACGTGGCCGTCCATCGCCGAGCGAAGCTCGTCCGCGCCGGCATCGGTGGCGAGGTCGAGCGACGCGTCCAACGCGTACAGTTCGAACCGGTAGGTGTGTTCTCTCTCTGGCGGGTTCGGGCCGCCGTAGCCGTGTTCGCCGTAGTCGTTCGTTCCCTCAGTCGCCTCGGTTGGGTGCCAGTCCTCGGGAATCGTCGTCGTTGTCGGCGGAACGTTCCAGACGACCCAGTGGTCCCAGATCTTCCCAGCGGGCGCTCTCGCGTCGGGATCGTCGACGATCAGCGCGAGCGCTTCGGCGTCGTCCGGAACGCCGCCGATCTCGAGCGGCGGGTTGACATCGTCTGCCGTGTAGCCGTACTTCTGGGGGATCCGGTCCCCGTCGTCGAACGCTGGACTTGCGAGTGTCAACTCTCCCATATCGTGTATCGCCTCCCGTGTCAGCCGTTCATCGGCGTGACAGAAGAAGGTTACAGCCGACTTGAGGGCGGGTTGACGTCGACTGGAAGGCGAGTGATCCAGGTCCTGGTCGAGCGGCCGGCTACCGGCGAACTGTGAAGACCACAATCCCCAGTACTAATAGCCCGATTCCCCACCACAACGAGTCGCCCGGAAGTGCCTTCAGTAACAGCGTGACGATGCCCGACGTGATGAGCGACCAGCCGATGGTCGTTCGATACGTCATGGAGTAACATCGTCGCTGGCACGGTTGTGTGTTGTGCCGGATGGTGCCGTCTGCGGTCTGCTCGGCGTTTCACGTCGGCGGCTTGGATCGGTGCGACCGACGGAGCGATCGGCTTACTCCTCGAGCAACTGTTTGAGCCGATCGAGTTCCGTCAGCGCCTCGACGGGCGTGAGGTGGGCGAGATCGAGCGCACGGAGTTCGGCCGCCACGTCCGTTGGGATGTCGCCACCGTCTGCCGTCGCTGGCGCAGGCGACTCGCCGTCGGCGTCGGCCATCGGGTGATCGCTCGAGTCGGTGTCGTCAGTCCCCTCGTCAGCGCTGTCGTCCGCTCCGACTTCCCCGGCTGCTGCGTCGGCGACCAGTTCCCGTGCCCGATCGACCACGTTTACGGGTACGCCGGCCGCGGTCGCGACCTCGACGCCGTACGAGCCCGTGGCCGCACCGGGCGCGATTTCGTGGTAGAAGACGACCTCGCCGTCGTCCTGGTCGACCTCGAAGTGAAGCGTGAAGGCGGCAGCGAGGTCGTCGGCGAGTTCGGTCAGCGGATGGTGGTGGGTCGCAAAGAGCGTCGTCGCGCCGACTGCGTCGTGGAGGTGTTCAGTGATCGCCCGTGCGATTGCCATGCCGTCGGCAGTCGAGGTTCCCCGTCCGACCTCGTCGAGGAGGACGAGTGAGCCTTCGTCGGCGTCCCGGAGGATCGTCGCGAGTTCGTCCATCTCGACCATGAACGTCGAGCGCCCGCCGGCGATGTCGTCGCTGGCCCCGACGCGGGTGAAGATCCGGTCGACGGGCGTGAGTTTTGCGGCTCGAGCGGGGACGAAACTCCCGATCTGGGCCAGCAGAACGATCTGGGCCACCTGGCGCATGTACGTCGACTTCCCGGACATGTTGGGGCCGGTGATCACTGCCAGCCGCCGCTCGGGCCTCAGGTGGGCATCGTTGGGGACGAACGACTCCTGGGTGCGCTCGACGACCGGGTGGCGGCCGCCCTCGATGTCGATCACGAGCCCGTCCCGTCCCTCGCGCTCGAGGAGGTCGGGCCGGCAGTAGTCGTACTGGGCGGCGACGGTCGCAAGGGAGACGAGCGCGTCCAAATTCGCCAGTGCGTCGGCAAGCGCCTGGACGCGTTCGACTTCGGCAGCGATCTCGCTACGAACCTCACAAAACAGTTCGTACTCGCGATCGTCGGCCCGTTGCTCGGCCCCAACGATCTCGTCTTCGCGGGCTTTCAGTTCCGGCGTGACGAACCGCTCGGAGTTTTTCAGGGTCTGACGGCGCTGGTAGTCGTCGGGGACGGCCTCGAGATTCGGGTTCGTCACCTCGATGTAGTAGCCGTGTACCGAGTTGTGGCCGACCTTCAGCGAGTCGATGCCAGTGCGCTCGCGTTCGCGTGCCTCTAAGTCGTCGATCCACTGTTTGCCGTCGCGGGCGGTCGCGCGCACCTCGTCGAGGTCGTCGTCGTAGCCCTCCGCGATGATCCCGCCTTCGGTGATCTCGATCGGTGGCTCGGCGACGACCGCGTCCTCGATCAATTCGCGAACGTCCGACAGCGGGTCGAGCGCCTCGTGGAGTTCCCGCAGCCGCTCGCAGTCGGCGTCCGCGAGCTGGTCACGGATCTCGGGGACGACCGCGAGCGTATCCCGCAGCGAGCGCAGATCCCGCGCATTGGCCCGCTCGCGGGAGATCCGTCCGATCAGTCGCTCGAGGTCGTAGACCTCCCGAAGCCGTTCGTGAAGCTCTTCGCGCCGTTGGACCGCCGCTTTTAGTTCTGCGACTGCGTCGTGGCGTGCCTCGATTCGTGCAGGCTCGAGCAGCGGCCGGCGGAGCCAGTCGCGCAACCGGCGGCCGCCGAGTGCGCTCGCGGTCTCGTCTATCACGCCGATCAGCGTCGCGTCGTCGCGGCCGTGGACCGTCCGGGGTTCAAATAGCTCGAGGCTACGCAAGGCGACGGCGTCGAGTAAGAGATATTCGCGAGGATCGTAGCGGGTGAGTTGCGTGATGTACTCGAGGCGCTGCTCCCCCTCGCTCTCGAAGACGGCCGCGACGCGCTCGTCGTCGGCCTCGCCGCGTTCACCTTCGTGTTCGCCGCCACGGACGTACTCGGCGTAGGAAAGCAACGCGCCGCAGGCACGGATTTCGGCGTCGGTGGCGAGCAAGGCGTCGGGATTCCGGAAATACGCCGCGAGCTTCTCGCCGGCCCGCTCGCGGTCGAATGCTCGCGCGTCGAACGGCGTCACCATACAGTCGTCGGGGACGGGGTCGGCCGGCGCGTCGGGGCCGACGACCGCCTCGGAGGGGTTGAATCGGCTTAATTCGTCGGCGATTGACTCGCGTGCGGTCGCACTTGTCGCGTAGAAGTCGCCGGTCGAGACGTCGAGGAAGGCCAGTCCAAGGCGCTCGTCGTCGCGGGCGAGCGCCGCGACGAAGTTGTTGTCGTCGCTTGCGAGCAGTTCGTCCTCGGTGAGCGTTCCGGGCGTGATTACGCGTGTGACCGCCCGCTCGACGACACCCGAGGTCTCGCCGGGCTCTTCGACCTGATCGGCGACCGCGACCCGGTAGCCGGCCTCGAGTAAGTCCTCGATGTACGACTCGGCGTTGTCGATCGGAATGCCGGCCATCGGGTACTCGCCGGTGGAGTCCTCGCGGCTGGTCAGGGCGATCTCGAGTAAACGCGCGGTGCGTTCGGCCGCGCCACAGAAGGTCTCGTAGAAGTCGCCCACCTGAAAGAGGACGATCGCGTCGTCGTAGCGCGCACAGAGATCGTGATACTGACGCATCATCGGCGTCAGCTCGTCGCGTTTCTCGGCCATCGCGTCGGGCGGGCCAAGCGCCGGATCCATACCCGGAGTCGACCGTCCGACGCGGAAATAGCTTGCTGGATCAGTGTGCCGACTTGGGTGTCGTGTCGGTCGACGACTGGTCACTGGTCCGACGCTCCTGTCTCGAAGTACAGCGCCGCGTGGGCTCCACAGCCGGGATTGAACGCCGCATCGCAAGCCGGACAGCGATAGTCGGCCTCGAGATAGTTCGGGACGGAAAGCGTGGTGTCGCAGACGCCACAGAGCACGGACGGCTCGTCGAACCGGTCACGCGGCCACGGCACCGCCTCGTGATCCGTCCGTTCCTCGTGGCAGCGAAAACAGGGATAGTAACACTCGCAGCACGCGAATTTGAACGCGACGATGTCGCGGTCGGTGCGGTAGTGAGCACACCGGGTTTCCGGGCCGACCGCGACGCCGTGGACGGGCGGGCTCGACATGGCGTGTTCGGTCGGGTCGACGGGATGGGACGTCTTCGAGGTTGCGGTCGGGCAGACCGCCGGGGACAGCGACAGCGTCGTGACTCGAGTGCCCGCGAGCGGGACTGCTTGCGTCGATCCGCTACTCGAACGCGGCGGTGTCGCCGCGCCGGTAGCGGTCGACGCGGCGGTAGCCGTGGACGGTCGCGCTGGGGTCGAGTTCGATCTCGTAGCGGCCGATGATGTCCTGGGTGTCGGGGACGGCCCGGCGTTCGACGACTTCGACGACGGCCCGCCAGCCCTCGTCGGTCGGCGAAATCTCGCTGACGCCGTCGAACTCGTGGCCGATGAGTTGGCCGGCGGTCGACTGGACGGTCTCGCGAACGGCGAGGACCCCCGCGATCTCCTCGTGTTCGACATCGACGTCTTTCTTGACCTCGTCGGGGTCGGTCACCTCGTCGGCGGTCATCGTCGTCGTGCCGCGGGAGCGGGGCTGCTCGCTCTCGTCATCGGCCTGTTCGTCGGGCTGTTCTTGCGTTTCGGCTGCTTGACTGTCGCTCACTGTTGGATCACTTTCGTCGTGCTGATAGCAGAAGCCGTCGTCCTGGGCCGGCCGTGAGCACCGCTCGCCGTCTTCGGTGCGGGCCTTACATCGCTCCTGTGAGTCGGTATCGGTGTCGGCTTCGGCCATCGGTCTGTGGTCGCTTGCTGTGCCGTTCGGAGTCGGTTAGATCGCCTCGGTGATCTGCGATCGCAGGTCATCGATAGCGCCGCCGTCCTCGCCCGCGACTTTCGGCGCGAGCACGTCGGTGAAGATGGTCGCCAACGTCTCGTCGGCGAACTCGCCGGCGTCGTCGTGCCCGTCGAAGACCGCGAGCCCCTTCGCGGCCGTGATCGCCGCACGCGTGCCGACGACGATCTCGAGGTCGTCGCGAAGCGCTCGCGTCGTCTCGACGACGGTCGCGATGTCGTCGTCCGGCAGGTCGACGTGTGCGCGGACGATCTCGCGTTCGGTCTCGGCGTCGTAGTAGTCGACGTGGACACCAACGAATCGATCGAGCAGCGCGTCCTGCTGTTCGTGGACGCCAGCGTATTCGGTGTCGTTGGACGTGAGGATCGCCCGGAACTCGGGATGGACGTCGATCGTCCGGTCCTCGCCGCGCTTGCTGGGGCGCTCTAAGACACCCTCCTCGAAGACCGAGAGCAGGACGTTGTGTGCGTCGGGATCGCTGCGCGAGAACTCGTTGTAGACGAGCGTCGCGCCCTCCCGAACGGCGACCGAGAGGGGGTTGTCGACCCAGCGTTCGCGGACGATCTCGGTCTGTTTGCTGACGCCGCCGATGAACTGGTCGTCCTCCATGTAGCGTTCGCCCCCGGCGTGGTCGCCGACGAGCGCTGCAGTGTCGACGGCGTCGTCGCCGTTGATCCAGACAACCGGGCGGCCGCGTTCGGCGGCGACCGACAGCGCGAGGGCCGTCTTCCCACAGCCAGTCGGCCCGAGCAGGTGGACCGGCTGGTCGGCCTCGAGCCAGCCCGTGATGCGCTCTTGCAGGGTTTCGACGGCGTCGGTCTCGACGAACGTCTCGGGTCGGGCCCCCTCGGGATCAGAGAGGGGACTGTCGCCGGTTCGTTCGCCGGCGTTCGATGCCTTGCGCGCGAGTTCCTTCTTCGCTCGCCGGCCTGCCTTCTGTTCGCGACTGGCCCTGATTTTCCGGCCGCGGACCTTTCGCTTGCGCGAGGCGTCGCCCACGAGTAATTACTCCGTTGTGGACTTCGGCGATGATTCGGGACGGGGCTCGACCTCGAGCTCCTCGAGTTCTTCGAGATCGCCCTCCGCCGTGGCCTGCTCAATTTTTGCGATCTCCTCCGCGTAGTGCAGGAAGGTGTCGACGGAGGCAACCACGACGCGGGCTTCGATCGTCAGCAGTTCGATCCCGACGACCGAGATGCGCGCCCAGACGTCGATGACGACGCCCTTATCCAGGACGCGGTCGAGTACCTCCGCGAGACTCGAGGAGTCGGGTCTTCGTTGTGGTTGTGCCATACTCCCTGATGTTGACCGGCCCTCCGTAACACGACTCGGACTGCGGTTGCAAGCACGCTGGCTCGAGCCCGTCTGCTTTCCGGAGAGCGCCCACCTTCGTATTGGACAGGCCTCGAGACGGTGAGGGATGCAACTGCAAGCACTACCGTAACCCACCGGAACAACGAATCGTTCATGACGATACTCGAGTGCTCGTTGCGGTGTCCGCACGGAGCACAGCTACCAAGCCTATGTCAGTTAGTTATCCGACCACCGACGGAGGCGGCGTGTTCCGATCGCATGTCTCTCCCTGTGACGTTCGACGCGGGCGACCAGACACCAGACCGAACGGAGAGTCCGTCGCGTCCGTTCAGCGAGTGATCCACCGATGACCAACCGGTACGTCTACGGTATCGTCGACGGCGACACGGTCGAGTTCGAGACCGAGGCCGTCGCCGGTGCCGAGCGCGTCTACACGATCTCTCACCGGCGACTCGGTGCCGTCGTCTCCGACATCGACACGACCGATCCCGAAGAGACCGACGAGGATGCTCAGCGCCATGACGACGTCCTCCGGGAGATAATGAACTACGACAGCGGGACAACAGTCGTTCCCATGCAGTTTGGCATGGCGTTCGAGAGCGATCGGGAACTGAAGAACGTCCTGCGCGGGGCGCGACCGGCGTTCCGACGCGCGATGACCGATATCGAGGGTCGGTTCGAACTCGGCCTCAAGCTCGTCCGCGAGGACGACGCCGACGTCGACCGTGAGGCGATCGAAGGGGACGTTGCGGACCGCCTCGAGCCAGTCGCCGCACAGTCGGTCGAAAACGACCTGTTCAGCGATCGGCTCGTCCTCAATCGCTCGTATCTCGTCGACCGCGACGAGCGAGAGGCGTTCGATGACGCTGTCGCCGATTTCGAGGACGACCGCGACGACCTCATGGTCCGATATACGGGTCCGTTCGCGCCGTACAGCTTCGTCGACGTGAAAATCGGTGCTCAGTAACCGATGTTCGTCCTCGACGATCTTCTGTTCCGGCCGTTCGTCGGTATCATCGACGCGCTCCACTCGATTGCGCTCGACGAACTCTACGACGTCGAGGCCATAGAGGACGACCTCAAGGAAAACC
The DNA here is from genome assembly GCF_000337475.1 of Natrinema limicola JCM 13563. Lineage (GTDB taxonomy): Archaea > Halobacteriota > Halobacteria > Halobacteriales > Natrialbaceae > Natrinema > Natrinema limicola. The sequence goes on along the minus strand of NZ_AOIT01000038.1, from coordinate 81,292 downwards.
AGTTGCTGTACGAACTCGGCGAGCGCTCCGAGGCGGAATACCAGCGCCGCAAGGCGGAACTCGAGGCGGAACTCGAGATTGCCCGCGACGTCCACGAGCGGCTCACAAGCGGCCGCGTGGAGGTGAAACGATAATGAGCGACCAGCCACCGACCGACGACTGCGACGAATCGGACGACCACCGCACCACCGACGATCACCTCGCTGATGAGAGCGACCACTGGCTCTCGAGCCTGCTCTCGGCGCTCGAGTCGCTCGAGAGCGGCGTGATGTCGGCTTCGGGGCGACGACGGAGCGATCGGGCCGTCTTCGATTACGACATCTCGATCCGGCCAGTCGACGACCTCTCGGCCGACGACTCGCCGCTTGGACGACGTCCAGGCGGCGACAGGGATCGATCACGGATGCGACGGATTGGACCGGCGGGCCCCTCGAGCGACCACAATGTGGCGACACGGACCGACGACGACGAACTGCTGGTCACGGCGGACGTTGCTGGTGCTGATCCAGACGGTATTACGGTCGGCTTCGACGACGCGACGCTCGTCATCGCCGTCGACGGGCACGAACTCGATCGCATCGAGGTTCCTTGGCGGGAGACGAACTCTCAGGCGACGATCAAGAACGGGGTGCTTACCGTCAAGATCAGGCCGGGAACGAGGGACGAGGAGCCGGAACCGACGGAGACCGAGAGACCGAACGAAACGGAGGACGACGAATGAGCGACGCTGACGCCGCTGACGAGCCGTTCGACGCCCTCCTCGAGGAAGCGGACGCGAGCCTCGAGCGGCTCGAGGACACCCTCGGAGATGTCGACGCGCTCGACGAACTCGAGGGCGAGACCGTCGAGACGGTGATCGGTGACATCGACACCCTCGTCCGGGTCGCCGAGGAGGTCGTCGAGCTGATAAACGAGCTGGATCTCAGTGAGTTACCGGATGCGGTCGACGAGGAGGCACTTCTGGACGCGATCGATGTCGGCGAGATTCCCGACGCGATTGCGAACGACGACGACGGTGTGTCTGACGTCGTCGAATTCACGAAACTGTTCGACGCGATCGACCTGCTGAACGCCTGGAACGCAACGGATCTGGCCGATATCTGGCAGGAGAAACGCGAACTCGACGACACTGTCGACGACCTCGCAGACGGCGACGACGCCGGAATGATCGAAGACGCGGTGTCGAATCTCGCCGACGACGATGACGGGGTGTTAGTCGGTGACAACGACGAGGCTCTCATCGGGACGGACATGGACGCGGCGTCCGCGACGAAGGCAGCGCTCGGCGATATCGACATCGCCGAGGACCCGGAAGCCTATCAAGTCGCTATCCAGCAGCAGGCGATAGCCGGCATCGACGCCTTCCGGACGGCGCTCCTCGAGACGCACGAGCGATTCGAGCGACTCTACGAGTGCAACCGCGAGAAGATGCGCCGGCAGGATACGAGCACGGACTCGCGGAATCCGACGGCGTCGTCGACGATCCCGACCGACCGACGCGATCTCGGCGGCGGGGCCCGCTACTCGACGGTGCCACAGGACGTGAAGCTCTCGACGGCACCCTCACGCAAGCGAATCTACGGCCGTCGGTTCGAACTCGAGCGAGAACGCCGAAGACACACCCATGACTGACCCACCAACCCGACGATTGAACGGCTGTGAGGCGAGTCCGACCAACGTGCGGCCCCGGCTCACCGGCGGTGATCGCGATGGTCGATGACTTCCAGCCCAGCCGCCAGAAGGCCGATCTCGCGGAGGTCGTCGAGATGCTGCTCGACAAGGGGATCGTCATCAATGCCGATATTGCGGTCTCGATCGGCGACACCCAACTGCTCGGCGTCCAAGTGCGGGCCGCAATCGCCTCCTTCGAGACCGCGGCGAAGTACGGCCTCGAGTTCCCCGACGGAACGGACATGCGCCGCGTCGCCGAGGCGGCCGGTGATCCCGAACTCGCCGAGATGGACCGGCCGAATCCGGTGATCGACCCGACTCGAAGCGTCAACGTCACTGCCACAGAACAGTCGGATGAGACCCCGAGCGAGGCGGAAACGGAATCGGCCACCACGGAATCCGAGGCGGACGAGGCTGCCCCGGAGGCTGAATCGGAAGGTGAGGACACATGACGGCGATCGACGTCGGCGACGGTGAGGACGCCCGAGACGGACTGATGACGCTGGTCGTTACCGTCGTCGAGATTCTGATCGACGCACTCGAGCGCGAGGCGGTCCGCCGCATGGAGTCGGGAACCCTCTCGGACGCTGAGATCGAACGGCTCGGCTCCCAACTCGCGACGATCGAGGCCGAGATCGACCAACTCAAAGCCGACGAGGGGATCGAAGACGGCGTCGACGACCTTCGGGGCGATCTGGACGGGCTGGTCTCTGACGCGATCGAACAGCTGCACGGCGAGCCGACGGCCGTCCAGCAACCCGGCTACTCCGTGTTCGGAGGTGAGAACGAGTGAGCCGCGATCGCACTGATGAGCCCGGCTCCGACGAGCACCTCGAGGCACTCGACGAGCAGCTGACCGACGAGCATACCGAGCTGCCGGCTCTCGAGACGGGGCGGTACCTGTACTGTCTCGTCCAGACCGACGCAGACGCTGCCCTCGAGACGACCGGTGTCGACGGCGACCCCGTCTCGCTCATTGTCGAGGATGGTATCGGAGCCGTCGTCCACGCCTGTGACGACATCTACGACTCGGCGAACCTCGCCCAGGTCCGGCGGTGGCTGGTTCGCCACCAGACAGTCGTCGACGAGGCGGGACAGGTCTTCGGAACGCCGATCCCGTTCCAGTTCGACACGATTCTTCGAGGTGGCGACGCCGCCGTCCGCGAGTGGCTCCGCGAGGAGTCCGCGACCCTCGAGCGCGCCCTCGCCGAGCTGGCCGACCACTGGGAATACCGCGTCGAGGTCGTCGAAGTGGATCCGATCGATGACGAGACGCTGGTCGAACGCGACGAGCGACTCCAGGATCTCGACGAACGGATCGGCGACTCCGAGGAGGGGACGGCCTTCCTGCTCGAGAAGCAGTTCGACCAGCGGCTGGCGGACCTGCGGGCCGCTCGACGGGAGTCGCTGACTGCCGACCTCGAGGAGGAATTGGCTGCCGAGGCGCGGGAAGTCCACGCCCTCGAGCGCTCGCCGAGCGCGTCACTGGCTGACGATGTCGTCGGCGACGATTCGGACTCGAATGGCGGAGAACCCCTCTGTCGGCTCACGCTGTTGGCCCACGAAGACGACGAGGGCGCGATCGGTTCGATCCTCGACGACGTGGCCGCAAACGACGGTCTCGAGGTCAGGTTCACGGGGCCATGGCCGCCGTACACGTTCGCGCCGGAACTGGGCGGTGACGATGACGGAGCCACAGCCGCCACTGACCGCCCGAACTCACAGCCATGAGGCCGCGAAAGGACGACGAGGCGTTCGTCGACGTGCTTGATGTGCTCCTCAGAGACGGTGCGATCCTCCGTGCCGACGTGATCGTCTCGGTCGCAGAGGTCCCACTGGTCGGGATCAAACTCACGGCGGCGATCGCCGGCATGGAGACGATGACCGACTACGGCCTCTTCGAGGAGTGGGATGCCAGTCGCCGGAACGCGGCCGTCAGCCGCCGCCAGGACGCCCGATCCAAACCTGATCGGGACCGTCCCACGTTTGACGAACTCGATGTCGGTCGCTCGTACACGGGTGCCGACGATAGGGCTGACGCGACGAAGTAACCACAACTCGAGAAGGCAGACGAGAGCCGAACGGGCGAGAGACGAGGGACGTCGCTGCACTGATGGCCCGCCGACCCCTCCCCATGGACTCTTCCTGTGCCCCCGGACGGGGGCCACCAGTCAGGCGTACTTCGGCCGTTCCGTCGTGTGCTCGACGTCGCCGGTGATGCTCTCCTCGTCGCTGTCCTCGTCGTAGACGTACTGACCGGTCGCACCACAGAGGGTACACTCGTAGGTCTCAGAGATTTCGTTGATCATCTCGCCGTCCTCGAAGTAGACCCGGCTCTGGGTGATCTGCAGAAACTGGGCGGTCTCGCAGTTAGTGCAGGTGATCATATCCGTTCGATGGCCACTACTGGTTGTAGTTATCCGGCTTGTAACCGAACGGGACACGAGACTATAGGGATCTTACCCGGGTCGCAGTTGTCGACGCGGATTCGGACAGTCCCCTCCGGCATTGGGGGTCGCTCGAGCCGGATCAAACGCGAGTAATACCAGCATAATCGCAAGCCAGAAGCGGGTTTCGTGTCGACGATTCGCGAACGGATTACGCTCTCGAAAAACTGTCTTTCGAGACGAAACGAGAGCGTTACACTCCCGATGAGTCATACGGTCTGCTGTCCCGATGTCCCGGTGGGGATCCAGGGCGGATCGCGGTCCCACCGGTACTGACGTCCAGTAGTCCGTAGCAGGATTTCGGGACGAACCATCATCGACAAGGGCTGGTCGATCGCCACTCCTGTAGCTGAAATCAACAGTTGCAATCCTCGAGCAACCGTCACCGTTCGACGGGACGCCGATCGCCGGTTCTCGCCGCCTCGTACGCCGCTTCGGTCAGCGCCGTCACCCGAACGCGTCCCGGACCGTCGCCGGCGGCTCGACTCCCTCCCTGCTGCTCTCGAGGAACGCTGTTCGTTCGAGATCGTCTTGTGACTACGTGGGTGACTCGAGTTGTTCGGGTCGAGTCCACCGTCGGGCAGTAGCACGACGCTATACGCCGTTATACGCTGCCTGCGTGTAGTTTGGGGTCGCTACGCCGTACCAAGCGGCTGCATAACTATTGGTGAATCACCCATCGACAGACGTGCGGGGTTGCAAACCCCCGCCGGGTACACGCTCGGCTTACCGACGCGCTGACAGCCGATTGCGTGCGTTCGTGCCCGGATCGCTCGGACGTGGACTCGCCCCCGCTTCGAGTACGCTCATGTCTCTCACGCCCAGGGCGGCTCCCCCCGCTCCGCCCGGGGTTCCCCGATACACGAATCGGAAAGTGCCAACTCACAACCGAACGGGCGACAGGTTGGGGCAAAGACGACGGTGGCTGTGTCCTGTGCTACCTGATATTCTAGATTCGACACTGCTGTCCGGTACTTACGATCGGCTCCCGTCCTCGAGACGTGTCGGCCAGTCCCCACTCTGAAATAGATAATAGCTGATGTATATACTAAACTACCAGACAGTAAAGATGTTCTATCGTCGAAATCATGCGGGACTGGTACTTAGCCTCCTTCACGCCGAAATCATCACAGATGCAACTGTCTAGTTTCGCGTAAATCAACGAATGAACGCTTGAAAGCCACTTCAGAACCGGAACGTATCACGCTGCTAGACGAGTTACGATTGCTATATAGGCATGACGTAATACGCTGGGAGTAGAAAAGAGTGCTTCCAGTGAAAACAGCGATTGAGCCGTCTTTGGACCGCTTAAACCTCGGTTTCCGTACTGCTGGACTCGGAAGCGTAGTCACGATGCTCCGAACACTATGGCGTTCCTTCTTCTCAGCATTTCGTTTATTATTGAAATCAAATAGCTATCGTGTCTCGCGTCGCAGCGGACGCCCACATCGCGGTTCGGCTCCGTCGTTTCCATCACCACAACTGTCGGGTTCCTGCTGGTGTGCTGTTCGGATATCCCCGCTAGAATTACATTCCTATCCGTGTAATTGACCGCTGCCTTCCGAATCGACGACACGACTCTGGAACGAGATGTCGGGCGACACCGACGATGGGGTCGTCGACGGTGGCTGGTCGCGTCGACGAGCGAGTGGCTTTTGACCTGCCAGAGCGCGATCGTCGGTCAGGAACTGTCGCTCTGGGCGTCGACCGTCGCGACAGCCGCGAGGTTTACGATGTCTTTGACCTCGTCACCACGCTGGAGCACGTGAACCGGCTTGTCCATGCCAACGAGCATCGGGCCGGTCGCGTCGGCCCCACCCAGCCGCTGGAGCAGCTTGTAGCCGATGTTCCCTGCCTCGAGGTTCGGGAAGACCAGTACGTTCGCGGGCTGCTCCAACTCGGAGAACTCGTAGGTTCCGGTCAGCATCTCCTCGAGGACGGCGGTGTCGGCCTGCATCTCACCGTCAACGGGAAACTCGATCGACGGGTCCTCGCGCAGCCGGCGGGCCGCCTCGCGGGGTTTACGGGTTCCCTCGTTGTCGACGCTGCCGAAATCCGAATACGAGAGCAACGCTGCGCGTGGCTCGATATCGAACCGCCGAGCCAACTCGGCCGTATGGCGGGTGACTTCCTCGAGGACGTCTTCGTCGGGGGCCTGATTGACCGTCGCGTCGGCGACGAAGACCACACGGTTCGTGAACGTCAGCATGTAGACGCCGGCCGCGTAGTCGGCGTCGGCGGCCGTGCCGATCACCTGCAGCGGCGGGCGCAGCGCCGATGGGTAGTGGTTCGTCAGCCCTGTCAACATCGCGTCGACGTCGCCGCGGTCGACCATGACGCTCCCGAAGTAGTTGGTATCGTCGCGGATCAGCGACGTGGCCTCGTGGCGGGTGATGCCGTTTCGCTTCCGGCGCTCGTAGAGGTGGTCGGCGTAGGCCTCGTAGTCGCCGCTTGCGGGGTCGACGACGCTGGGCTCGAACTCGAGACCGAGGTCTGCGACCGTCTCGCGGATTTTGCGCTCGTCACCGATCAGAACCGGGGTTGCGATTCCGCGGTCGACCATCTGTGAGGCTGCACGGATGATCGTCTCGTCGGTTCCCTCCGCCAGCGCGATCCGTTTCGGATCGGATTTGGCCTTGTTGAGGACGACGCGCATCATCTCGCGGGATTTCCCGAGTCGGGCCTCGAGTCGCTCGACGTACCGGTCGATATCGAGATCGACGCGGGCCGCGTCTGACTCGATCGCCGCGCGGGCGACCGCAGGAGCGACTTCAAAGAGGACACGCGCGTCGAGTGGCTTCGGAATGATGTAGTCGGGGCCGAACTGCAGCGGTTCGTCGCCGTAGGCTTTGACGACCGCGTCGGGTACGTCCTGTTTCGCGAGGTCGGCCAGCGCCCTCGCCGCTGCGACCTTCATCGCCTCGTTGATTTCGGTCGCGCGGACGTCGAGCGCACCGCGGAAGATGAAGGGGAAGCCCAGCACGTTGTTGACCTGATTGGGGTAGTCAGAGCGCCCGGTGGCCATGATGATGGTGTCGTCGCGGGCCGCTTTGGCTGCCTCGTAGCCGATTTCCGGGTCGGGATTGGCCATCGCGAAGATGATCGGGTCGTCGGCCATCGATCGGACCATTTCCTGACTGACGATGCCGCCAGCCGAGAGGCCGACGAACGCGTCCGCGTCGACCATCGCGTCCGCGAGATCGCCGTCAGGCCGGTCCTGTGCGAACGCTCGGTTGTACGGGTTGAGATCGCCGGCTTCGGCCCGCTCGGTCGTCAAGATTCCATCGATGTCGCACATCGTGATGTTCTCCTGTTTGACACCCAGCGAGACGTAGAACCGCGCCGTCGCGACTGCAGCCGCGCCCGCACCCGCGAACGTTACCTCGAGGTCGGCGAGGTCTTTCCCCGAGATCTCGACGGCGTTGAGCAGCGCAGCTCCGCTAATGATGGCGGTGCCGTGTTGGTCGTCGTGGAAGACGGGGATGGAAAGGCGCTCGCGGAGTCGTTCCTCGATGGCGAAACACTCGGGCGCTGCGATATCCTCGAGATTGATCCCGCCGAAGGTCGGTTCCATCGCGGCGACAGACTCGACGAACGCGTCGGTGTCGTCGTGGGCGAGTTCGATGTCGAAGACGTCGATGTCCGCGAAGCGCTTGAATAGGACACCCTTGCCCTCCATGACGGGTTTCGACGCCTGTGCGCCGATGTCGCCGAGCCCGAGGACGGCCGAGCCGTTCGAGATGACACCGACGAGGTTCCCTTTCGTCGTGTACTGGTAGGCGGCGGTCTCGTCGTCGTCGATCTCGAGACACGGAGCAGCGACGCCCGGCGAGTACGCAAGCGAGAGATCACGCTGCGTGTTCGTCGGCTTCGTCGTCGCGATTTCGATCTTGCCCGGTGGGTCGCCCCGATGGTACTCGAGCGCGTCTTCGTCCATTGGTCTGTCCGTGTGTCTCCGCTGCACCAGCAAAAGTGTACGGTTGTAGTCGAATATCCTGTTGATCGAAAACATACGCCGGCAAACCCGACGGATCACGTCTGACGGTATCCTGGCCGAAAATACACCCATCGTGTGTGTCACAACGTGATCGGCTCGGCAGCCACCCGTCGCTCGTTCGGCATCTCGATTCGAGACGCCGGCAATCGATATTCTAACCACAACATTTGTACGACAGGCATCACTGGCATTCGGTATGACTGACGGCTCGAGTCGCCGCCAAACCAAAGTCGAGCGCGTGATAGACGAGTACGACCTCGAGTCGTGGGGTGACCGTCTCGAGGCGAAATGGGTCGGCGACGGGACGGAGCGAACGAGTCTTCGCGATCTTGCAGCCGAGTTCAACAGGGCGGTCCTTCGGGCAGCCGTCCGCGATGCTGGCGGCTCGATGGTCGAGTCCGATATCGAAACCCTCTACCGGACGCTGACTGACGACGACGTCTCCCGCTCCGAGACGGTCAGAAAGCGCCGTGAACTGGAACGAACGGGCGTCGATATCGATGCGGTCAGGTCGGACTTCGTCACGCATCAAACGATCTATACGTACCTGACGAACGTCCGCGATGCATCGCTTCCCGAAGCGGACACCGACGACCGACTCGAGCGAAAGACCGAGACCGTCCAGCGACTCGCCGGTCGAACGCAAGTCGTCACCGAATCCACGCTCGAGGAGTTAGGCAATGCAGGCGAGATCGCGGATCGAGACTACGAGGTGTTCGTCGACGTCCGGACGATCTGTGGCAACTGTGGGGCTGATTACCCGATCGCGACACTGCTCGATCAGGGTGGCTGTGACTGTGAGCTCGCCGACAGTTCGTAGCGTGAGGCGGCCGGGGTTCCTGTAACCAAATAACATTTATATTGGGCGGCGAGAACCATCGATCGTGTCATCTCCAGCGTCAGTCTCCTCCTCGATCACCGTTCTGGCGGAGAATATCGGCGGTATCGACAGTACCGAGGTCACACTCACACCCGGTGTAAACGTGTTGACTGGCCGGAACGCGACGAACCGAACGTCGTTTCTCCAGACGATCATGGCGGCGCTGGGGAGCCGTCAGACCTCGCTCAAAGGTGATGCAGACACCGGTCGCGTCGAACTGACACTCGACGGCCGGCAGTACACGCGCACACTCGAGCGATGCAACGGCGAGGTCGTCTTCGACGGCGAGCCCTATCTCGACGATCCCGAGCTTGCTGATCTCTTTGCCTTCCAACTCGAGTCCAACGAAGCACGCCGTGCCGTCAGAAGCGGTGACGACCTTCGCGAACTCATCATGCGCCCGATCGATACGGACGAGATCGAGGCCGAAATCGACTCCCTCGAGGCTGAAAAACGCGACCTCGATGACCGGCTCGAACACCTCGCCCAGCTCGAAACCGACCTTCCCGGGCTCGAAGAAGAACGGACCGCCCTCGACGACGAGATCGAGTCTGTAACCGACCGGATCTCCGCTCTCGAAACCGAACTCGACGAGTTCGAGGTCGACATCGAGGCGAGCCGCGCCCGGAAAGACGCGATCGAGTCGGCGTTTGCCGACCTGCAGGCGGCGCGAACCGAACTCGAGTCCATCGAGTACGATCTCGAGACCGAACGAGAGAGTTACGCCGAACTCGAAGCCGAACGCGACGACCTACAGGCAGAACTGGCTGCCCTCGACGACGAGCAGACGTCGCCGGACCGACTCGAGGGGCGGATTCAGGAGCTTCGCGCTCGGAAGCGGTCGCTCGATACGACCGTCAGCGAACTGCAGAGCGTGATCCGGTTCAACGCTGTCTCTTATACACATCTCTGATGGCGCGAGGGAGGNGTGTATAAGAGACAGCGACGATGTCGTCTGCTGGACGTGTGGCTCACACGTCGATCGCGGCCGGATCGAGTCGACGCTCGAGCGGCTTCGCTCACTCCGCCACCACAAACTCGAGGAACGGAGCGAGTTGCAGGCACAGATCGACGACCTCACGAGCCGCCGGAAAGCGCTTCGCGAGCGATCACAACGACGGGGCGAGATCGAAACGCGGCTCTCGGCGATCGAGGACGACCTCGAGCGTCGACAGCACCGTATCGAGGAACTCGAGGCCGAACGCGACGAACAGCGAGCCCGCATCGACGACCTCGAATCGGACGCCGAAACGTTCGAGAACGCCGAGTATAGCGACATCATCGAGACCCACCGCGAACTGAACCGCCTCGAACTCGAACGCGAGAATCTCGAGACCGAACGCGACGAGGTGCAGGCCCGAATCGACGAGATCGAGGCCATACTCGCAGACCGGCACGACCTCGAGGATCGGCGCGAGACCGTCGAGGAAGCCCTCACCGAGTGTCGGACCCGCGTCGACCGGCTCGAAGAAACCGCCGTCGATGCGTTCAACGAGCACATGGACTCGATTCTCTCGCTGCTCGAGTACGAGAACCTCGACCGTATCTGGATCGACCGCCGCGAGAAGACGGTTCGTGAGGGTCGTCAGACGGTCACGAAAACGGCGTTCGATCTACACATCATCCGATCGACCGCGGATGGGACGAGTTACGAGGACACGATCGATCACCTCTCGGAGAGCGAGCGCGAGGTCACGGGCCTGGTCGTTGCACTCGCCGGCTATCTGGTTCACGATGTCTACGACGTCGTTCCGTTCATGCTGCTCGATTCGCTCGAGGCGATCGACTCGGATCGGATCGCCGCCCTCGTCGAATACCTCGAGGAATACGCAGACTGTCTCGTCGTTGCCTTGCTCCGCGAGGACGCCGAAGCGCTCCCGAACTCGTATTCGTACGTACAGGAGATATAGATCACATCACGCCGCCGACGGGTGTTCGTGCTACTCGTCGGTCTCCGTCAGATTCTCGAGGAATGCATCGCCGAGGAGAACGACCAACAGCGCGCCGACGAGGTCGAATACGAGATCGAGGGCCGTGTCGACTTTTCCATAGGAGACGAGAACCGGTTCCCAGCCGAGGTGGTTCGCCGTCGCGTGGATGACGTATTCGCCGATCTCCCACAGGATGCCGGCGCAGGCGACGACACCGAGGACTCGAGGCCCGGGGTCGTGATCGTTTCGCCGGGCGGCAGCGAATGTCAGGCCACCGAGCAGCGTCGCCGAGTGGGTGTGTGTCATGTGGTCCCACCACCAGACATCATCGTACGGGCCGAGCATGCCGATGGCGTGGGTGAGCATCGCGCTGGTGAGATATACGCGTTGCCACGGTCGGAAGGTCACGTCGTATCGGCGCTCGAGGCGGCCGGGAAGGTACGTCGCCACAAGCGCGATGAGTGCGTTGACGATCGCTCCCGGGTCCCGCCGACGGTAGCCGACAGCGACCACGGCGAGAAGCGAATATCGGATCCCACGTTCGGCCTCTTTCGCTACCGAGGTCTGCATGCGTTTGCTCACAGGTTACAGCCATAACTGATAATACTTCCGACAGAAACGCGCCGACGCCGCCGTTCAATCGATTCCTCCGACGATCAGTCGATGTGGTCGGGGATGTACCGAGCGGGGAGCCGCGCCAGGATGTGGTCCGGAATCGTCTGCAGTAGATAGCCCGCGATCAGCACTTCCGCGATCGCCGGGAGCAGCCGTCGCACGGCGGTATAAACGACCCCGATCAGCACGGCCGTGCCGACGGTCATGCGGAGCGTGCCATCGAGCGCGAACAGGAGCGGGACGGCGACGAGCACCGAGAGGACCAGATCCTCGGGTGCGCCGTCGTACCGGATCCACCGTCGCGGCGCGAGCCAGCGGTCGTGGTAATGGTTGTAGACGGCCCGGCTCGAGGTGGCTTCCCACGGCCGGAGCTCGAGTCCGCCGCCGAAGACGTCCATCACGCTGTGGGCTGCCGCGCCGAGGAGCCCCATCGCTGCGGCGATCGTCACCGTCGTCGGGACGAGCGCGGCGACCGGTGCTGCCACGGCGGCGAGTGCCGAGTAGTAGACGGGATAGTGCAGCGTCTTTCGGTGGCCGATGTACATATCCAGATCCGGAATGAGGCCACCGAGCAACCCTGCAGTGAGCGCGATATCGGCGTGCTCGGGGACGGCGACTGCAACGGGGAGTGCAAGCGCAAGTCCGACGAGCACGTGCGTTGGCAGCATCATTGTGTTACATTACAGGCGACACAACCCTTTGAGTATGTCGGTTACAATGCTATGTCAACACTACCCATAAGGGTTCCAACATCGCTGTCGACGTGTCGGCATACAGGAGTCGTTGGGCTGGTGGATCGGTCAACTGGACCCGCTGTACACTCAGTATGGCGGTCGCTGTTGCCGGATGACGCCCGCGAGCTCCTGTTGTTCGTCCGCGAGGAGTTCGTTGAGGTCGTCGATCGTGATGATGCCCGTCAGCGTGCCGTCCGAGTCCGTCACGGGAAGCCGTCGAACGCCGTGTTCGCTCATCAGTTCAGTGGCATGGTAGAAGCCAGCGCGATCTTCGATCGTACACAGGTCCTTCGACATCACGTCTTCGGCGACAACCGTGCCCGGATCGGTCCCGGACGCGAGGATTTCCATCACCAGATCGCGGTCGGTCACGATTCCGACCGGCGCGTCGTCGTCGGTAATCACGACACAGCCGACGCCCTCGTCTTGCATCGTCGCTGCGAGTTCCTGAATCGATTCGTCGGGCGCGGCGGTGACAATATCGCTCCGGGCGAGATTCTGGACTGGCATGGGTGACTCACTCGCCGGTCCCACGACCAGTAGCATAATCCCTCGCAGCTATCAATGTGCCAACCTGATCGACAGTCCCCTCTTCCGGTCGCACGCACCTCCTCAGACGGACTCCTGTCAGTCAGTTCCGGTGCACCCGCAACCCGCACTGCGGTCCCACCGGGAAATCATTACAACAGACCGTCTCAGTCGTCGATCTCACGTGTGGTCGCCTGCGAGAGGTACGCCGCCAGGATCGCGGTATGGATCGTCCGCAGATCCGCATCTTGAATCGTTGCCGCCGCCTGAAAGCGTTCGCGGGCGTTCGCGACCGTCTGTGGCTCGGCAGCGAGATACGCGAGGTCGAACGCGTCGGCGTCGACCTCGCGGGCAGTTTCGAAGGCCGCCTCGTCGTAGAGGTCGGCAAATTCGGTGACGAGGTCTGAAACGAGCCTATCGGTCGCGTCAGCACCCGGATCACCCACTGGGATCGTCGACTCCGACGGGTCGAAGTAACTCTCGTAGTCGACGACGCCGGCTGCTTCGTACAGGTAGTCGGCGAGCGCGTCAAACACGTCCTGAGAGACGTAGACACCGAACAGCTTGTACCGATCGTCGGCGGTCATCACATCGGGGTTCTGTGCCGAGACCCATCAAACGTCGCCTTCGAGCCGAATATCCGTCCCGCGCAAGCGCACGCAGAATCACCAATAAACTGAAGAAAAATGTCCCGTCGCGCCGCTTAGGCCGTCTTCTTGACGTAGTGTTTGTAGACGTCGCCGTCCTCGACTTGCTCGAGCAACTCAACGCCGTCCGTGCCAGTCGCCCAGCCGTCGAGGTCGCTCATGCTCCCCGAATCCGTGGCGACTACCTCGAGAATCTCGCCGTCGGCGAGGTCGTCGATGGCAGACTTCGTTTGGACAACCGGCATGGGACACGATGCACCTTTCACGTCGAGCGTCTCCGCGATCTGGTATTCCGAACTCATAGTTTTGTGTGCTCTATTGGAGCTGTTTCACAATATTGGCTATGGATTCAAAAGGCCATCGATTCTTGCAGAGTCTACAAACAACTGTCTGCCCCATATACGCGATATACTGTGCATTCGGGCGCAGCATGCACGTTAGCCCATTATTTGGCGAGATAGTATTGTGCAATAGTAGAACGACCATGCAAAGTTTTATGTGGAACGGGCCGGTACTCGTTGGTGTACACAATGGACGACATGGACTTCCCAACCCCAGATGTCGAGGTCGAATCGATCACCCCCAGCGAACTCAAAGCGAGCATCGATGCGGGCGAGGACGTGACGCTCCTCGACGTGCGCGCCCACTCGGAGTACGAGGAGTGGCACATCGACGGCGACAGCGTCGAGTCGATCAACATCCCCTACTTCGAGTTCCTCGAGGACGAGATNCTCGGAGTACGAGGAGTGGCACATCGACGGCGACAGCGTCGAGTCGATCAACATCCCCTACTTCGAGTTCCTCGAGGACGAGATCGACGAGGGCGTTCTTGCACAGATTCCCGACGACCGTGAAGTGACGGTCCTCTGTGCCAAGGGTGGCTCGAGCGAGTTCGTCGCAGCCACGCTCAAAGACCGTGGCTACGATGCGAACCAACTCGAGGACGGGATGAACGGCTGGGCGCGCATCTACGAACGCGTCGAGGTCTCGGAGTACGACGGTGCGGGCACGCTCTACCAGTACCAGCGCCCCTCCTCGGGCTGTCTGGGCTACCTCGTCGTCGACGGCGACGAGGCGGCGATCATCGATCCGCTACGCGCGTTCACGGATCGGTACCTCACCGACGCTGACGAACTCGGTGTCGACCTGAAATACGCGATCGATACGCACATCCACGCCGACCACATCTCCGGCGTGCGTGCCCTCGACGCCGTCGGTGTCGAGGGTGTCATCCCTAACGCATCGGTCCAGCGTGGGGTCACCTACGCAGACGACGTAACCCTGGCCGAGGACGGCGACGAGTTCGAAGTCGGCGACGCGACGATCGAGACGGTTTACACGCCCGGGCACACCTCCGGCATGACCTCGTACCTGGTCGACGACTCGCTGCTGGCGACCGGCGACGGCCTCTTCATCGAAAGCGTCGCCCGACCCGACTTAGAAGAGGGCGACGACGGCGCACCCGAAGCCGCGGCCCAGCTCTACGAGAGCCTGCAGGAGCGTGTCCTCACGCTGCCCGATGACACCCTCATCGGTGGCGCACACTTCAGCGACGCTGCCGAACCTGCCGCCGACGGCACCTACACGGCACCGATCGGCCAGCTCACCGACGAGATGGACGCGCTCACGATGGACGAAGACGAGTTCGTCGAGCTCATCCTCTCGGATATGCCCCCGCGACCGGCCAACTACGAGGACATCATTCCCACCAATCTCGGCCAGCAGGAGGCTGACGACGACGAAGCCTTCGAACTCGAGCTCGGTCCGAACAACTGCGCTGCCAGCCAGGAATCGCTCGCTGGCGACTGATCGAGGTCGGTAACTCGATCGCTGGTCGATTCGCAGTGTCGCTCGCTGGTGTGACTCGTCTCGCCTCGAGCGTTCGGTGACTGATCGACGAGACGCGGTCGGTTCGTGGTCGATCCGTTCTCACGACCTGTTTTAAATATCGTTGACGTCGAGAGGATCCTCGAACGCGCCGACCAGCGCCTCGAGAGCGTCCGTCGCCGTCAGTAACCCGACGATGTCGCCGTCGGCTTCGACGAGTGCGAGTTCCTGATTCGCAGCCTGGAGGTCGTCGATCGCGTCGCTGACGTGTGTCTCGGCGGGAAGCGTCATCGGCGGCGTCGCGATGTCCTCGAACGTCACGTCGCCGGCCCGAAGTTCGTCGATCCGGTCGACGACCGTCGGCGCGTAGACGATTCCGACGAACGCCTCGAGCGTGCCGTCGATCAGCGGAAACCGTGTGTGCGGGCTCGAGCCGATCCGATCGATGTTTTCCTCGACCGATGCGTCCGTCGAGAGGAATACCACGTCCTCGACGGGGGTCATCTCGTCTTCGACCGGGCGGTCACCGACGGTAAACGCGTTGAGGATCTCCTCTCGACGGTCCTCGGGAAGGTCGCCTCGCTCGAGGACCGACGTGAGTCGGTTGCGGAGATCCGCACGCGTTTCGATGATCTCGGTTTCGGTCTCGAGCCAGGCACCGGTCATTTCGATCCCGAACCGGCGGAGCGTCCACTTCGCGACGGCGTCGCCGAACCAGATCACGGGCGAGAGCAGCCACGCGAACCAGTACAGCGGCGTCGCCCCGTATCTGGCGACGAACTTCGTTCGCTCGACGCCGAGGTAGGTCGGCGTCTGTTCGCCGTGCGTGAGATGGAGGAGGTTGATGATGACGAACGCAAGAACCGCACCGGCACCCGCAGAGGCAAGTGCGGTGTTCGCAAAGACGGATCCGATAATCGCCGCGAGCGCCGGTTCGGCGACGATCCCGACGGCGATGCTCGTCGCGCTGATCCCGACCTGACAGCTCGTGAGATAGATCTCGAGGTCATCGGTCATCTCCCATGCACGGCGAAGGCCCGGCTCGTCGAACGTTGATTCGGGGTACTGTCGGACGCGCGTAAGTGCGAATTCGATCGCGACGAAGAAGGCGTTCGCGAGGATGAGCCCGATGCCGGCAACCAGACGGAGACTGATCTCGAGGACGTCCATTCGTTCGTGGCTCGTCAGTGATGGGACACCCGCTTGTCACTATCGGTTTTGCCATCGGACATCGAATCGAGTCGCGGGTGCCCGCTCCGACCGTCTCAACCGGTGCCCCGGGGAGCCGGGGTATGCCTATAGGGATCGGTCTGGAAGACCGTGGCGATGGCTGACCCGCCACACGAGCAGCCGTGGTCGCGCGTTCTCGAGGACCTCGAGTCGAACCCCAACGGACTGACGAGCGACGAGGTGCGCCGGCGACGGGGGGAGTACGGTGCGAACGATATCATCGAAGGCGGCGGGCGGACGCCCGTCGACATTTTCATCGCTCAGTTCGACAGCGTCCTGATCTGGGTGCTGATCGTGGCGGCCGTGCTCTCGGTCTGGGCGGGCCACACCGTCGACGCAGTTTTGATCAGCATTATCGTCGTCGCGAACGGAATCTTCGGCTTCGTCCAGGATTACCGGGCCGAGCAGAGCCTCGAGTCACTGCGTGAACTGGCTGCGCCGACGGCCACTGTCCGCCGAGATGGCGAGGTCGTCGAGATCGATGCCCAGGAGATCGTTCCCGGCGATATCGTCGTCTTGCGTGGCGGCGACGTCGTCCCCGCCGACGGTCGGTTGCTCGAGGAGACCGACCTTCAGGTCGACGAGGCGGCGCTGACCGGCGAGAGCGTGCCGGTCTCGAAGTCGACCGCGCCGGTCGAGTCGGAGACGCCGATCGCGGAGCGAACGAGTATGGTCTACAAGGGGACGAACGTCACCCGCGGCAAGGGTGTGGCCGTCATTACCGAGACTGGGATGGAGACGGCGGTCGGTGCGATTGCTCGTGAACTCGCCATGACTGAGGAGACGCAGACGCCGTTACAGACCGAACTCGATCAGTTGGGTCGCATGCTCGGCGGTGGCGTTCTCGTCCTTTCTGCACTGGTTGCCCCGCTGTTGCTCCTGCGCGGGACTGATCCGGTTCAGGCTTCGCTCACAGCCGTCTCGCTGGCTGTCGCCGCCATTCCAGAGGGGTTGCCGGCGGTGGTCACGCTTGCACTCGCACTCGGCGTCCGGCGGATGTCCGACGAGAGCGCGCTCGTCCGTCGACTCCCGGCAGTGGAGGCGCTGGGTGCCGTCGACGTCGTCTGTACGGACAAGACCGGGACGCTCACGAAGGGACAGATGACTGTCAGCAGACTCTGGGTCAACGACGTGGTCCTCGACCTCGATCTCGACGGCAAGACAGGGGACACGCAACGCGCTGACCGTAAAGATCTGCTCTTGCAAATTGGCGCACTCTGTAACGACGCGACGCTCGAGAGTGGTGATCCGACCGAACAGGCCTTGCTCGAGGCGGCCGACCGTCACGGGTTCGATCTCGAGGACCTGCGGGACGAGTATCCGCGGACTGGCGAGGTGCCGTTCTCCTCGGATCGAAAGTGGATGGGAACGGTCCACGACGATGTCGGCTACGTCAAAGGTGCGCCGGAGGTCGTCGTCGACCACTGCGACCGAATTCTGACCGCCGATGGGCCGGTGGCGCTGACCGACGCACGTCGCGACCGGATCGAGACGACGGTTCGCGAGTTCGGCGACGACGCGCTGCGCGTGCTGGCGATGGCCTACCGTGAGGAGGTGACCGGTCCCGACGACCTCGCGGACGGGCTGACGTTCGTCGGACTAGCTGGGATGATCGATCCACCTCGAGAGGAAGTCGCCGATGCGATCGCAGCGACGGAACACGCCGGCATCGACGTGAAGATGGTGACTGGTGATAATGTCCGGACGGCTGGTGCGATCGCCAGCAGACTCGGGATCGGCTCTGAAGGACTCACGGGACGGGAGATCGAACGGATGGACGACGAAGGGTTACGCGAGCGCGTCGAGGCCGTCGACGTCTTCGCGCGCACGTCGCCGGAACACAAGGTACGCATCCTGCAGGCGCTGCAAGACCGAGGTCACAACGTGGCGATGACCGGCGACGGCGTCAACGACGCGCCGGCGCTGAAAAACGCCGACATCGGCGTCGCGATGGGAATCCGCGGGACGGACGTCGCCAGACAGGCCTCGGACATGGTTCTGCTTGACGACAACTACGCGACGATCGAGCGTGCGATCGAGCGCGGGCGAACGATCTTCGATAACATCTGGAAGTTCGTCGCCTACCTCCTCAGTGCGAACATCGGCGAGGTGGCGCTCGTCTTCATCGCATCGCTGTACGGCTATCTCATTCTGCCTGCAGTGCAGTTGCTGTGGATCAACCTGGTGACCGACGGGTTGCCGGCGCTGGCGCTCGGGTCAGATCCGAAAGGTGAGGACGTGATGGACCGATCGCCACGCGACCGCGAGCAGGGGATCATCGGTCGCGCGATGCTCGTCATGATCGGCGGAATGGGTGCCGTGACCACGATCGTCCTCCTCGCACTCATGTTCTACACCCTCGAGGGGGAACCCGCCGTCACTCCGCGCACGATGACGCTCGTGTTCACCAGCTTCGTCTTTCTCGAACTCGTCGGGCTCTACGTCATCCGATGGTTGCGCGAGACGCCGATACTGTCGAACGGGTGGCTCACGGCGTCCGTCGCGGTCTCGATCCTGCTGCACCTCTCGGTGTTGTATACCCCGCTCTCCCAGTATTTCGGGACGGTGCCACTCGACGTGGCCGACTGGGGCCTCATCGCCGTCGTCCTCGCTGTCTGTCTGCCGGGGTATCTCGGGGTTGCCGTTCTCGTCAGGCGCATGCAGGACTGAGCCATGAGTTTCTTGTACTGAAAGCGGCCACGGAACGATTTCTACGCGTCGCTCTGCTCGCTCGCGGTCGGGGGTTGTGTTATCGCGCTTCTGTTTTATACGTGCGTTCGGCGTATCGTCCCTATGCGGCTCGTGCAGGTGTTGATTCCGGAGGGAAACCGCGAGTCGGTCGTGGCAGCATTGGACGAACAGGAACTCGACTACGCTATCTTCGAGGAGACGGGCCGCGGCGAGTTCGAAGCGATGGTGCAGTTCCCGGTGCCGCCGACTGGCGTCGAGCCCGTGCTCGACGACCTGCGTGCCGCTGGCGTCAGCGAGAGCGCGTACACTATCGTGTTGCCGACCGAGACCGTCGTCTCGACGCGAATACGGGCGCTGCAGGCGCTCTATCCCGGCGATCGTCTCTCTCGAGAGGAGTTGAAGGCGAACGCAGAGAGTCTCGCACCGGAGCTCTCGACGTATTTCGCGTTCATCGTGCTCAGTACCGTCATCGCCACAGGGGGGTTGTTGCTCGACTCCGCGGCGACGATCATCGGTGCGATGGTCGTCGCACCGCTGATGGGACCGGCGATCACCGCGAGCGCCGGCAGCGTCTTGGCGGATCGCGAGCTGACGATACGGGGCATCACGCTGCAGGCCACCGGTCTCCTGCTTGCGATCGGCGTCGCCGCCGCGCTCGGGGCACTCCTCAAGGGAACGGTGATCGTCCCACCCGGAACCGACATCCGGACGATCCCGCAGGTCGCAGAGCGGACGAGTCCCGACTTCCTTTCGCTGTTCATCGCGTTCGGCTCGGGAATCGCCGGCGCGATCAGCGTCTCGCGTGGCTCCGGGTCGACGCTTGTGGGCGTCGCAATCGCGGTCGCGCTCATCCCACCTGCGGCGACGGCAGGGCTCGGCATCGCGTGGGAATACGCCGGCGTGGCCGCGAGCGCCTCGGTGCTGGTGTTGGTCAACCTTCTGGCAATCAACCTCTCTGCGCTGGCAATCTTCTGGCTCAGTGGGTATCGGCCCGAGCTGACCGACCAGCATGGAACTGTGCGTGCGTCGGTGCTCAGGCGCGGTGCGGTGCTCGTCATCGCGCTCGTCGGGCTGTCGGTCGTGCTTGGG
Organism: Natrinema limicola JCM 13563; assembly: GCF_000337475.1. Classification (GTDB taxonomy): domain Archaea; phylum Halobacteriota; class Halobacteria; order Halobacteriales; family Natrialbaceae; genus Natrinema; species Natrinema limicola. Next base: position 61,005 of record NZ_AOIT01000038.1, on the reverse strand, counting down.
CTGGTCACGCTCGCCGCTTACCAGACGACGACGTTCGAGCAGCAGGCGACCGCTGAAACGGAACAGTTCTTCGACGAGCCCGAACTCTCGGAATACGAACTCGAGAGCGTGGAAGTCGACTACAACACCCAGGACCTCCTCCTCGGAAACGATCCAACCGTCACGGTCATCGCCGGACGGCCGACTGTCGAATCCGTTCCGCCGGATCTCGCGGATCGTCTCGATCGCCGTCTCGAGGAGCGGTCCGGAGAAGACGTCGCCGTTCGGATCGGATTCATTATCGGTCAGGAGTCCGACCCGATTCCGCCGACGACAGACACCTCGATGAGTGCGATGGCGATGAGTGCACCTCATACGGAGTGGCCGTTCGTATCGGTCGATCTGGACGGTTCAGGCGAAGTCATAAAAGCAGTTGACGATCGGTTCACGCAGCAGTTGCCGTTTCGTCGCTGATGACGCGCCGCTCGGCTGAGCCGACAGACAGCAACGCGACGCCGCTTATGACCAGGTTGACGCCGAGTAACACACCGATCGCCCACAGTGCGGTCGATGGCCAACCGGCCCAGAGCAAGCCGGCCAGCAGGACCCCGATCACGCCGCTGACGGCGATCCACAGCCCGTTGGCTTCACGTGGCATGCTCAGCCCGGCGACGATCTCGAAAACCCCTGCTACGAACAGGTACGCGATCACGAGCAGTGTCAGCGTCGTCAACCCGACTACCGGATTCGCAAGCAGACTGATTCCTGCGATGACGTAAATCACTGCAAGAATCAACTGGACTACGCTGCCAGTCCAGCCGGGCACCGAGAACGCGTGAGCCAGGTGGGCAAAGCCGCCGATCACGAGCAATGCACCAAGGAGCAACGACACCGACACGCCGGTGACGAACGGAAACAGGATCGCGAGCACGCCCAGGACGACCAGCAAGACGCCACCGCCGGCTGGGACGCGCCAATCGTGATCGGAATCGATACCAGTCGAATGGTCTGCTACAGTGTCTGTCATTGTCTCTCTCGTTATAAGATACGACGCTGACGTCCGTAAACACCAGTTCTCTCCGACTAATAGCTCTCTCGAGGCGACCTGTCACGCGATTTTCCGTCGTTGGGACAGTCCATCCGGCTCCATCGGCCATCGCCACTAAGAGCATCGAGCGAGACTGCTACAGCATGGCAGCCCCGATACGACGGCTCGTTCTCGATGTGATGAAGCCACACGAACCCGACATTCTCGAGTTCGCCCAGGTCGTCGCCGACCAGGAGGGAATCGCCGGCGTCAACGTCGCGCTGATCGAAACCGATCGCGTCGTTCAGAATCTCAAAGTAACGCTCGAAGGTGAAGACATCGACGCAGTCGCTGTCGAGGACGCTATCGCCGACCTCGGCGGCACTGTCCACTCGATCGACGCCGTCGTCTGTGGGACACGCATGGTCGACGACCACGAAACGCCACAGGACTCCTGATATTCTCGAGCCGTGACTGCTATTCGCACGCTGCTCGAGGACGAAGACGTCAGGTCGATCTCGCGACGGTACTTCATCTCCAACGGCTTCGACGGCACGCTGACGGCCATCGGGGTCGTCGTCGGCGCGTACCTGTCAGGGATCGACGACGGACTGACCGTCGTAACGATCGGGCTCGGCGCGGCCGTCGGGCTGGGAACCTCCGGCGTCTGGAGCGTCTGGGAGATCGAACGCGCGGAAAAACAGGCCGAACTGCTGCGGATCGAACAGGCCATGCTGACCGATCTCGCGGATACGGAACTGCAGCAACGGCGAGCGGGTGCCAGAAAGGTCAACGCGATCGCAAGCGGCATCGGCCCGTTGATCGGCAGTATCCTGCCGCTGTTACCGTTTCTCGCACACAACGTCTTTTTCTCGCTGCTCGAGGCGACGCTGGTGTCGGTCGGCATCGGCGTGACCGTCCTGTTTACGTTCGGGGCGTATCTCGGCTCGATCTCGAAGCAAAACTGGATCGTCGCCGGCGTCCGGATGGGGCTTGCGGGGATCGTGGTCGCGTTTCTCAATCTGTTCCTGCCTGGCTGACCGCAACGCGGCCGCGACAGCCGGTCAGTGATCTCCGTAGTCCTTCTCGCCGGCCTCGATCGGCACCTCGAGCCAGTTGTCCATCGGCGGCAGCGGACACTCGTATTGGTCGGAGTAGGCACACGTCGGGTTGTACGCCTCGTTGAAATCGAGAATCCAGTCGCCGTCGCTCGTCCGGTGGCTGTCGACCTCGAGGTCGAGATACCGACCGGCCCCGTAGGTCTCGTCGCCGCTGGTCGCGTCTCGGAAGGGCACCCACAGCCGGTCGTCGTCGGGTTCGGACTTGTATGCCTGTAGCGTCACGTCCTCGCCGTCGACGGTAAACTGGAACTCTCCCCACTCGAGGTACTCCTGTTCGCCGTCCGTACTCGTTCCGACGGTGATCTGTTCTGGGTCGTCGTACTCCTCGAGGGGAAGTTCGAACCGGTAATCCTCGTCGATGGGATAGTACTCGAGGCCGTCGAACGACTCGCGTTCGTCCGGTGAGAGTGGCGAGTGTGGATGCTCGCCGAAGTACTGATCCTTCTGTTCGCGCTGGGTCTCGATCGCATTGCGCCAGTCGGATGCCATCTGTAGTATCCGATACGGATTCGACACATATGGTTCATCGGGCGACGTGAGTTGGTCGCTCTCGACTGAGCTCTGCAGGTGTGACCGACAGAGAACGCGGTCGGTCGCCACTCCCCGCTCGCCACTGTTTCATATAAATACCCGCAGTGATCCGGCAGTATTCACTCACGATAGCAGTAAGTATCGACGGGTAATGTCACAGTGGGCCGCCGATCCGTCTTACTGGGTACCAGCCCGTCGCAGTCGTCAGGTGACGACTACGTCGCTGGACGAGGGTCGCCAGCTCGCCGATACCGAATACGGCTGTTCGGATGGCGTCCCGGTCGTCTTTCTCCACGGGATACCCGGCTCCTGCCGGCTGGGAGCGCTCTTCGAGACGGTCGCACGGGAACAGGGGATTCGATTACTTGCGTTCGAGCGGCCCGGCTATGGCTACTCGACACCGTGGCCGTCACGCTCGTTGCGTGACGCCGGCACGGTCGTCAATGCCGTCCTCAACGACGCAAACGTCGAGCGCGCGGGTCTCGTCGCCTTTTCAGGTGGTGGACCACACGCGCTCGCGACTGCTGTGACGCAACCGGATCGTGTCACCCGCGTCGATGTCGTTTCGGGGGCTGTGCCACCCGACGTCAGCGAGGAGCAACCCGCGACGCAACGGCTACTCTCAGGCCTGGCGACGAGGACGCCTACCCTACTTCGCGGCCTCTTCCGGGGCCAGGCGTGGCTCGCCGCTCGGCTCGATCCATCACTCGTCGTCTCCCAGTACACGGCAGCTGGGGGCGCAGAGTCGGTGCCCGATGACACTGCGGCGATCGTGCAGGCGGATTTCGTTACCGCGTTCGCTCGGCACCGGAGCGGTGCCGTCACCGACTTCCGCAATACGGCGTCCGATTGGGGGATTAATCTTGATGACCTCGAGACCGACCTCTGCTTCTGGCACGGCGAGAACGACACGAACGTCCCGATCGACGGCGTTCGCCGCCTTGCAGCACAACTCCCGACCGCGCAGTTACGGGTGCTCGACGATGCTGATCACCTGCAGACCCTCCTTCGAGCCGTTCCCGAGGTGTTCTCTGCACACCGATGACGTGCTCGAGATCCTACCCCGTTCCGGTCGACCGGCCTGCACCCAGGGTGGCAACCCACCGTGATTGAGATATCGCTCGAGCGAAATTGGGTGCCGGTGGGAACTGCTGTGTACGGCGGAGGTGGCTGTGGTTACGGCGTTTCTCGAGCGGCGGTAACGGGCGAAGGACCGGACATGATCTTTGACGCTCGGTCTACCCAGGTCCACGCTATTTGGGGATGAACAGTGTGAGACTACTGTATGCCCTTTGATGGGTCTTCTTCCAACGGGCGTTCTCGCCCCGCTACGGACTTCAAGGCGAGAGTGAAATACTGGGCCCCAGCGATCGCCGTGAGTCTGACGACGTTCATCATCGTGATCAATGCCTCCCTGATGAACGTGGCGATCCCCACGATGGTGGACGAGTTTGATACCACGGTCACCGTGATTCAGGGGGCGGTTGCACTCTACTCGCTGGTGATCGCTGCGCTGATTCTCCCGGCCGGGACGCTGCCGTCTCGGCATAGTCGGAGACGTGTCATGGCAGTCGCACTGATCGTCTACGCCGGTGGGACGCTGGTGGCGGCGATTAGCTGGAGTACGACGATCCTCTATCTCGGCTGGGCATTCATCGAGGGGGCCGCGGCCGCTGTATTATATCCCCTGACATACACTGAGTTGAGAGTCAGTTACGACGGCACTGACCGGGCGACGGCGTTCGGACTGATGGCCGGCGTAAGCGGGGTTGGAGGGACGCTCGGACCGATTATCGGTGGCGCACTAACCACGTACGCAAGTTGGCGGTGGGGATTTGCGATCCAACTCATCGGTGTGGGGGTTATTCTCATTTTCGTTCAGTACATGAGTCCGAACCCACTGTCAGAAACACGCAGTTCGCTGGATAAAGGTGGAACAGCGCTGTCTATCGTCGGTGCGACGTCGCTCGTCACTGGCTTTCTTCTGAGTGGAAAGTATGGATGGTTCCTCGAACGGCGGCCGTTCGCCGTCGGCGGCGTGCAGTTCAATCCGTTCGGGACATCGCCAGCGATCTGGTTTCTCGGGCTCGGATTCCTTGCGTTTGCTGCGTTCATTCAATACGAGCGCCGACTGCAACGTGCTGGGAAGTCACCGCTCGTTCCGCTGCACGTCCTGACGAACCGCCCGTTTGTATCCGGCGTTATTACATACAATATTCGAGCGATCGTCTCGGCTGGCTTCTTTTTTATTTTCCCGGTCTATCTCCAGGCCGTACTGGGATACACCGCCTTTGAGACTGGGGTCGCGTTGGTACCGTATTCGCTCGCGTCGATTCTTTTTGCGACGGTTACGCCCAACTGGCGGAAATACGTCTCACCAAAGACGCTGATCCAGGTCGGTATCGTGTGTCTGGGCGTTGGACTGGTGCTATTGTACGAGCAGACAGGCCCCGGTCAGACCATCAGCAGCATGGCGATCCCAATGACGCTTTATGGAGCCGGTGTCGGGCTCATACTCGCACAGATTGCCAATATGACAATGTCGGCTGTTCCGACCGCGGACTCCCCCGAAGCATCCGGCATCCTGAACGTAAGCAGTTCGATCGGCTATTCCCTGGGGACAGCAGTCGTTGGCTCGTACTTTCTCGGACAGTTCTATGGGAGTGTCGTCGATGGCGTCCTCCGAGCAGAGCACGTGACCGTTTCAACGGACCGACGAAATGAGCTGGTGATCGCGCTCGAGGATGCCGTCGAGACAGCGACCGAAGCCACCCAGCAACAGTTCCTGACCCAACTCACGCCGACTCAACGACAATTGCTCGAGGGGATCTTCGAGGCTGCGATGTTCGACGCGCAACGGGCGGCGCTGCTCCTCTTGGTACTGTTCGTGCTACTCTTGCTCGTCGCATCCACGTTCCTGCCACGCCAGATACCGGACGACGACAACCGACCCGACCACTCTGAATCACCGCCGGATGCAACACGTGAGGGTTCTGAAAGAGCTGCGGAGGACTAACCGAAACCACCAAACTAGATCTTTGGATGCGAGCTGTCATTATTTCGGTCGGCTCAGTGGCTGAAATACGTCTTCGTAAGAGACTCCGTAGACTCAAGCCGATTCAATCCGTGTGACTTAATTCACAGAGCAGATTTATATCTAAATTATATAACCTAATTATTTCCTTCTCCTGTTCTTATTTCTAAATCTCTTTTCTGGATTTCTTCCATGATTTCTTCTACAACTCTACGGCATTTAACGGGATTGACGGACTTTATTGTAACCTCAATTCCAAATTCAGACTTATCAATATCACTTACATCTCCTACTTCTTCTTCCAATTTCTCCATCTCCATATATAGGTCAAAGTGATTAGGCCTCGCTCTTTTTGCCGTATTTGTATAATTAGTCCCCGTATATAGTTTAAATTCCACTATTGTTTTTTGGCACACCATGTCTGTTGAATGGAGGATTGGCTTAATTCGTCCATTTGTAGCTACATTCAAGTCATACAATTGTTCAATCGATTCCCTGATAGCACCATTGACCTGATATTTGTACGAACGAGCGCTGATTATGAGCGTTATCAATACAAGGGCTGTGTTTACTACCCATTTGAAGTCTCCTAAAACAACACTAATAATGCGTATGATAGTATCCTGTAGAGCCTCCAACATACTTTCAATTTTGCTGACTTGTTTTTCTAACCTGCGATTTGGCTGGTACCATTTACATAAGGGTCATATATAACGAGACAAAGATACAGATATAGAATATAGTATAAATATTTTAATATATCGTTAAATTATCTACATATAAAGTTAATAAATTGAAAATCTTCAGGGGCTTTACCAAAGACAAACCCACACGTACCAACCAATATTCTAATCAGAGCTTTCACTTCATCGAATCGGTTGTCTCCTTTCACGCCTCGATGTGTTGTTACCTCCTGCTATTCACTCCGGCAGATCACATGCTATCTTGTAGCTCCTCGCACAGTCGGAGATGATGCTCTTCAGTTCCTCCACGCCCGTCGTAGTTCATTGTTGATTTTCTACCGGACACAAGAGGTGGTTAGTAGTGTTCACATTCATCGACAACTCCCCCTGCTGGCCTCATAGGCGACGGACAACGACGTGATACGGATTATGTTTCTGTTAATATGTGTTATCGGACATATCGGACTACTTGTTGAGTAACGGGACGCTGTACTGCGGTTTCACACAGAATTTGGAAGTGACTCAGTGAATTGCTGGAGGTGTACAGCGCCAATATATTGCCCTCTGACAGTTTACTACTTCACGCGACGGAAGGAGCGTAGTGGGTTGGGGCAGATTTGAACTGCCGACTTCCTCCGTGTGAAGGAGGTATCATAACCGGACTAGATCACCAACCCGCACGAAACTGTTCCCGTCCGTTCGACTTAAGGCTTCCTTTCATCGATCGTCGGCGCACACACCCGAGTGTCACCGTCTCACGCGATTGTCTGCGCTCCTGACTGTCTTCCGGACGCGGGTTTCGGCGCGGTGCTCGAGTGCGCGTACGTCTTCACGGACGCGGTCGACGCGGGTGGAGTCGTGATCAGGTTCCCGGCCGAGTCGAGTGCGGACCTAATTCCGTGAGCCGTGCTCGGTATGCAGTCACGCTGAGTCGGGCGTGGGTAGCGGCTCGCCGCAGGTCGGATCGGCTGTCATGGAAGTGGTTATTCATGTAGTATGTTGTCGTATGTGGGTCGGGCGAGAATATCGTTCTTCCGTGGACAACAGAATCGGGAGGTGTCGGTGACGGACAGTGTGACTCGAGTCCAGCTGTGCTGCCGAATAACGTCACGTGACGAGTCGGCGGCACCTCATGCAACGTCAGGCGGGCGTTAGTAGTCCGGTGCGTCTTCTGGCTCGCCGTCACGTGCATTGACGACTCGAGCCAGCGTAAACAACCCGTCCGAAAGCCGGTTGAGGTACTGGACTGCGTCCTCGTTGATCTCCTCTTCGGTGGCGAGCGCGACCGCGCGTCGCTCCGCGCGTCGACAGACGGTGCGGGCGTGATGCAGCGCCGCGCCGTGGTCGCTGCCGGTTGGCAGAATAAAGGAGGTCAGCGGCTCGAGTTCCTCGTCGTACTTGTCGATCCAGTCCTCGACGGTCTCGACGTGGGCAGGACGGATCGCGGGATCGTCCTCGTCCGGATCGGGATTCGCGAAGTCCGCCTGCACGACGTGGAGGTGGTTCTGGATCGTTGCCAACTTGTCGTTGATATCGTCGTGGTCGGTCGGCCGGATCGTCCCGATCAGAGCGTTGAGTTCGTCGACGGTCCCGTACGCTTCGATGCGGGCGCTGGCCTTCGAGACGCGGGTCATATCTCGGAGGTCGGTTTCTCCTTCGTCGCCGCGACCGGTGTAAATCGACATGGCTGGATCGACGGATGGCGGCCACTTAACTTTCGTGTCACCGGCACTGCCGTCGGCTCGGCCCTCGAGTATCACGCGCGAACCCCGCCGGAACCAGTACGTTAAACTCGCTTCGCTGGCTACCACCGGCCATGGCTCTGGAACTCGAACACGAGTGTCCCAACTGCGGGGAGGAAAAGACGTTTTACCGCGCCGCCAGCACGACGCTGCACCTCGGCGAGAAGGTCAAGTGGCACTGCCCGGACTGTGACTACGGCTTCGTTCGCATCGGCGACAACGGGACCGCCGTCGACTCGAGCACGGCATAATCCACCTTCTGCCTGCTTCCGTTCTCGCGCCGAGAGCCGTCTTTCTCGTTCCCGAACCGATTTCCGTTCGGGTTCCCTCCCGCGGTTCCAAAACCGTCTACACGTAGCGACCGCCGTAAAATCAGTGCGGGAACGGGCTACGACTCGTCCGCGAGTGCCTGCCACGACAGCCGCGGATTTCGCGCCGCGCTGGTCTGGTCGATCCGGCGTGCGGTGGTTCGTTCGGGCGCGGCCTCGAGCGTGTCGTCGTCCTCGTTGGCGACGGCGTTGAATGCGGCGGCGAGGCGATCCAAGGTGTCCTTGCTCTCGATCTCGGTGGGTTCGGTCATCAGCGCCTCGGGGACGATCTCGGGCCACTTGGTCGTCGGCGGGTGGACGCCATAGTCGAGCATTCGTTTTGCCACGTCGGCAGCGTCCTGTTCGCCGGCGCTGGCGACGAACTCGTGGTGGAACGGCCCGTAGGGGATCTCATAGTCGATCTCCTCGGCGAGGTAGTTCGCGTTGAGCACTGCAGAAGCGCTTGCATCCGCGAGCCCATCATCGCCGAGGCGGGCGATATAGGCGAAGGTCTTGACGAGGACCAGCCAGTTGCCGTCGAACCCGTGGACTTTGCCGATGGTGTGCTCGGGCTCGAAGCGTTCGTAGACCGGTTCACCCGACTGTGACGGCTCGGCCCGCTCGCGGACGCGAGGCGCGGGCAGGAACGGTGCCAGCTTCTCGACGACGCCGACCGGACCAGCACCCGGCCCGCCGCCGCCGTGGGGCGTCGCGAACGTCTTGTGGACGTTGTAGTGCATCACGTCGAAGCCCATGTCGCCCGGGCGTGCACGACCGAGCAAGGCGTTGAGATTCGCCCCGTCGTAGTAGAGGAGCCCGCCGACATCGTGGACCATGTCGGCGATTTCCGCAATATCGCGCTCGAAAAGCCCGAGCGTGTTCGGATTTGTCAACATGAGCGCCGCAGTGTTCTCCGAAAGCGCGGCCTCGAGCGCCTCGAGGTCGACCCGACCCTCGTCGTCGCTGGGCAGGGAGACGACGTCGTAGCCGCCGAGTGCGGCGCTCGCGAAGTTGGTGCCATGAGCACTCTCGGGAACGATGACGTCGTCGCGGTGGCCCTCGCCATTGTGTTCGTGGTAGGCCGCGGCGACGCGGATACCGACGAACTCGCCGGCTGCGCCCGCGGGCGGCTGCAGGGTCACTGCGTCCATGCCGCCGATCCGACCCAGGTAGTCCTGCAGCCGGTAGAGCAACTCGAGCGTGCCCTGGATGGACCCCTCAGATCGGTCGGGATGGACGGCCGCCGACGGCAGCGCGGCCACGTCCTCGGTGAATTTCGGGTTGTACTTCATCGTACACGACCCCAGCGGATACGGACCGCTGTCGATCCCGTAGATCATCTGCGAGAGACGCGTGTAGTGGCGCGCGAGTTCGGGCTCGGAGAGTTCGGGTAACTCGAGAGCATCCCGCGTCAGATCGTCGGGCAGCGGCGAATCGGTCGTCTTCCCGTCGTCGCCGTTGCCGTCGTCTTCGCTGCCGATTGCGATCCGCGTCAGATCCTTCTCCGAGAGCAGCGGTTCGTACTCGCCGTTCTCGACGTAGCGGGCCTGATCGTAGCGCGACTGTGCGGGTGTGGTGTCGCGGTTGGTTCCGTCGTCGCTCATCGTGCCACCTCCTCGAGCGCTTCGACGAACCGATCGAGTTCTTCGTCGGGAACGCCGGCCACGCAGAGCTGAATCTCGTGGTCGCCGACGACGTGGACCGCAAAGCCAAGCCGCTCGAGGTCCGCAGCAACGGCGCTTGCGGGCTGGTCGACGTGGGCGACGAACTCCCGGAAGTGCCGGCGGTCGTGAACCGGCGCTTGCACGCCGACGATATCGTCGACGCGCTCTGCGAGGGCCTCCGCGCGCGTGACAGCGCGCTTTGCGAGGTCGACCATCCCGCTTGGCCCGAGGACGGCAGCGTGGATCGCCGTTCGCAGTGCGACCCAGGCCTGATTCGTACAGATGTTGCTTGTCGCGCGCTCGCGGCGGATATGCTGTTCGCGCGTCTGGAGCGTGAGCGTAAACGCCCGGCGGTCGGTTGCGTCCTCGCTGACGCCGACCAGTCGGCCGGGAACCTGCCGAAGGTAGTCCTCCTTGGTGGCAAACAGGCCCAGTCCCATCCCGTAGCTTGTCGGGAGGCCCAGCACGCTCGCGTCGCCGACGACGACGTCCGCACCGACATCGGCGGGGCGCTCGAGCAGCGACAGCGCGATCGGATCCGAGCCAAGCGCAAAGAATGCGTCGACGTCCGCTGCGAGGTCACCGATCGCTTCCAGTTGTTCCTCGATCGTCCCGCGCACCGTCGGATTCTCGGCGTAAACCATGACGACGTCCTCGTCAACGGCCGTATCGAGTCCGGCGAGATCGACGGTCCCGTCGTCGACCGGGTACGCCTCGACGACGAGGTCGGTGCCGGCGACGTAGTTTGCGAGTGTACTTTTGCGTTCCTCGCGCATGAGTTCGGGAACGAGCACCCGGTGGCCCGAGGTGTCGCGGACGCGGTCGGCCAGCGTTGCGGCTTCGCCGAGTGCTGTCGCGGCGTCGTAGATCGAGCAGTTCGCAATCTCGAGGCCGGTCAACTCGACCAGCAGCGACTGGTACTCGAATAAGGCCTGCAGGAACCCCTGCGAGATTTCGGGCTGATACTGCGTATATGAGGTCAGAAACTCCGAGCGGTCCGCGAGGTGGTCGACCAGCGACGGGATGTAGTAGCCGTAGTGGCCGCGTCCGAGCAACTCGGTGCAGTCGTCGTTTCGACCCAGCACCGAGCGCACTAGTCGTCGTGTTTCCCGTTCCGTTCGCGCGTCGATATCGAACTGCCCGTCGAACCTGACGGCGGCCGGAATGTCGAAGAGGTCCTCGACCGTCTCCGCGTCGACCGCCTCGAGCATCGCCGTGCGGTCCTCTGCCGTGTGGGGAGCGTACGGACTCCCCGTCGTGTGTGATCCGTGCATGACTAGGGGTGGTCTCGGTCGATCGGGCAGGTCGTCCCCTCGCGCCGTCGAGTGCGGCGTTCGATCCGAGACACGATACGCACTTCTAGCGGACAGGGGGTAATGAACGCACTCGTTTGGGCCTCTCTCGCGTCGGCGACGAACGCCGGGCCGCCGCTCGCGGTGAGGGACCGGCCGGTCGACTGTCCGACCGGGTGTGCAGCAAGCAGTCACCCATCGGCATCGGTATCGACGTCCGTATCGGCTCCGCTGTGCTCGAGTGTGCCGTCGGCGGCCGACTCGCCGGTATGCACGCGAGCGAAACTGTCGAGAACGAGTTTCGCGCCGCCGAGGACGACGGGACCGATGAAGAGGCCCACAGCGCCGAAGACGACGAGGCCGCCGAAGATGCCGACGACGATGATCGCGGAGTTGAAGGCACCGGTTCGGCCGATCAGCGCGGGCCGAAGGTACGAATCCGAGAACGTGACGAGCAGTCCGTAGACGACGATCGCCACGCTGGCGGTCGGTCGTCCCATCGCGACCAGATAGGCCGCGACCGGGATCCAGATCCCGAACGCACCGACCAGCGGGAGCAGCGTCAGGACGAACGTCGCGACGGTCAGAAAGACGACCGCGGGGACGCCGGCGACTGCCAGTCCGACGCCGAGCATCACCGCCTGAATGGCCGCGACGGCGACGTTCCCGACGACAGAAGCCCACATGAGCCGATCCAGCCCCGTTCGGAGTTCTGCCAGCACCTCGTCGTCGACGGGTAACACCCACTCGAGCCACGCGACGAACCGGTTCCCGTCTCGCAACAGCGCAAAGAGGACGAACAGCGTAATCGTGATGCCGATGAAGATCCCGGGCAGGCTTCCGGCGAGATCGATCGCCCCCGTTGTGACTTGCTGGATGCCCGTCGCGATCCGGTCCTGATTCGATTCGTACAGGGAGACGAGATCGACCGCGTACCCGTTGGTCTCGAGGACTGACTCGATCGTCCCGACGTCGATCTCTCCCTGTCTGATCGAGCGGACGAGTCGGAGCGATTGCTGGACGGCGATCGTGGCGACGTAAAGCAGCGGCAACAATACGACGATCAGGGTCGCCACCACCACCACGATCGCCGCAATCGTCGGTCTGACGTATTCCTCGAGCCGAACCTGGACGGGCTCCAAGATGTAGGCGAGCACGACGCCGAAAAGGACGTACTGCAGATACGGGAGGAGAACGAACAGCGCGAGAAGAACGCTCACCAGCGCGAGGGCGGTCATGGCAGGCTGCTCGACGACCCAGCCCGGTGGCTCGGGACTGTCTGGCATGGGAAGATATGCAACGCCCCGATACATTAGTCCGATGATATGACCTATCATACGGTCTACTGTACGTCAGTTCCGGTGCACCCGTGACTTCTCTCCCCGGTTGCACCGGGACACCGAGACAGCAGACCGTATCAGCTCTATCAGGGCTACATCAGTTCCGAACGACGCCGGCTGCAGTGCCGTGAGAGTCGCCCTCGTGATTCACATGGCTCGAGAACGAATAGCAGATCATGAAGGCACTCGTCGCCGTCGACGGCTCCGACGAATCCGAGAACGCCCTCGCCTACGCTGCCGACATCGTCGACGCGATGGGCGGCTCGATCACGATCGTTCACGCGGTCGATCCCACCGCGTACGACGAGGGCGGCAGCGAACCGACCGCGTCGCTCTGGGAGGACCAGCGACTAATCGTCGAGAGCGTCGAAGACGCCGAACAGCGTGGGATCGACATCACCGACGACGCGGCCGACCTCGCCGCGGACCTCGGCCACGACGTCGATGTCGAACTCCTCTATGGCAATCCGATCAGGGAGATCGCCACCTACGCCGAGGACGAGGGGTTCGACGCGATCTACGTCGGCCACCGTGGTCGATCGGAGCGTGCAGGGCTGATGCTCGGTAGCGTCGCCAAGTCGCTCGTCGAACGCGCGACCGTTCCGGTGACCGTCGTGCGCTGAGACGGTCTGCTGTCACTGTTTCTCGGTACACCCGTACAGCGGGTCGCGGGCCCACCGGCACTGACGAACAGTCGATCGTATGAAACCGCCAAAAACGCCGCTATTCCACGTACCGATACTTCCGCTCGCCCATGCCGACGGACCTTTTTCCTCGCTCGCGCTTCGCGCTCGCTCGCAAAAATCTCCGCCAAAAACGCCGCTATTCCACGTACCGATACTTCCGCTCGCCCATGCGGCCCCAGCCGTCGAAGACGAACTCCTCGCTCGGCGTCGTGAATTCCTCGACGTCGACATCCATCTCGTGGTTGTGGACGTCGTGGATCTCCTCGTAGTCTTCCCACGTCATCTCGTAGCGGTCGTCGAGTTGCTCGTCGACGTTCAGGGCCTCGATTTCGTCCTCCCAGCCGTCCTGAATCGTCTCGGCGTGGATCTCCGCCTGTGCGCCGCTGCCGTAGGAACCAACGAGCAGTTTTTCGCCGGTCAGGTCGCGGCCTGTCTCGAGCGCGTGTTTGAGTGCGCTCGCGCGGGCGACGTGGACGGAACCAGTGTACCAGTTGCCCACGTTGCGGGAGATCGTCAGCGTCGGGTCGATCGTCGCGTCGTACCACTCGGCGTAGCGGTCGGTGTCCTTGAGCGCGTCCATGTACTCTCGGAGGGCGTCGCGGTACTCCTCGTCGGAGTCGAACGCTTCGGGACGGGGCTGGCGACCGATCTCCTCGGCGAGTTCGTCTTCGGTCGGCGTATCGCGAATGACGTGGCGGAACGCCAGCAGAGCGGCCTTCCGGACCATCCCCGGGAACGGCGTGTGGAACGGCGCGTAGACGAAGTCGTCCTCGTGGACCTCGCCGGCGACGCTCTCGAAGTCCTCGAGCGCTTCGCGCATCCGTGCGAGGTAGACCTGGACGGAGCGTTTGCCGTCGACCGAGGGGAACTGCTGGTTTGGTTTGAGGAAGTCGGTTTCGTCAGCCGAGCCGTATCCTTGCTCGGTCGAGAGTTCGACGAGACTCGGGTCCTCGCTGATGAGCATCGCGACGGCCCCGGCACCCTGGGTCGCCTCGCCGGCGTCACCACGAGCGTAGAGGGCGGTGTCGGTCGCGATAACCAGCGCCGAGCGACCGCGGTTGCGGCCCGCGCGGATCCAGTTGCAGGCGTCGTCTAGACTCTGGGTCCCCGCGATACAGGCGAACTTCCGCTCGCCTTTGTTCGCGTGGTGGAAGTCACCGTCGTAGACCTGCTCGAGGCAGCCAGCGACGTACGTCGAAACCGGCTTCGAGTTGTCGAAGGCGCTCTCGGTCGCAACGTCGATCCGACCGATATCGTCGGGCTCGAGGCCTTTGCGCTCCATCAAGCGATGGGCGGCGTTTGCCCCCATCGTGACGATGTCTTCGTAGCTGTCGGGGAACGAACTGGCATTGAGGCCAAGCCCCTTCGTGTATTTTTCCGGGTCTTCGCCCTTCTCCGCGGCGAACGTCCCCGGCAGATCGAGTTTGAGGTTCCCGGTCCAGATCTCGACGGCGTCGATGCCGACTGCTGTCATACCTGTCCAATACAGGTGATAGTACAAGGTATTGTCGTTCCCTGTTTCGACGATCGACGATATCATCGTGGCACCGATCACGATCGACGTGCGCCACATCGTGCCCGCTCGTGATACGGCTCGAGCGAGAGGGAGGCGACTGAACGGCCCCCGTTATTCCTGCCTTCAACGGCGACAGTAGCTACTGAACGTCACTGCACACCCGATCGCACGACGGGAGCGCGGTTCGGAGCGCACACCGCGAGCGAGAATTGCGGACTGTGCGATCGGTGTCTCAATCGGTTCAGTTGTCACTATCGTGGCGATCGATCGCTGAAAATCAGCACACGCCGCGATCGTGGCTATTCGTCTTCTTCGACGACTTCCGGATCGCTCATCGCGCTCTGGAGGCTGTCGAGGCCGTTGATCCACTCCGTGACCAGGCCGTACTCGAGGTCCTCGGCGACGGTCATATCGAGCTCCTCACCGTCGATGATGAGCGTGCCAGCCTGGGCTGCGTAGCCGAGTGCGGCATCGAGGTCTTCCTCGGCTTCGGCGTCGGCGGCAGCGCTGAGGTAGTCGCCGACAGTACCGTCTTCGGCCGGGCCGTTGGCGACGTACTCCTCGGCCGCAAAGAAGACACAGACCAGACTCGTCTGGACGCCGTCGACGAGGATCAGTTTCTCCTCGTCGTTGATGCCGACTTCGCTGAGAACGATCTCGCGGACGTCTTCGATCTCCGCGAGCGTTTCCTCTTCGTCGAGTTCCCCGTCGTCGTAGGCGGCGACGATCTTCGCGATCGCGATCGCCGTGTCGTCTTGCAGGTTCAACAGGAGTCGAGCCGAGTCTTCGTCTTCCGGATCGATATCTTCGTCTTTGATGNTTGATGCGATCGATCCAGTTCTGCCAGCGTTCCTCCGAGTAGAACTCGGTCGGGGGATTGCTCATACAGACACCTACACCGGCCGCTTGAAATGCCTTTCTCTACATTAGCCGAACGGATCGACTATCAGAGTTCGATAAGCGGCCGCAACAGCGGCTCAGAAAGCTATTTCTCTGTTTAGCTATGGGTGGTCGCTGGTGTGCGTCCAACACCGTCCGAACGAGCGTCCTCGAGCGCGCCGGGAGCGACCCCGCCACACCCGACACCCGGTTACGCCTCGCGCTCGAGCGTCGCGTCCGTGTCGATCCCGTACACTCGCTTCGGCGTCTCGACGTGGGCGTTGCGAACCGCTTCGTCGTAACCGTTCTCGAGCAGCCACCGGACCCGCCGGGGGACCGTCTTGGGGCCGAGCACCGCCCCTGGCCGGTCGGGATCGTCGATGTAGTCGGTCTCCATCAGGAACGGCTCGCCGCGCTCGGCAGCGCGCTCGAGTTCGTCCTTGTCGCAGATCACACTCGGCGTCGGGCCCGCGAGGCGGCCGCTCGCGTAGTGTTTGACGACCTTGTGGGCCGGCATGCCGGCCTCGACGGCCCAGTCGGCCACCTCGGTCATGTCCTCGCTGGCCTCGGCGTGGAGTTGAACGGCACACTCGAGGTCGGCCCCGTGGTCGAACGCCCGGCGCATGACCGCGTTCGAGGCGTCCCAGACGGCGTCGTCGACCTCGTAGTGGGGGCGGCCTGATTTCAGCGCCAGCGCGTCGCCCGACTCGACGTACTCCGCGGCAACGTCGATCCCGGCCTGCATGAGATCGCGAGCCTCGTCGGGCGCGAAGCCGCGGTCGTCGACCAGTCGCGTGATCAAGCCCGGATGGACGCCAAGCACCGGCCAGGCCCGGCCTGTGAGTTCGCTCGAGGCTTCCTCGACGACGTCGATCGTGCGCTCGAAGACCGCCCGGAAGTCCTCGCCGGTCTCGGCTTCGACGCCGAGGTGCCAGGAGGGTTTGTTCACCACGAGCAGGTGGGTGCCGCCGACACGAGCGAAGTCTTCGACGGCGTCGATACCCCGGTGGTTGTCCGGATCGAGGTGGAGGTGATCGTCCAGTACCGGCCGATCGTCGATCATATGCACCACTGGACGCCCGGCGCTGGAATATGCACCGACTCCGAGCGATCGGAAAGCGAGTTAGATGAGTGAATCGAACGCTTCCGGTCAGGCGGTTTCCGAATCATAGTCGTTCACATCGCCTACCAGGCCAATGATTCGCAGGCCGATTCCGATGACGACCAGTCCGACGGCGACCCCGATGAGACGGTGCCAGATCGTGAGCGGTTTAATAAACAGCGCGGCAAGGGGGTCCGCGGTTCGTGGGCCGAGAAAGGCGACACTGACTGCGAGCCCAATCAGTGCGGTCGCGCCACCGAGATATCGTCCGAACTGGAACAGAATCATGCTTCAGACAATTTAGAGTGGTGTCAAAAATATTTCCGATAGTGGCGCAAACAGGTCTCGATGCGATCGACGTACTCGTATCTCCACTGAAGCGACGATCGACGGCGGACATCATTACAGCGTCGACAGATTGCAGTGACATATACGGGGCGTGTCTCGGTATCGATACTGTCACAGCGCCCCATTCTGTCAACAATGATTATTATGAGCCATCGATATGGAATGACTGTGTCTCAATATGAGTGATTCTCCATGAGCGAGAACGGAACGACCTCGCCCGGTGACGACCCATCTGACCAGTTTATCGGCGGAGAGACCGAGGACAGCCCCCGCGTCGAGTTCTATGGCGGTCGTGGAATGAGCGCGTTCCCGATCGGGTTTTTCATCGTGTGGGCCATCGTCCAGACTGCGCTCTGGCGGATCGGCGACACGGGCGGGCTCATCGTCGGCATCCTGATCGGACTCATCGTCGGCATGTTCTTCGTCCGGGGCAACTGGCAGTCCTACGCCAACACGATCTTCGAAGGGATGACCCAGCCGGTCGCCGTGACGGCCATCGTGGCGTGGATCTGGGCCGGGATGTTCGCCCAACTCCTCCAAGACGGCGGCTTCGTCGGTGGCCTGGTCTGGCTGGCGGACACGGCGGGCATCGGCGCGGCGCTGTTCCCGGCGATCACGTTCGTCCTCGCGGCCGTCTTCACGACGGGGATCGGAACCGGCTACGGCGCGACCGTCGCCTTCGTCGGCCTGTTCTTCCCCGCGGGCGTGTTACTCGGTGCGAACCCCGTCTTGCTGTTCGGCGCGATCCTCTCGGGTGCGATCTTCGGCGATAACCTCGCACCCGTCAGCGACACGACGATCGTCAGCGCCGTCACCCAGGACGCCGACATCGGCGGCGTCGTTGCCTCGCGGTTCAAGTACGTGATCATCGCCGCGGCCATCGCCTTCGTCGGCTATGTCATCGCAGGCGGCGCAATGAGCGGCCTCGAGATCGGTGCCGAAGCCCAGGCGATCTTCCTCGAGAGCAGCGAGGCGATCGGACTCGTCCACGTGATCTCGATGCTCGCCGTCATCGGCGCGGCGATCGCCGGCCGCCACATCGTCGAGGCCATCTCGTGGGGAATCGTGCTCGCAGTCGTGTTCAACCTCGCGTTCGGCCTGACGACCCTCGGCGACATCGTCATGTTCAACGCACCGTCGGACGCGCCGCTGTCCGAACCGCTTGCTGGGCTGCCGATTCTCACCGTCGTGGAGGAAGCCGACGCGGTCGGCGTCACCGGGAGTCTGATGAACGGCGTCGCGGGCTTCCTCGAGTTGTCGATTCTCGTCTTGCTGATCATCGGTGCGGCCCAAATCATGATCCGCGGCGGCGCGTTCGAGTCGCTCCTCGAGTGGTCGATCGAGAATCTCGCGACGAACGTCCGCAACGCCGAACTCACCATGGTCGGCTCGGCGGCGCTGATCAACGCGATTATCACCATCAACACCGCAGCCGAGGTCGCGATCGGTCCCTACATCTCGAAGATCGGCGAGCGATTCAATCTGAACGGGTACCGGCGCGCGAACATCTTGGACGGCCAGACCGCCGCCATGGGCTATATCTTCCCGTGGTCTGGTGGGGTGCTGGCCGGCTACTCGGCGATGCAGCGACTGCCCCGCGAGTACGACTGGTTCAGCGAGTCGATGCTCGTCACGCCGATCGACGTCGTCCCGTTCGTCTTCCAGGGCTGGCTGCTCGTCGCGGTGTTCGTCGTCGCGGCACTGACCGGCTTCGGCCGCGAGTACATTATCGACCGCCAGAGTGAGGAGGTGGCCCGCGTATGAGTCTCTTTAGCAAGTACCTCAAAGGCTGGCAGTTCCGCGCGAACCGACCGACGCTCGAGCCCGGCTCTGAGATTGACGTCTTCGTCGCCGAAACCAACGGCACCAGCGGCCGCGCGTACATCGGCGATACGGAGCTAATCGTCAACGGTGCCGGCCCGGAGACGGTCGAGAAACAGGTCCGCGTGCGCGTGACCGACTTCGACGAGACGACCGCGACGGGGCAGGGCGACCTCCTCGAGGTCGTCGGCGAAAGTTCCTACAGCGGCTAACTAACCTCTTTTCCCGGCGCGCTTGCGTTACGGCTCTGGCTCGAGCGTCACTGCCTCGTCGGCGGCGTTTCGCAGTGCGTCCGAGCGACCGTACGAACCCGGCGCGATCGCGATCGTCTCGACGCCGACGGTCCCTGCGTGCTCGAGGACGGGTTTGAAATCGGTATCTCTCGAGGCGATCGCAAGCCGGTCGATGGTGCCATCGCCGGCAAACGCGGTCGCGTCGACGGCGAGTTTGACGTCGACGTCGCCGCTGGTGACGATTACTTCGAAGCCGCGGGCCTCGGCGGCCTGGATGAGGCCGGGTGTGGCGTGTTCGTCAAGATAAAGCCGAATCACTCCGATTCGGCCGAGGTCGCGTGCTGCGTCGCGCAAGTCATCGAGGTCGACATCGAACTCGTCGCGGAAAACGTTCGGCCCATCGACGAACAGCCCCACCGCCGGCTCGGCGTCGGGCTGTGGGTCGACCAGCTGAGCGAGACGGGCGCGAACGTGGTCGAACATACTCTGCTTTCCCGTGGCCGCGAGATAGATGTGACGAAACGCCCCGACGAGTGTGGGGGCGAAACTGCAAGCGATCGCGCCCGGCCGACGAAAAGACATTACTATGCTGCGGATGACGGTTCGAGTATGCCGCTTCAGACGCCGCCGTTACGTGGGTTACACGACGAGCGCGGAGCGAAGTTTACGGAGTTTGGCGGCTGGGACATGCCGGTCGAGTTCGATTCGATCCAGACCGAGCACGCGGCCGTCCGGGAAGACGTCGGCATCTTCGACGTCTCCCATATGGGCCAGCTTCACGTCACCGGTCCGGACGCGACGGAGCTAATGCAACGGCTGACGTCGAATGACGTCTCCCGGCTCGCGGTCGGTGACTCCCAGTACGCCGTGATCACCGACGAGAACGGGATCATCATCGACGACACCGTCGTCTATCGACTCCCCAACGAGGACGGCGAGGCGACCTACCTGTTCGTCCCCAACGCCGGCACCGACGAGGCCACCCACGAACGGTGGCTCAGCTACCGCAACGAGTGGGACCTCGAGGCGACCGTCGACAACCGAACCGACGAGTACGCCATGTTCGCTGTCCAGGGGCCGGCCGCGCCCGAACTGGTCGAGCGCGTCACCGATGAGTCGGTCGCCGACCTCGAGCGCTTCGAGGCGCAATATGCGACGATCGACGGCGTCGAGTGCTGGATCGCCCGAACGGGCTACACCGGCGAAGACGGCTTCGAACTGATCGTCCCCTGGAACGCGGCTGAAGAGATCTGGACGGCATTCGACTGTCAGCCCTGCGGCCTCGGAGCCCGCGATACGCTCCGCATCGAGGCCGGGCTACTACTCGCCGGGCAGGAGTTCGACCACGAAACCGATCCGCGCACGCCCTACGAGGCCGGCATCGGCTTTACCGTCGCGCTCGAGACCGAGTTCGTCGGCCGCGATGCCTTGGCCGAACTCGACGAGGCGGGCGTCGACGAACGGCTCGTCGGCTTCCAGCTGATCGACCGCGGCGTCCCCCGCCACGGCTACGACATCACGTCCACCGAGAGCCGGGTCATCGGAACCGTCACCAGCGGGACGATGAGCCCCACGCTCGAGCAGGCGATCGGCCTCGGCTACGTGCCGGTCGAGTACGCCGAACCCGGCACGACGCTGCAGGTCGTCGTCCGCGGCCAGTCGAAAAAGGCAAGAGTTGAGACCACACCCTTCATTGACACAGTATAACATGAGCTTCGACGTTCCCGACGAGAGACGGTACCTGGAATCACACGAGTGGGCACTCGAGACAGACGGCGTCGTCCGTGTGGGCATCACCGATTTCGCCCAGGACGAACTCGGCGACGTGGTCTTCGTCGAACTCCCCGACGAAGGCGACGCCCTCGAGCAGGAAGGCGAGTTCGGCGTCGTCGAATCGATCAAGGCCGTCTCCGACCTCTACGCGCCCGTCAGTGGCGAGGTCGTGGCGGTCAACGATGACCTGTTCGACGCCCCCGAACTCGTCAACGACGACCCCTTCGGCGACGGCTGGATGCTCGAGATTGACCCTGACGATACAGACGAACTCGAGGACTTGCTGACGGCCGACGAGTACGAAGACCAGATCGCATAAACGAATTAGTTCTGTTCTTGCTCCTGGGCGATTCGGTGGAGCGCATCCGCGATTCCCTCCACAGCAGCGACGAATCGCCACGAGAGATAGAGCACTCCAAGCAGGATGCCAAGCCAGATTATAGTCATAGTGTGTTGAGTTATCAATAAATATATTGACAGAGTTCCGTAGAGGACACCAACCCCGATGAACCACTTCTGGGGAACTGTCGGAGGAGACCAACCAGGCATATTTCAGCCTTGAAAACATTTGTATATAAAACCGGCTATTGCTACTCCGAGATGGATCGCTATAGACGGATCGCTGCGCCGTCTACGCACGCAAATGGAAGTGATTTCGGCGGATTTGCAGTGAACGCACTGTCGTGTGAAATGTGTAAACTGATCACTCGATTTCTAACTGGCCGCTCTCGCCGTCTCCCTCACTGCCGTTCTCGTCCCATTCAAGCTCGAACTCGATACTCAAGTTACCGGGCCCGTCCGTCGGCCCTTCGCGTTCGGCTTTGACCTCGAACGTCGGGTGGGCTGGCGGTTCCATCGTCACGGACTCGGAACCTGATTTTAGCGTGACTGCGTCGCCTTGTTCGAGTTTCTCAGCGACACTGTGGAGATACGATGCGATTTCTTCTCGGTTCTGGCCACTCTCTGATTTGAACAGGACTTCTTCGGGCATACAGAGGAACAATACACCGCATGCACCAATAAGTGCAATCCCTGTACAGAGCGATCCAGTGGATAGTGCGATAAGGGTATGAGAACCGTTCTATGACGCCTTTAGCAATCCAGTAAAAAATATAACCTCTCAGTATAGTGCCAACAGTATGGATAAACGACAGGACGGTCCCCGTTCTAACCCGCCTATAAAAATGCTTTAGTCGTAACCGCAGCCATTTTGGGTTCAACGTTCGTCGGGGTTTGGGGCTTTATCGAACTGACAGACAGTCTAGGAACCGTAGCGACGTGGATTTGGATCGGAATTGGTCTTGCTGCGGTCTATCTCCTCTACGACATTGCCAATAGTGTGAAGGAACTCGGATACGAATCCTAATTGCTCAATACAGTTCTCGTTGCGTCAAAGTTATCGGAGAATTAAAACAATCTAATTCGTACTCACGATCTTGATCACGTCCCCCTCCTCGAGTTCGTAGTCCTCCCCCACCTCTCGGTTCGACTTGGCGTTGACGGCGTGTAAGTAGCCGTCGCCGATGTCGGAGTGAACCGCGTAGGCGAGATCAACCGGCGTCGAACCGTCGGGCAAGAGGAAGGCGTCGGGAAGAATATTGCCGCTGCCGTCGGACCACTTCGCGGCGTCTTCGACCGGATAGGCGGTGATGTGCTCGAGCAGGTCGTAGACCGCGTAGTCGAGGGCCGCCTGCACGCCGGTGCCGTTCCACTCGGCCATCGTGTCCGCGAGGTCCTCGAGGGCGTCGCGCTGGGCATCGTTGACATCGTCGCCAATCGCGATCGTTTCGTCGCCGGGATCGTAGTCGACGAGGCCGTTGTCGGCGGCCCGGCGAAGCGCAAGTTCGCCCTCCGCGGTGGTCGGGATGACGGGCTTGTCCAGCTCGAGCAGGCGTTCGACGTTTTTCTCGGGCGCGATGTCGATCTTGTTCGCCGCGACGACGATCGGTTTCGTGCGCTGGCGGACGTCACGCGCGAGCGCCTCGCGGTGCTCGTCGTCCCACTGGATCGGATCGTCGGGGTAGTCCAGATCGCGGAGGACGATCGCGATCTGTTTCGGCGAGGCACCGAATCCGGAGAGCATCTCCGCCAGCGCGTCGTCGATGTCGAAGTCGGGCGAGCGGGACTTGCGCTCGACGGACTCCCAGTTGCGCTCGACGATGCCTGCCAGCCAGAGGTCCATCTCCTCCTCGATGAAGTCGATATCCTCGAGTGGGTCGTGCTCGCCGATGTCGACGGGTTCGCCCTTTTCGTTCGTGCCACCGGAAGCGTCGACGACGTTGACGATGACGTCTGCGTTCGTCAGTTCGTCGAGGAACTGATTGCCCAGCCCCTTCCCTTCGTGGGCACCCGGGACGAGCCCCGCGACGTCTAGGAGTTCGATCGGGACGTAGCGCTTGCCGTCCTCGCAGTTGTCGGCGTTACAGCGCTCGTCGCGCTCGAGACAGGGACACTCAGTCCGAACGTAGCTGACCCCGCGGTTGGCGTCGATCGTCGTAAAGGGATAGTTGGCGACGTCTACATCCGCCATCGTCGCCGCCGTGTAGAACGTGGACTTGCCGGCGTTTGGCTTCCCGGCAAGCGCGATCGAAAGCATGGCTCAGGGTAGCAGGGTCCGGGAAAACTACCTTTCGATTCCGACGATGGCAGGTCGACCGATCGGATCGCGGTCTCGACCCTAGAGTTCGACGGCCATCATCACTTCGTCGACGTACTCGCCACCGAGCTTGTAGTGATCCTCGCGAACGGCCTCGGTCTCCCAGCCGTGGTTTTCGAGAAACGCGATCGCATCCTCGTTGGTCGAGGGCACGCTCTGGTAGACCTTCTCGTAGCCGTTGGAAGCAGCCCACTCGAGGCCGCGCGAGAGGAGGTGTGCACCGACACCGTGTCCGCGGTACTCCTCGATAACCCCGACAGTGAGTTCAGCGGTGTGGCTCAGTTTTTCGAGTTCCGGCGCGTGGATGTGTACCCAGCCGACGACGTCGTCGTCGACGGTGGCGACGAAGAACATTCGCGACTCGAGTTCGTTGTGTCGGAGTAAGGCGCTCTCGTGGTCGATCTCGTCGGCGACGGTCTCGGCTTCGATGTACGTTTTCTCCTCGGCGACCTGTCGGATCGCGCCGACGATCCCCGTCAGATCCTCCTGGCGCGCCGGCCGGATGTGAAACTCGAGATCCTCGTCGACGTACTCTTCTTCTGTGCCCGCTTCGAGGGACACCCTGAGCGTGCCGTCTGCTTCCTCGAGTCGCCCGTCTCGCTTGAGGATCGCGACGTGATGGCGGAAACCGCCCGGATCGAGGCCGAGTTGTTCGCGCGTCGCGTCGGGATCGACTGCCCCTCGCCGTTCGACGTACTCGTAGATCTGCTTGCGGTCCGTGTGGCCGAACTCGAGCGTCTCTGCCGATTCCATGTTAGTCGCTACCACAAACCAATACTTAACGCTTGGCCGGCCGATCCAACCAGTGCTACACCTGAGTCAGGCCGCAGCTGACGCGAGCAGTATTCACGTGCCGACTCGCGGAGTGATCATCCACGCCCGTCCTTAAGACGACAACTGGTACAGCCGAGCGACCTTCCACCGTCAGGCCCTCGCTTCGAGTGCGTGAGATGGCGCTCGTGGGGTACAGAGCGTGCATCTCGCGGTCCCGATGATTGACGCGACCCTAATTGGTGCTGGCTGTGCGCTCGCCCTCTCCCTTGCGGTCGGACTGGTAGCCCACGAGTGGGCACACGCGACAGTCCTTCGGCTCGCCGGGGTCGATTACGCCATCTCGTATCTTCCCGGCCGACCCGATGGAATTGTGGGACTGGTAACGACCCATCCGTGGGCCGTCGTCGTCCCCCGCCCGACTGGACACGAACCAGCCTGGGTCCTTCGTCTCGCCGCGCTTGCACCCGCTGCGCTTGCCGTTCCCGTCTTCGGACTGGGGCTGGCTGGCTCCGTGTCGATCGACACGCCGGTTGTCGCTGCCACCGCCATCGGCTGGCTCGCCTGTGCGCTCCCCAGCCCACAGGACTTCTCCGTTGCGTTTTACGCCGACCGACTCCTCGAGCGATCCCGCACATTGAACACGGCGACCGGTCCTCGCGCCGACTGACGGTCGTCGTTCGGTCGCCGTGTTCGGACAGCGACGGGACACGAGCATCATCGCCGACTGAGACGGACTTCTGTCAGTCAGTTCCGGCGCACCCACACGCCCCGTCATGCGGGCCCGCCGGGACATCGGGACAGCAGACCGTATGACCCCCCCATCCCCGATCGCACGACAGCACTCCGATCTGCTCGTCGCTCGTCTAGTTGGGCAGATCGAGATCGAACGCACCAGTCGACCACGCGTGTGCGCTCGTAACGATTGCGAACGCGACGAGGACGACCCACGCCCCGACGAGTCCGGTGATCGGAACGATGTCTGCGGTGATTGCCGCCATACCCAGTCCGCAGCAGACGACCGTTCCCGCGTATCGCCGCGGCCACCGGGGAGGCGAGGCGGGTTGAGACGGCGGCTCGAGATACGGTTGCAACTGCTTGATATGCGGCGTCGGCTCGACCCAGCCGCGGTCTTTGTCGTAGTTGACGATGCCGTGGTTGTCGAGTTTCGGGAGGTGTGACTGATACAGCGAGATGTAGACACGCTGGCGTTCATCGGAGGTCAGGTTGTCGACGGTCGTTTCTTGTTCCCAGGCGGCGACCTGTTCGGCGAGGTCCCGCAACCGAACCCGGTCGTCCGCGGTACGAAGGTATCGAAGCACGTCCCGCCGGCGTTGTGTTTGAAGCAGATGGTAGATCTCGTCGAGCGAAAGGTCAGCCGAATTCGCAATCGACTCGGATGTTCGCGGCGATTCACCGACGGCATCCGTCCGACTACGTCCGATCACGTGGATTCCCAGACTGACGTATTCTTGTTCAACAAATAAAACTACGCACTCGTACAACCGTGAACCCGGTATCACCGTGAGAACGCAGGAGACGGGCCGTGGGACGAGCCGCGATGAGTCCCACAGTAACGCGATCAGAC
Organism: Natrinema limicola JCM 13563; assembly: GCF_000337475.1. Taxonomy (GTDB): domain Archaea; phylum Halobacteriota; class Halobacteria; order Halobacteriales; family Natrialbaceae; genus Natrinema; species Natrinema limicola. Next base: position 34,911 of record NZ_AOIT01000038.1, on the reverse strand, counting down.
AGCCACGAACGATCGCGAGCCGTGATTGAGCATGGGTGATCCACCGATACGAACCGCACTTCTCGGTGACTGATACGGTCTGCTGTCAGTCAGTGCCGGTGGGGCCGCGACCCGTCCTGCGGGCCCACCGGGACATCGGGACAGCAGACCGTATGAGCGGTCGGCATCACGCCGACAATCAAAATATTGGTTTATCCAGTAATAAGCTTATCTATTGGCGTAATTACGGCGTTTCGGTTGGGAAAGGAATTGAATGTACAGCATCTGGGGCCACTATATGGAGACGGTCGTCTTTGGACAAGGACGTCAGCGACACCGAGACACGCTCACGGCAAACTGTAGACTGTCCAACCACGCGCACAGTGACACTTTACTACCCACCGCCCGTCAGCACCGCGTGCGAGTGAGTGACGGTGTTACCGGTCGATTTCTATCGGTGCGGTTCGCTCGGATAGCTCGGCACTGACGAGGGCGGCGTGACTTCGCCGGAGCCGTTCCGACAGCGCCTGATGTGAAATGCCCAGTTCCGCGGCTAACTCCTTGAGCGTCACCCCTCGCGGAACGTCGAAGTAGCCGAGTTCGTGGGCCTTGCAGACGGTCTCGTACTGTGTTTCGGTCAAGGGTGTCTGTGCCCGTGCGAGGTCGTCAACGCCGCTGATCCGAGTGACGGTGACCCGAAACTCGTATTGCTCGAGCAACTCGTGGCACGCCGACACCGATTCCCGGTCGTGAAAGAGTAACTTCACCACCCACCGCCCGTCAGCACCGCGCGCTGTCAGGAGCGCCCCGTCGTTCTCGGTGACGATCTGTTCGAACAGTTTCACGCCGTCTCCAAACTCGAGTCGGAACAGCCAGCGATCGTTCTGGCTCGTGACCGCGCTTTCGTCCGTCGCGGAGCGCTCATCGTCGTCGGCGACGCTCGCGACGACCTCGACCGAGGGGTCGTCCTCGAGCGCATGCTTGACTGTCTCGTGATCCGGCCCGTTCGTCCAGACGAGCGGTGCCGACCCACCGATCATCCCACCGACCTGAAACTCGAACGTCGACACTCGATCGAACGTCCGGGCGAAGCCAAGCCGTGCAGCCGGAATCTCGAGTTCGACGACTGTGGTCATCACCGAAGCCCACCACGGTGACGTATAGACGGATTTGGTTTCCGGTAGCCTTTCCCGCCACCCAATTCCAGCGACTGTCATGTTCTCGTGACTTCTCACGACACTCATTAATCGATTCTGAGGTGTCTTCGGCGGCAGCAGACTGCCGTCACCCAGTAACGGTGTGTATTCGACTGCTAAACCATACACAATCAACCATTTTCGAGACTGGCGGGATCGGTGCGTTATCAACCATTCTCATTTCCTGTAATTATCGGACACTTACAAGTAGTCCCGACTCCTTGGTCAGCATAGCCAACGGAAATTGGCTGACAGGGAATGCAGGTATGCGGCGTTTTTTCTCGCTCGCTGTAACGGCTTACCGGTGGAGCCGCACAACGGGGCTGGTCCCATCGCGGTCGAGTTCGACGAGCCCGTCCGACTCGAGGTCCGCGAGCAGCCCCTCGAGCCACTCGCGGCCGTACTCGCCGTCAGGGGTGTAGTCGACACGAATCCGATGTCCGAGCGTGTCGAACTCGAGTTCGTCGTACTCCCGGAGCGTGGCGATCACACGGCCCCGGAACTGTCGGCGACTCCCCTCGAAACTCGGCTGGGTGGGGACGTCGGGGGCAGTGAAATCACCGCTGGCGTAGGCGCCACACCACTCGCGCCAGGGACAGCCGGCCTCGTCACAGCGTGGGGTTTGCTCACAGGCGACGCCACCGAGTTCCATGATCGCGTTGTTCCAGACCCGTGAGCGACCCGCAGGCATGAGGTCAGTCGCGGCGTCCTCGAAGGCTCCGTCGTCGTCCGGCACGTCGAAGGCGCGATAAAGCACGCGTTTGACGTTCGTGTCGACGACTGCCTCACCGTTGTTGAACGCGAAACTCGCCACCGCGTTCGCGGTGTAGGGGCCGACACCCATTAGCTCCTGTAGTTCGTCGGGGGTGTCGGGGAACGACCCATCGTATTCCGACTCGACCTGCTGGGCAGCCTCGTGGAGGTACTTCGCCCGATTGTTGTACCCCAGACTGTGAGCCGTCCAAAAGCTCACGACATCCGCGCGGTCGGCCGCGGCCAGCGCAGCGGTCGTCGGCCAGCGCTCGAGGAATGCTTCCCAGGCATCGACGACACGGCCGAGCTGGGTCTGCTGGCTCATCACCTCGCTGACGAGGATCGCGTAGGGATCGTCGGTCTGCCGCCACGGAAAGTCGCGATGGTCGGCCTCGTACCACGCGATCAGCGCCTCGCGAACCCCCTCGAGATCGTCGGGCAACGCCCACTCCTGGGCCCCTGCTGTCATCGACGGGGGTTGGGCCGTCGGCTGTAAGTGGGTGTCGCAATCCGCTGGCCTGCACACGACGCATCCCCGTGATTTTCTCGAACATCATCTATCACGATCATGTCCTCGTGATCGCTCGGCCCGACGCTGATCGCCATCGGCGTTGGGATTATCGTCGTCCCGTTTCTCGTCATGTTCTTCCTGGCGATCGGTCCCCTCGGCTGGGTTCCCCTTGGCGGCGCTGTCGCCATCCTTGGAATCGCCGCCTCGCTCCGGGAATCGCTCGGCTACGACGACGTCGACCGCAGCGGTCGGATCAACTGCGACGACTGTGGAGCACGGATCGATGTTGACGCTGACACTTGCGAGTACTGCGGTACTGCCCGGTAAACCAGAGCGGCAGCAGACACCGCTACTGTCGCCGCCTGACTCGACCACGAAAGGTCTATCCGGCCCGCACCAGTCCCCTCTCGTATGAGTCTCGACGATTTGACCGACGACGTGACGGACTCCTACTCGAGCATCGGCGGCGAACTGGCCGTCTCGCTCGACCGCGAGACACGCAACGAACTCGCCTTGCTCGAGACGGCACTCGAGCCCGAGGAAACGGACGAACTCGTCCGCCGGGCGATTCACATGCTCTTTCAATCGACCGTCGACACCGGCAAACTCGATTTTCAGCTGCGGACGGCCTACGACGTGACGTATGACGAATACCTCTCTGGGATGACCTTCGAGGAGATGACCGGTGCGAACCAGTACCCGTCGATGGACGACGAACGCCGCTACCAGTTCTAACGCTATCGCGGCCACTTACGACCGGGACGCGACCGGCGTGACTACGTCACTACGTCAACCCATCTCTATGTGTTCTAGGCACAATATATACTTTGGCCAACATAAGAGGTGCGCTTATCAGTACGCGATTCCTCGCGTCGCACATGGCAATCAGTCAACGCTCATCCGACACCGACTACCGCTGTCCCGACTGTTCGGGCGTACTTACGGCCCGATACGACTCGCTGGTCTGTGACGACTGCGGCTACACGCCGCGCCACGGTGCCGACTAACCGATCGCTGGATAACGCGAGTGAACAGTACAGTTACGAAGCCGAAAAGGGACTTCTATCACTCCCTCCGAACGACCTTAGTCGTCGATCGGGGCCGCACTCGAGAGCGCTTCGTCGATGTCGGCCTCGGCCATCTTCTCGACTAAGGCGTCGATGACTTCCTCGCGCTTGCCGGAGACGAACTTGATCGAGCCGACGACGAGGTGACCGCCACCGGAGACGCCGCCACCTGCGATTTCGGCCTCGAGTTCCGAGACCATGTTGGGGATGTCGAGGCGGACGCCGTCACTGCGGAGCACGGCGAAGTCCGGACCGTAGCCGACCGTGATCACCGGGTCGCCGGTCTCCTCGATCTTGCGGTCGTGGATCTCGCCGGTCGTCTTCCCCGGCGCGGGGTAGGTAAAGCGGTGGGCGTAGTTCTCGACGTCGATTCGGTAGAGGTGCGCGCCGTTCTCGAGCGTCTCGTGCTCGAGATGGGGCATCGCGGCCTCGAGTTGTTCGTCGACTTCCTCGCGGCCGCGCTCGGCGAAGAACTCGACGAGTTCGCGGTGGCGCTCTTCGTCGCCGTTGGCGATCTGAAGCAGGTCTTCGATCAGCTGGTCGCCGGAGTTATAGCGCAGCCAGAAGGCGGCGTAGTCGAGTGCCTCGCTGACGTCCTGCAGGCGGTCCTCGTCGTAGCCTTCCTCGACGGCGAGTGCGAGGTAGTCGTCCATCGCGTCGGCCTTCGAGCGATCCGAGATGCCGGCGACGGCGGGAATGTGGCGCAGGTCGTCGGTGAGGTCGGGGTAGATCATCCGCGCGAGTTCGACACAGAGCATGCCCGTCGTGATCCGGTAGTCCTCGTCGTGGAGATACGGGTTGACGTGGGCGTCGAGTAAGTCCTCGACGGCCTCGGGGTCTGGGTGGTGGTGGTCGACGACCGCGATCGGGATGTCGTAGTGAGCCAGCGTCTCGTAGGCCGGGACGTCTTCGGCCGTCGAGCCGTTGTCGAGCATGAGCAACAGCGGCAACTGCTGGCCGTGTTTCTCGCGATCCTCGAGCGCGAAGTTGAGGTCGCGCGTCGCGTCTTCCATCTCGTAGAACGGCGCTTTCGCGGGCAGACGCTTGATGAGGTGCCGTGGCGCGTCCTCGTCCTCATGGACATCGGCGATGAATCGCTCTAAGGCGATCTGGACGGGGACCGCGGCACACATCCCGTCGCCGTCGGCGTGGTGGCGCACGCGGATGGGGCGTCCCTCCAGCACCGTCCGGCGGAGCAGTCGGGCGACTTCTTCGAGGCTCGGCCGCAGCTTCTCGAAGGCCGGCCAGTCGATCAGTGGGGCGACCTCGTGGGGTTCGGCGCGGGCTTCGAGCGCTTCTTCGAGTCGCTCACGCGCTTCCTCGGCGTCCTCGCCCTCGAGTTTCGAGAGTCCCTCGACTTCGACCTGGACAGAGTCTTCGCGGTGTTCGGGCGTGCCGGTGACGCGAACGACATCGCCGATCTCGATGGCAGGGTAGGCACGAACGCCGGCCTCCTCGAAGGCAGCGCAGGGAACGACGCCGTTCTCGTCGGCGACGTGGAAGATCGTCGGACCGCCGGTCTGTTTGACCTGTGTCACCTCGCCCTCGAGGTGAATCTGTTCGCCGAGGTTGTCCTCGAGGCGGTGGGTGCCGGTCAGCGAGTAGTCGTGGCCGACTTCCTTGACGGTGTAGTCGTCTATTTCGACCGGTTCGAAGGCCATGTCGCCGTTCTCGCGGACGCTCTCGAGTTCGACGACGAGTTCGTCGCCGACGGCGAAGGTGCCCTCGAGGACGGACTCGTGGACGAGCCCGGAGACGGAATCGGAGAGATCGACGAAGACGCCGTAGTCGACGATGCCGTTGATTTCGGCGAGGTAGGGACGGTCTTGCTCGACGTCCTCGGCGGTACAGTCTGGAGCGAGATCGTAGACGACGGAATCCCCGTCGTCTGCGCCGGGTTCCCCGGCGGAGTCACGTGTCATCTTGGTCTGCTGGTTGGAGGCGGTCGCGTATAACCCTTGTCAAGAAGGTATCCTGGCTCGAAACGCCGTCGTCGAAGTCGTGGTGAACAGTAGCTACAAGGGCACCCGTCGGGATCACCCATGCATGGATATCTCACACCCGCCAGCGGAGGGTGACGAGTACACGTTCGCACGGACGTTCGACCACGATGACGTCCGCGAGTTCGGCGAACTCTCGGGCGACCAGCAGCCGATCCACACCGAACCCGACGAGCTGGATCGGTTGACCGTCCAGGGGCTGCTCACCGCGACGCTGCCGACGAAGATCGGCGGCGACCTCCGCTATATCGCACGGAGCATGACCTTCGAGTTCGTCCAGCCGGTCTATACCGGCAAGCGGATCACCTGTACGGTACGCCTCGAGTCGGTGACCGAACGCGACGGCTACTACGACGTAGAGAGTGCGGCGGTCTGTACCGACGAAGACGACGAGGNATCACCTGTACGGTACGCCTCGAGTCGGTGACCGAACGCGACGGCTACTACGACGTAGAGAGTGCGGCGGTCTGTACCGACGAAGACGACGAGGTGGTGCTGAGAGGTGAGATCGACGGCATCATCCCGATGGACGCCGTTTCTGAGGCGGCGTAGGCCACAGGGTTCGTCCAACGGCAACGATCAGGGACGGGGCCAGCAGCATCGGAACGTTTAGCACTCGCAAAGCCCCAGTGAGAGACATGGGGCTGTTCGACGCGCTGTTTCGCTCGAGCGAGATTCTCGGTATTGCCGAGGAAACCCTCGAGTTCGCCCTCGAGTCCTCCGAGGAGACACACCCAAACGAGTACATGGGGTTTCTCCGGGGGACCGAGGCCAAGCGGCTGGATCTTGACCGGGACGGCCTGGTCATTACGGACATCCTCGTGGTGCCCGGAACCGAGACAAACAGCGTCAGCGCGACGGTCAAGACGAACCAGATTCCAAACGACGTGAAGGCGCTGGGAAGCATTCATTCCCATCCCAACGGCGTAATCCGCCCGAGTAACGCGGATCTGGACACGTTCGGCCGCGGGAGCGTCCACGTCATTATCGGCGCACCCTACCGACGAACGGACTGGAAAGCCTTCGACTCGCAGGGGAAGCCGACCCAGTTGAACGTCCTCGACGTCGAACTGCCCGAGACCGAGGCGTTCTTCGATTTCACGCAGGCGGATATCGACGAGGAACTGCGATGATGAGATCTTGTATGCTCGAGACGATGCCATCCCGACCGACGACGGAACCGAGCGTGAGACAGCCATGACGCGAACGGTGATCGCACAGGGGACCTTCGACATCCTCCACCCTGGTCACGTCCACTATCTAGAGGAGGCAGCCGCGATGGGCGACGAACTATACGTCATCGTCGCGCGCAAGGCGAACGTCGACCACAAGGAAAAGCCGATCTGTCCCGCGACACAGCGCCGCGACGTCGTCGACGCACTCGAGGCCGTCGACGAGGCCATCCTCGGCCACGAGGAGGACATTTTCGTCCCGATTGAGGAACTCGATCCCGACGTAATCGCACTCGGCCACGACCAGCACCACGACGACGAAGCGATTCGCTCGGAACTCGAGCGCCGCGGGATCGACTGTGAGGTTTGCAGAGCGAGCGCCGGCGAGCCAACCGATGACGACCAGTTGCTGTCGACGCGGCTGATCATCGATCGGATCCTCGACCGGCGCGGATAAGCCCGGGTTGCGGACGGCGTCAATTCTCGAGGACGACCGGCGGCGGCAACCGGAGCGACTCGACGGTGTGTCCCGTTTCGACGAAGTGCTCGATTGCTTCCTCCGAGACCTCTTTTTCGGTGTCGCCATCGGTAGTACTACGCTGCCAGTCGCACTCGAGACAGTACTTGATCATCGGTCGGTCTATCTGCTGATCGTTCACATGGACGGGAAAGGCCCGTGCAGGAAATCGAAGGGACCGGCACTGGCCGGGTTCCGCGACGGCCAATACCACTCGAGTCCGTCGGTTAGTCGTCTTTGACGCCGGGATTCGTCACCGCACCGTTTTCTGCCGATCCGAAGTCACGGCCGAACTTTGCCAGGACGCCAGTCTCGTAGTTGGGGTCGGGCTGGTCCCACTCCTCGCGGCGGGCTTCGAGTTCCTCGTCGGAGAGATCGACCTCGAGCGTGCGGTCTTCGATGTCGATCGTGATCACGTCGCCGTCCTCGATGAGGCCGATCGGGCCGCCGGCGAACGCCTCGGGGGCGACGTGGCCGATCGAGAACCCGCGCGTCGCACCGGAGAAGCGTCCGTCGGTGATGAGCGCGACGTCCTCGGCGTGGCCCTGGCCGGCGACCGCGCTCGTGACACCCAGCATCTCGCGCATGCCGGGGCCGCCCTGTGGCCCCTCGTTGCGGATGACGATCACGTCGCCGCTCTCGACGTGGCCCTCCTGGACGTACTGCATGGCGTTTTCCTCGCCTTCGAAGACGCGAACGGGGCCTTCGTGGTGGAGGTCGTCCGAGCCCGTGACCTTGAGGACCGAGCCACCGGGTGCGAGGTTGCCCGTCAGAATGCGGATGGCACCCTGCTCGTCTTTCGGCTCGTCGACGGTATAAAGGAAGTCGACGTCGAGGTCCTCGATCGACGGTAGGTCGAGCCGCTCGAGTTCCTCGCCGATCGTGTTGCCTGTGACCGTCAGCGCGTCGCCGTGGAGCAGGTCGGCCTCGTAGAGGGCGTTTAAGACGACCGGAATGCCGCCGACTTCGTGGAGGTCGTTCATCACCCGCTGGCCGCCGGGCTGAAGGTTGGCAATCTTCGGGGTGCGCTGGCTGACCTCGTCGAACTCCTCGATATCGAGATCGATGCCGGCTTCGGCGGCCATCGCCAGCAGGTGGAGGACGGCGTTGGTCGAGCCGCCGATGGCGACCTGCAGCGCGATGGCGTTCTCGAAGGACTCCTTGGTGAGGAAGTCGGAGGGTTTGCGCTGTTCTTCGACGACCTCGACGGCCAGTTCGCCGGCCTCGCGGGCGACGTCGTAGCGCGACTCGGCCTCGGCGGGCGGGCTGGCGCTGCCCAGCGGGGCAAAGCCGAGTGCCTCCGAGATCGAGGCCATCGTGTTGGCGGTGAACATCCCACCACACGAGCCCGCGCCGGGACAGGCGTGGCGCTCCATCTCGTCGAGTTCTTCGTTGGACATCTCGCCGTCGGCGACGGCACCGACGCCCTCGAAGACGTTCTGGACGGTGACCTCGCGTCCCTCGTGTTCGCCGGGCATGATCGAGCCACCGTAGAGGAAGATACTGGGGAGGTCCGTCCGGATCGAGGCCATCATCATCCCAGGCATGTTCTTGTCACAGCCGCCGATGGTGACCAGCCCGTCCATGCGCTCGCCGAAGGAGACCAGTTCGACGGAGTCGGCAATCATCTCCCGGGAGATCAGCGAGGCTTTCATGCCCTCCGTCCCCATCGAAATCGCGTCCGAGATCGTGATCGTTCCGAACTCGATGGGCATGCCGCCAGCCTCGTCGATCCCGGTGAGTGCGGCGTCGGCGACATCGTCTAAGTGAACGTTACACGGCGTGATGTCCGCTGCCGGATTCGGCACGCCGATCATCGGCGCGCCGAAGTCCTCGTCGTCGAACCCCATCGCACGGAACATCGCTCGGTGTGGGGCTTTCTCTGCACCCTCGGTCACCTCGCGGCTCCGTAACTCCTCGTCTTTGCCGTAGTCGAACTCGCTATCGCCGCTCATAGTCAGACCTTACGTTGAAAGGCCATAAGTCACCCCTTCTCGGTCAGCCCTTCCCAAGTCAGCGGTTCGGCCGAACACGTTTGGATCGAGACCCGGGGATATCGTTCGTGGTGCCGACCCCCACCGACCGGCAGACGAGTCAGTGTCAGACCGACAGCACTCGTTGCCACCGTCGAAACCCCCTTCCCGAGGGCCTCCATAGCCGGGAGCAAGATACCGATCATGACGACCGCGACCGTCAGCGTTGGCGCACGACTCCACGTTGGCTTCCAAAACCTCTCGCTCGCCCGCGAGCGACTCTACGGCGGCATCGGCGTCGCGCTCGAGGAGCCGCGGGTAACCATCACCGCCGAACCGGCCACCGACATCAGGACCGACGACGAGTTGGTCAGCCGGTACGCACGCCGGGCCGTCGACGTGCTCTCCGTTCCCGGCGTCGCGGTCACGCTCGAGGAGTCACTGCCACGCCACGTCGGCCTGGGCAGCGGCACCCAGCTGGCGCTGGCGGTATTGACGGCGACAGCCCAGGCCCACGGTCTCGAGGCGCGCGTTCGCGAGCACGCCCCGGCGATGGGCCGGGGCGGCCGCAGCGGTGTCGGTGTCGCCACCTTCGAAGACGGCGGGTTCGTCGTCGACGCTGGCCACCCGACGGCGCGGTTTACGACCGAGCCGCCAGCCGAAGGCGACTGGACGGTCCCACCGGTCGTCGCCCGCCACGACCTGCCCACGGAGTGGCGCTTTCTCGTCGTCGTCCCCGATGCAGACTCTGGCCGTAGCGGCGACGACGAGGACGCAAGTATGCGTGCGGTCGTCGAACGCGCCGATCCCGCCGTCGCCGATGAAATCGCCTGCGTCGTCATCCGGAAACTATTGCCCGCTGCTGCTGCAGGCCGACTCGAGGCTTTCGGCGAGGCGATCGCCGAAATCGGTCGCAAGAACGGTGTCTGGTACGCCGACGCGCAGGGTGGCGTCTTCCGACCACCTGCAGGCGCACTCGTCGAATCGCTCGAGAGTTGTCCGGTGCTGTCGGGCGTCGGCCAGTCGTCGTGGGGGCCGGTCGTCTACGGCGTCACCGACGTCGCTCACGCCGGGGAAGCCGAGGCCGCGGCACGAGACGCACTGGCCGACCACGGGCTCGAGGGACGGGTTATCCTCGCGGAACCGGCACGACACGGGGCTCGGGTTTGCACGGGCGGCGATCGAAGGCAGGCGTGACCGACCCGCTGTGTGGTGTGTTCGGGACGGCCTGACGCGACCGGCTCGAGCGAAGTGGAGTCTTTTTGCGTGCCGAGTTCGTAGGCCCACGACATGCAGTTTTGCGACGATTGCGGTTCGATGATGAAAGCCCAGGGCGACCGCATGATCTGTACGAACGACGAGTGTGGGGCCTCGAGCGAACGGGACCGCGAGCAGGAAGACGCGTTCGTCACAACCGAGTCACAGACCGACGACGACGTGATCGAATCCGACGAGAACGCAAACTTCGAGGGGAAACCGAAGGCCACCGACGTCGTCTGTGACGAGTGTGGCAATCAAGAGGCGTGGTACACGCTCAAACAGACCGCCTCCGCGGACGAGCCGCCGACGCGGTTCTTCAAGTGTACCGAGTGCGGGAAGAAGTGGCGCGGCTATAATTAACACTGTCTTTTCAGCAGCTTCGACTACTGGTGGCGATAGCCGGTTGTTCGACGATTGGTTAGGTATGTGGTACCAATACACAAGGAATAAGCAGTGGGTCTTCATACAGTGCGTATGGACGCGATAGATCGGCCGACGTTTGCGTCTGAAGCCAGCAGGCGAATTTACGAGTACGTCGAACGACACGGGACCGTCGAACGCCACAAACTCCGTGACGTCGTCTCGCTTCCGTCCGAGGAGTTTCAGGACCGACTCGAGGAATTGAAAACGGACGGGTATCTCGAAGAGGATGGCGGCACGCTCCGAATCGCACTCGAGTTCGGGGCCATCGAGAAACACGACTTGGGAAAGTTCACCGTCACCGTTCGACCCGCACGCCAGCGAGACTTCGACGGCCTCATCGAAACCATCCGTGACGTCACCGCAGAGGAGACCTACGTCGTCGCCGAGACGATCGCTGAGCAACTGCTATATGAACACACCGTCAGCAGACACAACGCGGTGGAGTCCCGGGTGTTCTTCGTCGCGACCGTCGACGGCAACGTCGTTGGCTGGACCCACCTCGATCTCCACCAGGTCGATCCGGTTCGCGAAGTCGCCCAGCAGACCGTCGGCGTCCGCAAAGCCTACCGGGGACATGGCATCGGGAGCACGCTCTTACAGCGGGGGATCGAGTGGGCCGAAGCCAACGGCTACCGCAAAGTCTACAATAGCGTGCCGGTCGTCAACGACGGCGCGCTCGAGTTCCTGACCGCACACGGGTGGAACACCGAGGCGATCCGCAAGGATCACTACACGATCGACGACGAGTACGTCGACGAAGTGATGATGGCCTACGAACTCTAACCGTCGCTGGCGGCCCGTCGATCGATCCCACGTCGGGCGCAACGTTCACGTCGGTTCGCACGAATCGACGGGTAGACGAATGTCCGATGGCCCGCGGTTGCCGGGCGTCGAGCACGAGGACGACGAGGACCGCATCGTCTGTCACGTCGACGCCGACTGTTTCTATGCGTCCTGTGAGCGATTGCGCGAGCCCGACCTCCGCGGCGAGCCTCTCGTCGTCGGCATGGGCTACGAGGCCGGCGAGACTGTCGGCGCGGTCGCGACCGCCAGCTACGAGGCTCGCGAGTTCGGCGTCGAGAGCGCCCAGGCCATCTCGACGGCTCTCGAGCGACTGCCCAGACGCGCAGCGCACGAGGCCGGCGAGCTGGACGACGCGCTCGAGCGTGCGGATACCGGCTACTACCGACCCGTGGACATGGACTACTACGAGTCGGTCGCAGCCGACGTCCGCGAGATCCTCCACGACTGTGCCGACGTGGTCCGCGAGGTCAGCATCGATGAGGCCTACCTCGACGTGACCGACCGCACGGCCTGGGAGGTTGCCGACGGCTTCGGCCGTCACATCAAGGACCGAATCCGGCGGGAAGTCGGCGTCACCGTCAGCGTCGGCGTCGCCCCAACGATGAGTGCGGCCAAGATCGCCAGCGACTTCGACAAACCCGACGGGTTGACGGTCGTCAAGCCGGGCGAACTGCGGGACTTTCTCGAGCCGCTCGAGGTCGACTTGCTCCACGGCGTCGGCCCTGTAACTGCCCGCGAGCTTCGGGAGCTGGGGCTGGAGACGGCCGGCGATGTCGCCGCGGCCGATCCGGAGCCGCTGGTCGAGCGCTTCGGCGAGCGCGGCCGGGAGCTATACGATCGCGCCCGCGGGGAGGACGACCGCCGCGTCGAGCCGAAAGGTGACCCCAAGAGCTTCTCTCGGGAGTCGGCCTTTGCCGAGCCGGTCACGGAGCCGACCCCGAAGTACGACCAGATCGAGACGCTCGCGGCGGCCGTCGCGGATCGCGCACAGCGAGAAGGCGCACTCTACCGGACGATCGGCGTCAAAGCCGTCACGCCGCCGTACGACGTCAACACGCGCGAGCGATCGCTGCCCGGCCCGGTCGACGATCCCGAACTCGTCGACCGGATCGCTCGCGACCTCTTTGCCGAGTTTGAGGCCGAACCCGTCCGCAAACTCGGCGTCCGGGTGGCAAACCTCGAGTTCGCGGCCACCGATCAGGCCAGCCTCGAGGGCTGGGAGCGAAACGGGGACGAGCCTGAGCCGAGCAGTGAGCCGTCCGGTGAGACTGCAACGAGCGACGAGCACGTGGCCGGACAGTCGTCGCTGACTGATTTTTCGTGAGGTACCACCACGCTGGCCGCCTGTCCGATCGCGTGCCAGTGAGACGGACAGGACTCCGAACTGAATCGAACATTGAAATTATAACCCATGGCCAACAATCTGGAGATAGACGATATCGTCTCTACGCTCACATGACAGAAGACTTCTACGACCTTCTCGAGATCCCTCCTGACGCCTCTCAGGACGAGATCAAAGCCGCCTATCGCGAACAGGTTCGGGTCTATCATCCCGACCTGAACGACGACGACCGTGCGCAGGCCCAGTTCACCGCGGTCAAAACCGCCTACGATATTCTCGGCGATCCGGTCGAACGACAGGCCTACGACCGACTCGGTCACAAAGACTACGTCGCCAAACGGACCAGCGGCCTGCCCTCGCCCGACGTCTGGAAAAGCAACGATGGAGACGACGAGGAAACCGACGGGACGGAACTGAACTATTCGGAATCGGAGACGAAATCGGCCGCCGAAGCGACGGCCGGTTCCGGAACGGCTAGCTCGAGCGCGAGCGCGTCGAATCGCTCGTCGACCGCAAACGCTGGTGCGACCGGCTCGACAACGGGCTCGACAGCGACCGGCACCGCCAGCGCGAGTACGACCGGCACTGCACAGCGTACCGCGAGCGCGACCGGAACAGGGACCGGGACCGCCGGAGGGAGTGACACGGGGACGGCCGGGCGGACGACGAGTGCTGCAGGCGAAACGGCTCACGGAACCGGCGGCTCGAGCGAGAGGGACACCCAGACCGGCGCACGATCGGAGACGGCCGGCAACCCCGTCATTCGCTGGTGGCGTCGACAGAACCTCTCGTTGCCACTGCTCTGGCTGTCGCTGTTCGTGTACGTTGCTGGCCTCGGTCACTTCGCGCTCGCGAACGAATCGACACTTGCAACGCTTTGGGCCGACGTGCGCGCGCTCGGGGCGGATCCGTCGGGAATCTTGGCGTTGCTCTCGGCGAGTCGCCACGGACTCGAGACGACCGTGGCGTTCGTCCGGGGTGTCGAGGTCGTGGCGTCGCCGCTGGAATCGACGCTGTGGTACGCCGCGATGGCGGGTGTGGTCGCGCTCGCAGTGGCTGCGCTGCTCGTAACACGCATCGTCCGCCGGGAGAATCCGTGGGGTGCAGTGACGATCGACGAGACGATCGTCGTCGCGCTCGCGCTGGGGGTAACGACGACGCTGGTCGGCGGGCCACTGCTCGCAGGAGCGGTTCTCATGCCGCTGTTGTTCGGCGTGATCGTCCGCCACACGAGGCGACTGCCCGGCTGGACGCCGTCGTATTTGTATGTCGTGCCCGTGCTCGCCCCGGCCGCAGGGTTCGTCGCTGCGACAGTGGACGCAGCCTCGCTGCCCGTCGATCTCGCCGCGTTCGTCTTCGTCCCGCTGTTCGGCGGGTTGGCGCTGCCGGTGCGAGCGACTATCCGGAAACACTTCGGTCGCTGATACGAGCGCTGTCACTGTATCCCGGCAGTCCACACGACAGGTTGTGGGTGCGCCGACACTGACCGACAGCGGTTCATCGGAAGTCAGGAATTCGCGGGCTCGAGCGACGCTCGCGGGCCGATCTCGCCGGGCAGTTCTCCGTACCGAACGGTTAAAATGCGACAGGGGTCAATGTGTCGCATGGCCAAATATTCGACCGGTTCGTCCGGCGGCGGTGGCGGGACGAACTGTGAACTCTGTGGTGCCGAGAGCGACTCGCTTCGGCTCGCGTCGGTCGCGGGAGCCGAACTCGAGGTCTGTCCGGACTGTGCACCACACGACGATTCGCAGACCCACGGCCGGGACCGAACGCGAAGCGAGGGGGACGCGAGCGGTCGCCGCTCGAGCGACGAGCCAAGTCGCAAACAGAAGGCTGCCCAGAACGTCGCGAAAGCGAACCCGGTCTGGGATGGCGACTCCGAACACTGGGAAAGCGAGGGCACGAACTACGATGACGATCCGCTCCCATATCTCGTCTCGGACTACGGCGAGGCCGTAATCGAGGCCCGCCGGGACGCCGGTCTCCAGCGCGAGGAACTCGCTGAGGAACTCGGCGCACCGGAGACGGACATCCTCGCCGTCGAACAGGGTCGTGCGACCCAGGCCGGCATCGGTGGCGGCCTGATCACGGCGCTCGAGGAGCGTCTCGACGTGACGCTGGCGGAGTAAGCACCTGTTTTTGGATTCGAAGACAGCCACCTTGGGCAGACTTTTAATGCCAGCTGACAGACTGTGACCGATAACCGGGCAACGGGCGGCGGCGGAGCCCTACGCCACGCGGTTCGAGACCGAAGTGACGTCGATCGACGGCCGGCGCGTCTAGCTCGAGGCGGTCGGCGACGAACTCGAGGACGTGTACGTGCCACTGGAATGTCGGACCTGACCCCGGATCGCTCGAGGGGAGAGTCAATCGAACCGGTCGCCACTGTCACGTTTCGTCACTGATCTGTTCCCAGAGGTTACACCAGTCTTCGACTGCGACGTAGCCTTCGACTTTCGCACAGGCACCCCACGTGTCTCCGTTCTGGTCGGGAATGAACTCCGCACAGTTCCCACAGGATTGGCCTGGGGGTGCCGTTTCCGCTGCGATCGCCTCGACGGACTCCATGAAGTTCACGTCCGCTTGTGTCTGCAGGTCGTCGGGATCACGCTGCTCACCGGCCTGCGAGGACGCCGTTCGGTACTCGTCCGGAACCGCAGCCGTGGCCAATTCGTCTTCGGATAGCCCGTCTGGAACTGACGGTTCGGGCAGTTCCTCGTAGATCGTACACCAATCCGCGCCGTCGATGTAGCCTTCGACCTCCGCGCAGGCACCGAACGTGTCGCCGTTCTTGTCGGGGATGTAGTCGGCACAGTTCGCACAGCACATGCCCGGCTCGTGTGCCGAGTATTCGTCGGCCTCGTCGTACTCCGAGAAGCCAACGTCCGCTTTCGCGGTCAGGCCGTCGGGATCTCGTTCTTCGTCACCGAGCGACAGCGCCGTCCGGTATTCTTCCGGCACCGGGCCGCGTTCGAACTCCTCGTCTGAGACGCCCTCCGGGAGTTCTTCCTCGGCTTCCGAATCTGCCTCTCCGTTTTCGTCTGTCCCGTCCTCTCCGCTATCACCATTGCCCGTGTCATCGACGCATCCGCTCAACCACACGATTCCTGCGGTGCTGCCAGCAGTGGCAGCGAGATACGCCCGCCGATTCCACTCATCGATGTCGTCAGGCCACTGTTCAGGCGTGTTATCACCCACCATAGTAATTCTCTCTCTCCTGTGAGCATAAATGACAAGGGTACACACATCCGATTGTGACCTTCCGGTCGGCGTGTACCTCGTGGTTCCCAGCAGTCGTTTACTGCTCGGCCACGTGTGGGTCACCTTGCTTACGGAGGGTGGAAACTATTACTATCTTAGGAGTGAACGGAATCCCATGGGCATCGACTACTCTCAGTTACACGACCCGAACGCCGAGTACACGATGCGGGATCTCTCGAGCGAGACGATGGGGGTCACGCGCGAGCGCGGCCAAGGGCGGGATGTCGAGATCATCGACGTCCAGACGACGATGGTCGACGGTAACTTCCCGTGGACGCTCGTGCGGATCTACACCGACGCGGGGATCACCGGCACTGGCGAGGCCTACTGGGGTGCCGGCGCGCCGGAACTGATCGAGCGGATGACCCCCTTCCTGCAGGGTGAGAACCCGCTCGACATCGACCGGTTGACCGAACATCTCGTCCAGAAGATGTCCGGCGAAGGCTCGATCGGCGGCGTCACCGTAACGGCGATTTCGGGTATCGAGGTCGCGCTGCACGATCTGGCCGGGAAGATCCTCGAGCTCCCAGCCTACCAGCTCCTCGGCGGCAAGTACCGCGACGAGATGCGGGTCTACTGTGACTGTCACACCGAGGAGGAAGCCGATCCGATCGCCTGCGCGGACGAAGCCGAACGCGTCGTCGAAGAACTGGGCTATGACGCCCTGAAGTTCGACCTCGACGTACCGAGCGGCCACGAGAAGGATCGCGCGAACCGCCACCTTCGCCCTGCCGAGATCGAACACAAGGCGTCGATCGTCGAGGCGGTCACCGAACGCGTCGGCCACCGAGCCGACGTCGCCTTCGACTGTCACTGGACGTTCTCGGCGGACAGCGCCAAACGGCTCGCAAAACGCTTGGAAGAGTACGACGTCTGGTGGCTCGAGGATCCTGTCCCGCCGGAGAACCACGATGTTCAGCGGGAGGTCACTCAGTCGACGATGACACCGATTACTGTCGGCGAGAACGTCTATCGCACGCACGGCCAGCGCCGACTGATCGAAGAGCAGGCTGTCGATATCATCGCACCGGACATGCCCAAAGTCGGCGGGATGCGTGAGACCCGGAAGATCGCCGATCTGGCGGACCTCTACTACGTTCCGGTCGCGATGCACAACGTCGCCTCGCCGGTCGCGACGGTCGCAAGCGCTCACGTCGGCGCGGCGATCTCGAACGCACTGGCAGTCGAATACCATTCCTACGAACTCGGCTGGTGGGAGGAGTTAGTCGAGGAAGACGTCATCGAGGACGGCTACATCGAGATTCCAGAATCTCCCGGACTGGGCGTCACGCTCGATATGGACGCCGTCGAAGCGCACATGGTCGACGGCGAGGAGCTCTTCGACGAAGCATAGGTCTCGACCCACGCCTCGAGCGCCGATCGATCACGCCTCGCCGTCTCCACATCGGATGACTGTGCTGGTCGTCCCTTTATGCCGCTTGTCGGGGTCGCTATGGCCATGTCTTCGGAACACCCAACCCGCAGACGAGCGCTGCGGATGATCGGGGCGACCGTGGCAGTCGGCGGACTCGGCGTCGGCTCGAGCGTCGCACAGGACGAGGGAGACGGTGACGACGGGGTCGACAGTCCGTATACGGCGGTGTATCGCGACACGATCGATTCCGTCGTCCTGGTGACTGTTGCTGGTCCTCGTGGCCGTGGCGGCCTCGGGTCGGGGTTCGTCATCGACGAGCAACACGTCGTGACAAACGACCACGTCGTCTCGAGCGCGACCGACGATGGGGTCGAACTCCAGTTTAACACCGAGGAGTGGCGCACCGCGTCGATCGTCGGTACCGATCCCTACAGCGATCTCGCCGTCCTGCGTGTCGAGAACATGCCCGACGCTGCGTCCGGACTCTCGATCGTCGACCGCGAACCCGCCATCGGCCAGGAGGTGCTCGCCCTCGGTAATCCGTTCGGCCTCGACGCTTCGATCTCGCAGGGGATCGTCAGTGGTGTGGATCGGGTACTACCCAGTCCGTCCGGGTTCTCGATACCGGCTGCGATCCAGACCGATGCACCGGTCAACCCAGGCAACAGCGGCGGCCCGCTCGTGAGTCTCGAGGGTGAGGTGTTCGGGGTCGTCTTCGCCGGTGCCGGACAGGCGATCGGCTTTGCGATCTCGCCGCGACTTGCCAACCGGGTCCTTCCTGCGCTCATCGAGGACGGCACGTACGAGCACCCGTACATGGGCGTCGCCGTCCAGCCCGTCGGGCCGGAGATCGCCGACGCGGTCGGTCTCGAGGATGCGACTGGTGTCCTCGTCGTGGAAGTCGTCCCGGACGCGCCCGCCGCCGATGTCCTCGAACCGGCGATCCCCGGCCAGCCCAGCAGCGGCGACGTGATCGTCGCGATCGACGGCCAGCAGGTGCAAAATCAGGCACAGCTGTTGTCGTACCTCGCGCTCGAGACTGCACCCGGCGATACGGTCGCCCTCACAGTCGTTCGGTCGGGTGACGAGCAGTCGGTCGAAGTGACGCTGGACTCGAGGCCGGAATCGCAACTACCACAGACGCCGATCGGCCCCGAGCGATGAGTCGGTCTCGCGGGCCGATCGCGGTCGCCATGGCTGTTACTCCCACGCTGCTGTCCGGACATGCCGAAACCGCTTTCGGCCGACAGTAGCCGCGGCGAGCTTGATCGACATCTGGATCGGTTCGGGGGCGATCGGTGGCGTCTCTTGGATGCGTCCCAACGACGAGTCGGTGTGACCACTGGTATGCAAGTTCGAGGGCCTCGTGTGCCACCTTCAGGTGGAGTATCACGTTGGCGTAGCCTTTTGCCGACCCGTCGCGTACTATGTGCGATGTTACCACGACAACGCAGAAACGACCCGACCAGTGATCGACGGGTTGCTGCAGAGCTCACACGGCTGAAACGAAAGGTAGCGAAGACGGAAGCCGAACAACGCCGGCTGCGAAATACGATCCGTGGGCTGGCCCGCGAAACGGATGTCACGCTCGGCTGTTCGTGTCCACACTGTGAGCAGTCGTATATGCTCGTTCGAGACGGGCAGATGTACTGTCCGTCGTGTTCGAATCGACGCACGGTGTAGCCAGACAGCAGTTTGAACTGTTTGACTGTCATCCTGATCACCGCTAAAAACTATGTCACTCGTTGTGGGACGGACACAGGAGGGAACCCATGCCTATCGATAACCTCGCACGGAGTGATGTCGTTACAGCGTCGATCGACGAACCGGTTCACGAACTCGCAGCGATGATGCACGACGAAGACGTCGGGAGCATCGTCATTACCGACGACGAGCCAGTTGGGATCGTCACCGATCGCGACCTGACGATGCAGGTGCTCGGCGAGCAGGCCGATCCGGACGAGTTGATGGCTGAAGACGTGATGTCGGATGACCTCCAGACGATCGAACACGACGCCGGATTCTACGAAGCGACCGAGCTGATGAGCGAACACGGCATTCGACGGCTCCCCGTCACGGATGCAGACGGTGCCTTGCAGGGTATCATCACGGCCGATGATCTCAACGAACTCCTCGCCGAGGAACACCAGGCGCTGGCGAACGTCATTCAGGCACAACGGCCACCGTACTGACCGACCGTCCGGACCAGCTTTTCGCCCATGTCGCTGGCGTCGCAGCGGCCAGCGGACACGTTCGTTTCACTGCCGGAGCCGTCACGATAGGTGTCGATCCACCCGGGCACGCTGAACGTCTGTGGTGTGACTTTCCGTTAGCCTCGAGGCCCCTTCCTGGAGGAAGCGCACCCCCTGTTCGTAGATCGTGACGAGTTCTTCGATGAACTCTTCGAGGGTCTCGCCGTCCTCGAGGTACCCGTTCATGCGTTCGACGAGGTCGTCATCGAGTTCGATCGGCTGGACCATCACAGATGGTAACGTTCACCGAGCAAATGAAGCACACTCGTCACAGTTCGCGGTCCCGGATCTCGCCTTCGGTCTGTTGTGTGACCGCCTTGAGCCGGTCGCTGATCCGGACCTCGTATGGGTCGGGCTCGCTCACGTGCCGGCAGCGCTCGGGTAGGGCCTCGAGTTCTCGACTGGCGCGCTGCCGGATCGTCGCGAGCTCCGGCGGGGTGTAGACGAGCGATCCGTCCTCGAAAATCGGCTCGAGTTGGGGGGCTCCGGCCTCGAGCGCTTCGTCGCGTCGGGCGAGGACGTCGTACTGATACTGCCCGTCGCGTTCGACCCGATGGAGCGCTTTCTGCCCGGGATAGGTGACTTTTCCGGGCGAGAGTTTCATGCTCGGGGCGAGCGTTCCGTCGCGCTCGACGGCGGTCAGTTTGTAGACGACGCCGCTGTTGGGCGCGTCCGCGCTCGTGGTCAGTGCCGTTCCCGGACCGAACGCCGATGCGACGCCGTCGTCGTCGAAAAACTCCCGCAGGAAGAACTCGTCGACGCCCGAGGAGACGACGATGGACGCGTCGTCGACGATCTCGCGGACCTGTTTCGAAAGCGCGGTCAAATCGCCTGAATCCAGACGTACCCCGCCCAGGTCGACGTCGCGGTCAGCAGCGACAGTGACCGCTCGCCCGGCACCGGTGATCGTGTCGTAGGTGTCGACGAGATAGATCGCGTCGTCGCCGTAGACATCGGCGAACGCCGCAAACGACGCGCGTTCGCTCTCGAAACTCTGCACCCACGAGTGAGCCATCGTTCCATACGTCGGAATGCCGTATCGCTCGCCCGCTAGCATGTTCGAGGTGCCGTCGAAGCCGCCGATGTACGCCGCCCGCGCGGCCGTGAGCCCGGCGTCGGTCCCGTGGGCGCGACGGGACCCGAAGTCGACGAGGTCTTGTCCGTCGCCGTGTCTGCGAACGACGTCAGCCATGCGCGCCCCCTTCGTCGCGACGAGCGTCTGGAACCCGACCTGATTGAGCACGAACGTCTCGAACAGTTGTGCCTCGTGGATCGGCGCGGTGACCTCGAGCAACGGCTCGTTCGGGAAGACGAGTGTTCCCTCGGGGAGCGCCCGAATCTCGCCGGTGAACTCGAACGCGTCCAGATACGACAGGAACTCCGCGTCGAAGCCTTCCTCGGCCAGGTAGTCGAGCGCCCGGTCGTCGAACGCGAGAGTCTCGACGTAGTCGATCACCTGCTCGAGGCCGGCGGCGATCGCGTAGCCACGTTCTGCCGGCAGATCTCGGAAGTACAGTGAGAACGTCGCCGTCGGTGTGTGACCCGACTCGTAGTACCCTTGCAGCATGGCGAGTTCGTACCGATCGGTGAACAGCGCACGATCGTGGGGGTCGAAGGTGCCGGCTGTCGGTTGCGTCATAATCGTAGTGTGTCTGACACCGGGACGACCGAAATAGGTTGGACCCGGTTTGGACCGCTACTGGCGGCTGGTCGTTACAGCCGTCGTGATCGTCCGCTGTCGGGAGCGATCCGTGACGGTCGACGGCGACTCCTCAGCCGAAATCGTATCGACTCCCGCACACGATGACTCGAGGCGTGCCGAACGAGAATCGAATCGGATCCACAGTCTTGATCGACAACACAATAATAGAACATCGAGTTATAATTCGCCACTAAACAGTCGCAGTCTAGTGATTCTTGTCTGTACTATTGACAATTCTTTAGTCGGTTTGGCGCATCCCTGCGTACAGGTGGCGGGATTGTCCACTCGATCGTCAGTATCGCTCTCGTTTCAGGTGCTTGGAACGGTCGTCATGTTCCTCTTTGCAATCCAGCTACTGGGTTCGGCGGTCGAGACACTCTCACCGGTTCTCAGACGGATTCTCGAGCAAATCATCGTCGGCGACCGCTCGGCGCTCGGCGTGAGTTGGATCGCATCATACGTGTTAGCGAACGGCTCGATCGTTGCTGCCCTGTCGCTTACGCTGTTCCGGTCGGAACTCGTCGTCCCGTCACAGTTGTTTCTCATGGTCGTCGGCTCGCGACTCGGCGGGGCCGCGATCGTGCTCTTCATCGGGGCGTTCGATTATCTGAACGAAGAACTCGAGTCGGTAAGCGAGTCGGTGCGGCTCGGGGTGCTGACGTTTTTGCTCACTCACTCGATTTATCTGCCGGTGCTCGTGGTGGGATACGTCTTGCTCCCCGTCGTCGAATCGTGGAACGTTTCCAATCCCGTGATCGCCGGCGAGACGGGAATCGCCGATCGACTGGTACCTAAAACAGATGTGAACGTTCCAGATCTCATCCCGGTATTCACAAAGGGGATCATCAACGCTGTCGGCGCAGTCGTGGCGTTTCTCTTGGCGCTTGGGTTGATTTTCTTGAGTATGCGGCTTTTCGACCGCATACTCGACAGCGTCGACAAACAGCGGTTACGAGAGCGGTATGTGAAACGTTTGAACGACAAGTGGACCTCGTTTACCATCGGACTCGTTTTCACCGGGCTCACGATGAGTGTCGCGTTCTCCCTCGGCGTGGTCGTGCCACTCTACAACCGCGGTCATATCAAACGGCGCGAGATCATCCCGTATATCCTGGGCGCAAATATCGGAACGCTGGTCGACACGCTCATTATCGCAGTTGCGCTGAACATTCCTGTCGGCGTGCTAACTGTTGCGTTGTTACTCGGTCTCGGGTTTCTCGTCTCGTTGCTGCCGTTACTGTTCTATAACCGATATGTCAGCGGTATCTCCGTGCTCTATGAACAACTCGTCGATAACAGAGGCTACTTTATTGGCTTTCTCGTCTCACTGTTGCTCGTCCCGCTACTGCTGATCGGTTTGCAATAGGCCGGCACTATAAGCCTCGAGCCGTCGTGTCTGCCGCTGTGACCAGTGCCGAGCCACCCCCGATCGAAACCGACGGGCTGACCAAGTACTATGGGGATGTCCGCGGGCTCGAAGACCTCTCGATCGCCGTCGAACGCGGGGAGATCTTCGGCTTTCTCGGCCCGAACGGCGCGGGGAAGTCGACGGCGATTCGCGTCCTACTCGGGCTGTTGAAACCCACTGAGGGCGAAGCCCGACTGCTGGGACACGACGTCACGGACCGGACTGGGTTGCGCGAGGCGAAACGACACCTTGGCTATCTGCCGAGCGACGTGACGTTCTACGACCGGGTGACCGGCGAGGCGGTCCTCGACTACTTCGGTCAACTCAGAGGTGACGAGCGACGGGCTGATCTGCTCGAGCGGTTTCCGGTTCCCCTCGAGCGCAACGTCAAGGCGTACTCGAGCGGCAATCGCCAGAAACTCGCCATCGTCGCGACGTTCATGCACGATCCAGAGCTGGTTATCATGGACGAGCCCACGTCGGGGCTCGATCCGCTCGTCCAGAACGAGTTTTACGACCTGCTCGATGAACGCCAGGAACGAGGTGGGACGAGCTTCTTTTCCTCACACATCTTGAGCGAGGTGCGCCGCGTCTGCGATCGCGTCGGGATCATCAGGAAGGGCCGGCTGATCGAACTCGACACCGTCGACAACATCCTCGAAGCGGGTGGGACAGTCGTCACCGTCCGACTCGAAGAGAATCCACCGGCGTCGGCACTCGAGTTTCCGGGCACAGCACACGTCGAACGGCAGGACGAGACGTACCGGCTCGTGCTCGCACAGGAGTTCAACGCGCTGATCGACCGCTTACACGAGTATACCGTTCTCGATCTGACCGTCCGTGAGGCATCTATCGAGGACGTGTTCATGCATTTCTACGGCGAGTCCGATGAGGACGAGCGAGAGCGAAAAGCGCAATCGGCGTCCGACAGTTGATGCGATCGATCACCGCCGTCGAAACCACCAGATCGCCGCGAGCACGAACACGACCGCGACGGCCGCGAACGGAGCGACCGAGTCGACGTCGGTCGGCTCGTCGGTGTCAGCGATCGTGACTTGCGTCGTCACCGGATCGGTACTCGTGCGATCCCCAGTCTCGGTGTCGTAGCTGAGCGTGACCGCGACGCCGGTCGTCGTCTCGATCGCATCCGTGGACGACTCGAGGGCGAACCGAACTGTTTCTGACTCGCCACCCTCGAGCCGCCCGATGTACGCCGTCGGCGACTCGCTCGAGAGCGGTGGCGTCACGTTCAGCGTTGCGACGACGTCGGTCACCGTCTCGGAGCCGTCGTTCGTCACTCGAACCGTATAGACCCCTGATCCGTCGACTGGAATCTGGTCACGGACCGGCGTGATGTCGAACGAACGAGCATCGTCGACGGGGATCGGAACTGGGGACGGGCCGCCGGTCACGACGGTTTCGTCGTCGGTGTCGTCCTCGTCGAGGGTGTACTGGACGGTTGCGAACACCGGATAGTCTCCCGGTTCGACGCTGGCTGAACCGACGTCGATGGTGACGGTCTCGGTCTCGTCGTCGTCGAGTTCTTCGAGGGAGATCGACTGGCTCGGCTGCGGTGCCGTGGGCGGGCCAAACGTCACCATCCCCGTCGACTGGAGCGTGACGACGACGTCTGTTACGTCTTCGTCGCCGTCGTTTGTCACCTCGAAGGTCATCGTCGTCGTCTCACCCGCACGGACGGTCTCGTTCTCCGCGACGGCAACGGTGACGTTGTCATCAGCCGGCTGTAGTACGGGGAAGCCTGCCGTTTCCGCCGTCGATGGTCCTGTCCTCGAAGTGTCGATTGCCTCGGTATCGGCAGGTGCGGGCGATTCGGGGTGAGGACGAGGGCGAACGGCTGCCCCATTGGCAGTACCCTCCCCGTCGGCTGTCGGGGTCGACTCGTTGCGCTCCGTCACGTTGTCAGGAGCGCTGACTTGCGGCGCAACGACACCACCGCCATCGGGAAGCGCAGTGACGCTGCCGGTGCCGCTTGCGAACACCACCGCGGCGAGCACGAAGGTGACGACGACAGTGCGGCGACGTCGTCGCCGTGTCGACGCACGCTTCGCGTCCGTCATATCCGATCCGAAACGGGCGATTACGGCATAAACCACGAGGCCTGTTCCAGCCGCGAACGACTGACTTACTCGAGCGCTCGCTGACCAACAACGTGTTACGTCGCGCCGTCTCGTCCGACGGTCCGGCACCTATAAGCCGCTGTCGCCCGTCCGAACGCGACGGTTCGACGCCGCATGCTCGAGATCACCTCGTTCGAGGCGGGCCGTCGGCTCCGCGGGTCGCTGTTACTCGCCGGTGCGCTGATCGCGTTGATCGTGCTTACGGTCGCGCTCTTTCCGTCGATCGAGGAGACGGGTGTCGATTTCGACGCCTATCTCGAGTCGCTCCCACCGGAGGCGACGCGGGCGTTTGTCGGGAGCGTGACGACGCTGACGACGATCGAGGGGTATCTCGTCTCGCAGCTCTACCAGTTCGGCTGGGTGTTGCTGCTCGCGATCTACTACGCGTACGCCGCCGCATCGACGGTCGCCGGTGAGATCGAACGTGGCACGGCAGAGGTGATGCTGACGTTACCGATCTCGCGGACGCGGTTCGTCGTCGCGAAGTTTCTGTCACTCGTGCCGGGACTGGTCATCGTCAACGCGATCACCTTTCTGGCGATCTATCTCGGCGTGGAACTCATCGGTGAATCGGTTTCCGTGAGCCGGCTGTTTGCCATCCACGCGTACTCCATCGCGTACTTACTCGCCTGTGCTGGCGTCGGACTGGCCGCTTCAGTCACGTTCGATTCCGTCCGTCGGGCACAGACCGTGGGTGCAGGAACCGTCTTTGGGCTGTTTTTGCTCGATACGTTCACCTTCGACACCGAGTACGAGTGGCTCGGCGATATCGCGTTCTCACGCTACTTCGATCCGGGCGCGATTCTCGTCGATGGCGATCTCTCGTGGTCCGATCTGTCACTCCTTGTGGTCGCCGTCGTCGTCCTCGTCGTTTTGAGTAGCGAATTCTTCGAGCGGCGCGATCTCTCCGGGTGAGATCGCTCGTTCGACGACCCGGAATACGCTTTTGAGACTGGGCGTCGCATGATGTGATGATGCCACATACCCTGCTGGTCCCGTTCGACGGGTCGCCGCTGTCCAAACGCGCACTCGAGTACGCGGTCGACGAATACGACGATGTCTCTATCGTCGTACTTCACGTGATCGACCCGAACGACCCTGGCTACAGCTCCGCCGTCGATGTCGATGTCCGAACCGAACCGCTTCACGGATCCGACGCCTGGTACGACCGTGCCCACGAGGTCGAAGCACAACTCTTCGACGAGGCGCGCGAACTGATCGGCGATATCGACGGCGAGGTCACGACTGAATCAACGGTCGGCGACCCAGCACGCGAAATCGTCGACTACGCCGACGCACACGACATCGACGAGATCGTCATCGGGAGCCACGGCCGCTCCGAGGCGAGTCGAACCTTACTCGGGAGCGTCGCCGAACTGGTCGTTCGCCGCTCGCCGGTGAGCGTCAGCGTGGTTCGCGGTTCGGAGACACGATAACTGGCACAAGGGTGCTCATCGCTGCTCGACGAGCGCGTCGGTCTTGCTCCGCACCCGGATCGGCTCGCGGTCCGCAGCCAGCGTCTCCGCCGCGGCGCGTTTGCTCCCCGTCTCCGCGTAGATGGTATAGAGATCGTCGCCGAGCTCGACCGGGTCGGCTGTCGACGTGTGGATGACGAGCCCGGCGCGGCTGTCCTTCGGTGCCCCTGCCCGCCGCGCGAGGTCACAGAGCTGTCTGTTGTCGACGCTCGTCACGACGCCAGCGCGGTCGGCCTGCACGGTCGTCGATTCGGAGCCCGGCTCGAGGTCGTCTGGTTCGATGTCCGGATCGCCGTCCTGTGCCGCGACGATGCGCCGGAATCGATCGAGTGCTGCCCCTGACTCGAGGAGATCGGCTGCCGACGCGTCGACGCCGCAGTGTGTAAGGAGCATCTCGGCCAGCCGAACCGACTTCAACCGGAGCGACTCCGGGCCGTCGCCGTGCAAGACGGCGAGGACGTCCCGGGCCTCGAGAAGAGGGCCGACACCGTGACCGATCGGCTCCGTCCCGTGGGTGATCGCGCAGGTGACCGCCACATCGAGATGGGCGCCGACGCGCTTGATGTCGTCGGCGAGTTCGCGGGCGTCGGCGAGGCTCTCGACTTTCGCACCCTCACCGTAGGGAATGTCGATCACGACGTGTGTCGAGCCGGCACTGCGCTTTTTCGAGAGCACCGAGGCCATGAGTTGGCCCGGCGGGTCGATCGACAGCGGGTTTTCGGCGCGGATGATCGCGTCGTCGACCGGCGAGAGGTCGACGCCGCCGCCCCAGACGAGACAGCCGTTGGCCTCGGCCACGATCGACTCGATTTCGGCCATCGAAAACTCGACGTCACAGAAGACCTCCACGACATCTGCGGTTCCGGCTGGCGAGGTCACGGCACGCGAGGAGGTCTTTGGCATCGTCAGACCGGCGGCTGCGACGATCGAGACGATGATCGGCGTGACGCAGTTGCCCGCCACGCCGCCGATCGAGTGTTTGTCGGCGACGACTGGCGCGTCCCACGAGAGTTGCCGGCCGATGTCGGTCATCGCCCGCGTGAGGTGTTTGGTCTCCTGTAAGGAGAGCCCGTTTGCATACACCGCCGACACGTACGCGCTCAGTTCGATGTCCGACAGCCGGTTTTCGTGGATGTCCTTGACGATCGCCTCGAGTTCGTCGTCCTCGAGTTCGATATCGTTCAACTTCTTGCGGACGTACTGGACCGATTGCGGTGTTCCGGCAAGCGCCACGTCGACGGGACCGCAAACGTGGTGCAGCGGCTCGGTCACCCCGAGGACGCCCTGCTCGACCAGTTCGTCGGTTACTTTGACGATCCCCGTTGTCGTGCCGTTTTCGTCGATCCGGAGCCGATCGAGCGGGTGCGCACCGAGCTCGGTCGCGTCGACAGTGTTCAACAGAACAAGTGGCCGGGTCGTTCCGATGTCGATCCGGGTGGTCTCGAGTCGCATTCGTCCATGCCAAATGATACCAACAAGCAAAACGATATGGGGCGGGTCTCGCGCCCCTGATCGTGGCGAGTCGTCGCTAATGACCGACGGTAGCACGACATAGTCCTCGCGAGTGATCAGTGGGTGGCGCTACTAAGACAGCAGGCGTCGAACGGAGACTATGTCGGAATCGAACCTCGTGTCTATTCCGGTCGACGACGTCGAACTCGAGGGAAAACTCGTCGTTCCCGAGGGGGCAAACGGGCTCGTCGTCTTCGCCCACGGGAGCGGGAGTAGCCGGAAGAGCCCGCGAAACAACTACGTCGCCGACGTGATCCGACAGCGGGGGCTGGGAACGCTGCTGTTCGACCTACTCACCGAAGCCGAAGATCAACGACGCGAAAACCGCTTCGACATTCCGCTGTTGACCGACCGACTCGTCGCGGTCACCGAGTGGCTGCGAGACCGCCCTCAAACTGCACCGCTTCGGTACGGCTACTTCGGCTCGAGTACCGGTGCCGCGTCGGCGCTGCGCGGAGCGGCCCGCGACGCGACCGACATCGATGCCGTCGTCTCCCGTGGTGGCCGCGTCGACCTCGCGACACCGGTTCTCGAGGACGTCACAGCCCCCGTGTTACTCATCGTCGGCGGCAACGACATGCAGGTGCTCGACTTGAATCGCGACGCTGCCAACGCGCTCACTTGCGAAACCGAACTGCACGTCGTCGAAGGCGCAGGCCACCTCTTCGAGGGCCCGGGCCAACTCGAGGAGGTCGCCGACGTTGCTGCCGACTGGTTCGAGGCAAACCTGGGATAATCGATCGACACTGCAGTGACCGTCTCGGGCGGCGTCGCTCGTGCTGAGACGGGTTCCTGTCACGGGCTCCCGGGGGACCGCAGGACGGTCGCGGCCGGCCGGAACTGACTTGACGGAGTCCGTCTGAGTCGCTTTCGATAGACGAGCCACTATATTCATTACTTCAGGAGCGCTAATACAATTGTGGGTCGATCCCACGCGCTGTCGCCCGCGAACCACGGTGGCGGGACGCCCAGCCCTCCACCGCACTTGTGCCATTATGTCACGTCCGAATCACTCGTGAGTGGCGATACTCGAGTGAGTCTCGCGTCGTTTTCACAAGGCAGTCTCACCACACCGTTCTGATTTAGATACTTCTCAGATCAGTTACTAAGCGGAGACGATAGGTGTCATCCTATTAAAACAACAACCACATTACGAAGGCGATCACAGCCCAATATCGTTTCCGCGGAGCCGTCGAGCTGCCGCTCCTCAGCCTATTCTTCCGGAAAACGGACCGATTACATCGTCGACGCAGCGGCACTCGACCTAGTCGAGAGTGAACTCGGATCGGCTCGATCTCGAATATAACTCTAAGCGAGAAATTAGAATAGCCATATTATTCCTGTCACGTTCAGGTGGTCACCAGAAGAACCTACTGGTCTCGTGAGCGAACTCGAGTGTCTTTTTGCCTACCGGTCGGGTGCGTTCTCGCGAACGAACTCGATCGTCTCTTCGATCGACGTTCCGGGGCCGAAGATAGCCGCAACACCTGCGTCCTCGAGTTCGTCGCGGTCCTCATCCGGAATGACGCCACCGGCGAGCACGAGCGTGTCGTCTTTCGCGCCGTATTCTTCCAAGCCGTCCATGATCTTCGGGACGAGCGTGTCGTGGGCCCCGGAGAGAATCGAGATACCGAGGACGTCGATGTCCTCCTGGACTGCGGCCTGAACGATGTCGTCTGGTGCCTTGTGTAGTCCGGAGTAGATGACTTCGAAGCCGGCGTCACGGAACGCTCGAGAGATGACGTGTGCGCCACGGTCGTGGCCGTCGAGACCGACTTTTGCTACCATACATCGAATCGTCCGCTCATCGTTCCCGGTACTCATGGATCGCGGTTCGAAGAGGAGATGTATGATTCTATCGGAGTCAGACAGTTTGACCGTCGAAACGGCGCTTCCCACCGGGGAAAGAATTAATCTCGGATAGATAGATGATACCATATGACAATTCGAGACGCCACAACCGACGATATCGACGCGATTCAACGCGTCGCCCACTCCTCGTGGGAAGCAGATTATCCGGACATTCTAAGCCGCGAGTCGATTCAGGAAGGGGTCGACGACTGGTACACCGAGGCGTTGATTCGCGACTCGATCATCTGGTCGCAGGCACTCATGCTGGTCGCCGAGCGAGACGGCTCGATCGTTGGGTTCGCACACGCCACGTTCGAGCCGGACGAACACACGGGAACGATCCTTCGCGTGTACGTCGACCCCGACCACCGCGGTGAGGGAATCGGGAGCGACCTTCTGACCGAGACTCGAGACCGGCTGTTCGAGCAGGGGGTCGAGCAACTCCGCGCGATGGTGCTTGCAGCAAACGACATCGGCAACGAGTTCTACCAAGCGTTTGGCTTCGAACAGACGGCAACCGAACCAGTCACGATCGGCGACGAACGCTACGAAGAGTGTACGTACACCCTCGAGCGCGAATCTAGGACACAGTGACGGAAGGCTGTATCAGACCGGGCTGATCTCCTCTCGATAGGCGCCGTGGTGGTCTTCGAAGACCTGCATGATCTCGCCCATCGTCGCGTAGGCCTTGACGGCGTCGACGATGGCGGGCATGACGTTCTCGTCGCGTTCGATCGCGTCCGACAGGGCCTCGAGCGTCGCGTCGACTGCCTCGTCGTCGCGGTCGGCTTTGACCTGTTCTAAGCGCTCGAGCTGGCGGTCCCGAGTCGTTGCGTCGACGTGTAACAGCTCCGGCGAGGTGTCTTCCTCGATGGTATACTCGTTGACGCCGACGACGACTTCCTCGCCGCGTTCGACGCGTTGCTGGTACTCGTAGCTTGCTTCCTGGATCTCGCGGTGGTAGTAGCCCTGGTTGATGCCGTTGAGGACGCCGTCGCGGACCGAGCCGTCGCCCATCTCTTTGATCTCCTCGAGATAGGCCATGATCTCGGCTTCCATCTCGTTGGTGAGTTTCTCGATGGCGAAGGACCCACCCAGCGGATCGACGATGTCTGCCGCGCCGGATTCCTCGGCGATGATCTGCTGGGTCCGTAGGGCGACGCGGACGGCCTTCTCGCTTGGCAGCGCCAGCGCCTCGTCGAAGCTGTTGGTGTGCAGCGACTGCGTGCCACCGAAGACACCGGCCAGCGCCTGAATCGTCACCCGGACGATGTTGTTCAGGGGCTGCTGGGCCGTCAGCGACTGGCCCGCTGTCTGGGTGTGGAACTTCATGCGCTTGGATTCGGGCTCGTCCGCGCCATACCAGTCGTCCATCACGCGAGCGTAGACGCGACGTGCGGCTCGGAACTTCGCGACCTCCTCGAAGATCGAGTTGTGCGAGTTGAAGAAAAACGACAGCAGCGGGCCGAACTCGTCGACGTCGAGTCCGCGCTCGAGACAGTCCTCGACGTAGGCGAAGCCATCAGCGAGCGTAAAGGCGGCTTCCTGGGCCGCAGTCGACCCGGCCTCGCGGATGTGATAGCCCGAAATCGAGACGGGGTGGAACTTCGGTGTCTCCTCGACGGCGAACTCGATCGTGTCCGTGACGACCTTGAGGGAGGGTTCGGGCGGAATGACCCACTCTTTCTGTGCAATGAATTCCTTTAACATGTCGTTCTGGAGCGTGCCCCTAACCTCGTCACGGGGGACGCCCTGCTGATCGGCCAGCGCGATGTACATCGCGTAGATGACCGCCGCCGACGGGTTGATCGTAAAGGAGGTCGACACTTCGCCGATGTCGATGCCGTCGAACAGCACCTCCATGTCCCGGAGCGTGTCGACGGCGACGCCTTCCTTGCCAACCTCGCCTTCGCTCATCGGGTGGTCCGAGTCGATTCCCATCAGCGAGGGCATGTCGAAGGCCGTCGAGAGGCCGGTCTGACCTTCGTCGATCAGGTAGTGAAAGCGCTCGTTGGTCTCCTCTGCGGTCCCAAAGCCGGCGAACTGGCGCATCGTCCACGTACGCCCGCGGTACATCGTAGGGTACGGCCCCCGCGTGTACGGCGGCTCGCCAGGGAAGCCGAGATCGTCCTCGAAGTCGAGATCGGCGATGTCCGCGGGCGTGTAGAGGCGGTCGACCTCGTGGTTCGAGACCGTCGCGAACCGCTCTTTGCGTTCCCCGTGTTCCAAAAACGGCTCGAGCGTCTCCCCTTCCCACGATTCCCGTTGCTGGGCGATCGCTTCCAGCTCCTCTTTGTCGAACATTGTCTAACGTATAGATGCAACTCTTCTAAAGTGTTGCCCCGGTCAGGGTGGCTGTCCGGCGGCATCGATGATCGACAGCAGGTATGCTGTTCGTATGTTCGTCACACGTCACCTACTACCAATAGTAACAAAAGCTATAAGAACGGCACTTCTGATTAGCAAGGTATGGGTGTTAATTACACCACAGAAGTAGGCCGCTTCGAGTGGGATATTCCGGACTCGTACGCGATCACGTCGGTCGTCGCAGACCACGCCGACTCCGTCGGTGATCGTGTCGCCGTCCGGTTCTTAGACGACAAGGGGACCCAGGAGGAACGAACCTATGCCGACGTCCGGGACGATATGAACCGCTTTGCCAACGGCCTCGAGACCCTCGGCGTCGGACAGGGCGACCGAATCATGCACCTGTTCCCGCGCCACCCCGACGCCTTCGCGATGCAAGTCGGGGCGCTGGCGACCGGCTCGCTGTTGGTCCCCTGCTCGTCGATGCTGCGCTCGAAGGACATCGAGTTCCGGGCGAACGACTGCAACGCGACGAGTATCGTTGTCCACGAATCGCTGACCGACATGGTCGAGCCGGTCCTCGAGGAGACGCCACTCGAGCGGGTCATCGTCCTCGACGGCTCCGACGACGACCTGCAGGGCGAGGGATGGACGACGGTCGCAGCCGTCATGGCCGACGAGTCAGCCGACTACGACGGCCCCGAACTGACCGCCGAGGACCCGATGACGATCAACTACACCAGCGGGACGACTGGCCAGCCCAAGCCGGTCTTACACAAACACCGCTGGCAGTACTGCTTCAACCGGATCAACGCACCCTACTGGTGGGGCATCGACGAGGAGACGAATCTCGATGACGAACTGCTGTGGGCGACGACCGGTACCGGCTGGGCGAAGTGGTTCTGGAGCCCGGTCGGCGTTGGCCTGACGACGGGGGCGACCCAGCTCATCTACGACGGCGAGTTCGAGCCCGACACCTTCCTCGAGATTCTCGAAGCCGAGGGCGTCACCAAGCTCTGTGCCGTCCCGACCCAGTACCGGATGTTCGCCAACGCCGACCTCGCAGACTACGACGTCCAGCTGAACGACGCGCTTTCGGCGGGCGAACCGCTCAACCGCGAGCCGATCGAACGCATTCAGGATGCCTGGGGAGTGACCCCACGCGACGGCTACGGCCAGACCGAGACCGTCGCGCTCGTGACGAACTACCCCGGAATCGACGTCAAGCCCGGCAGCATGGGCAAGCCGACGCCCGGCGTCGGCACAACGATCATCGACGTCGACGACGAGGAAGAGGTCGAGGCCGGCGAGATCGGCGAGATCGCCGTGCCGGTCGACTCGCCGGCGATCTTCGACGGCTACTACGAGAAACCGGAACTCGACGAAGCGAAACTCTCCGGGGAGTACTACCGCACGGGCGATCTCGCCTCCCGCGACGAGGACGGCTACTTCTTCTTCGAGGGCCGGGCAGACGACATCATCATCTCGTCGGGCTACCGGATCGGCCCCTTCGAGGTCGAGGACGCGCTCGTCAGCCACGATGCCGTCGCCGAGGCTGCCGTCGTCGACAGCCCACACGAGGAACGCGGCAGCGTCGTCAAGGCCTACGTGATCCTCGCCGAGGGCTACGAGGGTAGTGACGAGTTGAAAGACGAACTACAGGACTTCATGAAAGCGGAGACGGCCCCCTACAAGTACCCCCGGCGGATCGAGTTCACCGACGAACTCCCCAAAACCTCGAGCGGGAAGATCCGCCGCATCGAACTCCGCAAAGAAGAGCAACAGAAACACGGCCTGTAGCGGGCCGACGACCGCTCGAGTGTGGTTTCTGTCGCGGTTCAGACTCGATCGCTTACTCGGCCGGACGGAAGACGATCGTCTGCTCGTCGGTCGTCTCGTTCGATTCGACGGTCGCGGTGACGCGGTCGCCGATTTCGACGTCCGCCTGGTCGATACCCCGCACGACGCCCGTAAGCCGGACGCCATCGAAGTCGACGACGGCGGTGACGTAGGGTGCGTCGTCCTCGAACTGCGGCGTCGGGACGAACACGGTCGTGTGCGTGACGATCTCGCCGGACGCTGGCAGGTCCCGTTCCGTGAGCTCGCGGTCGCCACAGTGTGGGCAGGCACGCCGTGGCGGCAGCAGGCCGTGATCGTTCTCGCAGACGAGATAATAGCCCTCGCCCTCTGCGAGCGCCTCGAGGAACGCGTCGTACTCGCCGTTGGTCACGTCAGTCATTACTCCATCACCTCCAGGACGTGAACAGTCGCACTGGCGACCGTCCCACCGGCGTTCTGGGCGACGCCGATCGTCGCGTCGTCGTCGACGGCGTCAGCGCGCGGGTGGGTGCCGTCGAGTAGCGTCGCGATGGCCGCCACCTGTGCGGCACCGGTCGCACCCACCGGATGGCCCTTCGCTTTCAGGCCGCCCGAGAGGTTCACCGGCAGCTCACCATCCCGGCGCGTCTCGCCACGGCGGGCCGCTCCGATCGCCTCACCGTGACTATAGAGCCCAAGCGCCTCGAGCGCCAGCACTTCCGCGATGGTAAAGCAGTCGTGGACCTCCACGAGGGAGATGTCGCTGGGCTCGATATCGGCGTCGTCATAAGCTTCTTCTGCGGCCTCGCGAG
>NZ_AOIT01000037.1 GCF_000337475.1 Natrinema limicola JCM 13563 | reverse complement strand
AACACGAGCGCGGACGCCCCGTCGCTGATCGGACAGGAGTCATAGAGCGTGAAGGGAGATGCGATTTCGGGGGCTCCGAGTGCCTCCTCGACTGTGATCTCCTGCTGGAGGTGGGCGTGGTCGTTGACCAGCGCGTTGTCGTGGTTTTTGACCGCGATGTGAGCCAGATCCTCGTGAGTCCCGCCGTACTCGTCGAAGTAGGCCCGCGCCATCAGCGCGTACGCGCCGGGGAAGGTGACGCCCGCCCGGACTTCGTAGAGGTCGTCGGCCGCGCCGGCCAGCCCCTTCGTCGCTCCGGCCGTGCCCATGTTCGTCATCCGCTCCATGCCGCCGGCGACGACGACNTAGAGGTCGTCGGCCGCGCCGGCCAGCCCCTTCGTCGCTCCGGCCGTGCCCATGTTCGTCATCCGCTCCATGCCGCCGGCGACGACGACATCTGCCTCGCCGCTTCTGATCGCACGGACGGCGTCATGGACCGCAAGCCCGCTCGAGGCACACGCGCTTTCGATTCGGCGCGAGGGAGCGGTCGTCCCGAGCGCCTCCGCCATGAGCGGTCCCTGGTGGCCCTGCCCTTCCGAGAGGGTGCCGACGAAGTTGCCATAGAAGAGTTCGTCGACGTCCGCGGCCGGGACGCCGGCATCCTCGAGGGCGGTGAGGCCGGCCTCCGCGAACATGTCCCTGCCCGTCCGATCGGGATGCGATCCAAACGACGTCATTCCTGTTCCGGCGAGTCGTACCTGCGACATTAGCTACCAGAACCACATATCAGTTCGCGCGGTATAGCTGTGTCGGACGACGACCGCACGTTGCAACTGTCGTTTCCGCCACTGACGAGAGTCGGGACATTTACTACGACAGTCCGACCACCACAGAGTGATGGTTTCAGACCTAGAGACGATCGACCGTGTCGGCGTTGTCGGCGCTGGCACGATGGGCAGTGGTATCGCACAGGTCGCCGCAACCGCGGGCTACGACGTCGTCATGCGCGACATCGAACAGGAGTTCGTCGACAACGGCTTCGAGACGATCGACGACAGCCTCGGCCGACTCGTCAACAGAGACTCGCTCACCCAGGACGAGGCCGACGCGGCCCGCGACCGGATCACGGGCACGACCGCACTCGACGACCTCGCGGACTGTGACGTCGTCGTCGAAGCTGCCCTCGAGGATCTCGAGGTCAAACGCGACATCTTCGCCGACCTCGACGAGATCTGTCGGGACGACGCCGTCCTCGCGACGAACACGAGTACGCTCTCGATCACGTCGATCGCGAGCGCGACCGAGCGGGCCGCGGACGTTATCGGCCTGCACTTCATGAATCCGGTGCCCGTGATGGAGGGCGTCGAGGTCGTCACCGGCGAGAAGACGGCCGAGGAGGTCACCGAGCTGGCCCACGCCTTCGCCGAAGACCTCGGGAAGACGACCTGGGAGTCCGACGACAAGCCGGGCTTCGTCACCAACCGCATCCTGATGCCCTGGATCAACGAGGGTATCCGGGCCTACGACGAGGGCGTCGCGACGAAAGAGGACATCGACGCGGGGATGGAACTGGGCACGAACGTTCCGATGGGGCCGCTGACGCTCGCCGACCACATCGGCCTCGACATCTGTCTGCACGCTTCCGAGACGCTCCACGAGGAGTTAGGCGACCGCTACAAGCCGGCCTATCTGCTCAAGCGGAAGGTCGAAGCCGGCGAACTCGGCAAGAAGACAGGGAAAGGCTTCTACGACTACGAGTAACGCCTCGTTCTACTCGCCTAGGTGTCGTGAGATAACTTCCTTCTGTATTTCAGAGGTTCCCTCGTAGATCGTGGTGATCTTGGCGTCGCGGTAGTAGCGCTCGACGTCGAAGTCCTTCGTGTAGCCGTAGCCGCCGTGGACCTGCACCGCCTCGTCCGCGACGTCGACGGCCGTCTCGCTGGCGAAGTACTTCGCCATACTCGCCGCCTGTGGGTCGAGCCCGGCGTCGTTCTTTTGGGCAGCGTCACGCGTCAGCAGGCGTGCAGCCTGAACGTTCGTCTGCATGTCCGCGAGCTTGTGGGCGATCGCCTGATGCTCGATGATCGGCTCGCCGAACTGCTCGCGTTCGTTAGCGTAGCTCACGGCGGCGTCGAGGGCTGCCTGGGCGACGCCGACGGCCTGGCTTGCGATCGCGATCCGGCCACCGGTCAGGATCGAGAACGCGGCCTTCAGCCCGTCACCGACTTCCGTCAGGCGATTCGCTTCGGGAATCCGCACGTCGTCGAAGATGAGCGTCGTGGTGTCGCTCGCACGCAGCCCGAGCTTGTCCTCTTTCTTGCCGACCTCGAGTCCCGGCGTGTCCTTGGGCACCAAAAACTGCGTCACGGTGTTGGGGTCGTCGCGGTCGGTCTTGGCAAACAGGATGACGACGCCCGCACGCTTGCCGTTCGTGATCCACTGTTTCTTCCCGTTGATGACGTACTCGCCGTCCTCGAGCCGGGCCTCGGTGCTCATCTCGGCCGGGTTCGAGCCAGCGTCGGGTTCCGAGAGCGCGAACGCACCGACCGGGCGGCCGTCGACCATCTCCGGCAGCCACTCGTCTTTGTGCTCGTCGGTACCGAACTGACGGATACACGAGGTGGCCAGACAGTGGACCGACAGCGCCGTCGCGACCGCCAGATGGCCGCGTGCCAGTTCCTCGTTGACGATGCTGTAGGTCACTTCGTCGGCGTCGAACCCGCCGTACTCTTCAGGGACCGTCAGCCCGGTCAGATCGAGCTCCGCGAGCCCGTCCCAGACGTCCTCCGGAAACGTCTGGGCCTCGTCGTGCTCGTCGACCGTCTCGACGACCTCTTTCTCGACGAAATCGCGGACGGTATCCTGTATCAGCTGCTGCTCGGCTGTCAGCTCCATACCGGAGTGTTCGAGAGCGGGGTAGTAAAGTGTCCGATTCCGTTATGCAACCCTCGTCGATGCCGGTGTTACCGCTCGAGCCCCCGGTGTGGCCCAGATAGGTAACTAAAAATACTGCCTCCCGAGAGGGGTACGTATGACAGTTCGCCAGTCTAGAGAAGCGGCAGTCGAATGTATCGACGACGGCGATACGGTCGGCGTCGGCGGCTTCGTCGCCGTCGGGATTCCCGAATACGTGCTCGAGGCGCTCGGCGAGCGATACGCCGAAACGGATCACCCGCGTGACCTCACTATCTATCATCCCGCTGCAGAAGGCGATCGACAGGGTAACGGGCTTTCACATCTGGTCCAGGACGGCATGCTCGAGTGTACGATCGCGAGCCACTGGGGCTTTACGCCCGACCTGATGGAGAAAATCGTCGACAACGAAATCGAGGCCTACAACCTGCCCTTCGGCGTGATGGATCACATGCTCCGTGACACCGCCGCGGGCAAGCCCGGCACGATCAGCCACGTCGGGCTGGGGACGTTCGTCGACCCGCGCCAAGAGGGCGCGAAGGCCAACGACATCACCGACGAGGATATCGTCGAGCTCATGACCATCGACGGCGAGGAATATCTCTTCTATCACTCGGTGCCGATCGACGTCGCAATCATCCGGGGGACGACGGCCGACGAGAACGGCAACATCACCATGGAACGGGAAGCCCTCGACTCGAACGTGCTGGCGATGGCCCAGGCTGCCCACAACTCCGGCGGCACCGTGATCGCTCAGGTCGAGCGCGTCACGGAGTCGGGCACGCTCACCGCCCGCGACGTGGTCGTTCCCGGCGTGCTGGTCGATTCCGTCGTCGAAGCGCCGTCGAGTCACCACCAGCAGACGTACGCGGAAGACTACAACCCTGCTTACAGCGGCGAAATCAAACAGCCAACTGACGACGATCTCGAGCCGCTCCCGATCGACGAGCGGACGATCATCGCCCGCCGGGCCGCGATGGAACTCGAGCCGGATTCGGTTATCAACCTCGGCGTTGGCGTCCCGGAACTCGTCCCGGTCGTCGCAGCCGAGGGCGGCGCCGACGACGAGATCACCCAGACCGTCGAGTCGGGACCGGTCGGCGGCGCTGCCTCCGGCGGGATCAGCTTCGGGACCGCGGTCAACCACGAGGCGCTGGTCTCTTCGACCCAGCAGTTCGACTTCTACGACGGCGGCGGCCTCGATATGGGCTTTCTGGGCATGGCACAGGTTGATGCGATGGGCAACATCAACGTCAGCCGGTTCGGCTCGCAGCTGCCCGGCTGTGGCGGGTTCATCAACATCACTCAAAATGCCGAGAAGGTCGTCTTCTGTGGCACCCTGACGACCGACGGCCTCGAGATCGAGGCCGGCGACGGCGAGCTCTCGATCGAACAGGAAGGAACGAGCTCGAAGTTCGTCGACTCGGTCGAACAGATCACCTTCAGCGGCGAGTACGCCGTCGAGATCGACCAGCCGATCGTCTACGTGACCGAGCGTGCCGTCTTCGAACTCACTCCCGAGGGCCTCGAGCTCACGGAAGTCGCACCCGGCATCGACGTCGAAGCGGACGTCATCGACCCGATGGGCTTCGAGCCACTCGTGGCCGACGACCTCGCGGAGATGGATCCAGCGCTGTTTGCCGACGAGCCATTCGACCTGACCGACGCGATTTAGGTCGGGACCAGTCCCCAGCCCTCTCAGTGGCTTGAAGCAGGAACCGTTAAGCGAGATTACTTCGAACACCTGTTCTATGGTTGCATACGACAACCTCTCGATTGATCACGACGACAGCGTCGCAACGGTCACGCTCGAGAGCACGGCCGGTCGAAACGCACTCACGCTCGAGATGGCAAACGAACTGGTATCGGCGGCGACGACGCTCGGCGAGGATCCCGAGACGCGCTGTATCGTTCTCACGCACGCGGGCGATTTCTTCGGCTCCGGTGCCGATCTCGGGGCCCTCTCCGGCGATGACTCCGACGCGGCACATATCCGGGAACTGGCCGGCCGAGCCCACGAGGCGATCGTCCAGTTCCATCGGGCGGAGACACCGGTCGTCGGCGGCGTCAACGGTATCGCCGCCGGGATCGGCTTCAGCCTGGCGCTGTTTCCGGATCTGCTTGTCCTCGGCGAGGACGCAACGCTCACGTTCGCGTACCCGGGAATCGGCCTGACCGGCGACGGCGGCGCGACGTTTTTCCTGCCGCGGCTGGTCGGACTCCGGACCGCCAAAGAACTCGTCCTGAAAGACGAGCCCATCAGCCCCGAGGAAGCCCGCGAGCTGGGGCTGGCCAACGAGGTCGTCCCCAGCGACGAGTTCGACGACCGGCTAGCCGAGCTCGCCGCCGAGCTTGCAGCGGGGCCGACCCAGGCGTTCGGAACGACGACGCGCCTGCTGACCGACAGCTACGAGCGCTCGCTCGAGCGACAGCTCGCAGCGGAGACGAACGGCATCGCAGCTGCGACACGAACCGAAGACTACGAGCGCGGCCTCGAGGCCTTTTTCGGCGACGACGAGCCCGACTTCGTCGGTCGGTAGCGGTTCGAGTCAGGTGCGAACGTGATACTGTCGGACAGCAGTCAATACGAAGTCGGTCGCGGATTCGCGGCCGTCTCCACCGGTAACGGCCGTAGCAGAGCGACTGATCTTCACATAGTTCTGTCCGGCAGTATGAGTGCGCTGTCCGTTCTGTGTGGTAGTGTCCACCGGGGACAATGAACGTGATACTTTATCACACTGTGTGTCGAACTGACCGAATATGCATCTCGGAGTAGTCATCCCGCGGACCGGCTCACACGACCCGACCGACCTCGCGATCAGCGCCGAAACACAGGGGTATGACTCCGTCTGGATGGGCGAACTGTGGGGCTCGAGTTCGGTCGTGAAACTCAGCGAGATCGCCGCGCTGACCGACGAGGTCGAACTCGGCACCGCCATCGTCAACGTGTTCTCGCGGACGCCGGCCGTCCTCGCGATGACCGCCGCGACGCTCGACCGTGTCGCCGACGGTCGCGCGACCCTCGGCGTCGGCACGAGCACGCCCACCGCCGTCGAGACCATCCACGGACAGTCGTTCGAGCGCCCGGTTCGGCGGTCCCACGAGACCATCGAGATCATTCAGCGGATCTTGACCGACGACGAGCCAGTCGACTACGATGGCGAACTCGTCAGCGTCTCAGGCGTCCCACCGCTGGATCGGGACGTTCCCGTCTATCACGCGGCGCTCGGGCCGGCGAACCGTCGCGTCGTCGGCCGCCTCTGTGACGGCTGGCTGCCACACAACATTCCCTTTTCCCAACTCGACGAGGCGTTCGAGGTCGTCGAAACGAGTGCTCGAGAACGCGATCGCGACCCCGAGGAGATCACGATCGCGCCGTACGTCCCATCGGCTGTCAGCGAAGATTCCGACGAAGCCTACGACGCCGTTCGCGGTCACATCGCGTACTACGCGGGCAGCGCCGAGGGCTACCGGAAGGCGATCGCCACCGCGTTCCCCGAGCAGGTCGAACGCGTCGCCGAGGCCTGGCAGGCAGGCGACCGTGCCGACGCGACGGCGCTGGTCACCGACGAGATGGTCGACGATCTCGGCGTCGCCGGAACGCCGTCCGAAGCTCGACAGCGGCTTCGCAAGCTGGTCACCGAGACGATCGTCGACCGGCCGCTCGTGACGATTCCGGAGCAGGCTGCTGACGACGTAGCCGAAGACACGATCGAGGAGCTGGCACCGGTCGCCGACGACTGATCGTCGTTCCAGCGATCAGGATCGGGTTAGACGTAGTCTAAGTTGACCTGCGTCACGTTCGCCGACCGCTTGACGATATCGGCGATCTCTGCGCGTCGCGCCTCGTCGATGCGACTCTGTGGGCCACAGACACAAATCGCCCCGCGAATCTCGTCGCTTTTGTCCAGCACTGGTGCAGAGATACAGACCATACCCGCGATGCGTTCGCCCTCGTCGATGGCGTACCCCTGTTCGCGGATCTCCTCGAGCTGGTCGAAAAGCACGTCGGGGTCCGTGATCGTCTGGTTCGTCATCTCGATGAGACCCTGCCGGTCGATGATCTCCTGAACGCGGTCGTCGGACATGTGTGCCAGAATGGCTTTTCCGGGAGCCGCCGCGTGAAGCGGCATACGCGCGCCGGGATACGCGAACAGATTGACGGCATCTGGGCCTTCTTGGACCGCGACGATCACGCACTGGTCGTTCTCCTCGACCATCAGCGTCACGTGTTCGCCAGTCTCCGCTGCGATATCCTGCAGTTCGTCGCTGACGGCTTGAAACACTTCCAGCCGGTGGCGCTGTCGGTGGCCCACCTCGAGAAACCGAGTCGTCGTCGAATACTCCTTGTCCTCAACCGTGACATAGCCCGTCTCGACGAGCGCCTGTAGATAGTTGTGGACGGTGCTGACGGGCATCTCGAGACGGTCTGCGAGTTCTGAGACCCGCCCACCGCCGTTTTCCGCGAGTTCATCGACGATCCTGAACGCCCGTTCGACCGATCGGTTTGACGCGCCCGTCATTACACGGTGCATTCGGCCGGGTCCATAGAAGCGTTTCGGCTCTCCCGAATGATTTTTCGATCACTTTGTGCCGATCGCGAACGGGGGCGCAGACCGAACTCGGTCGGCAGTGTCGGTGCAACCGCGCTCGATCGCACACTGCCGGATTCATCAGTCGCTGTCACATGCTGTCGTCACGGCGCGCTTGCCGAACGAGCGTCGCGTTGCGTTTCGAGTGTGATGAAACGCGTTTTACCCGGTATCGCCGAC
Organism: Natrinema limicola JCM 13563; assembly: GCF_000337475.1. Taxonomy (GTDB): domain Archaea; phylum Halobacteriota; class Halobacteria; order Halobacteriales; family Natrialbaceae; genus Natrinema; species Natrinema limicola. The sequence continues at coordinate 3,608 of NZ_AOIT01000037.1, read as the reverse complement.
TATTCGTGGGAACGACGTCGCTCGAGCGTTGTTTCCGTTGAAATACCTACATTCGGCTCCGCCGAAAGTAGATGCCAGCCGGATCTGGTCATTATCTGTTTCGGACCGATCAGTTGTCGGTGATCGTTCGGTCGCGTTGTTCGCAGACTTACAACCATATGATTGTAATGGATAGGCTGAAGACTGACAGTGGCCAGTTGACGCGAATCACTCTACAATCATCGCGAATGTCATTTGACACACGCCGATAGATAGATTTTGAAATAGCTACTATACTTTTGTTATATTACTATTCTACTCGGAATTAGATGATATTCGATAATAGTGTACTCTCGAATAGACTATCTGGAGATGGACACAGACATGGTTCTCGTTCAACCCTTGATACTGCCAGAGAAGAGGAATTTTCAGGCTTTTCTTCCTCGTTTAACGAGACGCCACGTGCTGTACGCGCCGGAAATACTGAACGAGGTTTCACATATAAAACACTTCTCATATTCAAACACTACTGGTTAAACATCAGTTATAAAATATAATATTTCTCATAATTCGTCGCTCTTTCCCGACAGCGATGCGCTCACGTTCGATCGCGCTCGTTACTTCGCCTGTCTGTGAACCCATACGATTTAGTCATATGATATACTCATCCGTGGTATGGTTCGACGAAGTGTCTTGTTCTCACCCGGCGATAAGCCCGACCTCATGCGGAAGGCAGCGATGGGCAACGCGGATGTCGTCGTGTTCGACCTCGAGGATGCCGTCGCACCAGCGGATAAACGCAACGCACGCGAGGCCGTCCGCGAGGTCCTCGACGAGATCGATCCGGACTGCGAAGTCGCCGTTCGTGTGAATCCGATCGGCCTGGGAGCGATGACCGACCTCGAGGCGATTCTCGAGGGGTCACGCCCGGACAGCATCATGGTGCCGAAAACGGAAGACGCGACGGACATCCAGCGGGTGCAGGCGCGACTCGAGGAAGCCGGCGGGTCCTGTCCAGTGTTAGCACTGATTGAATCCGCAGCGGGCGTCCTTCGGGCCGACGAGATTGCCGCGGTCGACGCGACTGACGCGCTGCTGTTCGGGGCCGAAGACCTCGCGGCCGATATCGGTGCGACGCGCACGAGCGAGGGGATAGAAGTGTTGTACGCGCGCGAGCGGACGGTGATCGCGGCCAGCGCCGCCGGTATCGACGCGATCGATATCGTCTACACCGACTACGGGGATACGGATGGCCTCCGTGAGGAAACTGCGTTCGCCAGACAACTCGGGTACGACGGCAAAATGGCGATCCATCCGGATCAAGTGCCGGTGATCAACGACGCGTTCACGCCCAGCGACGACGATATCGAGTGGGCAGAACGCGTTCTCGCCGCCCGTGATCGGGCGGAGACGGGTGTGTTCGAAGTCGACGGTGAAATGATCGATGCACCACTCATCGCGCAGGCAGAACGCATCCTCGAGCGCGCCGACGAGACTGACAACTGAAACGGTCTGCTGTCCCGGGTTCCCGGGACAACCGCAGGACAGATCGCGGCTGGACCGCCACTGACCGACAGGAGCCCGTACGATACGGGCCCGGAGCGCTTATCGCGCCTGTTCGATCTCCTCGAGCGCATCCGGATTTTCGATACTACTCATATCTCCGAGATCCTCGCCGGTGTAGGTCGCTTCGACCGCCCGGCGGATGATCTTGCCCGACTGCGTTTTGGGGAACTCGTCGACGAACAGCACCTCACGGGGGCGGAAGGGTTTCCCGAGTTCCTCGCCGACCTGTGTGCGCAGTTCGTCGCGTAACTCGTCGGTCTCCGCGTATCCGTTCTCGAGGATGACGTAGGTGACGACGGCAGTCCCTGTCGTCTCGTCGGGCGCGCCGATGGCGGCGGCCTGATTGACGGCTTCGTGGTCGATGAGCGCCCCCTCGACTTCGGCGGGACCGACCTTCCGCCCGGCCACGTTCAGTGCGTCGTCGGCGCGCCCGTGGAGGAACCAGAAGCCGTCTTCGTCCTTCTGGGCCCAGTCGCCGTGATCCCACAGCGGCGGATCCTCGAACGTCGACCAGTACTCCTCGAGATAGCGCTCGTCGCCCGACCACAGCGACTTGGTCATCGAGGGACAGGAGTCCCTGGCAACGAGGTAGCCTCGTTCGTTGTCCTCTTTGACCGAGTTCCCCGCGCGGTCGACGATGTCGATATCCATCCCCAGTCCAGGACCGCCCAGCGTACAGGGTTTCAGCGGCTGAGTCGGCATCGGCATGAGAAAGCAGCCCATAATTTCGGTGCCGCCGGAGATGTTGATGATCGGAATCTCGTTGCTGCCGACGTGCTCGTAGAACCACTGCCAGGATTCGGGGTCCCACGGCTCCCCCGTCGACCCCAGGATTCGGAGGGAAGAGAGGTCGTGGCCCTCGAGCCACTCATCATCTCCGGCTCCGGCGGAGCCGGATGACTCGTCAGACGTAGTCTGACGCGTGCCGTGCTTGCGCAACGCGCGGATCGCGGTCGGCGAGATCCCGAACTGCGTGACCCCGTGGCGGTCGATCAGGTCCCAGAAGCGATCGGGCTCGGGGTAGTCAGGTGCGCCCTCGTACATGACGACGGTCCCGCCGAAGGCGTGCGTGCCGATCAGCGTCCACGGTCCCATCATCCAGCCGATATCGGAGACCCAGAAGAACCGATCGGCCGGTTTGAGGTCGAACCCGAAGTGTAGTTCCTTGGCCGGCTGGACGAGCGCGCCGGCATGGGTGTGGACGATCCCCTTCGGTTTCCCCGTCGTCCCCGACGAGTACAGCAGCATCGACTCCTGACTCGAGGCGAGCGATTTCGTCTCGTACGTGTCGTCCTGGGAGGNGGACGATCCCCTTCGGTTTCCCCGTCGTCCCCGACGAGTACAGCAGCATCGACTCCTGACTCGAGGCGAGCGATTTCGTCTCGTACGTGTCGTCCTGGGAGGTGATGGCGTCGGTCCAGCGTTCGTCTCGCGCGTCGGCCCAGGGGATCTCGTCGGTCCCGACGTGGCCCAGCCGGTCGTAGACGATGGTGTGCTCGACGTGGCCGGCCTCGTCGATGGCCTCGTCAGCGCTCTCTTTGAGGAGGACATCGCTCCCACGGCGCTGGAAGCCGTCACCTGTAAACAGGACCGAACACTCCGCGTCTGCGATTCGAGTCGCCGTCGCGTCGACGCCGAAACCCGAGAAGATCGGGACTGCGATCGCGCCGACCTTGAAACAGCCATAGAGGATCGCGATAACCTCGGGCACCATTGGCATGTAGAGCCCCACGGTATCGCCAGTCTCGATGCCGCGTTCCTCGAGCGCGTTGGCCACTTGATTGGCCTGCCGGTGAAGGTCGTGATACGTAATCTCTCGTACCTCGCCATCTTCGCCCTCCCAGAGGCAGGCGACCGTGTTCCGCGTCTCGCTGTCGACTGCCGCGTGGCGGTCGACGGTGTTGTGGGCGATGTTGAGCTCGCCGCCGGGATACCAATCGGTGAACTGCGGGCCCTCACTGTTGTCCCGAACACGGTCGTAGTCTTCGTCAAACTCGAGGCCGAGGTAGTCGATCAGTTCGTCCCAGAACCTGTCTCTTATACACATCTCTGAGCGGGCTGGC
>NZ_AOIT01000036.1 GCF_000337475.1 Natrinema limicola JCM 13563 | reverse complement strand
GATACGCCTCCCGGACGATCGTGTGATGAGAACGCATATTCCATCGCCGTCCGTGGTCGGCCGTATGAAGGCTATCGTCCGGACGAACTTCGACGACAGCGTCTCCGCCTACGACGCCTACGAGCAGCGAACCGGCCGGTTTACTGCACTTGCCAGACTGCTGGCCGCCGAACTGTCGGCGCGAGCCGACGGGCCGTTCGACACCGTCCTCGATGCCGGTGCCGGCACGGGCGTGAGCACGCGTGTCTTCGCGGAGCGGGCACAGCGACCGATCGCACTGGACATCAGCCGTGAGATGTTGTGCGAACTCGAGGGTGTACCCCGTGTCGAGGGCGATTTCGATCACCTGCCCTTCGTCGACGGGGCATTCGACGGCGTCGCGTTTACCGCGTCGCTCTTTCTCGTCCCCGAACCGGCGATCGCGGCCCAAGAGGCTGCCCGCGTCCTGCGGCCGGGTGGAGTCGTCGGTGCCGTCGCACCGCTTGGCTGGGTCGATGCCGACGGGACGGATGTCTTTGCCGACCTCGAGCGACAGTCGCGGTCGCCGACAGGTGCCGACGACGTCGAGGCGGCGCTCGCCGACGCGTTTACCGTCGCCACGGGCACCTGGCGGTTCGCGACGACGGCCGAGAACGTGCGACGTTTCCACGCGATTCCGGCGATGGCGGCACGGCTCTATCCGAGACTCGCCGCCGACGAACGCGTCGCGAAGGCCCGAGAGTTGCTCGCGGGCCTCGAGGGCACCGTCGAACAGCGATGGCGATGGATCGTCGGCGTCGCGAAGTAGGGCTCGAGGCGACTCGGTTCGACCACGATCGGCTGGCATCGTTACGTCGCGTGCTCGCGTTTCAGTGAGAGTGCCGTCCGGTCGAATTCACAGACCAGCGGTTCCTCCTGCTCATTCACTTTGAACACTTCGACGTGCATGGTGACGATCCCGCGCTCGCCGTCGCTGGTCTCGTGTTTGTCGGTGACCGTCGACTGGACCCTGATCGTGTCTCCGTGATAGACCGGGTTCGGGTGCTCGACGTTGTCGTACGAGAGGTTCGCGACGATCGTCCCGTCGGTGGTGTCTGGGATCGTGAGCCCGACGGCCAGGCTCATCGTGTAGAGCCCGTTGACCAGCCGCCCGTCGAACTGCGTTTCCGCGGCGAACGCGGCGTCGAGATGCAGGGGCTGTTGGTTCATCGTTATGTCACAGAACTGCTGGTTGTCGGCTTCGCTGATCGTCCGTCGCTTCTCGTGTTCGATGGTCTCGCCGACCTCGAAGTCCTCGTAGTAACGTCCTGTCATGGCTGGAATGGGGATCAGAGGACCGTCCCGTGTTTCTTGTCGGGCAGGTCCTTGTCGATGTCCTCGTAGAACGCAAAGCGGTTCGTGAGTTCCTCCCGCAGGCTGCTCGGCGGGACGATCTCGTCGATGACGACTTCGCTCGCCATCCGGTGAATGTCGATATCCTCGCGGTACTCCTCGCGGAGTTCCTGTTCTTTGCGCTCGCGCTCGTCCGGGTCGTCGATCTCGGCGAGTTTGCGCGCGTAGACGGCGTTGATCGCCGCCTCGGGTCCCATGATGGCGATCTCGCCCGAGGGCAGACCGATGACGCTCTCGGGGTCGTAGGCGGGACCGGACATCGCGTAGATGCCCGCGCCGTAGGCCTTCCGGACGACGACCGACTGTTTTGGCACCGTCGCCGAGGAGGTGGCGTAGATCATCTTCTTGCCCTGCTCTAAGATCCCGTCTTTCTCGACCTGCGAGCCGGCCATAAAGCCCGGCGTATCACAGAGGTACAGCAGGGGGATGTCGTAGGCATCACAGGTCCAGATGAACTGGGCCGCCTTCTCGGCGGCGTCCGGGAAGATCGCGCCCGCGCGATGGGCAGGCTGGTTGGCGACGATCCCGACCGGCCGGCCGTCGATTCTGGCGAAGGCGGTGATGATCTCCTTGCCGAACTCCGGCCGGAGCTCGAGCGTCGAGCCGGCGTCGACCACCCGGTCGATGACGTCGAACATGTCGTAGCCCTTGTTGGGTTCCTGGGGCACGACGGCGTCGATGCCCTCGGGTGAGGCGGCCGGTGCCTGCCCGTCTGTTCGGGGTGGTTTCTCGTCTGCGTTGTTCGGCAGGTAGCTAATGAGCTGGGCGACCAGCTCTCGAGCGTGTTCCTCGTCGTCGGCGACGAGGTCTGCACTACCGGAGTAGCTGGCATGGACGTCCGGCCCACCGAGTTCCTGCAGGTCGATCTGTTCGCCGGTGACCATCTCGACCATGCGTGGGCTGGCGATGGCCATCGCCGACATATCCCGAACCATGACCGTGAAGTCGGCGAACACGGGCGTGTAGGCCGCCCCGGCGATACAGGGGCCATAGAGGACACAGATCTGTGGGACGCGTCCGGAGAGCATCGAGTGGTTGTAGTAGTATTTCCCGATGCCCTCACGGTTCGCGAAGAAGCCGGTCTGCTGGTCGATCCGGCCACCCGACGAATCCATCAGATACAACACTGGCTTGCCCGTCTTCAGCGCGCGCTGTTGCATCCGCAGGAACTTCTCGACGCCCTTCGCGGCCATACTGCCGCGTTTGACCGTGTAGTCGTTGGCCATGAAGTGGACGTCCCGGCCCTCGAACTCGGCAGCGCCCGTGATCAGGCCGTCGGCCGGCAGCTGGTCGTCGTCGTCGAACTCCGCGAACCGGCCGTCCTCGAAGAGGAAGTCATCGCCGAACCAGAGATCGATCCGGTCGCGGACGAACAGTTTGCCCTCCTCGGGCAGTTGTTCTTTGTACTTCTCCGGGCCGCCTTCGAGGATTTCCTCGATCTCCTCGAGCAGCAGCTCCTCGCGCTCGGTCGGCTCGAGATCGGCGTCCGGCTGGGCCTCGGGTTCGCCCGCCGCCGTCGCACCGGCGTCGCTGTCGCCGTCGTAGGACGCGCTGCTGATCTCGTCGCCGCCGTCGGTGACGACGGTCACGTCCTCTCGGTACTGCGACGCCATGGCTTCGGCGATCGCCTGTGCCTCCGTTTCGGTCGTGTCGTCTGCAATCTTGATTCGCATCGGTGATCACTCCAGTCGGACGAGGGTATCGCCCATGTCGACGGAGTCGCCCGCCGCGATCGGGACCGATTCGACCGTCCCGCTACTTCCGGCGACCACGTCGTTTTCCATCTTCATCGCCTCGAGCACGCAGACGACGTCGCCGGCGGCGACCTCGTCGCCTTCCTCGACCGCGACCGAGAGGATGGTTCCCTGCATTTCGGCGGTGATAGCGTCTGCGGTCGCGACCTCGGCGGCGCCCTCGGCCGCGGCCCCGCTGCTCGAACCGCTGCCGCTACCGCTGTCGGCTGGCTCGGCCGTCATCCGTGCGCTCGCGTCTTCGATGACGACATCGAATCGCTTGCCGTCGACCTCGACGGCTACCTCCGCGGTCGGCGGCTGGGTTCCGTCGCCGCCGGCCGCATCCGCTGGCCCCCAGCGATCGACGGCGGCCTCGAGCGCGTCATCCTCGAGTTCCCGATCGAGATACTTCGTGGTGTGGTCGCCGGCGACGAAGGTCTCGTCGTCGAGCATCAGCCGATGGAACGGGATCGTCGTGTGGACGCCCGTGACGTCGAAGTGCTCGAGTGCGCGCTTCGAACGCTCGAGACAGTGGGCGCGGTCCTCGCCGCTGACGATCAGTTTCCCGATCATCGAGTCGTAGTCGCCGCCGATCTCGTCGCCCTGTGCGACCGCATGGTCGAGACGGACGCCGATACTCGTCGGCGGTCGGTAGGTCGTTAGTTGCCCGGGCGTGGGCGTGAAGTCGGTGGCCGGATTCTCGGCGTTGATGCGGTACTCGACCGCGTGGCCCTCGATCTCGACGTCATCTTGAGCAAAGGCGAGTTCCTCGCCGGCGGCGACCCGCAGCTGCCACCGGACGATGTCGATGCCGGTCACCTCCTCGCTGACGGTGTGTTCGACCTGGATGCGGGTGTTCACCTCCATGAAGTAGAACTCTGGTCCGGCGGTTTCACCGCCTCCCTCTCGTTGCGTCTCCGACGCAACGCTGTCTTCCACGAGGAACTCGACGGTCCCGGCGTTCGTGTATCCGGCTTCGCGGACGCCCTGCCGGGCGGCCTCGCCGATCTCGGCGCGCAGGTCGTCGTCGAGCGCCGGGCTCGGGGCTTCCTCGATGACCTTCTGGTGGCGACGCTGCAGCGAGCAGTCGCGCTCGCCGAGATGGCGGACATTTCCGTGCTGGTCCGCGAGCACTTGCACCTCGATGTGTTTGGGTGCCTCGAGATACTTCTCGACGTAGACCGAGTCGTTGCCGAAGTAGGCTTCGCCCTCACGTTTGGCGCTCTCGAGGGCGTCGTCGACCTCGGCCTCGCTGCGAACGATCTTCATGCCGCGGCCGCCACCGCCGCCTTCGGCTTTGATCGCGATGGGATAGCCGAACTCCTCGCCGAGCGCGCGCACCTCGGCGGCGTCGTCGACCGGTTCGGTCGTCCCGGGGACGACCGGGACGCCGGCGTCCTGCATGACGGTTCGAGCCTTCGTCTTCTCGCCGAGGGTCTCCATGGCGTCGCTCGGCGGGCCGACCCAGGTGATCCCATCGGTCTCCTCGACCTTGCTGGCGAACTCGGCGTTTTCGGCGAGGAAGCCATAGCCGGGATGGATTGCGTCCGCGCCCGCTCGCTGGGCGACGTCGATGATCTCTTCCTGGTCGAGGTACGACTCGCTGGCCGGTGCCGGGCCGACGTTGTACGCCTCGTCGGCGTAGTCGACGTGGCCGCCGTTGCGGTCGGCGTCGCTGTAGACGGCGACTGTCTCACAGCCGAGTTCTTCGGCGGCTGCCATCACGCGCACTGCGATTTCGCCGCGGTTCGCGACGAGAACTTTGTCGAACATGATCAGTAGGATTTGGGGAAGCCGATCTGTTGGCCGATGTGGTTGTACGCCATCTGCTGGCTGACTGGCGCGAGCCGCGTGAGGTTGATCTCACGCCACCAGCGCTCGACGTCGTACTCCGTGGCGTAGCCCCAGCCGCCGAAGGCCTGCATCGACTGTTTGACCGCTTCGATGCCGGCCTCGACGGCCGTCGCCTTCGCGACGTTGGTCTCGTAGCCACACTCCTCACCCTGATCGTAGAGCCAGGCGGCCTTCTCACGCATGAGTGCGGCCGTCTCCATCCGCGCGTAGGCTTTCGTAATCGGGAACGAGACGGCCTGATGGCTCCCGATCGGTGCGTCGAACACCTCGCGTTCGTTGGCGTACTCGATCGCCGTATTCGCGGCGAGCTTGCCGATCCCCGTCCCGGCCGCGGCGAAGCCGATGCGCTCGGGGTTGAGCATATCGACCAGCGCCCACCAGCCCTCGTCTTCCTCGCCGAGGAGATCCTCCTCGGGGACGCGGACGTCCTCGAGGAACACCTCACAGGACTTCGAGTAGTTCATGCCGTGTTTGGAGATCGGCGAGACGTCGATCCCGGGGGAGTCCATGTCGACGATGAACAGGCTGATGCCGTCGGTGCCCCGCTCGACCTCCTCGAGCGGCGTCGTGCGGGTGACGAGGATCATGTTGTCCGCCCGGTCGGAGAAGGTGATCCAGGCCTTCTGGCCGTTGAGGACGTACTCGTCACCATCTTTTTCTGCGCGCGTGGCGACGTTCAGCGTGTTCGTCCCCGCTTCTGGTTCGGTGATGCCGATCGAGAAGTTCCGCTCGCCGGTGGCGATGTCGGTGAGGTATTTCTCTTTCTGTGCCTCCGTGCCGTTCTCGCGGATGCCGACGGCGGCCATACCCGCGGTGAGCACCAGATACCAGGTGCCGGCCATGCCACAGCCTTCGGCACAGAGCGTCTCCATAGCCAGTCCCATATCCTGCATTCCCATACTGGCACCGCCGTATTCCTCGGGAACCAACAGGCCGTGGAAGCCGGCTTCGCCGAGTTCGTCCCAGAACCCCTGGGCGAACTCCTCGTTTTCCTCTTTCTCACGCCAGTACTCCGGCCCGTATTCTGCTGCGACCGCTTTCGCGGTCGATCGGATCATCGACCGTTCTTGGGTAGACTCGAAATTCATGGTATAGTGTGTCGTATGTGGGGTCGTCTCTAATAATTCGTCCTCCGAGGCAGCCAGTTACGTCGCCGCCTCGGCTTCGTCTTCCGCCTCGTCTTGCAGTTCGGTCCGGCGGATCTTTCCAGTGACCGTCTTTGGCAGGTCGTCGCGGAACTCGAGTTCGCGCGGGTACTCGTGGGCCGACAGCTCCTCCTTGACGTGGGTCTTGATCTTCTCTTTGAGGTCGTCGGAGGGTGTCGCGCCCTCGCTGGGCACGATGTAGGCTTTCACGATGTTGCCCCGCTCCGCGTGTGGCTTGGGCACGACGGCGGCCTCGGCGACGGCGTCGTGTTCGCCCAGCGAGCTCTCGACCTCGAAGGGGCCGATCCGGTAGCCCGACGAGAGGATGACGTCGTCGGCCCGGCCCTCGAACCAGAAGTAGCCATCCTCGTCCTTGTGTGCGAGGTCACCCGAGAGGTACCACTCGCCGTCGGGGCCGTCGATGAAACACGAAGCGGTCTTTTCTGGTTTGTTCCAGTACTCGGCGAAGAAGCAGGGGTAGTCCCCACGTTCGGCGATCTCGCCGGTTTCGCTGGGCTCGAGCACTTCGCCGGTCTCGGGGTCGACGATGTCGGCCTCGATCCCCGGCAACGGCTTGCCCATCGAGCCGGGCCGGAGTTCCATCGTCGGGTAGTTGTTGATGATCATGTTGCCCGTCTCCGTCTGCCCGTAGGTGTCGAGGATGGTGACGCCGAGTTCGTCCTCGCCCCACTCGACGACGCCTGCCGACAGCGGCTCGCCAATCGAGAGCGCGTGGCGCAAGTCGAGGTCGACGTCCGCAAGGAGCGCTTCGTTCTCGCGGAGCATCCGGTAGGCCGTCGGCACCGAGAACAACACGGTGATCGGGTACTCGTCGAGGAGTTCCGCCCACGTCTCCGGATCGAACTCGCCTTCGTAGGTGAACAGCGAGGCTCCCCAGAACCAGGCGCCGAGGGTGTTGATCGCGCCCGTCAGCCAGCCCAGGTCGCCCGTACTCCAGTAGAGGTCGCCGGGCTGGAGGTCGACGGCGTACTTCTGAGTCGCTGCGACCCCGGCCACCCAGCGCTGTTTGTGGAGGACGCCTTTCGCCAGCCCGGTCGTCCCCGAGGTGTAGTAGAGCAACGCGTCGTCTTCGCCGCCGGTGGCGGCAGCGTCGTACTCGGTGCTCGCCCCGTCGAGTGCCGTATTGAAGACGACGTCATCGGCAGGTGCGCCGTCGCCGCGGTCGACAGTGATGACGTGTTCGACCGTCGGCGCATCCTCGAGTGCCTTCGCAACCGTCTCGCGGTTATCGGTCGTCGTCACGAGGACTTTCGCGTCACAGTCGTCGAGCCGATAGGAGATGCCGTCCGGCCCGAAGCGTTCGTTGACGCTCCCCCAGACGGCCCCGCGTTTCAGCGTCCCGACCATCGCCACGTAGTGTTCCGGGATCCGTGGCATATACGAGAACACGCGGTCGCCCTGTTCGACGTCCAACCCCTCGAGGACGTTCGCAAACTGGCTCGAGCGGTCAGCCAGCTCCCAGAAGGTCATCTTCGTGAGCTCGCCGTCGGTATCGACTTGGTAGAGTGCGACCGACTCACGCTCGGTCGCATGCCGGTCGGCGACCTCGTGTCCGATGTTTAGTTCCGCCGGTGCATCCCAATCCGCCTCCGCGTAGATATCGTCCCACGAGAACTGCTCCCGTTCAGTCTCGTAGTCCGAGAGGTTGTGGCTAGACACCATACACCAACCCGGATATCGTTCCCCTATATAATGCCACCGGTAAATTCTGCAGAGAAAATAGACGAATATTGTATATGTTCGCAGAATATATTCGCTTTATCAGACTACTGTACTGCGTAAACACTACTGTTTACGTACTATTGTATAACATATGTGTTTAATTCGTTTTGTGTGGGTAGTACTGTCATTCATCGCTCGTCGTGGTCGCCTCCAGCAGCGTCGCCATCATGGCGTGTCCGCCACGCTGTCCGTGCGGCCTCACGAACGGCCGGCGGAAACGACGTTTCGAACGTGACCCGTGGCGCGATATACGAGTCCTCCCAGCGCGGGTCCCAGGCCGCATTGACGTACAACCGGGAGCCGGTCTGTCCATCCTGTCGATACCGGGGCCGTTGGGCCGCTGGCGCGGATGCGTCGCTGAAGATCCAGTCCCGCGAGGGATGTGCTTTCACCCAGATGTCACCGAGGACGCGGCCGAGATCAGTCGGTGCGACGTCTTCGTCGACGATAATGACCGTATCGAACAGCGACGAAAACGTAAAGAGGATATTCGCGAGTTGCCACTCGAAGCCGGCATAAAGGACGTCGGTGGCGACGACACAGAACCCGAGTTCGGCTTCAGCCGGTAAGAGAACCCACTCGACTGGCGAGATCCCCCAGTAGTTGTTGACGCGGTGGTACAGCGTCGCTGCCGTCGTCACGCCCGTCAGCTGCAGATCGTCCGCCAGCGGTCGGCCGACGGGCGAAAACGGCACGACCGGCTCGTCGGTCGCGATCACCCGCTCGACCGACAGCGCCAGCGGCGTGCTCTCGAGACAGTATTCCCACGCTTCACGCCGGTCCGACTGGAAGTCGGGCTGGTGGTCGGCGACCGTCGTCTCGATTACGACCTCAGTCGCGCTCGGCACGAGACCGCCGTTCGTGGGGACGAGCGGCACGTCGTCGGCGACACCACAGGCCTGGATCGGCACCGCGACGTGGTCGGTCACGGCGAGGAGATAGGCGGTCATAATAGCAGCAGGTGGCACGCCGAGGGCGATCGAGATCGTCTCGTTACCGTCGAGCAGGGCAGCCAGCGCGGCAGGTGTCCGCACTCTGAGCGTTTCGTCGCCAACGATGGAGCCGTGAATCGGTGCCCAGTACGTGCCATCGGCCGTCGCTATTGATGCCATACCCAGCGTCAGCGCGGGCCAGACGTCGTCAGCACCCTGTGGAAGGCCCAGCGCTTGCACGCTGTCGACAGTGCGCGACGCCGCCTGCGTGTCGTACATCGGGCCGTCAGTCTGACCGGCCGGTCCGAGGCCCGTAATCGTCTCGAGCACGGAGACGAACGACCCGTCGGGCTCCAAGCCGAGCCCGAGCGCCAGCCGCGACCACGGCTGTGCGTCCCGCCGCTGCATCCGGTCGGGACCGCTGAACGAACCACTCGCGAGATCGACGCCGTCAACCTGGTTGTATCGGATCACCGGCCCGCTCGCACGGAGCGCTTCGGCAGCGACGACGTCGGGTGGAACGTCGGCGAGTTCGTCGGCCGCGAGCGTCAGCAGGTCGTCGTCGCCGTCCAGACCACGGAGGTACTGGGCGAACGGGATCATCGTCGATCACCATCCCGTCGCTCGCGCTGCTCGAGGAGATCGAACGGTTCCGGCGAGACGCCCGCGTCGACGAGCAGGTGCTGTGCGCGTGCGCGCAGTGACTCCGTTTCGGCGTCGTCTTCCGGCGGTCGGTCACTTGTCGCGTCGATATAGGCCTTCGCGGTCTTGGCTTTCGAGGTGCCGACGTCGGCGCTGCCTTTCTCGTCGGGGGTCTGGTAGATGTTGAGCGGGACTTTCGGCATGCGCTCGACGCCGAACTGATGAAAGTCCGTGTCCGGATCGGCGTTCAGCGCGATCGCCGTCAGAACGGCCCGCGGGTCGTGTGCGTCGACCGTCGCGTCGACGAACACGAAGAAATCGATGTGCAACATGCCCCAGGTGGTAAAGACGAAGTTCGCCAGTTCGTGGAGGACGCCGGGATACGAGCGCTCCGTCGCGATCACCCACACGGTCCGGGAGGTAAACCGCCACGGGACAGCGGCGTCGACGTCAAAACCGGCTGCCTGTAGGCCAAGCGTCGCATCCGGACCGGCAGCGGCGGTCTGGAGCGTGCTGCTCGAGTTCTGGCCGTAGCCGACGCCGGTCCCCTCGACACAAAACGGCACTCGGGGCTCGGCTCGGTGGGTGATCGCGTCGACGGCGAAGACGGGCATCGACCGCCGCGGGCCGTTCATGTAGCCGAAATAGTCGCCAAAGGGGCCCTCGTCGAGGCGTTCGTTCGGGAGGACGTGGCCCTCGATAACCAGTTCCGCCGTCGCCGGGACGGACAGGCCGTTCGTCTCACACGGAACGAGGTCGACAGGGCTGGCTTTCAGCCCGCCGGCGAATGCGGCTTCGCTCCGGCCCGTCGGAATCCACATCTCGGTACTGCACTGGACGGCTGGCTCTGCTCCGACGACAGCCGCTACCGGCATCGGCTCACCGCGCGGTTCGTACTCGTAGTAATAGCGATTCGGAACTTGCTCGCCCGCCAGAAACAGCAGGCTGGCGAGCGCATCGTCGTGGATCATCATTCGGTGGCTCGACCATCGTCCCCACTCCGTCTCCGGGTCCGGCGCGACGATGGTGTGAAGATTCGAGTACCGTCCGCCGTCGCTCCGATGCACGTACGGCCAGGGGAACGACAGGAGGTCGACATCGGAACCGGTGTGAACGACGTCCTTGCAGGGTGCGCGCTCGGGTTCGAGGAGTCGGGGCTCGCAGGGCGAGCGAAGGCGGTCGATGATTGCGTCGTAGTATGCGGCCCCGGACAGGCCGGCCGACAGCCCGAACGCCTGCGCGAGGTGATCCCACGGCCGACTCCGTGGGCCGCGGTACGGATCACCGACGAGCGCTGCGTCGACGTCGGTCGCCCCGACCGACTCGAACAGCGGCACCTCGCCGTCGGTCCGGTTGGCGAGCATCGTTATCGCGCTCGCCTCGAGATCCCATGATACCGGCTCGTCGAACGAGACGAGCGCGTCGTCGGCGAGTAACTGGAGATAGTCGCGAAATGAATCGGCTGCCATGACTATTCCTGGTCCATCAGCGCACGCCGGAGCGGGTCGGCCTCGAACTCGGTGCGGACGGTGTCGTACGCCTCCAGCAGCGCAGGGCGCTCCTCCGCAAGGCGCTCGAAGGCGAGTTCGCGAAGCGCTTCGGCAGTCGACTCGTACTGGCCCGCTTCGACGAGGTAGGTGAGCACCACCTTGAGGTCGTCGGAGCGGGTATTGACGATGTTCGAGGTCGTTTCCTGCTCGCGTGCGAGTCGCCGCAGGCGGTCCTCGTTGATCCCTGCTGCGTCGATCTCGTCTAGGAGTTCGACGTACCACTCCTTGCTGACGGTCTCGTGTGGCCCAGTGACGACTGTCAGCCGCTGTGGATCGGTCAGCTCGTCGGGCTCGCGAGCGATCCGGACGCGTGCCTCGAAGATTCGCTTGGTTTCGGCGTCGGTGATCTGCAGCGTCGTCTCCGTACACTCCTCGTCGGGCAGATGTTCCTCTGCGGTGATGTAGTGGTCCGATATCGCGTCCTCCCTCTGATCATGTGCCCCGTGTCTCATACTCTCATGCACCACTGGGTCACCGTTACGCGTCAGCTTCCTAAAGAGACGTGGTTCCTCGCGTTGGCGTCGCGAATCCGACAGCCAACGCTACTCGGAAGCGCAATCGGGACTGAAAAACGGTTAGCGGCTACTGACGCACCTACTGAGCGGATCGCAGTTGCGTTAGCGCAATAACAGCCCGTCTCAGTCGCCTTCGGCCGACGAGTGCTCGTTGGCCTGCTGGCGCAGTTCGGGCGCGATTCCGGGAACGTCTTGGGGCTCGACTGCACCCTCGGCCTCGAGTTCCGCGATCGATTTCGGGAACTCACGCAGGCTCATGTGGATCGCGATGCCAGCCTGTGCCCCCTGTCCCATCGCGACGGGGACCTGGTTGTGCCCCGGCGTCAGATCACCGACGGCGTACAGGCCATCGATCGACGTCCGGCCATGATCGTCGACGGCGACCGTGCCGTCGTCGTTCAACTCTGCGCCCAGCGACGTCGCCAGCTCGTTGTGGTACTCCGAGCCGTACATCGCGAAGCCGCCTTTGTACTCGCGAACGGAGCCGTCCTCGAACTCGATCGCCTCGAGCCAGCCATCGTCGCCGTTTTGAATCCCAGCGATCTCCGCTTCGACGATATCGATGGGATGGCCCTCGAGCTGGGTGGCCCGCTCCTCGCTCCAGGTGGGCTCGTCGCCGCGCAACAGGATGTCGACATCGTCGGTGTAGTTGAGCATGATCATCGCGACGATGGCAGCGCTGTCGTCGTGGCCCATCACGTACACCGGCTCGTCGACGAACATGTACGCATCGCAGTGGAGACAGTAGTGGAGGCCGCGACCGGTCCGTGGCAGCGGCGGCTCAGGCCGGCCGTCCGAAAAGCCGGTCGCGAGCACGACGGCCTCGGCGGTGACGGTTTCGTCGCCCGTCTCGAGTTCGAACGCGCCGTCATCGCGGCGGTCGATTTCGGTAACGAACTCCGTCCGGTAGTCCGCACCGTAGGATTCGATCTGCTCGACGGCGGTCTGGAGGAACTCGTTGCCCGATACCGATTCGGGGACGCCGATGACGTTGTGGGTCTCTTGCATCATCGCGGCACGACCGCCACCGCGGTCGAAGACGGCAGTCTCATGTCCGAGTCGCGTCGTATACAGTGCGCTCGTCAAGCCGGCCGGTCCGCCGCCGACGACCGCAACCTCGTAGTCGTGGGATGTGGATGGATCAGTAGACATCGGATTACCTTCTGTCACCCCGTTACCAGTGGGTGATTATAAACACAAGCCAACGCGTTCGTCACTGGGTTACCGATTGGTAACCGCCTGTGGCGGCTGGTACCAGAAACCAGTTCTCACACCAAACTGTAGGCTAATTCTCTTCCTGTTGGAATTCTGGTTGATATGTGACAATTCCATCCACGTTGGCTACCGCTCCTTCGTGTAACGGTTTGACCATGAACCCTTCGTCAGCACCACACTCATTACCGAGTCCATACTCGCTTGCCCGTTCAAAGCCAAAGCGAGAATAGTACTCGGGATCGCCTAGCACGACCACCGCGTCGGCACCGGCCTCACGACACCTCTCTAACCCTTGCTGAATCAGTGATGACCCGACGCCCTCGTTTTGATTTTCCGGTCGGACACCAACCGGTGCGAGCCCAACCAGTTCGACGTTCTCTCCCTGATCGGCTACGGTCGTCGGAGAAAACAGGACGTGGCCCACAATTTGGTTGCCTGCAACTGCTACAAGCGAGACCACAGCCTTGTCAGCATCGTGTAATCGCTGCACAATGCGTGACTCGTCGAGCCATCCATCGAATGCACGTCGATGCACTTCAGAGACGGCAGCAGCATCACTCGCAGTGAAGGGTCGTATTTCCATAACTAATTCTTTGATAGTAGAGAGCGACTCCGTGTCACAAGACGTGATCGGTTTCATTCATTCCTGTGACATCATGATCACTACCCTTTCATTCTGACCCGCGATTTTGGTGTGGTGACTGTGTGCCCTGTATTGAGCACCGTTTTGCCGACATCACCAATAGCTGAGAGAAGTTCCCGTATTAGACTTATCTGTCTACTTATCGACCAATTCACTGTGCAATAGTTGTAGTCAGTACCACGAGACGAATCCACGACACCGTTGTCGATGGCACACAGCAAACAGCACGTAGCAGTAGCGTCACCGGTCCTCGAGAGCGATCTCGATACGTAATCGAAGTCATGGCCGACTGGGGAACGGACTACCTGACGGCTGTAGCAGTTGAAGACAGTTCGATCGCGTAGCCGAACTGGCGATCGGCTGGTGTCCGGGCTTACTCGAGGGTCGCGACCACCAGGAACGTCTCCGGGCGGACAGCCTCGTGCTCGATCGTAAAGCCGTGTTCGCGAAGTGCCGTTGCAGCGTCGTCGGCAGTGTAGCGTTCGTCGACCGGCGGGCCGTGCTCGCCGGAGCCGGTCCCCGCCCAGTCGAGGATGACGAGGCGACCACCGGGTGTGAGGACGCGGCGGATCTCGTCGAGGGAGTCATCACTTGCGAACTCGTGATAGGTCATCGTCGAGAACGCGGCGTCGATGGAGTCGGCGTCGAAGGGCAGATCGCCGACGCCGGTCGTGACGAGGTCGACGTTTTCGGGGGTGCCTTTGTCCCGATAATAGTCGTGCATCTCTTCTTGAAGATCGACCGCGTACACGTCGCCCACGTGTGGGGCGACAACGTCGGTGTAGAATCCGGTACCGCTGCCGAGGTCGGCGACGGTGTCGGTCGCGGCGGGCTCGAGCGCCCACAGCAGTTCTTCGGCTGAGAGGAATCGGTACCGCCGGTCGGCCTGCTCTAGCTTGTCGGCTCGCGAGGAGTCAAACGTATGATGTCCCATTCGTGTGAGATATTGGGGTGTCCAAGAAAAATCTTTTCGACACCGACGCTCGCTCGCTTCGAAACGAGAGACACGGTTGCAACGGACTCATACGGTCTGCTGCACCGATGTCCCGGTGGGACCGCAGTGCGGGTTGCGGTCCCACCGGAAACGACTTGCAGTAGTCCGTATCAACCGCCAACAGGCCATCTTCTACTGATAGTCTCGCTCAGGTGGCTGTCACTGCCACTGGCGTCTCATGCCGATGATATGAGTATAGTATTGTGATCTCTATGAACAACCTTATTGGTGATTAGGTCGTACTATCGACTACGATGACCGATTCGGTGAGCGAATACTTAGACAGAGAACTGCAGTGTATCGACCTCCTCGAGTGCGCCCACGGACTCAAAGAGCTCGATCGAACAGTGTTCAGGCTGCTGGTAACTGCGGACGGGCCGCTGACGGTCGACGACGTCGCTGATGGTATCGGTCGTGATCGGTCGACCGCCTATCGGTCGATTTCCCGGCTGCTCGACACTGGTTTCGTAACCCAAGAACAGCGGAACTACGAGAGCGGCGGCTACTACTACGTCTACCAGGTGCGAGAGCCGGACGCGCTCGCAGCCGACATGCAACGGCTCCTCAACGACTGGTACGCCAGCATGGGTATCCTGATCCAGGAGTTCGAGGACACCTTCGATTCGGCCCCCGACGATGAGCGCGCGCCGGTCCAACGCGACGAGTAAATCGATCACACCCTCGGTCATCGCCGGCCCGCTTCGGATCGATGATAACTGCCGCTCGTCGACGGCGAGCAGCAACGTGCGCTGTATTGTGTCCATCATACAAAACAACTAAGGCGATGTATCCCGTACCGGCGGGTATGACCGACGATCAGACGCTCGAGGAGATTCGGCAACGAAAACTCGAGGAGCTTCGCGACCGCGCAGCGGGCGAGGAGCCCGCGGACTCGACACAGGGGAGTCCGACGGAGCCGATTTCGATCCACGGTGCGGCCGAGCTCGACGACACTGTCGCGGAACACGACGTCGTCCTCGTCGACTTCTATGCCGACTGGTGTGGCCCGTGTCAGATGCTCGAGCCGGTCGTCGAGACGATCGCCGCTGAGACCGATGCGGCCGTCGCGAAGGTTGATATCGACGCCAACCAGCAACTCGCTGCGGAGTACGGTGTCCGTGGCGTCCCGACGCTCGTGCTGTTTTCGGACGGCCAGCCCGCCGAACAGCTCGTCGGCATGCAACAGGAAGCTCAGCTTCGCAGCCTCGTCGGGAAGTACACCTGATCGAGCGGGGCTGTCCGCCGATCCCCGCCCCTGCCCTCCGTAGTCGCTGCGTCAGCAAATCACCACAACACATTTCTTTTCACTCGACAGAACGCCGACCATGGACTCGGACGCCGCCTCTCGAGGGTCACTCTGGGGGCTTGCGACGCTGGCGAGTTTCTGCTGTGTCGGCTCCGGAACCGTCGCTGTCGCCGGCGGGACCGCCGTTGCTGGTGGGGCTGCCGTCGGTGGTCTGAGTAGCGGGATCGTCCAGCTGGCAGTCTCGATCGTTACTCTCGGCCTCATCGGAGTGATCGTTCGCTGGCGCGCTAACTGTTCGAACTGCGAGGCGTGAGCCACGATCGTGAGACGCACCTCGAGCGAGAGATGACAGTGCTGAGACGGCGGTCTACCCGGCCGTCTCAAACGAACCCAGCGAGAGGCTCGAACTGGACCGCCGCGACGAGCACGGCGAGAAAGACGTACGATCCTCGAATGAGTAGCATGGTCGCGAGTTCGGGGCCGGCCCGTCGCGCGATGACCGCAACGGCTGCGAACGCAAGCGCCGCGAGCAACGCTGTAACGGGGAAGAGCTGTCCGATGGCGAGCCCGATGACGGCCACCAGAGCCACGGCCATCAGCCCGTAGGCGACGTCGTAGGCACGATCGGGGCCGACCGCAACCGCGACGGTTCGTTTCTCGATCGAGCGGTCGTACGCGTAGTCCTGTGTATCATCAATCACCTTGATTCCCGAAAGAAGGACGAGGAAGACGACGGCGAACGCGAGCGCGACGGGCGAAATCGTCGTCGCCTGCACGTAGTACCCGCCGAGCAGCGAGAGGGCGATCCCGAGCGGGTAGCCGGAAGTTGCCGTCACGGGGTTCGTATCCAGTTGTGGCGCGTGGTGGTAGGCGATCACCCACGTCGGAGCAACGAGCGCGACCGCGACGGCGTTGACGAGCATGGCGAGGGCGATACAACACAGCGCGACCGTCGCCGTCGACAGTCCGAGTGCGAGCTGACAGCCCCGTTCAGTCAACGGATGCTCGTCGTCCTCGCCTCGAACGTAGAAGTCGACGTAGCCGTCCTTGACGTGGGCCGTGTAGACCGCTGCAAACATCGCGACGACGTGGACCGCTGCGAGCAGCGGCGCGACAGTACCGGCGAGGATCGCTCCAAATAGCGACGCGGCCAGCGGCGGCGTCATGAAGACGGGATGGATCTGCGACCAGAGCGCTCGAGCCGTCGTGCCCATCCCCGTCCCGTCCCTCGCGATGGCCATACTCGAGCGACAACGAACTGTCGTATAATACCCAGGCCGGGCCCGCACGTACTGGAACCGATCAGTCGAAACGCATAGCTTGATGTGATCTGCCGTGCCACGGAACGGCATGACTGACGGCTACACGGGCGCAGACCTCGTCACCGATGCCCTCGAGTCCTACGGCGTCGACTACGTCTTCGGCAACCCGGGAACGACTGAACTCCCGATCGTGAACGCGATCGCCGAGAGCGACCTCGAGTACCGGCTGGGCCTCCACGAGGACATCGCGGTGGGGATGGCCGGCGGCTACGCCCAGCGCCGGCGGTACCATGCCCATCACGACGACTCGATTACGCCCGTCGGCGTAGCGAACCTCCACATCGCGCCCGGGCTGGCCCACGGGCTTGGCAACCTCTACGCAGCGAAGATCGCCGGTGCGCCGCTGGTGGTGACTGCGGGGAATCACAGCACCGACTTCCGCCACGAGGAGCCGATCCTCTCGGGCCGATTGGCCGACATGGCTCGGCAGTTCTGCAAGTGGTCAGACGAAGTCCTCGACGTCGCGGCGCTCCCGACGATGCTCCGACGGGCGTTCCGGGTGGCGATGACGCCCCCGACGGGACCGGTCTTCCTCGCCCTGCCGCTGGACGTGACGATGGCCGAGACCGACGCCAAGCCCGAACGACTCGGCCCGATTCCGAACGCCGGTCGAGGCGATCCGGTACAGCTCGAGCGCGCCGCCGACCTGCTGGTCGAAGCCGACGAGCCGGTACTGGTCGTCGGGGATGGCGTTGCCCGCTCGAGTGCCGACGCTGTTTCCGCGGCAGTTGATCTCGCGGAGGCGACGGGTGCGCGCGTCCACGGCGAAATCCTCTCGAGCGAGGCCGACTTCCCGACTGCCCACGAGCAGTGGGTCTCCTATTTGCCGACCAGCGAGGACCACACCACGACGTTGCTCGACACCGACACGATCTGCTTTGCCGGCGTCTCGACGAACACGACGCTGACCCGCCACGACGAGGCGCTGGTCGACCCCGACACGACCTGCATCCACGTTAGCGACGACGCCTGGCAGGTCGGCAAGAACCAGCCTGCCGATGCAGCCGTGATCGGTGATCCCGGGCTCGTCCTGCAGGACCTCACCGAGCGCGTTCAGGGGCGACTTTCGGATGCTGTCGTCGCCGACCGGCTCGAGGCGATCGACGATGTCAACGCGACGATCGAGGCCACGTTGGGTGATTACGGCGAAGGGGATGGCAACGACCCGCGCGCCTCGAAGGCCCAGCTGGTCGACGCTCTGGAACGCGTCGCGGGCGACGCCGCCATCGTCGACGAGGGCGTCACCTCGAAGTTCGTCATGCTCAACCGGTGGGATTTCGTGCCAGAGCAGTACATCTCGAACAAGGGCGGCGGGCTCGGCTACGGGCTTCCGGCGGCGGTCGGCGCTGCCGTCGCGGAACAACAGCGCGACGATCCCCGTGACGTGGTCGGCTTTATCGGCGACGGCTCCTACCAGTATTATCCTCACTCGATCTACAGCGCCGCGCGCTACGACCTCGATCTGACGGTCGTTATCTCGGACAACCGCACCTATCGCATCCTCAAGGACAACACGCTCGGGCTCATGGGCGGCGAGGAGGACGACTACGAGTTCGTCGGCATGGACTTCGAGCCGGGGGTCGACCTCGTCAAAAACGCCGAGAGCCACGGTGCGCGCGCCGAACAGGTCGAGACGCCCGCCGAGATCGAAGGGGCGCTCGAGGACGCGCTGGCCCGTGACGGGCCGGACGTACTCGACGTGTTGGTCCACGATTGATACGGTCTGCTGTAACGAATTACCGGCGCACCCGCAGGACGGCTCGCGAGTGCGCCGGAACTGACTGACAGGAGTCCGTATGATGCAGTCTGGAGGATATCATAGAACAATTAGCATGGTATTTCTTTCGCCCCAACCGGGCTGAACTATCCGTTCACTACGCGTGCGAACTTACCGCTGCGGGGAGTGATTAGTATCCGCTTGCGCAGCAAGCGGTTCACCGCCGGAGCAGGGTGAAACCCTGCGACGGCGGCCTTTTGGCATCAACGGGTTTTGCCGGGGGTTGAGGCTGGCGTCTGCGACGCCAGCCGATGCCCCCGGGAAAAGAGGTTGCTGTACTTACCGTTGCTGGGTAGTCACAGGGAAAGTGTGGGACTATTCTCTGACATCCTCTCAGTCTGCTGTACCAATTTTCCCGGTGCAACCGTAGGCGAGTCGCAGTCCAACCGAAACTGACTGACAGGAATTCGTATGGTTACGACCGCCAGTACGCCGGCGTCAGGATGACCAGCACGGAGAGGATCTCGAGGCGGCCGATCCACATCAGGAAGACCATGTAGAGTTTCGCGGCGTTGGAGAAGGGCTCGTAGCTGTTCATCGGCCCGACAACGCCGACACCGGGACCGACGTTCCCCAGCGTCGCGATCACGGCGCTCGTCGCCTCGAGCGCCGACAGCGAGAGGTCGGGCGTGCGATAGGAATCGAGGAACAACAGGACGCTCGAAACGACGAACAGCGTCAGGAACAGCGCCATGAAGACGAAGATGCTGTGAATCGTCTCCTCGTCGATGACGTCGCCGACGCCGCCCATTCGAACCGGACGAATCGCCTGTGGGTGGACGAGTTTGAAGAGTTCGCGTCGCATGGACTTCCCGACGACGTACCAGCGAACGATCTTGATCGACCCGGCCGCCGAGCCCGCCGAGCCACCCAGGAACATCGCGAAGAGGAGGATCACCTGCGTCGACTCGCTCCACGTGTTGAAGTCCATGCTGGCGTAGCCAGTCGTCGTCACGATCGCGAGCGTCTGGAAGAGGCCGTGGCGCAGCGACCGCTCGAGGCTCCCCGGAATCGTCGCGACGCCTTCGGGAACCGTCGCGAGGCCGACGCCGAGAAAGAGCAACGCCGAAAGGAGGCCGCCGACGATCCCCATCGACAGCAGATAGGACCGGAACTCGGCGTTGCCGGTCAACCGCTCGAGGTGACCGCGCCAGGCGTACCAGTAGAGCGCGAAGTTCGTCCCGGCGACGACCATGAAGACCATGACTGCCCATTGGACGATCGGTTCGAAGGCCTCGATGCTGCGCCCCTCCGGCGAGAATCCGCCGGTCGGCAGCGACGTGAGCGCGTGTGCGACCGCGTTGTAGAAGGTCATGTTCGGGGCCACTCCTGCGATGTGCAGCCCGTAGTAGACGAGCACAGCGGCGAGCGTAAACCAGGCGTAGATCAGCCACAGCGCCCGCGCGGTCTCTCTGATCCGCGGCGTCAGTTTCTCGACTTCGATCCCCGGCGCTTCCTCGCGGATGATCTGGCTGCCACCGACGGAGAGTTCCGAGAGGATCGCGACCATGAGGACGAGAATCCCCATCCCGCCGAGCCACTGCGTGACCTGTCGCCACAGCATGATCGACCGCGAGTGGGTTTCGACGGAGATGCTCCCCATTACCGTCGCGCCCGTCGTCGTAAAGCCGCTCATACTCTCGAACAGCGCATTGACGGGATCTGCGATCGTTCCCGTGCCCGCGACGAGATACGGGATCGTCCCAACCAGCGGGACGACGAACCACGTCAGCGCGACCAGCAGAAAGGCCTCGCGGTACTCGAGGGTCGGATCGGGCTCGAGCGCCTCGAGCCCTGTCCCGACGGCGACGGCGACGACCAGCGCGACGAGGAAGGGCAGCGGTGACTCCCGGTAGTACAGCGCGACGACAGTCGGAAACAGCAGCGTCAGCGAGAGGTACTTCAGCACCGTTCCGACGAGGCTGCAACTGGATCGAACGTCGACATAAAGCCATTGTGCCATATATTAGCTCTCTTATCGCACCGCGAATCACTCACCAGTAACCGATCGTCGTATCTGCGATAGAGTTGCGGTCTCACAATAAATACTGCGTTCGACCCCTGCCACCGATCCGCCGGGATCGACTCCCGTATCGTGTTCGAGTTTCGGGGGCCGGCTCCACGTCGGCCGAGACGGAAACGCGACCGTTTTATGTGAGTTCGTCACGGGGTGTGGGGTGATGAGACTGCGAGCTGTGACTCGAGGACTGCCGTGGAGGGAGTGCCGTGACCGCTGAACTGGATCTGCTGGTGCAACTCGGTGATTACGACCGGCCACAGGGTGTCGCCGAGCGAGCCGTTCAGGCCGAAGCGTTGGGGTTCGATCGGATCACGGTCGGCGAGACGACTGGCTGGAACATCGTCCCACCGCTGACGCTTGCCGCCGACCGCACCGACGAACTGGGCATCTCGAACGACGTGATCTCGCCGTACGGGCGATCGCCGGCGATGCTCGCTCAGACCGCGCTGACGATGCAAGACGCCGCCGACGGCCGGTTCCGGTTCGGGATCGGCCCGAGTTCGCCGGCGATCACCGAGCGCTGGCACGGCAAGGAGTTCGACCGGCCGCTGCGTCGAACCCGCGAAGTGATCGAGATCATGCGCGGAGTCTACGACGAGGGTACCCCCGCCTACGAGGGCGAGATCTTCGAGATTCCGGGCCTGAACTACGAGCGCGGTCCCCACGAGAACCCGCCATCGATCGACCTCGGCACCCTTGGCCCGAAGGCTACCGAAATGGCCGGCCGCTTCGGCGACGGCTGGACCCCGCAGCTGTTCACGAAAGACGGCCTTCGGGATCGCCTCGCGGACCTCGAACGCGGTGCCGACCTCGCCGGCAAGGACCTCTCGGACCTGCGGGTCGCCCCCATCGTCCGCGGGATGGCGTCCGAAGACCGTGAGAAGGCGCGCGAGAAGGCCCGCAGCACGATCGCGTTCATGCTCGGAGCCTACGGTCCCTACTACGGGAACTCGGTCGCAGAGCAGGGCTACCCCGAGGTCGTCGAGGAGATCCGGGCTGCGTGGGACGAGCGGGATACCGACGCGATGGCCGCCGCGCTCCCTGACGAAGTCCTCGACGAACTGGCCCCCGCGGGCACCCCCGAAGAGGTCCGCGAATGGGTCACAGACTACGCCGAGATCGACGGCGTCGACGCCGTCCGCGTCGGGTTCGTCGACGGGCTGTCCGAGGAGGACAAGCGGACGACGATGGAAGCCGTCGTCGGCCTCGCGTAGCCGATCATCCGGTCTACTGTCACTGTTTACCGGTGCACCCGAAGGACGGTCGCGGTCCCACCGGCAATGACTGATACTGTCGGACAGAAGTCAATACGAAGTCGGTCGCGGATTCGCGGCCGTCTCCACCGGTGACGGCCGCAGCAGCGCGACCGATCTTCACGTCGTTCTGTCCGGCAGTATGACAGTAAACCGTCTGACAGGCACCCAGATCGATCCATCACGAGCGAGTCACACTGTCGCACTGACCGTCGAATTGCGGTCCGTGAGGACATGGCTGCGTGCCTCGATTTGTCGCCATCGACACTGACGCAAGTGCGAGCGATGCCCGAAGTGCTTTGCCCGGCAGTATAAGTACTGTCCAATACCTACCGGTGGTATGATTCCACTCCTCCGTTCTCCCGAGAACCTCACTGCGTTCGGCGAGTCGGCGTCCGACGGCGTCGACACGGCGATGAAGCTGTTAGCACATCGCTACCGTCGCTCAGTGTTGCAATATCTCGAGGACAGCGACGGTTCGGCCACGCTGACGGAACTCGCCGTCGAAATCGCGACCCAGGACGCGGCGACGGAGCCGAACGCGATTTCGGATCACGGTGACGTCTCCGCGCGGGAGCGACGGACTGCTCGCATCTCATTGCACCACACCCACATTCCGAAGTTAGCCGCCGCGGACGTGATCGACTACGAGTCCGAAACCGAGACGGTCACACTCCGCGAGCGCGGTCAGACGCTGCTCGAGCGGGACGACGCCATCCGCGGACTGGGTAACGTCGAGTAGCCGGATCCGTGTCGCGGTAACGACGGCTTACGGCTCGATCACGAGTTTGCCGAGGAAACTCTCGTCCATGACGGCGCGTTGTGCATCGGCGGCCTCCTCGAGGTCGTAGGTCCGTGCCACGTCGATCGAAAGCGCACCCGTGTTCATGAGGTGGGCAACGCCCCGCAGCGGGACGCGCAGGTCCGGCGTGTTGAACATACTCATGAACTGGTAGGAAACGTCTTTCGAGCGGGCGGCCCCGTCGTTCGTAAAGCCGGGATCCGGACTGTTCTCGCCGATGCCGACGACGCGGGCACCCGTCGCGGCCACGTCCGCGTCGAACTGCAGGTAGTCGTCCAGCCGATGGTCGAGCACCGCGTCGACGCCGCCGTCGGAGGCCGCGAGCACGGCGTCGGCCAGATCGTCGCGGCCGTAGTCCAGGACCGTTTCGGCGCCGTAGTCGGCGAGCGCGTCGTGGTACTCTTCGGCGGCCGTCGTGATCACGCGCGCGTTCACGGCGGCCCCGATCTGGACGGCCGTGTGGCCGACACCGCCCGAGCCCCCGTGGATCAGACAGTACTCGGCAGGCTCGAGGCCGGCGTGGTCGATCAGCGCACGCCAGGCGGTGACGGCGACGACGCCTGCCCCGCCGGCTTCAGTCAGGTCTGTGCCGTCGGGGAGGTGGACGACGCGATCGGTTGGGATCGTCGCGTACTCGGCGTAGGATCCCTGAAATCCGCCGTTTCCGATACCGGTCCCGTAGACGCGGTCGCCTTCGGCGAAGCCATCGACAGCGTCCCCGACTGCGGTAACGACGCCAGAGACGTCGACACCGGGTGTGAAGGGCACATCGACCGGCTCGTACGACCCGTCCCGGAAGTAGGTGTCGACGGGATTGACGCCCGCGGCGGCGACCTCGACGACGAGTTCGTTCGCGGCCGGCTCGGGCCGATCGATCTCATCTACCTGCAGTACATCCGCATCGCCGTGTTCGTGAAGACGGACAGCGCGCATATCTTGGCTGACGTCACGGGTGCGTATAATGGTACACGAGACGGCAGTCCGAGCTATCGAACTGCTCGAGTCGCGTCGTCGATAATCTCGAGGGCCGCTTTCAGTTCCTCGGTCCCGGTCGCATAGGAGAGTCGCGCGTAGCCGGCGCCGTTCTCGCCGAAGGCATCGCCGGGGACGACGACGACGCCCCGATCGAGCACTTCCTCACACCAGCCCTCGGGGACCTTCGGCATCGCGTAGAAGGCCCCTTCGGGGGTGGGAACCTCGAGGCCGGCGTCGGTAAGCCCGTCGAGCACGAGGTCACGGCGCTGTTCGAAGGTCTCGACCATCTCCTCGACTGGCTCCTGGGGCCC
Organism: Natrinema limicola JCM 13563; assembly: GCF_000337475.1. Lineage (GTDB taxonomy): Archaea > Halobacteriota > Halobacteria > Halobacteriales > Natrialbaceae > Natrinema > Natrinema limicola. The sequence goes on along the minus strand of NZ_AOIT01000036.1, from coordinate 56,339 downwards.
CGTCAGGGCGGCCTCGGCGGCGTACTGGGCTGGCGCGGAGGCACAGGCCTGGCCGTACTGGTGGACCCGGAGCATGCGCTCGATGCGGCGGTTCGAGGCAACGACCCAGCCGAGCCGCCAGCCAGTCATCGAGTAGGTCTTCGAGCAGGCGCTGATGGCGACGACGTTGTCCGTCTCGGCGAACTTCAGCGGCGAGTGGTGTTCGCCGTCGAAGACGATGTGTTCGTAGACCTCGTCGGAGATGCAGAGTACGTCGTATTCGTCGGCAATGCGGGCGAACTCGCGCATGTCTGCCTCGCTCTGGACGGCCCCCGTTGGATTCGCGGGGCTGTTGACGACGAACGCTGCTGTCTCGTCGGTGATCGCCTCCTCGACCGTCGCAGGATCGAGCGTCAGGTCCTCGCGCAGCCCGACCGGCTTCGGCGTCCCGTCGGCGATGTGGGTCAGCGCGTCGTAGGAGACGAAGCCGGGATCGGGAAAGATGACTTCCTCGCCGGGATCGACGTGGGCCTGCAGCGTGATATGGAGCGCTTCGCTACCGCCCGCAGTCGCGATCACGTCGTTAGGATCGATCTCGAGGCCGTAGTCGCGGTCGTACTTCGCTGCGATCGCCTCCCGAAGCTGCTGTGTACCCTTGTTCGAGGTGTAGGCGTCTGCCCGCCCGGATTCGATGGCCTCGATCGCCCCGCGGCGAGCGTGGGCAGGCGTCGGGAAGTCCGGCTGGCCGAGGCCGAGGTTGATCGCGTCCTCGCCGGCGGCCTCGAACACCTTCCGGATGCCACTGATTGACACCTGCTCGACTCGAGCTGCGAAGTCAGTCATGGCTAAACGGGGGTGTTCGACCCCGATAACTCTTGATGTCTCGTCAACGTTGGATCGATCAGCGCTCGCTGGCGTGGGACTCGAGATATTATTGCTATAGTTACATTTTCCGCCGACGACTCTTGATTGGGGACGAGGTTCAACTATTCATCTATATGATAGAATACACCACAAGGGATATGCCAGTCGTAGCGAATCACACGGATAATGACCTTCTCTCGACGATCGGTACTCGCCGCGGGCGCGACGGGGTCGCTCGCGCTGACGGCTGGCTGTCTTGACGTCGTACTCGGCAACGGGCCACTCGAGTTCGATGCCGGCCGTGTCGCCCCAACCGACGAAGCGGTGGCGACGGCCGGCTACCAGGAGCGCGACGTCAGCGACGAGACGATCGAGCGGACGGTCGAACTCCCCGGCGGCGTCGAACGCGAGGTTCGAGCAACGATCTGGCAATCGACCTATACGAAAGCCGTCGACTACGCTGGCCAGACGCGTGAGGGGGCTGCCTTCGCCGGCGTCTCGATCCCTGGCATGCAAGTCGCGGGGCAATCACTCAATCCGCTTGGCGAACTCTCGAACACGGAACTCCTCGAGCGATTCCGGGGGCAACTCCCCACCGATCACGGTGAGCTCTCTGGTCTCACGCACGAGGAGTCGTTCGGCCTCGAGATCCTCGGCGACGGCCGCACCGTCGACCTGTTCGTCGGGACAACCGACCTCGAGGGCGAGACGATCGAGATCGAGCTCAAGCTGACGTCGTTCGACCACGAGGGAGACCTGCTCGTCTTACTCGGCACCTATCCGAAGCTGCTCACTGCCGAGTCGGCAAACGTCGAGGAACTCATGGAGTCGGCCGAGCACCCGATCTCGAGCTAACTCGTCGGCGACAGTCACGTTGCAGTGTACACGATTGGGAATGTCCAGAAATGGTTTAGGCGCTGCCAGCCCACGCGTTACGTATGGCAGACACGTTCGTCGTCATCGGCGGTGACGCAGCAGGAATGAGCGCTGCGAGCAAGGCGAAACGCGAGAACCCGGAGCTGGAGGTAATCGTCTTCGAGAAAGGTGACTGGGTCTCGTATGCCGCCTGTGGGATGCCCTACTACGTCAAAGGAGACGTCGACGACCTAGACGACCTCGTCACGATCACGGCCGACGAGTTCCGCGACGAACGGGACGTCGACCTGCGGACAGGAGCGGAAGTCGTCGACATCGACCCCGACGCACAGACGGTGACGGTCGAAAGCGACGAGGAAACCTACGAACAGTCCTACGACGATCTCCTCGTCGCGACCGGCGCGAACGCGATCAAACCGCCCTTCGAGGGGCTCGACCTCGAGGGCGTCTTCACCATCCACAACATGGACGAAGCCGACGCCATCGAGGACTACGTCACCGAGCGCGACCTCGAGACGGCCGCGATCGTCGGCGGCGGCTACGTCGGGATCGAGATGGCCGAGGCGCTGTCGGAACACGGCATCGACGTCGATCTCTACGAGATGCTGCCCCACGTCCTTCAGCCGTTCGGCGAACCCGTCGCCGAAATCGTCGAAGACCATCTGCGCGAGCAAGGTGTCAACCTCCACCTCGAGACGGCGGTGTCGGGCTTTGACGGTGACGAGCGCGTCGAAAGCGTCGCACTCGAGGAGGAGACCGTCCCCGCCGACGTCGTGATCGTCGGTGTCGGCGTCGCACCGAACGTCGAACTCGCCGAGGCAGCCGGCATCGAGCTGGGGCCGACCGGGGCCGTCGCGACTGACGAGTACGGCCGGACGAACTACGAGAACGTCTACGCGGCGGGAGACTGTGCTGAGGCGCGCCACGTCGTGACCGGCGAGCCGGACCACGTCCCGCTTGCCCTGACCGCGAACCGTGCGGGCCGGGCGATCGGCCAGACGATCACCGGCGATCCCACGCCGACCGGCGAGATCGCGGGTACAGCCATCGTCAAGGCGTTCGAACTCGGGGCCGCCCGGACGGGACTGACTGACGAGGAGCAAGCCGAAGAGGCCGGCTTCGATCCGGTCTCGGTCACGATTTCGGCGGCAACACGCGCCCACTACTACCCGGAGAGTGAGGAACTCTCCGTCACGCTGCTTGCCGACCGCGAGAGCGGCAGGCTACTCGGCGGCAGCGTCGTCGGCCGTGAGGGCGCAAAACGGATCGATACGGTCGCGACGGCGCTTCACGCCGGGATGACCGTCACCGAACTCCAGAACGCGGATCTGGCGTACGCCCCGCCGTTTAGCCCCGTCTGGGATCCGGTCTTGACCGCGGCAAAGGTCCTCTCAGGCAAACTCGAGTAACGACGGTTCTCCCGGTTTTCGGTTCGAAGCTGCGCCGAGTTCGTCCCGGCTACGTTCTGCCCGCGCTGGAATCCGGGAAACGCTTAACTCTAAACTGTTCATATCCGTGACCATGGAGACTAATATCGGTTCGGTGGACCGGCTCGTACGGCTCGTCGGTGGTGCGATTCTCGTCGCCATCGGCGTTGCGTCGATTGCGCATATCCTCCCTGCCGGGACGATCATGGGTGTGATCGCGACGCTGGTCGGACTCGTCTTCTTCGGGACCGGGCTGACCCGGTTCTGTCTGTTCTACCAGCTGCTGGGCGTCGATACGTGTAACGCACCCTGATTGGCGTCGGCCCGGGACCGATCCGTTTTACTCACGCCGTCAGCCGTCGTCCCCAGTATTTCACAAGTGGCCCAAGATTATTGTCCACTGACTGCGTAGCCGTCCGCAATGGAATCGAACGAACCGGCGTCGAACGATGTCGTAGCTCTCTGTCCGACTGACGGACGATCACGACGGGGGACGACCGATGTCTGAGAACGTAACGATGACTCCAACTGAGCTCCGAACCGACATCCCTGCCCTCCAGGACGGCGTCTACCTCAACTACGGCGCACACGGCCCGAGCCCGAAATACGTCGTCAACGCTGCCGACGAGTTCGTCCGAACACACGAGTACGAGTCGCCGATCGCGGACGATCCGTACGAGACCGCCTTCGAGGCGTTCGACCGCACGCGAGAGACGGTCGCGTCGTTTATCGGTGCCGAGCCCGACGAGATCGCGCTCACGGAGAGCACGACCGGCGGGATCAACGCGTTCGCCAACGCGATCGACTGGCAGCCCGGCGACGTCGTCGTCCGCACCGACCTCGAGCATCCCGCGGGCATCCTCCCGTGGCAGCGCCTCGAGCGGGAGGGCGTCGAGGTTCGCGTCGTCGAAACCGAGGCTGGGCGGATCGACCTCGAGCAGTTCGCCGAGGCCGTCGCGGACGCCAGACTCGCCTGTTTCAGCGCGCTTACGTGGACCCACGGGACGCAACTCCCGGTTGCGGAGCTGGTCGACATCGCCCACGACGCCGGCGCGCTCGCGCTCGTCGATGCGGTCCAGGTGCCCGGACAGCTGCCGATGGACGTCGGCGAGTGGGGGGCCGACGCCGTCGCCGCTGCCGGCCACAAGTGGCTGCTCGGACTCTGGGGTGGGGGCTTCCTCTACGTCGACCGAGCCGTCGCTGCGGGCCTCGAGCCCCGTGCTGTTGGCTATCGAAGCGTCGAAGACGCAAACGCCGACCCCTACGAGTACGCGGCCGGTGCGCGACGGCTCGAGGTCGGCTCGGCGAACCCGGCACCTCACGTCGCGCTCAAAGAGGCGATCGGCGTGATCTCCGAGGTCGGGATCGACAGCATCGAAGACCGGGTGCGTCGCCTCGCGAGTCGGCTCGCCGACGGCGTTCCCGACGATCGGCTCTATAGCCCGTCGACGCCGGAGTCAGGGCTGGTGACGATCGACGTTGCGGATCCGACGGCGACAGTCGAACGGCTGGCTGCGGAGGGCATCATCGTTCGTGAACTGCCGTCTCCGGACGCGATCCGGGCGTCCGTTCACGCGGTTAACACGACAACAGAGGTCGATCGGCTGCTCGAGGCGCTGGACGAAGACTGGTGACGGAATCGTCGCGCCAGCTCACTCGAGGGAGACGTCACCGTCGTCGGTGACGACGACCTCGTAGCCGCGGTAGGAAAATCGCACTTCGAACGTCCGGTCGGCGTCGTCCGTGCCGTGTTCGATCAGTTCGTTCAACGCGTCGGGATCGACGACATCGGCTAACGGTGGTGTCATCGAGGTTGGGTCGACACCGTCCGCTTCGGCGATCAGTTCGATGATGCGCGGTACGACCGGCGACGAACGATGAGTCGTGTGGAGGGTCATTGAGAGCGAGTAAACACAGTGATCGGGAGTTGTTTTGGCGGGCTAGACCAACAGCTGGATGTCCGATTCGGCCATGTGCTGGAGGGCGGTCGCTGCGCCGACGCCGGTGGTGACGCCGTCGTAGAAGTCGTCCTCGTCGTACTCCATCAGCTCGATGGTCATCTGACAGGCCTGCAGGTCGACGCCCTGATCGAGGGACAGTTCGATCAGTTCCTCGATAGTTGCGGTGCCGTTCTCGTCGATCCGCTTTTCCATCATCCGCGTTGCCATCCGGTCCATGCCGGGGAGGGCAGCGAGGGCGTTTGGCATCGGCATATTGGGGTTGCCGACCGCACTGAGCTTGAGGTCCGAGGACTTCTCCTTGTGGAGGATGTCGAGTCCCCAGAACGTGTGGAAGACGACCACGTCCCAGCCGAATGCGGCCGCAGTGCTCGCGAGGATCAGCGGCGGGTACGCCATGTCGAACGTCCCCTGGGTCGCGACGATCGTCATCTTCTTCTGGCCGTCGCCGACCTCGGTCTCGAGGGAAGCGACTTGCTCCTCGAGTTCTTCGATCCGCTCCTGGAGGGCTTCCTCGCTCATCGGCTCGCTGTCAGCTCCCGCCGAGGGTGTATCCGTACTCATGCTATGCCGTCTTCTCGACGTAGTGTTTGTAGACGTCGCCGTCCTCGACCTGCTCTAAGAGTTCGACGCCGTCCGTCCCGGCTGCCCAGCCTTTGAGGTCGCTCATACTGCCCGAGTCCGTTGCGACTACCTCGAGGACCTCGCCCTCAGCGAGGTCGTCGATGGCGGACTTCGTTTTGACGACCGGCATTGGACACGATGCACCTTTGACGTCGAGCGTCTCCGTGATATCGAATGCTTCACTCATGGTCGGGTACTCCGTGATTTGTATTGGAGTTACTCCACAATATTGGGCCGAGGGTTAAAAGATTGCCGGTTCTTGCACCGGTTGCAAACAACTGCTGGCCTGAAACGACACAAATATCTCCTGTAGTATCCCTCTAACCGGCGTCGGCCAGCAGCCTCCAGTCGAAAACCATCCAATATTGTACAAACAGGGAACTACTATGCAAACTCTTATATGCTATCGACCGATACCTGTGAGTACACGATATGAACGCCGACGATTTCCCGACTCCGGATGCCGATGTTGCGGCGGTGACTCCGGAGACATTGAAAAGTCGTATCGACGCAGGTGAGGAGGTGACGCTCCTCGACGTGCGTGCCCACTCGGAGTACGAGGAGTGGCACATCGACGGCGACAGCGTCGAGTCGATCAACATCCCCTACTTCGAGTTCCTCGAGGACGAGATNCTCGGAGTACGAGGAGTGGCACATCGACGGCGACAGCGTCGAGTCGATCAACATCCCCTACTTCGAGTTCCTCGAGGACGAGATCGACGAGGACGTGCTCGCCAAGATCCCCGACGACCGCGAAGTGACGGTCCTCTGTGCCAAGGGTGGCTCGAGCGAGTTCGTCGCGGGCACGTTGAAAGACCGTGGCTACGATGCGAACCAGCTCGAGGACGGGATGAACGGCTGGGCGCGGATCTACGAGCGCGTCGAAGTCTCGGAGTACGACGGCGCGGGGACGCTCTACCAGTATCAGCGACCGTCCTCGGGCTGTCTGGGCTACCTCGTCGTCGACGGCGACGAGGCCGCAGTCATCGATCCGTTGCGCGCGTTCACGGATCGCTATCTCACCGACGCTGACGAACTTGGCGTCGACCTGCAGTACGCGATCGACACGCACATCCACGCCGATCACATCTCGGGTGTGCGCGCACTCGATGCCGTCGGCGTCGAGGGCGTCATTCCCGAGGCATCCGTCGACCGTGGCGTCACCTACGCCGACGAGATGACGCTGGCCGAGGATGGCGACGAATTCCAGGTCGGCGACGCCACGATCGAGACGGTCTCCACGCCCGGCCACACCTCTGGCATGACCTCGTACCTGATCGACGACTCGCTGCTGGCGACCGGCGACGGCCTGTTCATCGAAAGCGTCGCCCGTCCTGACCTCGAGGAAGGTGACGACGGCGCACCAGAGGCCGCGGCCCAGCTCTACGAGAGTCTGCAGGAGCGTGTCCTCTCGCTGCCCGACGACACGCTCATCGGTGGCGCACACTTCAGCGACGCCGCCGAGCCCGCCGACGACGGCACCTACACCGCGCCGATCGGCCAGCTCAAAGCGGAGATGGACGCGCTCACGATGGACAAAGATGAGTTCGTCGAGCTCATCCTCTCGGATATGCCACCACGACCGGCCAACTACGAGGATATCATTCCCACCAATCTCGGCCAGCAGGAGGCCGACGACGACGAAGCATTCGAACTCGAGCTCGGCCCGAACAACTGTGCTGCCAGCCAGGAATCGCTCGCGGGTGACTAATAATTTATATGGTAGCAGATCCAGTCCCTCTCCAGTTGGCTGCTGAACTGTTCCCGAACGGGATCAGTCGGTACGCCATCGGCGGGCTCTTCGTCGGTCTCGGCACGGTCGTCATCTATCTCGGGACCGGCATCCCCGCCGGTGCGAGTACGTTCCTCGAGTCGACGCTGTCGTACGTCTCCGGACAGTCCCGCTTCCAGCGGTACGTCTCGTCCCGTGACTGGCGGCTCGTGTTTACGCTCGGCATCATCTTGGGTGCGTTGGCGTTCTCGGCGACGGTCCAATCCGGGATGATTACGACTTCGCTCTACCAGCCCGGGACGACCGGCCAACTGTACGAGGTTGGCGGTCTGACGCTCTGGTCGACTGACGTCCAGCCGTGGCGGCTGCTCGTCGGTGGCATCTTCGTCGGTATCGGGACACGCATCGGGAAGGGCTGTACGTCCGGACACGGCGTCTGTGGCGTCGGTTCCGCATCGAAAACGTCAATTACAGGTGTAATCACGTTCATGATCGTCGCAATCCTGACTGCACAGATCGTCGCCGCACTGGGGGTGAGTCCGTAATGTCGGACCGCCATCCCCTCTTCATGCCGCTGATCCTTGTCGGCGGCCTGATCTTCGGCTTCGGACTCGGATTCAGCCACATGGCCCGTCCCGAAGTGGTGCTGAACTTCCTCCAGTTCGACGACTTCGGGCTGGTGTTCGTGATGTTCGGTGCTGCGATCGTTACCGGGGTGACGTTCTTCCTCGCTCCGCGACTGCTCGGTCGGGCACCGCTGACCGGCGACCAGTTCGAACGACGCCTGAAACCGTTCGATCGCAACGTCCTGATTGGCGGGTCGATCTTCGGCGTTGGCTGGGGGCTCTCGGGCATCTGTCCGGGTGCCGCCTACGCCAGCCTCGGCATCGGCAACGTCACCATCCTCTGGGCGCTCGCCGGGATGTTCCTCGGTGCGTACCTGCAGGGTCGGTGGCGAAGCCAGACCGCCAGTGCTGACTCCGTGACTGCAGGTGCGGACTAAGCCGCTCTTTTCGATCCGCTAATGGACCTCACTCTCGTTTTGCTGTTCGTCACTGCCGGGTTCGCGAGTCTGTTTATGGCGTGGGTCATCGGCGCTGGCTCGAGCGGCGCGACGCCGTTTGCACCCGCCGTCGGTGCCAACACCATCTCGACGATGCGGGCCGCGTTCGTCGTCGGAATCTTCGGCTTTGCCGGCGCTGTCACACAAGGCGCAAACGTCTCGGAGGCGATCGGTCGCGGCCTTATCGGCGGTGTGAGTCTCCCAGCCGGCGGGGTTATCGCCGTCTTACTGATCGGTGCCGGCCTCATGGCGATCGGTATTCGAACTGGCTATCCGATCGCGACGGCGTTTACCGTGACTGGCTCCGTGATCGGCGTCGGGCTCGCACTCGGCGGGACACCAGTCTGGTCGAAGTACCAACAGATCGGTATCGTCTGGGTGCTGACGCCGTTCATCGGCGGCTTCATCGCGTACGGGATCGCGAGTATCCTCCCACGGGCCGACGTGCCGGAGCGATTCAGTATCGCCGTGCTCGCGGGCCTCGTCGGTGGCGTCCTCGCGAACGTCGAATTTTCGTTTCTCGGCCCCGCTGGCTCGACCGGAACGGTTTCCAGCACCGTTCAGGAGTTCGTCGGCCTCGAGAGCGTCGGTGCCGCGATCGGCGTCTCGCTGGCGGTAGCGCTCGCGATTGCAGGGCTCGTCTACTGGGACGTCCGACGGGACATGGCCGGCGGGCTCAGGCGGGTGCTGTTGACACTCGGCTCGCTCGTCGCGTTCTCGGCCGGCGGCAGCCAGGTCGGGCTCGCAGTCGGGCCGTTGTTGCCCTTGCTCGATGACCTCGAGGGGGTCTCGACGATGGCCATCCTCGTCGGTGGCGGGGCCGGCATCCTCGTCGGCTCGTGGACTGGTGCGCCGCGCATGATCAAGTCGCTCGCACAGGACTACTCGTCGCTGGGGCCGCGTCGCTCGATCGCGGCGCTCGTCCCATCGTTTCTCATCGCGCAGGTCGCGATCCTGCTTGGCGTCCCAGTCTCGTTCAACGAGATCGTCGTCAGCGCGATCATCGGCAGCGGCGCGGCGGTCGGTGGCAGGGATGCGATCAGCCCGCGGAAGATCCTGCTGACGATCGGCGCGTGGATCGCGTCGTTCGCCCTCGCGCTCGTGCTCGGCTACGGCGTGGTCGTCGTGGTCCCAACGATGTGACCGGCAACGATCCGTGCTTACGCCGACCGCGGCGGCGGCACGAGGTAAACGTTCCCCGCCGCACGCGCGATGACTGACTCAGAGACGCTCCCGAGCAACAGCCGCCGAAGCCGGCTCCGGCCACGCGAGCCAAGCAGGATCGTCGTCGCGTCGAACTCGTCTTCGGCCGCGATGATCTCGTCGGCCGGATCGCCCTGCCGAACGTCGATCTCCGTCTCGATGTCCCACTCCTCGAGTTGGGCTGCGAGTTCGTCCAGTCGTGCAGCCGGCTCGTCGGCTTCGTCCGCTGTCACGCCGGTATCTTTCGGTGATTCGACGTGGACCAGCGTCGCCGACTCGGCCGCATACCGCAGCGATGAGAACGCCTCGAACGCTCGTTCGGCGTTTTTGGAGAAGTCGGTCGCATAGAGCATACGCCGAAAGAGGTGCTCATGGCGGAGGTCGGGCTCGTCAGTCTCGCGCTCGATACGCGTAATGAGTAGTGGTACCACGGACGTCCGCGCGAGGTTCCGCGTCGTCGATCCGATGACGCGGTTCTCGAGCGGGCTCTTGCCACGCGAGCCGGCGATCGTCAGATCGGCTCCGACAGCGCCGGCAATCCCGTTGATGCGACGATGGGGCGTCCCACGGACGACGTGGGTTTCGACGGCGAACCCGGCGTTTTCCATCACCGACTGATACCGATTGAGTGCGCGCTGGCGACGGCCTTCGAGGTCCATGCCTGGCATCCCTGCATGGATGTTCGAGGGGACGACAGTGACGAGATGGATCGTCTCGATGCCGATTCGCTCGAGACACTCGTGGCAGGTTTCGTTTTCGATCGCCGCTTCGCTGGCTGCCGAGAGATCGGTCGTGTAGAGTGCTCGCATGTCCCGAACGGATGCGATCGCTATATAAGATTGTTTGTATAGTTCAGAACCAGTGAACATCAGTCGGCACGATTCGGTTCGATAGCAGCGGGTGATCCCTACTGATTGTCTTTGGGTACTGTATTTCTCTAGCGCGATAAAATCCGCGCGCGATCGATTGAGGCGTTTAATTACGGTCGTTCAGCGAGGAGTTTCGGACGGCCATATTGCTATAACTTACGCATATATTTCGGTTGGATAGCCGTGTGATCAGTTGCAGTAATATTGTGCCGCATATCCAAAACTGTTAATACTGCCATCCGATTAGAGACAGTTGTAGAGAAAGCCATGATCCGTACACAACTGCATATAATGGGTGGTGAGACGCGATGATCGGTGGGGGAAGCCTGACCGCATCGGTAGACGCTGGCATGCTCATCGGGGCTGTGCTCCTTGAGGCCATTATCCTGTATATCGGCTACGGCGCAGCGGAACAGCTACTCGGAGAACCAGTGGTCAATCGCATTAAGAACAACTAACAATGGAAATACTTGGAATGAGCCTGGCACTGATCGTACTGTTCGTCGGGTTCGGTCTGCTCATCGGGATCCTGTTCGGATTCTTCGGGATGGGCGGATCGTTCCTCGTGACGCCCGCACTGCTGGTGATGGGCTACGACGCGAACGTTGCGGTCGGGTCCGGTCTTGCGTTCGTCTTCGGGACCTCCGTGATCGCGACGCTGAAACACCGTGACCTCGGGCAGGTCGACTACAAGCTCGGTATCCTGATGATCGCTGGCACCACTGCCGGCATCGAGGTCGGGAAGATCGGCCTCGAGTACCTCCAGCACATCGGGCTGGCCGGCTCCGTGGTTAGCGTCGCGTACGTGCTGTTGCTGGGTGGGATCGGTGTCTTCGTCACCTACGAAGCGATGAAAGGCAGCGGTGGCGGCATCGACCACGACGTCGACGAGGACGCCGATCTCGAGGACGAAGATATCCCCGAGATCGCCCAGAAGATCCAGTCGTACAACGTGCCACCGATGATCTCGATCCGCGGTGGGTTCAAAGTGTCGCTGTGGATGGTGCTGGCTGTGGCGTTCGCGACGGGGGTGCTGTCGGGCTTCCTCGGCGTCGGTGGCGGCTTCATCCGTATGCCCGCGCTGTTCTACCTGATCGGCGTGCCCGTCCCGGTCGCAGTCGGGACCGACCTGTTCGAGATCGTCTTCTCGGGCGGGATCGGGAGCTTCCTCTACGCCCAGTCCGGTGCCGTCGAACTCGGCATCGTCGTCCCGCTGCTGGCTGGCAGCGCACTCGGTGCCCGCGTCGGCGCAGCCGCGACCAACCTCGTCAACGAAGACGACATCAAGGTCTACTTCGGGGTTATGCTGTTGCTCGGCGCGATCGCCGTCGCAGTGCGAGAGATTGGCGGCGTCCTCGAGATGCCGGTGCTCGACGTGGTGAGCCTGGTGATCATCCTCGGGGCAGCGCTGCTGGTCAGCGGCGCTGTCGTCTACAGCAGCATCACCATGCTCCGTGAGGGCACGGACGTGTCGCCGTCGACTGCTGACTAGGCAGTCGCAGGATTGTACGATTTCTACACAAGTCTTTTAACCGCGCGGTCTGTATCTAGGAGTGATTCCAATGCCGGATTCGATGTCCGAACAACTTCAGCAAGACATGCAGTGTGAAGGGCTCCTCGAGTGCTTCCACGGCCTCAAGCAACTCGATAAGGAGTGCTTCCGGGCGCTCGTCGCTGCCGATGAGCCGATGACCGTCGATGAAATCGCCGACGCCGTCGACCGCGAGCGCTCGACCGCCTACCGGGCCGTCCAGCGGCTGCTCCAGACGGGATTCATCCAGAAAGATCAGGTCAACTACGATCAGGGCGGGTACTACCACGTGTACTTCCCGACCGATCCGTCGAAGCTCGCCGACAGCATGCAGCGGATGTTAAACGACTGGTACGCCAAGATGGGCCAGCTCATCCAGGAGTTCGAGGATAAATACGAGCAGGCCCAGGCCGACGCGACCCCGATCGAAAGCTAGTCTTCCGGTCAGGGTTCCGATCGAGTACCATATTGGGCGGCGACGACGCGTCGCACCGAGACTCGTATCCGGGTTCGATACTGCGGTGCTGGCGTGGGGCCACTTGCAGGTCTTTCTCGAACCGTCTTCTCGTCTTTTCTACCTGTTTCGACTGCTAGCGGAAAATATATCCTCGAGCTATGACGTCCTGTTTCCGCTGAACCGCGCGTAACTGCGTTTGATCGGCTGTGAGCGGCCATTTCGGTGTGCCTTCGCCGACTCGAAACGCCGTAGATCTCGCCGACTCGGTTAGGGGGATACGGGTGCCGCGTGTATCGAGTTGCAAGGCGACTGCATCGTCTTCGCCACCCGCGCTATGAGCACACCAGAACCTACCAGCGACGTCGAACAGTTCCTCACGAACGTCTCCGAGTTTCGGTACCGCGAGGTGATGATGGTCGCCGCGACGCTCGCCGTCATCGTCGCGTCGATCGTCTTCTTCCCGGGGCTCGAGCACATTGGAAAAGGCGTTCAGTCCGATCTCTCGGTCGAATTGCTTGCCCTGTTCGTCGCGGTCGCGATCGTCGCTGGCGTCGTCAAAGGGATGATCGGCTTTGGCTACTCGCTGATCACGACGCCGATCTTTGCGTCGGTCATCGACCCGACGTTCGCCGTCGTCGTCCTCGCGATTCCGCCATGGATGCTCAATATGTTCCAGATCGGTGAAACCGATACGGGGCGAACGTTCGTCCGCGAGGAGTGGCCGCTACTGGCGCTTGCCGTCGTTGGAAGCGTCATCGGGGTTGCAGCGCTTGCGGCGTTCAGCGCCGGTCCGATCGTTCCCTTCGTGATCGGCCTCGTCATCCTCGGCTACGTCGTCTTTCAGGTCGTCCAGAACTTCGTCACCGTCGAGGAGGCCCACCACCCGATCGCGCTCGGCAGTGCTGGCTTCCTCGAGGGCTTCCTGCTCGCGATCGCGAATCTCGGCCCGCTGCTGCCGGCGTACTTCCATACCTTCGAGCGAGACACCGAACGATACATCGGCGGCCTCTCGATGGTGCTTGGAACGATCTTCACCGTCCGGATCGTCCAGATGGCCCTGTTTACCGACCTCCTGACGACCTATCGCCTCTGGCTCGGCTCGGTGATCGCGGTCGTCACCATCGTTGGCCTGCTAGTTGGGACGTATCTCCGGCGACTCGAGATCGACGAGCAGCGGTTCAACTGGTTCGTCGTCGGACTCCTGTTCGTCATCTCGCTCAATATCTTCCGGAACTCCGTGCCGGCGCTGTTCTTCTAGCTCACTTCGTCAGTGAGACGAGGATGAGCACCATTCCACTCGAGACGATGGCCGCCTGCACGAGGGCGGCAGACACGATCGTCGTCCGAAACACGAGGTAGATCAACCCCTCACAGATCGCCCCGGCACCGATAAACACGAAGCCTGCGGCGACGTATAGCATCGGCGTTTGGCCGTTTCGCCGGTAGCCGTGATACGCCAGATACGCGACGACGAGGCTCAACACGAGCGTAATCAGTTTGGCGATGACGAACGAGGCTTCCATCAGTCGTCACCTCGGAGATCGTCCCAGAGCGACGTGAAATTGTCAGCGAGTTCGTCGCGCGTCTCGAGCGTCAGCGACAGTTCGCCGTCGGTGAGATCGACGTGAAGTCCCTCGAGTGCCGTTTCGAACTCGCTTCGATGGGCTCCGTTCGAGTCGACTGTGTTTCGTTCTTCGAGGAGCTCGAGGTCCTGAAGCGTCGAGACGCGTCGATAGACGGTCGTGAGAGAGGCATCACACTCCTCGCTTAGGGCCTTCGCGGTCATCGGACCTTGATCGGCCGCGACGAGTATCTTCCGTGCGTATTCGTCCGCGAGGATCCGGAATATCTCCGACGAGTTCGGGGAGCCACCGTGCTGCACAGGACACACCCGGACGTTCTATGCCAAATAGGCCACGGTTTGCTGGTTCAGCAAATCGCCGCGGCTGTCTTGAAGCCACTCGGTGTCGATGTAGGATAGCGTCACAATCACGGAACCATGACGGATTCCTCCTTGCATGTAAACCCGCGATCGGACTGTACGGCCAACACGATCCGAGCGCTGTCCTCTTCGAAGACGGGACGCCCGTGTTCGGCGTCGAAGAGGAACGATACACGCGGGACAAACACGCCACTGAGACCTTCCCCGACCGTGCGATTCAAGCCTGCCTCGACTATCGCGAGCTGGAGGTCACGGATCTCGAGCGCATCCTCCTTCCTTACGATCCGACACTCCGCAGCGAGATCACCTCCCACTACCTGACCGACGCGATTCGAGCGCCCGGACTCGGCCGAAAACTCTCCGCACTGGAACGAACGCTCGTCACCCAGATTCGAAGCCGATTCGTGCCGACGCGACAGATCGAATCCCGTCTCGAGTCGTTCGGAACACCGCTGCCGCCGATCGAAACGATCCCACATCACCGCTGTCACGCCGCGAGTGCGTTCCACCCCTCGGGCTTCGACGAGGGGATCGTCCTGACGGTCGACGCAAAGGGCGAGTACGACGCGACGGTCGTCTGGTACGCCGACAGCACCGGGCTGCAGCGCGTGCGCACGTACGAACACCCCAACAGTCTCGGCCTCTTCTTCGCGGCCGTGACGGAGTTCCTCGGCTATCGCATGTTCAACGGCGAAGGGAAGGTAATGGGACTTGCGCCGTACGGAGACGACAACCCTGAGATCGAATCCGCCCTCCGGAGCCTGATCGACACGGGCGTCGACTACGACGTCACCGACCTGACGAAGCGATGGGGACCGGTCACGGCGTCGAGACACTCGAGAACGCCTTCGGCCGACCGCGAAAGGAGTCGCCCGAGTCGTTCGACCAGTGGGAGAAAGACCTCGCGTACACGGCTCAGAAACTGCTCGAGGAGACCGTCGTCGACATCGCGGAGTCGACGGTCGAGCGCTTCGACACCACTAACGTCGCACTCGCCGGCGGGGTCGCGCTCAACTGCAAATTAAACCAACGCGTCCGGGAATCACCGGTCGTCGACGACGTCTTCGTCCAGCCCGTCGCTCACGACGCCGGCCTCGCACTCGGTGCTGGCTGGTCACGACAGCGGCCGGCGGATATCGACCGCCAGACCGACGTCTACCTCGGCCCCGAGTACGCAACCGACGAGATTCGGTCGACCCTCGAGACGAACAAAATCGAGTACGCGGAACCGGACGACCTCGAGCGGTACGTCGCCGAACGGCTCGCAGACGGCGACCTCGTCGGCTGGTTCCAGGGCCGGATGGAGATGGGGCCCCGGGCGCTCGGTGCCAGGAGCATCCTCGCCGATCCCCGGACTGCCGCGTCCCGCGACCGGGTCAACCGGTTCGTCAAACACCGCGAGGAGTGGCGCCCGTTCGCGCCGTCGCTGCTCGAGTCGGCCGCCGAGGAATACCTCGTCGATGGCGGGCCGACACCGTTCATGATCGACGCCGACGACGTCCGCTCGGCGAAAACCGACGATCTCGAGGCCGTCTTGCACCCCGCTGACGACTCGACGCGGCCACAGACCGTCCGCGAGGACCAGCACCCGCGCTATCACCGACTCATCTCGGAGTTCGCCGACATTACTGGCGTACCGGTCGTCCTCAACACCTCGTTCAACGACCACGCAGAGCCGATCGTCCGGACGCCGACGCAGGCGATCAAGGACTTCTACGGGATGGGGCTGGACGTCCTCGTCCTCGAGGACCTCGTCGTCGAAAAAGACGTCTCGGCGGAAAAGACACCCGTCGAACGGCTCACAGCCACGAGCTAAGCTCGGCCCGGGGAATCACACGCTCGTTTCGGGCGGCTGACGAGCGCTCTGACCGGCCGTGAATCGAGGTGTGCTGGTCGAATCATCGGTGTGGACTCGAGTCAGCGACACAGCCGATATTGTGCTATGGATAAACTACTACTTGCCTGCATTCGACAAAACTCCGTTATTCCGCCGCGTGCGTCTCGAGCAGGTCGACGACCGTCTCCGCACTCTGGAAGCCGTCGTCGAGACGCGCGACCTCCTCGCCGTCTCGCAGGACGACGAGCGTCGGCACGCTGCGAATATCGTATTCGTCGGCGACGTCCGGGACGAGGCCGGCATTCACCGTCGCGACGGCACCGGGCGCGCTGCGAGCGACCGCGCTGAGTACCGGTTCCATCGACGCACAGATTCCACAGCCGGACGTGACGAACTCGAGCAACACGAGATCGTGTGTCTCGAGCAACTCGTCGTAGTCGGCAGCACTGTCCAGCTGGACGGGTTTCTGGGGGCCGCTTCCATCGCCGATCGGATCCGAAGGCGCTGTTTCAGTCATTACCGAAACAACGGGTCACCAGCACTTGAGTGTTTTGTACACTCCATACAATATTGAAGTGGCCAAACCGTGGTCATCGTTCGGGTTGCCCGTGCTAGGTTCGCTCGATATCTGTGTGTGGCCGCGTCCCCGACCGGCGTTATTTCTCGTCGGCCGTTGAACGAGTGAGAGACTGATGACTGATACCACCGACGACGAGTCCACGCAGGCCGAACCGGGACGAGAGGTCGGTCAGGATCTCTCGGAGTTGAACACGGTTCTCGGCCACGCCTATCGCGGTGAAATCTCCCGGGAGACGACCTGGCGGTCGCGGCTCGATCAGACGACGACGTGGAGTGTCACGGTGATGGCTGCGATCCTCACGTGGGCGTTCTCGAGTCCCGACAACCCTCACTATATCGTCCTCGTTGGCGTGCTGGCCGTCGGCATGTTCCTCCTGATCGAAGCGCGGCGGTATCGTGACTACGACGTCTACTGGGCTCGCGTGCGACTCCTCCAGCAGAACTTCCTCGCGACGACGCTGGACCCGTCCCAACGCGGCGAACACGGCGACTGGCGAACCGAACTCGGCGACGACTACCGGTGACCGACGCTGAAGAGCACGCTACTCGAGGCGCTTGCGAACCGGCTGCGTCGCATCTACTTCGCACTGTTGACCGTGCTCTGTCTCGCGTGGCTCTTTCGCGTCACCGCCTTCGCGCCGGGCGAGAGCCGTCTCGATGCCGCGGCCATCGCGTCCGTCCCTGGCGCTGTCGTCGCAGGACTCGTCGGAACGTTCTACGCCGGCGTTCTCGTGCTCGCGTTCTGGCCACGCGAGCGCGAGGCGAAAGAGGAGTTTCGCGAGACCGAAGCCGGCGACTGGAAGGAGTCCAAGTGAGCGCCGGCGATCACGTGGCGCAGGTCGGACACGTGCGTTTGTGGCGGGTGTAGATCAGCCCCGCCAGCAGCGCCACGGAGACGACGCCGAGCAGCGGCCGAAGCGGATCGAAGTAGGTCATGAGCGCGGACGAACTAAAGAGCGCGAGCAGGAAGACGTTACAGATCGGACAGCCGACGGCCAGAAAGCCACCGACCAGCCCGCCCATCGCCCACCGATCCTCGCTGCTCGTGCTCCCGTCTTCGCCCTCGAGTCCGGCCTGGGGAACGTCGGTCGCCACCCGCTGTGCGGTGTAGACGCCCGCCAGTAGCGCGGTCAGCGTCAGAAACAGGTAATCGACTGGCGTCCGCGGGACCATCCGGACGTACAGCGGGTTCGGGATGAGGCCGGTGACGAGTCCGAACAGCGCGAAGACGCCGATCCCGGCTGCGATCCCCCAGGCGATCGCTCGTCGATCCGAGCGGATCTGTCGGCCGAACCGGCGTCCCGTCATTGCGTCGCCTCCGTCGTGAACGCACAGCGTTCGGGATGGCCCGCTCGGCCCAGGAAGAACAGCAACAGCACGAGGCCGCCGACGCGAAGCAGTGCGCCGTCGTACGGGAGCGCTGCCAACCCGCCGGCAAATCCGAGAAAGCCGAGAAGCCCAGCGCCGCAACTCGCACAGCCCGACGCGAGGAGTCCCGGCACCACGCCGGAGAGATCGGTGAGACTCGAGATGCCGACGACCCGCAGTTGCGCGACGGCGTTGACGACTGCGACGCCCGAGAGCAGGGCATAGAGGACGATAACCCCGAGCCCGGTCCAGCCGTCGGTCCGGTAGACCGTCTCCGTAAGCGAGACGACGACGTACTCGAACCAGTAGAGCCCGTCGCCGAGCATCTGGAGCGAGAACTCGGGCATCGTACTCAAGATCAGTAGCACGTAGGTCGCGAGTGTCACGAACACCAGCCCGATCGTCCCCCGCCACGTCTCGAACGGGTACGAGAGCGCTTCGGAGAGGTTCGTCAGGTACCTCCTGATCGAGTCGTGCGTGAACATCTAGATAAACCGATGCAGGGGTGATTGAAATGTCCCACTCCGATTTGCTGACTCAGCAAATTCTGTGCCCGGTTATTCAGACAATAATGACGGCCCCGACGCGGCACCGCCTGGGTAATGGTATCCGAACGCGATTCGGACGACGGCTCGTCTCGCCGACGACTACTGGCCTCACTCGGTGCTGGCGCTGTATCGACGACGCTCGCGGGCTGTGCGGACGTACTTCCGGACGGCGTCGCCGGCGGGGACGAAACTGGTGCCGTCAAGGGCGACATGGCCACCGGTCCCACGAACTGGCCAGCCATCGAGACAGGTGAGATCCTCTCCGACTTCGAGACGCTCGAGGAGTGGACCGCCCGAACCGGCGAACTCTCGGCCGCCCCCGACGAGGCGCGACTCGGATCACAGGCGGCGGTCGTCGAGAGCGACGCGGGAACGGCCGGCATGGAGCTCCGCTTCCCGGACGGACTCGATCTCGAGGGCTGGGACGTCTCGATGGCGGTCAAGCCGGCGTCCGCCGATCGCATCATCGTCGAGTTCCTCGCGCCGACGCGGCGCGAGCGCCTCTCGAGCATTCGCGTGGTGCCGGATGGGTACGACGGCTGGTTCCGAATGGACTGTGGCTATCAGCAAAAACCCGGTGCAGAGCCGGCCCTCTCGAACGTCACCGGCATCAATATCATCGCGGACGGGTCCGAGGGTGGGCCGAGCAAACTGCTGGTCGACGACCTTCGGCGAACCGAATCGGCAAGCAACGGCGCGGTGGTCCTCGCGTTCCACGGCGGCCACGACTCGCACTACGAAATCGCCGCCGAGCTGCTCGCGGAGCGCGACTGGAACGCGGCGGTTCCGGTTACCCCCGAAAAGATCGGCGACAGCGGTCGCATGGGACTAGACGAACTCCGAGAGCTCAGCGACCGCGGCTGGGACGTCTGTTCGCTCCCAGCGGTGTCGACACCCCTGCCGGACCAGCCCGCAGACCGGCAGCGATCGGTCCTCGAGACCGCTCGCGACGAACTCGCGAGCGACGGCTTCGAGGACGGGGCGCGCCACCTGTTCGTTCCCGACGGGCGAATGGACGCGACGACCTACGACGTCGCCAGGGACGTCCACGAGTCGACGTTCCTCTACAGCGCCGGGACGACCAGCGTACCACCGACCGAGATGCACATGATCCCGTTCATCTGGGGGCCCGCGCTTCACACCGGCGTTCGACGTCATCTCAATATCTCCGACCAGTACGACCTGCTCACCGTGTTGCGGATTCCGCGGATCGTCGACGCGGAAGACGTGGGCGTCAACGAGAACAGGATGTCGCTCGACGACTTCGGACTGTTGCTCGATCACATCGAACACCGCGACCTCGACGTCGTCACACCCTCCGATCTCGTCGACGGGACGCTGGACCTCGACGGCGACGAACCGCCAGTCGGAACGCGGCCGAGCGGGACCGTTCTCGAGGCGGGCCAGTCTCACACGTTCGAGGGAACCGGCTCGGGCGAGTCGCCGACGTTCGACCTCGACGACGGCGTCGTCGTCGCAACCGTCTCCCACGACGGCGAAGAGATCGCCGTCGACGTGACGAAACCCAGCGGTCTCGGACGGAACGAGAACCTGCTGACCACGTCCGGGAACGCGACCGGCGAATCGATCATGGCCGTCGACGACGACACCTACAGGCTCGAGGTCGACGCCGACGGCGCGTGGTCGATCGACCTCTTCCAGCCCGCAGTCCACGCGGACGACCTCGAGAACCTCCCCATCGAGGCGTCCGGCACGGGCTCAGCGTTCGTCGGCCCACTGTGGACGGATCGCGACGTCAGGGTCGTCGCGACACACGACGGCGACGGGACGTTCATCGTCGACGGCTCCGGTGCGGACGGCAGTCGTGAGGTCCTCGTCCATCGCACCGGTGAGTTCTCGAACTCGCGGTCGTACAAGGCCGGCGGCCCCGTCTGGCTCAACGTCGAGGCAGACGGTGATTGGACGCTCGAGATCGTCGACTCGTAACCCGTTAGCGCCGACTCGAGGGCCACCATCATCACCCGTCCGCCGTCGCCGTGGCTCTGATCGCGGCCGCGGATGACACCTGATTTGCTGGCTCAGCAAATCGCCGGTTCCATTACGGTTCGACGATGAGAATCGACGCGAGTACAAACCATGTCGCTCGATCAGCCGTCCCGCCGCGCTCTCGTGACCGGTCTCGTTGGTGTCCTCGGTGGCGGCACTTACTTTCTCACGCGTTCCGGTGACACCGCGACGCAGGAGCAGGTTTCGTCGTTTCACTCGAGCGACGAGACGTCGGCGTTCGGCATCGACCTCACCGGGAAGCCGATCATGGGCTCGTCCGACGCCCCAATCCAGATCTACTACTGGACGGACTTCCAGTGTCCGTTCTGTGAGCAGTTCGAACGGGAGACGCTTCCCGAGCTCGTGCCCGAATACGTCGAGTCCGGCGACGTTCGCATCGTGTTCATCTCGCTGCCGTACTTCGGCGAGGACTCGATGACCGCCGCGGTCGCCGGCAAGTGCGTGTGGGACCAGGTCCGCGACGCCGAGCCGTCGGCGTACTGGAACTGGCACACGGCGATCTTCGAGGAACAAGGCGAGAAGAATTCGGGATGGGCCTCGAGCGAGAACCTCCTCGAGTACACCCGTTCGGTCGACGGCGTCGATGTCGATGCGCTCGAGACCTGTCTCGACGAGCGTCGATCGACGCTCGAAACCCAGGTCGATGCGGACGCCGAGCAAGCGCGTTCGAACGGGATTTCGGGGACGCCGACGTTCGCCATCATCGATCGTGACTCCGGGTCGTTCGAAACGCTCGTCGGTGCCCAGCCGAAAACGCGGTTCGACGAGGCGATCGAGCGGGTTCAAAACGAGTGAGACGGACCCCTGTCAGTGGGTCCATCTGAGCCGTGTCGTCGAGCGGACCGCGTTTTTCCGCTCGAGCAGTGCATCCCCGAGGACAGTCGCCCACTCGCAGTGAGCGGAACGGTCGACGAGGGAACGTCAAGGGGTGGATGCATCTCACTCGTATTCGAAAACGCGTGCCATTCCACGCTCCAGGTGATAGACGTTGTGGCAGTGAAACAGCCAGTCGCCAGGGTTGTCAGCCAGGAACTCGAACGTAACCGCTCCACCGTGGGGCGGCACGAGGACGGTGTCCTTGACGGCGTCGCCGACCTGAAAGAAGTGGCCGTGAAGGTGCATCGGGTGGATCGCTGGGCTGCGGTTCAGCATCCGCACTCGGACGTGTTCCCCCTCACTGATCGCGATCGGATCAGCGTCCGGATACGCCTGCCCATCGATGGTCCACGCGCCGGGCGCTTGCATCATCCCGCCCGAGAGGGTGACGTCGATCGTTCGATCCGGCGTGTCGCCGAGATCGAGTGGCTCGAGCGCCTCGAGATCGCTGTACCGCAGTCGCTGCCCGTCGAATTGCGGACGGTCGATCGAATCGGTGTCAGTCGTGCCATCGGACCGCAGTATCGCTTCCGCGGGTTGCTCGTCCCCGACGACGGGGGTCGCAACGATGGCCCACTCGCCAGGTGAGTCTGTCTCGACAAGTACGTCGTAGCGTTCGCCCATACTGATGTCGAGGGAATCGACCGTAACCGGTTCGACCGGCCATCCGTCGGCGTGCGTGACGGTCAGCGAGTGCCCGCCAACGGCGACGCGGTACGTCGTGGCGCCGCTGGGGTTGATAATGCAGGGCTGAGCACTCCCCTCGCAGTCTCGTACCGGCACGCGACCCACATACGCATCGACACGGAATACACGACGGCGTCGACGACGTGTCCTCGAGTGTATCGGTCGCCCCGGCCTCGGGTCCCACGCTCACCTCGTGTCAGTGTCTGCCGCCAGCTGCGCTCGAGCGTCGCCGGTGTGTTCGTCGGCGAACCACCTGATAACGCTCCCCTCCGCACGGTGAAGGATTTCGCTACACGTCGCTTTCGAGATGTCGAGGTCGCTCGCGACGTCGGTGAGCGTCGCTTCACGCGGCGTCGCGTAGTAGCCGCGCTCGAGCGCCGCCAGGAGTACTTCGCGTTGTCGGTCGGTCAAGATGTCGTCGGCACGGGTGTGGCCGATCTCGTGAACGTACTCGAGAGTGTACTCGATGCCGAGCTCGTCGAGCAATTGACCGAATTCAGAAAACCGGGACGACGCTGCGGTTACCGTCCACGTCGCCTCGCCGTTTCTGACGGTAAACGGCATCTCGATGGGGATTCCGGACTGTAAGACCGGCTGGAGGATCGAGGGACTGGCCGTTTCGACGTGGAGCAACGCACTCGACTCCCCCTTCCAGAGGAGATCGAAGTCGACGACGTCCGCTCGATCGGCCATATCGGTGATCACCGGGAGCGGATCCGCCGTCTGTAACTCGATGAGGGCGATTCCCGTCCGTTCGCCGGCCAGTGCCGAGACGACCTCGAACGTCATCTGGGGATGGGATTGGGACACGTCGTTGATCCACGTCGCGTCGGGGATCGAGATGGAGAGTTTGGCTCGAGGCACGTGAGTGACTCCGTGGGACAGTACCGTTCCTTTGACCCCTAATATGTTCGGTCTCGCCTGATTTGTTCGGGTACTCCTCGTGTGTTCGGCTCAACCGATACCTGCATTGCATGGCTACGACCGCATAGAGAAACAGATGCAAACGCGCACGAATCCGTTCATCGTCATGGCCGGACTGTACCTGACGGTCGGCTTGGCTGCCGTCATGGGGACCCTCGCCGTCGAGTCCGGCCTCATCGAATCGCTGCCCCGCCTTCGGTGGGTGCTGATCCACCTCGTGACGATCGGCGGGCTGACCCAGGCCGTCTTCGGCGTGTTGCCGTCGCTGGTGACCGCGACCGACGCGTCGGCGCGACGGCCGGCCGACGGCCGCCGGTGGCTGCAGTGGCTCGCGTTGAACGCCGGCTATCCGTTGCTCCTCCTCGGGATGGCGACCGGCGCGACGGTCGTCGCAGTCACCGGTGGGACGATCGTCCTCGGTGCGCTCGGACTCCTGCTCTCGACCGTCTTTCGGACGACTGGGCGGGCTCCTGATCGCAGAATCAGTCGCTACTACCGACTCGCACCGTGGTTTCTCGTCGTCGGGATTCTCGCGGCGTTCGGGATGTTACTCGGAATCCACGGGCCCGGCGGCTACTTCGGCTCGCTCGAGGCCCACGTTCACGCGAACGTCTGGGGCTTTCTGGCGCTTATCGTCGCCGGGGCCTTGTTGACACTCCTGCCGGCACTGCTCGAGGCGGAGCTTCGGTATCCCCGACTCGTCTCGGTCACGTTCTGGGGGCTGACGATCGGTGTCGTCGGCCTCGTCGCGGGCCCGTGGCTCGGACGCCACGAGGTGACGATCCTCGGACTCGGTAGCTACGTCGTCGGGACGGGCGCACTGCTGGCGAACGTCGTCGGCACGTACCGCAGCAGTGACCGCAGCTACACCCGGCGCATCGCGCTCGTTCTCGGAGCGTACCTGTGGCTCGCCTTCCCCGTGCCCTGGGCACCGTTCGTCTTGCTGTTTCCGGATGCCGTCCCCGCCGGCGCGATCGAGATTGCGGCCATCAACGGTCTTATCTTCGGCTGGATGCTTCAGCTCGCGATGGCGTTTCTCCCCGTCGTGGCGGCAGCGTCCGCGCGACCCGTTGCGGACCGCGGCGTCGTCGAAGCGGTGACGGCAGTCGCTGCCGAGCACCCGCAGCCGTCCTGGATTCAGGTGGGAAGCGTGAACCTCGGCATGCTCGCACTCTGGCTGACGCCGGTTCCCGTCCTCGGCGGACTCACAGCGAGCACGACGCTCGCGGGGTTCGCGCTGATCGCCGTCGCCTGGGCGCTGTTCGTGGTCTCACTCTGGCGGTCGATCGCATCACCGACGAGCGAGGGCGCGAAACGGCGCGGCGCAATGCGTGATACGGCGTAGCTGTCGATACTAATACGCGCGCTCGAGAACACGCGCATTGCACTCACGACGCCGAATCCGAACGGACCCATTATATTTCGGGCTTTATTCAATACTGCCGCTACTGGGGACGGCCCCCAGACATCAAGCCTTTGTTCGGGCGTGACAAACGGCCGCGCGATGGTCACGCGTCGAACGATCCGATCGCTCGCCCTCGCGGGCGTCCTTGCCGCTCTCGCTGGCGTCGCGTACGCGCTCCGTTGGCGGCAAAACCCGTCGCCGTGTCCGTACTCCCAGCGCGTCTGGATCGATCTCCCCCGGCCGCTCATCTCTCGCTCGAGGCTGTGTGAGGTCCTCGAGCCACGGCCCGGCGAGCGAATCCTCGAGCTCGGGGCCGGGACCGGCTACTACACAGGCACGGTCGCAGCGGCGGTCAGGCCGGCTGGGATGGTCCACGCCGTCGACGTCCAGCGGCCGATGGTCGCGGACCTCCGGGCGCGACTGCGCGAGCGCGGCGACGACAACGTTGCGCCGGTCCACGGCGACGGCCGGGCACTTCCGTATCCGGACGATAGCTTCGACGCCGCCTATCTGGTTCTCGTCCTCGGCGAAATTCCCGACGAAGAGCGGGCACTCGCCGAACTCGAGCGGGTGCTGAAACCCGGCGGCCGGCTCGTCGTCGGGGAGTCACTTCCCGATCCCCACTTCGTCACGCGCGAGACGCTTCGAGAACGTGCCGAGCAACAGGGGTTCCGATTCGAAACCGATGTCGGCACGCGAGGGAGCTACTTCGCACGGATGTCTGTTCCGCCATCGACAAACGGTAACTGACCCGATTTCGATCCGCCGACCGCTCCGCTCGCTTGTTGCCATCCCATACACAATTGACCTGACCCTCGTCATCTGAAACCGTCCAGTAGCAGCTGTACCGGTCGTTTCCGGCCGCTATGACACGGTAGTACTGTATTAACGCTCCCTCGATATGGCGGTATTGCGCAATATATACAAAACCTTTAAACGTAACCGGATCATAGAAAGTCGTGATGGCAACTGATGCACCTAGCGGCTCCGGACAGTCACTCGACGAACCACTCCACGTCGAAAGCGAAGACCACTTCGAGGAGGTCACTACAAGCTACGACGTCGTGCTCGTCGATTTCTACGCCGACTGGTGTGGGCCCTGTAAGATGCTCGAGCCCGTCCTCGAAGGACTAGCAAGCGAGACAGATGCCGTAATCGCGAAGGTCGACGTCGACCAACACCAGCAACTCGCCGGCTCGTTCGGCGTCCGCGGTGTCCCGACACTCGTCCTCTTCGCGGACGGCGAGCAGGTCGAACAGCAAACCGGCGTCTTGCCGGCTGAGCGACTCCGCAGCATGATCGAAGGCTATACCGAATGAGCGAGGCCATGACTGACACCGTCCACGACGTGATCGTCGTCGGCTCCGGCGTGTCCGGCCTTTCGGCGGCCGTCTACGCCGCGCGAGCCGACCTCGAGCCGCTGGTCCTCGAAGGCCCCGAGCCGGGCGGCCAGCTGACGCTGACGACCGACGTCGAGAACTACCTGGGCTTTCCCGACGGGATCGGCGGCATGGAACTGATCCAGAACGGCAAAGAGCAGGCCAAACGCTTCGGTGCCGAGTTCACCCACGGCACCGTCGAGCGCGCGACGCTCGAGGAGCGCCCGTTCGAACTCGAACTCTCGAACGGTGACGCCCTCCGCACGCGCGCGCTGATCGTCGCCAGCGGTGCGAGCGCCCGCTGGGTCGGCGCGGAAAACGAGGACGAACTCATGGGCTATGGCCTCTCGACGTGTGCCACCTGTGACGGCGCGTTCCACCGCGGCGACGACGTCCTCGTGATCGGCGGCGGCGACAGCGCGATGGAAGAGGCGCTCTTCCTCGCGAAGTTCGCCGAGAGCGTGACGATCGTCCACCGCCGCGACGAACTGCGCGCCTCCGAGATCATGGCCGATCGCGCCCGCGACCACGAGGACATCGAGTTCCGCTGGAACACGGAACTCGAGGCGCTCCACGGCTCCAAAGAGGAGGGCCTCACTGGCGCGACGCTGATCTCTCATCCCGACGGCCACCCCAAAGAAAAAGCCGACAACGGGGTCGACGTCGACCGAGAAACCGTCGACGTCGGCGGCGTCTTCTACGGGATCGGCCACACGCCGAACACCGAGTTCCTCGAGGGCACCGGCGTCGAACTCGATTCGGATGGATACATCCAGACCGAATCGGACGACGAGGGTCGCGCGACGACCCACACGGCAGTCGACGGCGTCTTCGCCGCTGGCGACGTGGCCGACTCGCGCTACCGCCAGGCGATCACCGCTGCCGGAACCGGCAGTATGGCGGCCCTCGACGCCGAGGACTACCTTGAGACGCTCGAGCACGAACAGAGCGCGCCGGCGATGACTCCGGAACAGTAGTCATACGAACCCCTGTCAGTCAGCGCCGGCGCACCCACGACCTGCCATGTGGGTGCGCCGGGACACAGTAACAGCAGACCGCATCACCGGCGGCAGCTCTGTTGCAAGCAGCGGCACGCTAACGTTCACTCACCGCTCCGCGACCGACTTCTCTACTCGGCTCCCGAATTTCGGCGCGCGACCATCTCGAGGCCGATCCAGGAGATGACGACCTCGCCGTTTTGGTTGATCCCCTCGAGTTTGGTATCGACGTACCCACGAGTGGGGTCGCTCTCGGAGACGCGCTTCTCGAGGACTTCGGTTCGAACCGAGAGCGTATCGCCCGGTGTCACGGGCTGGTGCCACCGGAGTTCGTCGACGCCGCGGGCACCCATGCCGGCTCGATCCTGCATCGGACCGTCGACGAGCAGCCGCATACAGATCGACGCGGTGTGCCAGCCCGACGCGACCAGCTGGCCGAACGCCGAGTCCTCGGCGGCCGCCTCGTCCGTGTGAAACGGCTGGGGATCGTATTGCTCGGCGAATTCGACGATCTCGGCTTTCGTCACGTGATACTCGCCGAATTCCTCGGTGTCGCCGATCTCGATGTCCTCGTAGTAGCGCATTGGCGCGTCATCCGGGACGTATCGCCAAGAACCTGTGGGCCGACCCCGCCTGTCGCTGCCGGACTTCCAAACATCTATGCGATGCCGGCGTGGTCGTTTCGGTATGACACTCGAGGGACACGCCGTCCTCGTTACCGGTGGAGCGGGCTTTATCGGATCGAATTTGGCGAACCACCTCGCCGAGGACAACGACGTCACCGTCGTCGACGACTGTTATCTGGGGACGCCGGAAAACCTCACAGACGACGTCGAGTTCGTTGACGCGAGCGTCTTGGACGATGACCTGCCAACGGATGTCGATGTCGTGTTCCACCTTGCGGCGCTGTCATCGTACGCGATGCACGAGGATGACCCGACGACAGGTGCCAGAGTCAACGTCGAAGGCTTCGTCAACGTCGTCGAGCAGGCCCGACAGGACGGATGTGAAACCGTCGTCTACGCCTCGACGTCGTCGATCTACGGCAGCCGAACCGAGCCGTCGCCGGAGGACATGGCCGTCAGCGTCAACACCGGCTACGAGGCGTCGAAGCTCGCCCGGGAGCGCTACGGCGAGTACTTCTCGAACCACTACGACATGTCGATGGCCGGGATGCGATTTTTCTCAGTGTATCAGGGCTACGGCGGTGCTGAAGAACACAAAGGCGAGTACGCCAACGTGATCGCGCAGTTCGCCGACGACATCGCCAACGGGGAGCCGCCGGTGCTGTACGGCGACGGCACCCAGACGCGCGATTTCACGCACGTCTCCGACATCGTCCGCGGGCTCGAGTTGGCCGCAACGAACGACCTCGATGGCATCTACAACCTGGGAACTGGCGAGGCCTACGATTTCAACACTGTCGTCGAGATGCTAAACGACGAACTTGGCACCGATATCGAGCCGGAGTACGTCGAGAACCCGATTCCCGAGTCGGTGTACGTCCACGATACCTGTGCCGACGCCTCGAAGATCCGTGAGGAGGCCGGCTGGGAGCCTCAGATCGACTTCGAGGAGGGGATTCGGCGGGTCTGTGCGCAGTATACGGATCAGTAGCGTCGCGGTCCGAACGCCGCCGACTTCCGTGCGAGCGATTCACGACTGAGATAATCCGAGTGCGGACTTATCACTCGTTTTGAATTGAATGTTGCAGGGAGGGATGTCCCACACCGCTCCTCAGAATGATTTACATCTGCTGTAAATAACCTTTTGTAGGTTGTGGTCCGGATACCGAATCGCTCGAGGACTGGGCACGTCGTCACCCTGCCAGGGTGGGTCGTTGTACCGCCAGTAACTATCAGGAAAAACGATGTACGTGAGCGCGGTCTCGCTGCGAGGGGTTTTTAATGTGGCATGCACATCCACACGGTATGCAACTCCATAACAGGGGCGTCAGACAGGACGTCCGCGAACTCGGTGCATTACTCGGCGACGTCCTCGAGGGCCAGACTTCTCGAGGGGCCTTCGAGACGGTCGAGTCGTGTCGGCGGGCCGCGATCGATTACCGCTCCGGTGACCTCGAGTCACGTGAACCGCTCGTCACGGAACTCGAGGGACTGTCGCCACACCGACAGCGGACCGTCGCTCGTGCGTTCGCGACCTACTTCGAGTTGATCAACCTCGCCGAAGAACGCGAGCGGGTCCGGACCATCCGCACGGACTCCCAAGAAGGCACGCTCGAGGACAGCCTCGAGGCCGCAGCCGAAGAACTCGGCGAAGAAGACGTCGAGACCGTCCGACGGATTCTCGACGACGTTTTGATCGAGCCGACCTTCACCGCGCATCCGACCGAGGCTCGGCGAAAGACCGTCAAGTCGAAACTGCGGGAGATTTCGACGTCGCTCGAGACGCTCGACGAGCGACTGTTGACCGACAAGGAGGAGCGCCACCTCTGGCAAGACATCGATGCCGAGGTGACGAGTCTCTGGCAGACGCCACAGGTGCGCAACCGCCAGCCCGAGCCCGAAGACGAGGCGCGCAACGTCCAGTGGTACTTAGAGAACACGCTGTTCGACGTCGTGGGCAACGTCTACGACGAACTCGACGAGACAATCGACGCGGAAGTGCCCGGCGACCTCGAGATTCCGAAGCTCTTCGAGTTCCGCTCGTGGGCGGGCAGCGACCGCGACGGCAACCCCTACGTCACCCCCGAGGTCACGGCGAACACGCTCGAGCGCCAGCGCTCGGTGATCCTCGATCGCTACCGCGACCAACTCAAGCGCCTCTCCGGTGTCTTGAGTCAGGACGGCAGCCGGATCGACGCCAGCTCCGCGTTTCAGGCCTCACTCGAGCGCGACCGTGGGCGCCTGCCCGGCAGCGCTCGCACGGCCGAGCAGCGCTACCCCGACGAGCCCTACCGGCAGAAACTCAAACTCATGCGTGAGCGGCTCCGCCGCGTCGGCGACGTGCGGCCGGGTGGCTACGACGACGCCGACGAACTCGGTGCCGATCTCGAGGTCATCGCCGAGAGCCTACGCGCCAACGACGCCGACAGCATCGTCGACGCACACGTCGATCCGATCCGGCGGCAGGTCGCCACCTTTGGCTTCTCGCTTGCGAGTCTCGACCTGCGTGACCACCAGCAGAAACACACCGACGCCATCGCTGAGGCCCTCGAGCATGAGGGCATCGACTACCGCACTCTCTCGGAGGACGAACGCGTCGAGTTGCTGACCGACGCCGTCTTACAGGACGAGCCGGTGATCGATCTGAGCGAGACCGCCGATCTCTCGGACGACTCGGCGCGCGTCCTCGAACTCTTCGACAGCCTCGCCGACTGGCAGACCGAGTACGGCGTCCACGCCATCGACACCTACTGCATCTCGATGACCGAGGAGCCGAGCCACGTCCTCGAGGTGTTGTTCTTGGCCGATCAGGCCGGCGTTATTTCCCTGCCCGAACACGCGGGGATCGACATCGTCCCGTTGCTCGAGACCGAGTACGCCCTCTCGGGGGCCCGGCGGATCATGGGCACACTGTTCGAAAACGAAGCCTACGCGCAGGTGCTGGAAGCCCGCGGGCGGACCCAGGAGATCATGCTGGGGTACTCCGACTCGAACAAGGAAAACGGCTTTCTGGCGGCGAACTGGTCGCTGTATAAGAACCAACGCCGACTCGGAGAGATCTGTGACGACCACGACGTGACGATGCGGCTGTTCCACGGCCGCGGTGGCTCGATCTCGCGTGGCGGCGGGCCGATGAACGAAGCGCTGCTGGCGCTGCCGAACTCGACGGTCACGGGGCAGGTCAAGTTCACTGAACAGGGTGAAGCCATCGCCGAGAAATACGCCAATCCGCGCATCGCCGAACGAAATATCGGGCAGATGCTCAACGCCCAGCTCCGGGCGCGCAAGCAGGCGCTGGATCAGCCCGAAGAGGAGGTCCACGAGGAGTGGGTTGCGGCCATGGAGACGATGGCCGACGCCGCGCGTCGGGAGTACCGCGACCTCTTAGAGAGCGACGGCTTCGTCCAGTACTTCGAGCAGGCGACGCCGATCACCGTTATCGAAGACCTCGATCTCGGGTCGCGGCCAGCCTCCCGATCCGGCGAGCGAACCGTCGAAGACTTGCGGGCGATCCCGTGGGTGTTCTCGTGGACCCAGTCGCGGTGTATCCTGCCGGGCTGGTACGCTCTCGCGACCGGTGTCGAGGCGTATCTCGAGAACGGCGGGTCGATGAATACCTTACAGACGATGTACGAGAAGTGGCCGTTCTTCCGGACGACGCTCGACAACGCTGCGCTCTCGCTGTCTCGTACTGAACTCGAGATCGCCGACCGCTACGCCGACCTGGCTGAGCCGGACCTGCGCGAACGGTTCTTCCCACGCGTAAGCGACGAGTACGAGCGGGCGGCCGACCTGATCACCGAGATCGGCCAACGAGACCAGCTCCATACTCGCGACTGGCTCGGCGAGAACTTAGAGCGGCGAAACCCGTACGTCGATCCGCTGAACATGCTGCAGGTCTACTTGCTCGGCCAAACCGACCGGACGGACATCGAAGAACGGACGCTCCGGCTGACGGTCAAGGGAATCGCGGCCGGCATGAAGAACACGGGATGAGCGAGTTGTTCCCCGGCCGACACACGGGCTGTGTTGCTGTCTGACAGGTCGGCTGGGACCGACATCGCCTGTTGGACGGCACGCACTCACAGAGGGCAAGAAAATCGAAACGGGTAAAAACGTCTCTCGAGTAGAAGTGAGTGAGCCGAGATAGCCTAGCCCGGCCAAGGCGGCAGATTCGAAATCTGCTGTCCTCACGGACTCGGGAGTTCAAATCTCCCTCTCGGCGCTTCTCAGCGACACAAAACGGCGAGCGAAGCGATCCGTCCGTGTCGCTGGAACGGAATACGGAGATTTGAATCAGGGAGTGGGGCAACGCGGAACGACCGTGGTTCAAATCTCCCGCTCGGCGTTTTACAGCGACCACAACCGACGAGCGACGCGAGTCTGTCTCTTCGGTTACAGTCGTAACTCCTCGAGTATGGGCTGTGGGGACGTGACTGCGCCAACCGCAGGAACCCGGCGGTATCCCGTCGTATGCAAGGCTGGCCACTATGTTAACTCTTGACGTAGGTTCGCTGTCACGAGGAACCCATGTATTCGACGCTGGTATCTGTCCGAGCAGTGGCTGCAAGGTGGAACCGACAGCGACCGGCTGGGACGCCATACAACCCGACAGCTTCGGCAGGGAGGGAGCGATGAGTTCCGACGAGCCGGCACCAGGAGAGGGGCCTGATGGAACCGACGAACCGTTCCATCCGCTCGGCGAGTCGTGGCAGGACGAACTCGAGGACCTCCTCGACGACACCGAGTACGACACCGAACTCGGGATGCAGATGGGGAAAGATGCGATGCGGGTCACGAAGGGGGAGCTCTCAGAAGAGGAGTTCCACGAGCGGTATCACGACGACGTGATGGAGGAGTTCGGCGAAGACGAGCGGCCGATCGCTAGTCCGGACGACGCGGACGAAGGGCAAGGCGACTCGCTGCTCTCGAAACTCGGTGCCGGCACGGAGTCCCGTCGTGAGATGCTCAAGAAGGCGGGTGCTGGCGTCGGCTTCGCCAGCCTCGGCTGGGGAGCGGTCGATCAACAAGAGCCCGAACAGGAGGCAGTCGAAGACCCCAGTGAGGTCAATCCCGACGAGGACGCGACGCAGTGGGGGATGACGATCGACCTCGAGTACTGCGATGGCTGTCTCTCCTGTGTGACTGCCTGCAACGCAGAGCACAACTGGGATCTGGGGTCCAACTGGATGTACGTCCTCGCGTTCGAAGACGGCGACGTCGAGTCGCCCGATCCCGACAACTTCGAGAGCCATCGCGACTTCAACTTCCTCGTTCGCCCGTGTCAACACTGTACCGACGCACCCTGTGAGAAGGTGTGTCCGACGACGGCCCGCCACACTCGCGAGAAGGGTGGGATGGTGCTGACCGATTACGACGTCTGTATCGGCTGTCGGTACTGTCAGGTCGCCTGTCCGTACGGCGTCAACTACTTCCAGTGGGAGGAACCGACCGTCGATGAAGAGGAGCTCAGTCCGGACATGGTCTATGACTATCGCGATCGGCGCGTCAGCAGTCGGGCTCCCCGCGGCGTCATGTCGAAGTGCGTCTTCGATCCAGCGCGTCAGGACGGCAACTTCGGCGAAAGCAACATCGGCACCGTGGCCTGCGAAGTGGCCTGCCCGCCAAGCGTTATCCAGTTCGGTGACAAGAACAACCCGAACAGCGACCCGTCGCGATACCAAGAGAACCCGGCCCGAGCGCGAGTCCTCATCCGCCTGAGTACGATGCTTCCCTCGCCCGACAACCTCCCGTCGATGCTCGAGGGCGTCGGCACCGATCTGGATGCGATCACCGGAGCCGTTGATGGCCTCGACGAGCAGTCGATCATGCTTGCGACGGCGGTCCAGCTCACGAACGTCGAGTACGACCAGGAGGCACCACCGGGCGATACGCTTGTGGATCAGGAAGCGACGATCCTCGAGGTCGTCTCGATCCTCGAGGACCACGGACTCGCCCTCCAGAGTGAGGAGGTCCTTCGCGAACTCGGACTCACGGTCGACCAGTTCCAGACACCGCCTGCGGGGTCGGGCGAGGATAGCCCAGACATCGTGGTGAACGATCGGGAGGATGTCGCCCAACAGCGACTCGAGGAGTACATCCCGCCCTCGGGCAACGAGTTCGAACTCCTCGCGGATATCGGAACGAACCCGAACGTCACCTACCTCGGACAGGAACCGGGACCGAACGCCAACCAGGTCCCCGGGCCGACCTCCTATGAAGATGTCGGCATGGTCAGTAAGCGCCAGAACGTCCTCGAAGAGGAAACCGTCGGCCTCGGCCCGATCGACTCGTCGTAAGATGCGTCTCCGACTTGGCGCTGTTGGGTCCTGTTATCGGATCGCTGCTCTCGAGTCGACACGTCGGACTGATCTGTCCGAAACCACCCGTATTCAAGCGACTCGAGGCGAACGGACGACTATGGACAGTCAAAAACGACTGATCGTCGCGGGCCTCTGGATCGCGGTTGCGGTCGTGATGGCCACGACGCTCGACCTCGGGATTCCGTCGTCGGTGAGTGGGGCTGCTCGCCTGTTCGTCGTCGTACTCGCGCTGTTCCTCGCGAGCGTGTACTTGCTCGATCCGTGGAACGTCGTCAGTGACCCTTTCCGACAGGAATGAGCGCGGAGCCGTTCGGCAGACGCCAGGTATGCCGTCGTCTCGAATCGTAGCACACGAAGTATTCCGCTCGGCGACCGGTGATGTCAGTCGTCAGCCGGTGCGAGCGGTTGCTGATCGGCCGCGAGCAACCGATCGAGCGCGTCGACCATCGCTGTGACGCTCGCGCGCGTGATGTCTGCCTCGCTGCGAGCGACGGTCACAGAGCGGTCGTTGCGGACCATCGTCACTTCGACGGTAACGACGGCGTCGGTGCCACCGGTGACTGCGTCGACGTGGTAAGACTCGAGTTCGGCGTCGGCCATCGAGCCCAGCGCCTCGCGGACGGCCGAGACGGCGGCGTCGACGGGCCCGGAACCGGTCCCGCTGGCGACGCGTTCCTCGCCGTCGACCTCGAGTCGGATGCTGGCGGTCGGGACAGCCCCGCCGCTGGTGGCAGTGAGATCGAGGAGGTCGACGACGCGGTCGCGGTCCTCGCCGGTGACGTCCTCGGCGATGGCCAGCAGATCGGCGTCGGTTACGCGGCGACCGCGGTCGCCGAGTTCGGTGACGCGAGTAGCGATCTCGGCGATCTCGCCGTCGTCGGCGTCGACGTCGTGTTCCTCAAGCGTGGCTTTGACGCCCGCGCGGCCGGTGTGTTTGCCCAGTGCGAGTCGGCGTTCGCGCCCGACCGTTTCGGGCGGGTAGGGCTCGTACATCTTGTCGTCTTTGAGCGTCCCGTCGGTATGGATGCCGCTTTCGTGGGTAAAGGCGTTCTCGCCGATGACGGCCTTGTTCGGCGGCAACTGGACGCCGGTCGCTCGCGAGACGACCTGTGCGAGATCGTATAGCTCCTCGAGGTCGGCGGTCTCGACGTCGTAGACGTGCGCTAAGGCGATTGCGACCTCCTCTAAGGCGACGTTGCCGGCGCGTTCGCCGAGCCCGTTGACCGTACAGTGGACGAGATCGGCACCCGCCGAGATCGCCGCGAGCGCGTTGGCCACGCCCAGTCCGAGGTCGTCGTGGGTGTGAGCACTGACTGGCCCAAGCTCGGCGAGCCGGGCAACGGCTTCGTAGGTGTGTTCCGGTCCGGTGTGGCCGACGGTATCAGCAAAGCAGAAGCGATCCGCGCCCGCCTCGAGCGACGCTTCCGCGAGGTCCTCGAGGTAGTCGAGGTCGGCCCGCGAGCCGTCTTCGCCGATGACTTCGACCCAGAGATCGTTGTCTTTCGCGTAATCGACGAGTTCGGCGGTTTTCTCGAGGTTGTCTTCGCGAGAGGTACCGACCTTGTCCTCGACGTGGCGGTCGCTTGCGGGAACGACGATGTGGACGCCGTCGACGTCACATTCGAGGGCGAGGTCGATGTCGCCTTTGAGTCCGCGACAGAAGCTGGTGATCCGGGCGTCGAGGTCGAGGTCGGTCACCCGCGAGATGGCCTGTCGTTCACCCGCGCCGGTACAGGCGCTGCCGGCCTCGATGGTCGAGACGCCGGCTCGCTCGAGGGCTCGAGCGATGTCGACTTTTTCGTCCGGCGACAGCGAGACGCCCGGGGCTTGCTCGCCGTCGCGAAGCGTCGTGTCGAGAAGGCGCACTGTACGGTCCGATGCGATCGTCTGTTCGGGTGAATGACTTACAGGCAAGAGTGGTGAGTTTGAAGGACTGCGATTACGTTCGTCGGAGAATTTCACGCCCAGCCGGGTTGCCCCGACTTCCTCTATCCTCGTCAGATGGCGTATGGCGTGCCATTGTACTGCAGGCTAACGGATCTTGCCGACTTAAATCCGCCGGTCGCGCAGCGCCGGCACGTCCGCACCTGTGAGCCGTCAGTGCCCGTCTTTGCCCTCGAGGGCCAGCCGATCGCCGGGTTCGATGTCGGCTGCAGCACCTGCTGGCAGTTCGACGATTAGATCCGCGCGATCGCGGGCGAATCCGAGCCACGGCCGGAGTCGCTCGACGCGCTGGACGACGCCGTCGACGACCCAGACGGCGTCGATCGGGAAAAAGACGAACAGCATGTGGAGGTCACGAACCCTCGCCGAGTCGAACCGAAAGACGAGCGCGTAGTCGTTGGGCACGGAGCGACGAAACATCAGTCCGCGGGTCTGGCTGACAAGCGAGTCCGCGAGGTCGACCGTCGTTGCCAGAACGGTGCCGTTGGTCCCATTGGCTGACGGATCGTCAACGGCCGGCCCGTCGCCGCTTGATTCATGGACGAGTCGCACGGCCTCGAGTCTGCATGGCGACGAGAAAAAAGTCCCGACCGCTCCGTGGGACCGACAGCGACTCGCCTATAACTCGCTAACCGCAGAGGCAGCATCGAACAGCGACAGGACACCCTCTTCGAAGAGCAGGCGACCGAACTGCGTCAGTTCGTACTGGGGGCCGTCGATCGAACAGTCGACCAGACACGCCATTCGTTCGGCGACGACGCCGCCGTCGACGAGTGCATCGATTCGGTCTTGAATTTCGGCTTCCGTCGCCCCGAGCTCGGCTGCAAGCTCAGGGACGGTGACGCCCTCTGCCGGATGGTCATACACCGTGTATGCGACCTCGAGTCGGTCGCGATCCCCGATCGCGTCGATGGCGTCGACCACGTCCTCGGCCGAGAGGAGCGTCTCAGTGTCGTCGATCGGTAGCATGATCGATGTCGACGCAGTCCGCTGGCAAAATCCCATCGACAACGCCCACCGTGTGGAACGACGCCACGAGCGCGTGTGCCGGGCGATTCAACACCCCTCGAGCCCTACTCATCCCGGCGATGGAGAAAACGCCGCAGGGTACCTCGGTCGGCGTCGACGATCCCTACGAGTTCGCCGGCGTCTGCGACCACCTCACCGGCGAGGGGACGTGTCGCTACGCCTTCGACCACTACGAACATGACCCCGCGTTCGCCCGCGAGCGCGCGGAGGCGGAGTACGCATGTCCTGTCGTCGACCCCGAATCCGAGTGGTCGTGGGCCGACTGTCCGCACTTCCGCTCGCGCAATCGCGACCGCGAATGCGTCCGCTGTGGCCTCGAAGAGAAACGGCTGGCCCACGACGACGAGCGTCCGCTGCTCGAGGAACACCACCTCTCCTACGCACGCGACGGCGACACCCTCTCTCACGAGATCACGGTGTATCTCTGCCGGTGGTGTCACGCCAAGGTCCACGATTCGTGGGCACGGATCACCGACGACGCCGCGCCGGATTCCGAGGCGATCGCAACTCTCGAGGAGCGCCACAGCCGCGAGCAGTCAGAACTGGGCTTCGAGTCGGCGGCGAAGCGATACGGCCGAGACGAGTAGCGTGTCGCCGACTCCAGTGAGAACGGAGCTTATGCGAGTTTCCGCAGGAGCCCGTAGACCGCATCGCGCAGCCTGTCGGGCAGGTGGCGCGCGTAGAGGCCGTACTGGGCGATCGGGCCGACCGGGTACCGGGCCGGCGGCTCGGGGGTGGTCGCGGCCTCGAGGATCGCCGCGGCGACGTCGTCGGGGTCAGCCCTGAACGGACCGCCGCTTCCCCCGCCGATCAGCTGTGCCTCGTCGTAGAGTTCGTACAGCGATTCGTAGGCCGGCGTTCGCTCGTCTTCGGGGAGTTCGTCGTCGACGCGGTCGGAGAAGTTCGTCTCGACCGGGCCGGGTTCGACCACGACGACGTCGATCCCGAATTCTTCAGCTTCGCCGCGTAAGGCGTCGCTCATCGCCTCGAGGGCGTGTTTCGAGCCGGCGTAGGCACCCGCACCGGGCAGTGAGATCCGCCCGATGACACTCGAGACGTTGATGATCCGGCCCTCGCCCTGGGCACGCATATGTGGCAGGGCGGCCCGCG
Source organism: Natrinema limicola JCM 13563 (assembly GCF_000337475.1). Taxonomy (GTDB): domain Archaea; phylum Halobacteriota; class Halobacteria; order Halobacteriales; family Natrialbaceae; genus Natrinema; species Natrinema limicola. The sequence goes on along the minus strand of NZ_AOIT01000036.1, from coordinate 18,153 downwards.
TGAGCCGATGGGGGCCATAGACGTTGACGTCGAACTGTCGGTGGAGGTCGACCGTGGCGACGTCCTCGAGCGGCCCCATCTGGGCGTAGCCAGCGTTGTTAACGACACAATCGATCGAGCCGGCGATGTCGACGGTCTCCTCGACGGCCGTCGCGACCTGCTCGGGGTCGGTGACGTCCAGCGCGATGGTTTCACAGCCCGCCTCCGCGAGGTCCTCGATATCGTCGACGTCCCGTGCCGTCGCGAAGACCTGCCAGTCCTTGGCGAGGAAGGCTCGGGCGGTTGCGCGGCCGATGCCGGACGAACAGCCGGTGATCAGCACCGATTTCTTGCGCGTGTAGCGGTCGGTCTCGCCCGTCGCGTGCTCGCGGTCGTCCTCGACGACGGTACCATCCGGCCCGTCATCGGCTGTCTCCTCGACGTCCTCAGCGGTAGCCATACGTGACCGGTTCGAGAGACGATACCTAAGTATCGACGGTTTGTCGCGCTCCTCGTTAGTTCCGGATTCGGATACGGTCAGTATGGGTCGACTGCCTGTTCGGCGACAGCAACTACCCCGAAAGCCCCCGATCAGCCCCTTTCAGTCCCACCCGCCGCAGCGGTTGGTCAGGGAGCTGTCGTCGGTGGAACGCGGGTCTGCCTACTGGTTGAATTCCCGTTTGGCTTCGTCAGCATACTTGTCCGCGAGTCTCACTGGCTCGGGGAGTTTGTACGACGTGGCTAGCTCGAGGACGACGTTGGCAGCCGTCTCGGGGCCGACGCGGTGGCCGGAGCTGACGTACAGCGGGTTGATATGGCGGTTCGGCGAGTCGTACTGGCGGGTCTGGACGGCGTAGCCGATGAGCGTTCCATCAGGGGCGTCGACGCGGCCGTTCGCTTCGATGGCGACTCGAGAGCCAGCCGGGAGGCCGTCAGTATCCTTGCGCGGGCGGCCACAGAGCAGGCTTTTTGCGACGCCGATACTCGGAACATCCCTGACGACGCCCATGTGGGTCGCAATGCCAGCCTGTCGGAAGTGGATGCGACCGCTGCCATCGAAGAGGATGAGATCAGGATCGACGGACAACTCCTCGAGCGCCGCGAGGATCGGCCCCCCTTCGCGAAATGAGAGCAAACCGGGAATGTAGGGAATATCGAGGCCGGTGACGGCGTGGACGCGCTCGATTACCTCGCCGCCGCGGGTGGCGACGACGGCGCTCAGGGCGCGATCCTGTTCGCCGTCGGCGTTCGTAAGAAACGACTGGTCGACGCCGACGACGGTCGGCTGTTCGTCTCCACTGGCAGCCGCCGCGAGTGGGCTCGAGAGTGCGTTGGGATCGAACGCGAAGTCGTCCTCGAAGACGGCGATATCGGCGATCTCGCGCTGGAGAGTTTCCATCTCCGCACGCGAAAGGCTGGGATCGGGCGCGAGGTCTGGCCGGGGCTGACTCATTCGTTTGCGGTGAGAGTGGCCGTGCGAAAATCAGTTGCGGGCTGTCGCGGTGCGAGCGTGGAACTCGGGAACAGTCAGAACCGGCCGCGTCCGGGGCCACCTGGGCCGCCCGGCCCGCCGGGACCGCCACCGCCGAACTCGAGGCGACTCGGAGCCCGGAGATTGCGATTTCGCTTGACGTACTGGCCGTAGGCGAGGCCGATCACGAGGCCGATGAGGTGGGCCCCGTGAGCGATCGGCCCGCCGCCGCCGACCGAAAGGAAGAACACGCTGAAGAGGGCGTAGCCGGCGGTCAGCAGCCAGATCGGTACTGGGAGGATAAAGTAGAGGTACACCTTGAGATCGGGGTTCAAGACCGTCAGCACGCCCATGATAGCGAGCGCCGCGCCGCTGGCCCCGAGGACGGCCGTCGGAGCGCCCTGTGCAGCCGAAATCAGGACTTGACCCAGTCCGGCGAGCGCGCCGCTGACGAGAAACAGGATCGCGAAGTCACGCGAGCCGATGTAGCGCTCGACGAGCGGCCCGAAGAAGAACAGCACGATGCTGTTCCCGACGATGTGCATGAAGTTACCCGGGCTATGGGCGAAGACGGAGGTGACCCACGTCCAGACGTACTCGACGTTCCACGACGTCAGCGTGAACAGCGACTGGTGGAGCGCCGAGCCGGCGACCAACAGCACGAGCCACTGTGCGAGAAACGTCAGCCACATCAACGCGAGGAACGTGTAGGTCGCGTTCCCCCGGAAGTACGCCAGCGGTCCGCCAGGCCCGGTATCGATCGGGAGTTTGTCAGTCAGACTCGAGGCGCGTGATGTGTTCCCACTCGAGCTGACGTCGTCGTCGAAACCGCTGTCGAAGACGCCCTGTGGGTCGTTCCAGTTTTCGAGCCCCGTACAGTTGTGATTCTCGGGGAGCCGGTGATCGGCACAATAGGTGCCACCACAGTGCCGACAGTTATACGGCATGTTTTCGTCTTTCCCACACACGTCGCATTTGGCCATTGATCGGTGGTATGTGCGGAGTAGCTAAGGGATTTGGGGTTTGCCCGGATTATTTCACAGTAATCAACCCGGTCAGTATGTGTGGCGGACAGATCGTTTCGTTTTTTGGACCGTCCGTACCGGGTGCTTGCTCGACGAGGGACGCGACGTATTCAGCATGACAAAACGTCAAACTGTCGCTTTCTCACGTTCTTTCAGCACCATCGAAGTCGAAATAGCCGTCGATGAGGTCAAATCGTTCGGCTTCACATGGAATCAGCGTATCTGAACACCATATGCGCCGTGGGCTGTACATTTTTGCCTCCCCGTCGCCCACATTCGGTCGTGCAAGAGTACGAGCGAAAGCAACTGCTCGAGCGTGTCGAGCGCGAGGGCGCAACTGTCGGCGCGGACATCCCGGAGACGATCACGGTTCAGGGGGAAGAAATCGACCTCCGGACGTTCGTCTTCGAGATCAAGCGCCGTGAGACGGTTCCCCCAGGCGAGCGCGAACGCGTCGAGCAGGCAAAAAAGAACCTGCGTCGTGAGCGCCTCGAGCGCTTAGAGCAGATCGAGGAGGGCGACATCACCCGCGAGAAAGGCGAGGAACTCGCCAAGAGCATCATCGGCATCGATCGAGCGCTGAACGCCCTCGAGAGTCTGGGGCCGACCGATCTCGAACGTGAGCAGAAGCTCCAGCACGCGCAGGATCGAAAGCGCTGGATGTCGTTCTTGAAGAAGGCACTCGGTCAAGACGACGATGCCAGCGCACGGAGGGGTCGATGACGACCAACGCCGAACTCGCCGCCCGCTTCGAGGAGTTCGCCGACTTGCTCGAGGCTGACGGCGTCGAATACAAACCACGCGCGTATCGCCGGGCAGCGGAAAACGTCCGCGCCTATCCGTCACCGATCGCCGACCGCGTCGACGCCGGCGATCGCGAGGCCGTCGAGAGCATCGAAGGCGTCGGCGACGCGATCGCCTCGAAGATCGTCGAGTACGTCGAAACCGGGTCGATCGAGGAACTCGAGGAGCTTCGTGCCGAGTTGCCGATCGACATGGCCGACATCACCCGGATCGAGGGCGTCGGTCCCAAGACGGCTGGCAAACTCTATCGCGAACTCGGGATCGAAACGTTAGACGACCTCGAGGCAGCCGCCGAGGCCGGCGAGGTTCAGGAGGTCAAAGGCTTCGGCCCGAAAACCGAACAGAACATCCTCGACAATCTGGAATTCGCCCGCACCGTCGGCCAGCGCCAGTTGCTCGGCGAGGCACGACCGCTTGCCGACGACGTGCTCGCCTTCCTCGAGTCGATCGACGCCGTCGAGCGGTGTGAAGTAGCCGGCTCGATCCGCCGGTGGCGTGCGACGATCGGCGACGTCGATGCACTCGTGGCAACTGACGCGCGCGAGGACGTCATCGACCAGTTCGTCGCGTGGGAGTCGGTCGACGATGAGATCGAGTCAGGTCCAGAGAAGGCAAGCGTCCGCGTCGGCGAGATTCGAGTGGATCTTCGCGTCGTCGTCCCCGAGGAGTTCGGTTCTGCGCTGCAGTATTTTACGGGGAGCAAGGATCACAACGTCAGCCTGCGCAACTACGCGATCGATCGCGGGATGAAGTTGAACGAGTACGGCGCGTTCGATGTCAATGAGATCGACGACCCCGACAGCGGGCAGCGCGTCGGCGAACGCGTCGCCGGCGAGACGGAAGAAAGCATGTACGACGCGCTCGGGTTGCCATGGATTCCGCCAGAATTGCGGGAAAACCGCGGTGAGATCGCCGCCGCCGAAAACGGTGAGCTACCGGAGCTCATCACTCGTGAGGACATCCGTGGCGATTTCCACACCCACACCGAGTGGTCAGACGGCAACACCACGATCGCGGCCATGGTCGAGGCCGCCGCCGAGTTGGGCTACGACTACTTCGGGATTGCCGACCACGCCGAGGGCCCCGGCATCGTCGGCGGTATGGGCCTCTCGGATGCCGAGATTCTCGAGCAAGTCGAGGAAATTCGCGCGGTCGGCGACGAGGCCGAGATCGAAGTCTTCGCAGGGATCGAAGCGAACGTCGACGCTGACGGCGAGATCGACCTCTCCGACGAGGTGATCGACACGCTGGACGTGATCGTCGCCTCGACGCACAGTGCGCTCGATCAGGACGCAGAGACGGCCACGGAGCGGCTCGTCCACGCCGTCGAGAACCCGGCGATCGATATTGTGGGCCATCCCAGTGGCCGCCTGCTCAATCAGCGCTCGGGGCTCGACTACGACGTCACAGCGGTCGGGCGGGCCGCCGCCGAGCACGGCACTGCACTCGAGGTCAACAGCGACCCTCGTCGACTGGATCTCTGGGGAAGCGCCGTGCAGGCCGCCCTCGAGGAAGGCGCGAAAATCGCGATCGACACCGACTCCCACCAGCCCGCGACCCTCGAGTACATGCGCTGGGGCGTCCACACCGCACGCCGCGGCTGGGCCGAACCGACCGACGTGATCAACACCTGGGACCTCACGGAGCTCCGCGAGTTCCTCCACTGACGCCATGCGCTCGCTCGTCGACGTCATGTGCGGTGGGATCGTCTCCTACCTGCGGATGTGCAACCACGACACCGTCTACGCCGCCGATCGAGATCTCGAGGCCGACGACGACCTCCTCGCCGTCGCCCAAAACGAAGGACGGACGCTCATCACGCGGGACGTGACGCTCGCGAACCGGGCGACGGATTCGATCCTTCTCGAGTCCCGCGATGTCGAGGATCAACTCGGGGAACTCGCTGCAGCGGGTGTCGACCTCTCGCTGGCCGACGAACCCGCGTTCTGTGGACGGTGTAACGGCCCGCTCGAGCGGGTCGATCCGACGGCGTCGATGCCCGAGTATGTCCCCGATTCGATCGAGGGCGACGTCTGGGTCTGTCGCGACTGTGGACAGTACTTCTGGCGCGGGAGTCACTGGGATCGCGTCGCAGAGACGCTTTCGAGGATTCAGTAGACGGCTACGTCGTCGAATCGCCCGTCGTAGGCGATGTGCTCTGGATGGGTCGGTTCGGTACCCGACAGAAACAGCCGATCGACCTTTTTCCACGTGTTCTCGTAGACCAGATGGCCGAGTTCCGTCGCCGTCGTCGCCCACCGATTGAGGCCGTTTTCGTAGACGACGCGGCGTGCGACTCCATCCGCCAGCGCTGCCACGAGGTCGCCTTCGCTCTCGATTGGCGTGTCGAAAGCGGTGTGGGCGACGCCAACGGTTCGCGAGAGGTGGGCATACGAGGAGGTAATCGGCGGACACGAAAACGCCTCTCCGAGGTTCCGTGCGCGGCGATTATGTACCGGGAAGTGTTTCGGATTGAAAATCTCGAGGGCGTCGATCGTCTCCGCGTACGTTCCGAGATCGGACTGTTCGAGGCTGACGTTTGCGAACGTCGGGTGTGGGACGAGCACTGCAGCGTCTTGGCGCTCGAATTCGGCCATCGCCGTTTCGAGCGGGATGAAATCCGGAATCGGATCCTCGAGACCGACTGCGAGGATGTGTTTGCGGTTGCGCCAGGTGCCGGTAAACACCTCACGGGCGGGAACGACCAGCAGCTCATCGTCGGAGTAGGCCGCAGCGCGCTCGCGAATCTCCGGGAGGCGGGTGAAGTGCGGTGCATAGACGAGTGCGTCGAGGCCAGCCCGTTTGGCTCGCTCGACCACGCGGTCGTTGAGCACCTTCACGTGACAGTCTACTCGGAACGTCACTCCGTCGGTCACGACGGTTACTTCTGGTACAATCGAGTTATGAATTCTGATTTAGCGGTGGCGGAAGGCGACAGACTGCCGTCCGCAGTGTCTCGACCGATGTCGACGTTGGCGGCTGGATCCGTCTCGAGTACGTTCCTTCTGGCCGATGGCTTTCGCTGCGAAAGGATCATTAGGACGGCCGTGCGAGTGAGAGTATCGAATGGCCTGGGAATGCGGAATCGACGGCTGTGGCGCAGTGTTCGACGATGCCGAGTCTGCCGTCGTCCATCAGGCGACCACCCATCAGCGTTGCGAGTGTCAGGTCTGTGGTACCATCGTGCCGGACGGCTATCTCGCGATCCGCCACGTGTTTACCGAACACAGCCGCGCCGAATACGTCCGCACCTACGGTGCCAGTTCCGAAGCGGTCCGTAAACGCGAGGCGTTACTCGAGGAGATCGACGCAGTCGTGGATATGCAAGCGATCGCGACGGAACTGAAACGCTAATTGTCGAGTCGCAGCGCTGTCCTGTTGTGTCTCCGTGGAGCACAGCGAGCGAGTCGCGCTCGAGGCAGGACGTGTCGCCGACACAACGAAAGCAGTGCTCTCGTCTAGCGCTCGTCGGAATCGAGGACGCGAATCTGGTCGCCACGCACCGTCACACGGCTATATTTTACGTCGTCGGGTTCCCTCACTCCGTTCGGTCACCGCTCCTCGCAAAATATAGTACAAAACGTCCTCGCCCCTCGCTCCGCTCGGGCGAGCGAACCGACTCGCTATCGCTCGTCGGAATCGAGGACGCGAATCTGGTCGCCACGCACCGTCACCGGAATCGGAACCGTCGCCTCGTACAGTTCGACCGTCACCTGATCTTTGCCTTCGTCGATGCGCTGGACCTGTGCCTTCTCGCCTTTGAACGGGCCAGCGATGAGTTCGACGATGTCGCCCTCGGCGATCCCTTCGACGTCCGGTTTGGGCGAGAGGAAGTGTTCAACCTCGGAGATGTCCGATTCGCCGGGGACGATGCTCCGGGCGTGAGGGATATCCTCGAGGACGCGATTGAGAACCGCGTCGCCGTCGGCTTCGACCATCACGTAGGAGGTCAACGAGTCGGGCGCGAGCGCGGCGTGGATTTCGGGCTCCTCGCGGTTGATAATCATGTCCGCGACGGTGCGCTCTTGGCTCGCCGTCGTTTTGACAGCGAAGATGCCCATTAGATGCCACCACCGCTGGTCAGCAGTACCATGACTGCGCCGATGAGGAACCCGACGAGACCGACCAGCAAGATGCCTGCACCGGCGATTTTCGATACCTGAAGGAACTCCTCGCTAGTGGGCGTCGTCGCCATTTTCAACACCCGAACGTACGAGGTGAGGTCGTACGGAACGTCCATATTTGTCTATTTACAGCGTGGGGTCTTTTATCTGTCTTTCGTGTCGTTTGACTGTGAGCGTCGTCGGTCAGGTCACGCCGGTCCTGACCAGCGTCCGGCAGTTACACCGGGCGTAGTTTTTGACTGTGGGTGTTCTTCCCACTGCAGACAGCGATGTTCACCGCGACAGTTTACTTCATTTAACACCGAGGATGTCTCTTTCGGCGGCTCACAGCCGACGTCCCCCAACCGATCCCAATCGAGATCGAGGAGATCCAAAACGGGTTCGTCACCGTCATCCACCGGGCCGGTCCCCTCACGGATACCTTCCAATCGAAACGCGAGGCCGCCGACCACGCCGAACACGTCACGTGCCTCGACGACGAGTACGGGTGGGGTGGTCACGAATCCGTGGCTGGCAACGTAAACGAAAACGTCGCGCCCTCACCGGGCTCGGAGTTGACCCAGATCTCACCGTCGTGGCGCTCGACGATCCGCCGACAGAGCGCGAGTCCGATCCCAGTTCCGGTGTATTCCTCACGTGTGTGGAGTCGCTGGAACACCTCGAAGACCCGCTCGTTGTCGTCGACATCGATGCCGATCCCCGAATCGCTGACCGCGATCGTCCACTCGTCTCCCGTCCGCTCGGCGTCGATCTGGACCCGTGGTGGTTCGTCACCGCTGTACTCGAGGGCGTTCTCGAGCAGGTTTTGGAACACCTGCCGGAGCTGGCTGGCGTCGCCCATCACGGTCGGCAACGACTCGGCCGTGATCTCGGCGTCGTGTTCTTCGATCGAAAACTGCAGATCCGCGCGGACATCCGACAGCACCACGTCGAGGTCGACCGGTTTGAAGGGATCGCCGCGGGTTTCGACGCGTGAGTACTCGAGCAGGCCATCGATCATCTCGCGCATGCGATCGGCCCCGTCGATGGCGTACGCGAGAAACTCCTTGCCGTCCTCATCGAGGACATCGGCATAGCGGCTCTCGATGAGTTGTACGTAGCTAGAGATCATTCGAAGTGGTTCCTGCAAATCGTGCGAGGCGGCGTAGGCGAACTGCTCTAAGCGCTCGTTCGATGCCTGCAACTCGTCGATGTACTCGCGGCGGTCGAAGTGCAACTTTAGCAGCGTCGCGAGCGTCTCGAGCAGTTCGCGTTCCTCGTCGGAGAAGTTGGCCGTCCCGTCGGCCGTGAGACTGGGATCGTCGTGGAGGACGACATCGATCGTGATCGGTGTGCCGTTGACAGTGCTGCTGGACGCGGTGATCCGCCGCTCGAGCGGTTCGTATGTGTCCGTGGTCACTTCGTCGTCGCCGACCGAGACGCGCGCGGCGGTTCGTTCCGGATAGTGGAAGAACTGCGAGAGGTTGGTCACGAACTCCTGTAGCAAGTCAGTTGTCGGTTGCTCGTCGGTCTCGAGTAAGTCCGTCGCGAGTCTGACAGCGGCCAGTTTTTTCTCTCGTTCCTCGAGTTCCCGTTTGCGCCGTCGAGCCAGCTCTTTGAGATCGGTAATGTCGGTTGCCGTCTCGACGACTTGCTCGATCTCGCCGTGCTCGTTGGTGATCGGTCTGGCGTTGATCGAGAGCCACTGTGGTCCGTCCGGTCGATCCAGACGGATCTCCCGATCGATCACGGCGTCTCCCGTTTCGAAGACGCGGGAAACGGGCCGGTGGTCGATCGGGAGGAGGTCGCCGTTCTCGTCGTACATGTCTCGTTGAGCGGTGGTATAGGCTGGCCTGTCGTCCGGGAGATCGAGCAGTTCTCCCATCCGTTCGTTCGCTCTGGCAGCCGATCCATCCGGATTGACGACTGCGATTCCGACGGGGCTCGTCTCGAGAATGCGCTCGCTGAGTTCGTACTCACGGCGCAGTCGCTGCTCCTGTTCTCGGCGGTCGGTCATATCACGGGTGATCTTCGCGTAGCCCTGCAACTCGCCTTCGTCGTAAATAGCCGTTATCGTCACGTTTGCCCAGAACCGCGACCCGTCCGATCGGACGCGCCAGCTTTCGTCTTCGAACGTCCCCATCTCATGTGCGCGCGCCAAATTGCGTTCCGGGACGCCATCTTCCCGATCGTCCGCGGTGTAGAACGTCGAAAAGTGCTCACCGATGATCTCCGATGCGCTGTAGCCTTTGATCCGCTCGGCCCCTTTGTTCCAGCTCCTGACGTATCCATCAGGATCGAGCATGAAGATCGCGTACTCATCGACGGCGTCAACGAGCGATTGAAATCGCTGTTCGCTCTCCTCTCTGGCTCGCTGTGCTTCTTTCCGGTCGGTAATATCGTAGTACAGTTCGATACGCCCACCGGCATATGGTCCGGACTCGATCGGTTTGCTGCGGTGTTCGAGCCAGCGACCCTCACGATCCGTACCGGTCGTCACTCGACACTCGAACTGTTCGACGTAGGTATTATCCTCGTAGGTGGCTAGCACTGTCTCTGCGAACGACTCAGAATCGGCAAGACGGTCTCGGATCGTCTCTTGAATCAGCGTCGCCTTGTCCTGACCGATAATCTCGGCTCGCACGAGGCCGAAGTACTCCTCGACCGTTTCATCTGCCCACACGATATCGAAGTCGTTGTCGAGGACGAACACGCCGACATTGGCTTCGTTGATAACGGACGCGATCGAGTCGTACGTCTTCCAAGTCGACGGCAGTTGTTCGTTCGTCCGGTCGTGGTCTTCGACCGCCTGAACGACGCCGACCGTCCCCTCGAGGTCGCCGTCGTCTATGAGCAGGCTGAACCGAAGCTCACAGAGGACGCGGTCGCCAGCAGCGCTCTCAACGACCAGATTGAACGCCGTATCGGGATCGGTGTCGTGCTCGAGACGTGTCCGGATCGCCTCCTCGAGGCGCTTTGCGTCCGGTCCCTCGATGACGGTCGAGACGTGCTCGCCGAGGAGGTCCGCGCGCGGAGAGCCCGTCAGCGACACGACGGCGTCGTTGATGGCGACGAATCGACCCTCGGCGTTCAGTTGGAAAATCCCGTCGTCGATGGCGTTGACGAGCGTGCGACAGCGCCGAAGCGAGTCGGAATCGTCCCCCTCGTTTCGAAAGAGCTCGTTCGAGACGCGGGCCACGTCACACATAAGCGTCATTGGATGCGAGCCGGTTTACATGTATGGTGGACCTCACTCGAGCAGCAGTCGAATCGCCGACACGGGACGGCTCACGCGACAGCGATGGTCGTCCGTGTACATGATATACTGACCAACAGCTGTTGGGGGAGCCCTTCTTCTCCCACCGTGGACTGTAGAATGCTACGCTATACCATGGTGTGGATACGCTTGTGCTCGCCGGCGTCACAACGAGTGGCTGTATCCGTGCAACGGCTGTCGATAGCCTCCAGCACGGCTACCGAACCATCGTCGCCGCCGACGCGGTCGGTGACCGCGCCGAGGGACCGCACCGAGCGAACCGCTTCGACATCGACGCGAAATACGGCGATGTTGTCACAACCGAGACCGTCCTCGACCACCGCTCCGAGAATGTATAATCACACCAACGCGAGACGACCGGCATCGACACCGACTTCGCCACGACTACCGTGTGATCGGCCATGACCGACTCCGGTGCCACGCTCCGCACGTCTCTCGAGCGCGACGACCTCCTGGTCTGTCCCGGCGTCCACGACCCGCTTACCGCCGCCGTCGCTGATTCCATCGGCTTTGACGCCATCTACATGACCGGCTATGGAACGTCGCTGTCGAAGACCGGCTATCCCGACGCCGGCTTCATCACGATGCCGGAGATGATCGAAAACGCTGGCAACATCCAGGAGCGAATCGATGTGCCGCTGATCGCCGATTCCGACAACGGCTACGGCAACGCCACGACCGTCATCCGGACGGTTCGCGAGTACATCAAAGCCGGCGTCGGCGCGATCCACATCGAAGACCAGACGTTCCCGAAACGCTGTGGCCACACGAAAGGGCGACAGGTCATCCCACGGGAGGACGCAGTCGGCAAGATCGAAGCCGCGGCCGACGTTCGGGACGATCGCGCCGAGGACTTCGTCCTCATCGCCCGCACCGACGCCCGCGGCACAGGTGACGGCTCGCTCGACGAGGCGATCGGCCGCGCCAACGATTTCCTCGCGGCCGGTGCCGACGTCGCGTTCGTTGAAGGACCGACCGACGAGGCGGAACTCGAGCGTATCGGCCGAGAAGTCGACGGGCCGATCGTGTATAATTTCGTCGGCGATCTCGGCTCCTCGCCGTACGTCGACCTCGCGTCGCTCGAGGAGTGGGGCTTCGACATCGTGTTGTTCCCCATTACGTCGACGCTGTCGACGATCGCGAACGTCTACGCGGATCTTAGTGCCTTCGCGGACGACCCCGTGGCGGCGATGCGAGACATTGACGACGCGTTCAATTCCCAGCCCGTCGGGAGCCTCCACGAGTTTTCGGGCTTTCCCGAGGTCGTCGAGTGGGAGCGTCAGTATCTCCCCGACGAGGCACAAGACAAATACGAGGATTCACTCGGGGACGACCTCGCCTCTGAATAGCCGGGCGCTTGCGGCGAACGAGATTTCCGTGGCAGCGACTCGAACGACACCTGCGGAGGCGCTATCTTCAATTGCCTGACTGGCTTCCCTTCGGACGTGACCCACGACCGAATCCACGCCAGGAAACCGGCTCACGACATCGAGCGGTGGTCCATCGGAACGATCGAACGGATTAGCGATCGGGACGGACACTGCGTCTTCGAGGTGCAGACCGATGCGGGCGACACGATCGAACTCGTCGTCACGACTGCGATCCGGGAGTTGGTCGTGCGTCGACTGGATCTCGACGCTGGTGAGTCGCCCGTTGGGGCTCGAGTCTGGTATCGGAAATACGGCGGATAACAGCCGAAAGTATACTGTCGGCTACGTACCGGTTCAGTGAATTTCGTGCCAGAGTCGAGAGACACAAGAAGGTTGCGTTACCATTAAATAGTTTCGCCGGACGAATGTCACTATATTCGAAAGAAAGCGATGGCTTCGAAACGGACAGCCTGCGAGACACGCAGTTCCGGTTTCCAGACAGGACAGCGATCGAAGCCAACGATGAGACGCATTCGTTCTTTCGAAGCGAACCACTTCAGAGACCGATGACGCGAAAACCACGTAGAACCTCGGATTCGGCGACCTGGAACCGGCAGTTCAGCCACGCGAACAGCACAGTCACAGGTGGGTGCTGATGGCCGCAGTATCGATGATCGTACTCGGGCTGATCGCCGCTGGGACACTCGTGATGTTCGGCTCGATTCTGTATGCCCGGCGGCTGTTCCTGCGACTAAACGAAGAAAGCTACCGACGACGGTGGCGGGGGCTCCTCGCGCTGATGGTATTTTTCCTGCTGGGCTATGTCGCCGCCCTGTGGATCGCGTTCAGCGGTCAGGAACTCCGCTTCCAGCTGCTGACAGGGTTCGTCTTCCTGTTTGGCGCTGTGTTCGTCCTGTTCGTGGTCAACGTGGGACTGCTGACGGTCAACGACCTTCAGGATAAAAACGAGTCCCTCCAGACGAAAATCAAAGAGGTCGAACAAGCGCGCCAGGAGGCAGTCACGCTTCGCGAAGAAACGGACCAGCTCAACCAGCACTTAGAGCAGCAAGCCGACGAGTACGCAACCGTCATGCAGGCGTGTGCGGCCGGCGATCTGACACAGCGGCTGGACCCCGACAGCGAGAACGAAGCGATGGCCGAGATCGCACGCGAGTTCAACGACATGCTCGCCAAACTCGAGTCGACCACCGAGGACCTCATGGCGTTCGCACAGGACGTTGCCGCCGCATCCGAATCAGTGACGTCCAGTGCCGAAGAAGTCCACTCGGCCTCCGAGCAGGTCTCTACGTCGATCCAGGAAATCGCCGACGGTGCCGACCAACAACACGAGTACCTCCGTTCGGTCACGACAGAACTCGACTCGCTGTCGACGACGACCGAGGAGATCGCCGTCTCCTCGAACGAGGTCGCCGAGATCGCCGAACGAACCGTTGACACCGGGCAGGAGGGGAAAGAAGCAGCTCAGGCGGCGATCAGTGCCATGGACGAGATCGAAGCCGAGGCCGCCGACGCCGTCGCCGAGATGCACCGTCTCGAGGACGAGGTTCAACAGATCGACGAGCTGATCAACACGATCTCTGAGATCGCACACCAGACCAACATGCTAGCGCTGAACGCGAACATCGAGGTCTCCCGCGCGACGAGTGCCAGCGGCGACGACGGGTTCTCAGCCGTCGCGACGGAAGTCAAAACGCTCTCCGAAGACGCCGCAGAGGCAGCCGAGAAGGCCGAGGCCCGCCTCGAGGCGATCCGCGATCGGACCGAGGCGTCCACTGCCGAAGTCGAGCGCACGAACGCCGGTATCAAAGACGCCAGCGAGCAGGTCCAGGAAGCCGTCGCCGCGCTCGCTTCGATCACCGACCTCGCCGAGGAGACCAACGTTGGGATACAAGAGATTTCGGCAGCCAGCGAAGCGCAGGCGGCCTCGACCCAGGAGGTCGTCGCGATGGTCGACGACGTCGCAGCGATCTCCGAATCGACGAGCACAGGTACTGAAAGCGTCGCCGCTGCAGCCGAAGAACAGACTACGGCCCTGACCGAGGTTTCGACGAGTGCTGAACAGCTCAGCAACCAAGCGGCACGCCTCTCGCGAGCACTCCGCTATTTCGAAACCGACGCAGCAGCTACCAGCGCCGTACCGACCGACGCCTGAACCACCACGGTTTTGTATTTCCAGCACAATATAGCAATGATGAGTCGCATCCGTCCAGCCGAACTGGCAACCCGCCTCGAGTCGGGAGACGAACCGTTTATCCTCGATATTCGTCCACGGACGGACTATCAGACGAACGCGATCGAGGGCAGTCATAACGTCCCGGTCTATCAGGAGTTGCGCCAAGGCGACGAGTCAGCACTTCGCGATCGACTCGGAGAAATCCCACGCGAGCGAGACGTCGTCGTCGTGTGTAAGATGGGTATGGTTGCCAAACGAGCAACGAGTCTACTCGTCGACGAGGGGTACGATGCAGCGACGCTGTTGGGTGGAATGAGCGGGTGGACTGGCTATCAGAACGGTTCGCTCGGGTACAAACTGCGCTCGTTACTCTGGAAACTCCGGTAGGTACCGTCTCTCCGGTTGGTGGATCCGGTGGCGCTTTCGACACGGCGGCGCTCGAGACGACCGTCAAGAGATAGAGATGAAATTCCCTCGCAAGGATTGCAAGGGCGTGTCGGGTACCCAGTTCTTAGAAGGGCTGGCCACCGCCTTGTGGTGACGGCGGTTGGCCAATCTGCTGTGACCGGTCCTGCTGTGTGACCTGCTGGCTCGCCTGTTGGATCGTCTGAGTGACCTGCTGGGCTTGCTGGATCACCTGTTGGACACCCGGAGCCTCGGACTGCTGGAGTTGCTGGGTACTCTGCTGGAGTGCTTGCTGAGTACACTGGCCGAACGTCTGTGCGAAGTCGGATTGCCGCAGGAGAAGGGTCTTCTGCAGGTGAATAATCTGGGTGAGGTCAGCCAGCATCCCGGATGTGAACCGATCACCGGCTTTCATCGCCTGTCCGTGTGCCCACTCGGCGTCCGATTCGAGTTCCTCGAGTTGGTGGATTGCCTGTGAGACCTGCTGCGGAACGGCCTGATCGAACGACTGGGGCTGCTGTTGGTACTGTTGTCCAGTCTGTTGCTGCGGTTGCTGCTGGTGATGCTGCCGCCTGGTCTGGTGTGGAGTCCGCTGGCGTCGGGTTCGCTGTTGAGTTGGCTGTTCTATTTGCTGTTGCGGCGGCTGTTGGTATGACATGGTTCTCTGGATGGTATCGTCACCTACGAGGTCGGAGATCCGGTAGCGCGTTGCCTCGTAGGGTATCGTGACCAATCCAGCCGCCCCAATAAATACTCGGGCTACTGTTTCTCCCACTCGAGCTACTGTTTCTCCGATCCGTACTCCCGAGTGACTGTTCGCGTCCATTCATACCGACACCTTCCAGTCTGTACCGGCGCACCCGCGACCCGTCATTCGGGTGCGCCGGTACACAGTGGTCGCAGACCGTATCAGGCTTCCTGTCCGAAACGACCCGCCATTCAAAAGAGAGTTACCGGGCGTGTTCGTACGGTATCGTACTATCACGCACTATTACGCCGCTGCTGATACGATTCGTTTTCGTCGTCGATCGGAGATCCTGTAACCCGACCGCTAGCTAGCTGTCCATGTAATCGACAGTAGACTATATAATGGCGTGTCCGATTCATCCTCCCCCTGCCGGATCAGCGATTTTCTTTGCATCTCTGTAATTACGGCCAGAGACCCCGATCAGCTGGGCGTCAACCAACTGCGAGAGTGCTACGATGTATGCCGCACCTCGTCACGTCACATCTCTCGTTTCGACCTTGCACCGAACGTCATTCCATGTGGACAGCATTTCTTTGTCGAGTTCGTCCTGTCCTTCCTCGAGCGACCACGACCGCCGATTGATATCTTGGAACTACTCGACGTAGGAGAGCTTCGGTAAACAACACCAATGGTTCAGGGTTGTCTTTGTTCAGCCCGATCGTGTCCGGGATTTCGTCCGTGAATAGCCTGGTAAGACGCTCTTTTTTGGACGGGCTCAGCTCTTTCGGGTCGGCGACGATACCGCCTTTTGCGCCGTCGAACGGCGAATCTCTCACCGCACACTTCAACGTTATCCATATCGAGAGGTCGATACACTCCTTGTGAGTGATTCTCGGATGATAGCGTAACCCTCCCTTGTATGGACCACAAACGCTGTCGTGGCACGCGCGATAGTCAGTGAATACGCCGACCGTGCTATCATCGCGTTCAGCCGGGACCGTTACCTCGTGGATGGCTGCCGGGTGTTTGAGGCGTTCAATACTGTTCGAATCGATATCGAGGTGCGTTGCAGCGTGCTCGAGGTATCGTCGAGCCGTTGCAACTGCTGACGTGGCTTCCGATCGTCGTCTGGCTGAGAAACCGTACTTTCGACTGTCGTTGGGGATGTATTGGATGACATCCCTTACGTTTGAGGGGATAGCGGTTATTCGAGCGATAGAGCCCGATTTTGGAAGGTGTTCGTACTCCCACAACGAGCGCATTTCTCGGCTCGGGTATCGGAGGTGATAATCTCACCACAAATCAGACACTCGTATGTCGATGCAGTATCGGAACCACCCTTGATGTCGTACATACATGCTACTGGTCGTTCGACAGTCGTATAAATATTAGGAATTAATGTACTATAAACACATATAATGGCGTTATAGGTGGCTTCGACCGACTGATGTTCAAGCATCAGGGACGATCAGTTGAGGTCGAACAACTGAAACTCATCCCGGTCAGCAGCGACCTCGTGTATTCTGCATGGAATCACGTCACTTTCTCTGGGTTATCTTCCGTGCGATAGCGCTATAAGCAGACGTTCTCGCGGTCGTGGACGTCCAACCGCAGCAGCGCACTGGTGGATCGGAGTCAGTTATCCTCTCGTCGGATACTACGAGATGTGAGACCGAACGTATGGATTCGTCTGAACATAGTAGCCATCTTGTACTTACAAAGACTTATGCCATGGGGCGCCATACCATGAAATGCCGGGCGAAGCCACGAGGATTCACCGGACGACTCGACTCGAATGTCCATACAGGGCAAGAAAAGTCGCGTTAGAGGTATAACCAAGGCTCCGGTAACACGGAAACAAGGTGAACGCCTCCAAGGAGACCAACACGGCCCATAACTTGACCACCATGGTGGCCGAGTGAGAAGGCTCAGTAACGGATCTCGCGTAAGCGAGGTTCGTGAACTGGAGATACCCAGGCCGAAGGGCCGTAGAAACGTGCTCCCGTTCGCGTCCAAATTGGGGTTTTCGCCCGTGTATATTTCTATCGACCCAATAACCAGTCGTACTGATTACGGCTACCGGGTGATACAAACAAATAGGCGTGACGGGCGTTCCACAACTGAAGCCGTAATATTACTCTTCGTCAAATATCAGTTGTTGGCTTCCGCCCTTTCTGCCAGTAGTGAGCTGTCGAGCGTGGTATTTGAATCTTCAGTCCGAAGGGCAAGCGATCCGTCACTGGCCGCTCGCCTGAAAACGCACCTCGAGATTATCTGCCGGCAAAACGTCAGCCTCCGAAGTCTGTTTTATGCGCTCTCAGTTGGGCCGAAGACGATAATGAAATTATCCGTAGCAACTCGAGACACTGCACTCAACTGGAGCCTCGAGAAACCGGACATGGTTCAGCGCGTGAACTGACCGCGAAGTCATGGGCCTACCTAAAAGACGGCAATCAGAGTATCAACTCACCGGCGAGGAGTGAGCGTTCACCGACCATGCTGTCAAGATCTAAGTAGAGACTGCTGCATCAACTGGATCCATACGACTGATCCGATGACTGTGAAACTTACCGATCAAGTCGCGTAGAAGTTTACTCAAAGTCAAGAAATAGCGGGAAGTAGATTTGAACTACTGATCTGCGGGTTATGAGCCCGCCGGAATCTCCTGGCTATCCCATCCCGCTATCTAACCGTTTCTGCCGACCATCATTAAGGATTGCTATCTGGGTGCTGTCTCTGGAATATTCCGGTGCATTTGTCGAATCGTCTGGCCGGATTCAATCTCAATCTTATCCTCTATCTGTGAAACTGGAGAAGAGTGAACTACTAGTCGTAGT
>NZ_AOIT01000035.1 GCF_000337475.1 Natrinema limicola JCM 13563 | reverse complement strand
CCTCATCTTCTTCGTACTAAAACAGAATCGCCGAACACTACTTAAGGCCTACGAACCCCTCCCCTCAAAGGTAGGTAATACCACACAACCTACCAGATAGAGAGACGACTATAAATTTCGCTCTTGTGAAGAAATTGTTATTGAATCAGAGAATCAATCGAGCGGTTTGTTTGAGCGCTTCTCGACCCCGTTTACGAATGATTTGTTGTTGGAGCTGGAATGGTCTGTGATATGTGGTTGATTTGTCTTTTGAGACTCTTCGATGCGGCAAGAGCAACCGTCGCACCAGCGGCGCGCGACTCTCGTCTCACCAGGGAACGTTCAAGACAACCACACAGAGTGTTTCAGCTTCGTCGAGTATTCTACCGAAGACCGAGAAAGAAGCACTCAAACGAGATATCCAAGCAACGTTCAGAAATCAATAATGTGCTACACAGGAGAAAAGGGCCTAAATTAACAATACCCATATATATATATATATATATATATATATCAGAATCTATCGATACCCACAAGATTATTTGCCATTAGTAGATGATCAGATTGAGAAAGAAAAGCTGTCAGCAATTACTCATCTCAACCTCGTCATCTAGCTGAAGTTGTAACCGTTGTGACCCATTTGTTTCTTCACCATACGAATCCCGATACTGAATCCCACAGTTTTTAAGCATCAATGTTTCTCCATTCTGCTCAAATTTCTTGATCATGCGCTTTTGAGCAGCAGTTGCATCATAGAGATTCAGATCGACGAGTCCACGACCATCCCAATCGAACGTAGCGAAGTTTTGACTATTTTTTGCGATGACACGCCCACTGAGGGACTTGCGAATTTCTCTATTAGTTTCAATTTCATTTAACTCGGCTTGTGAGAGCGGCCTAAGATGCTCACAGTGTGAGTCGGGAAGTTCGTCGATGAAGACAGACTCTGCTCCCTGAACGGTCAACACATCCAATCGTGACTTTGATCGTGTGAGAGCGACATAGAATAAGCGGCGTTCTTCTTCCAATTGGTAACTAGCTTTGTGTTCCTCATAGATTTCGGGTGGCTGTTTGACTGGGTCAACCCACTTATCTCCCTGAAGGCTAGGATATCCGTGGTTTTGAACGACCTTCGGGATGAGAACATGTTCCGCCTCAGACCCTTTTGAATCGTGAGCGGTACGTATGTCAACACTATCTGGAAGCGATTTTTTGAGGGAGTAGTAGAATGATGGGTCAGCATCTTTCTGTCGGAGAAGTACTTGCGTTTCTTCAGGTGAATACGGGGATTCCTGAATTAACGACCTTATCTTACGCTCCATTGACTGATTAAGTTTGTGCTCAAATGTGTCACAACCCAAGTGGTGGATCTGAACGGGATCACCACCCGGTAGACCGGATGGTTCTTTTTCAGTTCGGATATCGTTATTCTTGATCAGGGCGTTGCTCGCATCGACAACTGATTCAGGACATCGGTAATTATTTTCGAGTCGAGTATCTTCGAAAGCGTCAAAATCTGCTAATAGTGGGTTGTCGTCTGTAAAGATTTCTTCAGGTGTTATATCAATCTCATCGTATTTACCGGCATCAAGCTCGTCTCCGAAGTTGATAAATAGATCCGGCCGGGCACCTTGGAACCCGAAGATACTCTGCCAGTCGTCGCCAACACCGAAAGTCCTTACATCCTGTCGTTGTTTGGCGAGTTCCTTGACTACGCCGAACTGCACTCGGTTCAAATCCTGCATCTCGTCGACGAAGAGATACGAATACAAGTTGTTCTCGTCAACATCCCCCTCTCGAAGGAGGTCTCTAGTAAGTACTACTGACCCATGGAAATCAGTCTTCGTCCTATTATCAAACACTTCATTGAATTTCCTGTAGGCTGCAATCGAGAGTCGCGCAAATTCCTCAACACCCTCGTCCAAATCTTCGCCTTCTTCTTTGAGATATGATTCAACCTCATTTTTTGTCTGAACGGGGTTCCACTCACGAACTCGAGCTTGGTTGATGAACTCAGAGACCTTCTCTACAATATCGTGGTAGAGAACCTTCCTGTCGTATACGTAGTCTTTGAGGTTGCGGCCACTCAAGCGATTGGAAAGGTCAACACCCACCTGTTGAAGTTCATTTTCGAGGGTTGTTTGGACAGCATTAGCAAACCGAGCCTTGGTTTGTTTTCGCTTCCAATTTAAATCATCGCTTGGGCGATGAAGAAGGTTTTCGCCGTCAAGAACAATGACTGTCTTGCCTTCAGGATCATTATCCAGTTTCGGATTCGAGGAGAAGAGTTGGCGTATCGTCTCGGGTCGTTCACTGTGAATATTCCGATACTGAGGTCGATCTTCACGGGTCTCTTCAGAAGTGCAGTACTGAATATAGAGACGCTCTCCCTGCACAGGTTCGACAAGTTCAAAGTCTAAAATAGATCCACCAGATGGAGATGAAGCCCATTCGATATGCGTTTGATAGTCGTACTCTAATCCGAGCGTCGTAAGAAGTTGTGCAATCGACTTATGGGCAATCCCTTCCTCAGGAATGGTGTCTAACTGAACCTCTTCTCCTTGTATCGTTACTGTTGATTTCGCCGCATGTGACTCATAGACTCCGTCCACAACATCGATGTCGTTCGGATCATATCGATCATCCTTCCACGTACTCATGAAGGATTCGTAGGTTGCTTCGAGTTCCTCGTCGTCTTGTATATCGCGCCATATCCGGGCAATCTCAGTAGTTTTGGCTTCTCCAACGACAAATTCCAAATCGCTGTACTGGTTCTCAGCTATCGACTTGCTGTATGAATTGATCGTCCTCACATCGACACCCGTAATATCGAACGTCTCCTCAAGTTCCTTCTGCATCTCGTCACGTCCATTGCGAGTGAAAGTGAACGCTAATAGATCACTCGCAGATACGTCGTTAAATTCAGAGAGAATAAAGTGAACTCGGCGGCCGAATGTGGTTGTCTTCCCGGTTCCTGCAGCCGCATTCACTCGGTTAAAGTTGTCATTTGCAAAGATTGCCCGAAACTGTTGATGTGTATGGGAGTGGGCCGGATCATCGAAGAAGTCATTGAGTTCAGACCCGTGCTTCTTTTTCATGTGATCAATCCACTCTGCGTTGTACGTGGAACGACGTTCTATGAACTCCAATACCGCTTGAAGATCCTCCTCTAGTGTCTTTGCTGCATCAAGAACCTGTTCTTCGTAGCACCCACTTTCATCCAACAACGGTTCCAATCGCGCTAATGCTTCAGACGCAGTCTCGTATTTGTTCAAAGCTTCGTAAATCGTGAGGTAGTCCGTATACTCCTCAGTGTATTGTTTCTTCCATTCGATCAGCTTATTTGTCGTTTCAATGATTCCTGTTTCCCTATACCCTGAAGAACTACTTCTGGATCGATTGATCCAGTCGTAGAACTTGAAGAGAACAACCCACGGATAAACGCCAAAACCCGGTTCATCGATACGTTGCCCGACGAATCTTCAGGCAATAAGCATTTTCAAACCAGAATATATTCGAGGGGTTGGATATCGTATCACAGATACAGAACGGTATCCCCAGCTGATTATTTTATTTATCTATATTATTAAAATAGAGTATGAACAGATGACAGCACTAGCGGATGCAACACTGCTACAGCACTCTCGAGCAGCGTCTAGCAGTGGAAATTGAGGGGATAGCGAGGTTATACAAGAGATAGTAAACGGTCGCTATCGGTACGATCCGACGATGATAAACGATGTTTATTTCACACCGTGACAAATAATTCAAGTAGCGGTGAACGAGTTTAGCCGATAGAAGGGCCGTAAATGAGGAATGCTCCGACAGGGATTCGAACCCTGGTCATTGCCGTGAGAGGGCAATATGATTGGCCGGACTACACCATCGGAGCGGGCTTCGTCTTCACTCAATCGTAGAGCGGTGTTATGTTTAAGGATTCCGTTTCAATCCTACAGTGGGAGGGGGTCGCATGAGATAACGTATCAGCGCTAGTATATTGTCGGTTGTCACTCCTCGAACGGTGACTTCGTGGCCTCGGGCTCGAAGCCCTCGAGGCTGATGATGTTTTCGCGGCCGACGCGGAGTTTGCTGATGGTGCCCTCATCTTCCATATCCGAGAGCAGCATGCTGACCTTGGATTTCGACCAGCCGGTTTCCTCGACGATGTTGACCTGTTTCATCCGCCCGCCGTTCTCGCGGATGAGTTTGACGACGCGGTCTTCGTCCGTCAGGAGTTCCTCGTCGGCGATCGAGTCGGTTTCCTCGGGGGGTTCGCCGGCCGCGTCGGCGGCAGCTGGTGCGGGCTGTGCTGAGTCGGGTGGTGACTCTCCGGTGGCGGGTTTGCCAGCGCCGGGCCCGTACCGTCGATACCAGATTACGGCTGCGGCGGCGAGGCCGAGACCGAAGAGGGCTCCGAGGAGAGGCAAACCGGGACCGCCGCCTATAGCTGTAATCAGTCCCGTGTCGGTACTCCCAGGACGGTCGAACACGGCACGGGGACGGCCGTCGATGAATCCCCGTTGACCGCTCCACTGAACGGACTCCGCGTCTTCAATCGAGTCCCCGGCGTACTGCCCGTCGGCAGGTTCGATCGATTGGAACGTGAGATCACCGCCGGCCTCGATGACGATTTCCTGATTCGACTCGAGAAAGACATCGTTGAAGACGTCACCGACGATAATTCGGTCCGCGTCGACGGCTGCGAACCGCTCCCACGTAAAAGACATTTCGACGACACCCATCGTCGTGAATCGCTCTTCGACCTGCGCGGAACGGCGGAAATTCGTCGCTTCCATCTCCCGGCCGGTTTCCCGTTGTCCGGACTCGACCATCAGACGCGACTGGTTGGTAAATCGGTCGTAGAAGTCCGTCTCGTTGGCCTCGAACTCCTCGGCGAAGGCTTCGAAGTTCTCTCTGGCAGCGGTCGCGTTGTCTTCGTTTGCGAACACCTGTTCGTACCGGAAGGTCCACGTCGCGCTGCCGTTTTCGTGAACAGTGATCTCGAACGTCGTCTTGTCGAAATCCTGGGCTTCCTGGGCGGCGAACTGGTCGCCATCCGGTGGGGTCGCCATCGCCGCGGGGTGTGTCTCCGCGGTTGGCGAAGTGATCGGTCCAGTGTCGGCCACCGCGATCGGTGCGCTGACCCCGGCGACGAGCGTAAGGACGACGAGAACGACGAATCCGACGGAGGCCGGCCGATTCATTCGTCTACTCACTACGTGTCGGAGCTAAAAATGCTTGTGAATAGCGAGATGGCTGGTAGAAACGGTCGATACTAGCTGTACACGTACGATGAGTGTCGCCTCGCTCGCTTGCGGCGGTTCCCGACACTCCGACCTGTGTCGATACCCACAAATCGATCGACTGTGTAGCAGGCCTCATGATCTCGAATCTCGCACAGGGTGTGCAGGCGTTTACTAGCAACGTCTTTCTCGTTACCGGTGACCGGCCCGTCCTCGTCGATACGGGCGCGAACTTCGACGCCGTTGCAGCCGTCTCCGATCGCGTCGACGACCTCGAGGCAGTCATCCTGACCCACACCCATCGCGACCACGTCGGGAACCTCGCGGCAGTCAAGGAGGCATTCGACGTCGACGCGTGGGGGTACGACACCGCGGTCGACGGCGTCGACCACGCAATCGCGGACGAGGAGACGGTCCAGTTGGGCGATCACGACTACGTCGCGCTGCACACGCCCGGACACAAAAACGACCACCTCTGCTTTTACTCGGCGGAGGCGAGCGTGCTGTTCGCGGGCGATCTGATCTTCCAGAACGGGAGCTTTGGTCGCACCGACCTTGAGGAAGGCGACCGACCGACGCTGATCGAGAGTATCGACCGCGTACTCGAGTGGATCGATCCCGACCTCGAAGAGATGCACACGGGCCACGGGCCAAGCGTGACCAACGACCCCTACGGCCACGTCGAACTCTCGGCGCAGATGGCACGCCAGACGTAGGCGCGTCGCCCGACAGAGAGACTGTCCAGCAATCAGACCTGTCTGGCGGCGTCGAGAAACGTATCGTACGCGTCCGCGTACGCGCGAGCGATCCGTATGGGATCGTCCCGCTGTTCTTTGCCAAGGGGCGGTAATCGCACGCGCTCGAGCGGGTCGAGATAGTCGAGGACGTCGGGGACGCGCTTCTCGATGGCCCCGTCTCTCGGGCTCGAGCTGGCAATCTCGCAGGCTCGACAGTAGCGGTCGCCGTCGTAGACGCGCACGCGGCCGGGTTCGACGGCTGCGACGGCGGCGATCTGCGCTGGATCGAGCGACGACAGCGGAAGCGCGATATCGCTGTAGGACTCGACGACGGCGACGTCCGTGTCCTCGATCTCGGTAGCCAGACGGTCGAACGCGGGGACGTACTCCCGCTCGGCGAGGTCGTTGAACTCCGCGACGGCCTCGACGGGAACGGCGTCGGAAAGGGGGAGCGCGTCGGCAACTGCGTCCGGAACCTCGGCGGTTGCATTGCGGACGAACAACGCATCCTCTGGGTCGCGGCCGATCCGGTCGACGACGAACTCTCGGTCGGTCCGGCCGAGCAGGCCGCTGCCGCCGCCGGGGCTAGGCTGCCAAAGTCGGTGGACAGGGTTGAGCCGCTCTGGCGATCGGCCGCGGCCGTCGGCCGCCGAGAGCCGCGCCGCGTCTTTCCCGTAGAGTCGCCCGTCGGCGAGGGCACGTCGGCAGTCGTCGTGGTCGAACCAGAAGTCGTTGCCGGCGCGGGGTTTGTAGCCAACCGCGCCGGTGCGCTCGAGCAGGCCGGCCGAAAACGTCGTCTTGCCGGCGTCGACGCGGTCGGCACCGACCACGAGGAGGATCATTCTTTCAGGCCGTAGTAGCCGGGTTCGTCCTCGTCACGGGGTTCGGCGACCACGAGGTCGTCGGCGTTGGTCATGATCCACGGGATCGCCCAGTCGAGCAGGATGTCCTCGGTCTCGCGGTCGATGTCGGCGTCTGGCTCGAGACCCTGGAGCAGTCGTGCGATCTCGTAGACGGTGTACATCTGGTCGTCCTCGAGCAGTTCCGCCGGCGTGTAGAAGTCACACGGCGGGAGGTTTTCGAACTCGGATTTGGGAACGGGCATACACGTCCGTACCGGCGGCCGGTGCCTAAAGGGTTCGTTCGCGCTCGAGGGCGAGTGGTGTGACCCACCGTCACTCGTCTCGCGTCCCGCCCTCGAGATAATGGGCGATGCGGTCCCGACTTGATTCGGCTACCTTGACGAACTCGACGACGCGCTGGCCGTCTTCACGACGATCTGACTCGAGCTCGATCGTCATCGACTGGTCGTGTAGATGGTCGAACAGCGCGTCGATCGAGTCGGCGTCGCCCCTGACCGTGTGTCGGTGGCCGATCGTCTCGCCGTCGTCGACGTCCTGAATGGCCTCGACCATTGGAACGAGGATCGACTCACCGAGGTCGTGTGCGCGCTCCTGGAGTCGAGCCTCGTCTTCGTCGAACTCGGCGGCCTGAAACGCCTCACGGATGAGCCGCGAGAAGACGAAATCCCGGCCGTGGTCGAACGGCAGCGAGAAGGCGTAGGCGAGTTCGTCGTGGTGCTGGGCTTCGGTCGTATACTTGACCATCGCGTCACCGGGTTCCGATTTCATCACGACGCCCTCCCGACCCGCCGCGTCGAGTTCATCGATGGCGTCGCGGACCAGCTCGGCGGCGGCGGTATCCGGCGGTGCCCGTCCGAACAGTCGCGGCTGGTTGAAGTCGTACGTTTCACAGATCGCGCGGCGATCGACCACGGATAGCGGGTTGCCCGACTCGCGGTCGCGAACGCCGAAAACGCGGAAGTCGTGGGTATCTACCCCCTCGTAGTCGGTGGTCGTGTAGGGTGTTTCCGGCCCGATGAGTTCGGCACAGAGGGTCTTCTCCGGATGCTCGTCGAAAAACCCCTCGAGCGACAGCAGCTTGCGCGCCCGCGCGGTCGTGTACGGACAGACGTAGCCGCTTCTGGTAAACGCAAGCGGCTCGCCGACGTCGGCGATTCGGACGTTGAACCCGTCAAGTTTCTCCTCGACGGCGACGGTCTCGGCGTCCTCGAAAAACGACGGAACGCCCGGCTCGAGCACGAGCAGTCGCGGGATGCTCGGATACCCCCTGATAACGGTCTCGGCGTCCTCGACGATGACGGTCCCGCGCTCGAGGCCGTGGCGTGCGTCCGTCAGGACGTGGTAGGTCCGACCGTCGAACGACCGTTGCTCGAAGTGCTCGAAGAGGTCGGCCGGCTCGTCGGTCGTGGCCCCGAGGCGCTCGAGGTACGCGTCGTGGTCCATATATCGACTCTCGCCGTTCATCGGCAAAAACACCGGGCCGGCCCCCGCTCGGATCGGCGGCTGCCGTCCGCACGGGGTGAGGTCTATGTGGCTCACCGTCCAATCGAGACGTATGCCCGGCGACCTCCCGCGCCAGCGGTTCGTCCTTGACACCTCGCTGTTTATCACCGAGGAGATCCGCCGCGACGACGAGTCGCTCGAGGCGGCCGTGCTCCGCCTGCTCGATCTCGTCTCGACCGCGCGCCTCGAGCTCAATATCTCCTGTTACGTACCGCCGTCGATCCATGACGAACTAGGGACGATGTTGCGCGAGCGCGACGTCGACGACGCCGTGTTCTCGCGGCTCGACACCTGGGTCGTCCGCAAGAGCCCCGACCGCTACGGCGTCACGATTCCCGCGAACGTCGTCTACAACTTCATCGACGAGATGAGCGATC
The DNA here is from genome assembly GCF_000337475.1 of Natrinema limicola JCM 13563. Classification (GTDB taxonomy): domain Archaea; phylum Halobacteriota; class Halobacteria; order Halobacteriales; family Natrialbaceae; genus Natrinema; species Natrinema limicola. The sequence continues at coordinate 107,791 of NZ_AOIT01000035.1, read as the reverse complement.
GGGTCGACCGCGGCTTGCGGGTCTCGGAAGAGGCCATCCGCGAGGTCGAACAGCTCGATCCGGCTGATCTTACGCGTGACACCGATGACGGCGAACGGGAGGCCTACATGACCGAAGCTGATCGCGTCCTGTCGAATCTGCGTGATAAGTACCGCCGAGCGCTCCGACAGGGCGTGCTCGACTCCCGCGAGGATTTCGACTTGCTCATTCTCGCGCGCGAGCTCGACGCCGGCGTCGTCACGGAGGACCGGGGCATCATCTCGTGGGCCGACGAGTTCGGCCTGCGCTACGTCCGCGGCGGGCAGTTCCCGACGCTGCTCGAGGAGTACCTGCGGGCGACTGGCGTCGCAGACGACGACTAAGCGGGAGCAGCGTCACCAGACGAGCCACTCGAGTGCGAGCACGACCGCGGCGAGGAAGACGTGTTCGCCGTCGACGACGAACCCGTAGTACAGCGGGCCGCGGTCGGGGGTCGCAAACGGGATGTATGCGCAAACGTAGGCGTTCATCGCGAGCACGGCGAGAAACCGTCGCGGGATCGTCCCCGTCACCACGAGTGCGACGACCACCGTGGCGACGACGATGGTCGCACCCAGCGACCAGACGCGCGTCGCGTGCGGGCCGAACTGATTCGGGACCGTCGGAATGTCCTCTTCGCGGTCGCCCTCGATGTCTTTGATGTCGAAGATCACCGCGGCGATGGTGATCATGACCGTCACGTAGGCGAACATGAACAGGACCGAAAGCGACCAGAGCTGATCGTAGTAGTAGCCGATGCCAAGGGGGAGTGCACCCCACGCGAGGCCGACGAAGAGGTTCTTCACGAGGAAGACCTGTTTGATGCCACCGACGGAGTACAGCAGTGCAACCGCAAGGGGGAGCAAGAGATACGCCGCTCCCGAAAGCCCGAGCGCGACGGCGATCCCAATCGCGGCGACGTAGAGTGTGATCCCGGCCGTCAGCCAGACACGGCCGTACCGCTTCGTAAACGCCGCGCGATCCGGGACGTTTTGTTCGTCTTCCGCGAGGTCAGTAAACCGGTTGACGGTGTAGACGAACATCGTGGCCGCGAAGACGATAAACAGCGGCAGGGCTTCGAGTGGCAGGTCCGCGAGGACGGCGGTGGTGACGACGACGCTGAGCGTGGCCAGCGAGATAAAGAGGTTGCTGTGGACCAGAAACCGGAGCACGGTCGTGATCGACGACATCCACCCCGAGGGTCGACAGGTTGCGGTAGGGTTTGTCACGGGGGAGCCCCGAGTGGCCCTAGGGGAAGCCGAACTTTGAATGCTGTGACAGACCGGCCCATATCAGTGCTACCCCGTTCGTGGACCGGACTGTATGGATGGCACGCGCAGGCGATCGTGGATGGTAAATCGTGAACGATCCACGGGAAGAGCCCCCGAATGCGTGTCAGTGGCGAGCGGAAACTGGCAGGATTTAAGCAAGGGCGGAACGGCCCTTCGAATGGTATGAAATTACACGAGTACCAGGCGAAGCAGGTCTTCGCCGATGCCGGGGTACCGACGCCGGACTCGCAACTCGCGTCCGACGTCGACGGCGTCGTCACCGCGGCCGAGGAGATCGGCTATCCAGTCGCGGTCAAGGCGCAGGTACAGGTCGGTGGTCGAGGGAAAGCCGGCGGGATCAAACTCGCCGACGACGAAGACGAAGCCCGCGAGGCAGCCGAATCCATTCTCGGAATGGACCTCAAAGGCTACCACGTGGACCGCGTCCTCGTCGAGGAAGCGGTTGACTTCACCGACGAACTCTACGTCGGGATCACGATGGACCGCGGCGAGGGCAAGCCCGTCGCGATGGTTTCGACGAAAGGCGGTGTCAACATCGAAGAGGTCGCCGAGGAAGATCCCGACGCGATCGCCCGCGAGCACATCGATCCCGCCTTCGGGATGCACCCCTACCAGGCCCGCAAGGCCGTCTACGACGCCGGTGTCGACCAGTCGGTCGCCCGTGACGTCTCGAGCGTCCTCACCACGCTCTACCAGCTCTGGGACGACAAGGACGGCGCAGACGCCGAGATCAACCCGCTGATGGTCACGAGCGATGACGACGTCATCGCGGCCGACGCCGTGATGAACATCGACGAGGACGCGCTGTTCCGCCAGCCCGAACTCGCCGAGATGGAAGAGGAAGCCGCCGGTGGCGACGAACTCGAGCAGAAGGCAGACGAGTACGGCTTCGACTATGTCCGCCTCGAAGGCAACACGGGGATCATCGGCAACGGTGCCGGCCTCGTGATGACGACGCTGGACCTCGTCGACTACTACGGCGGCGAGCCCGCCAACTTCCTCGACGTCGGTGGCGGCGCGAAAGCCGACCGGATCGCGAACGCACTCGACATGGTCTTCTCCGACGACAACGTCGAGAGCGTCGTCTTCAACATCTTCGGCGGTATCACCCGCGGCGACGAGGTCGCCAAAGGGATCAACGAAGCGCTCGAGCAGTTCGACGAGATCCCCAAGCCAGTCGTCGTGCGGCTGGCCGGCACCAACTGGGAGGAAGGTATGGAAATTCTCAACGAGGACCTCGTGACGGTCGAACAGACCCTCGAGGATGCAGTTCAGCGTGCTGTCGAGTACGCTGAGGAGGTGAGCGAATAATGAGCGTACTAGTCGACGACGACACGCGCGTCGTGGTACAGGGCATCACCGGTGGGGAAGGGAAGTTCCACACCGAACAGATGATGGAGTACGGCACCAACGTCGTTGCCGGTGCGGTCCCCGGCAAGGGCGGTCAGGAAGTCAGCGGCGTGCCAGTTTACGACACGGTCCACGAAGCAGTCGAGGAGGAAAACGCCGACACCTCGGTCATCTTCGTCCCGCCGGCCTTTGCCGGCGACGCAATCTTCGAATCGCTCGACTCCGGACTCGACCTCGCGGTCGCGATCACGGAAGGCATCCCGACCCAGGACATGGCCCGTGTCAACAAGCGCCTGACCGAAACCGACACGCGGCTCATCGGCCCGAACTGTCCCGGCCTCATCACCCCCGGCGAGGCCAAACTCGGCATTCTCCCTGGTAACATCTTCTCGGAGGGGAACGTCGGTCTCGTCTCCCGCTCGGGCACCCTGACCTACCAGGTCGTCGACAATCTGACCAACCGCGGCATCGGGCAGACGACCGCCATCGGCATCGGCGGCGACCCGATTATCGGCACCAACTTCGTCGACGCCCTCGAACTGTTCGAGAACGACCCCGACACCGACGCGATCGTTATGTGCGGTGAGATCGGTGGCGAAGACGAGGAAGAAGCCGCCGCGTTCATCGACGAGCACGTCGACACGCCGGTCGCCGGCTTCATCGCCGGCCGCACCGCACCGCCAGGCAAGCGCATGGGCCACGCCGGCGCGATCGTCTCCGGCTCCGGTACCGGCACCGCCGAGAGCAAGATCTCGGCGCTCAACGACGCCGGCGTCCCCGTCGGCGACACCCCCGAGGAAGTCGCCGACCACATCGAAGAGTTCCTCGCGTAACAGAGCCGATCCACTCGAGGCGGTCCGTACGCGACGGTTCTGACTGATCGCCTCTCGTTTCTCTCTGTTTGACACCATTCACAAGCCACAGCGTCTGAACACAACGACGACCCGTCGCTCGCCCGCAGGGCGATTCATAACTGTGTCAGCCGTCAGTATTGGCTATGCCCGTCTGGCTCGAGTGTGACACCTGCGGCGACGAACAGACGATTCCAGACCGGGACGACACACCCGGCGGCGGTACGCGCTGTCCCGTGTGTGGCGAGCGACCGTTTACCGTTCGGCGAAAGGGACTTGCGTGGCATCCAGATCCATGATCGGCGAGAAGAGCACGGGCGAATGTCGGGTGTGTGGGCAGGTCGGCTAGAACAGTCCGCCGAGCGTCTCGCGGAGTTTCGAGAGCGGGCCGGCGGAGTCGTCAGATCGCTTCGGGTCGGTTTCGGTCGCCGGGTCGTCGGTATCGGATTCGGACGCGGTGTCGTCTTCGTGTTCGAGTTCTGCGTCGTCATCCTCGAGTTCGAGCGCTGTATCGTCGTCTGCCTCGGCTTCGACGGGTTCGTCCTTGTCGGTCTCGACGAGTCCATCCTCCTCGTCTTCACCAGCTGTGTCGGACTCGACGCCTTCGTCCTCGACGGCCTCGTCACTCGAGTCGATATCAACGGGTTCGTCCTCGACGGACTCCTCGCTCGAGTTCCGTTTCTGCTCGAGAGTGTCGTCGGAACCCGAATCTGACGTCGATGGAGGAGACTCGATCTGTGTATTGTCAGTAGCTGTTTCCACAGCATCGGGAGCGGACGCCGTCACAGCGTCGTCGGCTTCGGTCTCGCTGTCAGTTATGGGGTCAGCGTCGGTCTCGCTCGAGTCCGGTCGGTCGTCGGTGTCGCTTGTGGCCGACTCGTCCGTCTCGAGAACGTCGTCGTCCGCATCGATATCGCTGTCGGGCTCGGCTTCTTCCGCATCATCCGCGTCGGGATCGACCCAGAGAAACTCACTGTCGCCGTCTTTCGAGCGACCGGTAAGCAAGAGAGCAGCGAGTTCGTCGTCGTCAGCCAGCAGGTCGTCGTCGACCACCTCGTCGGGCTCGGGGTCGGGTTCGTCTGCACTCGCGATGATGTCGTCCGGGCTCTCGTCAGCGAGGATATCGTCGGTCCCGTCCTCGTCGCCAACGTCGGTCTGAAGCTGGTCGAAGACGTCGGCTGCCGTTTGCTCGTCACCGACATCGGATTCGTCCCCCTCGGCGGTCTCGGTCTTCGTATCGTCCCCTGACTCGCTATTCGATTCGATCTCCCCGAAGAGGTCCGCGCTCGAGCCCACGTCGAACCCAGAATCGCCCGCCTGTGTGTCTATCGTACTATCTGTCATGCGCTCGCTCTATAGTAGTGGATTATCACGAGTATTTAATTTTTGGAATTTTTCCAGTCCGATCAAATTATATCGATGACGTATTAGTCTACTGGCCGCCAGCGGGGGAGAGCGGGAGCGGAGGTTGACAAACGCCCAGCAGAACGGCATCGCAGCAGTCGATCCAGCGAATCAGCCGTCGTGTGTGCGAGCCGCCGTCGACCGACCCCAGCCGACTGACGATCGGCACAAGCCCTATTAGTCGACGCGGTGAATGCGATTCGGTACCATGACTGGAATCGAGTACGACGACTTTCTAGACCTCGAGTACGAGCCTGCGGCGACGGACCTGACTTGTGAGTTTACGATCGATCCGGCCGCGGACATGTCGATGGAAGCCGCAGCGAGTCGGGTCGCTTCCGAGTCCTCGAACGGCACCTGGGCAGCGCTCCACGTCGACGAGGACGAACTGAAGGATCTCGGTGCGGTGGCCTGCGAGATCGACGGCTCCGAGATCACCGTCGCCTATCCAGCGGCGCTGTTCGAGGCCGGCAGCATGCCCCAGATCCTCTCGTGTATCGCCGGAAACATTCTGGGGATGAAAGCCGTCGACTCGATTCGGCTCGAGGATTGCCACTGGCCAGAATCGATCGTTAGTGGCTTCCTGGGGCCGCAGTTCGGGACGAGCGTCGCCAACGAAAAACTCGATGCCGGTGAGCGACCGGTACTGGCGACGGTCCCGAAACCAAAAGTCGGCCTCTCGACTGCAGCCCACGCCGAGATCGGCGAAGAGGCGTGGCTGGGTGGTGTCGACTTGCTGAAAGATGACGAGAATCTCACCGATCAGGAGTTTAACCCCTTCGAGGACCGCCTGACGGAGAGCCTCGCGGCCCGCGACCGCGCACAGGAGGCCACCGGCGAGCGCAAGGACTACCTCGTGAACGTGACCGCCGAGACCACCGAGATGTTAGAGCGCGTCGACCTCGTGGCCGAACACGGCGGCGGCTTCGTCATGGTCGACGTGATCACCGCCGGCTGGGCGGCCGTCCAGAGCGTCCGCAAGCGATGTGAGGAGCACGGACTGGCGATTCACGCCCATCGCGCGATGCACGCCGCCTTCGATCGGCTCGAGCACCACGGCGTCTCGATGCGGGTCATCGCCCAGATCGCCCGCCTCTGTGGCGTCGATCACATCCACACCGGGACTGCGGGGCTTGGGAAACTCGCAAACGAGGACACGCCGGGGATCAACGAGTGGCTCACCGGCGAGTGCCACGGGCTAACGCCCGTGTTGCCGGTCGCGTCCGGCGGACTCCATCCCGGCGTCGTCGACCAGCTGCTCGAGGCGCTCGGCACCGACATCATCGTCCAGGCCGGCGGTGGAATCCACGGCCACCCCGACGGCACCCACGCGGGCGCGAAAGCGCTCCGCCAGTCCGTCGACGCGTCGATGGCGGGCGAGTCACTCGAGGACTACGCCGACGACCACCCGGAACTGGCGACGGCCCTCGAGAAGTGGGGTGCGGAGACGCCGCGGTGATGCCGTCGGAGTGGCTGAAACGCCCGGCTGCCGGCCAGTAACACTCACGTAACTAGACATTCGTCTAGAATTTAGATAAATACATATAAATATGGCTGAGAGATACTGTAATGGCATATAGACAGTCACAGCGTGGTGGGAGTCCGTCGCCGACGACGGTCCTTACGACGGTGACGGCTGCCCTGATTGCCGGGGCGGCGCTCGGTGGTGTGTTACACGCGACCGGCAGTCTCCGATCGGTGGCCGGCGTCTACGGCCTCGAGGGGGTGGTAAACGAGTGGACGCTGGTCTTCTGTCACAGCCTCGTCGCGGGTGGTCCGTTCGTCGCGCTCGTCACCCGGCTTTCGCGAGGCCGCTACGTCCCGCGACCGCTCGCCGAGAGCTATCGAAATCCGTTTCTCGGGGCCTGTCTGGGCCTTTCCTACGGCGTCGTCCTCTGGGTGGCCGTCGTCGCCTACGGTGGCCCGCTTCTGCTCGGGGTCGCTACGGCACGTCCGTATCCGGTTCCTGTCGAGCACTGGGGGAGTTTCGTCGGACTGTCGACGTTCGGGGCCGTCTTCGGCGCGTGGTATCCGCTGCTCCAGACGTTCTTCGACGAGGGACGCTGATTGCGGTCGCCGGTTGGTGTGTATTTCACTCTCAGCGGGTGATCCGATCAACCCTCGAGCGTCGACAGTCCGGCGAACCTTTTTGTCCATTGTTATCGATCACCGTGATCGTATGTCAGAATCGCCACCGAACGTCCAGCCGCCGACGCCGGCGGAGATCCGCGAGTACGCACGACGCCATCACATCGACCTGACCGACCAGGAGGTCGAAGACTTCGAAGCCGCCATCGCCGAGACGCTATTGGGCTACGAGCGATTGGATCAACTTCCTGACTATCGACCCCGTGTCGAATACACCGACCGCGATCCCGGCTACCGGCCGGGACCCGACGAAGATCCGCTCAACGCCTTCGTCACGAAGTGCGAAGTAACGGGCGCAGACGACGGCCCGCTCGCGGGCTACGAGGTTGGGCTCAAAGACAACGTCAATCTGGCCGGCGTTGAACTGACGGTCGGGTCGAAGCTCTTCGAGGGCTACGTTCCGTCGACCGACGCGACGATCGTCACGCGACTACTCGACGCCGGTGCGACCATTACCGGGAAACTCAACATGGAAGACATGGCGTTTTCCGGGAGCGGCGAACTCTCCGCGACCGGGCCGGTACTGAATCCCGTCGATTCGGACTACATCGCGGGTGGGTCGTCGTCGGGGTCGGCAGCGGCCGTCGGCAACGGCGATGTCGACGTTGCCATCGGCGGCGATCAGGGCGGCTCGATTCGAATCCCCGCCGCGTGGAGCGGCCTCGTCGGCCACAAGCCCACGCACAGTCTGGTTCCGTACACTGGAATCGTTGGTCTCGGTCGCTCGTTCGACCACGCCGGGCCGATCTGCTCGACGGTCGACGACTGCGCACGAGTGCTAGACGTGATCGCCGGGAACGACGGTCTCGACCCACGACAGGGCGTCGTCCCGACCGACGACTACAGAGAGGTGCTCTCGGACGATCCGTCGGACGTGACCGTCGGCGTTATTAAGGAGGGGTTCGGACACGAGGTCAGTGAGTCGGGCGTCGACGACACCGTTCGCGACGCGCTCACCGCGTTCGAGGACGCCGGCGCGACGGTGACGGAGGTCTCCGTGCCGATGCACCTCGATGGGCTCACCATCTGGAACGCCATCGCACTCGAGGAGACGGCCGCGACGGTCGACAGTGAGGGCGTCGGCCACTACGGGAAGGGCTTTTACGATACACAACTGGCCGACGCGTTTGGGCGAGCACGGCGGTCGGATGCCGACGACTATATTACGACGTTGAAACTCACGCTCGTTCTCGGGGAGTACCTCGCAGACGAATACCGCGGCCACTACTACGCGAAAGCGCAGAATCTCAGCAGAAAACTGGCCGAGGAGTACGACGACGCGCTCGCGGATGTCGACGTCCTCGCGATGCCGACGACGCCACAGACTGCCCACGCGGTCGACGAGTCGATCTCGCGCCTCGAGGCCATCGACCGTGCGCTCAACATGCTCCACAATACGGCACCATTCGACGTGACTGGTCATCCGGCGACGTCGGTGCCCGCCGGGACGGCGGACGGACTACCAGTCGGACTCATGCTAATCGGGGAACGCTTCGACGATGCGACGGTGCTCTCGAGCGCGTATGCGTTCGAACAGCACATCGAAACCGGCCTGTAAGCGGCGAACGATCACGGGATCGTGACCGTCCAAAAACATTATATACTCGTTAACCGCCATTCTGAGTGTGGTTTACGAGACTGGAAACGAGACGGTCGACGACGCACTCGAGCGGGTCGTGGCCGGCGAGCGACTCGATCGGACCGACGGGCTGGCGCTGATGGCCCAGCCGGTCGACGTCCTCGCCGAAGCCGGCGCAGCCGTGCGCGATCACTTCGGTGACGGCACGGTCGACGCCTGCTCGATCGTCAACGCGAAAGCGGGCAACTGCGCCGAAGACTGTGGGTTCTGTGCGCAGTCGGTCCACTTCGACACCGGCATCGAGACCTACGGCTTCCTCGGCCCGGAGAAGGTCCTCGAGGCCGCGAAACGCGCCGAACGCGACGGTGCACAGCGCTTCGGGATCGTCGTCGCGGAGAAAGGCGTCTCGAAAGAACACCGGCCCGAGGAATGGGCGGAGGCTGTCTCTTATACACATCTCTGATGGCGCGNCAGAGATGTGTATAAGAGACAGCTACTTCCCCGAGATCGTCGACACCCACAGTTTCGAAGACCGGGTGCAGACCCTCGAGGTCGCCAAGGAGGCCGGCATGGACCTCTGTGCCGGCGTCATCCTCGGGATGGGCGAGACCCCGACCGACCGTGTCGAGGCTGCGATCGCGTTACAGGACATCGGCATCTCCTCGCTGCCAGTGAACGTCCTCAACCCGGTCGAGGGAACGCCGCTGTACGAGCAAGGTGTTAGCATCTCGACCGAGGAGATCGTGAAGACGGTCGCGGTGTACAAACTCCTCCATCCCGAGTCACGGGTCCGCCTGACCGGCGGCCGCGAGGTCAACCTTGCACCCGACGAGCAGCACCTGCCGCTGGAAGCCGGCGCGGATGGCCTGCTCACCGGCGACTACCTCACGACCGAGGGGCAGTCGCCCGGCGAGGACATCGAGATCATCGAACGCGCAGGACTCGAGCCCAACCAGGAGACCAACGACTTCGATCCCGACGAGGTGAAGGCTCGCCACAGCGACGCCGCGGAGTCGACCGAGCCAGCAGCGAGTACAGGCGCAGAACCGAGCGACGACTGATTCAATAGACGACATACCACGATAATCATGGACGAAGTTACGTTTGCGGTACTCGGAACCGGCGGTATCGGCCGACGAGCACTCGAAGTGAGCCAGCACAAAGACGCCCTGACGCCCGTCGCGGCGTGTGACCGCCACGGGGTCGCGATCGATTTCGACGGCCTCGACGTCGACGAACTGCTCGAGGCAACCGAGGGCAACATTGATAATGAGGTTGCAACTGACGGCGGAGCGGACGCGACGGCCGCCGAAGGCGGCGTCAAACAACACGGCGAAGAGCTCGGTGTCGTCGCCTCCGAGCAGGCCCGTCCCAGCGCGGATTCGATTCAGGACGTCATCGATCACGGCGACGAGATCGACGCCGTCCTGCTTGCGCTGCCCAACTACGAACACGACTTCATCCCACGGACCGCCGAGCGGTTCATCGAGGGAGACTACTCCGGGGTCATGATCGACGTGCTCAAGCGCTCGCGCGTGATCGACATGCTCGACGACCGCCGTGAGGCGTTCGAAGACGCCGGCATCACCTTCATCTGTGGCGCGGGCGCGACGCCCGGCCTGCTGACCGGCGCGGCGGCGCTGGCCGCCCAGTCGTTCGTCGAGGTCACCGACGTCGACATCCACTGGGGTGTCGGCCTCAAATCCGGCTACGAGGACAATCGCGGCACCGTCCGCGAGGACATCGCCCACCTCCCCGACTACGACATCGAGACCGCTCGGGAACTCTCCGAGGAGGAGATCGAAGCGATCATCGACGACCACGACGGCGTCATCGAGTTCGAGGACATGGAACACGCCGACGACGTGCTCCTCGAGCGTGCGGGCGTCTGCGACGCCGAAGACGTCACGGTCGGTGGCGTCCTCGACGTGTACAACGACGAGAAGCCGACGACGACTACCGTGCGTGTTACTGGCCGGACATTCGATGGCGAGACCGCGACGAACACCTTCCAGCTCGGTGATGAGACGAGCATGGAAGCGAACGTCAACGGGCCTGCGCTGGGCTATCTGAAAGCCGGCGTGCGACGGAACCGTGCCGGAGAGTACGGCGTCTTCGGCCCCGCCGAACTGATGCCCGGCTTCTGACGACACCGCGACGAGCTTTTCGATCGCTTCGATGAGACGAATACACATGCTGACATGGAACCGTCGCGTCCCGGCGACGAGCCGACCGAACCGAGCCGAACCAGTCGATCGATCCGAATCGTGAGAGTCAAACCGTGGCGCTGAGTCCGTTTAGCCGAATGGCCGACCGTGGGTTCGACCTCGAGGAGCGACTCGAGACCCTCGAGGAAAACGATCTGAAACGCTCGCTCTCGCCCGTCGATCGGGTCGCCGAGCGCGGCTACTTCGCCGAGCCCTCGGGCGGCGACCTGCCCGTGCTCGATTCGGCGGAGGCGCTTGTGTTTGCCTCGAACAACTATCTGGGGCTGACGGACGACCAGCGGGTCCAAGACGCCGCTCGGCAGGCTGCCGCGACCGTCGGTACGGGTGCCGGGGCGAGCCGGCTCGTTACGGGCGATACGATGGTCCACCGGGACCTAGAGCGGCTGCTCGCCGAGACGAAAGGAACCGAGCGCGCGCTTGCCTTTTCCTCCGGCTACGCCGCGAACGTCGGAACGATCACGGCGCTCGAGCCCGATGTCGTCTTCTCCGATAAATTGAATCACGCGAGCATCATCGATGGCTGTCGACTGTCGGGTGCCGAGACCGTCGTCTACGACCACTGCGACGCGGCGAGTCTCCGGTCGAAGCTCGCGGAGCGAACCGACCAAGCAAGACGGGACGGCCGCGATCCGGCCGACGAAGCTTGGCTGATCGTCACCGATTCGGTGTTCAGCATGGACGGCACCGTCGCTCCGCTCACGGCGATCTGTGATGCTGCCGAGGAATACGGCGCGTGGGTGATGGTCGACGAGGCCCACGCGACCGGCCTCTACGCGAACGGTGGCGGCGTCGTCCAGGCCGAAGGCCTCGAGGACCGGGTCCAGATCCAGCTGGGGACGCTCTCGAAGGCGCTGGCCAGTCAGGGCGGCTATGTCGCCGGCAGTACCGAACTGATCGAGTTACTGATCAACGATGCGCGCTCGTTCGTCTTCTCGACCGGGCTCGCGCCGCCGGCGGCCGCCGCCGCAAGCGAGGCATTGCATATCGCTCGCCACAGTGACGTTCGCGAGCGCCTCTGGGAGAACGTCGCACATCTTCGCGACGGGCTGGAGTCCATGGGCTTTGAGGTATTGGGCTCCTCGCAGATCCTGCCCGTGCTCGTCGGCGACCGACAGGATGCACTCGCGCTCGCGGACGGTATCCGCGAACGAGACGTCGTCGCGCCGGCGATTCGGCCGCCGACGGTCCCCGAGGGAACCAGTCGAATTCGCGTCGTCCCGATGGCAACGCACGATCAGGACGACGTCATCGGCTGTCTCGAGGCGTTCCGTGCGGCTGGCGAGGAGGTCGGGGTGCTGTGACCGCGACCCAACCGATCGCCGTCGTCGGCACCGGCACTGGCGTCGGAAAGACAGTCATCACGGCCGGGCTCACGCGCTTGCTTCGCGAGGCTTGCCATGATGCGCGGGCGATCAAGCCGGCCCAGACGGGTCATCCACCCGACGACGATGCGGAATTCGTCGCCACGGCCTGTGACGATCCCGATGCTGCGACCTGCCCCCGCTATCTCGAGCCGGCGCTCGCTCCACGGGTTGCAGCTGAGGTTGCCGACGAATCTCTCTCTTACGAGACGATCCGCGCGGCGTGCGAACGCGAAATCGACGCGACTGCAGTCCCGATCATCGAGGGCATCGGCGGCCTGCGGGTACCACTGGCCGGCGACCACGAGGTGATCGACCTCGTCGCCGATCTCGAGGCCGCGGCGGTCGTCGTCACTCGGTCGGGGCTGGGGACGCTCAACCACACCGCGCTTTCGATCGACGCCCTCGAGGCTCGCGGGATCGATATTGTCGGCATCGTCTGCAACGAGTACGCCGGCGAGACGGTCGCAGAGCGGACTAACCCCGCCGAACTCGAGCGGATGACCGGCTACGCGGTCGAGACGGTGCCGCCGCTGGCTGATGGCGGCACTGCGGATCCACGTACGATGGCTATCGGCGTTGGAGAGGCACTGTTGCCGGCGTTCCGTGAGTTACTCCCGGTAGAAACCAACTGATGGGTCCACCCTCAGGCCGACGGCGCTGGTCGCTCTTCGTCGACTGTCGACTGCTCGCTCTCCGATGGCAGTGGCCTGTCCTCGACGTGGCCGTCGACGAGGTGTGACACTACTTCGGACTTCCGATGCTCGACCTCGAGGTGAACCCGGAGGTCGGTTCGGTCGGTGTACGTTTCCGTACAAAGCGGGCAGCGACGTGGTTCTGTCATTCAGGCGGTCACCAACAGCCACTCTCACCGTTCACCGATGTAATAGTGTCGATTGGTAAGGAATCATTTACTTTCGCACCGAATATAATCGGAAATCGTGCCCTACTCGGAACTGTCAGACACCACGGTCACAGATCGATCGAACGCGAGAGACATGCGCCCACACGGACTGTTTGAGTATCCAGAGTCTCGATAGAACCGCTGGCTCACATGAAGTCGCCCAGTCCGGATTGATCGCCATCCGGTTCGTCGGGTGCTGTTGCGTCTGCAGACGCCGCCGATTCATCTGCCGGCGTATCGTCCGCCGATGTAGCAACCGTCCGCTGTCCACTATCGTCATCGTCGGTCGAGTCGTCGGTATCCCCACTCGAGCGTTCGGTCTCGAAGAAGGCGTTGCCCGAGTGTTCGACTGCCTGCTCGGCTTTCAGATCGGCGGCGTCCTCGACGATCGACGCGACCTTGTTGGTGTCTTTCCCGCTGCCGGTAATAAACGAGACCTCGGCTTCGTCGAGGTCGTAGGCCGCCGCCATCCGGACGGTCAGGTCGCGGTTCCGACAGTGGTGGGTCATCGTCGACAGGAACGGAAGGATCTCGCGGCGGACGGTGGCGACGCTTGCGCCTTCGCGCTCGGCGATGCGTTCGGCGATCGAATCACGGGTATTCCGGGTTCCCTTGGTGCGGCCGAGTTTCGACCAGTAACTCGGTGGGCCGTAGCGTGTCCAGCCGCCTTTGGAGCCGCGTCTCGAGGCGGCGACGCCGGCGGTCATGTTGTCCGTTGCGTATCGCCAAAACGAGTAGTCCTGTGTCGCTCGGACCCGACCAAGCCAGCGGTCGGCGTTCGAGAGGAACTCGTAGGCGTCGGCCAGCTCCGCGCCCTCGTAGTCTTTCGGGACGTTGTCCTCGATCCAGTTGAGCATCTCGTCGGGCGTTTCGTCGACATCATACGAGGCCCGCAGCGCGCCCTCGGCGTCTTTCTCCTTGATCAGGTCGTCGAGGAAGTCGAAGATCCCCTCGGTGGTGTCACGCTCGCTCGTAACCACGTCCTCGACGGTCAACCGCTCGGTTTCCTCGGCGACTGCCTGCAGGTCGTTGACCGCCGAGCGAAGGTCGCCGCTGGTCGACTCGGCGATCTTCGCTAAGGCTTCCTCTTCGAACTCGATATCCTCACGCCGACAGATATCTCGCAGGACGGGCACGATCGAGCGCTTCGAAACGTCGCGAAACTCGATCGTCTCACAGGCGTTTCGCAGCGATTGGCTCATGTCGTAGAACTCGTTTGCCACGAGCACGATCGGCTGATTGGCGTTCTTGACGACACGGGTCACCTCCCGCGAGCCGCCGTAGTCGGCGTTCCCGTGAAAATTGTCCGCCTCATCGAGGATGACCAGCCGCCGGCCCGCCTCGCCGCCAGTCAACGTGCCGCTTTTGGCGGCCTCGCCGGCGATCCGCTCGATGACGTCCGCCCCGCGGCTGTCGCTGGCGTTGAGCTCCATCACGGGCCAGCCCATGTCAGCGGCCAGCGCGTGGGCAGCGGAGGTCTTCCCGACGCCGGGGCTGCCGTGGACGATCACCGACTGCCGGTGGTCGTCCCAGGTTTCGGCCCACTCTTTCAGCTGGTCGCGGGCCTTGTTGTTGCCGCGTACCTCCGACAGCGTCGTCGGTCGGTACTTCTCCGTCCAGTCGGTCATTGCATCGTGGTAGGGATGAGCCGCGTTTAGTGGTTGCGGAGCCTCACTCCTCGTGCTCGTCGACCGTCTTCAGGTCCAGACGGGATGTGACATCCTCGTACGTCTCGTCGCTTGAGACGATGGTCTCTCCATTCGATTCAACGAGGTGAAGTGCGTCGAACGGTGTGAACCCGTGGTCTTCCACATATGTCGCCGCCGTAACGACCGTCTCCACATCACCACGTACCTCAACGAGGTTGGCAGCGTTCGAAACGACGCGTTCGGTATCACGTTCCTCGCGGTAGGCGACCATCAGGAGTTCGATGAGCGTAAACTGCGATGTCCATAACTCGTCGCGGTGCTCTCGGTATATCGACTCGGCAGCGTCGCCGAGCCAGTCATCGTCCTTAATCAGCGCGAGAAGGAAATCGGTTTCCGCATACATCTATCGTCCGGCCTCATCGAGCGCTGCTTCACGTGCTTCTTTACGAAGTTCGCCGGCCGACTTCTCGACGTCCGCGAATTCGTCCCTGAGTGCCTCGAGCGGGTCGTCGGCGACAGGAATCAATTTGAGCCCATCAGGAAGCTGCACGACGTGATATCGGTCCCCGTATCGCTCTCGGACCTCCTTTGGGAGCGTGAGACGACCACGGTCGTCCAGCGCTACGTCTGACATACCTTGATGTTCGGTGGGCGAAAATAAAAACATTCCCCTAATTTATCGGGATACCCATCAGTGGGTGCAGCTACCGAGCTCGTCCACTCGTTCGCAAATAGCGATTACCACACTCGGTACATCGAATCGACATCATATTCTATTGACTTTTCCGTCCAGTCGGTCATTGCACCGTAGTTGGTGTGTTCGGCGTTTAGGGATTGTGGAGCGTCACTCCTCGCCGACCGTTCTCGAGTCGAGGCGAGGGCTGACCCTGCCGCTGGCCAGTCGTTTCGTGCGCCACTGTCAGAGCGCACCGAGGTCGTAGCGGCGGGCACCGCACGCGGCGTGATCGCACCCTACTTCTAAGCGACTGGGGCGGCTTTGTACAAGCTGATGGCGGATCGCATCGAGCTCGTCAGGCGCTCGCTTCGGGACGCGACGCGGAGCGAGTTCGACCAACGCGTCGACGAGCAAGCCGCTCGTCTCACCGATGCCCTCCGCGCGGGTCGGCTCGACAACCCCAGCTTCGCTCTCGGGTTCGAGCTCGAGGCGTACGCCGTCGACGACGATCGGCGGCTGGCTCGCGTGCCCGATTCCGTCTTCGAGGGACCCGGTGAGAAGGAACTCGGTGTGCACAACGTCGAACTCAATACCAGTCCGTCCCGGTTCGACGGGACGGGAGCGCTCGCCCAGGCCGCCCAGCTCCGGCGCCAATATCGACACATTCAGCAGGCGGCCGAGCGGGCGGACGCGGAGATCGTTTTAGACGCTATGTGGACGATCCCACCCCAGGGCGGAACACAGGCGTACCTCGGGGCGGTCCGCGAGCGTGAGAAGGTCACGATCGCCGAAAACATGACGCCCTCGCCTCGCTACTACGCGATCGACAATGACGTTCTAGAGCGAACCGAGGGGGCGATCACGCTGACCGTACCGGGAGCCGAGCGTCAGCTCCCATCGATCCTCTTCGAGTCGCTGACGAGTTCGATCCAGCCCCACGTCCAGATTCCTCACGCCGAATCGTTCTCCGACTATCACAATATCGCCGTTCGGACGCTCGGCCCAGTGCTTGCGTTAGCGACGAACTCGCCGCTCCTGCCGCCAGATCTGTACGATGTCGCGGACCCGTACCACCTGCTCGAGGAGACGTATCACGAACTCCGGATCCCGGTGTTCGAACAGTCGATCAACCAGGCCTGGAAGAAGGTTCGCTTCCCCGAGGAGATTGGGAGCGCAGTCGACACGATCGACAAACTCGTTGCCGATCCGACGTGTGCACCGTTTCTCCGCGAGTGGCTCGAAGCCGGCGACCGCGAGACGTTCCCGGATCGGTTCTGGGAACTCAACCACAAGCGGGGGACTTACTGGCGGTGGCTCCGCGCCGTCGTCGGGGGCCAGCCGGTCGGTCAGGGCGACCACTGGTCGATCCGCATCGAATACCGGCCCCTGCCCACGCAGCCGACGATCGTCGAAAACGTCGGATTGCAGTGGCTCGTCGCCGGCCTCGTTCGGGGCCTGTGTGTGGCCGACCACCCGCTCGCGAGCCTCGATCGCGACGCGGCCGAACGGAGCTTCTACAGTGCCGTCGAAAACGGGCTCGACGCCGACCTCGCCTGGATCACCGCTAACGGCGATCGAACCACCGATCGAACCGTGATCTATGAGGAGGTCTTCGAGTTCGCTCGTCGCGGCCTCCGTGAGCAGGGCGTTCCCGACGACGCACTCGAGGCGTATCTCGCCCCGCTCGAGACGCGCTGGACCGACCGGTTAACTCCGAGTCGGTGGAAGCTAACCCGCGTCGCCGACCACCTCGACGCTGGGATGCAGTTTACCGACGCCGTCCACGAGATGCAGACCGAATACATCCGTCGGTCGGGGGTCGGTGACCCGATCGGAGAGTGGCCTTGAGCGCGATCCCGTCAGCGACGGATTTGAAGCACGTCGACTCGTCGCCAGTGCTCGGCGTGTGCCCGCCTCTCGAGGATCCTACCGAGGGCGAGGAGCGTGTACGCCTTACCCGTCGTCGGGCGCGAGGTCACTGAGACAGTCGCTGGCGTGTGGGTTTTCGTGTGTCGGAGTAACTCGCTCGTAGTCAGCTCGCCGGGTCGTCAGCGACGAGATGACCGTTCCGTCGCTGCCGTATTCCGATATTTCGACGACGATCTCGCCGTCGCGCTCCCGGACGGTCGAGCCATCGGCGATCTCGAAGACGACCGTTCCCGAAAACGGGGCGTCGACATCCGTTCCGAAGACAACACCGTCCTCGAGGAGGGTATTGCCGTAGAGCCCATCATCGTAAAATCCTGTACTCGCCAGGGCGACGTCGCCGTCCTCGAACGACCCGGTTACCGTGGCTCGAGTACAGGAGTCGAACGCCACGTCCCGTTTCGAATCGGAGGTCCCATCACCGGGATCATCCGACTCGTCGGTTTCCGCGTCGGTCTTGCTCCTGTCTCTTATACACATCTCTGANGGATCATCCGACTCGTCGGTTTCCGCGTCGGTCTTGCTCGAACCGTCGGAACTCCCATCAGTGTCGCTCGAGTCGGTGGTCCCTACACGACGCTCGTCAGAATCGGTCGCTGCATCAGTCGAATCTCGCGGTTTGGTGGCGTCGCCCGTCCCGTTCCCGCCGCTCGAGTCGGTGCGATTCGTGTCGAGACAGCCTGTCAATCCGACGCCGATACCTGTCGCGCCGATGAACGTCCGGCGATCCATATCCCGTCCAGTCCGCCTTGCACCATAAAATGTCTGGGAAGTGTTACTTTCGATTACAGTCATCAGATCGGACGTGACTGTCCAGGGTGTCAACCAATCGACTCGAGCCGTCGATCACGGGCTGGCTCAGTCCGACGACTCCTCGGCCTCGGCCGTCGCCTCGTCGACGATCACGCTCGCGATGCGGGTTCCCTCGACGGCGTCGATGGTCAGCTCGTAGCCGTCGGCTTCGATCGCGTCACCGATCTCAGGGGCGCGACCGAGGCGGCTCAACACCAGTCCGCCGATCGTGTCGAACGCGTCGCTCTCGAAGGTCGTCTCGAGTTCCTCGTTGACATCGGTCAGCGAAACGCTGCCGTCGACGGCGTAGCGGCCGTCCCCGAGGTCGTCGATCGAGGGCTCCATCTCGGCGACGTCGAACTCGTCTTGGATCTCGCCGATAACGACCTCGACGACGTCTTCGCTCGTCAGGATCCCCTCGAAGGCACCCCACTCGTCGATGACGACGGCCAGTTGCACGTTCCGCCGGCGAAACTCCGTCAGGACCTCGTCGATCCGGCGGGTTTCCGGGACGAAGATGACGTCTCGAGCGAGGTCCCGCGCGGTCGGCTCGGCCTCGGTGTCGTCGGCCGTTTCGATCGCGTGGAGCACGTCTTTCGCGTGGACGAAGCCGATCACCGGGTCGTCGGCGTCCTCGTCGACGATGGGAAACCGGGTGTAGCTCCCGCTTGCGGCGACGGCTCGTAGCTCCGAGAGGGGCATATCGGCGCCGACGGTGACGACGTCGGGGCGGGGAACCATCACCTCGCGGGCGGGCGTCTCGCCCAGGTCGAAGACCGACTCGATCATCTTGACTTCGTCCATGTCGACGGCCCCCTGCTGGCCCGACTGCGAGACGATGCGGATTATCTCCTCGGGACTGTGGCTTTCGTCGCGCTCGGAGGCCGGCGCGACGCCGATCAGTCGTGTAAAGAAGTTTGCCGTACCGTTGAAGACGACGATCCCCGGGATGAAGATGTAGTAGAAGAACTTCATCGGCGCGGCGACGAGCAGCGCGATCCGCTCGGCATCTGCGATCGCAAGCGTCTTCGGCGCGAGCTCTCCGAAGACGACGTGCAGGAAGGTGATAACGCTGAATCCGATTGCGATCGAAACGAGATGGAGCGAGCTCGCGGGAAGGAGCGAGCCGAGCACGGGTTCGAGCAGCGAGGCGATGGCCGGTTCGCCGACCCAGCCAAGCCCCAGCGAGGCGATCGTGATCCCGAGCTGGGTCGTCGCGAGGTAGTCGTCTAAGTTCTCCTCGGCTTCTTGGACGAGCTTTGCCGACGACCGCCCCTCCTCGACGAGCGTTTCGATCTGTGTCGATCGAATGCGGACGTATGCGAACTCCGCGGCGACGAAAAAGCCGTTCAGGAAGACCAGAAAGAGCGCAAAGAGGAGCCGCCCGACCGAGAAGGCGAGGTCTACCATCGTCCGATCACCGTCGGTCGTATACGTCCTGATACCATCGCTGGGTCGGTCGCGAGCCGTATTCCGTGCTCGAGCCGCTGGCTTCGACTATCCGATTCGACAGCGCGAGAGACAACAGTCGGCGGCGAGGCAGACACAGTCGCCCGTGCGCCGGCAGACGCAATCATACGCGCACTTGGCACACCACTTACAAAACGGTAGCGCTGACAGTTGGCGACCGCACGCCGGTTATCGGTTTTCGACGATGCGGACGAGAACCGCCGCGAAGCCAGCAACAGTGAGGACGAACCGTTCGCCGGTTGCTGCGATCGGGAAGATTCGCTCGACACCGGTCGCAGGCTCATCACGGGTCGGATCGAATCCCGTCCGGTAGTGTGTGTTCTCGGTCGTCCCGCGGACCGTCGACTCGGCGACGCCGCCGGACTCGAGTTCGACGAACGTCTGGACGAGTCCGCGCTGGTCGGTCACGAGCAGCGTCCCGGAGAGGTCGTAAAACCGGTCGTGAAGCGGCCAGAAGAGGTTGACGCCGTTGAAAAAGGCGTCGAACAGGACGTGTGCGAACAGCAGCGCCGCCAGCGTGACCCACGCGACGCGCGGGGCGGCGTCACCCCACCGCCTTCGGACGAGCGACTCCTCGCGGATCACACCGTCCCACAGCAAGAGAGCAGCGGGGACGAGGACGATCCAGACGTTATGCAACGCCGCCCGATGCGTTCCGGGAACGACGATCCCGAGTAGCGTATCGAGATCGAGGAGCGCGCTCGAGCCCATCACGAACAGAATCGCACGGGTATCGAACGCGTCGGCGAGCAACGCAGCCCCGAGCAGTCCGGCGAACGCGACGTGGACGACGGTCGATGGCACGTGCAGGCGACTCGAACCACGAGGGCTTGACTGTTGGGGCGGCGGCACGTGACCGAGAGCTGGCGTCTGACAGTCAGCGATGGCGTCGCTTGCGGACGTACTGGCCGAGAAACAGGAATCCGAGCAGTCCGGCCGCGATCGCGAGCGATCCCTCGTGGAGGGTCAACACGGACGCGGTGACGAACAGCGCCCCGGCGACGATGGCGTAGCCAACAGCCGGATCACCGCCGCTGGTCGGCTCAACGGGGTCGGTCCGGACGACGAGGTCACCGCGCTCGAGTTGGCCGAAGACGGTGTCGAAGCGGGCCGGTGCCCGCGCGATGACGGGCAGTGACTCGCGCAGATCGCCGCGTACGTCCGACAGCAGCGTCTCGAGTTCGCTCTCGATAAAGCCGTGATCGACGAGAAACGAGCGTGTGACCTCGAGAAAGTCGAAGTCGGGATCGAGGGTGCGACAGACGCCCTCGCCGACCGTGCCGACGCGCATGAGCAACATCACGTTCGGCGGAATGCGAAATGGGAACTCGTGGAGTCGTGCAAACAGTTCGGTGATGATCTGTCGCCAGGTGATCTCCGAGCGACCCTCGAGACTCTCGATGACCAGCTCGAGCACCCGTCGGACCTGAACCCGATCGACCGCCGGGTCGAGCACCTCGAGCGCGATGAGCGTGTTCAGGAGGCTATCGACGTCGCGACGGACGAGGGCCCGGTAGAGCGCCGTGATATCGGCTTGTTCGTTAGCCGTGAGCCGCTGGCTCATGCCGTAGTCGTAGATGACGAGCCGGCCGTCGCCAGTCACCGAGAGGTTGCCGGGGTGGGGGTCCGCGTGGAAGACGCCGTCGACGAGTCCCATCTTCAGGTAGGTGCGGGCGATCAGCGTCGCCATCTCGGTGGGGCCGGTACCGGCATTGGCCAGCGCGCGCTCGTCGGTGATCTTCTTGCCCTCGACGTACTCCATCGCGACGACGCGCTCCGAACACAGGTCGGGATAGGTGTCGGGGACGACGATCCGATCGTCGTCGGCGAAGTTGTCGTCGATCTCCGCCATGATCGACGACTCCCGCGCGAAGTCGAGTTCCTCGAGAATGATGTCCTCGAAGTCACCGGCGAGGTTCTCGATCGAGTAGCGCTGGCGCTCGTCGGCGAGCAACAGAAGCAACGGGACGAATCCCCTGATGACCCGCAGATCGCGCTCGATCATCGGAACGATCCCCGGCCGCCGGACTTTCAGGGCGATCCGCTCGCCCTCGTATTCGGCGGTGTAGACGAACGCCAGCGAGCCGCCGGCGACCGGCTCGAGCGTCTCGAGATCGATGACGTCCTCGAGTTCGGCTTCGACGACAGTCATCGGATCGCCGCCTGCCTCCTCTGGGACCTCGTCCTGTAGCGTCGCGAATTCCTCGACGTACGTCGGCGGCACGATGTCCGGTCGCGTCGACAGCACCTGGCCGACTTTGATGAACGCCGGCCCGAGATCCAGCATCGTCTCTGTGAGTTGCTGGGCGCGATCCCGGTGGACTGCGGTTGAGACCTGCCGGGATGGCCCGAACAACAGAAACCGCCGTCTGTCCCTGAGAAACGCGATCGCGAGGGGAAAGAACCGAAGGAGAACCTGAACGTACCGAAGATAGTAGCCCCTCATCGGTCGTCGAATCCGGCCACCTCGATCGGACGCTCGTCCATACGTCGTGTTCGAACACTAGATACAAATACGTCAGTGCTCCGGCGGGTGATACCGTCGGGGCGATCAGTCGCCGCGATGGCGGCAGGTATTGGACCGCAACCAGTCTCCGGTAGCTACTTGAGTCGACCGGATGACCGACGGGTATGAGCGGGCGTGGACCGAAACGGGAGCTCGCGGAGAAGATTGCCGGGGAGATCACGCTAAGTGACGACCCCGGCGCGACGCTGCGCAAATGGCGCACCGACTTCGACATCTCACAGACCGATCTCGCGGCCGAACTCGACGTCTCGTCGTCGGTCATCTCCGACTACGAGAGCGGTCGCCGGGAAAGCCCCGGCATCGGCGTCGTCGGCCGACTCGTTGAGGGATTGCTCACAATTGACGAGCGACGTGGCGGCGAACGCATTCGACAGTACGGCCGCGTTCTCTCTGCCGGTTTCGAGAGTGACGTCGTCTACGACCTCCGAGAGTACGCCACCTCGATCCCCCTCACACGACTGTACGACGACCTCGAGGCCACCGAAGTCGCCGCGGGCAGCACCGATCGCGTCAGCGGCCATACCGTCATCGACAGCATCGAGGCGATCACCCGCCTCTCGAGCGAGGAGTTCTTCCGCCTCTACGGGCAGAGCACGAACCGCGTGCTGGTGTTTACCGGCGTGACCCGTGGAGAGTCGCCGCTCGTGGCGCTGCGGGTCGTCAATCCGACGCCCAACGCGGTCATCCTGCATGGCATCGAGGAAGCCGACCTCTGGGATCACGCGGCCGACCTCGCGCGGATCGACGGCTACTCGCTTGCCGTCACGAACGCGCCGCTCGACGACATGCTCGAGTATCTCGTCAGCCTCGAGTAGTCACGGGGCACCGCGAGACATTGGTTTTGAAGTCTGGATCGATGGGCCCGAGTGTGCAGTGACAGTAACCGGCAGTAGCGACACGCTGTCGGTCGACCACTGGACGAGCGACTGGCTGTCGTCGACTCGAGTACGTCGCGAAAAAACGGCTGAACGAGTCAGTACCGACGGACGCGACCGGTCGCCTCAGTAGAACTCGCGGACGAGGTCCATCGCGTCTTCGGGCGCACCGTCGGGGATTTCGGACATGTCCTCGGTGACGCCGTGTTTCTCGTGGTACGGGACGGAGTTTTCGTCCTGGTACATGACGCCCTGGTACTCCTTGTCGCTGTCGAGGATGACTTCCTTGGCGGCCTCGTAGTCGGTCGGGTCGTGGTCTTCGTCCTCGAGGTCGACTAAGTTGTCGCGGAAGTAGTCGTAGGTGTCGACGTCGTTGAACGTGACACACGGGCTAAAGACGTTGACGAAGCCGAAGCCGTCGTGTTCGATGGCCTTCTGGACGATTTCGGCGTGGCGCATCGCGTCAGAGCTGAAGGACTGGGCAATAAAGGACGCGCCGGAGGCAAGCGCCAGTGCAAGCGGGTTGACCGGCGGCTGTTTGGTGCCTTCGGGGGTCGTCGAGGTCTCGAAGTCGGACCGCGAGGTCGGCGAGGCCTGTCCCTTCGTCAGCCCGTAGATGCGGTTGTCCATGACACAGTAGGTCATGTCGACGTTCCGGCGGACGGCGTGAACGAAGTGCCCGGCACCGATCGAGTAGCCGTCACCGTCACCACCGGCGACCATCACTTCGATGTCGGGGCGGGCCATCTTGACGCCAGTGCCGACCGGGAGCGCACGGCCGTGGACCCCGTGGAGGGCGTAGCTGTGCATGTAGGTCCCGATCTTACCGGAACAGCCGATCCCGGCCACCACGAAGGTGTTGTCGGGGTCGTTGCCGGTGTTCGCGAGGGCTTTCATCATGCCGTTCATCGTCCCGAAGTCGCCGCATCCAGGACACCAGGTCGGCTGCTTGTCGGATTTGAAGTCGGTGAATCGTACGTCGGAGCTCATTGTGCTGGCACCTCTTCGGAGAGTTTCGCGGTAATCTCGTCTGCGAGTTCGTCCGCCTTGAAGCGGACGCCGGTGTATTTGTTAATGCGTTTCACGCGGGTAAGCACGTCGTGTTCGATCAGGTCGGCGAACTGGCCCGTCGCGTTACACTCGACGACGATCGTCTCGTCGGCGGCTTCGATCTCGTCGGACAGGTCCGGTCGCGGGAAGATGTAGGGCACCGAGATGACGCGGACGTCGATGCCGTCCTCCTCGAGATACTCGAGCGCTTCGGCGAGTGCGCCCTCGTTGGAGCCCCAGGAGATGACGAGGTTGTCGGCGTCCTCGTCGCCGAACTCGCGGTAGTCCCAGTCCTCTCGTTCGCGGGCCGTCTCGACCTTGCGGTTGCGCTTGTCGACTTGCTGGACGCGCTCGTCTTCGTCTTCGGTGCGGCGACCGAGTTCGTCGTGCTCGAGGCCCGTGCTCATGTGGGCGCCGTCGGTCATGCCGGGGATGGCACGCGGGCTGATGCCGTCGTCGGTGACGGCGTGGGCGCGGAAGTGGCCCTGTGCGTCGAGCCACTCGTCGACCTCGTCGTCGTCGACGAGTTTGCCGCGGTCGATCTCGACTGCGTCCATGTCGAAGGCCTCCGGCGGGAACGTCTGTTCGGTGACGGACATCGCCAGATCGGAGACCAGGAACACGGGCGTCTGGTACTTCTCAGCGAGGTTGAACGCCTCGACGGTTTTCCAGAAACACTCGTCGATCGACGTCGGCGCGACGACGAAGCGCGGCACCTCGCCGTGGCCACCGTACAGGGCCATGTTGAGGTCGCCCTGTTCCTGTTTCGTCGGCATCCCCGTCGAGGGGCCAGAACGCTGGACGTCAGCGATAACAAGCGGCGTCTCGCTCTGTGCGACCAGTCCGAACGTCTCGGTCATGAGGTCGATCCCTGCGCCCGACGTCGCGGTCATCGCTCGAGCGCCGGCGCGGGCACCACCGAGGGCCATGTTGATCGCCGAGAGTTCGTCTTCGGCCTGGACGACGTGGCCGCCATACTCCTCGATCCGGCCGGTCAGATACTCCATGATGGAGGTCGCGGGCGTGATCGGATAGCCAGCGTAGAACCGACAGCCGGCGGCGAGTGCCCCCATGCCGACTGCCTCGTTGCCGTTGAGAAGGACGTAGTCGTTGTCCGTCGTTTCGAGGTCATAGCCGAGGTGAGAGAGGTCGTAGTTCTCCTGGACGTACTCCTGACCTGCCCGAGCGGCTTTCTTGTTGTTCTCGACGATCTTCGAGCCCTTGCCGCCGAAGCGCTTCTCGAGGGCTTCGTCTAAGTACTCGACGTCGAAGCCGGTGATCTCACACGCAGCACCGAGCGCGACGATGTTGCGCATGATCGCGCCGCCGGCCTCCTCGGCCAGCGACTTCAGCGGGACGTCGACCGCTGTCATCTCGTCGGGAATCTCGGCCTCCCACGAACGCTCGCCGTCGTAGATGATGGCGCTGCCCTCGTGAAGTTCGTCGAGGTTCTCGTCGATGGTACGCTGTGTCAGCGCGACGAGGATGTCGAGACGGTCGACGACGCTTTGCACCTGGTCGACCGACGTGCGAATCTTGTAGGCGGTGTAGCCGCCCCGAATTCTCGATGCGAAGTCTTTCGACGTGAATACGTGCCGTCCTGCTCGGGCAAGTGCCTGAGCGAAGATTTTCCCGGTGGAATCGATACCGTCTCCGGCTTCGCCACCGACCGCCCAGTTGAGATCCTCAGCCATGTTATCCTGAGCCTTACCCCCCATAAATGAAAAGGCTTCTGAAACCCTAGGCGTACCTCCGCAACAGTGGAAGGTTTATTTTATAACTACCGTATTTATAATTGATAATTGCCGTTCCTGATCAGGGCCGACTCCAGCAACGACTGGCGACCAGGCCCCTATCAGTCTCGCCTGCCGCGTCCGGCGCGTCCCTGCCACTGACGTGGCGTAGACATCCTGCCGAAACGGAACGCCTTTTCAATCGGCAGCCAAACCGGCTCGCATGGAGGGGACGCCAGTCACCGTCACATCGGTCAGCGAAGTCGGTCCCGGCACCGTCGCACTCGAGCTCGAAACACCAGCGGACTTCGACGCCCAGCCAGGGCAGTTCGTCTTACTCCGAGCGACACCCGACGACGAGGAGATCTCGCGTCACTACACGCTTTCCTCACCGTCCGTCGAGGACACGTTCGAACTGACCGTCGGTATCGATCCTGACGGCGATCTCTCGCCGTGGCTCGCCGACCTCGAGGGTGGCGAGACCGTCGCTATCGAGGGGCCGTTCGGTCGAAGTACCTACGATGGCGACGATGACGTCGTGGCGGTCGCCGGCGGTCCCGGCGTCGGCGCGGCGGTCGCGATCGCCGAAGCGGCCCAAGAGGCGGGCAACGACGCCGTCGTGATCTACCAGGACGACGAGCCCGCACACGAAGCCCGGCTCGAGGCACTCGAAGACGCAGGCGCGACGGTCACCGTTCTCGAGGCCGATGCGGACGCGAAGCTGGCAGACGCCGTCGCGACCCACCGCGAGGATGGCCAGGTGTATGTGTTCGGGTTCGACGACTTCGTGACGTTCGTCGCCGACACGATCGAGCGAGATGGCGGCGACCCAGATGAGGCTCTGATCGAGAACTTCGGGTAACCACGCCCCTGGCGGTCGCTCGGCCGGCTCGCGGAGCAGCTTATAATTCATCGCTCGCGATTCGGCTGTGATCGTCGATACCTCGAGCAACGAACGTCACTCTCAGAAACCAATCAACAATGCTGACAAAGATGTTTAGGTCACATCGTGGTGGCGTCGACTATGCGACGGCGTCATCTGTTCGTCGGCACGGCCGGCGTGCTCGGCGGGCTAGCTGGCTGTGTTGATTCGGCGCTCGAGCGCCGTAGGACGGACCGAACGGGAAGCTCGGGCGGCGGACCCGACTCCGGATCGGACGAGCCGATCACCGTGGGCGATCCCGACGCCGTTCCGTTCCCGTCCGCACAGCCGCCACACGAACTCGCGCTTCGCAACGACGGCGACACAAAGCGTACAGCTGCCGTCGAGATCACGGCCGATGAGAGCGAGTCGCTTCTCGAGCGCGACATCACGGTGTCCGCGGACGAGACGGTCACGTTCGTCCTCGTCGAGCCACGTTCGTACACCATCTCGATAACGACGAGCGACCCGGACGGTCGCAGCGAATCGAGTACGACTGTCGGTGTCGATCGCGAGCCGTTCGACTGTACGCGGTCACAAACGACGGTGACACTGCGCGAGAACGGAACCAGTACGGACTCGACTTCGCGATCGACGTCATGTCCCGAACCAGCGGTTACGGACACGTCACTCGAGCGCAAAGCGCAGGACTGTGCAAGTGGAACGGACGGAACTGCGACCGTCGCGTTCACGGACGAGGCCGTCGTCGTGACCGGACGGATCCCGACGCCGACGCCGTGTTACGAGCCGTCGCTCGCCGACGTCGCGTACGATGACGGCCGCGACGTGCTCACAGTGGTCGTCGACAGCGGCGAGCAGACGGCCGACAGCTGTACCGACTGTCTTGGCATCGTCGACTACGAGGCCACGATCGACCTCGATGGCCGATACCCCGGCCGCGTCGCGGTGCGCCACGAAACGCGGGGCGAGCGTCGGCAGGTAGCTACGGCTACGTCTACTGCCTCCGAGTAACAACCCGAACCGGCCGAGCGATGGCCGTCAGTGTTCGACGAGTTCGACCAGAATGCCGCCGGTGTCTTTCGGATGGAGGAATGCGACCGAGTGACCCCACGCGCCCGGCCGTGGTTCCTCATCGATAAGCGTCACGTCGTGGTCGCGAACCGTCTCGAGGGCGGCCTCGATGTCGTCGGTCGCGAGCGCGAGATGGTGGATACCCGCACCGCCGTCCTCGAGATAGCGGGCGATCGTCCCGTCGTCCTCGAGGGGTTCGAGTAACTCGAAATAGCCGTCACCACACTCGAGGAAGACGACGCGCATGCCGTCGAACTCCTCTTCGTGGGCGACCTCGAGACCGAAGAGGTCGCCGTACAGTCCCGCGAGTGCCTGTGCGTCGTCGGTCGCGATGCCGGCGTGATCGAAGTGCATCAGGCTGAGTTCCTCGCGGCGACCGCGTTATTGTTGTGATTTGTTCTCGAACAGCCGACGGCAAGCATCGCAGAGTATATTCATTGAATCCGCGCGCTCGCGAACGTGACAGATGATGAGAGATCGTCGTGAGATGGGGATACGAGCGAGTATGGTGGCCGCAGTTGGGCGGCCCGTCACGACGTCATTGATAGTCCGGATCGATCTCGTCGACGAGCCAGTCGACGGCCTGCTGATGCCAGTCGTCGGTCGTCCCAGCGTTGAGATATCGCTCCCAGTCGTAAATTCCCGATTCCTTGGCGAGTCGGCGAAACTGCAGCGTCAGAATCGCCGAGTCGAGAATGACGCTCGAGCGGACCATACCCGCGTCCTGATAGTGTTGCTGTCCGTCTCGCATGAGTTGCTGTTCGTCGTCGTTGAGCAGTTTTAGGTCCCGCATGTCGACGAGGACGCCGAACTCGTCGGGCGAGTCCTGAAGTGTCGCTTGCGAGTCGTCGATCCACTCGTGAAGTTCCTCCTCGTCCATCTTCCCGGCAAAGGTAATTTGATATCCGAAATCCGTCCGTTCAATTGTATACATTAGTGAACTATATTGGCGTGACGAAATATCACGGTATTACCGTTGCGGTATCCGCGACGACATGTTCGATGCCCTATAGAACAGCGGTTGGCGAGAGCGTCGTCGTGGGTCCCGATGGAATCGGATTCGACAGCGACCGATACCGTCAGACGACGGTCCGTAAAAGATGTGCGTGCGTCTCGCGTGCGATCAGCGGCGATCTGTGGTTTCCGACCGGACAGCCGCCGACCGGGGTCAGTACCGATTCGGACTGTGGGTGCTCGAGTGTGTCCCGTTAGACCGCGCTGCCGGGCTGGTACTCGCCGAACTCGTCGCGTAGGACGTTACAGATCTCGCCGACCGTCGCGTAGGTCTTGACGGCGTCGATGATGTACGGCATCAGGTTCTGGTCGCTCTGGGCGGCGTCCCGCAGGGCCTCGAGTGCTGCATCGACGTCCTCGTCGTCGCGGTTTGCGCGGGTCTCCTCGAGGCCGTCGATCTTCCGTTGCTGGTCTTCCTGAGTGACCTCTTCGACGTCCATCTCGGGCTCTTCGTCCTCGATTTCGAACTCGTTGACACCGACGATGATTCGGTCTTTCTCTTCGATCTCGCGCTGTCGGTCGAAGGCCGTATCCTGGATCTGACGCTGGACCCACTGTTGCTCGACGGCCTCGAGCATGCCGCCGCGCTCTTCGACTTCGTCCAGAATTTCGTAGGCTTCCTCTTCGACCTCGTCGGTCAGGGATTCGACGTAGTAGCTGCCGGCAAGCGGGTCGATGGTGTCGGCTGCACCGGATTCGTGGGCAAGGATCTGCTGGGTGCGCAGCGCCGTGCGGACGGATTCCTCGGTCGGCAGGGCAAGTGCCTCGTCCTTGCCGTTGGTGTGCAGCGACTGGGTGCCACCGAGGACGGCCGCAAGCGCCTGGTAAGCGACGCGGACGACGTTGTTCTCGATCTGCTGGGCAGTCAGCATCGAGCCGGCAGTCTGGGTGTGGAACTTGAGCTGCTTGGACTTGGGGTCGTCGGGGTCGAAGCGCTCCTCGATGATGTCGTGCCACATCCGACGGGCCGCGCGGAACTTCGCGACCTCCTCGAAGATGTTGTTGTGGCCGTTGAAGAAGAACGACAGCTGGGGTGCGAAGTCGTCGACGTCGAGGCCGGCCTCGATCGCCGTCTCGACGTACTCGATGCCGTCCCCGAGCGTAAACGCCAGTTCCTGAGCGGCTGTCGAGCCGGCCTCGCGGATGTGATAGCCCGAGATCGAGATCGTGTTGAACTTCGGCGTCTCCTCGGCACAGAACTCGAAGATGTCCGTGATGATCCGCATCGACGATTCCGGCGGATAGATGTAGGTGTTGCGTGCGATGTATTCTTTCAGAATGTCGTTCTGGATCGTCCCTCGGAGTTCCTCGCGGTCGACGCCCTGCTGGTCGCCGACGGCGATGTACATCGCCAGCAGCACCGACGCCGGCGCGTTGATCGTCATCGAGGTCGAAACCTCGTCGAGCGGGATGCCGTCGAAGACGGTTTCCATGTCCTCGAGCGAGTCGATCGCGACGCCGGCCTTGCCGACTTCGCCGGCGGCCATGTCGGCGTCGGAGTCGTAGCCCATCTGGGTCGGCAGGTCAAACGCCATCGAGAGGCCGGTCTGGCCCTGATCGAGCAGGTAGTGATAGCGCTCGTTGGTGTCTTCCGGCGTCGAGAAGCCGGCGTACTGGCGCATCGTCCAGAGCCGCCCGCGGTAGCCCGTGGAGTAGACACCGCGCGTGTACGGCGCCTCGCCGGGATTCCCAAGGTCCTCCTCGTAGTCGAGGTCACTGACGTCCGCTGGGGTGTAGAGGCGATCGACTTCCTGGCCGCCCGTATCGGTCGTAAACGTTTCCTTGCGTTCGCCGAAGCGGTCGAGGACGGGTTCTACTTCCTCTTCGTGCCACTCCTCCTTGCTGGCACGGATCTCCTCGAGTTCGTCGGGATCGAACATTATCAAAAGCGTGGACGGCACGGGGCTTGAACTTTGATGAACACGCTCAGGGGCCCCCTATCGTGTCACTGGGCCGACCGGTGCACGTTTAGACGTTGTCGTCCGGTTCGTGTCGGGCGGCCATCCGTGAGGCTTCCTCGGCATAGCGAGCCTGCGTGTCCGGGTCGTCGACGGTCCCGAGCGACTCGGGCGGGACGCACAACCCGGCTTTGGTCTCGCGTTTCGGGCCCGTAAAACTGGTCAGCGCTCGCTCCCGGCGGTGATAGCGCCGGCCGTCTTCGGTCGCGTACACGAGGATAACGATGTTGAGTTCATCGTCCCCGTACGTTCGCTCGACGAGCCAGACGCGAACGTCGTCCGCGTCGTCGCGATCGGCGTGTTCGGTCTCGGTCGTTCCCTCGGATCCGTTCGCAGTCATGACTGTTGACTCACCGTCTGCATCTGGGTATGGATTTCGGCGTTCGACGACCCATTCACAAGTCCAGCATCGCTGTCGGTGTGTGCCACCGTCACTGGCCCGTATCGTACTTGTATGTCGCCGAGTCGGGATCGATGCCGAAGTCCTCGGGCGACTCCTTGCTGTCCGCGTCTTCGCGGCCTTCCGGCGCGCGCTTGAACGCCTCGCGGAGCCGTTCGGGCATCTGGAACTCATCGACGTCGATCCATAGCGGGACCGCGTCCGGATCGGACCCCTCGCGTTTGGCCTCGAGTCGATCCTGGAGCACGGTCGGTAGATCCGACTCCGAGATCCGCTGAAAGCCGAACTGGGCGAGATAGGCACCTTCGCCGGTCAGAGCGTAGACGGTATCGAACCCCTCGTCGCCGGCGTACTCTACGAGCCGTTCGATAACGTGGGCCCCGACGCCCTGTCCGCGCCAGTTCTCGAGGACGCCGATGCTAGTTAACTCACAGACATCGTCCGAGTCATCGGGTTTGTGGACGCGGATCCGGCCGAAGCCGGCTTTTTCGCCGGATGCCTCGTCGATAGCAACGACGTAGTCGCGAGAGCGAAACGCCGTCTCATCGAGTCCCATCGCCTCGATGTGATCCAGCAACCAGACTTCCTCTCTGTTTTTCGCGTCCCGAACGTACATGATTCGACGTAGGCGACGTGCAGCCAAAAGGGTTTGTGGGTTGCCATACCGTCGATCACGGTCCGTGTCCCTTGTGTCGGCTGGCGGGCCGGTCGTTCGACAGCTCGACGACGCTGATCGCACGGCCCTGTTCCAGATCCGACGTCCATTCGCAGCACAACAGGATTTGACATATATTGTATTCTGGATGCAGTCAAATTATGAACGGTGGGTAATACACCGAAACTAGGTCTGATACATCCGAATGATGTGGATGTGTGACACATCTGGCAAAGACTTATACTGGGCCATGACAACGAATAGCATACCATGGTGGAGTGTGAACACTGTGGCGATAACGTCTCCCGGCTTTTCACGCATCGACACCGGTCCGACACCATGACCCACCGCCGAACGCGAGAGGTCTGTGCGACCTGTCATCCGTCCGTCCCGAAGGCAGTCTGATCCGATCGTTCCGTCGAGAGATCCATCGCCGGCGGCGGGACGCACGCCGCGTGTCCGATCTGCTCGGGGGCCACGATTGTCGCCGATGACTCGCCGACGTGTGTCGACTGGGGGTGGACCGGCAAACAGTAGTCGTGCTCCAGCCCCGGAACCGGTTCGACCGGGTCAGCCGTCACTGAACCGTGACCGGTATTCGCGTCCGCTCGTCGCGTTCCCGTGCCCGCTCGAGCAGTCGTTCGATCCGATCGTCGGTCGAGGGATGCGTCGACAGCAGCCGAGTCATCGCGTCCTCGTCGGACTCAGTGTGGACGTACAGCGTCGAGAGCAGTCCACGCGGAGGCTCCGCCGCCCGCTGGATCGTCCGCAGTGCGCGGGCGAGTGCGACCGGCTTCCCGGTGACATCGGCAGCTCGCTCGTCGGCGGCGTACTCCCGCCGGCGCGAGTGAGCCCGAACAGCCAGCGTCACGAGCAGCAAGGCAGCCACCACGCCGCTCTCGACGAGTTCCAGCAGGCGGCCGAAGACCGTCCGCGACCACGACCGGGGGTCACCACGGAGCCACGCGAGCGCTCGTGCTGTGCCCACGATCGGTAGCAGAACCGGCGTCAACACCACGAAGACGACGCTGGCGAACGTTCGGAAGACGCTGTACGCGAGCGTCTGGACGAACGCGTCGTATCCCTCGAGATGAGCGAGTTCGTGAGCGACCAGCGTCTCGAGTCCGTCGAGCGACAGCAGCCGAAAGAGCGACCGATCGAGCACGATCACGCCGTCACGACCACCCCCCAGCGCGAAGGCGTTCGGGGCTGGCAACCGCGCGATCAGAATCGTCGGTGAGTCGACATCCATGCGCGCCTCGAGCCGATCGAGTCGCCGGTAGAACGCAGGTGCGTGCGATCGCGGCAGTTCGACTGCATCGATGCTCGAGAGCAACTGTTTCGTTCCGAACCGGTAGCTCAGATAGCCGCCGATCAAGCCGCCCCCGACGAGCACGAGCAGTGTCGTCCCGAGGCCGGGTGCCGACGTTCGAAGCACCGACAGCGCCCAGACGCTGACAGCTGCGAGGGAGAGATACCACAGCAACAGCAGGAACCCGATCAGGGCCATCAGGAGACGGGGCCCCGTCCCCGCTCGACGAGCATGCATCGTTCTCGTGGCGAACTAGGAACGGCTGATTGAAACGGATGTCGCCTCTCGAGACGGACGACGTACTCCTCGTCGCGGCTAGCCGTTCGACAGCGCTTCATCGAGTCGCTTCTCGATGTTGGCCAGTTCCTCGCGCAGGGCTTCCCCCTCGGTATCGTCGAGGTCGTCGATCCGGTCTGCGAGTCCCTGCAGCCGCGAGTACTTTTCGTCCTCGTCGACGCCTGTCTTCTGGATGTAGACGTCTTCGTCGACGTCGTAGACCTCGTCTTCTTCCAGTTCAGTCACCGCGAGGACGACGTCCAGTTTGTCCCGGTCGATGCCGGTGATCCACTCGCGGGGGATACCGCGGTCGTCGAGCGCGGCGAACACGGTTTCGGCATCCTTCGGCCGGCGACGCTCCCGCGTCGTCCGCCGGACGGTTCCGTATCGCCCGTGGCGTTGCTGGTCCGGCCCCAGCCGCTCGAGCAGCGGTTCGCGCGCCGAGCGACGCAGTCGATCGGTGCCGTGCTGGACATCGGATGTGAGGACGTACAGATCAGTCAGGGAGTCGGTCTCGAGTGCTGTGAACTCGTCCGTCTCGAGCCGTTCGAGCAGCGCCGCCAGAAGCAACGCGTCGTCGTGGACGCGTTCGCGCGGGGCCCGTGCGTCCGCCGCAGAAATGAGAAACGGACTCTCCCCGGCGACGGCATCGGGGTCAGAGCTGATCGTCCCGTCGTCGACCGCATACTCGTCGGTGAGGGTCACGACGCTTGCATACGGTTCGACCCCCGGCTGCAGTCGCTCGATAGCGATCGCCTCCTCCTCGAGTCGCTCGAGGACGACGACGAACTGTTCGCGCCAGAGCGACTGTCGCTCGCCGCTGTCCCCGAACCGCACGACGATCCGATCTGCTGCGGTTCGCTCGATGCCGAACGGCCGCTCGGAGACCGGTGTGATCAGTTCCGCACCCGGCTCGAGGGCTTCACACTGCTTCCGGAGGCTCGTCCAGGTGTCGTCGGGACCCATACGTCGTGTACGGCATGGAGGCGCAAAAAGCGCGGCCACGAATCTGCATCGATCCGGCGCTCGTCGGTTCCCGGCTGAGGCTCACGTCCGCTCGAGGCGGCGATCCGGAATCCGGAGGCCGTGGATCGAGAAGCAGGCCACTACCGGAGCGCAGCCGGAAGCTGCGACAGCGACGAGAGCTGATAGGTCGGCGTCGCATCTAAATCGGGCTCGTCGGCTTCGGGCCGCGAGATGAGCACCGAATCGATACCGGCGTTGTCGGCCGCGTGGACGTCGACGGCCCGGTCACCGACGTACAGCGCGGTCTCGGCCTCGAGATCGGCGATCGCGGCCTCGATGTTCGTCGGATCGGGTTTGCGTCGGGACAGTCCGTCGGGGGTCAGCGGACAGCCGTAGACGGTCTCGAACAGCGATCGGAGCCCGAATCGATCGAGCAGCGTCGAGACGACGGTCGGATGGTTGTCGCTGACGATTCCAAGGGGTGCCTCGAGCGACCGCATCGCGGCGACGTCGTCGTAGGCAGAGCGAAGCCCACGTTCGACTTCCTCACGCTGGACCTGGACCATCTCCCGGGCGGCCTGGGCACAGAACGAGTCCGTTTTGATGTCGAGGCTGTGACACCGCTGGGCGAGCGACTCGAAGTCGCCACGCATGAGTTCCTGAAACGTTTCGGAAGCCGGCCCAGAGCGACCGAATTTTTCGTAGGTTCGGCCGAGCGCGTCGTAGAGTCGCTGGGACGAGGGGTTCTCGACCACGACCCCGTCGAAGTCGAACAGGACCGCGTCGTATTGCATTGCTACCGGGTCGTATCGACTCCGAGGCTATAACCCTATCTGATGCTCTCGACTCGCGTGACGACTGTCCGCCACATCCAGTGGACCCTGCGCTCCGGCCCTGCTTCCGGAATCACAAACGCGCTACTGAATATTCCGATAGTTTGGAGCGGCTCGAACCGCCGGCTGACCGCAATCCTGTTGTGACTCGTCTGCCGAAGAAAGCGCAGTGGCAACCTCGAGACGGCTTCGACGAACGCTTTGGGTACTGGTGGCGGCAGCGACGCTGACAGTCATGGCGGGGGCAGTTCTCGGCCCGGTCGTGCCCCGGATTCAGCGCGAACTCGGCGTCTCCGGGCTCGCAGCCGGACTCGTTATCACGACTCACGGTGGCGTCATCGTCCTCGCGAGCCCGCTTACGGGGTCGCTCGTCGATCGGATCGGAGCCCGTCGGCCCTTCGTGGGCGGACTCGTCGTCTACGGCCTCGGCGGCGGTGCGGGGCTGTTCGTCGACTCGTTGTATCCGCTATTGGCCTCTCGGATCGTCCTCGGACTCGGCACCGCCGCGGTTTACACGTCGGTGACCGTGCTCATCTACGATCTCTACGACGGGCAGGCGATGGAACGGGCGCTGGGGTATCGCAGCAGTGCGAACAGTGCTGGCGCGGCAGTCTGGCCGCTGGTTGGCGGTGCGGCCGGGGCAGTCGCGTGGAACCTGCCGTTTGGCATCTATCTCATCGCGGTGCCGCTTGGCGTCGTCGCTGCCCTGACGATCCCCGAGATCGATTCGGCCGACGACACTCGTGACGGGGCCGCAGACGAGACCGGCGACGTCGCAGCGGTGCTTTCCGTGTTTCGCGACCGGCCGGCGCTCCCGCTCGTGTACCTGCTGTACTTCGGTGCGAACGCGTTGCTGTACGTGATCGTCGTGTTCTATCCACAGTTTCTGGCCGGTATCGACGTGACAGACTCCCTGAAGATCAGCCTCTATCTCGCAGCCAACGGCGCTGCCGGTGGTCTCTCGGCAATCACGTACGACCGCCTACTGCGGTACGTCGACCGATCGGCGCTCGTGCTGGCGGCGCTCGTCCTCTGGACCGTCGGATTCGGGATCGCAACCGCCGTCGGAACTCCCACGGGCGCGGTGATACCGGTGGTCCTGTTCGGACTCGGCGTCGGGCTGGTCTTCCCCTCGACGTTCGCATGGGTCGAAGCGTTCGCCCCGCCGGCACGGCAGGGCCAGTTCAGTTCGTACATCGCTTCCTTCGGCTACACTGGGCAGTTCCTCTCGCCGGTCCTGTTCGGGGCGCTCGTGCCGTTTGCAGGCGTCAGAGGCGTCTTCGTTGCCGCCGGTGTCGTCGCCGGCCTCGCCGCCGTCGGCCTCGGCACGAGCCGACTCCGGGGAGCGGCGACCTGAGCCGATCGGCCTCAGGTCCCGGTGCGGTCTGTGCTCCGAACACGGCGGGCCGAGCCCGGTGCGAACTCTCTACAGTGCGACAGAATCGAGATCGATACGGGTCGGTTCCGGCACCGACGCGGTCGACTCGCTCACGACGGCGTACGTCCCCCGTTCGGTCGGCTCCTCGTCCCCAGTAGGCAACACGATCACGCCTCTGGCCAGCAACGGCGCGATCACGCCGGCCGTGACGGTCCGTGGGTCCGACAGCGGTGCGCGGATGACCACGCGGTCACCGGCCTCGAGTCCAGCATCGTCGACGACCGCGTCTGCAGCCTCGAGGACCTCCTCGTGGGTCACCGTTTGCTCGCCGTCGGTCAGGATCGCCGTGTCGGGGTCGATCGATAGCGGCGGGAACGACGGGTTCTCGGTCCAGACGCCGGCATCGAAGTGGTGGACGTCCGGCGCGTCGGGCTTGTCGCCGTAGCCGACCCGCTGTGCGCCCCGTGGCAGGTCGTAGTCGTCGAGTTCGGTGACGGGTGCAACGAGCGCCTGGAACTCCTCGGCCTCGGCGAGGTCGGTCGGCGGCTCGAAGTGGGTCGTCCCCTCGAGCAGTGTCGTCCCCAAAAAGGCGAGTAGGGCCAGTGGGCCGTCACCGACGACGCCGACGGTGACACCCTCGCGAACGCCCGCGTGGCGCAGGAAGTTCCCGGATTTCCAGGCGGTGGTACACAGCCAGTGGTAGTCGTACTCCCGGCCCGTCACGTCGACGAGCCCGGTTCGGTCGTCGCGGAGTTCCCGGGTAAGTAGGTCGTCGACCGTCGCGGCGTTCATACTCGAACGTGGGAAGCGCGGGGAAAAAAGCGCGCCGACTCAGTTTTCCGGTACTGCCATCGAACGCCGTCATACGGCGGGCCGACCCTCGTTAGCCTAAGCTGATATCGAGATACAGCATCACGATCACGCCGGCCATCACGCCGAGCGTGGCGATCCGCTCGTAGCCGCGGGTGTGTGTTTCGGGAATGATCTCGTCGGAGATCACGAACAGCATCGCCCCCGCAGCGAAGCCCATCGCGTAGGGAAGTAATGGCTCGACGACGCTGACTGCCAGCGCACCGAGCACCGCTAGCGGAATCTCGACGACCCCGGACCGGATCCCGGCGAATACCGCGTAGAAGCGCCGATCCAGTCCGGCGTTGATCGCCGCCACCGAGACGGCGAGGCCCTCCGGGATGTTCTGGATACCGATCGCGAGCATGAGCGCGACCCCGTTCTCGACGTCACCGGAGCCGAATGCGACGCCGACGGCCAACCCCTCGGGCATGTTGTGGAGCGTGATCGCCAGGATGAACAGGACGACGGGAACCAGGCGCTCGTTGTCCAGGGGCAGCGACGTGCTCGGATCGGCTTCGTCCGTCCGCCGGCGGCCAGTCAGGAGATAGTGTGCGTGCGGGACGAGCACGTCGGCCCGATCGAGAAAGAGCGCACCCAGTGCGACGCCCACGAGCGTCGGGATCGGGTCACCACCGGAATACTGCTCGATTCCGGGGATGATGAGACTCGTAAACGCCGCGGCGAGCATGACGCCGGCCGCGAACCCGAGCGCGCCGTCGAGCGCCCGCTTCGAGGGGTCACGCCAGACGAGCACCAACAATGCGCCGAACAGATTCAGCGTCGCGATGACGATTCCGCCGACGAACCCCTGTATCACTGGATTGCTGCCGGCCACCTGCACGAACAGCTCGACGATCGACGTCATGTCGTCCCTCGAGTCACAGCACCACCCCGTCGCTCACTGACACACATTCGTTCGTGTGTACCAATGTCGTACATATAAAGTCACCAGCAGCTGATTCGACTGACAGCAGACCGTATGAGAAGCGACGACGAGACTAAAACGCGGATATGGATCCCAAAACCGCTCTAGAACGCCCGTTTGATCTTCTCGAAGAAGCCTTCCTTAATTTCGATCTCGTCGCCACCGGCCTCGGCGAATTCCTCGAGCGCCTCGCGTTGGTCCTCGTTCAAGCTCTCGGGGGTGACGACCTGCACTTTCACGTAGAGGTCGCCGTGGCCGCGGCCGCGCAGGCGGGGCATGCCCTTGCCCTCGAGGCGGAAGGTCTCGCCGCTCTGGGTTCCCTCGGGGATTTCGAACTCGACGGCACCGTCGAGCGTCGGCACGGAGACGGTATCGCCGAAGGTCGCCTGCGGGAACGAGATCGGCAGCCGATACCGAAGGTCGTCGCCTTCGCGTTCGAACTCCTCGTGCTCGCGGATCGAGACGTCGATTAGCAAGTCACCGTGGCTGCCACCGTCGGGGCTCGGCGCACCCTCGCCTTCCATCCGGAGCGTCTGCCCGTCCTGAATGCCCGGCGGGACCTCGACAGTTAGGGTCGCCTCGCTACGGACGTAGCCCTCCCCGCGACACTCATCGCAGGTCTCGGAGTAGATCGTCCCCTCGCCCTCACACCGGGGACAGGTCGTCGTCTGCTGGACGCGCCCCAGCGGCGTCTGCTGGACCTGTGTCACCTGGCCGCGGCCCTGACACTCCTGACAGGTCTCGGCGTCGGCCTCCGGCGGATGGCCCGCCCCGTCACAGACCGCACACTCTTCGGGCCGTTCGACCGTGAACTGCTTTTCGGCCCCCTCATATGCCTCCTCTAAGTCGATCTCGAGTTCGGTGCGCAGATCGCGTCCTTTGCGGGGGCGACGGCGGCCGCGGCCACCGCCACCGCCGCCGAAGACCTGTTCGAAGAGGTCCCCGAGGCCGCCACCGCCCATACCACCACCGCCCATGCCGCCACCCATGCCGCCGAAGGGGCCGCCGCCCATGCCACCGGCACCGCCAGCCTCGCTGGCGTCGAAGCCGTGTTTCTCGGCCTGTTCGTAGCGGTCGTGGCCCATCTGGTCGTAGGCCTGGCGCTTTTCCTCGTCGGTCAGGACTTGCTTTGCCTTCTGGATCTTCTTGAACTTCTCCTCGGCGTCAGGGTCGTCGCTGACGTCGGGATGATACTCGGTGGCCTTCGTCCGATACGCCTGTTTGATTTCCTCGGCAGACGCGTCGGGGCTCACGCCGAGAACGTCGTAGAAGTCCTCGCTCATTCGTTGTTCCACCGATACTCGGTTGAGACACTTGAAACGAACGTTCCCGCGAGCGCCCGTCTAGAATAGGAAATAGCGGGTCACGGAACCGCCGGCGAGCCGTTCTCGTTACTTGTCGTCTTCGTCCTCGTCGAAGCTGACGTCCTCGAAGTCGGCGTCGACGAACTCCTCGTCCTCATCGTCGGCAGCGCCCGCACCGGCGTCGGGACCGGGGTTCGGGCCGCCGCCCATGCCGCCCATGCCTGCACCGCCAGCGCCTGCGCCTGCCGCGCCGCCGGCAGCGCCGCCAGCACCCGCGGCACCGGCTTCCTGGTAGATCTGCTTGCCGATCTCCTGAAGCTGCGTGCTCAGCTCTTCGGTCGCCGTCTCGATGGCCTCGGCGTCGGCATCGTCGTCGTCGATCGTCTCCTCTAGGTCCTCGATCGCGGCCTCGATGTCGGCACGGAGGTCGTCGTCGACCTGCTCGTCGTTCTCCTCGAGCAGCGTTTCGGCGCGCTGGATCGTAGCCTCGGCGGTGTTGCGGGCCTCGATACGCTGGCGCTTCTGCTGGTCTTCTTCGGCGTGTTGCTCGGCCTCGCGTTGCATCTGCTCGATCTCCTCGTCGGAGAGGCCAGCACCGCCCTCGATGGTGATCTCTTCGCTGGTCCCGCTGCCTTTGTCCTCGGCAGAGACGTTAACGATGCCGTTCTCGTCGATCGAGAACGTCACTTCGATCTGTGGCGTCCCTGCAGGGGCCGGCGGGATGCCGGTCAGGTGGAACTCGCCGAGCAGTTCGTTTTCGGCGGCCAGCTCGCGCTCACCCTGGAAGACGCGGACCTGCACCGTCGTCTGGTTGTCCGCCGCGGTGGTGAAGATCTTCGACTCCTCGGTCGGGATCGTCGTGTTCTTCTCGATGAGCCGCTCGAAGAGCCCACCTTTGACCTCGATCCCCAGCGACAGCGGCGTGACGTCGAGCAGGACGATGTCGTCGACCTCGCCGCCGAGGACGCCACCCTGAATCGCCGCGCCCAGCGCGACGGCCTCGTCGGGGTTGACGTTCTTCTGGGGCTCTTCGCCGATGAGTTCCTCGACCTTTTCGGAGACCTGTGGCATGCGGGTCGAGCCACCGACCAGCAGGACCTCGTCGATATCGTCTTTGCTGTAACCAGCGTCCTCGAGCGCCTGCTCGGTCGGGTCGACCGTGCGGTCGATCAGGTCCTGGGTCAGCGACTCGAACTTGGCGCGGGTGAGCGATTCCTCGAGGTGGATCGGGCCGTCGTCGGTCGCCGTAATGAAGGGCAGGTTGATCTCGGTTTCCTTGCGCGAGGAGAGTTCGATCTTGGCCTCCTCGGCAGCGTCTTTGAGCCGCTGGAGGGCCTGGCGGTCCTCGCGGAGGTCGATGCCGTGTTCCTCCTCGAAGTTGTCGGCGAGCCAGTCGATGATGGCCTCGTCCCAGTCGTCGCCACCGAGGTCGTTGTCACCGTTGGTTGCGACGACCTCGTAGACGCCCCCACCGAGATCGAGAATGGAGACGTCGAACGTGCCACCACCGAGGTCGTAGACGAGCACGGTCTGGTCGGAGTCATCGTCGAGGCCGTAGGCCATCGACGCAGCCGTCGGTTCGTTGATGATGCGCTCGACCTCGAAGCCGGCGATCTCGCCGGCGTCTTTGGTCGCCTGGCGCTGTCGGTCCGAGAAATATGCGGGGACCGTGATGACGGCTTTCTCGACCTCGTCGCCCAGATAGTCTTCGGCGTCGCGTTTGATCTTCTGGAGGATCTTCGCCGAGATCTCTTCGGGCGTGTACTCTTCGCCTTCGATCTCGACTGTATAGTCGTCCTCGCCGATGTGGCGCTTGATCGAGGCGATCGTCTTTTCGGGGTTCTGGATCGCCTGATTCTTCGCCGGTTTGCCGACGAGCCGTTCGTCGTCGTCGGTAAACGCGACGACCGAGGGCGTCGTCCGTTCGC
This sequence comes from Natrinema limicola JCM 13563, assembly GCF_000337475.1. Lineage (GTDB taxonomy): Archaea > Halobacteriota > Halobacteria > Halobacteriales > Natrialbaceae > Natrinema > Natrinema limicola. The sequence continues at coordinate 66,203 of NZ_AOIT01000035.1, read as the reverse complement.
CCTCCGCGTTGACGATGATCTCCGGATCGCCACCTTCCATTACCGCGAACGCGCTGTTCGTCGTCCCAAGGTCGATTCCGAGAATCTTGTTGCTCGCCATTCTGGACGGGTATTGTGCGCACTTTGTTTTAAAGGTTACTAGGGACGAGTGGGCTGCGAATAAAACGTGGCTGTAGCCACTCACACGTCGAATTCCCGTAGTTTGGCTGCGGTAAAAACGGCCACCACGACCGGACAGGGACTCGAGCGATCGGCTCCGGGGATGGTGGATTATAGTAGCAACTAAAACGATTCACACACCGATCGCACAGCCCTCGTGCGATCGGGTGTGCATTGACTTTCAGTGGTTACTATCGGAGTCGTCCGAGTCGGCCGCATCGTCAGCGGCAACGTCGCCGCCGAGTTCGATCNTCGTGCGATCGGGTGTGCATTGACTTTCAGTGGTTACTATCGGAGTCGTCCGAGTCGGCCGCATCGTCAGCGGCAACGTCGCCGCCGAGTTCGATCGTGTCGTCAGCGTCGTCTTCGTCCGTGGCTGTAGCGTCGGCGTCGTCGGTCGGCGTGTCAGCGTCAGCGTCGCTCTCGTCGTCTCTCTCGAGTTCGCCGTTCGAGACGGTCACTTGTGCGTTCTGAATGACCTTCTCGCCCATCTCGTAGCCGGGCGTGTAGACATCGGCGATGGTTCCTTCGGGATGGGCGCTGTCGATTTTCATCATGACCTCGTGGCGCTGTGGATCGGTCTCGGTGCCGGGGTCGGGATCGATCTCGGAGACGTTCTCGTCCTCGAGGATGCGGTCGAACTCCCGCAGCGTCATCTCGACGCCCTGCTGGAGGCTCTCGGCGTCGCCGCTTTCCTCCTCGAGAGCGCGTTTCAGATTGTCGCGGACGCCGATAAGTCGCTCGACGAGGTCCTCGGTGGCGCGGTCTTTGATCTGCTGTTGGCGCTTTTTGGCGCGTTTCTTGTAGTTCTGGAAGTCCGCCTGCTTGCGTTTGAGCCGACTTTTCAGATCCTCGATCTCGGCTTCGTACTCGTCGATCGTCGCTTCGGCGTCCTCGAGTTTGGCCTGCAGTTGATCGATCGTCTCGGCCTGGGACTCGATGCGTTCCGTGAGATCCTCGAGTTCCTCGCGCTGGTGGGTCACGGTCTCGTTGAGGTCGCGGGTCTCGTCGACGATCGAAGTGACCTCGTGGGCGAGGTCGTCGTCGAACTCGGTGATGCGATCGAGGATGTGCTGGACGTCCTCGGTCGTTTCGGGAGCCTCGCCAGCCGCGTCGTCAATCGTTTCGGCCGCATTCGAGTCCGAGTCGACCGGTTCGGCTGCCGCTTCCGACGCCCCGGTAGTCGCCGTCTCAGGATCGGCGTCGGCCGTCTCGCCGTCGTCGGATTGCTCCTCGGACGGGACACCCTGGGCTGACGCGTTCGTTCCCTCGTCTTCGCTCATATGGCAGTCAACGAACAGCGGTAATAAAAGGGTTGAGGTACCCGATTACCGTATTCCATCTAGGCCTAAACGCCGTTATTCTATTAGTACGAGCCGGGATAATACTGACCGCAGGCGAGTTCTACCCGACAGCATCGGTTTGAGACCGGCCCCGCTGGAACACACCCTGTGTGCCCGCGGGACGGCACAGCGTTCCACCGAACACCCGACCGTATATGTGCATGCTGTCCCGACTATAGACCGTGACACGGGTCTCGGCGGACGACGCCACGGCGATCGACCTCCGCTACGAGGACGGCACGATCCGACTCGACGGCCTCGAGCAGTCGCCGCTCTCGCCGTCGTCGCTGCAGACGACCCTGCCCGATTTCGAGGCGGACCCGCGAACTGACAGCTGGCGGCTCCCCGCCGGTCAGTATGCCGCCCTGCGGGCTGTACTGGACGGAACAGCCGTCGCGATCGACGATCGCGTCCTCGAACTCGAGTCAGTGGCTCCCCTCGCGTCGGCGTACGAACTCCGCGACTATCAGCAGACGGCGCTCGAGACGTGGCTCGAGACTGACCGCTGGGTCGACGGGCCGACCCTCGAATCGATCGGGCGAGCGCCCGCAGGCGTCCTCGAACTGCCGACCGGCAGTGGCAAGACCGTCATCGCGCTGAAAGCGATCGAACGGCTTGCGGTCCCGACGCTGGTCGTCGTGCCGACGATCGACCTCCTCGAGCAGTGGCAGCGCGAACTCGAACGCGAATTTGGAGGACAGATCGGTCGTTTCGGCGGCGGCGAACAGCGCCTCGAGGCGATCACCGTTTCGACGTACGACTCGGCGTACCTCAAGGCAGATTCCGTGGGCGATCGCTTCGGCTGCGTGGTCTTCGACGAAGTCCATCACCTCGGCGGCGAAGGCTACCGCGAAATCGCACGCCTGCTGGCCGCACCGGCACGGCTGGGGCTGACCGCGACGTTCGAGCGCCCCGACGGCGCACACGAGGTGATCGAGGACCTCGTCGGCCCGCTCGTCCACCGCGTCGACGTCGACGCCCTCGCCGGCGACCACCTTGCCGACTACGACATCAAGCGACTCGAGGTGACACTGACGGCCGACGAGCGCGAAGAATACGAGCGCAATCAGGACGTGTTCACGAGCTACCTCGCGAAGTCGGGTATCGACATGCGCAGCGGCTCGGACTATCAAGAACTCGTCAAACGGTCCGGGAACGATCCCGAAGCCCGGAAAGCGCTACTCGCGCGCCAGCGTGCGCGTGAGATCATGCTTGGGAGCGAAGCCAAACTCGAGGCGCTCACCGAGGTCCTCGACGAGCACCGCGACGAGCGGATCATCGTCTTTACGGCACACAACGATCTCGCGTACGACGTCAGCGAGCGGTTCCTGATCCCGACGATCACTCACCAAACTGGAGCGGCGGAACGCCGGGAGATCTTGGAGCGCTTCCGCGAGGGGACGTATACCCGGATCGCGACCTCGAACGTCCTCGATGAGGGCGTCGACGTGCCAGACGCGAACGTCGCGGTCGTCCTCTCGGGCAGCGGCAGCGAACGGGAATTCACCCAGCGACTTGGGCGGATCCTGCGGCCAACGGCGGACGGAAACCGTGCGCTGCTCTATGAAGTTGTGAGCGAGGGGACCGGGGAAGAGCGCGTCGCTGAGAGGCGACGCTAATGCGGCGTTTCTCGAGCGTTCCGTGACGTGACCGGAGTACTAGTCGTATCCCTCCACGTTCCACTCACTGCCGAGGGCCGGCCGTTCGGACGTCTGAAAGGACCCACACTGGAAGCACGTCACGCGACCGGTCTCCTCGCTGAGCGTCACCGTCGCAACCACGTTCTGTCGCCGTGAGGTGTCCAGCGCGCTCATGTGGCGCGCCCCCATCCAGCCTTCGTACTCGGCCGACTCGGCCGCGTCCGCGAGCTCGTCGGGGGCGAGGTCGCGAAATCGGACTAGCTGTTCCTGGACGACGCCATCGACACTGATCACGACCGCACCGTCGCGGGTCATCGCCACCTCTCGAGCCGTCTCGAAGAAGCTGTCTGAATCTCGATGGACCTCCCGACAGCGGTCCGTCGGCCAACGGTTGTGGCCCATCGGATCCGCGAAGTCGGCGACCGACGGACCGGTGACGACGGCGAGGTACAGGCCGGGACCGCTGACGTACTCCTCGTCCCACCGGTCGAACGCAAGGCTGATGCCCTCGAGCGTGTAGACGAGCCGTCCGATCAGCTCCCGAACGCCGTCGTGGGTTTCGTACGTGATCCGAAGGCCCGAATCGTCCATACCGAGCCGTTATACCGGAGCCCCCGTAATCCCGGCGACCGAGGCGCGTCCCTGATACGGTCTGCTGTAAGTCATTTCCGGAGTGACCGCGAGCCGTCCTGCGGTCCCTCCGGTAAACAGTTACAGCAAACCGTATGAGACCCGGCTGCGAGACGCCGCCGTTCGGGTCACTTTTGCCGTCGCCGCCCCGACTCGAGACTGATGCTGACGAAGGACCTGCTGCGCGTCTCGCGGGCCGGCGGGGGGTATCATCCCCAGTTTGCCGACCGGAGCCATCGGCCACTCGCCGCCCGCGTCATCGGCACCTATCAGGGTCACGTCGGCGAGCCGCGGGCAGCGCTGGAAGACGCACTCACGGGGCTCGAACGCGGGACGCCACGTGTCCCGGATGACTCGAGCGGGCAACCGCGAGAGCGCGAGGCCGACGATTTCAAACTCGCTCGTGGCCTCGCGGCGCTGGTCGAACGGGAGGCGACGTTCGAAACCGACGCGGCGATCGAGCCCGACCGTGCCCGCCGGGTCGCCTTCGAGGCCGCTGAAGCGGTCGGCGTCGTCACCGAAGACGAGCGCGCGATGGCACTCATTCGTGCGAGCGAATCGCTCGACGTGTCGGCCGATGACCTCGAGACGGCGCTCTACGCCGATCTCGAGGAGCGCCAGGTCCTGACCGCAGTCGAACCCCGCTGGGATCCCGACGGGCTGGTCGCCCAGTACAACCTCTCGCTGGCCCAGACGGCGTTGTTCGACGCGACCGAGGTGCGCGTGCGCTCGAGCGATCCCAAAGCGCTGCTTTCGGCGATCAAGCGCCTGCGTTTGATGTACGAGATTCGCCGGCTCGAGGACGAGAGGACGGACCGGCTCTCCGAACGCGAGGTCATCGTCACCGGTCCGACACACCTCTTTCGGGCGACCCGGCGGTATGGCACCCGCTTTGCACGGCTCCTGCGGACCGTCGCGAGTGCCAACGCGTGGCAGCTCGAGGCAACGATCGACGACCGGGGCACAGAGCGAACGCTGACACTCTCCGACGCGGACCCGATTCGGGTTCCCGACGCTGAGCCGGTCGCCGACGTCTCCTTCGACAGCGGCGTCGAAGCTGATTTCGCCGCTCGCTTTTCGACGCTCGATCTCGACTGGGACCTCGTCCGCGAACCCGAACCGCTCGCGACGGGCACGCGGGTGATGATCCCGGATTTCGCCTTCGAGTACGCCCACGGTGACTTCCGCATTTACTTCGAGATTATGGGCTTTTGGACGCCCGAGTACGTCCAGAAGAAGCTCTCCCAGCTCGCCGATCTCGAGGACGTCGCCATGCTTGTCGCCGTCGACGACTCACTGGGTGTCGGCGAGGAGATCGCCGCCCGTGACCACCGGGCGATCCCCTACTCGGGGACGGTACGGGTCAAAGACGTCGCCGATGTCCTCCGAGAGTACGAACGACAGCTGGTTGCCGAGGATGCAGCACAGCTTCCCGACACGTTGCAGCCGGACGACGACGTCATCACGCTCGAGGCGCTCGCCGAACGCCACGGCGTGAGCGCGGCTGCCCTCGCGGACAAAGCCACGCCCGACCACGAACGGGTCGGTCGGACGCTGGTGCGGCCTGCCGTCCTCGAGTCGATCAAGGGCGACCTCGAGGCCGGGATGGCGCTCGAAAACGCCGAGGCGGTGCTCGAGGCAGACGGCCTCTCCGATGCGAGCGCAATCCTTTCGCGACTCGGCTACCGCGTCGAGTGGGACGGATTAGCCGGTGGGACGATCGTCGAGCGGTAGCAGATGACCGCAGCAATGATCATCGATCACTGACGCAGCCGGTATGATCCCAACATGCTTTGTACGTAGCCTTAAGCCTGCAGCTTCCTTTCACTCGAGCGAGCAGACCCGTGTCTCAACAGTCCGACTCCGAGTCCGTGTCTATCTTGCTCGTTGAGGACAACCCCGGCGACGTTCGCCTGATACAGGAAGCGTTCGGAGCGACAGGGTTCGAGCCGACGTTTTACACGGTCGTCGACGGCGACGCAGCCCTCGAGTTCCTGCGGGAGCACGTTTGCGATACGTCCGGCCCCAGCATCGACTTGGTGCTACTCGATCTGAACCTCCCCAGAACTGACGGTTTCGCTGTTCTCGAGGCCATCAAAGACGAACAGGAACTGACGGCCTTGCCGGTCATCGTGCTGACGAGTTCGAAAGCGACCGAAGACATCCGCAAAAGCTACAAGCTGTGTGCGAACGCGTATCTCACGAAACCGAGCGATCCGGCTGAGTTCGCTGCACTCGGCCGGGCGGTCGAGGCGTTCTGGATCGACGAAGCGACGCTACCGTCCGTGTTCTCGTGAGTTCTCGGCGGAGATAGAGCGGTCTTGACGCAGATTAGTTCCGGTCGGTCTCACTCCAATCGCAGTCCTGACACTTACGGCCTGTGACGAGTTCGGTCACGGATGGCATGTACGTCACTGTCAAGACGGACCCGCCACACGCCGGACACTCCTGATCGGCCTCTTCGATCGAGTCGACTTCCATCACGGAGTCACCTTCGACGATCTCGGCAAGCTTTCTTGCAGTCACCATTCGCCCTTCGACGACGCGATTTTCACTCATGCTCGCAGTGTGGAACTGGACGCTCAAAGCGTTTCCTGACACCGGTGAGAAAGACTGATCCGGTCGGACCGGGCCGAGGTCGAAACAGTCGGATGCGGCCCGCCGAGAAGTCTCCATCCAGCGCCTGCGAGGGGACGCTGCTGTGCGGCCATCGACCCACCACCTGCCGCATCCAGTACGGCGAACCGAGACGATATCAGTGTGCCCCACACAGCGTGTGCACGGCGTGCACACCGCGGCTCTTCGAGAATTACTGACTTACGCCTCGCGCTCGAACGGCATCGCTCGTCGCTGGAACGCGTCGAACCGATCGATCGCCCAGTTCTTGACTCGGTCGTCAGTCGACTCGAGTAGCGCCGCCGGGACGCCGCTTTCGTCGTGGACGCCGATCTGGACAGTATTGTCGACGATCCCGAGATAGAATTCGATCTCCGCCGGAGCGACAGAGACTGAGAGTCCGTCGCTGTCGACGACGGCCATGAACTGCTCTGCGATCGGTGATGCCGTCCGAAGCGTCTCTGCGATCGACGTCGTGACGACCAGTTCGACAGTCGCGCCCGTCTCGAGTGCGTCCTGTGTCGTCTCGATCGGCGTGGTTCCGACCGCCGGCAGCAGCAGTCGGGCGTGTTTCGCGTCGGCGAGGCTCGCCGCGTGGCGCTCGACCGGTGCGTAGGGAGTGGCCGTCGTGGATTCGACCACGGTCGCGTCGGCGAGCCGCTCGATGTCGAAGTCGAACGTCTCCGCCGGGAGCCGCTCGAGAACCGGCTTGAGACGCGTCGCCGCCTCGACTCGCTCGAGCGCCGCTGACAGGCCACTCGTGACGAGCGCGCCGGCAGCTGTCAGCTCGTACTGTCGGTTCCGTTCACGAATCAGCCCTCGATCGGTCAGTCCCTGCAGACTTCGTTGGAGCGTCGTCCGGACGACGTCGACTTCGGCGGCCAGCGAGTCTCTCGATGCGATACCGTCCTCTGCGAGCGTTTCGAGGATCGAAACGCGACTCGGAGATCGGGCCACGAACTCGAGCGTCCCGATCGCCTCCCCCCTTCGATCGGCCATCACACATTGACTCTCCGAGCGAATCCACTTTATCGCTCTGGCCCCACAGGCTAGCAACGGAGCGTCGGAACCGCGTCCTCGGCGCGCGGTCGGCATGTGCATGCGGGCACAATCATATAGCTGCGCGTGTCCGACTACTGATGCATGGAGACGCGATGGGCGACCGTCGACGGCGTCAGCCTCGAGCTACCGGTTAACTGTACCGCCGGCGAACTCCGGGCAGCCCTGTCCAAGCCAGACGACGCCGTCTTGATCGCGGTGACGGGGGATCTCGTTTCGATCGTCAACGATCAGGAGCGGCCGCTCTCGGAGCTAATCGCCGGCTGTGCACACACGTATTACTTCCGACGGCCATGCGAGCCGGCACGGAACGAATTGTTAGCAACGCTGGACCTCGAGATGGTCCTCTCGGGGTCAGACGACGAGCAATCGGGGGCCGAGACAACGTTCGAGCGTCCCGGAATCGACCACTGAGACGGACTGCTGTCACGGGTTTCCGGCGCATCCAGACGGCGGGTCGCGGGTGCGGCGGCACTGACTGACAGCAGACCGTCTGACAGCAGCCCGCACGAACCGGCGGCCAACCGCTATTGGATTCCGTTCGTCACGACATCGACCGGATCGTCCACGCAAAGCGTCTCGCCGCGGTCGCGGTCGGGGACGCGGGTAAGGATCGTCAGCGAATAGTAGTGATCGAACGCGTCGGCGTCCGCCCAGTCGGGAAACGTCGCTTCGCGACGCCGAACGAACCGCTCCCGAAAGCCCGGTGTTACCTCACCAGTGTCGGGGTCGCGCTGGGGAACGATACACCGGGCACACGGTTTGACACCCTCGAACCGGACGCCGCCGATCTCGAACGCCGGCGCGTCCGCGCCGACGAACTGATCCTCCCAGAACGGCTCGACGCCGCCGATCTCGATGTTCGTCCGGAGTCGCCGGCGCACGTCGTCGACCGTTGTCTCGTCGAACCAGTCGGCGACGGTACGAAGCGTCGCCGTGCTGACCACCGACGGCCCCATCTCGCGTCGGTCGACGAATCCCAGCGACCGATCCCGCTCGAGCGAAAGCTCCACGTCGAACCACTCGCTGAACCAGGCCGTCGCGGTCTCGGGCTCGTTCTCGAGGTCGAACCGTCGGTGCTCACCATCAGGCGTCACAACCGTGAGCACAGCCGTCTCCGGATCGAACCCAGTCTCGAGATCGTGGACACGGGCAGTTCGTTTCCCGTTGATCACCTCGCCGTCGGCGTCGACCAACGCGAACTCTCGGTCGTGTTCGATGGTCCCTCCGTCGAGGACGGCCGCTCGCTCGAGGTCGATACCGTCGAGTGATTTTACCGGATAGGCCCTGAGCCGCTCGAGTCGTGCCATTGATTGCTCGTATCGACTGCTGTCGCATTACAGTAGCGACTGCACCGAGGTCCGGTACTGGTCTCTCGCGACCGAGTCACTCACGAACAGACGCAGAGGAAAATAGAGAGCAGCAAACAGGGTGGGTAGATGCCGTCTCCCACTCATACGGTCTGCTGTACCGATGTACCGGTGCAACCGCAGTGCGGGTCGCGGTTGTACCGGAAATGACTGACAGTAGTCCGTCTCAATCGATCGTCACGACAGTGTCCCCGGTTTCGTCAAAGGAAATATGAATCTGGTGGCCCGCGTACGTGAATTCGACGGTGCCAGAACGACGTCTCCCGGACGCAGTCGTCTCGAAAACCGTCGCAAGTGCGTCCGGATCGATCGCATCGAACAACGGGGGTAACTCTACCGGTTCGGTTCCCTCGAGTGCTGCGACGCCAGTGACGACTCGTTCGTACACCTCGTCAGTGTCGACGGCAAGCGTTTGCACCATTGCCAGCTATCGCCACATCTCTCCATTAGTAGCTTTCGGAACATTTATTATAAACAACCATTATGAAATGGCGCTAACACCCGAATACGGGCCGCAGCCAGGCCAAACAAGGCTTGTGTATCCGGCAACCGACACACTCGGATGGCGGCTGTCATGGCCAAAGCCCACGTTTACTTCTCAGTTTGTGAGACGATATCGCGTGGGGGTGAGCAAATTCCGCTGATCGAAAACAGTTATTAGGGTTTGATAAAACCGAATTACGGAATTCGAATTCGAACACGATCGATTTATCCAAGGAACGATCAATTCAGCTTATTCCACTATGTCAGTAGATCTCAGACGCGGGGCGAGAGAGACACGATCCAGCACGGCGGCTTACTGCTACCATGACACGAAACGACGATTCCACACCGGCGGTTTCGAGGCGGACGGTTCTTCGTTCATCCGCAGCGCTCTCCGCGGCGGGGCTTGCACTACCGGTACTCGGTCAGCAAGACGCGATTACCGGCGAGATCAGACTGGGCGGGCAGATCAGCGGGTGGGTCGGACAGGAACCCGAACCGATCGCGGACGAACGAAACCCGACGCTTCGGCTCGTGGAGGGCCGAGACTATACGCTCATCTGGGAGAACGTAGACGGTGCGGGACACAACTTCGTCATCGAAAACGAGGCAGGCGATGAGGAGTTCGTCTCGACGGATATCCTCGCGATGGAAGGCGAGACCCAGACTGTCGAGTTCACCGCACAGGAGGGAATGGCAGCGTACTACTGTCAACCCCACACCAGTACGATGCGCGGCGAAATCGAGCTCGTCGGCGAGGAGGGCAACGGCGATATGGCCGCAGCACCCGACCAGGTGATCGGTCAGGGACCGACCGTCGGCATCGAGACGGTCGCAGAAGGGCTGACTGCCCCGACGAGTCTCACGGTCGCCGACGAAGACGCCGACCGACGGTTCATCACCGATCAGACGGGACAGATCTACGTCCACGGACCTGACGGCCTCGAGGACGAGCCGTTCCTCGACATCTCGGACCAGCTCGTCGAGTTCATGGAGTTCGACGAGCGCGGGCTGCTCGGCCTCGCGTTCCATCCCGAGTTCGCCGACAACGGTCAGTTCTACGTCCGGTACAGCTCGCCACCACGGGACGGAACGCCCGAGGAGTACGATCATACGTTCGTCCTCTCGGAGTTCCAGACGGCAAGCGACGACAACGCAACGGCCGACCCGGACTCCGAGCGAGTAATCCTCGAGATTCCGGAGCCGCAGTTCAATCACAACTCGGGGAACATCTGCTTCGGTCCCGACGGCTACCTCTACGTGGGAACCGGTGATGGCGGCGGTGCGAACGACACAGGAACCGGCCACGTCGACGACTGGTACGACGAGAACGACGGCGGCAACGGGCAGGACACTCAGGAGAACCTCCTCGGCGCAATCCTCCGGATCGACGTCGACCAAGAAGGAGAAACGACGCCGTACGCGATTCCGGATGACAATCCACTGGTCGATCAGGAGGGCGAACTCGGCGAACACTACGCCTGGGGCTTCCGGAACCCGTGGGGGATGTCCTTTACCGACGGCGGCGAACTCCTCGCTGCAGACGTCGGACAAAACCTCTTCGAGAGCGTCAACCACGTCCAGCGGGGCGGCAACTACAGCTGGAACGTCAAGGAAGGAACCCACTGCTTTAGCACAGAGATGCCCAGTGAGCCACCGCAGAACTGTCCCCAGCGCACGCCAGAGGACGTTCGCGGTGGCGAACCCCTCCTCGATCCAGTGATCGAGTATCCCCACGAAGTCAGCGTCCTCGAGCCAGAACTCGGTGCCGAAAACGGTGGCGGCAACGAGACCGACGCCGGAAACGAAACCACGAGCGGCACCGAGACTGCGGCCGGCAATGAAACCGCTAGCGGAACCGGCGTTGGCGGTGAAGGGGTCAGCGGCGGTCAGATCGGCGTCTCCGTCACCGGTGGCTCCCTCTACGAGGGCGGCGAAATCAGCGACCTCGAGGGAACGTACGTCTTTGGCGACTGGAGTATCGACGGCCAGAACCCGGGCACCGTGTTCCTTGCCCGCCCGCCTGAAGGCTGGCAGGACGCCAGCGGCGACAGAGGGGAGACGGAACCCGGGCCATCGACGGACGACGCGGAGGGTAACGAAACAGTCGATAACGAAACGGCAATCGGTAACGAAACGGACAGCAACGGGACCGGGACGGCAGCTGAGGGAGAAGCCACACAGGAATCCGGCCAGGATGGACTGTGGCCCATCGAGCAGATTCAACTCGAGGGCGAGGCGGCCGAGAACGGTCGCCCGACCGGCTTCGTCTACGCCTTCGGCGAGGGGGCCGATGGCGAGATCTACGTCCTCACGACCAGTACGTCGACGGTCGAGGGCGAAGGAGCTGTCCACCGCCTTGTCCCGGCCGATGGCGATGGTGGTGAGGAACCGGCAGAGCTGAGACGACAGCCACAGTCGGTATGATCTCGTTCGGCCGTCGATTACGCCGTCTCGAGTTCGAACTGTTCGTTCTCGGAGACGATGTTGAGCACGATGCTCGTGTTCGACTGCTTGATATCTGGGTCGGTGATCAGGGACTTGATCTCGTCGTTCATGTCATCCGTATCTTTGAACTTCCCGATCGCGATGACGTCGTAGTCTCCCGTCACTTCGTAGACGGAGATCATCTGCCGGTGGTCTTTGAGCGTCTGTGTGATTTCGGGTAGCGCACTCCCTTCGGCTTTCAGTTGCATGATCGCCGTGACGTCGTAGCCGAGTGCGTCGTAGTCGACCTGTGGCGTGTAGCCTTCGATCACACCCTCGTCCTCGAGATCCGAGAGGTGGTTCGAGACCGTCGTGACGGAGACATCGAGCGTTTCAGCCAGACTTCGGAGACTGGCCCGACCATCACCAAGAAGTTCGTTTACCAGATCTGCATCCAGATGCTCGTAGGTCATTAGCTGGCCCAACGTACGCCACGTACTAGAGGTTTACGAACATCCAGTTCTAGCCAGAGTCAGTGAGGTGATGTCATATGGTAGACGGCAGTCTCTTGCATAGCGGTAGATTAGTTGGACCGATGCCAGCGTTCGTATCTGTCAGGAGGATCGTGTCACTGTCTCTCAGTTTTCGATCGTCACCGGGGACGCTGTCGCCAGTCGTGCTCGAGTCGACTGCTGACTCGTCGGTGGACGCCGATCCGGACATCGTCACCGGCTGCCGGAATTGACGGCCATCGAATCGTGAAAGCTCGGTAGAAGTGCTCTGTCTGGGATTTGAACCACGCGAAACGCTCGCTACCGCGTGCGTTCCTCTACTTCAAATCCCAGAGCGTGCGCTTCCTTCTTTACTCACGTCGTTCGTTCAGAAGAGTGCTCCGTCTGGGATTTGAACCCAGGTCATCGGCTCGAAAGGCCGAAATGATTGGCCGGACTACACCAACGGAGCGATCACGCTGTTCTCGCACCGAGGCTCGCTTCACTGCGTTCAGCGACCCAACGGAGCGATCCGTCACACACCTCGTGTGCAATTCATCGTTGCCGGGGGCTAGTAAAAAGCGTTCCGTTCCGTGCCGACGATGGCACGCTCTCACGCACCCATCACGACACCAGTCACTGTCGGGATAGTGACATTCTGCTGAGTCCCATCCAGAGATCACGCTCGGTTTCCAACAGACTGGATCGGGCCGAGCCGATCGCGGGGGCGGGGCGCACGAGATGTATTGCTGTCACCGCACACTGGCCGCCTCCTCAACGCTTTTGATCCCCGGTGCCCATTCCACCGAGCATGAAATACGTCCGCTTTCGCGATCCAGCCGGCGCAGTCCGCCGTGGCGAGTACGAGAACGGAACCGTTCACTTCGCAACCGAGAGCTACGACCTCGAGAGTGACGAGATCGATATCCTCCCGCCGTCGGAGCCCTCAAAGATCGTCTGTATCGGGAAGAACTACGCCAAACACGCCGCCGAACTCGATTCGGAGGTCCCCGATCGGCCGATGCTCTTTCTCAAGCCGCCGAATACGCTCGCGGCCCACGGCGATACCGTCACCCTGCCGGCGGGGAAAGACCGCATCGACCACGAGGCCGAGCTCGGCGTCGTCATCGGCGAGCAGTGTCGTCACGTCTCCGAAGCCGATGCGATGGACGTCGTGGCGGGCTTTACCTGCGTTAACGACCTCTCGAACCGAGACGACCAGCGCCAGGAACAAAACTGGATCCGCGGCAAGGCCTTCGACGGTGCTGCGCCGATGGGGCCGGTGCTTGCGACCCCCGACGAAGTCCCCGCCGATGCCGCTGTCCGAACCCGCGTCAACGGCGAGCTCAAACAGGACGGCTCCCGCGAGAACCTCATCTTCCCCATTCCGGAGCTGATCGCCGAGATCACGACCTACCTCACCCTCGAACCCGGCGACGTGATCGCGACCGGCACGCCCGAGGGCGTCGGTCCGCTCGCCGACGGCGACGAGATCGAAATCGAAGTCGAGGGTGTCGGGACGCTCGAGCACTCGGTCCGAATCCCCTGATACGGCCTGCTGTCCCGATGTCCCGGTGGGACCGCGACGGTCGCGGTCCCACCGGAACTGACTTACAGTCGTCCGTCTGACGCCGAGACGAGCATGACCGTCCACTTCGACGCCGTGACCGTCGACTGGTTCGGCCTCGCGACCGTCCGGCTCGAGGGCCAGACAGGCGCGGTCGTCTACATCGATCCCGGCCCCGAGGAGTACGGCGTGTTAGACGGCCTCGAGCCCCGCGACGGGGACCTGATCCTCGTCAGCCACGCCCATCATTACGACCCCGATTCGATCCGACGGGTCGCCCGGGAAGACGCGCTGGTCGTCGTCCACGAGTCGATCGACACAAGCGAGAGCGCCCGCGTCGACGAGGATCCCGACGGCCTGCCGTTCGACGTGGAACGCGTCGGCGCGGACGAAGCGTTCGCGCTTGGGCCGCTCGATTTGTTCACGACGCCAGCATACAACGATCCCGACGGACCACACGTCGACGACGACGGTCGACCCTACCATCTCGAGGGACAAGGGTGTGGCTTCGGCGTCACTGTCGACGGCGTCACGGCGTTTTGGCCCGGCGATACCGACGTGCTGCCTATCCACGAGGACGTTCCGGTCGATTGCTTCCTCCCACCGATCGGTGGCACGGTCACGATGGATCGTCACGACGCGGCAGCGCTGGCTGCCCGGCTCGAGCCGGATGTCGTGCTCCCAGTCCACTACGATACGTTCGCGGCGATCGAAACCGACACCGACGCGTTCGTCGTCGACGTTGCACGCCGCGGTGTTCCGGTTGTCCTCGACGAGTAACGGATCGTCCAACGCCGACGCTGCGCTCAGACGCCGACACGAGACCAGACGAACGCCCCGAGAACGACGAGCGCGAGGACGCCGACCACGAGCCACTGACCCAGTGCGCTGTCGATGAACAATCCGAAGACATCGATTGCGGAGCCAGTCGCCTGCAGGAGTCCCAGTGCCAGCACGAGAACGAGTGCGATCGAGATCAAGCCGATCGTGACGCCCTCTTTCATCATCCACGCGGTCTCGTCGGCCTCCTGCGTGCCGGACGTCGTTGGTTCGTCGATCGCCTCCTTGTCTGGGTCGCTGTGTATCGGCCGTTGGCCGTCCTTTTCATCCGTCATAGCACCGTTCTAGACGGAGACTGGCGATGTGGCCGGGAACCGGTTGCACCTGCAGACAGAGGCCATCGCTGAACAGGTAAGTCAGAACGTGTCGGAAAACAGCAGTGAACGCGCGCCTCGAGAGAGGACTCGATGCGACGCTCTAGAAGACGCCCATCTCGGTGAGCCGTTCGGGAAGATACGTCTCCGTCACAAAATCAAGCCCGTGTGACGCCAGTGCCTGCTGTTCGGACTTCTTCCCGAGGTCGAGTTGCAGTTCGATCTGTTCCTCCCAGTAGTCGGTCTGGAAGCGCGGGTCCTCGAGTTCGCTCTCCAAGGCGTTGATGTCCGAATCAGAGAGCGGGTCGGTCGGCAGGTCGTACTCGACGATGTCGGCGGGCTGGATGCCGATGAACTGCGCCTCGGGGGTCGCTAAGTACTCCGAGAGGTGGGCGGACTTAATCGAGCCGTAGGCGACCGAGCCGTAGATGCGGTACGACCACGGATCACCGTCTGTAAAGACGGTAACGGGAAGGTCGAGTTCGTCGTGGAGTCGCTTCGTGATCCGGCGAGTCGCCCGCGCAGGCTGACCCTTGAGGTGGACGATCAGGGCGTTGTACTCATCGTCGAAGCCGTTCTCGACGAGTCGGTCGCGCATCCCACCGGTCTCCACTGCGAGGATGAAGTCGGCGTCACAATCGAGGAAGTCGATCGTGTCGGGGTTGTTCGGGATCTGATAGCCGCCCTCGCCGACGTCTTTCTGACAGTGGATCTCGCGTTCGCCGCGGCGGGTCTGTTCGCGGAGGTGCAGCGGTCCCATGAGCGTCGCGCCCGACTCCTCGGGGCGCATGTGGAAGTCCTCGCGGGTGACCCCAGAGACGATCTCTAAGTCCTCGATGAGCCCGTTCGATTCGTCCTGATCCGAGAACTGGGCTTCCTCGTTGTCCCAGCTCTCCGAGAGGTAGTAGAGTTCACGCAGGGTCGAAGAGCGATCCGCCTCGAGTTGGTCGGCGAGGAACTCGATGGTGTAGACCGCCTTCAGGAGTTTTCGCGCCCCTCGAACCGAGTTCGCCGATCGAGTCGACTCGCGGTCGCCATAAACCCAGACGGCTTTCTCCTCGTCGTACTCGATGTTGTTCTTCGTCCGCGTCGGAACGGACATGTGCGGGATCTCGCCCAGTTCGAACTGGTCGTAGAACTGCGCTGCGAGATCGATCAGCTGCTCTCGTGCCTGCTGGTCGTTGTCTGCACTCATTGTTTCACGGTAAGTTTCTCGCTTTCGACACCTTTCACGTCCAGATCGAACGTCGCGTCATCCGGGACCTCGTACTCGAGCGTGGCCTCGTCGTCGCTTCCCACCTCGGGTTCCCACTTGACGAACCACTCGCCATCCATCTCGACGACGGTCGCGCCGTCCGAGAGGTTCGTCGGTTCGGCCGAGACGATGTCGGTGATCTCGAGCGATTCGTTCGTACTCGAGTTGTTCTCGACGACGACGGAGACGGCCTGACCGTCACCGTTCGCTTTGGTCTGGCGCTCGACGAGCACGTTGTTCATGATGCGGGCGATCGCGTCGTCGATGTCGGGTTCATCACGGCCGGTGACTTCGGCGACCTTCGTGGCCATCTCGGGGAGGATCTTCCCGAGGACGTTCTGTTTCTTCCGGCGCTTTTGCATCGACCGGCGCTTGTTCAGATAGCTCTTGAGCTCGCGTGCCGCTTCCCGAATGGCGAGTTCGATCTCGTCTTCGATCTCGGGAACGTTGGCGATGGCGTCTTTCGACTCGCTGGTGAAGGGCACGTTCGTCGAGGCGACGTGGATCATGATCACGACCGGCCCGTTCGGTAGGCCGGAGCCACCGGGCTGGTCGAGCCCGTAGTTGCGCCAGCCGATCGTCTTGACCACGTCAGTCGTCGCACAGGCCCCACGCTGGTAGACCAGCGGAACGCGGTTTGCAAAGCGCATGACCTCTGCGGTCCCTTCGGCCGGTAGCTCCCCACCGTAGGCGATGCCAGCCTCGACGATGAACGGATCGCCGCCGGAGACGCCAGCGTCACGCGTCGCGGAGGCATAGAAGTCGGCGTCGAACTCCTTCTCTAAGCCGGCGGTGATGAGGTCTTCTGAGATCGGGGAGAGACACCGCGTCGGCGGAGCCATAATATCGGTCGCGCGCATCGCGTCGACGAGGTCGCTGGTGGCGTCACGGTCGCCATTGAGTTCGCGGACGAGCGGCGGGTCGTCGGGAACCGTCGCCATGACGTCCCAGACGGCCTCGACGACGTTTTCGCGAGCCGTCTCGCCGAAGGAGACCTCGTCGTACTCCTCGGTCAAG
The DNA here is from genome assembly GCF_000337475.1 of Natrinema limicola JCM 13563. GTDB lineage: Archaea > Halobacteriota > Halobacteria > Halobacteriales > Natrialbaceae > Natrinema > Natrinema limicola. Next base: position 48,992 of record NZ_AOIT01000035.1, on the reverse strand, counting down.
TCTGCGGCTCGGTCGACGAACTCCCGAAGCGTTGCGCGTGTGAGTCGGTGGCGATCGTCCTCGAGGTCCTCGAATTTCCCTGCGAGCCGGTCTGCGAAGGCGTGGATCGTCTCGTCGTCTTTCCGCGTGCTCGTCGCGTCGTCTGCGAGGTCGTAGAGGTCGGCGACCAGCCGCGAGTCGCCGTCTTCGCCGGTGGCTGCGTTAGCATCGTCCGCCCCAGAAGCGTCGATAACCTCGAGCCAGATGGCCTCGGCGACGTTTTCCTGAACGGTGTCGCCGAACGTTTCGTCGTGTTCCTGTTCACATTCCTGTGCGCTTTCGTTGACGATATCGAGGAGCTGATGGTGTGCGATTCGATCTTTATCCGCTACCTTCGAGGCGATTTTGTCCGAAAACGCGCCCGTCGCAGCGACGCTCTTGTTTGCCGTTGCGTTGCTTGCGACGCCTTTGATATCGATATCGTCGAGCCCGCGCGGAGTTCGCCAGCACATCTCGCGGCCGTAATATCGATCCCGGAACGCGTCGATGATCGAGTCGGCGGTCTTTTTCCCAACACGCGTAAACTCCTCCTGGACGAAGCCGGAGACCGTCTGGGAGTCGGTCGCCGCCAACATCTTCATCACGGTGCCGAGTTCGACGCCGTGTGGGTGTGGGCGGATCTCCTCGGTCTCCGCCGGAAGCTGATCGGTTGCGCGCTCGAATTTGAAGTGTTCCTGGGGCTCGCGCAGCTCGAGGCGGGCGTGGGGGTTGACGACCGCCGTGTGCTTGATGTAGTCGTGGAGCTGCCCGCGGGCACGCATGTTGGCCTCCATCTCGAGTTCGATGCGGGTGCCATGGGGCCGATCCCACGTGGTCGTCTCCTCGACGCTGATCTCGGGCTCGTTGTTGTCGGTGTCGACGATGAGTTCGAAGTACTGTGCCTCGCTCGAGCCCTGGGTTCGGCTGGTGATCTTGGCGGGTTTCCCGCTGGTCAGTTGCGAGTAGAGGACGGCGGCAGAGATCCCGATCCCCTGCTGGCCACGAGACTGTTCGCGTGCGTGAAAGCGAGAACCGTAGAGAAGCTTCCCGAACACCTTGGGGAGGGAGTCTTTCGTGAGCCCGGGCCCGTTGTCCTCGACGATCAGGCGGTAGTAGTCGCCGGCTTCCTGAATCTCGACGTAGATATCCGGGAGAATACCGGCCTCCTCGGCGGCGTCTAAGGCGTTGTCAACGGCCTCCTTGACGGCCGTGACGAGGCCTCGAGCGCCGCTGTCGAAGCCGAGCATGTGCTTGTTCTTCTCGAAGAACTCGGCGATGGAGATCGACTGCTGGCTTTCTGCCAGCTCCTCGGCGATCCCCGGCTCGTCACCGAGTGTCGACTGGAACGACGTCATCGTCTCCCTGTACTAACGGCGGGGCTAAAAGCTGTGTGCTACCGGAGTGAAAGTGAATCGCACGGGGTTTCGTGGTGGTTCGGGACGTAGTGGGGCCAGCAGGGACCCCGTTGCTGTCTCAGAACGTGATAATCTCGGAGTCGTCGTCGACCAGCGAGCGAATGCTGGGATGGCCGCCGTTCTCGGCGGCGGTGATGATATCAGCAGCGTCGACGATGTCGTCGACCCCGAAGGCGTTGGCACAGTAGTCACAGACGACCACTTCGTTGCGTATCGACCGATAGAGAGTGTGATAGTCGTGACTCTCGTCTTCGAGTTCCGGAATCCACTGCGTTCCGGCACCGTCGAATATCAACTCTACAGATGAGCAAGGCGAGTGCCTCGGGACGTGACCCCGAGGCAGTTCACCCCGTCGTTGGGATTGTCGGCGAATCCCGCGGCCGTCTCGAGGCCGTTGACGAGTCGGCCGAGGTCGGCGTGTGATGCCATCCCTGCCAAGATCACGATCGCTGCGGTTGCCATTGTAGCCGGCACTGCGGTCCGGGACGAGAAAAGCCGATATCGGTCGTGTACTGCGTGTGCAGATCCGGCGACGATGTACTAGCTGTGGTCGTGATCGTGGCCGTGTTCGTGGCCACCTCGAGTGAACTGCCCTGCGAACGCGCGCTGGACGACCTCCGAGAGCGCCGGGTGGATGTGAACCGACTCTCGGATATCGGAGATCGTCCCGGATCCGGCCGTCATCGCCACGACGACTTCTTCGATCAGGGTCGAGGCGTCGGGGCCGATGATGTGACAGCCCAGAATTTCGCCCTCGAGGTCGATGAGCGGCTTGACGAACCCCTCGGCGTGCATCGCGCTCCCGCGAGCAGTCTCCTCGTATCGATACGTTTGTTTCGCGTACTCGCGGTCCGCGGCGCGCAGTTCCTGTTCGGTCAGCCCGACGCCGGCGACCTCCGGCGAGGCGAAGACGGCAAACGGCATCGCCGTGTAATCGACCGGCTCGAGGTCCTCGCCGAACAGATTGCGCATGACGGCCTGGGCTTCGTGGTTCGCGTTGTGTTTCAACAGGTACTCGCCGACGATATCGCCGAGCGCCCAGACGCCGTCAGCGGTCGTCCGCAGGTACTCGTCGGTCTGTACGAACCCGTCGCGGTCGGTTTCGATACCGGCGGCCGCGACGTTCAGCGTGTCGGTGTTGGGAACGCGACCGGTCGCGACGAGCAGTTCGTCGCCGGTAACGGAAATGGTATCCCCCGGGCGTGGCCCGCCGCCATCATCGTAGGTGTAGGGACGCGCCTCGACGGTGATCGGGTCCTCGCCCTGCAGGACCGCAGTAGCCTCGTAGCCGGAATAGACGTCGAATCGGTCCGCGTAGCGCTCGGTGAATTCCGCAGCGACGTCCTCGTCAGCCTCGGGAAGCAGGTTCGGCCGCCGACTGATGATGGACACGTCGCTGCCGAACGTCCCGAAGAACTGGCCCAGTTCGGCGGCGATGTAGCCGCCGCCGACGATCACGAGGTGGTCCGGCGGGCTCTCTAACTGCAGTGCCTCGGTGCTGGTGAGGAAGTCGACGGTTTCGATGCCGTCGATCGGCGGAATCGCCGGACGCGTCCCCGCTGCGACGAGGACGGTGTCCGCGCCGAGGCGCTCACCGTCGTGGCTCCCGCCGTCGAGTTCGATCGTCCGTTCGTCGACGAACCGACCTTCCGCCTCGTACAGGTCGATCCGATCCGACGAGTGCAGGCCGCGCCGGATCGCGTCCGAACTGCCGTGGACGTCCTCGGTGACCTCGCGGACGATGTCCGCGAACTGAACGTCGTTCACCGTGGCGTCGATGTTGAACTCGCCGGCGCGCTCGATCGTCTCCATTACGTCGGCGTGATATAACAGCTTCTTCGACGGGATACAACCGCGGTTGAGACAAGTCCCGCCGAGTCGCCCTTTCTCGACGACCGCGACCGATTGTCCCTGGTTCGCCGCTACGTTTGCCACGTCGAGCCCGGAGCCGGAACCGATAACGAGGAAATCGTACTCCTCCATACCGCCCGACACAACCCGCAGCGCAATGAAGCCCAGTCCGGGATGTTCCGGGACGCGGACGAATTCCATCGAGATACACTCGAGAGTCCCGAACCGGCCAGCTCACGTCACTCCTCGAGCGGCGGCCATTCCCACGCATCCGCCTTGACCACGCCGAGCAACCGGCGGCGGCGATCGGTCAACTCCGCGAGGGTGTCGGCGAACGCCGGATCCGAGACAGTCGGAATGTCGTCCGCACGAAGCCGCTCGAGGTTCGGCGATCGGGGGACCGCTGGCTCGGGCTCGATAAAGGACTCGTCGAGCGTCTCGAGGTAGCTCTCGGCGCTCGAGCGCGCGCTCTCGACGACCGCCGGATCGGGGCTGGCGTCGTCCGGGATCCCGTGTCGAAAGAGGGTGAGCGACTCGTCAAAGATGGGGACGGCCACGGCCGAGGCGCGTTCGCCCTTCTCGCTGTGGTAGTAGTGCAAGATTGGATACGATTTGTGCTGTTCGGCCAGCGTGCTCAGCTCCGAGCCGAGCGTCTCGAGGGTCAACTCGAGGCCGTCGAAATTCTGGCCGTTCCAGCCCGCGCGGACGAACGCCTCGCTCCGGCCGCCAAGTCCCGTGACGGTACTGGCGAAGGCTCGCTTGTCGGAGACGGCCCCGAGCACGGTGAGGACGTAGGAGACGCCGAGCGTGACGAAGGCCATGCCCGTGGCCGTCGTGAACGCGCTGGCAACTTCCCAGATGTCGCCGCCGTACAGCGGGGTGTAATCGCCGTTCCCCTCGGTGAACATCGTGTAGGCGACGTAGTAGAACCGCCCCCACCAGTCGGCGGTCCCGCCGGTGCGCGTGTCGACCAACGCGGTCGGATCGCTGGCGAAAATAAACGTCCAACCGATCCAGATGAGGCCGATCCACAGCACGAGCGTCAGGGTGAGAATGAGCGGGCCGGCGAGACTGAGCGCCCGGTCGTGATCTCGCGTCACGAGACGGAGGCCTCTCCAGACACCTGTCGTGAGCCGGCCGGAGATCGGTCCCGAGCCGCCGTCGACCCACAGCGTCGTCCAGAGGATGTCGACGATCCCACCGACGAGCAACGCGATGCCGACGAGAAGATAGAGCGAAGTCATTCGATGACCGTCCGCTGCTCAACGATGTCGGCCAGTCCGTCAACGATCGTCGCGTGTCGCTGCAAGCACGTCTCGACCGATAGCTCACAGCCGTCGAACGAGCCGAATACTGTCGCTCGCGCTCGAGACATACGCCGGGGACTCGAGTGATCCCGCTCGAGCAGCCGAGACGGGACAAGCGTGAGTCTCACTCCGCGACCGACGAGGGCGATCACGATCGCGACGACCGGCAGCATCGCCCCATCGTACCGGAACGACGGGAAAGGGAGTTGTGCTGGAAGATGCCAGTTCCGGATCACCCGGTCATCCCGGGAACGCGACACGGCAGTTCCCACCCCGTCTCGAGCGTGCCACTGCAGCGGAAGTTGCCTTCAGACCAAGACCTATATATTTCTATCCATTACCCGAGGTGAAGACCTCTGCCAATGCAAGGACAATCTCAGCAGCAGGCCTACGACCGGGGAATCACCATTTTCTCCCCTGACGGACGTCTCTATCAGGTCGAGTACGCACGCGAGGCAGTCAAACGCGGCACCGCGAGCGTCGGTCTCCGCACACCTGACGGCGTCGTCCTCGCCGCCAACCGACGGGTCAGCTCGCCGCTTATGGAACGCTCGAGCGTCGAGAAGATCCACAAGGCCGACGACCACGTCGGCGTCGCAAGCGCCGGCCACGTTGCCGACGCCCGCCAGCTCGTCGATCTCGCACGGCGGCGCGCACAGGGCGAACAGCTTCGCTACGGCCAGCAGATCGGTGTCGAGACGCTGACGCGGTCGATCACGGACCACATTCAGGAGTACACCCAGACCGGTGGCGCACGCCCCTTCGGCGTCGCCTTGCTCGTCGGCGGCATCGAGGACGGCGAGCCGAAACTGTTCGAAACCGATCCCTCGGGGACGGACTACGAGTGGCAGGCGGCCGCCATCGGCGGCAACCGCGACGTCATCCAGGGCTATCTCGAGGACAACTACCACGATGAACTCGACGTCGACGGCGGCATCGAACTCGCCGTCAGCGCGCTCAGCGAACCCGAAGACGAGGTCGTCGCCGCCGAGGAGGTCGACGTCGCGACGATCACGACCGACGATGAGACGTTCAGTTCGGTCTCGGTCGACCGCCTCGAGTCGATCATCGAAGAGATCGATCAGGAGGAGATGGATGAGTAACTGGACACAGGGGACCGACCCGTCGCCGTACGAGCCCGAACTCGGCTCACTTCCAAACGGCAGTCAGACCGGCGACGAGGACACCGTCAACAAGACCGGGACGACGACTATCGGCATCGCGACCGACGAGGGCGTCGTCATCGCGACGGATATGCGCGCTAGCCTCGGCGGCCGGTTCGTCTCGAACAAGAACGTCCAGAAGGTCGAGCAGATCCACCCGACCGCCGCGTTAACGCTCGTCGGTTCGGTCGGCGGTGCCCAGTCGTTCATCCGGACGCTGCGCTCGGAGGTCGACCTCTACGAGGCCCGGCGTGGCGAGGGCATGAACATCGAGGCACTGGCGACGCTGGCCGGCAACTTCGCCCGTGGCGGCCCGTTCCGGGCGATCAATCCCATCCTCGGCGGCGTCGACGACGAAGGCAGCCACGTCTACAGCATCGATCCCGCCGGCGGCGTCATGGAAGACGACTACACCGTCACCGGCTCCGGGATGCAACTGGCCTACGGCCTGCTCGAGCAGGAGTATACCGAAGACCTCTCGCTCGAGGACGCCAAGTCCATCGCGGCCCGCGCGATCAAGTCGGCTGTCGAGCGCGACACCGGCTCGGGCAACGGTGTCTTCCTCGCAGAGATCACCGACGAAGGCGTCGAGATTCAGGGCCACAACGCGTTCGACGCGCTCCTGTAGCGGGTTCGCTGTCGGAGGCCTTCTTGTAGGCCGTCGTATGACGGCTCGCGCTCGCGCGCGTACACGTGACTTTTATTAGGGCCGGTCCACTACCCGAAAGCAGGTTTTACATGTCCCAGGAAAGCGAGTACGGAGCCGGGCAGATACAGGTCTTAGAGGGTCTGGAAGCTGTGCGAAAGCGACCGGCGATGTACATCGGCTCTACCGATTCTCGAGGGCTGCACCACCTCGTCTACGAAGTGGTCGACAACTCGATCGACGAGGCGTTGGCCGGCTACTGCGACGACATCACCGTCACCATCCACGAGGACAACTCGGTGAGCGTCGCAGACGACGGCCGCGGCATCCCCGTCGACACACACGAGGAGTACGACCGCCCCGCACTCGAGGTCATTCTGACTGTCCTCCACGCCGGCGGCAAGTTCGACAACAAGTCCTACCAGGTCTCCGGCGGCCTCCACGGCGTCGGCGTCTCGGTCGTCAACGCCCTCTCCGAACGACTCGAGGCCGAGGTCAAACGTAACGGCGGCGTCTTCCGCCACGCCTTCGAAGCGGGCGAGCCCGTCGGCGACATGGAGCGGGTCCGCGATATGGAGCCCGACGATGAGACCGGCACCGAAATCAGGTTCTGGCCCGACACGGGCATCTTCGAGACGGGCGAGTTCGCGTTCTCGACGCTCTCGAACCGGCTGCGCGAGCTGGCGTTCCTCAACTCGGGCGTCCGCATCACGCTCCGCGACGAGCGCGAGGAAAAAAGCGACGACGGTCCCGTCGCCGAAACCTACGAGTACGACGGCGGCATCCGCGAGTTCGTCGAGTATCTGAACGAGACGCGCTCGGCGATGCACGACGACGTCATCTACTTCGACGACGAAGACCAGAACATCCAGGTCGAAGTGGCGATGCAGGCCACCGAGGAACTGCAGGGCTCGATCCACGCCTTCGCGAACAACATCAACACCCGCGAGGGCGGCAGCCACCTCACCGGGTTCAAGACCGCGCTGACGCGGACGGTCAACGACTACGCCAACGAGAACGACCTCCTTTCGGACCTCGAGGACAATCTCAAAGGCGAGGACATCCGCGAGGGGCTCACAGCAGTCATCTCGATCAAACACCCCGATCCCCAGTTCGAGGGGCAGACGAAGACGAAACTCGGCAACTCGGAAGTCCGAGGGATCGTCGAGAGCGCCATGCACGAGGGCCTTGGCACCTACTTCGAGGAACACCCTGACACCGCCGAGGCGATCGTTACCAAGGCCGTCGAAGCCGCGAAAGCCCGGATGGCAGCTCAGAAGGCAGAGGAACTCACGCGGCGCAAATCCGCCCTCGAGTCTACCTCCCTCCCGGGCAAACTTGCTGACTGCCAGACGAAAGACCCCGAGGAGGCCGAACTGTTCATCGCGGAGGGTGACTCCGCAGGTGGCAGCGCGAAACAGGCCCGCAACCCCGAGTTCCAGGCAGTTCTCCCCATCAAGGGGAAGATTCTGAACGTCGAGAAACACCGGCTCGATCGAATCTTAGAGAACGACGAAATCCGGAACATGATCACCGCGATCGGCGCGGGGATCGGCGACGAGTTCGACGTCGAGGACGTCCGCTACAAGAAGATCATCATGGCGACCGACGCCGACGTCGACGGCGCACACATTCGGACGTTGCTGTTGACGTTCTTCTACCGGCACATGCGCCCGCTGCTCGAGGGTGGCTACGTCTACGCGACTCAGCCGCCGCTCTATCGCATCCGGTATCGCGGCGAGACCTACGACGCGATGACCGACGCCGAACGCGACCGGATCGTCGAGGAGAAATGCGACGGCAATCCCTCGCAGGTCCAGCGGTTCAAAGGGCTGGGCGAGATGAACCCCGAACAGCTCTGGGAGACGACGATGAACCCCGACAACCGTATCCTCAAGCAGATCACGATCGAGGACGCGGCGGCGGCGGACAAAATGTTCTCCGTCCTGATGGGCGACGCTGTCGAACCTCGCAAGCAGTTCATCAAAGACCACGCACCGGAAGCCGAGTGGATCGATATATAATTTATACATGAGTTCAGACGTACCCGATCCGACGGACGTAGAGGCCAGAGCGGTCGAAAACGTCCGCATCGAAGACGAGATGGAGCAGAGTTACATCGACTACGCGATGAGTGTCATCGCAGGTCGGGCCCTTCCCGACGTCCGCGACGGGCTCAAACCCGTCCACCGGCGCATCCTGTATGCGATGCACGAGATGGGCGTCTCGAGTGGCTCTTCCCACCGCAAGTCCTCCTCGATCGTCGGGGAGACGATGGGGGATTACCACCCACACGGTGACAGCGCGATCTACGACACCCTGGTCCGGATGGCCCAGGACTTCTCGATGCGCTATCCGCTCGTCGACGGCCAGGGGAACTTCGGCTCGATGGACGGCGACCCGGCTGCCGCGCCCCGATACACCGAGGCTCGGATGGCCTCCGTCGCCGAGGAGCTACTCGAGGACATCGATAAGGATACGGTCGATTTCTCCTCGAACTACGACGACCGCTTGCAGGAACCCGACGTGCTCCCGGCAGCGTTCCCGAACCTGCTGGTCAACGGCTCGTCGGGGATCGCCGTCGGGATGTCGACGAACATCCCGCCGCATAACCTGAGCGAAGTCATCGACGCGACCATCGAGCTGATCGACGACCCCGACGCGACCGTCGACGACCTGATGGACCACGTCAAAGGCCCGGATTTCCCGACGGGCGCGAACATCGTCGGCCGCGACGCCATCTACTCGGCATACAAGACCGGCCGCGGCCGCATCCGCGTCCGCGCCGAATACGAGGTCGAGGAGTGGAAGTCGGGCCGCGAGCGTATCGTCATCACCGAACTCCCCTTCCAGGCCAACAAAGCCCGCCTCGTCGAGCGCATCGCCGAGGACGTCAACGAGGGCGAGATCGATGGCATCTCCGACTTGCGTGACGAGTCCGACCGCGACGGCGTCCGCATCGTTATCGAACTCAAGCGCGGCGCCAACGCGGATGTCGTCGAGAACAAACTGCTCGAGAACCACTTAGAGCGAACCTTCGGCGTCATCAACCTCGCGCTGGTCGACGGTCAGCCCCGGGTGCTCTCGCTCAAGGAAACGCTCGAGGAGTACGTCGCCCATCGCCGCGAGGTCGTTCGCCGACGCAGCGAGTACGATCTCGCGGAGGCCGAGGATCGCGCGCACATTCTCGAGGGGCGGCTGACGGCCGTCGAGAACGCCGAAGACGTCGTCGAGCTGATCCGCGACAGCGAGGACCGCTCGGCTGCGAAAGCGGCGCTACAAGACGCCTACGACTTCTCGGAGGACCAGGCAACCCACATCGTCCGGATGCAACTGGGCAGTCTCACCTCGATGGAGGCCGCCGAGATCGAAGCCGAGTACGAGGAGGTCCAGGCCGAGATCGAGCGCCTGACGACCATCCTCGAGAGCGAAGACGAGTTACTCAGCGTCATCAAGGACGAACTCCGCGAGATCAAAGCCGAGTACGGCGACGAGCGTCGGACCTCGATTATCGAAGATCAGGGCACGGTCACCCACGAGGACCTCATCCCCGAGGAGGAGGTGTTCGTGGTCATGACCGAAGACGACTACGTCAAGCGGATGCCGATCGACCAGTTCGACCCACAGGGTCGCGGCGGCAAGGGCATCATCGGCGCGGACGTCAAGGAAGACGACCGCGTCGCGACGGTCTTCCGGGCCAACACCCACGACTATCTGCTGTGCTTTACCAATCAGGGTGAGGTATACCGGCTCAAGACCTACGAGATCCCCGAGATGGGCCGGACGGCCCGCGGCAAATCCGCGGTCAACATCCTCGACCTCGACCCCGGTGAGGACATTACGGCCATCGTCGATACCGACGCCTTCGACGACGACGAGTTCGTGACGATGGCCACCCGCAACGGCTACGTCAAGCGGACCGCCGGCGCGGAGTTCGACAACATCCTCTCGACGGGGATCATCGCGGCCGACCTAGAGGAGGGTGACGAACTCGTCGACGTCGAAGTCACCGACGGCTCGCAGGATCTCGTCATCGCGACCGAAGGCGGCATGACGATTCGCTTCGACGAAGACGAGGTCCGCCCGATGGGCCGCAACGCCCGCGGTGTCAACGGCATCAAACTGCAAGCTGGCGACGCCGTAGCTGGACTAGTCGCGACCGACGAGGACGACGGGCAGGCGCTGTTGACCGTAACCGAGAACGGCTACGGCAAGCGGACGCCGCTGGCCGAATACAGCACGCAGTCACGGTACGGCAAGGGCCTGATCGACATCAAGACCGGCGACCGAAACGGTCCTGTGACGGCCGTCAAGGCGGTCGATCCGGACGATGGACTCGTGATGATGAGCGAGCGTGGCCAGATCGTCCGGACGCGTGTCGACGAGATCTCGACCGTCGGCCGCAACACGATGGGTGTGATCGTGATGGACGTCGACGACGGCGACGCGGTCGCAAGCGTCGACGTGATTCCGGCTGCGACCGCTGATGGGGACGCAGACACCGACGCGCTCGAGTAAATCTCGCCGCAGTTCGCCCACCGTCTCGACTCGAAACCAGTTTTTGCCGATCGGTCACCGACCGAGCGCAGACGCTAGCAGAAGAAGCGAGGTGAGAGCCGCCGATCGCCGCTCAGTGGGACGGCTCTTCGGTCGGTGCGACCATATCGTCGATCCGGAGAATGAGGATGTTGTTCGTGTCGTCTTTGCCGTCGACAGTGCCATCGATGACGAGTTTCGAGAGCGGTGTCGGACCGACGGTGACGGAATCGCCCTCGTGAATGTCGCTGAGTCGTCCCTGCACGTGGATCTCTGCGCGACAGAGTTCCGGGTGGTGGACACTCGAGAGATCGATTTCCTCGATGATCGTGTCGCTGACGGGTTCGCCCTCGTGTTGCAGCGGAACCGATGCGGGCTCGTCCATCTGCTGAATCTCGAGTGCTTCGTAGGCGGCGGCGGTCGGTTTGTAGCCGCCTTTCGGTCCCGGTACACCCTCTACCAGTTGGAGGGCTTTGAGACTCTGCATCTGATTGCGGATCGTCCCGGGGTTGCGGTCGACCTGCTCGGCGATATCCTCGCCTTTGATGGCGTCTTCGGACTTCTTGTGGAGGTTCGTCAGGGCGCGGAGTATTTTCTTCTGACTGGGGGTGAGTTCGATGGATGACATAGTGTTTTATTCGTATTTGGTTTCCTTAAACCCGGCGGGTGGGCCGGCTATTTTGCCAACGTTGTGATGGTTACACCGGGAATGTGAGGGCTTTCGTATCGTCTGCCCACGGGGATACGGTTTCTAGTCACTGGGTACCGGTGTGCCCGCGGGACGGTCACGGGTGCACCGGCACTGATTGACAGCAGACCGTATGAGGCGGGCATCCGTAGGCCACAGTACCATTGCGATCGCCACGGCATCTCCGGCAGCTACGACGACGGCTGGGGTTCGGTAGGCGGTGCAACCCGGACGTGTCTGGCGACGGATTCGGGTAGCGAGACCGGTTCGTCGGCCTCGCTCGAGCACGCCGTCACCATTCCGAACGGCGCGATCTCGATGATCTCGAGGTCGACACCGGGTTCGACGCCGTGGTCGGCGAGATACGAGAGCACCTCGGGGTCGTGGTCGGCGACCTCGGCGACGGTCACGACGGTTCCTTCCTCGAATTCGGTGATGGCTTCGCCGTCGGGGCGTTCCGGTGGCTCGAGGTCGGCACTCGGGATCGGTGAGCCGTGGGGATCGACCGTCGGCTCGCCGAGTGCGTCGGCGACGCGTGCCTCGAAATTCTCGCTGATGTGGTGTTCGAGGCGGTCGGCTTCCGCGTGGACTTCCGACCAGTCGTAATCTAAGTGTTCGGTGAGGTAGGCCTCGAGCAGTCGGTGATGGCGGACGATTTCGAGGGCGACGGTCTCGCCTTCGTCGGTCAGCGTGACGCCGCGATACTTCTCGCGGTCGACGAGGTCTCGCTCCTCGAGTTTGTCGAGCATGCTAGTAACGGTCGGCGACGTGACGTCCAACTCCGCCGCGATCTCGGAGGTCTTGATCCGCTCGTCGGTCTCGCGCTGGAGTTGATAGATCGCTTTGAGGTAGTCCTCCATCACGTCGCTCAGCATCATGCTGTCCCGAGTTTCGGCCGGTCTAACCCTAAAGCTGTCGCCACCGAATCTATTCGACGTCGATTGGCACGCGTCCGAGCAGCGGCTGTGACTGACCACCACGACCAAACCGATCGGCGATGTAGTGAACGCATGGACCGGACCGTCAGGATCATCGGAGCGCCGATGGACTACGGGGCGAACCGTCGCGGCGTCGATATGGGGCCGTCGGCGATCCGCTATGCGGGGCTGGCAGACGGCCTCGAGCGGGCAGACGTCGAGCCGATCGACGACGGCGACCTGTCGATGCCCCGGGCCGAAGAGCGTGATCCGGACGCCGACCAGCCCCACGGCGGGAACGCGAAGTTCCTCCGCGAGATCGAGGGGGTCTGTCGGCGGCTGCGCGATCGCGTCGCGGCAACGCGTGCCGACGGCGAGTTCCCGCTCGTGCTGGGTGGCGACCACTCGGTCGCGATCGGTTCCCTTACTGGCTCGGCTCGGGACGTTGACCTCGGCGTGATCTGGTTCGACGCCCACGCCGACCTGAACACGCCCGAAACGTCGCCAACCGGCAACGTCCATGGCATGCCACTGGCTGCGGTCCTCGGCCACGGCGCGTTCGGCGAAATGGATTGGGCTCCCGCCCCCGGACTCCGTGAGTCGTCGGTCGCCTACGTCGGTCTCCGGAGCATCGACGACCGCGAGCGCGACTTGCTTCAAGAGAGTTCACTGACGGCCTACACGATGTCCGACATCGACCAGCGGGGCGTCTCTGCCGTCGTCGAAGACGCCCTCGCGGTCGCGACCGACGGCACCGACGGCGTCCACGTCAGCCTCGACCTGGACTGGCTCGATCCCAAAACGGCCCCCGGCGTCGGCACGCCCGTCCGCGGCGGCGTCACCTACCGGGAAGCCCACGCCGCACTCGAGACGCTCTCTCGACGTGACGAAGCTGACGGCGTCCTCCGGTCGATGGACGTCGTCGAAGTGAATCCGATCTTAGACGAGGCAAACGAGACGGCAACGCTGGCGGCCGAACTGACCGCAAGCACGTTCGGGAAACGGATTCTCTAGGTCCCAGCCCGCCTCGACGCCTCACTGATCGAACATGAGTCGTGCGAGCCGTGACCACACCGATACCGGTTCCAACAGCTTTGTATCATAGTGCTTCCCATTGTGCTGTATGACTGAGAACGTTGTCGTGCTCGGAGCTGGCTATGCTGGCACCGGCGCGATCAAAAAGCTCCAATCGGAGCTTGGCGGCAACGTACGGCTGACCTGGATCGCCGACGTCGATTATCACCTCGTGTTGCACGAATCACACCGCGTGATCCGCGACCCCAGCGTCCGCTCGGACATTACCTTCCCGGTCGACCAGATCGCGGACCCGGCGACCCGATTCATCCAGGACGAGGTCACGGGCTTAGACGTCGACGAACAGGTCGTCGAACTCGCAGACAGCGAGGATGTCGAGTACGACTACGTCCTCGTCGCGCTGGGCAGCCAGACCGCCTACTACGGCATCCCCGGCCTCGAGGACCACTCCCTGACGCTCAAAAGTCTCGACGATGCCCTCGAGATCCACGACGCCGTCAAGGAAGCCAGTCAGGACGCGACCCGCAGTGAGCCCGCACAGGTCGTCATCGGCGGTGCCGGCCTCTCCGGTATCCAGACCGCCGGCGAGATCGCCGAGTTCCGCGACCAACACCGCGCCCCCATCGAGATCCACCTCGTCGAGGCACTCGAGGAGATCTTCCCGGGCAACGATCCGGAGTGCCAGCAGGCCCTGCGCGACCTGTTAGAGGAAGCCGGCGTCCGCATTCATACGGACGACCCGATCACCGAGGCCACCGCAGATCACATCGAATTCGACGAGGGCGAGCCGCTCGAGCATGACGTCCTCGTCTGGACCGGCGGCATCACGGGTCGGGACGCGATGGACGACGTCGACCTCGAGAACGAGCACAACCGCGTGACCACCCGCGCGAACTTCCAGACCACCAACGAGCGCGTGTTCGCGGTCGGTGACTCGGCGATCATCGACCAAGGCGACCAGCCCGCGCCGCCGACGGCACAGGCCGCCTGGCAGGCCGCCGAGGTCGCCGGCGAGAACATCGCTCGCGCGATCGCCAACCGTCCACTGAAGACCTGGGAACACGAGGACAAAGGGACCGTCATCTCGGTCGGCGACAAGGCTATCGCCCACGACGTCAAGCCGGCAAAGGGGATCTCCTTGCCCGTCGATACCTTCGGCGGCCTCCCAGCAGAGAACTTGAAGAAGCTGATCGCCGCCCGCTGGATCGCCGACATCACGTCCTGGAACGAAGCCCGCAAGTCCTGGTCGTCGCTGTAAGCGGTTTCGCGATACTGTTATTCTGCAGCCGTCCTGTCCTCACCCGGTCCACCCATCGGCTCCGCCGGCACGCCCGCGACCGTCGCCCCCGGCGGCACGTCACGAGTCACGAGTGAGTTCGCCGCGACGCTCGCATCCGCTCCGATCTTGACACCAGGTAAGATGATCGCGCCCGCCCCGATCATCGCTCGTTCGCCGACGACGACCTCGCCGGTTCGGTACTCGTCCTGTAAGAACTCGTGACAGAGAATCGTCGCGTCGTAGCCGACGACTGCGTTCGCCTCGAGCGTGATCAGGTCCGGCCAGAAGACGTCGGGCGTGGCCTCGAGCCCCCACGAGACGCCAGCTCCGACCGTGACGCCGATGCGACGTAACAGCCAGCGCTTGAGCCGGAGGCTGGGCGAGATCCGCACGAGCCAGACGGCGATGTAGTTGATCGCAACCCGGAGCGGGGAGCGAGCGGTGGTCCAGTGGGCCAGCGAGTTGCGCGGGCCGGGCGTCGCGTGGCGTGTGACGCGCTCGTGTCGTGGCGTCGTGTCATCGGAAGCCGTCACTGCCACACGCTTTGATGGATCGATACATGAAACCGATCGATCGTCGGGCGGGATGCCGTCGACACGAGTTGGCAGATGATACCCAACTAGTAAGGGGGTAGCCATGTCCCGGCTCGTACCGGTAAGCCAACTGTGCCTCGATCCCAGTCAACCACCCTCGACATCGAGACGATTCATACCCTCCTCTCAAGTGAGACGGTCAGGGCCGTTCTGGAGAGCCTTCGTACGGTCGATCGCACGACACCCACAGAACTGAGCCGTCGGTTCGCCTCGTCGGAGTACAGCTATGGGACGGCCGACGCCGGTCCCACGACTCGACAGTCGATCACCGTCGCGTTGGTCCACAATCACCTCCCGCGACTCGATGCACACGACGTCGTCGACTATTGCCACCAGGATGGCGTTGTCACGCCCGGTGCAAACTTCGACGACCTCGAGTCGTTCCTCGAGCGACTCGAGCATCGCGAATGACGACCACCTACGCGACTTCCCGGTCGCCCGGCAGCCCGACCCGCTCCCGGAACGCGGCCCCCGAAAGGTCACAGCGGTAGGCCGGCTTGAACATCATGTTCGATCCACCGGCCTGGACGTTCCACGCCGATTCGATCTCGTCGCGCAGGTAATACTGGGGGCGTTCGTTGCCCTCAGCGACGTAGTAGTCGCTGAGACGGATCGGGTCACGCTCGAAGAGGCCACCGGGCTCGCGCCCGTCGACGATGACGACCGGTTTCTCGAGGTAGAGGTCGCCGTCCTGTGCGCGTTTGGTGTGGGCGTTTTCGGGATGCGAAGCGAGGATTGCCTCGCGCTCTGATCGGGACATGTCGGGACTGACGACGGCCACGTCCGCAACGGTAACGTAGCCGATCAGGTAGCGGTGGGCGCGGTCCCCGTCCGGTCGGCGCAGGCCAGCGTAGAACCCGACGACGTCGCCGGGCTCGAGCGCGCGCAGTCGCGAAACGTAGCCGCTGGTCCGGTGTTCGCCGTAGGTCAGCGCCTCGAAGTTGGGATCGCGATGGAGTGGCCACGATGCGAGGGTGTCGCCGGTGACGGTTTCGGCCCCGTCACCGACCGGCTGGGGTGTGATCCGGGTCGTGAGATCGGCGGCGACGCCGTCGTCGGCCCGGAGCTCCCACGACCCGAGCGTCTCCGTTTCTGTCGTCTCGCGGGTCTTCTCCGGGATCGGGACGTACTCGAATCGGCCATCGTCGTACAGCGGTGCCAGCGCGCCGACGTTCGTGCTGTCGGCACCGACGCCGGCGAGAACGACTGTCATGTTCGGTCGTCCGACGGATCGACGCGATGGAGCGATAAACCCGCCGAAAGCGATCCCAACGAACTGAGACCCATGCTGGTCGGTCAAGCCACAGGCACGCCGTGTCACCTCTCACGCCTCAACGCCGCTCGTCTGGCACGGAATGGGAACAGCCTCGAGAGGTACCCTTATCGGGCCAGGGGTTCCACACCCGCCTATGCGTATTACCTTTCTCGGAACGGGCAGCGCCATGCCCACGGGCGAACGCTTTCAGACGGGAATCCTCGTTCAGGAAGACGGTCGCACGCTACTGATCGACTGCGGTGCCGGTGTTCTTCAGCGACTCCAGCAGTCCGGCGTCGGCTACGAGAACGTCTCGACGGTCCTCCTGACCCACCATCACTTAGATCACGTCGCCGATCTGTTGCCGCTGATGAAAGCCCGCTGGCTCGCCGGCGAGGACCACATCGAAATCGTCGGCCCGCAGGGCACCAAGGCGCTGGTCGACGACCTCCTCGATGTCTACGAGTACATGCAGGACAAACTCGAGGTACAGGTTCGAGAGGTCGTGCCCGGCGAATTCACCGTCGCTGGCTTCGACGTCTCGGCCTACGAGACGCGCCACTCGGTGCCGTGTCTGGCCTATCGCTTCGGTGATCTCTTCACGTTCAGCGGCGACAGCGAAGCCTTCGCTGGACTGGCGAACTTCGCGGAGGGATCGGCGATTTTCGCCCACGATTGCTCGTTCCCCGACGATGTCGACGTCTCGAACCATCCGACGCCCGACGCACTCGGCCGCGAACTCGCCGGTCGGGAGCTCGGCCGGGTCTATCTCACCCACCTCTATCCCCACACTGACGGCAACCACGACGAGATGCTCGAGTCGATCGCCGCCCATTACGACGGTGACGTCCGGTTTGCCGAGGACCTCCAGACGGTCTCGGTCAAGTGACCGAGCGGCCGTCCGACACGACCGATCGGCGTTCCTGAGTGTCACGAGACGGTGACGAAACAACCCGGTTTGTCGGTGATAGACGACGGGTAGCACGTGGATAACACTGTTTTGCTGAACGTTTAGTCAGAAATGGGCCGATCATCGCTGTTTCGGGGCTGTCGCTCGCGACCGTCGTATTCCAAGTCGTGACTGTTAGTGTAAAAATAACAACAGCTGTATACCGGCTCCGTTAGTAGGATACTCACAACAGATGAGAGCGAGCGCCGAGCCGAGCGACACGTGGGGTGTGTGGCCGTGAGTCGTGCCGACCGGATCGCCGACGGAATCACGACACACTCGGCGATCGTCTTGGTCGTGCTCTTGCTCGTGACCGCCATGGTCGGTGCGGGCGCGACGATGGTCGACGACGAGTCGTCGCTCGAGCAGTACGAGACCGACTCTCCGGAAGGGAACGCCCTCGAGTTCGCGACGGAAAACTTCGCAAGTGAGGATCAGGAAAACACGACAGCTGTCCAGGTGATCGTCAGGGGTGACGACGTCCTCTCGAAGGAGTCGCTGCGCTCCTCGCTCGAGTTCCAGCAAGAACTCCGCAACGACGAGTCGATAAACTCGACGCTGGTCGAAGAAGAAGCGATCGTCGGCGTCGAGAACGTCGTGGCGACGACCGCGATCCGCGAGGAGCAGGCTGACGACCTCTCCGAACGCGCATCCGAACTCGAAGACCGAAGCGAGGAACTCAACGAAACCGCAGACGAACTCGAACAGCGCAGGGCCGACCTCAACGAGACCGCAGCCGAACTCGAAACCCGGAGTGCGGAACTCAACGCGACCGCCGACGACCTCGAGGCGGCGCTGAACGAAACCGTCGCGCTCGAGACGGAGTACGCAGAGCTGAACGCCTCCTACCAAGCCGGCGAGCTCTCCGAGGCAGAATACGAGCAGCGTTCGGCCGCGCTCGAGGGCCAGCTCGACGCGGTGTACGCGGAGGCAACAGCCGATCTCAACGAGGAGCAGTCGGCACGCTTCGCCACAGCCATGACGAACGCGCGGGAGATTCAGTCGTCTCTCGTCGACCTCGAGCGGGCGAACGAGGCCGGCAATCTCTCCGACGCAGAATACGAGCAGCAGTCGAGTGAACTCGAGGGCCAGCTCGAGGACGTCTACGCCCAAGGCACACGGGGCGTTCTCGAAGCGGACTTCGCGCAGCTGGCGGAAGATCGCGAACAGCTTCAGGAGGACTTCGAGGATCTCGAAGACGACAGCGAACAGCTCCAAGACGACTTCGAAGAACTCGAGGATGACTTCGAGGACCTCGAAGACGATCGCGAAGACCTCGAAGCGGCCGGCCAGCCGCCACTGGACGAGCAGATCGAACAACTCGACTCGATGAGCGAGTCCGAGTACGAGGAGACGCTTACGGACGTCCTCTCGGAAGATAGCGACCGGGGCGGTGGCTTTGCCCTGCGTCTGATGCCGACATCCTACGAGCCAGAGTCGACCGAGGCCGACGCACGAATGCTGGTCGTGACGCAGTCGACTGCCAGCGGGGACTTCCAGGGCCCTGGATCGGTCGACGAAAGGATTTCCGACAGTCAACTCGAGCTTCGCGACCTCGCTGACGATCGCGACCAGGAGATGCTCGTCTTCGGGTCGGGGGTCATCACCGACGAGATCGACCGCTCGATGGGCGACAGCTTAGCGATCGTCTCGCCGCTTGCCCTGCTGTTCGTCGTTGTCGCGCTGGTGATCGCCTACCGCGATCCGCTCGACATCGTTCTCGGGATCGCAGGCATCGCAGCGGTGTTGCTCTGGACGTTCGGCTTCATGGGCTGGACTGATATCGCGTTCAACCAGATGTTCGTCGCCATTCCCGTGCTTCTGATCGGGCTCTCGATCGACTACGCGATTCACGTCTTTATGCGCCATCGGGAGCAACGCGAGACGCCACGCGTCTCGGATGAGCGAACGGAGACCGGAGGGGGCCGTGAGCAACGCGAGACGCCACGCGACGCCGACGAGCACGCAGGCAGCGAGCCGACTGACGTGCGCGGTTCGATGTCCGTCGCCCTCGCTGGCGTCGGCGTCGCGCTCGTCTGGGTGACGGCAACGACCATCATCGGCTTCCTCTCGAACCTCGTCAGTCCGATCGGCCCGATCCGCGAGTTCGGCATCGTGAGCGCGTTCGGTATCCTCGCCGCGATGGTCGTCTTCGGCGCGTTGGTCCCCGCGGCGAAAGTCGAGGTCGATTCCCGACTCGAGGCGTACGGGATCGACCGGCGCAAGCGGGCGTTCGGCACTGGCGGCGGTCGACTCGCAGACGTACTTTCCGTCGGGGCGACCATCGCCCGGAAAGCCCCGCTGGTGTTGCTCCTCGTGACGCTGGTGGTGACCGCAGGTGGTGTCTACGGTGCGACCCAGGTCGACACCAGCTTCGACCAGGACGACTTCCTCGCCGACAGCCCGCCCGCCTGGACGCAGGATCTGCCCGAACCGTTCCAGCCCGGCGAGTACAGCGCGAAGTCCGACCTCGAGTACGTCAACGAGAACTTCCAGCGCCAGGACTCTCAGGCGCAACTGCTCGTCAGGGGTGATATAACCCACGACGAGACGCTCGAACGGGTAGAAGACGCCCAGGACGCCGCCACCGACAGCGACGTGGCATACGAGCTGGCAAGCGGCGAGGCCGACGTTCGCAGCCCACTGTCGACCATGGAGCAGGTCGCGGCCGAGAACGAAACGTTCGACGAGTCGTTCGACGAGTCGGACACCGACGATGACGGCGTTCCCGACGAGAACCTCGAGGCGCTGTACGACGACCTCTACGAGGCCGATTCCGAAGCCGCAAGCAACGTGCTCTACCGTTCCGATGGCGAGTACGAGGCCCTCCGGCTGGTCGTCTCGATCGAGGGCGACGCCTCGACCGGCGAGACGACCGAGGAAATGCGCGCGATTGCAGCGGACTTCGACGACGGCGGCGATCGCTGGTCCGTGGTGGCGACCGGCGATCCGATCGTCAACCACGTCGTCGAGCAGGACCTGCTCGATACCGTCCTCGAGAGCCTGTTGATCACGCTCGTGGCCGTCTTCGTCTTCCTGACGGTTGCCTACTGGCTGACCGGCAACAGCGCGACCCTGGGCGCGGTGACCCTGCTCCCAGTGGCGCTTGCGGTCAGCTGGATCCTCGGGACGATGTATCTGATCGGGATGCCCTTTAACGTCCTGACGGGGATGATCACCAGCCTGACGATCGGGCTCGGCGTCGCCTACAGTATCCACGTCAGCGCCCGGTACACGCTCGAGCTCGAGCGCCAGGGCTCGGTCTGGGACGCCATGCACACCACGGTAACGGGCACCGGCGGCGCGTTGCTCGGCAGCGCGGCGACCACTGTCGGCGGGTTCGGCGTCCTCGCGTTTGCCATCCTGCCCGTCCTCGAGCAGTTCGGGATCATCACCGCGCTGACGATCATCTACGCGTTCGTCGCGAGCGTGCTCGTCCTGCCGACCCTGCTCGTCCTCTGGACGCGGTACTTCGGCCCCGACGTCCCCTTCGAGTCGCCCGCGGCCACGGGCGCGTCCCCCGCCAGCGACGGCGGCCGCCCCGACGACGGTACTGGTGACGAACAATGACCGACGACGAGGACGAAGACGAGAGTGAAGGCGAGGGCGAGGCCCTCGCGGCCTTCGAACGGCTCGGGCTCACGGCCTACGAGGCAAAGGTGTTCATCGGCCTCCACCGCATCGGCTCGGGTACCGCCCGGGACGTCTCACAGGTCGTCGACGTCCCACGATCGCAGGTATACGGCGTCGCCGAGCGCCTCGAGGACCGGGGCTTACTCGAGGTCCAGCAGTCGAACCCGATCCGATACCGGCCGGTCAGCACCGACGAGGCACGCGAGCTGCTTCGTGACCGGTTCGAACGCGAACAGGACCGGGCCTTCGAGTACGTCGAAACCGTCAAACACGAGTCGACAGGCGAGGAAACCCAGGAGGACATCTGGACGGTTCGCGGCCGCGACCAGGTCGACGATCGCACCGTCGATATCCTCTCGCAAGCGGACGAGCGGATCGTCTTCGGCACGCGGCTCCCGGAGCTCGTCACCGATACGATCGAGCGAACCCTTACAGAGCGCGCCGCAGCCGGCGTCACGGTCGTCGTCGTGAGCCGGACGGCGGCAGTCCGAGACCGATTTGCCGAGCTCGATGTCGTGACCGTCGAGAACCTCCCCACCCAGCGGACGGACGACCAACGGTCGGGTCGGATCGTCATCGCCGACGACGATAGCATCCTCCTGAGTGTCATCGGCGACGAGGGCAGCGAGACCGCAATCTGGAGTTCAGGCTCGCTGTTCGCGTCCGTCCTGATCCAGCTGCTCGAGGCCAGCGACGAACTGCAGGTCGAGTAGCCGAAAGCGCCGGGGGCAGCGGGCTACTCGAGGCGATAGCGCAACAGCGCCGCGATCCCGCCGAGATTGGCGAGTTGCTGACCCGGTGGGAACTCGCTCGAGAAGACCGTCACCTCGCCGCCTTTCTGCTCGGTCGTCCGAACAATCTGGTCGATGTCGATGTCCCACTCGCCGTCTGGCCCGCGTTCTTTCCGGAGGCGGTCGTCGAGGACCAGCAGGCGATCGATCGCGCCGAACTCGGCGGCCTTCTCGACTTGCTCGGGACCGTAGGCTGCCTTCGCGCCCTCGGCCATCCGCTTCGTGAGTTCGTCGATATACTCGGCCTCGCTCTCGATGCGGGTCTCCTCCTGCACGTCGGCGACGGCCCCGCGTTTCAGGACTTCGTGGACGCCGCGGTCGCCGACGGCTGCCGTGTCGACCATCGTGATCAGCTCGGCGACCTCGGGTTCGTTGTCCTCGAGATATTTGTAGGCGTCCTGTTTCGTAAAGCCGGGGCCGGCGAGGATGATCGCGTCGACCTCGAGGCGTTTGAGGACCTCGCCGAGTTCCGCGAACAACTCCGAGCGCTCGCGGGCGTACTCGCCTTTCCCGGTGGGGCCGGTAAACGCCGCTCGCTCTTCGGTGCCGTACTGGGCGACCGTGTGGACGTGGGCCTGCCCTTCCTCGACGGTCGCGATCGCGACGTCGGGGTTTTCCGTGGCTTCCTCGGCTTCCTCGAGGCGAGCCTCCTGATCGGGCTTGAACCGCTTCTCGATGGAGAGCTCCTCGCGCGTTTCGACGTTCAACGTGTGATGAAAGCCCAGTTGGTCCTCGCGCGAGCAGGCGACGATCTCGCCGCCGACCCGCAGCCGGTTGGCGAACTTGTGAAACTCGATGTCCTCGACGGCGATCGCGACCCACATGTGTTCGCGCTCGCCGCCGGTATCGCGCATCTGGTCGTCGTTGCGCTGGATCCGCCGGGTCGTATCGCCTGCGACGCGGTCGCCGGGCTCTAAGACGTACTGCAGGTGCCAGAGATCGTCGACGCTCTCGGGGACGACAGTGATCCGCTCGCGGCCGCCCTCGACCTGCTCCCGGTCTTTGATCTGCATGGCCGTGGGTTTGCGCGGCCGCGGTAAGTGGACTGCGATCGGTGGTCCACGGGTTCGGGGCGGGCTGTCGGCAGTCGTCAAATATGTCGATCACGGGGCCACTGGACGCGTTCGATTCCCGTGCCAGCAGCGTATTACGATCTCGAACTATCGAACTAACGAAACGTAATTGAACACGCTCGCCAATCCCGATGTAATGGCTCGGCTCGCTTCGGCCCGATGGCGCGATTCCGTCCCTCGAAGCGTCCTGAAATACTATCTCTACAAATCGACCAAAGCGGTCGAGTTCTATCGGCCGATCATGTACCTCTTCTTTCTTGCGCAGGGACTCTCCTTCACCCAGATCGCCGTCCTCGAGGCGATCTACAACCTGACGACACTGGTCGGCGAGATTCCGACCGGGTACATCGGCGACCGCGTCGGTCGCCGAAACAGCCTCCTCATCGGGACCACACTGATCGCCGTGACACTGCTCGGAATCGGCCTCTCTGAGTCGTTCCTCGCGTTAGCCGTCCTCTACGTCTGCTGGTCGCTAGGGTACAATTTCCGATCGGGGAGCGAGGATGCGTGGCTCTACGATACGCTCACCGACGACCTCTCGGAAAGCGAGTTCGCCACCGTCCGCGGGCGGGGTGAATCTGCCGCGCTGGCTGTCGGTGCTGGTGCAGCCATCGTTGGTGGGTATCTCGGCAGTATCGATCTCTCGTACCCATGGTTCGTCGCGGCCGCCGTTACCGGACTCGGCGCGGTCGTTTTGCTGACCCTCGAGGAACCAGCGGCGTACACGCAGACGGACACCGACGAGTTAAGCCTCCGTCGGACCGTCGGCATCGTCAGGGACGCCCTCTCCCAACGGAATCTCAGGGCGTTCATTCTCTACTATTACGTTCTCTACGCCGCTGTCACGTATCTCGTGTTTGTCTTTCTTCAGCCGATATTCGAGACCGTCGTTGTTGATCTCGGTGTCTCCCCGTCGCGAGTCGAATCGCTACTCGGCTGGTTCTACGCTGCGTACAGCCTCGTCGGGGCAGTGCTCAGCTATTTCACTGGCGCAATCAAGGACTATCTCGGCGTCCGAACGTGGTTCCTCGTACTGCCGTTTCTCGTTGGGACGGCACTGGTCGGGATGTACTTCGTCCCTGTCCTCGCGCTTCCGACGTTCCTGGTCGCTCGAGGGCTCTCCGATGTGACGCGCTCGTTCGCTGGACAGTACGTCAACGACCGAATCGGCTCGCTCGGCCGGGCCACCGTCCTGAGCGCGATGGCGATGGTCAGCGGGCTGGCTGTCGTTCCGTTCCAACTCGGCAGTGGCGTCATCTCCGATTCCGTGTCACCGCTCTTTGCGTTGGCCATCGCAGGAATCGCGCTCATCGGTGGCTCAGCCGCGATCCTTGTCTGGGAAATTCCAGTGACGACTGCCGAGGTGCAGTGAGACTGATCGCGCTTCGCTGCTGCGCCCTGTCCGCCGGCGTTCGGTCACTCGAGCACTCGGTCATCGATCCACGACAGTCACGTTGTTTGCAAATTATTGACATAGGTAGGGCATGACACTATTGACGTCGCACGCGTCCGTCAAGTATGAACGCTGGATACACAGCGCGGCTCGAAGACTTCGGTACGCGCTCGCTCGTCACACACGCCATCATGGCACTGGCGTTTGTCGGGGCCATGATCGCGGGGCTGTTCGTCGACGGTCAACTCGGCCTCGTCTCGTTCGTCGCACTTCTCAACTTCACCGCCGGTGTGTGGATCTCACAGTCGGTTCACTCCCTCGGGAACGCACAAACCGACGATTCGTACACCGGCATCTTGGGCGTCCTGGCAGTACTGACTGATACGAGCGGCGAGAAGCGCTACCACGGGCTCAATACTGGCCGGCTCGCCCGCTTGCTCACGCTGATCGCGCTCGTGACGTCGGTTTCGCTGTTCGTCGCCGGGGAGGTCCTCTCCGGCGTCCTAGCTCCAGTCGGGACCGTCGCGATCGCCGCTGTCGCCCTCGTGACCGCGATGGTCGGGTTCCTGATCGCCATGAGCTCGGCGTACGATGAGTCCGAGCGCGAACGGACCCAAGGGATCGACCGCGAGCGCGACCGCATCGAGACTGGCGAGCCCGGACAGCCGACCATCGAACTCGAGGACGGCACCGACATCGAAATTTCGGTTCGAGAGTCGCACGTCGACGAACCGGCGACCGAGTCCCGGTAGCCGACAGGGGGGACACTCAACGCCGTCGCTCGAGCGAGCCGGTTCGGAACGCGGTCCGAACCGAGGTATCCGTTCGAGCGACACTCGAGTGCGCTGGTGAACTCGGCCGATACCGCGGCCCCGCCATCGGTTCGATCGCCGAGACGTCGGCGTAGAGCAGCGATGTGGCGTGGTGCCTGAGAGTCGATTCCGCCCGGAGATTGCTAGCTTTATAATCGTGACCGATGCCTCGGATACGTGAGGCCCGAACCGAGGCCGAAACACACAATGACAGACTCGAGCACGGAGTTCACAGCGCCAATCCGGATCGAGGTGTTCGTCCACGCCCACACGTCCGCAGCTGTCGTGGAGCCGCTCACAGACCTCGTTGCGCGCGCACGCCGGCTCGAGGACGCGATCGGCGCTGCCGTCCACATCGAGACCTGGACAGCGGTGCGACCCGCACTCGAAGAACTCAGCGATTCCGGGCCGTCGATAACGGGAACCGTCGAGGCGTTCCAGTCGTGGGCCGACCAGGAAGGCTACGACCTCGAGCCGGCGTTCGACTGGCGTGAAACGCCCTCAGTGATCGGTCATCGGGCTGCCGAAGTTCGCGTCCCAACCGCGTGCGTCGCCGTCTACGCCGACGGCGACCTCCAGTGTGTCGCCCCCTGTACCGACGGCGACCGCAGCTACACCGTCATGGACTGTCTCGCCAGACTCGAGGAGGGCGTCATCGAGCCCGAGCCGTTCGACACGCGAGAGCGAAACGACGGCTCGCGTGGCGCATCCGACAGCGACGAGTCCACCGAGAACGCCGAGCGATACGCTCACTCTGAGGAACTCGAGTAGCCGTCGTGTTCGAACGCCGTCTCGAGCCGTCAGTGGGAGCCGGACTCGGTCGGTGCGTCCGATCGTTCCTCTGTGCCGGCGTCGCGACCGTCGCCGTCGATCGGCGTCACTGTCGATCCCCACAGAGTACCCACGATCGATCCCGGGAGAGCACCGCGTCTCAGTCGCCCTTGATCCGGCTCCCGCCCGGCGGCATGAAGTGTTGAATTCGATCGGGGCTGGCGATCTTGCGGACGAACGACTCATCCTCGAATCGCTCGCGGAACCGGCGATAGAGCCGTTTAGCCGTATCGGCCTGTGCGTATCGGCCAGGCTCGAGTTCGATCATCGCCTCGACACGATCCTCGATGGCCGACGGCGGGCCACCGATCACGCGAGTGTACGGCTCACACTGGATGCCGACGGCCGCGCCAACCGGCGTATCCCGGTAGTAGGTCCGATCGCCGCGGATCGCGAACCCGCCCTTCTCCAAGTATTCGCCACTCTCGGGGGTCTTCGTGACCTGATCGGCGTCGACGGCGTAGACGTCGCCCGCGTAGCGGCCGTCCTTCCAGACCGACGAGTAGGAGACGGCGAACTGGGCAGCTTCTTCGATGCTCGAGTCGGGGAGTTCGATGTCGCTCGAGGACGCCTCGCTTGGATCGGTCGCTTTCAGGACGGTGACAGGGCCGCCGTGGGCCTGCGTGTGGAGAACTTTGTCACCGGGCTCTAAGTATTTCTTGACGAGTTCCTCGTTCTGGTCGGCGTTTCGCCCGCCGATCACGAGGTAGCCGTCGCTGGTGTGGAACCAGCGGAAGCGATCGAACCAGGGTTCGTTCTCGCGGATCGGAATCGAGGGCTCGGCGAGCCAGTCGCGTTGTTCGGCCTCGTCCGCCTCGTCTTCGCCGTCCTCGCTCGTGTCCTCGCGCTCGGTTGCCTCCCACTCGTCGCGGCGGCGCTTGGCGTCTTCTAAGTCCTCGCGAGTGTCCTCGATGGCCGCAAGCGCGCCCTCCTTTTTCTCCTCGACGCGTTTCGCCTCCGTGTAGAGTCGGTCGGCGTTCTGTTCGACGCCCTGCTCGACGACGAGGTCGATCCGCTCGCCGTCGAGGTCCACTGTCACCGTCCCCTCGCTGCCGTCGACATCGACGACCGCCTCGGCGGCCTCGATGCCCTGCTCGGCACCGGCCTCGAATCGCTCGCGGATCTCGTCCCACGGCCGGTCCTGCACGCGGGCGTCCTGGATCGTCGAGAGGATCTCGTCGACCAGTCCGTACTCGGCGTAGAGCAGTTCGGCCTGCTCGCGCAACGCATCGGCTTCCTGCTCGAACCCCTCGATCGCGCCCTGCTGTTGCTCGATGATGCGCTCGTATTTCGCGATCTCCGAGTCGAAGTCCGGCCGCTGCTCGGTCGGCTCCGGCTCTTCGTCCTCGCCGAGCTCGAGCTGGAAGAAGTAGTCGTCAAGCGCCTCGAGGAACGTCTCGTAGGGCTCGCTGTCGAGATCTGTGTGTTCCTCGAGCGGGAACGGGGTCACGTCGACGACCTGGCCCTCGCTTGCCTCGCCGTCCGTGTCATCCCCGTCGTCCGTTCCGTCCGCATCGTCGCGCTCGCGGTAGAGTCGCGGCTCGAAGTTCCCGTTTCGAATGTCGAGTGCCAGCCGTTCGATGGCCTCGTAGACACGGTCGTACACCGCCTCGTCGGCGTCGGCGATATCGAGTCCCTTCTCGACGCCAGCGCGGGTACAGACCTCCTCGGCGTAGAGCCCGCCGAAGTTGAGCTGGGTCGCAAGCGTCCGGACGACGTCCGTATCGGAGTCGTCCATTTCGTGGTCGAACGCCTCTCGGGAGACCGTCAGCGGATTGATCCGGGACTCGGGGAACTCATAGCGCGAGCCCGGCACGACGGTCCGGGATTTCAGCCGGACGGTCTCGAGACAGTCGATCACTTCGTACTCGCCGTCAGTGACCGCAATGTTGCCCTGCCCGAACAGTTCGACGATAATCCGGGTCGTCCCGTCCTCGCGCTCGAAGACGAACTCGAGGATGCGATCGAACTCGTACTGTTCGACGCCGGCGAAATCAGCGCCCGACAGGCGGTTGCGCAACATCATCGCGAATTGCGGCGGTCGGCCGGGGGCGTCGGGCACCCGCTCTGGGGCGACCGTGTGGGCGCGTTTGACCTCGCCGACCTCGAGGATGAGCTCGATGCGACCCCGGTCGAAATCGCGCATCTTGAGCCGGACGAGATCGTCGCCGTAGAGATAGGCCTTGTCGACCTTCGCGCCCTCGTAGGCACCGAATTCCCCGACGAGAGCGGCGAGGTCGACGCTAGTGAGTTCCCGCTTTGGATCCATACTTTACACTGCCCGGCCCGGTCAAAAAGGCGTGTCGCTCCAGCCCCCGCCGTCGGAGGTCGGAACGCCTAATCCGTGCCGGCACGCAGTCTGTGATATGACCCACGCCGTCGGTGGACAGCCACACGATCTCGCTGCTGCGGTATCGCGTGCCGGGGATTGGAACCGATCGCGCTCCGCTCGAGGAGGTGCCCTCGTATGAGCGGGGAGGAACAGCCCTGGACGGACGTCTCGCGATTCCCTGACTTCCTCGACCATCTCGACGCCCAGGGCGGGGCGACCGTCCACGGGATCGTCGACCGGATCGAGGCCGACATCGACATGGACGGGATCGCATACCACGATCGCGGCATCCGCGTGCCGGGCTACGACGCCACGTTCGTCCCGGAACCGGAGGGGTCGCAGGTCGTCCCCGCGTTCAGCGTCGAGGTCCAGACGATCGGCCCGCGAAGCGTCTGGGCAGTGTTCGACGCGACGCTCTCCTGGGACTTCTATCTCCTCCAGGCCGACGACATCGCGGCGATCGCCTGGGTGAGCGACGAGGAGTTCAACGCCGAAGAGGCCGGGATGTTCATGTCGAAACACGACGCACTCGCCGCGGGTCGGTTCTCCTTTGGGACGTTCATCTACGCCGGCGAGGAGTGGAACGAACAGCGCGAGCTGATCGAGGGCACCGACACACCGGCGTTCCTCCAGCGCGACGACGGCAGCGTTCTGGTCCCACCCGATCAGGCCGATTTCTACAACGTCGTCAACGCCACTCCACAGGAGTTCCGCCAAAACGGCGGCGGTGCCCCCTCGCATCTCGGCTTGCTCGAGCTCGAGGTCACGATCGACTGAGACGGTTTGCTGTAACTGTTTACCGGAGGGACCGCAGGACGGCTCGTGGTCCCGCCAGAAATGACTGACAGCAGACTGTATGATCCGTCGGCGTCGTCCGGCCACCGAATCACACTGGTTAGCTGTCATTACTATGCTTACTTTTCTTGCCCTAGACGGACAACGACCAATATGGCCAGTGACGGCGACGGCGAGGGCACATCGGCGGCATCGAACGCGAGCGTCGGCCCGGCTGGCGACCCCTCGACGGTCGGCGATACTGACACGACACGCGCGGACGGGTCGGGCACGAGCGACGGCGTCGTCCCGGCACCCGTCGAGGACGCCAGCGGCTACGGACTCTCGCTGACCCTGCTCGGCGGCGTGTTGCTCGCGCTGGCGTACTACGGCTACATCGCGGTGACCGGCCCACAGACGCTCGGGCAGGCGATTCCCGGCCCGTTCTATCTCCTCGTGTTCGCGCTGCTGTTCGTCCTCGAGTTGTTCCAGAGCCGCGAGCGCGGGGCGATCGCGGTGGTTCGGGCGACTGCGCTGGCGCTTTTTTATGGTGGGCTGACCGCCTTCGCCATCGAGGGCAGCGTCTATCTCTGGCGCAATCCCAGCGTCGCACTCGATGGCTACGTCGGCGTGACCGTGCTGGCCGTGTCGCTGGTCGTCGCGGCGCTGGCGTACTTTCTCTATCTCGCCGCACTCGAGTCGAGCACGGCAGGAAAGTAGAATTAGCTCAGTCGGACCTGTTCAGAGCCGTTTGCTTACGTACGGCCCGTCCTGATGGTAGCCCAGTTTGTTCCGATAGTACTCGCGAGCGCCAATGCCCGAAATCACGCTGACCTTGTCGTAGCCGGCGTCGGCGGCGAGGGCCTCGGCACGCTCCATCAGTCGGCGGCCGTAGCCCTGATGTTGGTGCTGGTCGGTTTCGCTTTCGTTCCCGACTGCGACCTCAGAGCCGTAGACGTGGAGTTCGCGGATTAGGGCCGTGTTCTCGAGTTCCGGACGGACCGGATCGTTCGGGAACCGAAGCCGGCAGAAGCCCACGAGGAGGTCTTTCTCGAAGTCCTCGAACGAGATGAAGTGTTCAGTGCCGCCGCAGGCGTCGTAGGTCATCACATCGAGTTCGACGTTGTCGGGGTCCTCGTCGTTCATCCCGGCCTCGCGACAGCGGATACACTCACACTCCCAGCCGTGCTCGTCCATGCGCTGGCGGGCGAGCTGTCGGAGGTTTGATTTCCAGACGCCGGCGTCGATGAAGTCCGCCGGAATGTCCCGCTGGACGCGCTGGAGGCGCGTATAGCGGGGGATCATGTCTTTGATCTCTGCGACCAGTTCGGCGGCCTCGTCGTTGTCGAGTGGGTCGTACTTGCCTTTGTGCCACCAGTCGTAGGTTGCCGTTCCGCGGACGATCAGCGTCGGATAGATCTTCAGGTAATCGGGCTTCCACTGCTCCTGTTCGAAGAGCCGCCGGAAGTCCTCGAGACACATCTCCTTCGACATACCCGGCTGGCCGGGCATCATGTGGAAGCCGACCTTGAACGCCGAGTCCCGTAGCCGCTGGTTGGCGTCGATCGACTCCTGGACGCCGTGGCCCCGGTGCATCTCCCGGTTGATCCGCTCGTAGGTGGTCTGGACGCCGACCTCGACTTTCGTCCCGCCGAGGTCGAGCATCCGGTCGATCTGTTCAGGATCGCACCAGTCGGGTTTGGTCTCGAAGGTCGTCCCGATGTTGCGGATATCGGCGGTCTCGTTTTCTGCGATGACGTCCTCGACGTACTTCCACTCGTACTCGTCGGGATCCTGTGCGAAGCTGACGCCCTCGGCTGGTTCGGGCTCCTTGTCGACGTCGTAATCGTTCATCGCCTCGAGCGCGCGCTTGACGAACCATTCCTGATAGTCGTGTGACCGGGCGGTCATCGTCCCGCCCATCAGGATGAGTTCGACCTTGTCGACAGGGTGGCCGATCTGGCGGAGTTGCTCGAGGCGCAGCGTCACCTGCCCGTAGGGATCGTAGTCGTTCTGGACGCCGCGGGCGGCGGCGGGTTCCTCGCCCGTATAGCTCTGTGATGATGAGAATTCGGAGTCGGGACCGCCGGGACAGTAGAGACACTTCCCGTGGGGACACCGCTCAGGCGAGGTCATGATCGCGACCGGCGAGACGCCCGACGCCGTGCGAACCGGTTTGCGCTGGAGCACGGTCTCGAGCGTCTCGCGGTGCTCCTCGGGCGCGTAGTCGAGCAGCTCGGAGTTTTTCGGCACTTTCGGCGCAGAGTGTTCCGAACAGGCCTCGAGTTTGGCCTTCTCGACCTCGTCGCGCTCGATCTCGCCGTTCAAGATCCGCTCGACGAGCGTCTCACAGACCCGCTCGAACGCTTCGGTTTCGGTCGGTTCGGGCGTCTCGGTACTCACTACACGTGTTTCGTCGCCGTTCGCGAATAAGCGTGTCGGACTCTGCGACTGCCCAGCCCATGCTGGTCGAGCGGGCTCTCGTCGTCTGGCGATCGTCCGCGACCTGCGGTCTGTCGTCAAGTGTCCAAAAGGTAATTCTTTAAGGATGGTCTCATCCTATTCCCGATAACTGAATGTCTCCCGACCTTGCGGTGGTCGTCGCCGCGGTCGCCGTGCCGTTCGTCGCCGCAGCACTCACGCCGCTGTTCTTTCGCGTTCTCGGAGAGGAAACGGGGTTCGCGGGGACTGTCGTCGCGCTGGCCTCGTTCAGCCTGCTGGCCACCCAATACGGGAGCGAGGGGACCGTCGCGCTCGAGTGGATTCCGGCGCTCAACGTCGCGTTGCGGTTTTACGTCGACGGCTGGGCGCTGTTGTTCGCGTTGCTGGCAAGCGGCATCGGCGCGCTCATTTTTACCTACTCACCGGCGTACATGCACGGTCAGTCGGGGCTCGTTCGATACTACGCCGCCTTGTTCGCGTTCATGGGCTCGATCATCGGTGTTGCACTCGCGGCTGATCTGATCGCGATCTTTCTGTTCTGGGAACTTACCAGTCTCGCCTCGTTCGTCCTGATCGGCTTCTACACCGCTGACGACTCCTCGCAATACGCTGCCCGGATGGCCATGTTCATCACCGTCGGCGGCGGGCTCTTCTTGCTCGTTGGTTTCCTCATGTTGTCGGTCGTCGCGGCTGATATCCTCGGCTCCGGCGCTGCGTTCGATCTCGCTGCGATGCTCGAGGAGTCGGACGCGATGGCCACAGCCCTGCGAGATCGGGGGCTGTTTCTCCCCGTATTAGGGCTGCTCGCGATCGGCGCGGGAACCAAGTCTGCACAGGTTCCGCTGCACTTCTGGCTACCCAACGCGATGGCCGCACCCACGCCGGTCTCGGCGTTTCTCCACTCAGCGACGATGGTCAAAGTCGGCGTCTACTTCATCGGCCGCGTCCGCCCCATGCTCGTCGGCCCGGAGTGGCTGTTCCTCTTTGCGACACTTGGCCTGACGACGATGACGGTCTGTGCGATCATGGCCGTTGCGGCGACGGATATCAAGGAACTGCTGGCGTACTCGACGGCGAGCCACCTCGGGTTGATGGTCGCCGGCTTTGGGTTTACCTCCGTCTACGGTGCCGAAACGGGTGTCTTCCACCTGCTCAACCACGCTCTGTTCAAGGCCGCGTTGTTTCTGGTCGCCGGGATTATCGCCCACGAAGCAGGGACTCGAGAGATCAACAAACTCGGCGGGCTCCGCCACGATCTCCCGGTGACGGCGGCGATCACCACAGTCGCCGCGCTCAGCATGGCCGGGATACCACCGTTCAACGGCTTCTACTCGAAGGAACTGCTCTTCGAGGCCGCCGTCGAGGCGAGCCACTACCACGACATCGGACTACTCGGCTGGCTCTATCCTGCCGTCGCCGTCTTCGGGAGTATCTTCACCGTCCTCTACTCGCTGCGATTTCTCTCGCTGTTTGTCGGCGACCGTCCCGAGGCACTCGACTACGTGCAAAGCCCGCCCGTGACGATGCTCGTCTCCCCGGCCGTGCTGGCACTGCTCGCAGCGGTCGTCAGCGTCGATCCGCAACTCGCCGTCGACGTCATCGTCCAGTCCGGTCTCGAGGCGACGGCGGTCGATCCCGGCGAGATGCACGTCGGCCTCCCCACGTCGTACTCGACGCCGGTCGGGATGAGCGCGGTCACCATCGCCGTCGGCCTCGCCGCGTTCCCGTTCTACGATCGCCTTCATGACGGCATCCGCGGGGTTGTGGGGCCGACGCCGCCGATCCGCCCGAACTGGTGGTACGACGTCATCATCGAGGGGCTCACCGACGAAGGACGCTGGTTCGCGGAAACGCTTCATAACGGTCTCCTGCGGACGTACGCGACGTGGGTGCTGAGCGGGATCTGTGCGTTCGCGCTCGCCGGCTTCGTCGCGGCTGGTGCTATCGATTCGATCGGCGTCGGCACCGAGGTCACGGTGGCCATGGGATTGGTCTTGCTCGTGGCGGTCGTCGGGGCACTGGCCGTCGTGCTCTCGGATACCCACGTCGCGGGCGTGCTCACGCTCTCGATTCTCGGCTTTATGATCGCTATCTTCTATATCCTCGGGAGCGCGCCCGACCTCGCGTTGACCCAGCTCGTCGTCGAGACGCTGGTGCTCGTCCTCTTCTTGCTCGTGATCGAGGAGATTCCGGCAATCGAGCGGATCGCGGTCGGGACGACAGTCCGCGACGTTGCCCTCTCACTCGTCGTCGGCGTGACCGCGTTTATTACGGTGCTCGTCTCGAGCGGCGCACGTCCCGCCGGCAGCACCGACATCGCCCGCTACTTCGCAGCACAGGCCGTGCCGGAGGGCGGCGGCACCAACATCGTCAACGTGACGCTGGTCGACTTCCGCGGCTTCGATACGCTGGGTGAACTCGCCGTGGTCGCACTCGCCGCGATCTCGATCCTGACGCTGATCGTCATGCGCGGCAGGGGCGACGAGCGATCCGCTGCCCGCAGTGACGACGACGCGATCGAGACGCGAGACACTGACACCACCACAGGAGGGACAGACGAATGACGACGGTCATCATGCGCACGACCGCGCGAGCGATCGTCCCGATCGTGCTGGTCGTCTCGATCTCGCTATTCATCGAGGGGCACAACCTCCCCGGTGGCGGGTTCATCGGCGGCGTGCTGACGACGACGGCGTTCGCGATCATCTACATGGGATTCGGCCTCGACTTCCTGGAGCGAGGCATCCTCGGGCGCGACGTCGACCCTGGCAAGGAACCCTCGCGCGACCGGGTCGTCGTGGCCTACCGCCGGCTGTTCGCCTACGGCTTCGCGATCGCGGTCGTCAGCGGGCTCGCGCCGCTTGCCTTCGGCCAGCCGTTTCTCACGCAGACGTTCGTCATGCTCGAGGGGGTGCCGATCTACGATCACCTCGAGGTCGCAAGCGCGATCGCGTTCGACTTCGGCGTCTACTGTGTGGTCGTCGGCGGCTTACTGACGATCCTCTCGGTGGTGGGGGCAGAATGACGGCGATCGTCCTCGCAACCGCGGTCGGTGCGCTGTTCGCGCTCGGAACCTTCCTGCTCTTGCAGCGAGATCTGATCCGGGTCGTCTGGGGGCTGGCGATCATCAGCCAGGCGGCGAACGTCTACCTGCTGACGATGGGCGGGATCGCGCCGGCGGTCGCCGACTCGGTGCCAATCCTCGCCGGCCACGGTGGAGGCGCTCCGCAGACGGCCGATCCGGTGGTGCAGGCGCTCGTGTTGACAGCCATCGTCATCGGCTTCGGCATGACCGCGTTCGCGCTCGTGCTGTCGTATCGGGTCTACGAAGAACACGGAACGTTAGACGTAACTGAACTCGGTGATCGACGATGACTGCGACGCCCGTTGGAACTGACTCACAGCTCGTGATCGCGCCAATGTTGATCGTCCTCGCTGCGGCCACGGGCACGCTGTTGCTCGGCCGCTATCCGCGGGCTCGAGCCGCGGTGAGCCTGACCAGTGGCATAGCCTACGCGCTCGCGGTTGCAGCCATCGACTGGTATATCGTCCTCGCGCCGGACGCGCCGGGAATCGCGACCTACCAGGTCGGCGGCTGGCCGGCCCCCTTCGGCATTACGCTCGTCGCCGACGGTCTCTCGGCGTTCATGCTGACGATGGTCGCGATCCTCGGCGTTGCGTCGCTGGTCTTCTCGACCCGCCACCTCCCCGGCGGCGAGGGACGGAGTTACTACTTCCCGCTGTTTCACTTCCTCGCGCTGGGCGTGACCGGCGCGTTCCTCACGGGCGACCTGTTCAATCTCTTCGTCTGGTTCGAGGTAATGTTGATGGCCAGTTACGTCTTCGTCGCCTACAGCGGCGGCCCCCAACACACTCGCGCCGCGTTCTGGTATGTCACGCTCAATCTGGTCGGCAGTGCCGTCTTCCTGCTGGGCGTCGGCGGGATCTACGCGACCACGGGGACGCTCAACATGGCCGACCTCGCCCAACGGCTCGCCGAACCGGCGGCCTACGGCCTCGAGCCGGTCCCGGTCGTTGGCCTGTTCGGCCTGCTTCTGTCGGTGTTCGCGCTCAAGGCGGGGCTGGTTCCGTTCCAGTTCTGGATTCCGACGGCCTACCGGGCCGCGCCGCCACAGGTTACCGCCTTGCTCGCTGGCGCGACAAAGAAGGTCGGCATTTACGCCATCATCCGCCTGTCCTTTACCGTCTTCGCCGGGGCCGAGGTCGGCGTCGAGCTCGCGCTGCCAGGGATGCCGATCGCTGGCGACTCCCCGCTGCCGTTCGTCGGCGCGGCACTGTTCGTGATGGCTACTGCCAGCATCCTCGTCGGCGGCATCGGAGCCGTCGGACGGGACTCGCTCGAGGGCGTGTTCGCCTACTCGAGTATCGGCCAGGTCGGCTTTATCGCGATGCCGGTCGCGATCGCGACGACGGCGGCGGCCCCGGGCCTGCGCAAGCTGGCGATCGTTGCCGCGCTAGTGTATGCCCTCAATCACACGCTGGCGAAGGGACTGCTCTTCCTGTCGATCGGCACGATCCGGGCGGCGACGGGGACGAGCCGCTTTGCCGATCTCGGCGGGCTAGCGAAACGATCGCCACCGCTCGCGATCGCGGTGTTCACTGCCTCGCTCGCGCTCGTCGGCATTCCGCCACTGTCGGGCTTTTTCGGCAAGTTCCTCGTCTTCGACGCCGCGGCTCGAGCCCGCGCTGGCCCCGTGCTCGTCGTCTTGCTCGTCGGCTCGCTGCTGACGATCGCCTACACGACTCGGGCATGGAATCGGAGCTTCTGGGGAGCCCAGACGGACGCCGTGGAGACAGCGACGGTCGATCCGGTGCAGGTGGCAGTGCTTGCAGTCCTCGCAGCGACGATCGTCGCGGTCGGCGTTGGCTTCGAGCCTGTCTACGAGTTCGCAGAACTCGCAGCCGACGCGGCCGTCGACACCGAGGGCTACGTGGACGCTGTGGCTCCACAGGAGGCGAGTGACCTGCTTGACTCGAGCGCGAACGGAGGTGACCACTAATGCGCGTTCGGACCTGGCCCGTCGTCGGCGTCGTCTTCGCCATCCTGTGGGTGTTCGTCCGGGGCCTGCCGCTTGCGCCCATCTCGATCGTCCGTGGGCTGCTCGCCGGACTGCTCGTCGGGCTGCCGGTCGCGTTCGTCTTCCGGCGGCTCTACGGCAAGGACCTCGATCTCGGCCGTGTAATGGGAGCGGTGCCCTACGCCGGACTCTATCTGGGTGCGTTCACGTGGGAGCTCCTGCGGGCGAACGTCGACGTCGCCTACCGGGTGCTCTCGCCTGGGATGCCGATCGAACCCGAAGTGATCCTCGTCCCGCTGCGGGTCGAATCCGACATCGCGATCACCGTCATTGCAAACAGCATCACGATCACGCCCGGCACGGTGACCCTCGATTACGACGACGAGACCAACGCGCTGTACGTCCACGGCGTCGACGGCCGCGATCCAGAAGCAATCGCCGACCCGATTCGCACATGGGAAGACTACGCACTCGAGTTGTTCAACGAAGCCGCCTCGCCATCCGACCCGCCGCCGGAGATCGTCGTCTCCGGTGGGGAAAGAGACAGTACCGCCGACGGCCAAGACGAGGGTATCGACGATGACTGAGGCGAATCCGGTCGTGCTCGAGACGGC
This sequence comes from Natrinema limicola JCM 13563, assembly GCF_000337475.1. Classification (GTDB taxonomy): domain Archaea; phylum Halobacteriota; class Halobacteria; order Halobacteriales; family Natrialbaceae; genus Natrinema; species Natrinema limicola. The sequence goes on along the minus strand of NZ_AOIT01000035.1, from coordinate 11,606 downwards.
GATCCACGGCGCGCTAATCCTCGTCAGTGGCCTCTGTGTCCTCTGTGGGTATCGCGTGATTCGGGGGCCGACGAACCCGGATCGGGTGGTCGCACTGGATGCCATCGGGACGAACGTCGTCGCGATCGCCGTGTTGTTCGCGCTCCTGACTGGCCGGGGCCTCTTTATTACGGTGAGTCTCGTGCTCGCGATCATCGGCTTCATCGCCACCGTTGCCGTCGCCAAGTTCGTCACCGACGGCGAGGTGATCGAATGATTCACACTGCCATCGTCATCGCGCTGGTCGTCGTCGGTGCCTTTTTCCTCACCGTCGGCACCATCGGCCTGCTGCGCCTGCCGAACGTCTACAACCGGATGCACGCCACCAGTAAGCCGACGACGCTTGGTGCTGCGGCGATCTTTCTGGCCGGCTTCGTCGAATTCGGCCCCGGCAGCGAGGGATTGACCGCACTCATCGGGATCGCCTTCCTCTTTCTGACCGTTCCTACTGGTTCGCACATGATCGCCCGCGCTGCAGAACGCATTGGGGTCCCCTTCCTCGGCAGCGTCACCTGGCCGGATCCGAACGCGGTCGAGCGGCCGGGAAGTACCGAGCGAGGCGACGACACTGAGCCGAGCGACGATTGAGGGTTCTTAGCGGTCGTACTCGAGGTTCTCTTCTCGCTCGTCCGTTCGCTCTCGGTCCCGTTTTCGAGCCCATTCTTGTGCCTCCTCGAGCGTCTCCGTATCCAGCAGTCGCTCGAGTTTCCGTTCGAACTGCTCGTCGGTCAACTCGCCGGCGGCGTAGCGCTCGCGCAGCGTCTCGAGGGCGTCGGTCGTAGAATCCGTCGCCTCGGATTCGTCCGCCTCTGCGGTGTCCGTGCTGCTGTCGTCGTCGACCCACTCGCGGCGATCGTCCTCGTCGCCGAACAGGATCGCGACCAGCGGGACGACGGCAACGTAGCCGACGAGCAACGCTGCAAGCCACCAGTCCTGGCCGGTGAACATCGCGCCGAGCCAAAACGCCGTCACGAGCAGTGACGTGATCCCGGTCACGTTCTCGCGCAGCCGCGTCACCGGCCCGTCTCCAGCCGTGCCGCGATCGGCTCGCTTGCGTCCGTTCATACGTGTCAATTCAGTCGGGATCGGAAAGACACTGGTGGCTCGAGAGGTCGTCCGCTAGGCCGGTCCTCAAGAGGTGATGACGAGCACAAATGACAATCGGACTGAAAGATTATAACACTCGAGTACAAGCTGGTACTATGCCGTCTGTAGAAGGGCTCAAGACGTGGTTTGACTACGAACTCCTGTTCATAGCACTCGCCATCGGCGTTCTGATCGCTCTCTGGGGACTGAATCAGATCACTAGCTCTCTATCGGGTCTGCCGCTTACGAGTCCACGATTCGCGCTCACGGTCACGGCTCTAGGCCTCGGGACGGTTCTGTTTCTGATCTGGCTGGCCGGTCGATATACTGAACAGTAAGTAGTGATCTGTGCGGACACCTGGCTGATACACTGACACAACCATTCAACCACGATCGGCTATAGCGAACAGCGCTGCCGCTCGAGGTGTGAGCGGACAACGGAGAAGACGGGTCTTACGCGAGCGTCTCGCCGAGCGCCTCGAGTGCGGCGTCACGAACCGCATCGCGTTCGCCGGGCAGGAACTCGACGTGGCCGTCGGCACCGCCGACGACGCTGACACCGCCGTTCGGCACGGCCTCGGCGATCGCGTCGCCAAGGTCGCGGACGTTCACGTCTTCGGTCGCGCGGACGTGGAGTTCGTCGTCGCCGACGCCGAGCGTGACGTGGGTGGCTGCCTGCTCGCGCTCGCTGCGATGGAGCGCGTCCAGCAGGAGGATCGTCGTCGGGAAGTTGTACCGGTGGGTGAAGGCGTCCGTGTCGAGGACGGAGACGGTGACGCCGTCGACGTCTTCCACGGTGAGGTTCTCGCGAGCCGTCTCGAGTTCGGTCTCGAGTTTGTCACGGAACTGCTCGGAGACGTGGGCGGCCAGATCGCCGTTTCGGGGGCGCTCCGAGTCCTCGCCGTCGCCGAACAGCAGGTCGATGATGAGCTCGCGTTTGTCCTTGTAGGACTGGTAGTAGGCCTCGAGGGCGACGGCTTCGCGGCGCTCGGAGACGCCGGTCTCGTCGTAGCCGGCCTCGCGGGCCAGTTCGAGGTATGCTTCGGGCGTGTCCTCCCAGTAGCTGACTGCGGGAAGGTGCTCGAGATCGTCGCGGACGTCGTCGTTGACGTGGGCGGCGACGTTGGTCGCCAGCGCAGTCGAGGTGACGTCGGCAACGTCAGCGCCGGCCAGCGACGGGGCGACGGCAACGGAGACGGCGTCGGTGATCTCGTCGTCGGCGCGGCTGTCGTCGATCACGAGCGCTTCGGCGTCGTACAGCGAGAGCAGGTCGTAGCCGTCGACGGATTCGACGGTCGAGCCAGCGTCGACCAGCACGACCAGCGGGAGCTGCTCGCCGTGGCGGTCGCGGGCCTCGAGCATCGAGGTGACGTCGTTCGTTGCGGCGTCCATGTCGTAGACGCGGCCGTCGAGCGGGCGACGCTCGAAGTAATGGTACTCCGCGTCCTCGCGGGTGTGTTTCTCGCGGATCAGCGGGAGCACGGCGCGTTCGATAGCGGCCCCGGCGACGTAGCCGTCGGCGGTCGCGCCGTGGCGGACGACGACCGGGCGTGCTTCCATGACGGCCCGACGGATCGCGGTCGCCGCGTCGGCGATGCCGTCTTCGACGGCCGCGACCGCGTCGTGGTCGGCCAGCGGCGCGACGTCTTCGGGTCGTGCCTCCTGTTCGAGCGCGCTCTCGAGACGGTCGACGACCGTCTGGCGGGCCTCACCGTCGAGGATCTCGAGAGATTCGGTCTCGACCTGCAGGTCGCCGTTGTGGCGTTCGACTTCGCCTTCGAGGGCGACGATGTCCTCGAGTTCGACAGCAGGATAGGCGCGAACGCCGGCTTCCTTGAACGCCGCACACTCGACGGTCGCGGTTTCGTCGCGCAGTTCGAAGACCGTCGGGCCGCTGGTCTGGCGAACCCCGGTGATCTCGCCCTCGAGGCGGACGACGCTGCCAACCTGATTCTCGATCGCGTCGACTGTGGTTCGCTTGAGCGCGGGCTCTTCCTCGGCGGCGTCGTCAGTCGTCGGCGTCGATGCAGCGGCGGTCTCGGTTGCGACGGAGCCGCTACTCGAGACGGCACCGGCGGGCTCCGCAGCCGCGGTCTCGGTCTCGTTGGCGGCAGCCTGCAACTCGCCGGCCGACGGCGACTCGGCGTCGCTCTCGTCGGACGTCTCCGTTTCGGTATCGTCTTCTTCGTCTTCGAGGTCTTCGGGACGATACTCGCCGTCAGCAGTCTCGATCAGGTGGCCGCGGAACTCGCGTTCGCGCTGGCGGATCGACCAGCCGAGGTCGACGTTACCGTTGTCCCGGACGTCGAGTACCTGGACGAAGACGTCGTCGCCCGGTTCCCAGTCGAGACTTTCGAGTCGGCGGTCGAGTTCGCTTCTGTGCAACAGGCCGGTGACGTGGTCTCCGATGTCGATGAAGACACCGAAGTCAGCGTAGCCGTCGACGGTCCCCCGGTAGTACCGACCGGGCGTGAGCTGCGAGGGAGACGTGCCGCGAAATTCGAAAACAGCATCCTCCTCGTGACTCTCGCAGATCTCGCCGTCAACGGGTGTGCCGCAGATGATACAGTTACCCATCTATTCGGACCAAGCAGTTTCGCCCTAAAACGGTTGTCGAAATGCGTTCGTGCCACGAGGCGCTGTCAGAGCCGCGACACAGCGTTGCCGTCAGTCGAAAACGGCCGACTCGTCCTCGAGCGCGTCGATATCGTCCACGATTTTCTGAACGTCCTCCGGGAACAGCGAGATCTGGATCTCATTCTCGTCTTCGTCCTCGAAGACGAGTTTGACGCGCTTGTCGCCGAACGCTCTGGCTTCGGCTGACTCGACGTCGAACATCTTGGCCGTCACTGCCTTGTTGTTCGGGCCGACGTTCTTGATCGCGCCGTCGTTTAGCTCTACCATGAACTCCTCGAGCGTGAGTGCGAGCATAGTCGCTGTACGAACCGGGGATACAAAACCACACGGCATCGCCAGCGGGCGACGCGAGCCGTGTCGACCCCGCCCACTTTTATAATGGATTCGCACGAACACGTCACCTGCTATGGAACTTACCTGGCATGGCCACTCGACGTGGCACGTCACCGTTGGCGAGACGGACCTGTTGATCGATCCGTTCTTCGACAACCCGAAGACCGACCTCGAGCCGGCTGACGTCGACACACCTGATTACGTGCTGTTGACACACGGCCACGCCGACCACATCGCCGACGCCGGGGCGTTTTCGGAGGCGACCCTGGTCGCGACGCCGGAACTCGTCTCCTACTGCCAGGAGGAGTTCGGCTTCGAGGACGCCGTCGGCGGGATGGGGATGAACCTCGGCGGCACCGTCGAGTGTGGCGACGCCTACGTCACGATGGTCCGAGCCGACCACACCAACGGGATCATGACCGAAAACGACGCCAGCGGCGGGATGCCCGCCGGCTTCGTCGTCTCCGATACGAAGCCAACGCAGGTCGCAGACGAGGACGCGACGACGTTCTACCACGCCGGCGACACCAGCCTCATGACCGAGATGCGCGAGGTCATCGGCCCGTATCTCGAGCCCGACGCCGCCGCGGTGCCGATCGGCGACCACTTCACCATGGGACCATGGCAGGCCGCCGTCGCTGTCGACTGGCTCGACGTCGATTACGCCTTCCCACAGCACTACGATACGTTCCCGCCGATCGAACAGGACCCCGAGGACTTCGCCACGGAAGTGCGCGCGACCGGCGGCATCGCCGAGGTCCACACGCTCGCAGCCGACGAGCCGTTCGAACTCGAGCCCTGAGCGCCGCTTCGACCGCTCGACCCTCACACCGTTTTTGTTCGGCAGATCGGATCGTCGTTCCTGCGAGAACAACGTTTACAGCACCGGCTGTGGACGTCTCGAGTGCCATGGCGAAAACAGTCACAACCGTCTCCGAGGAAGGGTACAGCGCCACCAACGAGATCCGCGAGTTCGAGACCACGATCGACGCCAACGGCGAGGACGCACCCGACACGCTCGAGGCACTGCTGGCGGCGTATGGCTCCTGTTACGTGCCGGCGCTGCGCGTCGGCGGCCAGCAACGCGGGGCCGACGATCTCGGCAAGATCGAGATCGACATCACGGGCGAACTCAACGACGACGACAAACTCGAGTCGATTCATTTCGACATCAGTGTCGAGGGCGACGTCGACGACGACACCGGCGAGGAAGTAATCGAACGCGCCTTCGAACTCTGTAAGGTCCACGACGCGCTGAAAGACAGCCTCCACGCCGACACGACTTTCGAGGGCGACGCGTTCTAACGGCGGGCCGGCCTGCCGACACGGTCTTTCGTTCGTATTCGTGACAGCCAGATGTTCGAACCGGTCCGAACACACATCCCTCCCGAGTGCGTCGGCTCGACACACGAATGCGCCGAGAACTGTTGGTCGTTGCCGTCGCGGGAGTGCTCGTCTTCGCCGGCTGTAGTAGCGCGATCGATAACAGCGACGGCACCGAGCGTGCTGGGGCAGTCGACGTCAGTGGCTCCCTCGAGCTCCACCACATCGACGTCGGACAGGCCGATTCGACGCTCATCGTGACGCCATCGAACGAGACGATCCTGATCGATACGGGCGACTATCGCGACGACGGACAGACGGTTATCGACTATCTCGAGGCCCACGACATCGACCGCATCGATCACCTGGTCACAACTCACGGCCACGCCGACCACATCGGCGGCCATCCCGAACTCATCGAACACTTCGAAGAAGACGGTGACGGGATCGGCGCAGTCTACGACTCCGGCGTCGTCCACCCGACCGCGACCTACGAGCGCTACCTCGACGTCGTCGAGGCGCACAATGTCTCGATCTACGAGGTCGCAGCGGGCGATCGGCTGTCACTGGCCGGCGACGGCCTCGAGGCCACCGTCCTGAACCCACCTGACGGCGACGCGAGCGGTGACATCGACACCAACGGCATCGTTCTCTCACTTGCCTTCGGCGACTTCTCGTATCTGACGACCGGCGATCTCGACGCCAGTGGGGAACGGCGACTCGTCGAGACGTCCGGCGACGACCTCGCGGCCGATGTCTACCAGGCAGGCCACCACGGTTCGTCGACCTCCTCGAGCGCGCCGTTTCTCGACCGGGTCGATCCCGACGTCGCGATCGTCTCGAGCGCGGTCGACTCCCGCTACGGCCACCCACACGATGAAGTGCTCGCGGCCTTCGCCGACCGCGGGATCGAGACCTACTGGACTGGCGTTCACGGCGATATCGTCATGACGACCAACGGGACGGCCGTCTCGGTCGCCACGGAACGGAACGCATCGACCGACCCGGCGACGCTGCTCGAGCGCAAACACGCGGTCCAGTCGGCACTCGTCGCGCCGCTGACACGGAGCGGGCCCCACGCTGAGATCGGACTCTGGCTGCCGACGACCGACAGCGGTCGGCCATCGGTTTACGGCACTGTCGCTCGTACTGCGGGGGTAGCAAGATGAGCGAGACCTATACTGCCGTCCTCGATCGCATCGTCGACGAGGGGACGGCAGTGCTCTTGCTCGAGAGCGACGGTGACGTCGTCGACGACCTCGCCGTTGCGCTCGAGGCGCTGCCGGTGGCCGGCCGCCACGAGGGTGCCGTCTTCTCCGTGACCGTCGACCGCGAGAAGGGGCGGCTGCTCGAGGCGACGTATCGGGCCGAGGCCGAACGGAAGCGACAGGAGTCCATTCAGGACCGGTTCGACCGGCTCTCCGAGCGGCTGTCGGATCGGGACGAGAAGTAGCGGTGCAGGAACGAACGGAAGGAGTCCGAACCGGCTGGTTCGGTGGGACTGGCGCGGCGGCAGGATGCTGTTGTCTGGACCATAGTGTGCCGCCACCCAGCATGTTTTGCGACGACTGCCGTAACTATGATACCAAAATATGCTGGTTTTATAATAGCGTATCCTATAACAAGTTGCCGACATACGGACGGAACCGCGCCCCCGTCGAATCCGACACGCCGCCCGGCCGTGATGGGCAGGTTCAAGACGGTTCTCGAGACAGGACCCCACATGCTACGTTCGTTCAATGGGACCGAACCGCAGGTCGCCGACTCCGCGTACGTCGACGAGGCCGCCGTCGTTATCGGCGACGTCGTCATCGAAGACGATGCGAGCGTCTGGCCGAACACCACGCTCCGCGGCGATCACGGCCGGATCGTCGTCGGCGAGGGAGCTAACGTTCAGGACAACGCCGTTCTCCACGAGGACGCAGAATTAAAGCCCTACTCGACGGTCGGCCACAGCGCCATCGTCCACGATGCGACCGTCGCCGAACGTGCACTGGTCGGCATGAACGCCGTCGTCCTCGACGGCGCTCACGTCGGCGAAGGAGCCGTCGTCGCCGCCGGCAGCGTCGTTACAGAGGGGACCGAGATTCCGCCGTCGACGCTCGTTGCCGGGACACCGGCCGAACCGAAAACCGAGATCGACGACCCGCATCTCGAGGCGACCGCCGATCGGTACGTCGAACTCGCGAACGAACACGCCGAGACGTCCGAGCGACTCGACTGACGGACTAACCGAAGACGACTTCCCGAACGTCGTCGACGCCGGCACGCCGGACGACGGCCCGCACCGGGTCGCGCGCGCCGGCGAGATTGTCCGAGTCGCCATCGAGGACCAGCAGCCGGGCCTCCCGTCCAGGCTCTACAAGTCCGTACTCGAGGCCGGCGATCTCCGCCCCGTTTATCGTCGCCATCCGGAGGATTTCGGTGGCCGGCAGCGCCGAGAGTTTCGCGAGGAACTCCATCTCGCGGAACATCGACGGCGAGTTGAGCATCACGTTGTCCGTTCCGAGCGCGAGCGTCGTGCGCTCGTGTAACTCCTCGTAGGGCGATAGGCCGACGCCGGTGACGAGATTCGAGCGGGGGCAGACGACGACCGGAATCTCGCTGTCGGCGAGCCGATCGAGGTGGAGCGGTTCGGGATGGACCATGTGGACCAGAAAGTCCGGCTCGAGGTCCAGCGCAGGGTTGATGTCGCTTGCGTCGACCTCGCCGGCGTGGATGCCGAAGGGTTTGTCCGCCTCGCGGGTCGCCCGCCGCTCCTGGTCGAAATTCGCATCGTTCGTCCCGCTGGCACCGAAGCCATCGCCGGCATGCATCGCGTCGACGGAGCCACGGGCAAACGACAGCGCATCGATCTCGAGGTCGGCTGCGGCGTCTGCGAGCATCCGAACGCCCTCGACGTCGCCCTCACGAAAGTCCAGACAGGCCGCCGTCCCGGCCTGCTGCATGAACGACAGCGATCGCGCCATCGCGCTCACCAGGTCGTCGCGGGAGGCCGCCCGGAGCAGCCGGTGTTTCAGTCCGTCCGGTGGGGCGACCAGTTCCTCGAGCGAGAGGTCGCTTCCGCCGGCCTCTTTGGCGATCGAGTCGCCGATGTGGGTGTGGGCGTTGACGAAGGCCGGGAGGATGATGTCGTCGCTCTCGACCGACGTTTCCTCGATGGCCTCGATACGACCGTCGTCGTCGATGACGACCCGTCCCTCGATGGGGTCGAACTCGCGGCCGCGGAGAATCGTTCCCGTTCGTTCCATACGGGTCAGTTCGCCGTCAGCGTCTTCAACGGTTCGACCCCGAAACCGTGCTCATACTACTGGACAGAAGTCAATACGAAGCCAGCCGCGAATTTGCGGCCGGCTTCATGTCGTTCTGTCCAGCAGTATCAGTCGACGAACTGATCAAGCGTCGTGTCCAGTCCATCCCGGACCTCGCTGACGAGCGCGCCGTCGATGTCCAGTCCGAGCACGTCGACGGCAGCCCGACCGACCCGATCCCGCAACTCGGGCGGCGAGTAGACGCCGAGTCGCCACTGAGAATACTGGGCAGTCCGGAGCGCCGCGACCAGCGGCGACTGCTGGCCTAGCTGTCGGATCTCGCCGTTGACCATCACGCGAGTCGTCGACTCCGTCATCGACGGTCGACTCGGCACATCAAGGATGACACCAGCAGGATCAACGTCCGCCCGTTCGCCGATCTCACACTCGAGGTCGCGGATCGTCTCGTGATCGGACTCGATGATCCCGTCAGGCACGTCGTCGAGTTCGGCCCAGACCGCCCGCTTGTACAGGTCGCGGTGATCCAGTCGCCTCGAGAGCGCCGCCGTCCGCTCACACGAGCGTAGCGCCACGATCAGGTCGTGATCGTCCATCCGCTGGAGGGTCGCCGCGTCGACATCAGTGTCGGGCGTATTCAGGAGGCGTTCGGCGGCCCGTCGGAGCATCGCCTTGCTAATTCGGGCGACGCTGTGGTTGTAGACCGTCGGGTTCATCAGCGCCCGGGCGACCAGCAGGCTTTCGGCCGTCTGGACGTTTCCCTCGTCGAGGACGAGTTCACCGTCGACGAAGGTCAGTTCCCGGACCAGTCGGCCGTGGTCGATCGTCCCATAGGGAACGCCGGTGTGGTGGGCGTCCCGCACCAGATAATCCATCCGGTCGACGTCGAGTTCGCCCGAGACCACCTGTCCGAAGCGTCCCTCTCCGGCAACCAGATCGGCGACCCGGTCGGGCTCGAGGCCGTGGTCGCGCAACACCTCGCCGACCGCCCCGTCCGCGAGCAACTCGTGGACATCGTCGTGATACCGGCCAGTGCGACGGTGGGTCAGCGACTCGAGGTTGTGGCTAAAGGGTCCGTGGCCGACGTCGTGGAGCAAGGCGGCAGCGTGGACCCGTTCGGCTTGTCGTCCCTCGATAGCGAGGTGCTCGAGGGCTTCACAGGCGAGGTGGTAGACGCCGAGGCTGTGTTCGAAGCGAGTGTGATTGGCCGAGGGATACACGAGCGAGACGGTCCCGAGCTGGCTGATATGCCGAAGCCGCTGGACCTCGGGGGTGTCAAGCAGGTCGCGGGCGACGCCGTCGACCTGAATGTGGTCGTGGACGCTGTCCTTGATGACCTTCATCAGTCGCCTTTCGGCCGGTTCGTACAAAAACGGTCGTCCGAACTAGGTTCAGGCTGCGAATACCGGCTCAACGATTACCCCCCTGTCGCCACGTTCTGTCCCGACAGCCATGACCGACTTGACAGTTCCACCCGACGCCAACACGAAGCGGATCAAAGTACTCGTCCAGAATCACGTCGAACTCGGCGACACCGTCGAGGTTCGCAGCGAGGAGTGGACGGAAGATCGAATGATGGACGTCACCGGCGAGGTAACGGGCCTCGAGTCGGCGTCGTCGCAGCTGTTCTGGCCAGCACGCTATCGGTCTGCCTTGAGCCCGAACTGACGGTCGACAGCCGCGCGAACGCGCTCGAGCACCACGGGGTTGTCGCTGGGGCGGCCGACGCTGACCGCGTCGGCCCCGTAGTCGGCGTACTCGCGGACGGTCGCGTCGTCGCGGACGCCGTTGTTGGCGATCACGAACAGGTCGGTCGCATCGACCACGTCCGCGATAACCGACTCGGAGTCCATCGCGTCGACGTGGACGAAGTCGGCCCCCGAGCGCTCGAGATCGCGAGCCAGCGCTGGCAGGTCGACGCCGGGGATCTCGGCCCGAACTTTTACGCCGACGATCGCGCCAGTCTCGGCCGCCTGGGTGACGTACTCCGCGAGCCGATCGCCGTCCCGAAGCAGCGTCTCGCCACAGCCGACGGCACAGAGTTCGTCCTGCCGACAGTGGGCATTTATCTCGAGGAAGGCGTCCCGATCGCGACAGACGCGGGCCGCATCGGCGATCGGCTCGACGGTCGCACTTCGGACGTTGAACGCCGGCTGGAGAGGGACGTCTTCGAGGGCTGCAAGCTGTCGGTCGATGAAAGCGAGTGGATCGTCGGGCAGGAACTCGGATCGGTCGCGAGCGACGAGATCGCGCGCGGCAGCCCGCGAGTCGGCGTCGATGGCGATCCCGCCGAGGAACGCCGCGCCAGCGTAGTCAGCGCCGGCTCGCGCCCAGTCGGCGTCGGCTTCGCCGCTGAGGCTGGCGAGCGCGAGCGGCGGGGTAAACGAGACTGGTTCGGTCATGTTAGCGGACACGTTCGATCGCGTCGTCGACGGCCCGGGTCACGCGCGCGGCGTCCTCGGCGTCGTCGATCCGGATGTCGGTCCGGACCGTCGGCCGGTCGAAATCAGCGTCGTCGTCCGCGTCGATCACGAAGGCGTCGACGAACGGGTACACGGAGGCCAGCCCTTCGGTGCTCGGCTCCGCATCGACTGCGGCCATGAGATCGCCCGCGGGCCCGGAGAAGGCGTCGTCGCCGAGAAACGGCGAGACAGCGACGACCGTCGTCTCCGCGAGCGCCTTTGCCACGCCCGGCAGCGCGAGCATCGGCCCGATGCTGGTGACTGGGTTCGAGGGGCCGATGACGACGGTGTCTGAGAGCGCCTCGAGAACGCCCGGTGCGGGCTCGGCGTTCGAGGAGCCGCGGAACTCGACGGTCTCGACGGCTGGCTCGCCGCGGTTGGCGACCCAGTACTCCTGGAAGTGCATCATCCCCTCATCGGTGTGGACGCTGTCTCTTATACACATCTCTGATGGCGC
>NZ_AOIT01000034.1:155831-252308 GCF_000337475.1 Natrinema limicola JCM 13563 | reverse complement strand
CGCCGATCGTCATGAACTCCGCGATGCCAGAGAAGCGCCGCCAGTTGGCGAGTCGCCGGCCCGCAGTCTGTTTCTCCTCGGGAAGATACTGTGGCCCCTCGGGCAGTCCTGCAGCCGACGCAATGTCGGCCAGCGCCGCGTTAGTTCGGTGCGTATCGTCCTCGATCCCCCACCACGTCTCGCGGTCGAGGACGCCGCCACCCTGGAACAACAGCGTGTCGACGTCCGGCGAGACGAACAGTCCACCGAGTTCGATGTCGTCGCCCGTGTTGGCGATGACCGTCGTCTCCTCCGGTGAGAACGCGACAGCGGCACCGTCTAACAGCTTCGGCGTTCCGGTGCCTCCGGAGAGGAAAGTTACCATACGCACACCTCTCGAGCGACGTTACTTAATCGCTTTCGGCTCTGTAGCACAGCCAGTGCTGGTGGGTTGCCGGCCGTCCGCGCTGCCCCGTCAGGCACCGGTCGGACGCGGTGGGACGTTCGTGTTCGACCGAAACAGGTTGTCCGGATCGTATTTCGTCTTGACGTCGACCAACCGGTCGTAGTTCTCGCCGTAGAGCAGTTTTGCGGGGTCTTCGTTCAGCCCCGGGAAGTTGCCGTAGCGACCCGAGGCGATCGAAAGCGCCTGTGCCTCGGCAAAGGCCTCACGGACCCATTCCACGTTTGCGTCATCGTCGGCGGCGTCCTCCCAGTTCGCCTCGAAGTTGAGCATGTACGGCTTGTCGCGGTGCCAGAACGCGGTCGCGTCCTGGGGAACGTCGGCGACCGCATCACCGAGGTGCCAGATGTCGATCGTCGAGAGTGCCGACGGTGCCGATTCGTTGTATCGCGTCATGAGGTCGATCACGTCGTCGGTGAGTTCCTCGAGGAAGATCGACTTCCAGTAGTAGCGCAGCCCATCGGGATAGTCCTCGTCGAGCATCGACTGCAGGTCGGCGTAGGCCATCGGCCCGCTCAGGTCGGTGATCGGCGTCGCACGCTCCCGGAACGAACCGAAGATATCCTCGGCGTCGTCGGGGTCGCCCCGGTACGAGCCGAGGAACGCGATCGCCGGCTCGCCCCACGACTCCTCGGGGAACTCTGCGATGTCGGGGACGTGGGCGGTAAATGCGAGGGCGCTTGCGTCTCGCGGTGCGGTCTCGGTCCACTCGCGGAAGGCATCCATAGCGACGGCAGCGTCGTCGCCATGGAACCAGACGAAGAGTGCGTACACGTCGGGGCCGACCTCGTGGAGCGCATACTCGAGAGCGGTGACGACGCCGAAGTTACTACCGCCGCCGCGGATCGCCCAGAACAGGGCCTCGTTCTCGTCGGCGCTGGCATGCCGCAGTTCACCATCGGCCGTCACGATGTCGACGCTGAGCAGGTTGTCAAGTGCCAGCCCGTACTCGCGGCTCAGATGACCGTAGCCGCCGTTGAGCGTCAATCCGGCGACGCCGGTCTCTGACACCACACCGAGTGCCGTCGCGAGGCCGAAACGTTGCGTCTCGAGGTCGACATCACCCAGCGTCGCCCCGCCGTCGACGCGAACCGTTTTCGCCTCGGGATCGACCCGGACGCCGTTCATTTCCGTGAGATCGACGACGAGCCCGCCATCGCAGACAGCCGTCCCGGCCGCGTTGTGCCCGCCACCCCGGACCGCGAGAGGCAGGTCGTGTTCCCGGGCGAAGTCGACGGCTGTGGCGACGTCGTCGACGTCCACACAGCGCGCGACGAGTGCCGGATACCTGTCGATCATCCCGTTCCAGATCTCGCGAGCGTCGTCGTACTCGTCGTCTGACGGACGCAGGACGTCGCCGTGAAATCCCTCGATGAAGGACCGAACGGCGTCGTCTGGGAGCTCGGCGATCGCCTCGCTACCTGCTGATTTGTTCAGTGTTCCCATATGTCACGATATGCGTTCAGCAGCGATAAAACAGTAGTATATCTAATACGATCATCAATCGGATAGATATGTCCGATAAGCTGGAATTGAATTTCTGCGTGCGGATACAAATCGGGCGGCTAACTGTGCGGAGGACTAGCATTCGATCCTCGATCGCCCGTCGATACGCCAGCTCTCGGGTCACTCCTGTCGGCGAACATATCTTAACCATTAATCATGTGTGGCTATATCCCCGTGCGAAGCGTACGAATACCGAGTGACAATGGCAGTTACTACCACACCCGTAGACGACGGTGCAATAGACGGATTCGGCGAGGGGCTTCACGGCGAGTTGCTCCGCCCCGGAGATCCGAACTACGACGAGACGCGAGCGATCTGGAACGGCATGATCGACCGGCGGCCGGCACTCATCGCTCGAGCGATGGGTGTTTCGGACGTGATCGCGGCGGTGAACTTCGCCCGCGAGCACGACATGCTGCTCGCGATTCGCGGTGCCGGACACAACATCGCGGGGAACGCGGTCTGTGACGACGGCCTGATGCTCGACCTTTCGACGATGCGGTCAGTGCAGGTCGATCCGGAAGGGCAGACGGCTCGAGTCGAACCGGGGGCGACCCTCGCCGACTTCGACCACGAAGCACAGGCGTTCGGGCTGGCGACGCCGCTGGGAATCAACTCGACGACCGGCGTCGCGGGACTGACGCTCGGCGGTGGGTTCGGGTGGCTGACTCGCAGGTACGGACTGACGGTGGATAACCTGCGGTTGGTCGATATCGTCACCGCAGACGGCGAACTGCGGCACGCGAGCGACGACGAAAATCCAGATCTCTTCTGGGGGATCCGCGGCGGCGGTGGCAACTTCGGCGTCGTCACGTCGTTCGAGTTCGACCTCCACGAGGTCGGACCGAAGGTACTCACCGGGATGGTCGTCTACCACGGTGCGGACGCACCAAATGTCCTCCGACACGTGCGGGACTTCAACGAAACGGCACCGGACGAGTCGACCGTCTGGATGGTCCTGCGCAAGGCACCACCGCTCCCGTTCCTCCCGGAGGACGTGCACGGCGAGGACGTTCTCGTCGTCGTTCCGTTCTACGCCGGTGACATGGCAGCGGGTGAGGGCGTGCTCGCTCCGATTCGTGAGTACGGCGATCCGATCGTCGATGTCGTCGGTCCACACCAGTACGCCGAGTTCCAGCAAGCGTTCGATCCACTGCTCGAGGAGGGTGCCCGGAACTACTGGAAGTCACACAACTTCAGTACGGTCTCGGACGACGCCATTGATACAGTGGTCGAATACGCACGAGACCTCCCCTCCCCGCTGTCCGAAATCTTCTTCGGACAGCTCGGCGGCGCAATGGGGCGGGTCCCGGCGGACGCGACGGCGTTTCCCCACCGCGACGCGGAATACGGCATGAACGTCCACACGCGCTGGGAGGACCCGGCAGACGATGATCGATGTATCGACTGGTCACGAAAGTTCTTCGATGCCATGGCCCCGTATGCGACCGGCGGCGTCTACATGAACTTCATCAGCGAGGACGAGGGCGAGGAAGCCCTCGCCTACGGGACGAACCAGCAACGGCTGGCCGAGGTCAAGGCCGCGTACGATCCGGAGAACCTGTTCCGGATGAACCAGAACGTCAAACCGGCCCGATAACTTTTTTGGCGATCACACCGCTCGCGAACCGTTAGTCACCGATCCAGTCGGCGAAACTCCCCTCGAGCAACGTCTCCGACTGCCGGCTAACGTAGCGCTGTTGCATCCGCTCGAGCGCACCAGCGAGGTCCGAACCGTCCTCGAGGGCCGCCCGCACCTGTTCGCGCTTCCAGCTCGCGGGGGTTACCTTCTGCCGAACGCGTCGCCGGAGCGGGTAGAGGTACTTGGCGGCGTCTTCCTCGCTCAGCCCGCGGTTGATCAGTCCGTCCTCGGCGTGGGCCAGCAGGTCCTCGTAGAGTTCGAGGCCGTCGGTGACCTCCCGGCCGTCGTTCGTGATCCACGTCAGCTCGGCCTCGAGACCGTCGGTCATCGCCCCATAGAAGTTCTCGCGAGCGAGCTGCCAGTCGAGTTCGTGAACGGGATGCTCGAGTCGAGTGAGACTTTCCATCAGGCCGGCGAAGGCGGCGAGGAACGAGACCGAGTCGCGGACCGTCGGCTGGGCGGGGATCGGCCGGAACTCGATACGGGCGTTGGCCGCCGAGCGCGTCGGGCCGCCGAAGACGGGACGGACCCACCGCCAGTAGGTGCCGTGTTTGCGCCGGAAGTGGGGGAACTGGTCGTCGAAGCGCTCGCCGGGTTCGACCGGCATCGGCACGATCGTATCGTCGTCGACGATCCGGTCGATGGCCTCGTCGACGCTCTCGAGGTCGTGTGGGAACCGGACCTTTCCTTCGCCCGTCGTGGGATCGTTGAGCACGGTTTCGAAGACGCTGATACGGTGTTCCATCCAGCCGTCCCGGAGGATCTCGTCGGCAGTCGCGTCCTCGTCGTACAGATCGGCAGGGAAAAACGGGGAGTTAACGCCGAGTGCAAGCAGCGGACCCGCCACCCGGAGCGCGTAGTTGAAGTATTCGGGGAGGTCGGGCGCGTGCGGAACCTGATAGTGGGGCTGAATCGACGTGATGAGACTCTCGGGCATGACGGTCTCGGCCTGCAACGAGACGTGCGGTGCCTCGATTCGCATCCCCGCGGAGTCGGCCTGGTCAGTGTTGGCCATCGCGTGATACCGGGCGGAGTCGCTCATGTTCGTCGCGATGCGGATCGAGCGATCGTCTCCCTCCGGCGTGGCTGCCGTGCGCTCGACGCTGTCGGTGAGGTAGGTGCCCGCCGACTCGCCTTCGGGCGGAATCGTCCAGAGCCCGTCGCTGACCAGCCGCATCCGCTCGGACTGAGTCACGTTGAGTGCCGTCCGCAGGCGTGCTTTGACTTCCGACTCCTGGGCCGCCAGCCCCGGCGCGTTCAGTGGCTGTGGGCTGGTCGTCATCTCCGCGTTGTGCAAGCCGAGTTCCTTCTCGAAGCCGATCAGCTCGAGCAGCCGGCGTGGAACCCGTCGCAACGTGCAGTCATCAGCCTTGATCGCATAGAATTCGTACTCGAGACCGACGATCGCCTGCGGGTTGTCGAAGACACCCTCCTCGACGGCGTCTTTGATCACCTCGGTGTCCGCCTCGGCCCGCTGGCGGAAGTCAGCAGCGTCGACTGCCAGCACGTCCGCGACCCGTGCGGCGAGTTCCTCCTCTGGCATAGCTCCGAGTGTGCGCCCGACTGACTTCAAAGCACGTTTCTCGAGATGACGACCGATTCGGGACCGACATGGGTTTCGATCCCTCTTATACCGTCCGCGAGAACACGATGAACAGTGCCAGCCCGACGCCGGCCATGAGGGCGACGGTCGAGTGTTTCTGCTCGTGTGCGCTCGCCTCGGGGAGCAGGTGAGATGCGGAGACATAGAGCAACACGCCCGAGACGAAACCGAGCAGCAGTCCCAGGTGGCGCTGGCCCAGTCTGGTAACCAGCGGATAGGCGACGAACGCGCCGAGCGGCGTCGTCAGCGCGGCGATGAAGAACGCGTACACCGCCGCGGTTCGTTCCGTCACGTTCCCTTTCAGCAAGACGAGGTACGTGATGACTCCTTCAGCGAACTCGTGGACGACTAACCCGGTGCCTGCCAGGATCCCAGTCAGGAGGGACACGCTGAACGTGACGGTGTACACGACGCCGTCGACCAGCGAGTGGATCCCGATGCCCTCCGCCGCCGTCACCCCGAACGCGAGACTCTCCTGTTGGGTGCGATACGTGATCAGTTTGTTGGAGAAAAACATGAACAGAAACCCGCCGAGAGCACTGAATCCCGCGTTCGAGTTGTTCGCGATCGCATTCGGAAGCGCGAGCAACAGCGGCGTCGAAAGAAGGACTCCCGCGGCAAAACACATGAAATAAGTGAGGTATCGTTCCGCCCATTCTCGATAGCGGAAGATGGCGACGATCCCCGCACTGTTTACGAGCGCCGCGACGATGGCGAACCCCGCGATCCAGTAGAACTCCGCCGAAACCGCTACCATGGCCGGCCTCCCATACCCTGATCGTTCATCGTGGGTAGGAATGTCGACACCGGGCGGATACATAGGGATAGCGGGGTGTCGAAGGCAGGCCTGCAAACAGCCCTCGTTCGAGCAGGTTGCGCCATTATATCCGCCGACACTGTACCGTCAGACATGACCGCGATCGGTGAACTCAACGTCACTCCCGTTCGAGAGGGCAGTCTGTCCGAAGAAATCGCGAAGGCGATCGACGCGCTCGAGGACAGTCGAGCCACGAGACCAATCCGATGGGGACGATCATCGAAGCCGACGACGCGAGCGAGTTGTTCGACGCCGCAGCGGCAGCACACGCGGCCGTCGACGAAGCGCGAGTGATCACGACGTTGAAAGTCGACGACAAACGAACGGTCGAGCAACGTGCCAGCGACAAGGTCGACGCCGTCGAACGACAGCTGGGACGGGACGCCAGGCGACGCGACTGATCGCCCTTACAGGAGTTCGTCGATCGACTCGTAGTCGGTCGTCTCGACGCCAGCGGCCGTGATTTCGGCGACACGAACGCCGACACCGGTCAGCGCGTCGCGCTCGGCACTGCTCGCGAGGGCACGGCCGGCGACCCGTCGTGCCTCGGCCATCGTGAGCGCTGCCGTCGCGTCGGCTTCGAGGACACCAGCGGCAACTTCCCGTCCGCTTCCGACGACGACGGACTCGTCCTCGAGAACGCCGCCGTCCGGACACAAGCAGAAGACGTGTGGCCCGTCGTCATCGACGCCGCCGAGGACGAACGTCCCCGCTTCGGACTTCGCCCGGAGCTTCTCGGCTGCAACTGTACTCAGTTCCGGCAGCGTCATCGGATCGCCACGTTCGGTCTCGTAGCGGTCGGCCTCGAGTCGGATCGTTTGGACGAACGACTGCATGACGCCGAGGTGGTCGGGCGATCCCATCGCGGCAGTCGGGTGGACCTGCGCGAGCTTCTGAACGCGCTCGCTGCGGACGACAGTACCCTGGCTCGTGCGCGTATCGGCCGCGAGAAGAACGCCGGCTCGCGTCGCGACTCCGACGAGCGTCCCGGCTGTCTCGGAACCGCCGTCGGTCAGCGGCTCCTTGGCCCGCGATCGACTGCTTCGCAGTCGCCGTGCTGTCACTGTAACTCCTCACGGACCCGACGTCGACCAGTGCTAAAACAGTTGCACGTCGCCGGCCACGATGTCACGGGAAAGCGAGTCGATCCCCTCGAGTTCGGCGGCCACGAGCCGCCGGAGTTCGTCGTCGTCGCGTGCCGTCGTCTCCACGTCGATAGCCTGGGGTTCCGCCACCGGCGCGCCGATCTGCGAGAGGAGTTTTACCCCGGTGTACTCGGCGTCGAGTTCCTGATTGACCCGCTCTGCAGCCTTCGTCGCGACGATGTTGTAGAGTTTGCCGACGTGGCTGACCGGGTTCTTGCCGGCCGTCGCCTCGAGGCTCATCGATCGGTGGGGCGTAATGAGGCCGTTGACGCGGTTGCCACGCCCGACGTTCCCGTCATCTCCCATCTCGGCGGAGAGGCCAGTTTCGGTGAGATAGACCGTCTCGGTATCGACGTCATCTGCGGCGTTGACGTCGACATGGACGTCGCGTTCAGTGCGGTCGCTCGCGTAGCGGCTGGCCAGGTTCTCGACTTGCGCGACGACGTCGACGTACTCCTCGAGAGTCGCGACGTGCCGAGAGACGACGGCCGCGGCGACGGTCAGCCGGAGTTCGTCGTCCGTGCGCCAGCCCAGTACCTTGACGTCCTCACCGACCGCCGGAATCTCCTCGCGGATCGCTGGCTCGAGCTCTCGAACGATGCGCTCCGTGTCGGACAGCGGCGCGTAGCCGACGCCGATGCTGGTATCGTTCGCTCGCGTGGCCCCCTGCTCGTCGAACAGCGCTTTCAAATCGGCGGACGTCTCACCGATCCGCGGGTCGAACTCGACCGCGTCGGCAGGGAGGTCGTCGAAGGTCGCGTCGACGTAGTCTCGAGCGGCGTCGACTGCGAGGTTGTCGACCGGAACGTCCTGCCCATCGACGGTCGTGGTCGCCCGGCCGCTGATGAGCACGTAGATCGGGTCGACGATCTCGCCGCCGCCGAACGCTGGCTCCGTCGTCCCGGCGACGAGTTGCACGCTGTCGGTGTTGTGATGAAGGATGTGTCCGAACTCCTCGAGATAGTACTGTGAGAGGCGTCGCGAAACCGCCTCGGCGATCCCATCACAGATCGAATCCGGATGGCCCAGTCCCTTCCGTTCGACGAACTCCGTCGCTCGTGACGTGACGGGATCGTGCTCGAGGTGGTAAACGGAAACCGCGGAGACGTCCATAGACAAAGAGAGAACCGCTGTAACAACCTATACGTTGTCGACGGTACCTGAACCATCAGGAGTATTGGTAGTTGATCGCCAGCGAAACGACAGCGACGGCAGTTCCGACGGTTTCAAGACCATTATAAGATCTCTGCGAGCGCGTTGACGACCCGCTCGTTGTCTTCGGGTCGAGACGTCGTGACCCGCATATAGCCGGGGCCGAGCCGATCGTTCTCGAGTGGTTTGACGACGATGTTTCGCTCTCGTAACTGTGCTGCGACGTCGCGTGCGTCGTGTGGGCTGAAATCCGCGAGGAAGAAGTACGTCTCGCTCGGGAACGTCGTCACTCCCAGCGACTCGAGGTCGTCGGCCAACTGTGTCGCCCACGACTGGAGTCGGTCGATCCGTTCGCGGATCTTCGATTCGTGCTCTATGGTCGCGATCGCGGCGGCTTGACTCGGGCGCGTGAGCGGATAGGCGTCGTTGTTCGCGTTCAGCTCGTCGGCGATGGGTTCGGGGAGGATCGCATAGCCGATGCGAAAGCCCGCGAGGCTGTGTGCTTTCGACAACGTCTGGGTCACGAAGAGGTTGTCGTACTCGGGGACGAGATGGGCAACCGACTCGTCGACGAAATCGACGAACGCCTCGTCGATCAAGAACCGCGTCTCCGGATTGGTCTCGAGGAGGTCCGGAAGCGGACGCATGTCGAAGCCACCCCCGTTCGGGTTGTTCGGATTGACGATGACTGCGAGCGTCGTTTCGTCGGGGATGTCTAGCTGTCGGAGATCGAACTGAAAGTCGGTCTCCGGTTGCAGCCGCGTTTCGGTATACTGCTCGGCGATTTCCGTAAACAGCGGGTAGGTCGGCGTCAGGAGGTGGACGTGTTGGCCGAAGCGATCGAACAACTGACGGAGGATCAGTTCGGAGCCTGCGTTGACGTGGATCTGTGCGGGTCGAACGCCGAGCCGGTCGGCGAGGACCTCGCGCAGCGGGTTGGAATAGGGCTCTGTATAGTGATTACTGTGTGGGACCTCGTTCGTGGCAGCAGCGATCGCTTCATCGATCGGTGGCAGTGGGTTCTCACAGAGCAGCAGTCTGACGCCGTCGGCCTCGGCGCTACCCTTCTCTGCCGTTGACGAGTCAGTCATGTCGAGACCTACGAGCCATATCACCACAAACCTTTCATGGGTTCATAACAGCACTGTCGTCCCCAATATTGGTAGTACCACGCAGCCTACGTGCAGGCATGCCCAAAACAGCCCCGTTCGAGGAACACACCGACCGGTACGAAGACTGGTTCGACGCCCACGACGACGCCTACAGATCCGAGCTGAATGCACTGCGACGACTCATCCCGAAATCCGGCCGCGGGATCGAAATCGGCGTCGGCAGCGCACGCTTTGCCGAACCCCTCGGGCTCGACATCGGCATCGATCCTGCCGGGGCGATGCTCAAGCGCGCTCAAGCACGGGGGATCGACGTGGTCAGGGGAGTCGCCGAATCGCTCCCCTTCCGAGACGAGAGCTTCGATACCGCGTTGATCGTGACGACAATCTGTTTCGTCGACGACATCCCGCAAACGCTCGCCGAAGCCGATCGCATCCTCAGGCCGTCGGGCAGTCTCGTGATCGGCTACATCGACAAAGACAGTCCCGTCGGCCAGCAATATCAGGAGAAAAAAGCACAGAACCCGTTCTATCGCGACGCGACGTTCGTTTCGACGGATGAACTCGTCGACGCACTCGAGGCAGCTGGCTTTACCGACTTCGAGTTCGTCCAGACGATCTACCACTGGCTCGACGAGATCGACAGCCCTGAACCGATCGAGGAGGGGTACGGCGACGGCTCGTTCGTCGGGATCAAAGCGACCAGATAGCTGTCGTCAGCGTAACAAAAAGGTATGTTTTCTCTGCGATCCTACACGCCGGACGGAATGTGTACTCGAGATCACACCGCCGAGGCGAGACTGATAACGGCCGATGGCCCGCCACCGTGTCCAGCCGAGGCTACTGAACGAATCGTTGGAACTCCCGATGGGCGATCCGAATGAGTTTCATTGCGGAGTATACGCTCTCGAATCCGATCCTGTATGAGACCAGGGAAGCGGTCCCCGAGATCACCGTCGAAGTCGAAGACGAGCAGCCGGCGCTGGAAGACGACTCGCGGCTAACCCTCTGGGCACGGGGACAAGAAAGCGACCTCGATCGATTCTTCCGAAAGGTTCCAGACGATCCGACTATTACGAGCTTCGAGACGCTCGCGGAACTCTCCGGCCGACGGCTCTTTCGTATCACCTTATCGTCGGCAGGCGAACGTGGCCTGACGTATCTCGATGCGATCGAACTCGGGATCACGTTTCTCGAGATCAAAGCGATGGGGACGACGATGGAGTATCGCGCGCAGATCCCGAGCCGCGAGGCGCTCTCGAGCTATCGTGATCGATGTGACGAGGCTGACCTCTCGTTTACGCTCCGTCGCCTCTATCAAAACGATGCGGAAGCGTCGGCCAAATACGGTCTCACCGCTCGCCAGCGTGACGTGTTATATTGCGCGCTGGAACAAGGCTACTTCGAGGTGCCGCGTGAGACCTCGGCAGAAGAGTTAGCCGAGGAGTTCGAAATCTCGAGTCAAGCGCTCTCGGCGCTCATTCGGCGCGGCCAGAAGGCGCTCGTCCGGAGCACGATCGCAAACGACAGGGATAGTTAAACCATTGATCACTAAACCCGGGTAGTCACCAGTCAATAGCAGTTCATACTGGTATACTGATGGCCACGAGACAAAATCGATCCACGCACGCAGACGCCGATGTCCGTCGGGAACCGCTCACCTACACCGCGGCCGACGACGAGTCTCTGAGCGACGCTGTCATCGCGGCATTACGGGAGGCCGAGGGTGTGACATCCGAGTCGGATTCGAGTGCGACCATGGAAACCGTCGGCGTTCTCACGCCGCTTTTCGAGACGATCGATCCCGACGCGCTCAATGCCCTGTTCAGTCCGACCTACAGCGGTGACACACGAACCGGGTCGGTAACGTTCACCCATGACGGCTACGACGTGACCGTGACTGCCACAGGAGAGGTCACCGTCTCGAATCCGTCGTCTGCGTCCGATCTCGACTGAATTCACACTCGCTTCGGCCCGTCCACTGCAGACCGCGCCGTTCTATCGCCACTGCATTACGACCCCGTCTCAGAACCGTTTTACTGCTCCCGGTAAGAGACACCGCCGATGGAGTTCGCCACGTTCGCCGACCGCGCCGGGACGATCGACGACGAAGCCGCCGACCTCGAGATCGTCACCCACGTTCGGGACCTGCTCGCCGACGCCGGCGACGACACTGACGAGGGGGCCGAGCCACAGACACTCGAGCTCGTCGCGCGCTTCGCCCAGGGCCGGGTGTTTCCGGCCTGGGACTCGACGACGCTGGATATCGGGCCGAGTGCGTGTTACGAGGCGATCGCCCGCGCGGCGGGAACGAACATCAGCGCCGA
Source organism: Natrinema limicola JCM 13563 (assembly GCF_000337475.1). Taxonomy (GTDB): domain Archaea; phylum Halobacteriota; class Halobacteria; order Halobacteriales; family Natrialbaceae; genus Natrinema; species Natrinema limicola. The sequence continues at coordinate 240,565 of NZ_AOIT01000034.1, read as the reverse complement.
CGACGTCGAGGACCGACTCGCCGAGGTCGGCGAGATCGGCGACGTAGCCGCGAGCTACGACTTCGGTGGCCAGCAGGGGCTCAGTGCGTTCACTGGTGGTGGAGTTGGCGGTGACGACGACCTCACCGTCCGTGAGGTCTACGAGACACTCGAGGACCTCGCCCACGCTGAGGGGTCGGGGAGCCAGGACCGCAAGGTCGACCTGCTCTTTGGGCTATTCAATCGCTGCTCGAGCGAGGAGGCTCGCTATCTCGCCCGTATCGTTCTCTCGGAGATGCGCATCGGCGTCGGCGAGGGGACTGTCCGCGACGCCATCGCCGCGGCGTTCGACGTACCCGAAGACCGCGTCGAACGCGCGCTGCAGGTCTCGAACGACTACGGCCGGGTCGCCCGGATCGCCCGCGACGAGGGACGCGAAGGGCTGGACGCGATGGACCTCGAGGTCGGTCGGCCCGTCCAGGCGATGCTCGCACAGGCCGGAACGGTGACTGATGCGCTCGAGGAGTGGGAGGAAGCCGCTGTCGAGTGGAAATACGACGGCGCGCGGATTCAATTGCACTACGAACCCGGCGGCTCCGAGTCAGCGGAGACGCGCGTCTTCTCACGAAACATGGAAGAGGTCACCGACGCCCTGCCGGAAGTCGTCGAGTTCGCCGACGGCACGCTCGAGGGGCCCGCGATCCTCGACGGCGAGGTCGTCGCAATCGACGAGGACGGCTCACCACTGCCGTTTCAGGAGGTGCTCAAGCGGTTCCGACGCAAACACGACGTTGCGAAGGCCCGAGAGGACGTCACGGTGCGGCCGGTCTTCTTCGATTGCCTGCACGCTGACGGCGAGGATTTGCTCGCAGAGCCGCTGACGACCCGCCACGACCGGCTCCGGTCGGTGCTGGCCGGTTCCGGAGGTGACACCGACGCCGTCGACGACGAAGACGTGGAGGGACTCTCCCTGCTCTGGCTGACCGACGATCCCGACGAGATCGAGTCGATCGACGCCGACGCGCTCGAGGGTGGCCACGAAGGCATCATGCTCAAAGACCCCGACTCAACGTACTCGCCGGGCCGCCGCGGGAAACACTGGCGCAAGCGCAAGCCGGATGTGGAGACGCTCGATTGCGTCGTCACTGGTGCAGAGTGGGGAGAGGGTCGGCGTGCGACCTTCCTCGGGACCTTCGAACTGTCCGTGCAGGCTGGCGACGACCTCGAGACGGTCGGCAAGGTCGCGACCGGCATCACCGACGACAAACTCGCGGAGCTGACGGAGCTGCTCGAGCCCCATATCGCGACCGAAGACGGGCAGGACGTCGATATCGAGCCCGCGGTCGTCTTCGAGGTCGGCTACGAAGAGATCCAGTCGTCGCCGACGTACTCCTCGGGGTATGCGCTTCGTTTCCCGCGATTCCAGGGGGTACGCCACGACAAGGATCCGGCTGATGCCGATAGCCTCGAGCGCGTAGAGCGGCTACGATCGGTGTGACACCTTGTGAGACAGAGTCGACGGACGGAGCTGACTGCTTGCGTGAGTGTATCTAGCTAGGTTATGCTCTTGCTCGTTGTAGAGTGCAATGGTGATTCAGTAATGGCAACGACTGAAAAGACCGAAATCAACGGTGTTGACGTGTCCGCCCTCGAGGGGGCAGCCGAAGCGATTAGCGACGACACTGATGTCGGCAGGTTCCAATTCCGGGCTGAGACCGAGTGGGAGGACGCCCTCAAGGCGACAACGACGATCGACGCGTTCGAGCAGGCGGGCGAGACGATCCACACCCGTGAGTTCACGCTTCAGGGCGACGAACCCGAACAGATTCTGGGGGAGCGAACGGCACCGAATGCCGTCGAACTCCTGCTCGGCGCACTCGGATCATGTCTCAGTGTCGGCTACGCAGCGAACGCCGCAGCCATGGATATCGAACTCGACGACCTCCGCTTCGAGATGGAGGGAGACGTCGACCTCCGTGGCTTCCTCGGAATTTCCGAGGACGTTCGTCCCGGCTACGAAACGATCCGGTGTACGACGTACGTCTCCACCGATGCTCCCGAGGAACAACTCGAGGAACTGCGCGAACGCGTCGAGGCGACGTCACCCCTGATGGATGTCATCACCACTGACGTGCCCCTCGAAACCCAACTCATCAGTGAGTGAACTACCGACCGCGCCACCATATTTTTCACCGTAACGGAATCAACTGCTGTCCCCGTTGAGCGGTCAGTACACAGTTGTCGTTCGTCACGACCAGCACACACCACAGCAGCGCGGACAGGCGACGATGGCCACGTTGACCATATGTGAGCACTCTTAAGACCCGTCACAAACTGGATCCTCGTATGCAACCGCGCGACCTGTCCGATCACGTCGCATACGAGGCGGGTCGAGGCATCGAGGAGGTCGCCCGCGAACTCGGGCGCGACCCCTCGGAGTTCATCAAACTCGCCTCGAACGAGAACCCACACGGACCCTCGCCGGCGGCCACCGTGGCCATCCGGGAGACGGCTTCGGACGTGAGTTCCTACCCCAAAGCCGCCCACGCCGATCTGACGACCGCTATCGCAAGCCGCTGGAACGTCGCCGACGAACAGGTCTGGCTGGCCAACGGCGGCGACGGCGCGATCGATTATCTCCACCGAGCGACCCTCGAGCCTAGCGACGATATCCTCGTCCCCAGACCCGGCTTCGCTTATTACGGGATGAGCTCCCGGTTTCACCACGGCGACGTCCGCGAGTACGAACTCTCGCGGGCCGACGACTTCCGACAGGACGCCGACGTCGTCCTCGATGCCTACGACGACGAGCGCGTGATCTGGCTGACGAGCCCGCACAACCCGACCGGCTCGACGATGCCGCTTTCGGAAATCGAACGCCTCGCCGACGAAACCGACGATGAGACGCTGGTCGTCGTCGACGAGGCCTACGGCGAGTTCGCCGATCGAGAGAGCGCGATCGCACTGATCGAAGGCTGGGACGAATTCGACGCACGCGACGACGTGGCGGTCCTGCGGACGTTCTCGAAAGCGTACGGGCTGGCCGGCGTCCGACTCGGTTACGCCGTCGTGCCCGACGAGTGGGCGGATGCCTATACCCGTGTGAACACGCCCTTCGCGGCGAGCGAACTCGCCTGCCGGGCCGGCCTCGCCGCAATCGAGGACGAGGAACACGTCGTCCGCACCGTCGAGACGACCCGTGAGTCTCGCGCATACATGCAGGATACCATCGACGCCCACGTCTGGGAAAGCGAGGGCAACTTCGTCCTCGTCGACGTCGGCGACGCCTCCGCGGTCGCCACCGAGATGCAAGAACGCGGCGTCATCGTTCGAGATTGCTCGAGTTTCGGCCTCCCCGGCTGTATTCGGATTACCTGTGGCACCGAAGACGAGACCGAGCGCGCGGTCGACACGCTCAACGACGTGCTTGCGGACCTCGACGTGGACGCGGCCGACGACCCGGACGCGGAGGTGGCCGATCCGTGAGAGTCGCCGTCACCGGCACCCCCGGAACTGGCAAGACGACGGCGACGGAGCTACTCGAGGCCCGACTGGCCGATTCGGACGCCGAAAGCGAGAACGAGCCAACGCCCGACCTCGACGTGATCCATCTCAACCAGGTGCTGGAGGACGAGGCACTCTACACCGAAGTCGACGCGGATCGTGAGAGCAAGATCGCTGACCTCGAGGCACTGAGCGACTGGCTCGAGGGCCGCGACGACGTCGTGATCGAATCCCATCTCGCACATCACTTCGACGCCGATCGGGTCGCCGTCTTGCGCTGTCACCCCGAGACGCTCGAGGAGCGGTTGCGTGAACGCGGCGAGACCGACGCAAAGGCGATCGAAAACGCCGAGAGCGAGGCGCTTGACGTAATCCTCTCGGAGGCCGTCGAAGAACACGGTCTGGAGTCGGTCTACGAGATCGATACGACCGACCGCGATCCCGCGGCCGTCGCGGACGAACTCGCGGCGGTCGCGGCGGGCGAGCGCGAGCCAAGCGCAGGCGACGTCGACTTCATGGACTACCTAACATGACGCTCGACAAGTTTCGACCGTACGTCTCGGGTGCCCTCGATCCGTTCGTGAAGGGATTCGACCGTGTCGGGATGACGCCTAACGGCGTGAGCGTGCTCGCGTTCGGGATGGCGGTGCTGGCCGCGGTGGCGTTCGCACTCGGCGGCCTCGAGGATCCCGTCTGGTACGCCGTCGCGGCGGGGCTCGTCTTCCTGAACGGCTGGCTCGACATCGTCGACGGCGCGCTCGCGCGCGAACAGGAGGTCGCCTCGGCCGGCGGCGACCTGCTGGATCACGTCCTCGACCGGTATGCGGACATCGTCGTCATCGCCGGGCTGGCTGCAGGCCTCGAGAACTACCTGCTCGGCTTTGCCGCCGTAACCGGCGTGGTCATGACCTCCTATCTCGGCACGCAGGCCCAGGCCGTCGGCCTCGATCGGGTTTATGGCGGCCTCGTCGGCCGTGCAGACCGGCTGGCGATCATCGGACTGGTCGGCTTGCTGGCCTACCCGCTCTCGGGACCGGTCGTCGGTGACTTTACCCTCATCGGCCTGCTGTTGGTCTTCCTCGCAGTCGTCGGCCACCTGACTGCACTCCAGCGCTTTTACTACTCCTGGGCCGCCCTCGAGTGAGCGTGCGTTTTCGGCCGTTGCCCGGGTCTTCCGTCGTCTGAAACGACGCCGTGTCCTTTATCCCTCGGCGCGATATAGAATTGTGTATGGTTCAGTGCGAGATGTGTGGGGCCGAGACGTCGTCCCCGAAGACGATCAAAGTCGAGGGTGCGAAGCTAGACGTGTGTTCGAACTGCACGGACTTCGGCACTGAAGTCAAACAGACCTCGAGTTCGAGCACGTCGACCAAGTACTCGACCGGCTCGAGTTCGTCTTCGTCGAGCAGTGGGAGCCAGTCGACATCGACGTCGACGACCTCGAGTTCCGGTGGCTCGAGCCAGCGGCGCTCGGACATGTTCGACGACATGGACGAACTCGCGACCGATTACGACGATCGTGTCCGCAACGCTCGCGAGAGCAAGGGGCTGAGCCAGTCCGAGTTGGCAAACGAACTCAACGAGAAAGCAAGCCTCATCCGCAAGATCGAACGCGGTGACACCCTCCCGAGCGACCGCGTCCAGTCCAAACTCGAGAACTTCCTCGAGATCGACCTGAGCGCACAGGGGAGTTCCGGCGAGGATTCGGAGTGGTCCGGTGGCTCGTCGACGGGTAGTTACACCCTCGGCGACGTCGTCAAGCGCAAAGACTGACGTGTGACGCGGGGCGTGTCTGCAGAGTCCGCGTCGCCGACTCGCAAGCTATTTCTTCCGTGCGAGTGCGGTTGCCGATATGTTCGTCTTAGTCAACCTGAAGACCTATCCGTGTGATCCAGTCGCAGTCGCGGAAGCCGTCCGTGATGTCAACGAAACCACCGACGCCAGAGTCGCCGTTGCACCGCCGGCAGCCCACATCGAGCGTGTCGCCGAGACGGGCGCGGAGACGTGGGCCCAGCATGTCGATCCGATCGAGCACGGAAGCAACACCGGCCACACCCTCGCCGAACACGTCGCCGACGCGGGGGCGGTCGGCACCCTGATCAACCACTCCGAGCAACGGCTGAAACTGGCCGACATCGACGGTGCCGTCCAAGCAGCCGAACGGGCCGACCTCGAGACGGTCGTCTGTGCGAACAATCCAGCCCAGATCGGCGCAGCCGCGGCGCTTGGGCCCGACGCCGTCGCCGTCGAGCCCCCGGAACTCATCGGCACCGGCACACCGGTCAGTCAGGCCGATCCCGACGTCGTCGAGGACGCCGTCGACGCTGCGACGAGCGTCGATGCAGACGTCTCAGTCCTCTGTGGGGCCGGTATCAGTACGGGCGACGACGTCGTCGCCGCAGGCGACCTCGGCTCGGAGGGCGTCCTGCTCGCAAGCGGCGTCGCAAAAGCCGACGACCCGAAAGCGGCGCTCGAAGACCTCGTCGCGCCGTTGTAAGTCGCTTCACGAGCGAGAGCCGACACACGCGCCGCCGACCGACTTTTCTCTGTGCCCGTCGAACGACACGTATGACCGACGACAGGGCCACTACCGAGCGCGATTCGGCAACCGGGGAACGTCCAATCGCCGTGACGCTCGAGAATCGCCTGATGGGCCACGGCATCTACCTGACGTCGTTCGCGTGGAAAGACGAGAGTGAGCCGCCTGCCGAAGACGGTGCCGGCATCGAACTCGCCTACGAGGTGGTCACCGAGGCGTCAGGGATCACGCGCAACGAAGTCGGCGCGGTGTTGCGGACGCTGCTGACGATCGGCGACGAACGCTCGTGGACGCCGGGCCGGCTTGAGGTGACGTCGCTGACGACCGAGGGAGACATCCGCGGCTGGTGGTACGTCGAACGCGAGTGGTTCGAGCAACTGGGGTCGGACCTTTCCCAACTCGAGTTTTCCCAACGTGTCCTCTCGACGATCAAAAATTACCGACCGGAACACGACAGTAGTTAAATGCAAGTCTGACATAGGTTAATAATGGTGCGGGCGCCTGTGTATGGTAGACCGTTCCATGACCGGCGAACAGGTGTACGTCTCTCACGCGTCAGGTGATCTCTCGCTCGTCCAGGACCTGTTCTCGACGGTCAAGAACTTCCCTGTCGGCGTCCACATCGCGCTCGAGGAACTCGAATCCGTCCGCGATCGGACGCGACTCGAGGGTCGCGTCGCCAACAGCGACGTCGTCGTTGCGGTGCTGACCGAGGACATGGCCGAGACCACGTGGATCGATCAGGAGATCGGATACGCGGTCGCCAAAGGGATTCCCGTGGTACCGCTGCGCGAGGAGGGAGTGAGCCATCGTGGTTACGCCAGTGACGTAGAGGGCGTGACGCTCGATCGGTCGAACCTCACGGTGACGATCTTTAACCTGCTCTCCCGGCTGCGAAGCGAACTCGCACCGCTTGGTTCGCTGTCGGTCCCGAACTGGTACATTCGGTTCCCGTGTACGGTCCCGGACTGTGGTCATCCAGTCACGCTCGCACTCGAGGAGGGACAGGCCAAACTCTGGAAACGCTACACACACGGCAGGCATCTGACAGCGTCGTGTGAAGCCTGCGGTTCGACGTACTGCTTCGATCCAGCGACGATCGGTTTCAGAGGGCGCAAAGAATAGTCACTCGTCGTCACGGAGCCGCTCATAGGCTTCCGTAACGAGCTGAAATGCCGATTTACTACCGCTTTTGCGATCGGGATGGGCACGTTTGACCTGTTCGTGATACACGTCTCGGAGTTCGTCGTCGGTCACGTCCGGCGCGACGCCGAGTATCTCGCGTGCTCTGGTCTTTCGCATCTCGACGGCCGCGACGATGCCCCGATCTTCGGCGTTGGCCTTGCAATCGGGACACAGCCGCTCGGTGCGATCGTCGATCGTCGTCACACAAAACGGCTCCTCGGAGACCTGTTCGTGACACTGCGTACAGCGGTACTGGGGGTCGTCGGCTGGCGTAGAATCGGTCACCGTCTCGGCATCAGCTAGACAGCCAGCATCGGGTGATGCCGTGTCGTCATCGGTTGTCGTCGGTGCTTCGGCCGCACATGACGGACAACAGGTCAGGACGGTTCCATCGTCGAGAACCACGTCCTCGAGTTCGGCCACGGGGAAGGTCCCAGTACAGCCGTTGCACGCGTCTCGACGCTGATCGAGTGAGCGGCCCTTCCGTGCGGCTGCTCTGGCGTGGGGCGCACAGTCAGGACAGCAGACGACCTGTTGGTCGTCCGGCATCGTCACTGTCGTGAGGTCCTCGAGCGAAACTGTTCGGCCACAGCCGTCACAGTCGACTCGTTCATCGCCGACTACAGCCATCACGACGGCGATTCGGTGGCAGCCAATATTAGTTCTTCTGCAGAAAGTCTCGAAAGCGGTCACGTTGTGGCGGCAGTCGGTCGGGCTTCGGCCGTGTTCTCGGCGATCCTAATACGTGATTACTGCGTGGCCGCATCGGACAGCGCGACGGCCACAGCTGAACGGCGCTGCTAACAAAGTAGTCCCCCGTCGACTGTCCATCCGTGCGAGGGTGACCTCGCACGAAGACGCGCTGTCCGGTGGGCGGCACTCGGCGGCCGATGCTCGCCGAGGTCCACCGTTCCTGTCAGGTCGTTTTCCGTCGCTCCGAACCGGGACACCAATAGGGCCGCAGTGCGGACGTTTTCGTATGGATACGGCAGTTCAGACCGGGTCTCGAGAGAACGAGTTCGACCGGAAGCGGGTCGTCATCGGCGTCGTCGACCTCGTCGTGATCGTTGGGCTGGTCCTCCTCGGAAACATCGAACACGGTGGGAATCCGATCGCCGAACCGCTTGCATCGCTCACGACGGCCGTCCCGTTCGTGATCGGGTGGCTCGCTGTTGCAGCCCTCGCAGGCGTTTACACGCGTCCCGGCGGGATCGACGACACCCGGCTGACGGCCGTCGCATGGATCGCGGCAGCGAACGTCGGGCTCATGATCCGTGGTTCGCCGCTGTTCGAGGGTGGGACGACCTGGCCGTTCCCGATCGTCATCACGGGGACCGTTCTCGTCGCCTTGCTCGGCTGGCGACTCGGCTACGCCCTGTTCGTATCACGAACGCGGTAAGTCGTACAGGCCTCGAGCAACCGCCATTTTACGGTCGCTCATCGAATTCTCTACTATCCGACGTGGATCAGCAGATGGCGTATTTTTTCGGGTTTAACCGCCGAATACAGCTATTGACGATATTTTTGCTATCTTATGAAAATTCGATACTCGACGACATGACAGGACAACAACCATCAAAAACCGCTCCATAAGTTATGAGAATGATTTTTAATGGATGCCAGTTACAACTAGATCAACTATGGGCCGATTATGGGAAATACTTATATGGCTATTCCGCGTATTATAGNATTATAGAATAGATTATGACTGGATACTACGACATCGTTCTTGGCCTCATCCCAGTCGCACTGCTTGGAATCACCGCCGCTCTGACCGTCGTCGGCGTCGCGCTGACGGCGGCGGTTCCGATCGGCGCGATCGTCGCAATGTCGATCATCGGACACGCGATGTTCATCAACACACCAGCAGACGCTTCCGACGAGGCCAACTCCGCGCGTCCGCCGCTCAACGCGGACTAACTCCAGTCACGTTTTCGCTCTTCGATCTTCGCTCTTCTCTTTGCGGCCGGTTGTTTTTCCTCGATTCGTCTCCTCTGATTGCGTATGACAGACGCTTTATTTCTGACTAGCGCCGACGTTGCCGACCTCGCGACGCCGGCCGAGTACGTCGATGCTGTCCGCGAGGGATACCGCCAGCGCGGTGCAGGCGCACCGGCACAGCCACGGTCGAAACTCCACCGGCATGATCCCGACGGCATGCTCACCAGCTATCGCCGTCCTCCCCGAGACGGGTGTGATGGGCGGCTACATGTACAGCGCAGGGTTCGGAGCCGGTGATGCCTGGTTTATGACGCCGCTGTTCGACGCCGACAGCGGCGCGCCGCTTGCCCTGCTCGACGGTACGAGCATGAACCCGTTCAAAACCGGCGCGGCCGGTGCCGTCGCGGTCGACGAATCGCTCACGGCGTCGGTCCGCGCAGTCGACTCGAGCACGGCCGCCGTGGCCGGCGCGGATGTGGTGATCACGGCAACGACGGCCAGCGAGCCCGTGTTCGACGGCGACGAGCTGGAGCCGGGCACACACGTCACTGCGATGGGCCAGTACTCGCCGGCCAAGCGCGAACTCGATACGACGACCATCGAGCAGGCGACGTACGTCCCCGACCTCCGCGAGCGCGCGACCCTTGATGCCGGCTCGTTCATCCACGCGCTCGAGGCGGGTGCGATCACGGACGACCACGTCCACGCGGAACTGGGAGAGATCGTGGCCGGGAACGAACCTGGGCGGACGAGCGACGACGAGATTACGGTCTTCGACAGCGGTGGCACGGGCATCGAGACGGTCGCCGTGGCGTCGTTGCTCTACGACCGCGCACTCGAGGCCGGTCGCGGGACCGAAATCGAGTTCGCACCGGCGAGCGAGGCGTTGATGGGGGACTAGGGTTTCGAGGGCGTGTTCGACGCCGCTACTGGTGCTCCGTCGACTGGTTCTCTGCCCCTGAGAGTTCAGGCTGTCGGACAGTTCGTAAGTTCACCAACGGGAACCGTCGTCAGCAGACTGACCGGCGATATGTCAAAGGATTATTTTAGCTTGAGTGACGTTTATTGCGCCCTCCCAAATTAGGGCTACTCGATGCGACGACGATCATACCTCGCCGGTGTAACCGGTTGCGGCGGTACCCTCACCGCTGGACTCGTTCCAGGGATAGCGCGTAGTAGTAACGCGACCTGCGAGACGGAGTCACAACACGACTCGAATATACCCTCCGAGTCCGCAGAGTCGGACCAGCCGGCGAACCCGTCCCCCCAGGCCCTTCAGGACCCCTCGTTCGAGGAATCCCGTACCGGATGGTCCGTCGGAACTGATCTCCCCACAAAGCCCGGAGACTCGACCGACCCAGTCGCGCACTCCGTCTCGATCACCTCCGAACGGGCATCGGATGGCACGCACTCGATGGCGCTGTATATCGAGGGGTCCGCCGATGATGGGACAATTTGGGTCGAACAACCAGTGAACATCACTCGAGCGCGCACAGTAACCGTCGACGTCTACAGCGAGCAGCAGTCGTTCAACCGGCTGTCAGAGGTCGCCTTCTTCGCCGGAAAGAAACCACAGGACGGACTTTCGGAGAGCGATTTCAACCGCGAGAATGACATCGAAGATCACGCCGGCTGGAAAACCTACTCGTATCCGGTGGACGATCTCACCGGATCCGTCACGCTCGCCGTCGGCATGAGCGTCGTCTGGGAGACTGGCGTTCGCCGGCTCTTCGACAACGTTCGACTCGTCGAAGCCGATAGTAGTCACTGAGACTACCGGACAACAGTCAGTGACTACTCGATCGCGTCTCGCCGGCTGTCGCCGTCGGCGACAGCGTCGTAGGTGCGATCGAGGGATGAACCGTTTTGTTCGGCAATATAATAGGACGAATCCGTTCGTACGGATTCGCGTCAGTACCGGCAGCGCGCTCTTCGCCCATGTCTTCTGGACGGACGGTGCTGTGATACGGACTCCTGTCAGTCAGTGCCGGCTGGCCGCGACCGCCCTGCGGTCCCACCGGGACATCGTCACAACAGCCCGTCTGAGTCCGCCGGACACGTCCGAAGACGACCACCGTGGTCGCAGTACCGAAACCGCCGCGGGTTTCAAGCGTCTCGTCTACGTATAGCGGCTATGTCTCGTGCGGCCGAACTCGTGTCCGTACTCGAGGCGACCGATTCGCTGGCGATCATCTGTCACGACAACCCCGATCCCGACTGCCTTGCCAGCGCGCTCGCACTCGAGGCGATCGCCGACGACCACGACGTCGCAGACGTGACGATCGCCTACGGTGGGGAGATCTCCCACCAGCAAAACCGCGCATTCGTCAACCTCCTCGATATCAGCCTCCAACCGCTCGCGAAGACAGCGCTCGAGGTGTACGATTGTCTGAGCTTCGTCGATCACAGCACGCCGGGGTCGAACACCGAAGTCCCGACGAGCGTCGTCCCGGACGTCGTCGTCGATCATCATCCCGGTGAGCCGGCTTCGGCAACGTTCGTCGACGTTCGAACCGAGTACGGCGCGACTGCGACGATCTTCGTCGAGTATCTCTGCGAGCTCGAGGTCGAATTCACCGAGCGTCTCGCCTCGGCGCTGCTCTTTGCGCTCCACCGCGAGCGACTCGACTTCGTCCGGGGCCCGACGCGACGCGAGTACGAAGCCGCACTGGCGGTCTACCCGAATGCGGACCTCGAGATTCTCGAACAACTGTATGGCAGCACCTTCTCGCCGGGAACGCTCGACGCGATCGGACGCGCCATCACCAGCCGCGAACGACGGGGCTCTGCGCTCGTCGCGAGCGTGGGTGCGACCGGCGAAACCGACGCACTGCCGCAAGCGGCCGATTACCTGCTCAACCTCGAGGGTGTGGACACGGTGCTCGTCTACGGCATCATCGACGATGCGATCCGCCTGAGCGGGCGCTCGATCGATCCACGCGTTAACCTGGGGAAGACGCTCCAGGACGGCTTCGGCAAACTGGGGTCGGTCGGCGGCCATCACGACATGGCCGGCGGCCGGATCGAACTCGGGTTGTTCGCCGATGCGGGTGACGACATCGGTGACCTCCTTACGCTCATCGATGACCGACTCACCCGCCGATTTTTCGATGCGTTACATCTCGACGAGTGACATCCGAACCGCTACTCGATATCGATCGAGTGTGCCTCCTCGCTCGGCTCGCGCTTGGGGAGTCTGACCGTCAGAATGCCGTTGTTGACGCTAGCTTGCACCGCGTCCTCGTCGACCGGTTCGGGCAACCGAACCTGCCGGCTGAACGATTTCGTCTCGCGCTCGCGTCTGAGATAGGTCTCGTCTTCACCGCCGACTTCTTCGGTTCGCTCGCGGGTGCCCGAGATCGCCAGCGTCTCCCCGGAGAGCCGTAACTCGAGGTCGTCGCTCTCGTAGCCGGGGACGTCGACGGTAACGACGAACTCGTCGCCTTCGTCCGCGAGGTCGAGTCGCATCTCCGACCCGGTCGGCGAGAGGTCGAGGCGGCTCCGGTTGTCCAGTTGGCTCTCCCACGACTGGGCAGCGGTCTCGAGTTGGCGATTCAGTCGGTCGAGCAGTTCTTCGATACCGTCGAACGGCCGGGGTCGATCTGCCATGGTCTCACCTGCCATAGATAGGGCCCCAAGAGCGAAAAAAGCCACCCTCACCAGCGAAGATGATCGTCCGTTTCGATATGTTATCCCACCAACTTGCGGCAGAACCGACGGGTGGGCTGGTCGTTTTCAGGCTGCCCGATGTAGCAGTGCCTATGACGGATGCACTGTTCGTTGTCAGCGAAGAAGGGTATTGGGGCGAAGAATGCGTTGAGCCACTCGAGACGCTCTCGGAGGCGGGCGTCGAGATCACGGTCGCGACACCCTCTGGCAGCCCGCCAGTGATCGACGAGCGGTCGATCGATCCCGATCAGGTCGGCGAAGAGACCGCCGAACACGTCCGGGAGGTCCACGAGACCGACGAGCGACTGAACGATCCGATTTCGGTCACGCAGGCCAACGCGGAGGGGTACGACGCCGTCGTCTTCCCCGGCGGGCACGGCACCGAGTGGGATATCAATCAGGACACGCACGCCCGGGAGCTCCTCCGGGATATCATCGAGGGAGACGGCAAAGCACTGGTCGTCTGCCACGCCGTCGGTATCCTCGCGTTCACCCGCGACAGCCACGGCGCGTTCATCGTCAACGGCCGCGACGTGACTGGCTTCCCCAACGAGTGGGAGGAGGGAATCGTCGACGAGGGCGATCGGATGCCCGACGGCCGCAAACTGCCCTACTGGGTCGAAGACGAGGTAAAAACCGCCGGCGGCAACTGGGATGCCGAGCTCGATTCCGACACCAGCGTCACCGTCGACGGCGATCTCATCACCGGCCGCGGCCCCGGCTCCTCGCATGCGGCCGCCAAAACTTTGCTCGAGGAACTGGACGTCGAACTCGAGGCCTGATCGGATCGCACCCGACACCCGTTTTCCGGGGTATTCGCTGTGCGTTGTCAGTGTTGGACTGGCCACTGAGACGGGCTGCGATCACTTACTGTCGGACAGACGTTAATACGAACTCGGTCGCGGATTCGCGGCCGTCTCCACCGGTGACGGCCGTATCAGCGCGACCGATCTTCACATCGTTCTGTCCGGCAGTAACTGTTGTCCGGCGTACCCGCACACCGATCGCGCGTAGCGTCCCACGAGAGACCGTTGTAGCGAATCAGTCCCTTTTTACACGCCGACGGGGAAGAATCGGCTATGAGCTTCGAGAAAGACGACCAGGTAGTTCTCAACGACGAGCACAGCGAGTTCGACGGCGAGACCGGTACCGTGACCCAGACGATGGAGTCGATGTTCGGCGACGTCACCTACACCGTCAGCTTCGAGGACGGGCAGGAAACCGGCGTCCCCGAGGACGATCTCGAGGCAGCCGACGCTGACGCCGACGAAGACGACGGCTAAGACCGATTGCGACCCCGCTCGCTCGAGCCCCGTTCCCTGACCACATTGGAATTCGACCTGCAGATGCCACAGATCCCGCTTCACTACGTCGATTTACGGACGTTCTGCTACGCCACCGAGGACGAAAAACGCGTCGAGGAAGCCCTGCGAACCTTCCTCCCCGACCGCGACGACGAACCGTTCGAGATCGAACGCGTCGAAAGCGAGGGCCACTACGGCGACCGCATCCTCGTCCTTTCGGCCCGCGTCGAGAACGCCGACGACGTCCGGTACGTCCTCTCGCGGCTGGCCGATCTCGAGTCGTTCGACGACCTGATCGACGAACTCGACGAGCGGGTCACCGAGAACACCGAACTGTTCCTTCGACTCGACAAACAGGCCGCCTTCGAGGGAGATGTCCGGCTGGGCGACGGCATCACCTTCCGCGGGAAAGTCGAGGCCTATCCCGCCAAGAAAGAGAAGGCGGTCGAAAACGCCGAAGAAGTCCTCGAGCGACTGCGCGACGAGCACTGATCGGTTCGTTACTGGTTGCCGATAGTAACTGCTTCTGAGACGGGCTGCTGTCACGATGTCCCGGTGTACCCGCAAGACGGTCGCGGGTGCACCGGAACTGACTGACAGGAGTCCGTATGACGCGTGACGTCGATAGCGGTCAGTGTTCGTTCTTCGGAACGGATCGCCGTTCGGTACTGACAATGGCACACAGACCGGTTGCGTGTGCCTCTCAGCCACTGCCGACGATGGACGAAGGGCTTTTGACTGGCCAGTCAGTAAGTTAGATAGATCCGTTCTGAATGACCGACGAGACGATCGACGACCTCATGGAGGCGACACATTGTGCCCTCTGTAAACACGGGTATGCGGAGCTGACAATGCAAGATATCGCCGCCGAGTCGACAAAGAGCAAAGGGACCCTCCACTACCACTTCGACAGTAAACAGGACCTCCTCGAGTCGTTTCTCGAGTTTCTGCTCGACCGATTCGAGGAGCGAACCGAGACCGTGCCCGGCGAGACACCGGCCGAACGGCTCCACGAGTTCACCGACGAACTGCTGACGCCGTCGGACGACTCCGCCGAGGAGTTCCGGACGGCAATCCTCGAGATCAAAGCGCAGTCGCCGTACAACGAGGCCTACCGGGAGCGACTGCGCGAGTTCGACCGCGCGCTCCGAGAGCGCATCGCGACGCTCGTCGCCGACGGGCTCGAGGCGGGTGAGTTCCGTGACGATGTCGAGCCGGAGGCGACGGCCGACTTCCTCGTCACGCTGTTTCACGGTGCACAGACGCGTGCGACTGCGGTCGACCGGCCGCCCGAACGAACGCGTCAGTACGTCCACGAGTATATCGACGAAACCCTGCGGCCGGCGGCAGCGAGTGAAGGTGACGCTCCACCAACGACCGACGGGACCGGAGACGGGGAGGCAAACGGATGAGTCTCCTGGATCGTCTCTCGGGGCTGTTCAAGGGCCGCGACGAGTTCGATCTGACCTCCGGCGACATCGCGGGGCCGCTGTTCTATCTGTCGTTGCCCATCATCGTGACGAATCTGCTGCAGACGGCGTACAACCTCATCGACACGTTCTGGCTTGGCCAGTACAGCACCGAGGCGCTCGCAGCGATTAGCTTCGCGTTCCCGATGGTCTTCTTGCTGATCTCGGTTGGAATGGGGCTGTCGGTCGCCGGGAGCGTCCTCGTCGCACAGTACACCGGTGCGGATGAGGGGTCGAAAGCGGAGTACGCCGCCTCCCAGACGGTAGCGGTGTCACTGCTTGGTGCGATGATCCTCGGGCTCGTCGGCTACGGCTTCGTCGAAGAACTGCTCGGTCTGCTGGGCGCATCGGACGACGTATTGCCGCTTGCGACCGCCTACATGCAGGTTATCTCGCTCGGGCTGCCGTTTATGTTCGGCTTCTTCGTCTTCATTGCACTGATGCGGGGCTACGGGGACACGATCACGCCGATGCTGGTCATGTTCGGCTCGGTGCTGCTCAACGTCATCCTCGACCCCTTCCTGATCTTCGGCTGGGGGCCGTTCCCCAGACTCGGAATCGAGGGGGCAGCGATCGCGACGGTCTTCTCCCGTTCCCTCGCGCTCGTCGTCGGGCTCGCGATCATGTTTCAGGGTGCGAGAGGTGTTCGGATCCGGCTCGAACAGATGCGGCCAGACCTCTCCTTCGCGAAGAAACTCGTCAGTATCGGGTTCCCGGCGTCAATCGAAGGAATGGGCCGTGCGCTCTCGATCAACCTGCTGCTGGTGATCGTCGCCTTCTTCCCGGATACGGTCGTCGCCGCCTATGGGATCGGGACGCGCGTGTTCTCGGTCATCTTTCTGCCAGCGATCGCGGTCGCCCGCGGCGTCGAGACGATGACCGGCCAGAACGTCGGAGCGAACAAACCGGATCGCGCAGAAGCTGCCGCGAACTTCGCCGCCCGCACCATGTTCGTCATCCTCGGTGTACTCGGCGTCGTGGCGTGGCTCGCCGCGGAACCGATCACGGCCGCCTTTACCGACGACCAGCAGGTCATCGATGTCGGCGTGACGTTCCTCCGGTATGTCGCTCCATCGTTCGGGTTCATCGGCGTAATGCGTGCGTACAACGGCAGCTTCCGTGGGACCGGCAAGACGCTGACCGCGGCGGCGATCGTCCTCGTGACGTACGCGCTGATCCGACTGCCGATCGCCTACGGCCTTTCACAGACGATCGACTACCGCGGGATCTGGATCGCCTTCGCGATCTCGAACGTCGTCGGTGCCGTGCTCACCTACGGCTGGTATCGCAGAGGTACCTGGCGTAACGTCGACGTGACTGAGAGCCCTGCGGGACCGACGCTGGGCGACGACCTCGAGACCGGCACCGAACTCGAGACCAGTACCAACGACTGAGACGGGCTGCTGTACCGATGTGTCGGCGTATCCGCAGGACGGCTCGCGGAGACGCCGGAACTGACTGACAGGAGTCCGTCTGAAGCGGGCTGTTGTCTCGAGTTTCAGGAGTCCAGTTTCCGCCCGGTCCAGTAAAGTACCTGTGTGTCGTTTGGCTCGACCGAGTCGAGCGTCGATGGAACACCCACCAGCCACAGCCACCACGGAGGTGTAGCGGATGGTCGAGACGGTCAGCATCGACCTGCTGAGCCTGTTGCTCGTTCTCACCGTCGCGTGGGTGTTTGGCGCACTCGCCGAGCGAGTCGGCTACCCGACGATGATGGGCGAACTGTTCGCCGGCATTGCGTTCGGCCCGGCGCTACTCGGCGTGTTACACCCCTCGGAGCTGCTCTCAGTGCTGTCCGAACTCGGCGTGTTCCTCCTGATGGTCTACGTCGGGATGGAGGTCGATCTCCGTGAACTGTTCGGACTCGGCCCGCAGGCGCTGTTGATCGCCTTCGGGGCCTTCGTCATCCCGTTCGGCATGGGCTACGCTGCCGGCGTTTGGCTTGGCGTCTCCGCTGGCGCGGCGCTGTTTCTCGGGCTCGCGATGGCCGCCACGTCGCTGGCCACGAAATCGCGCATTCTCGCGGACCTCGACTTGCTCGAGACGCGGATCGCGAACGTGTTACTCGGCGGCGCGCTCGCCTCCGACGTGGGGGTGCTCATCGTGTTCGCCGGCATCGACAGCTACGTGACGGCGGGGACGCTCGATCCGACCGAACTCGGCACGATCATCCTGCAGGCGATCGGCTTTTTTGCGGTCACGCTCCTCTTGGGCTATCGCTTCTTGCCGCTCGCGTGGCGGTACATCGAGCGCCAGCGCGAACGCTACGGCTTCGTCGATCGGACGACCGCCTTTACGTTCGCCCTGCTCGTTTCCCTGCTGTTCGCCCAGCTCGCGACGCTCGCGGAGTTGCACATGATCATCGGCGGGTTCATGGCTGGGATGTTCCTCCGCCAGTCCGACGTCGAGCCCGGACTCTACGAGCACATCCGCGTGGTCATCTACGACCTCGCGATGGGGCTGTTCGCACCCGTCTTCTTCGTCACGGTCGGCTTCCAGATCACGTTCGATGTCTTTTCAGACAGCATCGGCGTGCTTGCGGGACTCGTCACCATCGCCTTCCTCGGCAAGATCATCGGTTCCTGGCTGTTTGCGCTGCCGACGTCGCTGACTTCCCGCGAAGGGCTGGTCGTCGGCTTCGGCATGAACGGTCGCGGCACCGTCGAGATCATCATCGCCGAAGTCGCCTTTCGCGCCGGCGTCATCGACCAGTCGCTGTTCTCGATCCTCGTCTTCATCGCCGTCTTCACGACTGCGCTCGTTCCTGTCACCGTCACCTGGGGGGTTCGCCTGCTCGAGAACGCGGACGAACTCGTCTACGTCGATTCGATGACGACGGTCGAGGATTGATCCAGACGCTCACGTCGCGACGCTCGAGCGGGGCGTTTTTGCCGCCCGCCCCAGCAGATAGGGGTATGCAAGTCTCAGTCGTGGGTGACGACCCGGTCCGCGAAGCCGTCGTCACCGCACTCGATGACGTCGACGTCGGTGTCCGCGATGCCAGTCCCGGCGACCTCGCCGACGCCCGCTTTGCAGTCGTCAGCGACGTCGCTGGCTCGACGACGTTCGACCGGGCCAACGAGGCCGCACTCGAGGGTGGCACGCCCTGGATCGCCGTCGAGATCGGCGGGGTCGGCAACCATCCACTCCCGGACGTGGACGCGGCTATCTCGGGCTTTGCGCCCGCCACTGCCTGTTTCGATTGTCTGCGCGCACGCGTCGCATCGAACGTCGAGGATCGCGCCGCAAAGCCACAGGCCGACCGCGCCGCAGCACGACTCGCCGGCGCGATCGCCGGCCGGGAGTGTGTGCGCGTCCTCTCCGGCGACGAGGAGTCGATCATCGGGCAGGTACGCGAAATACCCCACGCCCGCCGGCAGGTACTGCCCATTCCGGGCTGTACGTGCGCCAAGGGCGAGCGGGATCGCACGCTCGAGCGCGACGCCGAAACGCTCCCGCTCGAGGCTGCGGTCGAACATGTCGAGGGAGCAATCGACGATCGCGTTGGTCCCATCTCGAGCATCGCCGAAGTCGAGTCTTTCCCGGCACCGTACTACCTGTCGACGGTCGCGGACACGACCGCCTACAGCGACGCGAGCGCACCCCGGCAGGCCGCTGGCGTCGCCGACAACTGGAACGCCGCACTGATGAAAGCCGTCGGCGAGGGGCTCGAACGGTACTGCGCCGGCGTCTACCTCGAGGCGGACTTCGTCCACGCGAGCGAGGACGACCTTGAGAGTACAATCGCGCCGACGGACCTCGTCCGACCCGAGGACGCGCCGGCCTACGACCCGAGCGACGTCCATCGCTGGGTCCCCGGCGAGAACCTCGCAACGGGCGAGGAGACCCACCTACCCGCCGCGGCGGTCCAGTTCCCCCAGCCCGGCGAGGCGCTGGTCCCGGCGATCACGACTGGGCTGGGACTTGGCTCCTCGACTGTCGACGCGCTCGTCTCCGGGCTGACGGAAGTGATCGAGCGCGACGCGACCATGCTCGCGTGGTACTCGACGTTCGAGCCACTCGGCCTGTCGGTCGAGACTGACGCGTTCGACACGCTCGAGCGCCGCGCCAAAAGCGAGGGGCTGTCGGTGACGCCGCTGCTCGTCACGCAGGATATCGACGTGCCCGTCGTCGCTGTGGCCGTCCATCGCGAGCCGGACGCGCTCGACGGTAACGACGGGATCTCGCCGGGTGACGACGCGTGGCCGGCGTTCGCCGTCGGCTCGGCGGCCGGCCTCGACGCCGAAGCGGCCGCGACATCGGCACTCGAGGAAGCCATCCAAAACTGGATGGAACTGCGTAGTCTCGGCCCCGACGAGGCTTCTGACGCCGGTGGCGCGATCGGCGAGTACGCCGCGTTTCCCGCTCGTGCACGGGAGTTCGTCGATGTCGACCGGGCCGTGCCCGCGGCAAGTGTCGGGCCTGATCCGGTCCCGACCGGTGCCGATCGGCTCGAGGAGCTCTGCTCACGGGTGCGTGACGCCGACCTGACGCCAGCCGCCGCACGCTTGACGACTCGAGACGTCGAGGCACTCGGTTTCGAGGCTGTCCGGGTCGTCGTTCCGGGTGCGCAACCGCTGTTTACCGACGCGCCGTTTTTCGGCGAGCGCGCGCGGACGGTGCCCGACGAGCTGGGCTTCGAATCGCGCCTCGAGCGGGCGTTTCATCCGTATCCCTGATCGGTCACTGCAGCTGTCGGACGGCGATCGATACAATAGCGGCGAGGAACCCGTTATCGGTCGGCGACGGACTCGTTGGTGCTCGTTCCAGTGTCGCTCGAATTCGAGTCGACTGAGTCGGGTTCGGCAACCGCTCCAGACTCCTCGTCATCACGCTCGAGTTCCAGTATCAGATCGTCGTCAGTAATCCGAACGGTCACATTGTTCGTCCTCGGCGTGATTCGCTCCTCTTTAGTGAGCTGTCGAGTGCGGTCCTCCCGGTCGATCTTGGTTACACGAAAGCGTTGCTCGGTCGCCTCGAGATGCGGTGCCGTTGCCCGCTGGCCGGCCGTGATCGTGAAGCTCTCGTCGTAGGTCTGGCGGTCCGTCTCCGGCTTGAAGGCCTCGAGTGTGACGTCGTAGGGCTGGTTGGCCTCGCTATAGATTTCGACCGGAACCACCCCTCGGAAGCTCCCCTCGTAGTGTTCCTGTAGTGCCTCGACACAGCCCGAGAGCCCGACAGTGGCGACCACTCCTGCGGTTCGAAGTACCGTCCGACGGTTCACGTCCGGCGTTGAGGGGCGGACGACTGTAGGCGTTACTCTTCGAACCGACCGATAGTCGCCACTGCAAGTCATACTGCCGGACAGAACGACGTGACGATCGGTCGCGCTGCTGCGGCCGTCACCGGTGGAGACGGCCGCGAATTCACGACCGACTTCGTATTNTGACGATCGGTCGCGCTGCTGCGGCCGTCACCGGTGGAGACGGCCGCGAATTCACGACCGACTTCGTATTGACTGCTGTCCGGCAGTATCAGTACACACCTGCTCGAACGAGGGCTGTGCGATCAGTGTGTACCCAGTTTCAGTTGGTAGTATAGACCATCCCCAGTGATCGGGTGGGGCGGAACCTTTTCACGGGGGATGCAGTGACTCAACGTATGGCCACAGCAGACAGTTCGACCGACCGAATCGACACGACACTCTTTCTCACCGTCTCTGGCCCACCAGGGTGTGGGGCGACCACGCTGTGTGAGCGCCTCGCCGACGCGATGGGCTGTCCCTACGTCTCCGGTGGCGACATCTTCCGCGAACTCGCCGAAGATCGCGACATGAGTCTCAACCAACTCACCGCGAAAGCCGACGAGGACGACGAGATCGACCGCGCGTTAGACCAGCGCCTCCAGCAGATCGCCGAGAAATGGGGCACGGCAAACAAACCCTTCATCCTCGAGTCGCGGCTGGCGGGCTGGCTGGCCGGTGACCGTGCAGACATGCGGATCTGGCTCGACGCACCCAAGGAAGTCCGGCTCGACCGTATCGAGGATCGCACCGAAACCGAAGCGGAGATGCGCGTCCGCGAGGTCAGCGAAGCCGGACGCTACCAGTCGTACTACGAGATCGACATCGCCGACCGATCGTTCTACGACCTCGAGATCAACACCGCCCGCTGGAGCAAACAGGGTGTGTTCACGCTGGTTCGAGCCGCGATCGAAGAGTACGATCCCGAACTCGATGAGGGAGCGTTTCGAACCCCGTCGATAGACGTGTAAACTCGGTCGTCCGCGGTTTCTCCTGACAGCCACACTTCGTCGGCGTCGAGAGCAGCAATGCACTGTACTGCCTCGAGCGGCGTAGATGAGACGGAGACGAATCGTGGCTCCGGTAGTGAGACGGACTCCTGATACGGTTTGCTGTACCGATTTCCCGGTGCAACCGCAGGGCGGTCGCGGTTACACCGGCAATGACTGACAGTAGACCGTATGAGAGTGGGTTCCAGCGCAACGTAACCGCCCTGCGAAGTGCATCGAAGCTCGAGACAGCAGACCGTCTGATGGACGAGACCCCCACTGACCGGCGAATGATTAAAATAGGTGTTTGTATTCGCATGTGAGGTGTAGGAACATGGTAGTCACTACCAATTCTAGACGAGCCACAGATCACGACGGCTTCGTCGACGGGCCGTCTCGCTCGAGCAGGCAGGGACCGGCGTGGCACGTGGCCACGAATCACATAGTACGCGGCGGACGGAGGTGTGTATGGCACGAAATACGTTGATGACAGGGATCGCCCTCCTCGCGGCTGGGGCGCTCGTCGCCGCGAGTCTCGGGGCCTATCGCGTGTTCTCGTACGTCGCGGCGGTGTTCATCCTCGCCGTCGTTGCCTCCGCGTCGATCGAACACGACGGCTCGGCGCTCGAGCCCTATACCGGCCTCGTCGCCGGGCTTGCCGTGCTGTTCCTCGGTGGACTCACGGGGATCTGGCTGCTGTGGAGCCCGGACGTAGCGAGCTACACCTACGCACTCGGTGTGCCGAGGCCGACGCTCGTCTACTTCGCGCTCCTATGGCTCGCCCCCGCGTTCGCGGCGATCTACTACTCGGTGACGATTTTCGACCGGATCGGCAGCGATGCGGTCGTCGACGAGATCATCAGCGAGGCACGGGACCGACAGCAACGGACGAAGGTCCCGCTCGAGCCGCGGCGAATCGAGCGATCGACGAGCACGGACGGGCTCGATCGGACGGCCGACGTGGAGGGGACCGATGATTGAACGCGCGTCGCTCTCGTCGACCCTGCTGCAGTCGGGTGGCATTCCGGTCGCCGACGATCCGATCATCCTCGCCTTCGGAGCGGCATACTTGCTGATCGTCGTCCTGATCGGGGCGTGGGGCTACATGCGAACGCAGACGACCGGCGACTTCCTCATCACCGGCAAGAGCATCGGGACCTGGGTCCTCGCGATGACCGCCTTCTCGGTCATCCAGTCCGGGTTCGGCTTCGTCGGCGGCCCCGAACTCGTCTACGCGTTCGGGACGACGTCGCTGTGGATCTTCTTTACCGCACCGTTCGGATTCCTGCTGACCTGGGTCGTCCTCGCCAAACGGCTGCGCCTGCTCGCGGACATCCGGAAGGTCCTCACGCTGGCAGATGGGATGTACGTCCGCTACGAAAGCGACTGGGTCCGCGGACTCACCGGGCTGGCCGTCATCGTCGGCGTGATCGCCTATCTGGCGACGAACCTCGCAGCATTGCAGTTCGTCATGCGTGCTATTTTCGGGATTCCCGTCATCTGGGGACTGCTCGGCGGTGCCCTCATTTTGCTGCTCTACAGCATGCTCGGCGGCATGATCGCGGGCGTCTGGACCGACTTCCTGCAGGCGCTGACGATGATCACCGGCGCAGTATTCGTCTTCGCGTACGCGATGTCGTTCGGCGGCGGTATGGGAACGATCTCGAGAAACCTCGCGAGCGCCGACCCTGCGCTCGTCTCGCCGTTCGGTGCGATGGGCGAGGCGACGACGGCCGTCCTCGTCGGCATCGCGTGGTGGATTCTCTTCTCGGTCGGTGCCGCCGGCCAGCCCCACCTGATCACGAAGTTCTATATGAGCCGAAACCTCGAAATTCTGAAGTGGGGCGCGCCGATCGCCGCCCTCTCGTATGCCGTCTCGAGCCTGATCGCCTTCTCGGCGGGACTGTCGATGCGCTCGATGGTCGAAGCCGGCGAGATCGCAGAGACGTTTAGCGCAAGCGAGGTCGGCCCCGTCTTCGTCCTCGAGTACACGCCAAGCGTCGTCGCCGGGCTCATCCTCGCGGCGCTGCTCGCGGCGATCATGTCGACGAGCGACTCGTTTCTCAACATCGGCGCGGCGGCCGTCTCGAGGGACATTCCGCGGGCGCTGGGCCGCCCGATCGAGGACGACAAGACGGAGCTTCGGGTCACGCAGGTGGCGTTGGCCGGGCTGACGATCCTCTCGACGGGCGTCGTCTACTACTCCGAGGCGCTGGTTGGCATCCTCGGGACGATCGGCTGGGGCTTCTTCGCTGCGGCGTTCGTCCCGATCGCCGTCTTCGGCATGAACTGGAAGGGCGCGACGAAGTGGGGCGCGATCGCCTCGATCGTCGGTGGCCTCACCGTCAACGTCCTCTACAGCGCCATCCCGATGGCCGCAGACGTCGCGGGCTACGGCGGGCTCGCAAGCGGCATCATGGCGTTCTATCCGTTCCCCGACGCGTTCCCGGTCGGCACCGTCGCACTCCTCGTCGCCGTCGTGTTATTTATCGGCGTCTCGCTTGCGACCCAGGAGTGGGAGGAACTGCCGACCGATCTCCACCCGCTGCTCGAGCACTAACCACAAATGCCCGACCACACAGTCCCCCAGCCGGCGGTCGAACACGCCGGTGATGACCCAATGACGACCGAGACCATCATCGCGCGGCTCACCCACTGGTTTCGCCAGCGACCGAACTCACTCGAGTTCTGGGAACTGATCCTGACCGACGAACGGCTCCTCCTCTGTTTCGTCGGCGAATCCTATCGATCGCTGCTCTTGCGGGCCGATATGGGCGAACGCGATCGGGCTGCGATCGCAGACCTGCCGCCCGACGATATCGAAACGTTCGACGAGCGGAACATCGTCGTGCCGCTCGAGGCCGTAGAGAAACTCCGTCTCGTCACTGGGACGCGACTGCGCCGGGCGCGGCTCGTCGTCGGCTGGCGAGCAGGAGACGACGACATCGAGTCCAACGAGTGGACGCTGTACCAGTCGCGGACCGCGGACCCACAGCGGGAACTCGTGGCCGACCTGGCGTCGGATCCGCGACTCGAAGACGTCGACGTAACCGTCGAAACGCCACGTTTCCCCGGTCTCTAGTCCAGGCCAGTCAAGTCACTGGACCCGGCCCAACCGTTTATTTGGGACTTCGTAGTATGGCGCGGTATGGCGTGGCATGTCACATTCGATGAAGATTCGTACGACAAGGCTCGCGAGTCGTTCGAGTGGGACCTTCCAACTGACTTTAACGCGGCAACCGATCTGGTAGGGAAACATCCCGACGGCGATCGGCCGGCGCTCTTCCAGGCGTATCCGGACGGTCGCCGCGAGGCGTACACCTTCGACGACCTCGATCGGCGATCGAACGCCGTCGCCAACGCCCTCGAGTCGATGGGTGTCGACCGCGGAGACCGAGTCGCGATCGCCGTTCCACAGAAGCCGGCGAACGTCCTCACTCATCTCGCGTGCTGGAAACGGGGGGCAGTATCGCTCCCGTTGTCGGTGCTGTTCGGTGACGACGCGCTACGCTACCGGTTGCAGGATAGCGAGGCGCGGGTCGCCGTCGTCGACGCCGCCCAGTGGGAGACGATCAACGCCGTCGCACCCGACTGTCCTGCCTTAGAACACGTGCTCGTGGTCGACGGCGACCCGGAACCGACACGGATCGGTGAAACGACCGTCCAGACCTTCGAGGCAGCAGTCGAGGGACGCTCGAGCGAGTACGAGACCGTCGCGACGGATGCCGACACGCCGGCGATCGTCATGTATACGAGCGGCAGCACCGGCGAACCGAAGGGCGTTCTCCACACCCACGACCTCTGGGTCGGCCACTGTCCGGCGTTTTCGATGTACTTCGAGCGGGACGTCCGCGGCGACTCGGTCTACTGGACGCCGGCCGACTGGGCGTGGATCGGCGCGCTGGGCGACCTCGTCTTCCCCGCGTGGCACTACGGCCGGCCGGTCGTCGGCTACCCGATGGGGTCGTTCGACCCCGAAACCGCCCTCGAGCTCGCCGCGGAGTTCGACGTGACCAACGCCTTCGTTCCGCCGACGGCGATCCGGATGCTCATGGAGGTCGACGACCCCACCGAGCAGTACGACCTGTCGCTCGAGGCGATCTGTTCGGGCGGCGAACCGCTGACACGCGAGATCTTGGAGTGGGCGGACGCGGAACTCGAGGGGACTGTCATCAACGAACTGTACGGCCAGACGGAGGCGAACCTGCTGGTCACGAACTGCCGCGACTGGTTCCCCGCGAAGCCAGGGAGCATGGGGAAACCGGTTCCCGGCCACGACGTCGCGGTCATCGATCCGGACAGCGGCGACCCCGTCGACACCGGCGAGGTCGGCGAGATCGCGGTTCGACGTGGCGACGATCCCGTGATCTTCGAGGAGTACTGGAACGCACCCGAGAAGACGGCCGCGGTGACACTCGGGGAGTGGCACCGGACCGGCGACCTCGCAAAACGCGACGAGGACGGCTCCCTCTGGTTCGTCTCGCGCGACGACGATCTCATCATCACGAGCGGCTATCGCGTCGCGCCGCGGGAAGTCGAGGAAGCGATCCTCGAGCACGACGCCGTCGAACAGGTCGGCGTCGTCGGCGTGCCCGACGAGACCCGCGGCGAGATCATCAAGGCGGTCGTCCAACCGGCCGCCGGAGAGACCGGCTCGGACGGGTTACGGACTGAAATCCGGACGCTCGTTCGAGAGCGGTTGGCAGAATACGAGTATCCGCGTGCGATCGAGTTCGTCGACGAACTGCCGACGACGACGACCGGAAAGATTCGTCGAACGGAATTAGTATGACCCGCGTTGGCGTCGGCTGGCGTCCGTTACTCGCTGTCGGGCGAGTAGTTCGGCGCTTCGTCGGTGATGACGACGTCGTGGGCGTGGCTCTCAGCCTGGCCAGCCGACGAGATACGGACGAACTCCGAGCGTTCCTTGAACTCGGGGATCGTCGCCGCGCCGACATAGCCCATACCCGACTGCATGCCGCCGGCGAGCTGGTGGAGCTCGGACTGGAGCGTGCCCTTGTACGGCGTTGCGGCCTCGACGCCCTCGGGGACGTACTCGTCGTCTTCCTCGGGTTCGTCCTTGAGGTAGCGATCGCTGTCGCCGGATTTCATCGCGCCGACCGAGCCCATGCCGCGGTACTGCTTGTACTTCTTGCCGTTCATCGTGACGACGCGGCCGGGTGCCTCGTCGGTGCCGGCGAAATAGGAGCCGAGCATGACCGCGTCCGCGCCGGCGGCGATCGCCTTGATCGCATCGCCGGAGTATCGAATGCCACCGTCGGCAATCACAGGGACATCGTGTTCGGCGGCGACGTCGGCGACCTGTGCGACGGCCGTGATCTGGGGCATGCCGGCTCCCGAGACGACGCGCGTGGTACAGATCGAGCCCGGCCCGATGCCGACTTTGATCCCGTCGGCGAAATCAACGAGATCCGCGGCCGCTTCACGGGTGCCGACGTTGCCGACAACGACATCCGCGTCGACGGACTCCTTGATCTCGCGTGCGCCGTCGATAACGTTCAGGTTGTGCGCGTGTGCGGTGTCAATAAAGAGAACGTCCGCGCCGGCCTCGTCGGCGGCCTCAGCG
This sequence comes from Natrinema limicola JCM 13563, assembly GCF_000337475.1. Lineage (GTDB taxonomy): Archaea > Halobacteriota > Halobacteria > Halobacteriales > Natrialbaceae > Natrinema > Natrinema limicola. The sequence goes on along the minus strand of NZ_AOIT01000034.1, from coordinate 213,157 downwards.
CGGTCTTGCTCGAAGGGACTGACTGCGACGCCACAGCGGAGTCGGCCGTCCTCGTCGCGGACTGCCTCCTGGTACTCGCGGCGCTGGAGGATACCCTGCATCGTCACGAGGCCCACCAGCAGGTTCTCGTCGTCGACGACCGGTACGCGCTCAATCTTGTGCTCGTACATCAGATCGAACGCGTCGCGAGCGTCGATGTCCTCGTGGGCCGTGATGACTTCATCGGTCATCGCTTCCGTCACCGGGTCGTCCTCGTTGACCTCGAGGTGGGGCCGGATGTCCGTACTCGAGATGATCCCCAGCACCTCGCCATTGGTGTTGACGACGGGTGCGCCGCCGACGCCCTGCCGGGCCATCAGGTTGTCGACCTCGCGGACGCTCATCTCGGGGTCGGCAGTGACGACATCCTCGAGGGGGATGATGAGCTCGTCAGCGCTTTTGACGCGCTCGATCTCCTCGACCATCTCGTCGACGTTCATGTTGCGATGGAGGACGCCAAGGCCGCCGTGGCGGGCCATCGCGATCGCCATGCCGCTTTCGGTGACGGTGTCCATCGCCGCCGAGAGAATCGGAACCGAGACCTCGACGGTTTTCGAGACTCGCGAGGTGAGGTCGGCGTCATCGGGTTCGACACGACTCTCCTTCGGCCGAAGAAGGACGTCATCGAACGTTAGCGCTTCCGGTACCTGTAGCTTCGAAGAATAGGGCTCGTGCTCGGGAACGTCGTTCGCCATGTAAACTGTCCGGCGTCTCGAGGGAAAAGCGTTGCGAGATAAAACTCGGGTGTGAACGGTTGTCGGCCCCCTCAGTGGGCGATTCGCTCATCTATGGTATTCGTTGATATGGCTCGTGATATTCGTTCGAATGCAACGGTCATCCTTCCGGCGACCACGCCACCAGGTGCACACATTCGTACCACAGCAGGTGGTTTTTGTACGAACCTGTCCGATATCCCCATCACACTACCGAGTCGTGGAACTGTATCACACACAACGTTTATTGACGATCCCGTCCTCAATTGAGGTATGTACGCTGTGAGTGCATCCACTGCCCGAACTGCTGGCCGGACGAGCTTCGACTCCGTCGCCACCGTTGCGTTCGGGAATTTTACACCGAAACTCACAGCGAATGGCCAGAAACCCAAATCGATCGAGCGATGTGCGGATCGATCGGTCTGGGATCGGCATTCATATCGCCCACTGGCCTCGGGTCATGGCCATCGGCCCTGACCGATGAGTACGTCACAGCACCCGGTCGCGCTCCAGATGGAGCGCATCGTCGGCGGTGACGCGAGACTGCTCGCGCTAGTGATGATGCTCCCGTTAGTCGACGGTGTCTTCCCCGCGTTGATCTTAGCCGGTGCACTCGACGATCCGCTGGGCGCGATTCAGGTCGGCCTGTTGATCTTCGGTGGGAGTGCCACCGTCGCCGTCATCCTCGCGGAGATGGACGGCACTCCCCGCGAGCAGGCTGCCGTCGTCATGCTCGTTGGGGTCCCGCTGATCCTGCTGGCAGCCGTCCAGGCCGCGCTCGCGCCGACCTTCGAGAGCCTCATCGACATCGCCATCTTCGAACGGTTCGCGGCGCTTGTGATCGCCGCCATCGCGGCCAAAACCGCCAGCGCGACCATCGGCGACTACCTCCCCAACCCCGTCGTCGTCATCGGGCTGGGACTGGTCGCCAGCATCGATCCGACCGGCCTGACGGTGCAGGTGATGACCGATCCCGTCCTCGTCGCCAACGCGACGCTGGCCGCGGCCATCGGCGTCGCCTTCGCGCTGACGATCGCGCTCACCGGTCCCTACCTCCGGCGGTACATGGACATCGATCGGTTCCGCTTCGGCAGCGCCGTCGCGCTGGGCCTGCTCCCGCTGTCCCTGCTCGGGATGGCCTTCGGACAGGCCCCGCTCGCCGCGTTGCTCGTCGCCGCCGTCTTCGCCGTCGACCTGCCGCTGGGCGGAGCCGACTCGGAGGCGGAACCGAACGCAGCCGCCAAGCTCAGTGCGTTGCCCGACGGTGGGGACGACACGGCCTCGAGCGAACTCGAGCCGTCGGTCGTGGAAGTCGAAGACGATCCGGACGACGAGACGACGGACACCCCGGGTCGGGCCCCGTGGCTGTAGTGCGGTTTCGGTCCGAATCGAAACCACTTTAGGGGCGATCCCCCAACAGGATGACGAGGGGTCGTGGCCAAGCCAGGCATGGCGACTGACTCCAGAGGCACCGCGCCCGGGACGACACTCCAGACTGATATACTGATCGGACACCTGATCAGTGTCCGTGTGATGACCCTCTGGAGTTCCGAGGCGCACCGGAGATATCAGTCGATCGGGGGTTCAAATCCCTCCGACCCCATACTTCTGCCGCGAGCAAATCCGCGAGCGGCAGGTATGTGATTCGGCAGATTTGAACGAGACTGAAGGGCCTGCGACCAACGGGAGCAGGTTCTCAGGCGTTGTTCAAATCGCTCCGACCCAGTTTCTCGAGTCAAATACATTCACGAGCCGTGAGTATTGGAAAGCAGGGTTGAACCAAGGCGGAGTGTGCTCCGTTCGGGTTCAAACAGAACAGCAATAGTCCGTTCAGTACGGTGTCGATCGCATGAGGTTGTATTCTATCGGTGACTGTCCAGCTTTGGTTGTAGCCCGCCGCTCGAGGGCGCGGGGTCGCCACCGCGATCGCACCGCAACGCCTGCGGGGCCGGTTTGCACTGTGCTCGAACGCCCGTGGCGGGTATCGCCACGGCGACAGCGCCAAAAATTACAGCGCCCTACCCTCTACCTTCGCACGAAAATCTCCAGTTGAAGCACACGAAACAGAGGTCGTTAATGTTAGAATGGAATTGTCTGCCCCTTTTCATGAAGTATAGAATACTAATTTATGTTATTTAGTATATCTCTTGTCTGGTTTATACGATCGAGGACAGTTTCAATATCATCTCTATCGTGGACCAATGTTCTGTTAGCATGCATAATCTTATTTCTAAGTTCATTTATACTTCCCAACTTCTTCTGACACTGTGTTTTTGAACTGAATCCACATTCAGATACAAAGCTATCATCGGAAGCTTGTATTACTTGACTCATTTCTGTTAAAGTCATGTACTCTGCTATATGAATGTCTAATCCACGTTGTTTACTCTTTTGCCAGTTTCCAATTGTAGAAGCACGCAGTTGTGGATATAGATCTTTTTCAGATTGATGCTCATTTTCGATCTTCTTAGATAGTGTGTCTGCTAGTTCTGCAATCACTGGGTAGAGCTGCTCTTTTGATCTTCTTCTATTTAAGTCAGCTAAGGTTATTATTTGATAAGCTGGTTTATCCAATTCTTCTTCGGCTACCAATGGATGCTCTTCTTCTAACTCTCTCGCAGTTAGCCATTCTTGTTCATCATCCCATGTATCTGATTCAGATGGATGGAAGTCATCTGATCCAGGTCCGGACATTGATACCCGACTAAAACCACTGAAATCATCACCCGAACCATCTATTGAAAAATAGGTCCCAACGTGATTTTCAATCCACAAAAATGGAAAGTTAGCTAGTTTTTCAAGTACGGATACAATATCCTCATCCGCATCAATATATTGACCGGGATCAAAATCTTTCAGAACTCCTTCTTCTCGGTCGTAGTACCTCTCTGAATCTGGAATTGGTATATATGTATACGAGTTCTCAATATAGTGTTCTAGATTATCGCCATAGTTTTCTAAATTCTCAAAGTCAGCCTTTGACGCGATATCTGTTGCTTTAGTCTGTTCGAGTGTGACAGTCATGGTTGCTGATAATCTTGTGCCTATTTTATCTTTGCGCCATTAGTTCTTTTTCAAATACCATCTATTTTTTCTCTCATTTAATCACTGCCCACTCATCTAGGATTGCACGCCAACAGAATCCAATCCCCGAATCTGCACACGAGCCGCGACTCGTCGTGTGCACACCTCGAGCCAAGCCATCAGCTAAACACCCGGTCGTGGCTGGCTGATCGACCTGTGTCACCGGGTGTGGGCCATTCAGTACGGCGAACCAACGCGGAATTCGAGAGTCGTGTGTCCAAGCATGCAACTCAGGACCGACGGCGAGTACGCGTCCCGACGGGGCACGATCGACGGGCCACTGGCTTTGCCGACTGTAACACGACGAACGCAGTGGTGAGTGCCTGCGACAATGGGTCGAGGTTCGTCCAGGTCGCTGTCAGGTCCTCGAGCGCGATGCGTGCACCTGCAGTGGCGACGATAGCCGCAGTTTTAACTACGAATCGTACGTTACCGTAGAAACGCCGGCAAAGGGCCGACGCCAGCACACTCATTGCCCAAATGGTGTTTTTGCTGGTATCTGTGCTGAGATCGTCGCGCAGATGGATGATCGTGGAACGATCTCAGGTACAGCGAGGATATGTGGCTAGATCGACCGTGCCTCGCCATCTGAGTCTTATAGCTGGTATATAGTAGTCTATTGCCTGTCTGAAAATATGGTGTATAGGAGAGCACCGCTGCCGAATTAGAACCAAGATTGTTGTCCTTCTCCAGCACCCGCTACTGGCTCCCCGGCTGCTCGCTCGTTGCCCATCCGGAACGCCATGAGTCCGTCCGCTTGGTGTCCATGTATGTGGACTCGAGTCTACNCCCGCTACTGGCTCCCCGGCTGCTCGCTCGTTGCCCATCCGGAACGCCATGAGTCCGTCCGCTTGGTGTCCATGTATGTGGACTCGAGTCTACGTCGTCCGAGCCGCGTTGCTGCAAGCTGTACTGTCGGACAGCAGTCAATACGAAGTCGGTCGCGGATTCGCGGCCGTCTCCACCGGTGACGGCCGCAGCAGAGCGCCCGATCGTCACGTCGTTCTGTCCGGCAGTATGAGCTCCGTGGTAACACATAATTACGTAGTAAAGACATGGTGTGCGAAACCCCCCTTCATTACGAAGCACGTGGTAGACGCGCGTATGAGCCGAACCCGATCCGCGGACGATTCGTCAGTACTGGTCCAGCGAACGGCCGGGTTGACGGCGGTGCTCGGCGCGTTCGTCATGGTGTCGACGGTCATCTTCACGATTACCGATTTCATGGGGATTCAGAACGTCCCCGTCGGCGCGGCGGTGGCGTTTCTCGCGGCGTTTCAGGCCTACCGAACCAACGAGCGCCGATCACCGAGTATCGTCATCGCGGCCGTCGTCGCCGTGCTGGGAATCTGGATCGTCGCGGCACCGTTCGTTCTCGGCGCTGACCGTGCGCTGGTGGTCGGGGTCAACGGTGTCGCCGGTGTGCTGATCGTGATTCTGTCCCTCGTCGGGGCGTACGGCAGCCGCCAGTTATCGACGACCGCATCGGCCAGCGCATAGGATCGATTTTCCGGCACCCCGTTCGAGATACAGGACACAGCCATCCCACAGCGTGCCATCCGACAGCGATCCCAGCGTCAGACGACGAAGAAAACGCCGATCGCAACGAGGATGAACGCCGCTTTCAGACAGACGTTGACGACGATCACTTTCGTCCCGAACGACGCTCCCCAGATGCCGTACTGAAACGGGATCGAGCGCTTGACCGTCCCGATCGTCAGCGAGATCAGGCTGCCGACCAGCAGCGTGATCACCGTCTCCTCGGGTGTCAACACGTCCCCGATCAGTGGCGCGACAGTGATCGCGCCGGTCGTCGGATCGACCAGTGAAACGAGGATCACCGGTATCGCCGCGCCTGGTAGCCCCAACAGGCCGGCGACCGACTCGAGCACTACACCCGGTTCGTCGAGGCCGACGGACGCGAACACGGCGAGAACCGGGTCCACGTACTCGAGGATCCGATCCGAGTACTCGAGTGCGACAAAAACGAGCGAATAGACGATCGCAAGCCGGGGGACGATCGAGCGCAGGCGATCAGCGGTGTTTTCGGCAGCTGTCCGCAGTTTCTCGCGGTTCGTCTGCGAGTCTTCGTCGGGCGTGTCGGGGTCGATGGAATTGCCGTCGTAGTCGTCATCCCGGAGCAAGACGGCACCGGCGAGCAAGCCGACGAGCGTGATGCCAAGCGAGATGCCGGCCCGTGCGCCGACGTACATGAGGCCGACCTGTAGTCCGAGGATCGGGATCAGAACGGGCCCGTAGTAGGTGAAGATGTGCTGGATGAATCCGAAGAAGGTGTTGATGATGACGGCGATCAGCGTGGCCCGGTCGTCGAGCAGGCCGTCCTCGCGAAACTCCGCGAGCATCCCGTAGCCGGCGGTCACCGAGACCGCGTTCGTAAGAACTGCGGTGCCGACTTCCGGGGGGAGGTTCGCCGGCTCCGTGAGATAGTGGCCGACGCGGGCGACGAGTTTGACGAGCCCGTACTCCACCGCGAGGTTGGCCAGGCCGACACCCACTCCGATCAGGAGCGTAATCGTCAGCACGCGCGGAAGCGCCTCCTCGAGCAAGACGGTGAGCAGCGACTGCACAGCACTCGGTTCGAATTCAGTAGAGAAAGGGCCTCCGAATCGAGCGATCGCTGCCGACTGCCGGGCGCTGAACCCCATATATCAGTCTCCCTTCAGATCGCTTTTCTTGTCGCCTGTCGACAGGACAGCTATGAGCGACAGTGACGTTCACGTAGCTGCACTCTGTGGCAGTCTCCGCGATGGCAGCTATACTCGGATCGCACTCGAGCAGGCGCTCTCGGCCGCCGAACAGGCTGGTGGGACGACCGAACTGATCGATCTCCGTGAGTACGAGTTGCCGATTTTCGATGCGGACCGCGATCGTGTGGATGCGGGCGACGCAGATGCACTTGCGGCTCGCGTTCGCGCGGCCGATACGATCCTGCTCGGCTCGCCGATGTATCATGGCTCGTTTTCCTCGCCGCTGAAGACCGCACTCGACTACTGTGGGTTCGACGAGTTCGAGGACAAGACTGTCGGCTTGCTTGCCGTCTCTGGGGGAGCCTTTCCCGTGACGGCCGTAGAGCATATGCGGTCGGTCTGTCGTGCACTGAACGCATGGGTCATCCCACACGAGGCGGCGATCCCGAACGCCAGTGACGCCATCGATAACGGGACGTTCGTCGATCCAAAACTCGAGACGCGGGTGACGACGCTTGGCAGGCGGGCAGTCCAGTACGCGGCGATCGAGCCGGATCCGGACTCATTCGAAAGCGACCAGAACGTGGGCGCACAGGGGAAGTGATACCTCTCACGTGATAGATCGTGACCGCACGTCAGGGATCGAGAAGGCGCTGAAACCGGCGCTGATGAGCGAGGAACGCGAAGAGGCCAAAGGCGAATACGCCGAGGTGGATGGCTCCGATCCGAAGGACGATCGTCGTCGAGCCAAGCGAGTACGGCGACGAAGAGATCACCCAGTCGGTAAACCAGACGGTCGCGAGCAGTATCGATGCGCCAGCGGCGAGCAACAGCCCCGGAACGGCCAGTGCGAACGACCAGCGATCGGTCGGCTGTCTGAAGGTGTGTCGCTCGAGGACGAACTGACCGGTGAGCATGCCAGCGAATACGACGGCTGCGACAGCGACACCGAGCGACTCGCCGATCAGTTCGGCCACGAGCAGCCAGACGATCCAGCCAGCCGTGAGCGAAACTGTCACGCCGAGTTGTTGTGGCTGCAGGCGTGCTCCGAGATCGCTGACCGTCACTCCAAAGATTGTCGTTCTGAGCAATGAACCACAGAAGAGCACGCCAAGCCCTGCGAGCGCGGTCGTTGTCGTCCGCGAGCCGACGACGAGGCCGAACCAGCACCCGACCGCGACCGTTTCGACGGCCGCCGCAGAGAGTGCGGCAGTGACGCCGACGACACGACGGCGTGTCGTTCGGCCGAGGACCTCGGGCTGGCGGAGGACACTCATGTGTGAACCCTCTCGGGGATCCCCTTCGTTATGGAAGGCATTCCACAGCACTGCCGCATGATCGACGTGCCGAGGTAGTCTTATAGGGTGGGAAGAGCCGGGTTTACCGATCACTGACACGGTCCAGCGAGCGATGGCTGCGTTCCGCTGACTCACGAGCGTTGGCTCCTTTATATATTTTTGTTCGTACACGCGCGTATGACTCCCTCGAGTGCTGTCAACAACCGAATACGGCCGGAAATGCGAATCGCTGATCGGCTCTCGAGTCGATTCTTGACCGATGATCGCGCCGCCGGGTGACGCCGACCAGCCCCGACCGCTTACGCACGATCGCTCGTCGCCGGGAAACCGGCTGTTATATCGCCCGGTTTCTCGAGTAGTTCATGCATACGAGCCGACGAGCTCGTCCGAGCGATGGAAACGGGGGATAGAATTATGTACAGCGATGTGGTCGGAGCGGATTATGCCCGAGACGGAACAACAGGACGCCACACTATCCGAGCTCATCGTTAAAGAAGCGGTCAATCGAGGGATGGAGTCTCCGATGCGCGAGCCGATTCTCGAGGCCGTCGAGGAATCCGAGGGGGCTCGCTCAGGCAGGCAGTTTCCGCTTGCAGGAGCGTTATTTGGCCTCGGTGCGGCCATCGGCTTTCTCCTGGGTCGGCGGTCATCGATGCTCGAAGAGACGCCGCTCGAGGACGTCGAACAGCCGGAAATCATCGAGAGCGTCCGCGAAACGGCTGAGGAAACCGAGGAAACGACAGTCGAGGTGACGGACGAATCTGACTCACCGTCGCGGCTGTCGCGACTCCTGCTTGCGGTGGGGCTGCTTGCGGGGGCTGCGGTCCTTCGGCGACGGCTCACCTCGGACGAGGACGAAGAGTGGGAGCCGATCGAGGAGTTCGAGCCGGCAACCGATATCGAGAGCGAACCTGAAACGGCTACAGAGGCAGAGGAACCGGACGAGGAAAGCGAGGAGTAACGACCGGCCCGCTCGGCTGGGGGAGGGGGCGATCGACTGTCTACAGGCGGAGCAGGCCGAGTGCCTCGGGGCTTGACCCCGAGGCGGTTCACTGTTCTGGTCTGTGCGTCGCCTGGCGAAGAAGCTAAGGGAGAGACGCCGACAGTGTCAAGCCAATGAAGACCACTCACCGCGTGGTCGTCGGTGACTCCCGTGCGCTCTCGGACGTCGCCGACGAGTCGGTCGAACTCGTCGTGACGTCGCCGCCGTATCCGATGATCGAGATGTGGGACGACCTCTTTACGGACCTCGATCCTGCGATCGGCGACGCACTCGAGGCCGGTGACGGCCAGGCCGCCTTCGAGGCGATGCATGCACAACTCGCGGCCGTCTGGGACGAACTCGAGCGGGTGCTGGTCGACGGCGGAATCGCCTGTATTAACGTCGGCGACGCGACCCGGTCGGTCGACGGTAGTTTTCGAGTCTACCCCAACCACGCCCGCGTGCTCGCGGCGTTCGAAGAGCGGGGATTCGAGCCGCTGCCGGACGTGCTCTGGCGAAAGCCGGCAAACAGCGCGGCCAAGTTCATGGGGAGCGGGATGATCCCGCCGAACGCCTACGTCACCCTCGAGCACGAGTACGTCCTGATCTTTCGGAAGGGAGGAACACGCCGCGAGTTCGAGCCGGGTGCTGACCGGCGCTACGAGGCCGCCTACTTCTGGGAGGAACGCAACCGCTGGTTCTCGGACGTCTGGACCGACGTGACCGGCGAGTTACAGACGCTCGAGGCGGTCGACGACGACCTCCGGGAGCGGTCGGCGGCCTATCCCTTCGAGATTCCCTACCGGCTGATCTGTATGTACTCGACCTACGGCGACACCGTCCTCGATCCCTTCTGGGGCACCGGGACGACCACGCTTGCGGCGATGTGTGCCGGTCGCAACTCGATCGGGGTCGAACTCGAGGACGCGTTTCTCGAGGTGTTCGACGATCGGATCGACGAGGTGCCGGCACTGTCACGGTCGGTTGGACGCGCACGCCTCGAGCGCCATCGAGCGTTCGTCGAGCGCCGCCAACAGGAGGGGAACGGGTTCGAGTACGAGGCCGACCACTACGATACGCCGGTCGTGACCAAGATGGAACAGGGGCTCAGACTGCGGGACGTGCGGGCGATCGAGGCCTGCGACGACGGCTATCGAGTCGAGCACGGCACACTCACGCCCGAGTAACCAGGGTCGCTCGTCGGAACCGACACGACCTTTTTATAATCGCCGCACCCACCAAGGGTATGGTTCACAGTCTCGAGGATGCCGAGACGACGCCCGGGTGCGTTCTCGTCGGCACGTCCGAGTGGATTCGGACGGCAACGGCGGAACTTGCAGCCGAGGCGGTGACAGTCGCTGGCGTCGTCTCGGCTGCGTCCGACCTCACGGACGATCGACTCGAGACTGCAACGTGTGTCCTGACGGACGAGCGTGCCGCCCTCGCAGCCGTCGACGGGGCATGTCCGACCGTCTACGCGATCGATTCGACTGCCGACGAGGCGATCGACGACCTCCGAGCCGAGGGCGCGACCGAAATCGTCGTCAAGCGGTCGGTTCAGAAGCCACGGCTCCTCGCCCATCGGCTCCAGCGAACGCTCGCAGCTGCCGACTGCGAGCGCGAGCGAGCACTGACCGACCAGCACAGATATCGAGCGGCGCTCGATGCACTCTCCGATGCGACCAGTCACATACTCGCTGTCGACTCGGAAACGGCCGCTTGCGAGTCCCTCATCGACATCGTCGCCGACGTACTCGAGATCGACGGCGTCGTCTATCGGTTCGACGATCGGGCCACCGAACTCCGTCCGGTGGCACACTCAGCAGCCTACGAATCGACGGTTGGCTCCCCCGCAGCGGTCGAACCCAACGGCAGTAGCATCTGGGAGACGTTCGTCACCGGCGACCCGTCAACCGCTGACGATATCGCAACGTCGCCAGCGGCCCCCGACGCGACTGCTGCCCAGAGCGGCCTCGCCGTTTCGCTGGGCGAACACGGCGTGTTCGTTGCGGTCTCGAGCGCTCCCGACGCCGACGTCAGCGGGGCCATCGAACTCGTCAAGCCGTTCGTCGCGGCAACGGAAACCACGCTCGATCGGATCGGACAACGCCAGCGACGTCACGACTGTGAACGCGACCTCGAACGGCAAACTCGCCGGCTCGAGCGCCTCGACGCCGCACTCGAGACGCGCCGAGACATCGAACAGTCTCTCCTGACGGCTGATTCTCGGACGGAGCTCGAACGCGGCGTCCTCGCACGTCTCACCAAGTGCGACGCGTGTTCGCTGGCCTGGTTCGGCGAGCCCGACGCGAACGGGAACAGTCTCGAGCCGCGCGCTCACGCCGGGCACGACCGTGGGTATCTCGACGCGGTACCGGTACCGACGGTCGACGAATCGACCGCCGAACCGGCGGGACGGGCGGCGCGAGCGAAAGCGCCGGTCTACGTCGAGAACGTCGCAGCATCGGTCCACGACGGCGCGTGGCGCGGTGAAGCACTCTCACGCAACGTCCTGTGTGTGTATGCGGTGCCACTCGTCTATGATGGGTTTCTCTACGGCGTTCTGTCGATCTACGGAGACCAGCGGGACGCGTTCGACGAGCCGTTTCGGTCGATGCTTGCCGACCTCAGCGAGACGATCGCGTACGCGATCGATGCCGTCACCCGGACGCACGCGCTGTCCGATGTCGGTCGGACTGAAGTGGAACTCGAGGTTGCGGCGGATGCGACGCTGTGTCGGCTGGCTGCGTTCCTCGACGAGCGCGTGCGCTATGCGGGCGTGACGACTCGAGACGACGAGACACAGGTCGTGTTTGCGGCCGTCGACGGGCCGCTCGAGACCGAAGCCCACGCCCCAGTCGACGGAATCAGCCAGGTCGTCACGGTCGCCGAACACGAAGACGAGACGGTGCTGCAACTCCGGTTGACTGAGCCCTCGCTGGGAGCGATTACCGACGCCCACGGAGCGCAGTTACGCGAGTTCGTGGCCGACACCACGGGTGGACGCGCACGCATCGACATCCCGGACGCGGTCGACGTTCGCGACCTCATTGCCGGGCTCAGCCAAAACGGTCCCGACGTGTCGATGGTCGCTCGCCGTGCTGTGGCGACGGATAGTTGTTCGATGGCGGCCAACCACGCGCGCAGTGCCGTGCTCGAGACGGTCACCGATCGCCAGCGAGAGGTCATCCAGACGGCATACCACAGTGGGTTCTTCGAGTGGCCCCGGCACGCAAACGGTGAAGAGATCGCGGACTCCCTCGAGATTTCCTCGCCCGCCTTCCACAAGCACGTTCGGGCCGTCGAACGGAAGCTCTTTGCCGTCCTGTTCGAGGGAGCGACTGCGTCCGAGGTTAATTGATTAACCACCTGCTGTGGCGGCCCTTACACAGTTAACAAGTAGGTTCTTTACAACAACTCGTGAACCACGAAACGACTTCCCACCGCCGTACTGGGGGTACGTATACGCTATGAGCAAGATGAGTTCACCAACACCGGCGACCGAGATTGGGGATCACTATTCCATGCACTACGATCGACTCGGCGACGAACCGCTTAGCGTCGCCGTTGCGGACGCCGTCGCAACATTCTTAGACGAAGACATCACTGAACTCGAGCCACTGCAGTATTCGATCAACACCGATGCGCTCGAGCGACTGTTCGAACCGCGTGCGAACGGCCGCCGCCCCAACGGCTCAGTGTCCTTCGAGTACAGCGGGTGTCTGGTGACCGTCACAGCAGACGGCGAGATTCGCGTCGAGACCGTTTAGCGACTCGACGCCGCCTGCGGGCAGAGTGGTATCCTCTGCTTTGCGTTCGACACCCCGTACCGAGAAACGAGAGCGACTGGGTGTTCACGGACAGTTGGCCAACAGTATATAAGCAGGTTCGTCTCGAACGCTCGAGTATGCCACCTCGCTTTCTCGTCCCGACCGATGGGAGCGACCCCGCAACCGCAGCGCTCGAGCACACACTCGATATCGCCCGCGAACGGGACGCGACCGTCCACCTGCTGCACGTCGCGGACACGAACCAACCGAGCCTCACCCGACTCGGCACTGACGTCGTCGACGTCCTCGAGGAAGAAGGCGAAACGATCGTCTCGGAGGCTGCCGCGCTCGCCGAGGAACGCGGCGTGTCCGTTGTCACGGACGTCGTCCAGGGAGATCCCCGGCCGACGATCGTCGACTACGTCAGCGCCGACGCGTTCGAGTTCATCGCGATGGGTGCCCACGGTCGGCGCGGACTGGGAGAATACGTTCTCGGGAGCGTCACGGATCACGTCGTAAACCGAAGCCCGGTGCCAGTGATGACGGTTCGAGCAGCCGACGGCGTGACGCCGACGTATCCCTACACCGACGTGCTCGTTCCGACCGATGGGAGCAACCATGCAACGGCGGCACTGAAACTGGCAGCGGCGGCCGCCGAACGTACCGGTGCGACACTTCACTTGCTGTCTATCGTCGACGAACTCCCAGAGGTCGGCGACGCAGAATCGGCACAGCTCTCCGAGCAACTCGAGGAGAACGTCCAGACGGTTCTCGACGAGGCAGCGGCGACCGCCACGCAGGCGGGCGTCGACGACGTCACGACGACCATTGTAACCGGCACCATGCCACAAGAGGTCACGAGATATGCCGACGAGGAGGGAATCGATCTCGTCGTGATGGGGACACACGGCCACACCGGTCTCGACCGACACCTGCTCGGGAGCTTCACCGAGCGGGTAATCCGCACGTCGCCGGTGCCCGTCCTGACCACGCGGGCGGACGAGCAGGCATAATACTATCACGACCACGTTACCCGCCAGAATGAGCGCTCGAGTCGCCGACCCAGTCGCTGTTGGGACGGGCACGATGTGGTTTCCCTCCCACGGAAAATAGAACGTTCAACAACGTACTAATATCTTGATCAGGAAACAAAGGGCAATGGGTCCCCAAACGGCATACCGAAACGAGATGGTGAGAATACCGTGACCGAACAATCGCTTCCGTCGCTCGAGCGGGTCCGGTCGGAAATAACGAGAACCCGGCTCCGGGCTGCGTTCGTCGTCCTCGTTCTTTTGTCTGCCGCCGTCGTCGCCAGCGCGGCGGGAGAAGGCGTCTCGACGGCCTCGAGAGAAGGCGTCCCGAACGCGCCGCCGACGGAGAACCACACGGTCGTCACCGAGTCGGGTCGTGCTGGAACGATCACCGCCTATCAGCCCAACGGCGAGGTCCTCTACTACAACAACTCGCGGACGAAGTACTTCGACGCCGATCCCGTCGAGGGTGATCCGTTAACCGTCGAGTACGCCGCGACGGATACGATTCACACCGAAGGTGCCAACTGTGGCGCTCCACCGTGTACCCGCAACGTCATCGAGCGCGCCGACCTCGAGACCGGTGAGGTCGAGGTGCTCTACGAGCGTTACGACTACAAGGAGTACGCTGGGGAGTGGCACGACGTCGACCGCATCAACGAGACCCACTTCGTCGTCGCCGACATGGTCGCCGATCAGGTCTTTGTCGTCAACACCGAGACGGAAGTCGTCGAGTGGCTCTGGGACGCCCAGAGCGATTTCCCGCTCGAGGGCGGTCACTCCTGGCCCCGTGACTGGGCACACATCAACGACGTCGAGTACATCGAGGAGGGCCAGATGGAGGGCCGAATCATGGCCAGTCTGCGCAATCAGGACCAGGTCGTCTTCCTCGATCGGGAAGACGGACTACTCGAGGACTGGACGCTCGGGTCGGAAAACGAATACGACATCCTCCACGAACAGCACAACCCCGACTACATCCCTGAGAGCCAAGGCGGGCCGGCAGTCCTCGTTGCCGACTCTGAAAATGCCCAGATCAAGGAGTTCCAGCGTGAAGACGGCGAGTGGACCCAGACCTGGCTGTGGGAAGACGATCAGATCCAGTGGCCACGGGACGCCGACCGGCTTCCAAACGGCAACACGCTGATCAGTGACACCCACGGCAACCGCGTCATCGAGGTCAACGAGTCCGGCGACATCGTCTGGGAGGTCGGCTCGTCGCTGCCGTACGAAGCCGAGCGCCTCGAGACCGGTGACGAAAGCGCGGGCGGCCAGAGCGCCCAGGCGCTCGGCCTCGAGAACCGAACCGCAGCCGAGACCAGCAGCAGCGGCGGTGGCGGTGGTGGTAGCAGCCTCGAGTTCAGCCCCCTCGAGTTCCTCGGTGATCTCATCGAGTCGATCCTCCCACACCGGATCTACAACGCCCTCCTGTTCGTGAGTCCGGTCTGGATGGGGTCCTCAGAGTTCGCCGCGATCGGCGTTGCGTTGCTGACCGGCCTCTCGTGGGCCGGCCTCGAGATCAGGTGGCAACTCCGCGATGCTGGCGTCCGGTTCCGGCTGCCGGTCTACCGACAGGGCGGCAACTAACCGAACTCGAGGTCCGCTCCGTTTTTATCGATCGATCACGCCAACAGGTGACCGCCGAGGAGATACAGCGCCGCGAGAATCGACTGGAACGACAGCGAGCCGATCGCCGACAGCGCGACGAACGCGCGGCCGTCCATCTCCGAGAGTCCCGCAGGGACGGTCAATAGCCCGCGGACGAACAACATCGTGTTGCTTACGGCGACGGCCACCGCGCCCCAGCGATCGAACCAGCCGTCGAACCGCTCGAGTCGCGACTCGGTGACCGGAAACCAACTCTTTCGGATGACGTACTCACGGCCAGCCCGGCGGACGAGACAGAACAGGCCGAACTGACCGATCGTCGTGCCGGCGACCGCAATCGCGACGATCGTCACCACTTTCGGCATCGACGACCCGATCAACGCCAGTGCGGCCGGGACGACGAGTTCGCTCGGCATAAATCGCAGCAACATCGCACCCTCGAGGACACAGAGACCGAAAAACACCGCAAGCGCGAGTTCTGACGTCAGCATCGACTCGAGCCAGGGCGGCGTCCCCTCGAGTTGCAACGGATACATAACCCGTGCGTACTCCGTCCCGAATGTAAGCATTGTTGATTCAGCTCCGCTGATCAGTGGCGACAGTGGCTGTCGTCCAACGGTGGGTATCCGTCGCTCCCACTTTCGAAGAACATAAGCTATGTGGTGATACCGGCCGAATAAATCGCCGATGGAGATTGGACGGGTGTTGTTTCTGGCAGGTGCGTTCGCGACCCATGCAGTCGTCGGCTACGCCCTCGCTGCCGGGCTCACCGACGCTGACCCGCGGATCGGGCTCGTCTTCGGACTGCTCCCGGACACCGACTTTCTCTTTCCCGCGGACTGGGCCTGGCCGTTCGTTCACCGCGGGATCACCCACACGCCCCTGTTCGCGCTGACAGTCGTCGCTGGCGGATACGCCGTTGGGCGTCAGCGCCCCACACCGATCGGTCGACGTGTCGCGCTCGCCGCCGGACTTGCGCTTGGCTCCCATCTCGCGATCGACTCACTGTCGCCGAAGGGAATCGACTGGCTGTTCCCGCTACGGACGAGTTGGAGCCCTGGCTTGCCGGTCCACAGTCCGACCGCGACAGTCGTACTCTGGACCGCGTCGCTTGCGCTCCTCGTCTGGGACGCAAACGAGTAGCGTTCGATCTAAGCCTCGATTCGACCCAGAACCGAGCGACTCCGAACAGCTGGCACCGATCAACTCGCCGGAGCGACCGCCGCCGACAGCCCCACCGTCAGAAGCAGCGACGAAAACAGCGCACTCGAGCCGACGAGCAACAACGCCCGGTTGATCCGGCTGTTTTTGGATTTGAACCACTCGAGCGTGACGTGGTATCGCCAGACGGGCGCGAACGGGCTGATCCCCATCGGCGTCACGACGTCACCGGCGAGATGCGCGAGGATACCGCCGGTGCCGACGAGGAAGCCGAACCGGAACGCTACCGGCGTTGCGGGGACGAGGAGGTCGGTCCCGATACCCGCGACCAGTCCGACGAGGAGGGCAAACCAGACGGTATGGGTCGGCCCGCGATGGCGTATGCGCGGCAACGGCTGATCGAGATCGGGGATATTGGCGACGCCGACGGCCACGAGCGCGCCGACAAGCGCCAGCTCGAGCGACCAGACGTGGCTCACGACGGGGAGAATCGGTGCATAGAGCACGGCGTTGAGGCCGGCGTGGCCCTCCCGGTACATGAGCAGTTGACCGACTATCAGTGTCGGGCGGAAATGACACTGTCGGCCAGCAGTCGATTACCGAACCGCTCGGACACCGAACGCCGACACCGACAGCCCGCCGATCAGGACCGGCATCCAGTAAATCGCGCCCCGGAAGATGAGGACGGCCGCGGTGATGGCCGACGCCGGAACACCGGTCGTTGGCACGAGCAGCGTGACGAACGCGGCTTCGATACTGCCGAGCCCACCTGGTAGCGGCGCAGCGCCCGCGAGGTTCGCAAGCGGGATGACAAACAGCAGGACGTACGCCGAGACGTCGTACCCGATCGAGTCGAACGCGACCGTAAGCGCGGCCGTCTGAAAGAGCCACCCACACAGCGACAGGCCGATGACGGCGGCAAGTCGCCACCGATCCGTCGCGACGCGTTCGATGTTCTCGAAAAATCGCCCCAGTCGGTCGGCGATGTCTTCCTCGAGCGTCTCGGAGTCGAAGCGCTCGAGTCCGAGCCGGCCGAGTCGGGGAGCAATGATCCCGGGAAGTCGCTCGACGATCATCCGGTGGTACCGCCAGACGAGCGCCATTACCAGGACGATGCCCCCGATCAACACAACCGCCGAGCCGACGGCCGTCTCGAGGCGCTGGCCGATCGCCGCGGTGGTCGCGTAGTAGCCGACACCCACGAGGATCAGTGAGATCGATGGGACGACGTTGATGACGTCGACAGTCGCGATCCCGACGAGGCTGGTTTCGTAACGGGCGTCGGAGGTCTTCGAGATCAGCAAGGCAGCGATCGGTTCACCGCCGGCCTGCCCGAACGGGGTGACGTTGTTCGCGAAGACGGCTCCAGCATAGACGAGAAACGACTTCCCGATCGGGATCTCGATACCGAGCGCGGCCAGCACGGTCCGAAGCATCAGGCTCCAGGCGGCCAGCCAGCCGAGCGCGAGTGCGAACGTTGCGACGACCCAAGAGGGTGAAGCCGACAGCAACGAGTCGAGGACGTCACGGGCACCAACGAGGAAAAACAAAACCGCGAAGGCCGCGATCGCTCCGGCGATGCCGATGAGAAATGCTCGCCGATTTCGATCGTCCATGCCGGATATGACTCGTCAGTAAACTTGAAACATCTGATCGGCACCGGCCCAGTCGAAACATGTCGCGTCAACCCCTTCAATCGATTTATTTGCGTGGAGCGAAGTGTGGCCAGTAATGAACAGGACTCGCCAGTCGAACGTCCTCTTCGTCGTTCTGGATACGGTCCGGAAGGATCGTCTCGAGCCGTATGGATACGAGCGAGCGACGACGCCAGAACTCTCGCGGTTCGCCGAGGAAGCGACTGTCTTCGAATCGGCGATCGCACCTGCGCCGTGGACGCTGCCGGTTCACGCCTCGCTGTTTACCGGCCAGTATCCGAGCCAGCACGGGGCCGATCAGGGCAGTCCGTATCTCGACGGCGATACGACCCTCGCGTCCGTCCTGTCGGCGGCCGGGTACGACACGGCCTGTTACTCCTCGAACGCCTGGATTACCCCCTACACCGGCCTTACCGACGGCTTCGACGCACAGGACTCCTTTTTCGAGGTGCTGCCCGGCGACGTCCTCTCGGGGCCGCTCGCGAGCGCGTGGCAGGCGATCAATGACAACGACTACCTCCGCGATCTGGCATCGAAGCTCGTCCACCTCGGCGCGATGGCGCACTCCAAACTCGCCAGCGGCGAGAGTGCCGACTCGAAGACACCGTCGGTCATCGACCGCACGAAGTCGTTTATCGACGACAGCGACAGCGACGAGGGCTGGTTCGCGTTCGTCAACCTAATGGACGCCCACCTCCCGTATTACCCGCCCGAGGAATACCGCGAGGAGTTCGCTCCCGGCGTCGACCCCGACGATGTCTGCCAGAACTCCAAGGAATTCAACTCCGGTGCGCGAGCCATCGACGACGATGAGTGGGAGGCGATCCGCGGGCTTTACGACGCAGAAATCGCCCACATGGACGCCGAACTCGGCCGGTTGTTCGACTGGCTGCGCGAAACCGGGCAGTGGGAAGACACCACCGTCATCGTTGCAGCCGACCACGGCGAACTCCACGGCGAACACGACCTTTACGGCCACGAATTCGCCCTCTACGATCAGCTCATCAACGTCCCGCTGCTGGTCAAACACCCCGACCTCGAGGCCGACCGTCGTGACGACCTCGTCGAGTTGCTCGACTGCTATCACACCGTGCTGGACACACTGGATGTCGATCCCGAGACGGTCGGTATGGGCGGCGATACCGCTGGTGCCGTCGCTCGCGACCCGACCCGCTCGCTGCTCGCCGACGAGTACCGCGCCTTCGACGGGGCTGCCGATCCCGATGCTGGGCAGCAGGCGATCCTCGAGGGCGACGACGCGAACGACTACGCGTTCGTCGAGTACGCCCAGCCGGTCATCGAACTGCACCACCTAGAGGAGAAAGCCAGCGAGGCCGGGATCGACCTGCCCGACGACCACCGCGCGTACTCACGGCTCCGTGCCGCCCGAAGCACCGACGCAAAGTACGTTCGCGCGGATCGAATCCCCGATGAGGGCTACCGTCTCGACGAGGATCCCGACGAGAAGTCGCCGGTCGAGCCGGCCGACGACGACGTCGTCGCTGCGACCGAGCAGGCACTCGCCCGCTTCGAGGCAAACGTCGGCGGCGCGTGGGACGATCCGTCCGAGACCGACACCGACGACGTCGATGCCCTCGAGGAGGCCGACGAGGAAACCCGCGACCGGCTCCGGGAGCTCGGCTACCTCGAGTGAGACGTCGATCCGGCGTGACGTTGTCCGACGGTATCGCGGCTTACAGGTCCGGAAAGTGCTGTTTTAGTGACTTTCCCGGAACCAACAAGAATACATAGGTTGGTTCGAAAGATAGTCGCAACTAATGGACGACCAGCACTTCCTCGAGTCGGAGTGGGACTACTGTCTCGTGCTGGATGCGTGTCGGTACGACGTGTTCAGCGAGGTCTACGACGAATATCTCGACGGGACGCTGGAAAAGCGCTGGAGTGTCGGCTCGTCGACACCGGAATGGGCCTATCGGACCTTCACCGAGGAACACGACATCGCGTACTTCTCTGGGAATCCGTTTATCAACGACCTCGGAATCCCGTTGAACGAACTCAAGTGGGGAGCCAGTTGTGACTACGAGTGGTCGGCCTCAAATCACATCAGCAACGTCTTCGACGTGTGGAAGTCGGGGTGGGACGACGACCTCGGCACAGTTCCACCGGACAGTCTCGCAGAGGCGTTCTACGACAATCAGGACGCCGTCGAAGCGGCCGATCGGACGGTGCTACACTACATGCAGCCCCACGCACCCTACCTCGCTCGCGGCAAGGGCCAGAAGCTCAAACAGATCCAGAAAGGAATCCGGAAACAGGAGGAAGCCGAAGAAAGCGACGACGGCGGTGGCGGTGCGCTCGCCTCGCTCGGCGATACGATCCGCCCGAAAGTCGAGGACAAACTCGAGGGCAGCGAACTCGCACAGAAGGCGGGCCTGTGGCTTGAGCTCGATCCCACCGAGGTCGTCACGAACGGCACGCGCGAGGCAGCGATGGCCCTCTACGAGGAGAACCTGCGGATCGCCCTCGAATCCGTCGCCGACATCGTCGACGACCTCGACGGTACCGTCATCGTGACCGCAGACCACGGCGAAGCCTTCGGCGAGGAGGGCGTCTGGGAACACCACATCGAGACGCACATCCCGGCACTCATGGAAGTGCCGTGGCTCGAAGTCGAGTGACACCGCGATCGAACAGGGGCGAAGACACCGGCCGTCGACTCACCGCGGCGGTCTCGCATCGCCAACGGTAACCAGCGCCCGGTACAGGAGAGTCAGGTATGAAAATCAGTCACTACTTCGAACTCGAATCCCACGTCACCGGCGGCATCCACGAGTCGGTCGTCCACCAGCGGAAAATGCTGGATCGACTGGACCTGACCTACACGACCGACCCGACGCTCGA
This sequence comes from Natrinema limicola JCM 13563, assembly GCF_000337475.1. Classification (GTDB taxonomy): domain Archaea; phylum Halobacteriota; class Halobacteria; order Halobacteriales; family Natrialbaceae; genus Natrinema; species Natrinema limicola. The sequence goes on along the minus strand of NZ_AOIT01000034.1, from coordinate 192,246 downwards.
GGCCGACGTCTTCCACTGTAATCTCATGGGACCGCGGTCGGTCTGGTATGCACGGCAGGCGCAATCGAACGGCGTGCCCGTCATCGCGAATACGCACGTGACCGCCGAGGACTTCGGCGACAGTTTTCGGTTCACGAACGCCCTCGCGAAGCCGCTCAAGCCGTATCTCGAGTGGGCCTACGGGCTGGCCGACGCGCTCGTCTGTCCGTCCGAGTACAACCAGGACCTGATCGAGACGTACACCGATGTGCCGACGACAGTCGTCTCGAACGGCGTCGATCGGTCGAAACTCGCGGGGTTCCAATCGCTCGAGGACGAGTATCGTGATCGGTACGACCTCGAGTCGCCGACCGTTTTCCTCGTCGGCCACGTCATCAAGCGCAAGGGGCTCAAAACGTTCGTCGAACTGGCCCGCCGGCTGCCCGACCTGGATTTTGCCTGGTTCGGCCCGCTGGATCTCTCCTTGAAGGGCCGAGAGACGACGGCGCTGATCGAGAACGCGCCGGACAACTGTACGTTCACCGGCTACGTCGACGACATTCGCGGCGCGTACGCAGCGGGCGACATCTTCTGTTTCCCCACCCACGAGGAAAACGAAGGGATCGCGTTGCTCGAGGCGATGGCTGCCGGCAAACCGGTGCTCGTCCGCGACATCGAGACGTTCTCGTGGCTCGAGGACGGCGAGGACAGCCTGAAAGTTTCGGGATCGGGCGTCGACGGCTTCGAGGCAGCCCTCGAGCGGCTCCGCGATCCGGAGCTCCGGGAGCGACTCGGATCGAACGCGGCCGACCGCAGCGAGGAATTTTCGCTCGAGGCGGTTGCGAACCAGTATCAGTCGTTGTACGAGGAGGTGGTCTGAATGAAGATCGGGTTCTTTACGGACAGTTACTTTCCCGAGATCGATGGCGTAACGTATACGATCAAACTCTGGCGCGAACAATTGGAACGGAAAGGCCACGAGGTGTACGTCGTCTACCCGGACGGCGACTACGAACCCGGCGACCGCGAGATTCCGGTGACCTCGATGCCGAACCCCTTCTATGCCGGCTATCGAATCCCGCTGACCCGACGGCCGTCGACGCTGCCCGACCTCGACGTCGTCCACTGTCACGGACCCGCACCGATCGGAATTCTCGGCCGCTACTACGCCTGGAAACACGACCTCCCGGCGATCTACACCCACCACACGCCACTCGAGGAATACTTCCATCAGAGCATCAAACTCGAGTCGGTCGCGGGGCTACTCTCGAACCTCTATGTGCCGGTCGAAAACAGCTTCCTCGGGAGTTTCGATATCGTCACCGCCTCGACCGAGCGGATCGACCGCGATGTCGAACACGTCCAGTTGCCAGTCGGGATCGACATGGACTTCTTCCAGCCGACCGCGGAAGACTGGTACCCCGACCGAACGGTCGTCGGCTACAGTGGCCGGCTCAGCATGGAGAAAAACGTCAGCGAGATCCTTCGGGCCGCCGAGGCACTGCCGGAGTACGACTTCGTCATCGTCGGCGACGGCCCGTACCGCGACTCCCTCGAGCGTGCGGCCCCGGACAACGTCGAGATCCGTGACTTTCTCCCCCGCGAGGAGTTGCCCGTCTTCTACTCCTCGATCGATACGTTCGTCACGGCTTCGACCGCCGACACGCTCGGCCTCTCGACGCTCGAGGCCAACGCCTGCGGGACGCCCGTCGCTGCCGCCGACGTCGCGCCGTTCGATCGGACTATCGGAGCCGACAACGGCGAACGGTTCACCTACGGCGACCGTGAGTCGATGGTCGAGGCCATCGAGACCTGTCTAGCGACCGACCGCGATACCAGAGCGGCCGTCGAACGCTATGCGGTCGACTACACCATGGATCATCTCGAGCAGCTGTACGAGACCGTCCCGCTCGCAACGGACGAGAGCCCCACCGACGTCGAGAGTCCGTGGCATCTCTCCGACGAGGAGCGAAGCTGAGCCCGAGTGTTGATCGATAGTTCTGTCATGCGGTGTCGATTGTTTCGTCCCGACGGTCGCATATCCGGTTGTGAGACGGCACCTGCAGCTGACAAACGGGTTTTAGCTGACACGTCGATACCACCGAGAGCAATCGACGAGACGTTCGTTTCGGGGGTCGCTCGTGTTGGGGCTGCAGAGCCTGCTCGAGTCCGTGTCGGTGGTGTTATCCGCATCGCCTGCTGAGGGTTCAGTTGGACAGAGTGGAGCTCCTGCATACCCTTCTGTCCGTGCTGCCGCGTTACTGCGCGGCGGTGTTCTCAGCGACCGACTCGAGTCTGCGTTGTTGAATAGCGGTCAGATGTCGAGAGCGTGCTGAGAGAGTGCGTTCGATACACACAGCTTGAACAGATCGTACACAGCGTGAAGTACCCCGCGCGCGGTGGGGCGGGGCACTCTCCCTCACTAACTAGTGTAGATGGGTCGGGAACCCGTCCGGAGCAACCGAAGTTAGTCTTGAGGAAGCGTCTGACCTGAGTGCTCAGGAGCAGGTGCAGGCGGCTCGTGCGTCCCGAAGTCGGGATGGGTTTCTTCCATCCAGATGTAGACGATCGCCCCGGAGACGAACATCAGAGCGGCAGTCAGATAGAAGGCGGCTTCGGCGTTCACGAACTCCATCGAGAGTCCGATCAGGATTGCGCCGACGCCGTAGCCCGAGTCACGCCACATCCGGTAGACGCCCATCCCGGTTGCACGCCACGTCGGGTGGGCAGCGTCGCCGGGAACGGTCATCAGGTTCGGGTACAGCAACGCCATTCCGAGGCCGGACACACCGGAGAGGACGGCCCACGGGAGATACCCGTCGACGAGTACCATCCCGAGGACGCCCGCGCCGGTGAGGAACATTCCGACGACGACGGGCGGACGGCGACCGATCCGGTCCGCGAGTCCACCGGTCGCGATCTGGAGGAAGTACATCGCGCTGTGGATGCCGACGATGAACCCGGCCGCTGCGATTCCGAGGCCTTGGCTCGTGAGATATAGTGGGACGGCAAGCCAGAACAGCGTATCGACGAATTTCTCGATGTGACCCGCCTGTGCCGCGGCAAACAGCGTCTTGTCGCCGTAGGTTGCCCGCTTTAGCACCTCGCCGAACGGGAGGTTCGCATCGTGGTGGTCGTCATCATCAACTTCTACCTCCGCGAACTGGACTGTCTCCTTGATGAGGAAGATCGAGATCAGGAACGCCAGCACGACGACGGCAGCGAGGAAGTAGAACGGCTCAGGCCGGAGACTCGTTCGGGCAGCGATGATACCCGTGACCCAGGCACCGACGGCGACGCCGCTGTATCCGAACGCCTCGTCGATACCCACGGCTAACCCTCGTTGCTCGGGGCCTGCAAGGTCAATCTTGGCGTTGATCGCCATACTCCAGGTCAACGCCTGGTTGACGCCTAACAGGATGTTCCCGACGGTGATCCAGCCCCAGCTCGGCGCAAAGATGAGGATGACCGGGATCGGCAGTGCAGTCAGCCACCCGAGGACGAGCACGGGCTTGCGGCCGTATTCACCGCCCCACTTGCCGGCGTAGAGGTTCAGGAGTCCTTTGACGAAGCCGAACGAGACGACGAACGAGCCGATGACGAACAGCGACTCGACGCCGAGTACGTCACGGCCGAGGACGGGCACAACGGCGCGTTCGGATCCGATGGTCAGCCCGGTGGCAAATACCAGGAGGACGTGGAGCGAGAACTGTCCAAGATGCTCGCGGATGCCCTGTTTGAGTTCAGTTTCCGTACTCATAGATCACTCCGCTGTGCAGTTGTTCGGGCCCAGTTCCAGTTCAGCCAGTTCGTCGTCGGGGACGGATTCTTGCACCACGTTCGCTCGCTTGACACACTCGAGTTCAGCGGATGGTCCGGGATAGCTGACGCGAGTTCCTGGACGAATTCCCCATAGCCGAGTTCGCCGGGACAACGCTCAGACATCAGTATGCACCCATATGAGAAGTATTAGAATATAGGTGCTGCCGGACATGACCGGCACTGTTAATCCGTACCAGGCCAAATAACCGCTATGGGTCTGTACGAGGCTTCGTTCCGGGTCAAACACGAGTGTCCGTATCGAGAAATTTCGGAACACTATCCGGATCTCACGATCCGCGAGTGGTACCTGAGCGACTGCCAAGTGATCGAGCTCACCTCGCCAGAATCGCCAGCCGATGAACTCCTCGAGGAGATCGATCAAATAGGAACACTTCTCCACAAGTCAGTTGACGACTCTGGTCTCCACGTCGTTACGCAGTCTTGTCTCTGTTCGTTAGAGGACTCGATTATCGATCGGTTTGAGCAGTACAATTGTCTGTACCAGCCGCCGACAGTTCATCGACAAGGCTGGGAACACTACACCGTAATCGCGTTCGATGAGAGCGACGTCCGCGCATTGCTACAGGATTTGGAAGACGATCGCGATATCGAAGTGCTTTCGAAAACGGCGATCACGGAACAGCAGATCCCTCACAGCATGCTCGCCCCGGTCGATCAACTGTTCGACGACGTCACTGAGCGACAGCTAGCCGCACTTCGACTGGCACTGGAACGCGGCTACTACGAACAGCCCCGGAAGACGTCACTTCGTGAACTAGCCGAGCAGACCGCCGTCGCACGCTCGACGTACGAAGAACACCTTCGGAAAGCCGAGAACAAACTTCTCACGAACGCGGGTCAGTTCCTGCGACTGGTCACCGCGACCTCAACAGCAGACCCATTAGAGGTCGAACGAACCCGGCAGACTGAGCAGGCGGCCGACTGACCGGGCGCCGTCACTCCGAACGTAGCTTCAGTTACCCGATCGTGAGCACTTTTTCGGCGTCCTCGACGATTCGAAGATACTCGTCCATCGTGGCCCGCGGTCTGAGGTCGTCCGCCTCGAGATCACGGGAATCGAGACACGTCCCACAGGCGAAGAGGTCTCCGCCGTTCTGGGTGTACTTGCGCATCACACCATGCGGATTGAATTTCTCATGCTCGAGGTCCGGTGCCTCGACACCATCACCGAGGAGAAAGACCTCGACCAGATGGTCCGCCTCGAGCGCTGTATTCGCGAACCGGAACGCGTTCCAGATGCGCTCAGGGTCGTTCGTCTCCAAGATGATCCCAATGTTCATACGAAGACTTCGTTAGTCACTCACTTGATCCTCGGTGGTCGTTCTCTCACAATCGGAATCGAGCTACTGATACTGCCGGACAGAACGACGTGACGCCGGTCGCATGCGTGCGGCCGTCACCTGTGGGGACAGCCACGAAGTCGCGACCGGCTTCTGATTGGTGGCGCGCAGCTTCAGTTCGGGTCGAAGTGTCTCGGGACTACTGGAGAACTTCATACCGACGGGGTCTCCGCTTTCTCGGCATTGCTACTCGTCTTTGACTCGTGGCGTCGTTGAAAATGCCCGGGGAGGGCTCCGAACCCTCGATCTCCGCATGTCCCAGGTTCGAGGCTCGGCAGTCCTCGAGGGACACGGAGGCTTCCAAGGCGAAACCGCACCGAATCTCTGAACCCTATGAGTGCGGCGCTATGTCCAGCTAAGCCACCCGGGCTCGATTAGGAGTAGTGGGGTCTATTTCTTTAAGCTTCTCATTCTGATCCGCCGTGCAACGTGGACCCACGGATTTATCACATGGTGTTACTAACTCCGGAGCATGAGCGTTCCTGGTATCGTCACCGCTACTCTCGACGGCGAGGAGATCGCGGCACGCGTCTCCCTCGGCGGCGACGACGAGCTTTTCATTACGCCGACGCGGACCATCGTCTATCGTTCTGATGGCCTCCTGAGCGACGAATCGGCCGACGACTACCCACATGACGCCGACCGGCTGACCCTCTCGGAAGGCCGGCGCAAGACGAAGTTCACTCTCGAGTACGCTCTCGAGGGAGAACACGCGTTTACAGTTCCCTCGAGCGTGACCGACGAGGTCCTCCATCCCGTCCTCGCCGGTGTGTTAAGCGGCAACGGGATCACCGACCCGGGCGAGACGGTCGTCAAGACCTACCGCTTTAGCGAGCTGACTCTGATCATCACGAGCGAGCGACTCGTCAAACACATCGGGGGCGCGGTCTGGGACGAAGACTACGAGGAGTATCGGTTCGAGGACGTGACGAACCTCGACTTCGAAGACGGGAGCGTCGCGACCCAAATCGTCCTCACCGTCGACGGCCGCCCCGAGCGGATCAAAGCCCCCAACGAGGAGGCAAACGATCTCCGAGAGCGGCTCAAACGCGCGCTGTTCGAGTATCACGACGTCAGCTCGCTCGAGGAGCTCAACGAGACGGTCGGCGAGGACGACGACGATGCCAGTCGCGAGGCGTCGGTCGATTTCGGCGGTGGCGTCGACCCGCTCGATGCCGACCCGCCAGACCCGGACGACGGCGACCGCGACACACCGGCACGCAATCGCGCTGATGCCCAGTCGACTGATCCACTCGCCGACAGCGAGTCCGACGGGACTGCAACTGCCAGCGCTGGACGACAGTCGAACACGAACGATGGCGTGCAGGCTCAGTGGGCACAGTCGGGAGCGGAGACGGCAACCCGCGACGACAGCGACAGCGCGGCAACGGCTGCAACCGCCGACTCGTTCTTCGAGGAGACCGGCGAGGCGGACACGGTGGACGGCACCGACGACCCTGCGCGACGAGCCGAGCCAGTCACGACCGAGCCCGATCCCGAACTCATAGAGCGCCTCGAGGCACTCGAGGCAGCAGTCGAGCGGCAAAACGAGATCATCGAACAGCAAGGGGAGACGATCGAGCAGTTGATCGCAGAACTTCGGCAAGGCCGGTAACACATGGCGGCAGCGACCGGTGCAGTCTTGATACGGTCTGCTGGCAGTCAGTGCCGGCCGGCCGCGGCCGCCCTGTGTGGGCACACTGGGAATCAGTGACAGGAAACGGGATAACTCACTCTCGGCCGGTCACTTTGCGAATACACGAGGAGCCGAAGGGACCGAGTTCGCCGGCCTCGAGGTTGATGAAATAGCCGGTCGACAGCCCGGAGCCACAGCGTTTGCAGGTAAACTCACCCTCTTTCGTGATGACGTCCTGGTCGAAACTGACGTACTGGCTGCTCTTCGGGCGGACGATCCCATCCTCGCGCTCGATTAGCCCGCGGAGTTCGGCCTGATCGAGGATCGTTCGCGTGACCGTCGGATCGCTCGTGATCGTCTCGATTCGATCGATGACTGCAGCGAGCGAGAGCGATTCGTGCTCGAGTCGTGCGAGCAACGCCAGGCCGAGTTCGACGCGGTCGTCGGTCACCGCAGCGTCTCCGGTCCGTCCATCCACGGGATGCTCCTCGTCGCGATCCATCTATCAGTGGGTCATCTCGGCGCGAATAAACGTGTTTGCCTCGAGAAGCTAGCCATGGAGTCACAGGCAAGAACGGTGTCGACGGTTCCCACGGCATGAGAATCCGCCAGTCGTTGATACTGTCGCTCCGCTCTTTTTCGAGCGAGAGCAGGATCCGACCGGAGCAAGACTCCGGCGACCGCACCCCAATGACCCGGATACCGACTGACGGCACACCACGAGCGAGGACCAACCCACGGACCCTGGCAAGGCTGCGTGACGAAACCGGTAACTGCACGCTCACGGTTCGAAACGACGACCGACCGCGGCTGGAACCGAACGGGACAGCCCGTGATCGATAGATGTTTGGACAACAACTCGAGCGAGAGGTTCTGAGGGCCCTCGCCAACGAGGGGCCGCTGTCTGCCGTCGATCTCGCCGGGATGATCGACGAGCATCCGCTGACAGTCGAGCAAGCGTGCGATCGCCTCTGTGATCAGGGCGACATCCGGTCGGTCGGCAGCCGCCGGTACGAACTCGCCGCGTCGGATCGTCACCAACTCACCGACGCGGAACCGACACGGAACGGTTCGGGCAGATCCGATCTGAGCGGACTGGCGGACTGAGTCCCGGTTGATCGACGGTTGGTTTCGTGGTTGGTATCTCGCTTACTCGACCCAGACGGTCTTTCGGTTGACGAACTCGAGCATCCCTTCTCGCGCGAGTTCGCGGCCGTAGCCCGATGCCTTGACGCCACCGAACGGTACTCGCGGATCGGATTTGACGAGTTGGTTGACGTAGACACAGCCAGCGTCGATTTCGCGTGCGAGCCGCCGGCCGCGCTCGCGGTCGGTCGTCCAGATGCTCGCGCCGAGTCCGAATTCCGTGTCGGTTGCCTTCGCGACGATCGCTGCCTCGTCGTCAAGCTCGTAGACGGCGGCGACGGGGCCGAACGTCTCCTCGCTGTCGGCCGGACAGCCCTCGGGGATGTCGGTCAGCACGGTCGGCGGATAGTATGCACCCTTGCGGTCCATCGGCTCGCCGCCCGTGAGCACGTCAGCACCAGCCTCGACGCTCGCTTCGACCTGTTCGTGGAGGTCGTCCATGAGATCCGCTCTGGCCTGTGGGCCGATGTCGGTCGCCTCGTCGGTCGGATCGCCGACGGTGAGTGACTCGATCTCGTCGACGAACCGCTCGAGGAATTCGTCGTAGACGTCGGTGTGGACGAGGAATCGCTTGCCGGCGATACAGGACTGGCCGCCGTTCTGGTTGCGCGCCCACGCGCCGGTTTCGGCCGCGTCGTCGATGTCGGCGTCGTCGAGGATGATGAAAGGATCGCTGCCTCCGAGTTCGAGGACCGATTTCTTGAGTTGGTCGCCAGCCGTCGAAGCGACTGCCCGGCCTGCCGGACCGCTTCCAGTGACCGTCGCGGCTTTGACGCGCTCGTCCTCGATGATATCGTCGACCAGATCGGAAGGGATCAGCAACGACTGGAAGACGCCGTCGGGATAGCCAGCCTGCCGAAACACCTCCTCGATGGCCTGTGCACAGCCGGGGACGTTCGAGGCGTGCTTGAGCAGTCCGACGTTACCCGACGTGAGATGCGGTGCTGCGAATCGAAACACCTGCCAGAACGGGAAGTTCCACGGCATCACCGCCAGAATCGGGCCGAGCGGATCGTAGACGGTCTTGACATCCGACCCCGGCGGGCTCGCATGGGAATCGGCCTCGAGATAGGCGCTTCCGTGTTCCGCGTAGTGATCACAGACCCACGCACACTTCTCGACCTCGGCGATCGCCTGCGAGATCGGTTTGCCCATCTCGCGAGTCATCGTCTCCGCGTACTCGCGTTTGTTCTCACGGAGGACATCCCCGGCTGCTGCGAGCAGTTCCTCCCGTTTGCGGATCGGCTCATCTTGCCACGTCTCGAACGCCGCCGACGCCCGCTCGAGGGCCGCCTCGACATCGGATTCGGTATGCGCTTCGATCGTATCCGCTCGCTCGCCAGTTGCAGGATTGATAACGTCCATCATGGAACGTGTATCTGTCGACGCCGATCAGTGTTTCCCGCGTTCTCGCCGGCAGCCCCGAGCCAGTTCGTTCGACACTCGCCGACAGGTCGCGGTATCGGCTGATGCGGTCCGAGAGTCCCATCGTCTACGGCGGCGTATCGAGGGACACGGCCGTCGATATCCGCCGCATCGAACCTGTTCGGCCCGACATATAAGTGGGCGAGTCGTCACAGTACACCCATGCCAGAGATCACGTCGATAGGCGCACTCGAGTCGACGCCACACGCCGAGGTGTTCGACGTCGACGCGCCACGAACGGTTCGCCTTCAGCTCGAGGCGGACCAACGCATGCCGAAACACCGCCATCCGGAGTCGAACGTTGTCCTCTACGTTCTGGACGGCACACTCGAGCTCACGCTCGGGAACGACAGCTACGAGCTCGAGCAGGGCGATGCCGTCCGCTTCGACGGCGACCAAGATATCTCGCCGCACGCGCTCACGGCAAGTGCGGCGCTGCTCGTCTTCGCGCCGAAAACGGAGTCTTAGCCGACGGTCGTCGCGACACCTTTCGTCTGGCGGTAGTCGCTGTCGAGAATCGCCTCGAGTTGCGAAATGATTGCCTCACGATCGTCGTCGTACCACTCGACGGGGTCTTTGATCGGGACGACCAGAAAGCCGCGGCCGCGGATGTCGGTGGCGTGAAGTTCGTCCATCTCGAGGTCGAATCGCCGTCGCTGGGTCGTATACTCTCGAAGGACGTGATCGGTCGCGCGAGCACCGACGGGCAGGAGGATGTGGGCGTTGATCGCGCGCAGTTCGGCGTCGAAAAAGCGCTCGAGGGTCGCGTAGTCCTCGTCGGTCGGCACGTCCCCGTCGGGCAGGCTACACATGTGGATGTAGCTCAGAAAGCAGTTCTCGAGGACGGGTTCGTCGCGTGGGCCGCTGGCGAAGCCAACTGCCCGAAGGACGTCCTGAATCGCGTGTCCGCTCTCGGTTTCGGTAAACGGAATGCCAGTGGATTCGCCGCCGTGGACGCCGGGATAGTCACCGATCACGTGAAAATCGGCGTTGGCGTCACCGTAGCCGAAGACCGCTGGTCGATCGTCGGGATCGGAGCGGTCAAAGGGTGGCTCGAGTCCGAACGGGTTGCTCGTCCTGTCGGTCACGTTTTGCACACCGGATGAAGGTGGCGGGTAGACAAAACGACAGCGGTCGGATCAGCCCGTATTGAGCGACGATCGACAGAGAGTGGCCGACGAGCGTGACTGGCGACGCAGACGGCGGTGGGTTTATATTTTGTTCGTTCGTTTTCTGTCGCAGATGTATCAGACGGGCCATTACGGTGGTGCACTCACGGTGTATGCGCCGCTTGGGACCATCGTCGCCCTGATGGGGTACGGCGAGATCGCCCTCGTCGGCGGTCTCGTCTGTGTGGCGCTGTCGACGCTGCCCGATTACGATCATCGGCTCCCGCTGATCGACCACCGTGGGCCGACCCACACGATCTTGTTTGCGTTGGCCGTCGGAGCCGGCCTCGCCACACTCGCTGCCGTCTCCATCGACGCATCCTCCACACTCGTCGACATCGGCATCGATGCGTTCGCGTTTCTCGTCGGCGTGGTTTCGATCGGTTCCCATCTCCTCGCGGACGCGCTCACGCCGATGGGGATTCGACCGTTCTGGCCGGTTTCACGTCGCCGATACTCCCTCGAGATGACGACGGCCGACAACCCGGTCGCCAACTACGGATTGTTTGGACTGGGGATCGCAGCCGCCCTCGCCGGCCTCTCGATTACCCTTGTCGTCGGGTGACGGCCATCCCGGCGACGAACGTCACGAGGAGTGCGGTTGCGGTGACGAGATAGGGCATCTCGAGTGCGGGGTTGAGCGCCTGCCGGCCGAAAAAGAGGACCAAGACCACGAGCGGCGGCGCCGTGAGGAGTGGCACGACCGGCCGACCGGAGAACCGTCGTCGGCCGACCATCGCAGCAACGATCGCTGCGCCAAGCAGCGTCAGCGTCACGGCGTACTGGACCAGTTGCATCGTCGGGGAGTATACCTCGATACCGGCATCGACGGCGGGACTGAGGACCACGTGGGCTGGCAGCGCGACGATTCCAAGCGCGAGCGCGCCGGTGACGTGGGTCGCCGTCAGTCGCGATGCCCACACGAGGACTGTCGCGACGAGGAACAGCGTGAAGATGGTGACAGCCGTCCAGAAGTGCAGCGACAGGATGTCCATCGTGTACTGCGTGACGGTTTCGCGGCCGAGTGCGACCTGGACCGGCGTCAACACCATCCCGAGGACGACCAGCCCGGTGACGCGACGGTCGATGTCGGGGAGTCGCCAGGCTGCAAGCGCCGAGCCGATGATGGCGAAGCCGGCAAACATCGCGACGAAGCGGTGGAACCACTCGTAGAAACTCGGCAGGTTCGCCGGAAACAGGTTGTACGGGCCGGCATCACACTGGGGCCAGTTCGCCTGACAGGCCAGGCCGGAGCCCGTTGCTTTCGCCGCAACACCCAGCAGGATCGTCGCCGCAACCAGCGTGAGCGTTGCGGTCAACAGGTGCGGGTAACTGAACCGATCGATCAGCGACCGAACTCTCGAGTCGGGCGTATGATTGTCGTACGACACGGGCGTTCACGCAGGAGTTAGAACGGCCCATACTTAGGTTGACCGAGTCGTTCGGTCCCGGCGGGAATCGGCGACTGCCCTCGGCGCGCCCGGTCACTCGAGCGTGATCCACTCGCCGCGGTCGTCACTTGCCGCGATCGCGTCGAGGACCCGTTGGGCGGCGAGGCCGTCCGCGAAGCTGGGTTCGTACTCACTTCCATCGGCGACAGCACACAAGAACTCGTCGTTCTCGTGGACGAAGAGATGCTCCCAGCCGATGACGTGGCCCGGCGGCCACCAGTGGTCGATATAGGGGTCGTCTTCGTCGGTCACGAGAATCGTCTCGTAGCCGCGGTCACCGTCGCGGAGCACCTCGAGTTCGTTCAGCCGCTCGAGGGAAAACCGCAGACTCCCCTCGGAACCATGAATTTCGATCGTGTGATCGTTCTTGTGTCCCGTCGCGAAGCGCGAGGCTTCGATGGTCCCCAGTGCACCGTTTTCGAACTCGAGTTGCGCCGAGTAGGCGTCGTCGACGGTAACGGGTCTGGTCTCGTCGGTTCCGGTCCCCTCCACCGGTCGTTCGTCGACGAACGTCTGTAAGTGGCCACTCACGCGTTCGATGTCGCCCGCGAGGTCCTCGCTGCCGACGAGAAACCGTAGGAGGTCGACCGTGTGCGCGCCGAGGTCCCCCAATGCGCCCGACCCGGCCAGTTCTGCGTCGTTGCGCCACGACCACGGGGCCTCTGGATCGACCAGCCAGTCTTGCAGATAGCGCCCGCGGACGTGGTGGATCTCGCCGAGGTCGCCCGCCTCGAGCAATCGCTTTGCATACTGGATCGCAGGGACGAACCGATAGTTGAACGCACAGCCGGCTGGCACGTCGTCGCCGGCCTCGCGCGCTGCGTCGGCCATCGCTTCGGCGTCTTCGAGCGTCGGCGCGAGCGGCTTCTCGCAGAAGACGGGTGTTCCTGCTTCAAGGGCGGTGACCGACGGCTCGCGGTGGACGTGATTCGGCCCGAGGTTGTAGAAGACGTCGACATCGCCGACGACGTCACGCCAGTCGGTCGCGATCGAATCAAAGCCAAGCCGGTCGGCAGCGTCGGCCAGCGCCGATTCGTGGCGGCCGATCAGGACGCTACGATCGATCGCGGGTGCGTCCGGGAAAAACATCGGCAGCCGTGCCATCGCGTTCGCGTGTGCTTTGCCCATGAACCCATAGCCGAGCACGCCGACCTCGAGAGGCATGGGCGGGCGTTCACCGGCCTGGTAATTAGCGCTTTGTGGTGCGGCAGCCGGGGTGGTTACTCCGCGTCGGTCGCGAAGCCGCCGCGGTGGACGATCTCTTCGAGTGGCTTGCGGTCGCTCGGCTGTTCGCGCGCTTGGAGGTCGTCGGGGAGCGTTTCGGGCGATGCGCGTTCACCGATCGCGACCATCGCTTCGACGGCGAACTCCTCGGGAACCTCGAGTTCCGCGGCTGCGCGCTCGTAATCGAACCCGGCCATCCCGTGGATGGCCAGGCCACGGCGCGCGCCCTCGAGCGCGAGGTTCTGCCAGGCTGAACCGGTGTCGAAGGAGTGGACCGGGGCCGGTTCGCCGTTGTGATCGAAGGTGGTCTTCGAGACGATGACCGCGAGCACGGCAGCGTCACTTGCCCACGCGCGATTCCCTTCGGAGAGGAGGTCGACGAAGGTGTCCCACTCGTCGTCTTCACGGCTCGCGTAGATGAACCGCCAGTGCTGGTTGTTGAACGCGGAGGGTGCCCAGCGGGCGGCCTCGAACAGCGGGAGATACTCGGCTTCGTCGAGTGGTTCGCCGGTCATCGCGCGTGGCGACCACCGGTTGACGAACAGCGGGTCGATCTCGTAGTCAGGGTCGCGGTGCTCTGCGACGTCGTCGCGCAGTTCGCGTCGGATCGTGGAGGACTGGTCCATCGATCACTGCTAGGGGCTTGCGCTATGTATACGTTATCGGACAAACGGGATACCAGGTAACACTCGTGTCGTGGTCATGTCTCTCGATTCGACACTGTCTGCTGGTATAATTTGTGTGTGATAGTTACCCACAGTAGATCGGCACATCGGATGCTGCGAACCCGGCTGCGATACGGAAGTTAGCACAGAACAGAACGGAAAACGAACGGAACAGTCGCGCGTCGATCGACCGCGGTCATACGGACTACTGTACGTCAGTACCGGTGCAACCGCGACCGTGCTGCGGTTGCACCGATAACTCGGTAGCAGGCCGTCTCAGTCGTCGGCCGGCGTCGGCGTCTCGCGCTCGATGTCGATATTGCCCGCGTCGAGGTCTGCCTCGACGTTCCGGGCTGCCTGCACCATGTTCTCCATCTTGCCGTAGGCGACCTCACGAGGCAGCAGCTTTAGGCCACAGTCTGGCGAGACGACCAGCTGTTCCGGCGGGACGACCTCGAGGCCCTTCTTGATGTTCTCCTCGATCTGCTCGACCGATTCGACCTCGGCGACGTGAACGTCAACGACGCCAAGCGCGAGATCGGCAGTGAATTCGGGGTCTTTGAAGACGTCGAGCTGTTCGTAGTCGCCGTTGGCGAGTTCTAAGTCGAACTCGTCGACGGGGAACTCGAGGATTTCGGGGTAGATCCGGGAGTAGTCGCCGTAACAGACGTGGAGGCCGATGCGGACCTCCTCGGGAATGTCGGCGACGATGCGCTCGAGTGCTTCGCCGACGATGGCGTGGTCGTCGGGCGTGGTCGCAAGCGCGGGCTCGTCGATCTGGATGTAGCGGGCACCGGCGTCGACGAGCTTCTCGATTTCCTCGTTGACGAGGTCGGCGAGGGCGTAGGCGAGTTCCGCGTCGTCCTCGTAGGCTTCGTTGAACGCCCAACTCGCGAGCGTGTATGGTCCAGTGATCGGGACCTTCACGGGGCGGTCGGTGGCGCTGGCGGTGAACTTATACTCGTCGACGAGCCAGCTTTCGTCGTACTCGACTTCGCTGACGACGGAGGGCTTGTCGAAGTAGTTGTGTCCCCACACTTTGACGGGACCGTTGAACTCGTAGCCATCGATCCGGTGGGCGAAGAACTCGACCATCTCGTTGCGCCGCATCTCGCCGTCGACGACGGTATCGAGGCCGGCGCGCTCGTGTTCGTTCGTGATGACGCGGGCAGCGTCGTCTTTCGCTTCCTGCCAGTTGTCCTCGTCGAAGTCGGCCTCATCGTCCTCGTAGAGCTCTTTCGCGCGGTTGAGCCACTTGGGTTTGGGGTAGGAGCCGACGACGCTCGTCAGCAGGAAGTGGTCGTTCTCGTGATCCTCGGGTCGGAACTGGTCTTTGTTGTCGCTCATGCTGGGGTCACCTCCGCGAGGTCCGCGGCTTCCGCAAGGACCTCGAGTTTTTCGACGTACTTTGCGTAGGGCAGATAGAACGTCTCGGTGTTCGTCGTTAGATAGACCGTCTCGAACTCGGCCGTCGGAAGCTGTCCCTCGACCCACTCGACGCGGTCACGGATCGCTTCGGGGTCTTCGACGAGGGTGTTCTGGCCGTCAGCGAGACCGAGCGCGATATCGTCGGTTGCGCCGTACTCCTGGATGTTGTAGAGGTTGTCGTCCTGATTCGAGACGAAGTCGAAGCCGACGGCATCGATGTCGGCGTCGAGCAAGTGGGCGTAGACCTTCTCCTCGAGTGCGCCCCAGTAGGGGTGGACGACGACGTCGGCGTCGACGGCACTTGCGACCTGATCGATCGCCTCGCTCGCGCGTTCGTCTTGGCCGTCGTCGGGTGCGTTCTCGACCAGCGAGGGCTCGAGCAGGAACAGTGTCTCGACAGCGGGGAAGGCGTCGGCCTCGTCGGCGAGGAAGTCAGCGATCGCAGCGAGGAAGTCGGCCTCGTCGCCGTAGTGGTCGTCGGTCGCGAGGTCAGCAAGCGAGTACGGGCCGGGGAGGACGGCCTGAAGGGCGTCGCCGTCGGTCAGATCGGCAGCCGCCTCGAGTTCCGAGGCGACGTCACCGGTGGCCGCGAGGTCGTCGGTGACGACGGGCTCGCGATAGAAGTTGTTGTTGTCGTAGTAGCGGACGATCCCGCGCGTCTCGACGGCGTCGTTGACCGCAAGCGGGTGGGCGAGCATGTCGTCCCAGCGCAGTTGGCCTTCGACGATGCGGTCGAGGCTGGCGTCTTGCTGGACGCCGATCACTTCGTCGCGGGCCTCCTCGTAGACCGCGGTGATCTCCTCGCCCTCGTCGCCGCTGATGAGGTCGTGTTTCTGATGGCCTTTGAGATGCGAAAGGTCGTCTTTCGCCCAGTCCGGAAGCGGATACAGCCCCGGCGTGGTCGAAACGTACTCAGTCATCGTACACTCGGCTAGGGTATACCGACGCTTAATATTTTCCATCCAGTGTAATGCATTACAGTAATTTTTGCAGGTTTCGACGCGATCGATAGCTCGAGTCGAGAATAGTGTGAACACTCGTCACAGCCGGAGAGACGCTGGTTTTGCCATCTGCACGCAAGGGTGGCAATAACTGATGGCGTACGAACTGTTCTCACATTTCCCGGGAGAGAGCCGTCAGTCGATCAGTACAGGTGACGGACAGGTCTCAGAGGAGACTAACTCAGTCGCACACGTCTGAAAACGAAATCGTCGTTCACGGTCGCCGAGGCGACAATGAAGTCAGACTTAGTTGCGGACGACGTTCGTCGCGCGAGGACCCTTGGGGGCCTGTTCGATATCGAAGTCAATGTCTGTGCCTTCTTCGAGGTCCGGACCGCCAACGTCTTCCATGTGGAAGAACACGTCATCGTCCGCGTCGTCCGTCGAAATGAAACCGTAGCCGCCTGTGTCGTTGAAGAAATCAACCGTACCGTTTGCCATTACACTAACTCAAAGTTCAACCATACGGTTAAGTATTCCGCATTTGTTTTCAAAATGTATTAGCAACAGTTTCAACATCACGTAATATAGTGCAATCATAGATATTTAACCACTATTCGGGGAGATACTGGGTAATAGTGTCCGGTGTGCCACAATGGGCGAAAACTTTCGATGTATCCACAGTTCTCCGACAGTGGTGTGGTCTACGCTCGCACAGAGTGGGGTTGTAGACAGTCTGGCGTTCAGTTCACAGACCGAGAGTAGCCACTGACGTTACTACACACCCGATCGCACGCCGGCCCTGCGTCGTGTGTCAATCGGTTCAGTTGGGACGAGACTCACCAGCTTGATTCACTAGATATGGGGGCAATCAACATCGGAGGAAGCCTTCTCTGACACCCCAGTATGGAAACTCCGTGTTCGTCATGTCGGCTCCTCAGCGGTGCAATTCGAGGACGGTCAGCGTCTCGAAGGGAAATGACTCGTCGGCGACGGCAACAGCGCTAAATCCTTCTTCGCCGGCGCGCTCGACAACCGCGTCGACGCCGGTGAGACTACTCACGAGTAGATAGACGACGCCATCGGGCGCGAGCACGCGACCAACTGTCTCGAGGAACGGGTCGATAACGGCTCGACCGTCTTCGCCGCCCGACAGCGCGTGTTCCATCCAGTCGTCCCACTCGTTTTCGGGATCGGTCGGCAGATACGGCGGGTTGAACGCCACCGCGTCGAAGACCCCGTCCCGAAACGGGGCGACCAGATCCGCTCGCACCGTTTCGACGTTCTCAGCCCGAGCCTGACGGACCGCATGCGGGTTCAGATCCGATGCGATTACGCGTGCCGCCGTTTCGTCGGCGATCCGACCCGCGACGTAGCCCGAGCCAGTGCCGACCTCGAGCACGAGTTCGTCCCCCGTAAGACGTTCCGTGGCTGTGTCAGCAAGTAGCTGCGAGTCCTCGGCAGGCTGGTAGACGTCCGGTTCCTGATCACGTCGATCCTCGAGTCCCATGCTATCGTTCCTCCGGTGTTGTCGTCATGCGGTGATCACTGGGTTCCTCGGCTGGCACCGTCTCACGCTCGTCGGCAACCCGAAAGCCACCAGCTTCGGTCCGGCCGGTAAGTTCACGCTGTGGGTACGGGATCTTGATGCCTTCGGCTTCGAACGCGTCCTTGATCGCGTTGATCGCGGCGGTCCGGGCGTTCCAGTAGCGTCTGGCACTCGGTTTGTCGATCCAGAATCGTACCCCGAGCACGACGGCGGAGTCGCCGAAGGACTTACCGACGACTTGCGGGGACGGTGCCGCCAGCACGTCGTCGACCTCGTCGATCGCCGCTTCCGCGAGGTCAGCAGCCCGTTCGACGTCGGCCTCGTAGTCGACGCCGACCTCAACCTCGATGCGGAGGCGGCCCCGCCTCGAGCGGTTGGTCACCATACTCGTCGAGATGACGTCGTTGGGGATCATGATGTACTCGCCGTCGAACGAGCGGATGCGGGTATTGACGATCGAGATGTCGGTGACGATTCCCTCGTTGTCTTCGACTTCGATCCAGTCGCCGATCTCGAACGGCCGGGCGAACATCAGGACGAAGCCCGCGAGCACGGTTCCGAGGGTCTGGCGGGCAGCCATACCGATAACGATCCCGAGAAATCCGGCCCCGACGAGGAGGCTTCCGAGGTCCTCGACCCAGATCCCCAGTACGACGACCAGCGAGACCGACCAGATGATGACCTGCGTGATGCGGTGGGTGATCTCGCGCTGGTGGTCGGTTACGGCCGCGGCCGATCCCAGGATCTCCCGAAGCACGCGACGCACGAACCGCGTGAGGATGACCGTGCCGACCAGCAGAATAAACGAGAAGACCGCCTTCACGAGGATGTCCTCGCCGAGTTCGAGGTTTGTATACTGTCGCTGGACGGCCGCGGTCTGGTCCCAGACGCCGACCACGACGGCGAGACTCAGCAGACAGGTGCCAGCGAGCAGGACCATCGACACGATGTCGGCGTACAGCGGCTTCGTCCGCTCGGTAAGTCGCTCGTGAAGTCGTCGGTAAGAGAGCAACACGGCAAGGACGAGTCCGGCCGCCAGAAGCGACACCACGAGTTTCAACTCGGTGGTCGGCACCGCCCCCGACAGCCAGTCGAGCCCCGTCAGTAGTCCGGCCATACGTTCGTCTCTCCGACCTGTCGTCCGCGCAGCTTTGAGTATCCGTTGGTTGGGCCTTCGACTCGAGCCCTCACTCGGTCAGTGGTCGTCTGGCTCACCGACCTCCCATGCGAGCTGGGCCAGCGCGGCGAACTCGGCCGGGGCCATCGCGCCGGCTCGCTTTTGTAGGACATCCTCGTCGGCCGCGTCAACGACTGCCTCCGGTTCTGCGAGCCCGGAGATGTGTGCCGTGTTCCGGATCGCGTTCCGGATCGTCTTCCGGCGTTGGGTGAACAGCGCCTTGACGAACCGCAGGAAAAACTCCTCGTCGTCGACCTCGTAGTCGGGCTCACGCGGGACGGCGCGAATCACCGCACTCTGGACCGCCGGCGGCGGCGAAAACGCCTCCTTCGGGATCGACTCAACGAGTTCGATATCCGCATAATGCTGGCTCGAGACCGAGAGCCGGCCGTACTCGCTCGTGCCTGACTCGGCGACCATCCGCTCGGCGAACTCCTGTTGGAACATCAATACGAGCGGCTTCCCTTCGGGAAAGAGCCGGAAGGCGATCTCGCTCGAGACGCCGTAGGGCAGGTTCGACACCGACGCCGTAAAGTCGGGCAGGTCGATCTCGAGAGCGTCGCCCTCGATGACGGTCAAGTTGCCGGCTGCGATCTCGTCGGCGAACTCCTCGCGCAGGAACGCAGCGAGATCGGGGTCGCGTTCGACGACAGTTACCTCGTCACCGACCGCGAGCAACCGGTCGGTCAGTACGCCCGTTCCGCCGCCGATCTCGAGGAGGTGGCTCGTGTCGGCGTCGATCTCCGTAAGGTAGGTCGGCAGTCGGTCGAGGACGCGATCGTCGACGAGAAAGTGCTGGTCGCGATCCGGATCGCCCCGGATACCCGCCCGGGCGATCAGTCCATCTGGATCTCTCATTGCCAGCGCTTCGGCTGGCATCGGTGTAAACGCACTGTCTTGGCCGCGAGAAACCGACGCCTGTCGGTTACTGGTTCTGTTCCTGTTCCCGTCGGCCCACGAACGTCTGGTACTTGAGGTCGTCGTCGCGCAGTTCCTCGAGAATCCGATCGACGAGGATCTGATCGGGGTCGTGCAGGCCGGAGACCCGGTCGGACAGTTCCTCGAAGCTCTCGAAGGGCTTGCGCTTTCGCTCATCGAGGATGCTGTTGCGGAGTTTCTTCCCGATCCCCGGCAGCAGGTTCAGCTGGTGGAGCCGCAGCGTGATCGGCTGGGCGTCGTTGTAGAAGTCGACGAAGCGCTCCTCGTGTTCCTCGACGAGATCGGCGACGACGTACTCGAGTTCCGACTGGGCTCCCGAGGAGAGGTCGTCGTACTCGACGCGGTGGGCCTCGGTGACGACCTCGCGCTCGGCGGGCGGCTCAACGACAACCTCGCTGCCGATCGTGAGCCGTTCCTCTTCGTCGAACGCGACCTGATAGAGCTGGAAGTCCTCGATGCCGACAGCGTACCCTGCCGGTGACTTCGCGTACTGCGGTCGACCGTCGTCAGACAGCCCGTGTGCGAGGTAATCCAACACGACCGCGCGCCGAACGTCCGTCTCGTCGCCATCGGCTTCGCTCATTGTCGTCTGCTACGGCGAGGGCGTACTTAAAGAGTCGGCTCGCTTTCAAGAGGCGGCACGGAGGCGACAACCACCTGTCGGAAACCGAACTGCTTCGGAGACAGTAGCCACTGTCAGTCACTCAACAGCCGACCACGAGCTGTGCGATAAGCCGAGAACGCGGGACAGCGATCCGTACTAGACGTACTGTGCGACGACGTTGAGAATGTCGTCGAGTTCGTCCCCCGACAGCGAGTAGCGCTGCTGTGCGTACACCGACCGGAGTTCGTCCCGGTCCTGTGGCAGGAGGTTGGCGATCTTGTAGGCCGTCGGTTCGTCGACCTTCTCGAGGTCCTGGAGGTCCTCGACGAGCGCCTGGGCCTCATCGGGCTCGAGAACGGCGAACCGATTAGCGTGTTCGATCGCTCGCGCGAGTTCGTAGCGCAGCTCGCGATCCTCGTCCATCGCGCGTTCGGCTTCGATGTCGGCGAGCAGCTCCTTCGTCTCCGAGACCGTCAGGAACTCCTCGTCGACGATCTCTTTGAAGATCGTCATCCCTGTTCAGATCCGGCTCTTTTCCTGGTTCTGTGCGCGCATGTGAGCCGCGGCGACGAGCAGCGTCTTGTCCTTGCCGCCGTCGTTGATCTCGACTTTGAAGACGCTTCCCTGTTTCCCGACGACTTCGCCGGTCAGACCGTCGAAGCGCGGGTGGAAGCGACCGTCCGAGACGCTTGGGTCGATCTTCAGGTGAACTTTCTCACCCTCCTCGTACTCCTGAATCGCACGCTGTGGCGGTGACGTGCCACGGTCTCGAGGATCGTTTGCGAGCTTTCGCCGGGTTCCCTGACGAGGGCCATTAGATTTCGGCATAGTCGTACGACCGCTTTGTCCGGTGATGGTTATAAAACACACGTATTCGGGTTGCTCGAGTGTAGCCCTCGCGTCGTGGAGTGTACGGGATGGTCCAGCGCGTTCGATAGTCGATCACAGCGCTTGGCGGCGTGGTCGATCACACGGTGGGAGCGGGGGCAACGAATTAAGTGACGGTGAGCCAAATCGTGCAGGTATGAGCGGATCGAGTACTGCTCGAATCGACGAAACGGCGCTCGGAAGTGCAGTGGGAGTTCTCTGGGCCGGTGGCGTCGTTGTCCTCGGGCTGACGGCGCGGCTGGGATGGGGGGACAAATGGCGTGATATGCTGTCTGACGTGTATATCGGGTACGACTCGACACCCCGTGGAATCACGATGGGCGCTGTCTGGGCGTTCGTCGATGGGTTCGTCGGCGCGTATCTTCTCGCCTGGCTTTACAATCGCTTTCGTCGGATAGGGAAGTAAGACGGAGAGGATGACGTCGGTTCGCTCGTTGCTCTCACGCAGCCGCGAGGGAAAACTCAGGCTCCCAGAAGTCGTCGCGATGGGTGTCGGCGGAATGGTCTCGGGCGGGATCTACGCCGTCCTCGGTGTCGCGATGCGGCAAGCCGGGAACGCCGTCCCGCTGTCGTATCTCATCGCCGGAGCGATTACGCTGGTGACCGCCTACTCCTATCTCAAACTCACGCTGCACTTCGGCGAGCATGGTGGGGTCTTCTCGTTCGTCGAGCACACCGTCGATAGCCCGAACCTCACCGCGTACGTCGGCTGGGTGCTCGTCGTCGGCTACGTCGGCGTGATGGCGATGTACGCGTTCGCGTTCGGTGCGTACACCCTCACTGCTGCGCGGGCGATCGCCGGGTTCGACCTTCCACAGCTCTTGCGGCCGATCATCTCGGTCCTGATCGTCGCCGCCTTCGTCGGGCTCAACCTGCGCGGCGTCCACGAAACGGGGCTCTTCGAGGACATCGCGGTCTACATCAAGATCGTGGTCCTGCTGTCGCTTGCGACGCTCGGGGTCGTCTTCGCCGATGGCAGCGCTGTGACGATCGATTTCTTCAACAGGGGTGTCGTGAGTCCGATCACCGGGTTCGCGATCATCTTCGTCTCCTACGAGGGGTTTCAATTGCTCGTCTACGACTACGAGGAGATCGAGAACGTCGAGCAGGTGTTACCGATCGGAATGTATCTCTCGATCGCCATCGCGATCCTGATCTATGTCTCGGTCTCGTTTATGGTAACGCTTCACCTGACTCCCGCACAGCTCGTCGCTCACGAGGAAGTCGCACTTGCCGAAGCCGTTTCGAACATCCCCGTACTCGGTAGCGCCGGATTCGTCCTCGTGATTCTCTCTGCGATGAAGAGTACGTCCTCGGGGATCAACGCCACCCTGTTCGGTACGTCCCGACTCGTCCACAAAATCGCGACCGAGGGG
Source organism: Natrinema limicola JCM 13563 (assembly GCF_000337475.1). Lineage (GTDB taxonomy): Archaea > Halobacteriota > Halobacteria > Halobacteriales > Natrialbaceae > Natrinema > Natrinema limicola. The sequence goes on along the minus strand of NZ_AOIT01000034.1, from coordinate 169,466 downwards.
GCGCTCCCACGCGTCTTCTCGTTTCGAAACCGGGAAGGAATCCCCGTCTACGCGCTGCTCATCATGGGCGGGCTGACGGCGGCGTTTGCTGCCCTCGGATCCCTCAAACAGATCACCGAATTCGGCTCGGTCGCGTTCCTGGCGTCGTTCGCGGTCACGAACTACACGAACCTCCGACTCGCTGACGAGACCGGATCGAACCCCCTTGTTCCCGCAGTCGGCCTCGTCGGGACGACCGTCGCGATCCCGATCGTCCTCTATCACCTCTATCGTACCGACATCGAGATCCTGCTCTGGATCGTCGGCATCTTCGTCTCGCTATTTTTACTCGAGTTCCTCTACGTAACACGAAGTCCGTACGATCTCGAGGTCGGCGATAACGCCTGATCGGTCACAGCCAGTGACAGCGGTGGTATCGCGACGGTCGCAATTCGTTCACGATAGTCGATAAATGAAACGCGGATCAGCCCCTCGAGCGCTGGGGAACCCAGGACACCTACATCTATCGTGCTGGCAGCGAATGCTCGTCGTATGCACGCCGAAGACGACGCTGGCGTTCACGCGCTGCCGATCACGGTCACGTACGGCGAGCGAGAACTGACCATCACGCCCACACTCGTCGAAACCGACCGCGGGCTCGTCCTCTGTGACGTCGGTCCACAGGGGACCGTCGACGGCCTCGAGACCCACCTGCAAAGTCTGGGCTACGATCTCGAGGATATCTGGCTGGTGGCCCTCACCCACCACGACGGGGACCACGCCGGTGGACTGGCAGAACTGAAAGACCGCGTCGATGCAGTCGTTGCGACCCACCACAAAGAAGCGCCGTACGTCACCGGTGAGCGCGACCCGATCAAGGGCGATGGCGATCGCTATCCACCCGTCGCCGTCGATATCGAACTGGCCGACGGGGTTCGGATTCCAACGGTCGCCGGCCCCATGGAAGTCATCGCGACACCCGGCCACGCGCCGGGACATATCTCGCTGTACTTCCCCGACGGGAACCTGCTCGTCGCGGGTGACACACTCATCGCGGACGGAGCTGAACCCCTTGCCGGCCCGAAACCGCAGTTTACGCCCGACATGGACCGTGCGATCGAGTCCGTCGAGAAGTTGGCTGGCCTCGAGATCGACCACACGCTGTGCTATCACGGGGGCTACGTCCCACAGGGAAGCGACAGGATCCGTGAGATTTGCGAGCAGTGACGCGAGTGAGCGGTTGAACCGCGGTGCAGGCCCCCCCCCAGCGTGGAGCCACAGCCACGGACGAGGGCGGAACTGAAGCGGAATTCTCATCGGTGTCGACGACCAAAACGGGATAATGCGACTCGAACTCCGCGTCTGTCAGCACTGTCTCGATGGCGATCACGGCAACGAGCGTCGCACGGCGCTTCTCAACGACATGGTCAACTGTGCCGAACAGATCAAGGAGTACAAGGACGTCCTCGACCTCGATGCGGTCCACATCCGCAAGGTCAGGGACGACGAACCGGGGAAACCGGCGGAGCTGCCGGTCGTCTCGGCGACGATTCAGAACGACCAGATCGTCTTAAACGACACGCAACTCGTCGCGGAAGGCCAGGACGGAAACATGCTCGTCTACACCAACCCCGACGACGTCTTGACCGTCCTCGCGGGGAACTTAGACGAAATCAGCAAGGCCGTTACCGACGACGTGACCGTCGACCTCTCGCCGATCGGCGCAGAAATCGTCTCGCAGGCCAACCTCGGTGCGAACCGCGGCGATCAGGAACAGAGCCAGTAAGCGCTCATTGTCCGTTCGTCGTCCCGACTCACGTTCTGGTGACGGTACCATCCAGTAGCGACAGCAACCACTACTGGCGGAGTGATACCGTCGGCCGCTGGCCGCGAGGGCCCGGGCCGGAACGGCTAAAAACGGACGGCAGTCGCCGGTTAGATACGGCCGACGTTCTCGACGCCGACGCTTTCGACGCCGTCGACTTCGCTGAAGTTCTCTTCGACGGTCTCCGTGCCGCCCGCGCTGTCGGGGACGATCACGGTCGGGTAGAGCGCAACGAGGCCGAACGCGACTTCCTCACGTTCGACGCCGTTGATCTTCGCACCCTCGGGGAGGGTGCTCTCGAGGCGCTCCTGGAGCGCGTCGAGGTCGATTTCGGGACTGTCCGGCATGACCTTGATTTTGGCAGCGACTTTTCCCATGGTAGTTACGGGCCGGTGAAACCGCAGTCAGGACACTCATAGAGGTTGCTCTGCTTGCGACATTTGGCACAGCGGTAAATCTGCTGGCCGCAGTCGGGACACTTGAACGCGGCAGCGTTCGTGCCCGCGATGTTGAGCCCGCAAGAGACACAGGCACGTGTCTCTCGGTCGTCGGTCGTACTCATACACTTCCCTTCCCGCCCGCCGTTTTTAACCGTTGTCTTTCGATGGCTGCTCGAGCGATCGAGACGGAGACGCTCGTCACGCTCGGAAAACAGTGAGTGTCGATCGGATTTTCAGAGGGAGAAAAGACGGTGACGGTTACTTTATACCCCAGTCGAAATATTGATGTGAGATCCGGTTGCTCGACGCCCGACCGGATCTCTGCCTCTGACATCTTACTTGGGTATCGACGTACAGCCCGGCAGTATCAACATTCAAAGTCGTGGCCGTCCTACGGCGAGTGAATGCGCCTCGACGACTACATCGAGGAGTTAGAGCCCGACGAGGAGGCAGAGCGTCGCCGACTCGCCAAGGAGAAGTCCTACGCGATCACCGATCACCTAGAGGACTTCGAACGCCGGTTCGACGACGCCACAAGCGGCGATACGCTCGTCGGCTCGACCGCACCCTCGATCTTCGTCGGGCGGTCGAACTACCCCGACATTCCCGTCGGCGTGCTCTCGCCGGTCGGTGACGAAGGGGCCGCCACGGAGTACGTCACCGACGGCAACTGGTACCAGCAGGGGTATGCGATCGACGACGTGCTCCAGCGCCGAACTGGCCTGTTGAACTCGAGCAAGCGCGCAAACGTCGACTCGCCGTCCATTGCGAGCCGGCTGACACCCTCCGTCCATGACACGTGGGACGGCTTCGTCGGCGTCCAGCGTGAGATCGCTATCGCCGACCGGCCGGTCGACTTAGAGATCGGATTAGACGATACCCCCGACCTCGGCCTCGATGCCGGTACGGACGTGGCGACGCCGCGTGGGCCGCGTGCCACCGCGCGCAACGCCGAGTTGCGAGAAAATCCCTCCGTGCCCCGACCGGTCAAGAAGACCCTCGAGGACGACGACTGGCAAGCCGAGGGGGCGATGACCTATCTCTATCGGCGCGGCTTCGACGTCTACGACATCAACTCGATCCTCTCGGCGGGCGCACTCGGCCAGACCGAACAGCGCCGACTCGTCCCGACGCGGTGGTCGATCACGGCCGTCGACGACACCGTCGGGAAGTACCTGCGTGGACGCATCCGAAACGCGCCCAGCGTTGACGAGGTCCAGGTCTGGGCCAACGAATACATGGGCAACCGCTACTGGGCCGTGCTCGCACCCGGTAGCTGGGAGTTCGAACTCGTCGAGATGAAAGCGCCGGGCAGCATCTGGAATCCGAACCCGAACGACGACGTCTGGCTCCAGAGCGCCAGCGAGGGCTACGAGGGGCGCTCGAGCTACGTCGAGGAGACTGCCGGTGCCTACTACGCCGCCCGGCTGGGGGTCTTGGAGTATCTCGAGTCGATCGGCCGGCAGGCGAAGTGTCTCGTCTTGCGCGAAGTGTCGGACGACTACTGGGCACCCGTCGGCGTCTGGCAGGTCCGCGAGAGCGTTCGCAACGCCTTCGATGGGGAATACGGTGAAGCAGAGACGTTCCACGAGGCGGTCGCGGAAGTCGCGACGCAACTTCCAGTCTCCGATGCGCGCCTGCAGCGCAAATCCGAACTCGCGGCCGGATTGCAGTCGAACCTGAACGCCTTCTCGAACCTGGAATGAGTCGGCCGAGTGGGCCGACACGCCGACCGAGTTACTGGTCGAGCTCCGTGAACGACGCCTCTCGTTCGAGGTCGGAGTCAGAATCAGCATCTGCGGCATCCACGTCCGCCGACGGTGAGCGCTCGAGGCGATCGAGAACCGTCACGCTGGCTTTGAACGCTGCGAGCACGACCGGGCCGACGAACAGGCCGACGATCCCAAAGAGCACGCCGCCGCCGACGACACCCACCAGCGCGATTGCTGGATGCAATCCGGACCCTCGATCGACGAGAAGCGCCCGGAGATACGTGTCGACGACGGCGAGTACGGCGGTCCCATACCCCACCAGGATTACACTCTCGAGGAGACTGCTCGAGAACGCGTGGGCAACGGTCACTGGGCCCCAGACGAGCCAGATCCCAACCGTCGGGAGCACCGACACGAGTGACAGTGCGACCGCCAACACGGCCGCAAACGGGACGCCGAGCATGACCAGCCCCAGTCCGCCGAGTATCCCCTGCAACACTGCGACCAGCAGGTGACTGCGGAGCACCGCCCAGACGACGACATGGACCTCCGCGAACAGTTCGTCGACGAGTCGTCGCTCGAGCGGGACGACCTGCCGGACCCAGTCGAGGACCGCAGGGCCGTCGACGAGCAGAGAGTAGAGGACGAAGACGAACACGAGCGTTCCGGCGACGATATCGGCGACGGTGGCCACGAGACCGACGGTCTGGGAGATGGAGACGTCAGTCGCCGTTCCGATCGTCGCCGCGAGTTCGCTCGAGAGCGTCGACTCGATGAGCGCGATCGACGCTGTGTCCAATCCAAGTGTCGTTTGTGCGAACGTCCGTCCGGCGGTGACGATGTGAGCGGCAGCGACGGACTCGAGCGCCGACGTGACGGTCTCGAGGATGACCAGCGAAACGACCACCAGTGGGACGACGACGCCAGCGACGGCGAGGGCGGTGAGTGTGATGCCGGCGGTTCGTGCGCCGATGCGTGGCACCAGTTGCTCGTAGGCCGGCCGGAGAGCGACCGCGAGCAGACAGGCAGCCAGCACGTACTCGACGAGCGGCAGGACGATCAGTGTGGCAAGCACGCCGAGGACGCAGATCAGGAGGGCAAACACCGAGGACCGAGCGTCCATACGCCTGCCTCTCTCGAGAGCGCCATAAGTGTTGACTATAAATACACTCTCTGTAATCGATAAGACGGGGCGACAGCCAGCGGGAGGGCAAACGCGGACACAGAACGGCTACAGCGGGACCGGCAGCCACTCGAGCAATTGCATCACGAGCAGCGGATCGAACATTGGGTCGTGGAGAACGAGCCAGTCGAGCAAGACGAGGCCGCCGCCGTGGGCGACGACCGACGGGAGAATGGAGTCGGACGCGTAGTCGACGGCACCGAACAGGATGTCGGTCGGGCCCGACAGCAGGAACTCGATCGGTGGCTTCGACGTATGGTGAAGCATGTAGACCACGGGGCTGATGAACACTGCGGCGATGCCGATCTTCTTGACGCCGACACAGAGGAGCCCGCGATAATAGGTTTCGGCAGCAAGCGCGAGCAGCAGCAGCTTTATCGCGTGGAGGCCGAACGCTGCGGGCGCAGTCGACGTCGTCCAGATCGGATAGTACGCGCGGATCGTCGGTAGCGTCGAGCCGACGACATAAAACGGGAGGACGAACAGCGCGAGCAGGACGGTGTTTCGCACCGCGATGCGGTCGACGTGCCAGCCGATTCGGTTCCCGTGTGCCAAGCCGAGCGCGAGTGGCCCGCCGATCAGGAGTACGCTGTCGACGACGAGCCGGCGATTCAACTCGCTGGGGACCAGGGACATCCACAGCAGCGAGAGCACGGCACCGACGACGAGTGTCTTCTGGACCCAGGACAGTCGGAGCCGGTCCCGGAACCAGCGGACGCCGCGTCGATCCGGCTCGGACGACACAGGTTACTCGTCAGCAGTCGGAATCGGGCCAGTCCCGATCACGTCCCGGACATGAACCTCGAACTCCTGATGGCGCTGGAAGTACGTCTCGTCGATGTCTGCAAGCACGTCGGACAGTTCACGGGGGCCGTCAGGGGTCCGGATCACGGTCTCGCCCTCGAGTCGGTCGACTTCGCTTTTCTCTTTGGGCCAGGTCAGTCGCGAACTCACGCGGGCGAGCGGCGCACCCTCGACGGGCGTGTGCGTCCCGAGTGAGACAGCCGGCTCCGCGTCCTCGTCATCGTCACTCATGGGCGTCGGTTTGCGAGCGCGGTGATTCAAACTTTCGCTTCCATGAGTCGTGCCAGCGGTCCAGAACCGTCGGAACCTCTCCGGCAACCGAGGTGTGTCTGACGTATCGTTTTGTGGCGGGGCACCGAACGGCCCCGTATGACAAGCCTGACGGAGGTCTACGACGGGACCGCACCGGGGGTGACGAGCCGCCGGCTGTACGCTGGCACGGCGCTCGTGATACTCGGTGCGATCCTGGCTGTCGTAGCTGTGCTCGTGGCGACGACCGACCTCTTCAGCGGGTATGCGGTCGAACTCTCTGGCGATATCGCTGCCCAGTTCGCGACCGTCCGTGTCGGTGGCGCGCTCGCCGGACTGAGTATCCCGATCGCGCTCGTCGGCGTCTTCGTCGTCCTGCCGGCCAACCGTCGCGTCCAGGCCGCCGCCGCGATCAGTGTGAGCCTCTGTCTGCTCGGCGTTGCACTCTTCTGGTATGCGTATCCTACACACTGGCGCGGCCACAATCAGCAACTCACGCTCGAGGTGTCGGTCGTCTACTTGCTCGGCCTCCTGACGTCCGTGTGGAGTCTGTTCAGCGCCGTCGCGACGTTCAAGCGACGCAACGATCCTGGCGGCACCCTCCAGATGAACGTTACCCGCCACAACAAGACGGTCATCGAGGCCGACGACGACGAGGACGCCTCGGGCAGCCTCGGTGGGATCGGATTCCTCGGCGGCACGCCCGACGGAGACGTCGAGACACAGACCAACGCAGACGATACGTCCGCGACGCTGTCGTACGACGAGCGCTCGAGTGCGACGACGTCACAGCAGTCGGCTACCGATCCCGAATCTCAACGCCGCCCCAGCGTCGGCACAGCCACCAGCGACGGTGGCTCCGCTGTCTCCGATATTTCGTCGCCAATGGATGCCGGCGACGGCCGTGACGCCGAAATCGTCGAATCGACACCCGACCAACCGGCCGAACCCACGGACCGCTACTGTGGGAACTGTGCGGACTTCGAATACGTCCGGTCCTCCGAGGGGATGGTTCCCTACTGTGCCCGCCACGAGACGGCCATGGACGACATGGACGCCTGCGAGGAATGGACGCCGAACCGGCAGTAATCAACTACTGGACGCGTTTTCTAACCGAAGGTCGTCGCAGGTGTCTCACTCGAGTTGACCGTCCGATCGACGGCCCGCTTTCGAGTCACGAAAACTGAGAGAGACGAAATCGAATTCACAAGCGAGTTACAGCCCGACGAGCTGTCGTCCAAGTTCGAATACCAACTGTGGGAGTTCGAACACGACCATGGTGGCCAGCGCCAGTTCGCCGACGGTGACGACCGCGGTCACGAAGTCCGCGCGTTTGCTGCTGACTGTGACACCAGTCGGGAGCCCATACTCTTGGGTCGAGAGCGGATAAAACAGCGCGATCCCGCGCTTGCTCCCCGCCACGTCGAGCACGTAGTGAGTCAACACGCCGATCCAGACGTACTCGAGGTTACCGAAGACGTACGGAAAGGCGACGAATCCGAGCAAGACCGGCAGATTGTGCAGCGTTTTTCGGTGTTTACCAAATGCGGTGTCGACGTCCGGAAAGAGTGCTCCCAGCGTAATCGGGACGCCGATCATTATGATCGTCTTGAACGTCTCTACGTCCCCCACCGGCACGAACAGATACCCCAGCCCGATGCTCAACAGCACGGCGTTTAGCACGTGACCCTTCTTGTTCATCTACCGCTATCTGGGGAGTCACGTGGGGAATAGTTTTTCTCTCGAGAGAGTCGCCGACGCGGACCGATTACTGTGCCTCGAGTTCGGCAAGCAGATCCACGAGTGCCTGATCGACGGTCTGTGCGCGGACGGCAGCGCGGTCGCCGTCGAAGACGTACCGGGAGACGCTCGTATACGACGCTTCGCTGCCCCACGGGGCTGCATAGGAGATTCCGATGTAGACGGTGCCGACCGGGTTGTCGTCGGTTCCACCGGTCGGGCCGGCGATGCCGGTCGTTGCGATTCCCCACGTGACGTCCGTGACGTCGCGGACTCCCTGTGCCATCTCACGGGCGACCGGCTCGGAGACGGCACCGTGTTCGTCCAGTGCTTCGCGGCTCACGCCGAGATGGCGGCGCTTGGCGTCGTAGGCGTAGGTCGTCAGCCCGGCATCGAAGTAGTCGCTGGCACCCGGGACGGCAGTGATTGCAGCACCGATCAACCCGCCGGTACAGGACTCGGCGACGGCCAGCGTCTCCTCGCGGTCGCGAAGCGCGTCGCCGACTTGTCTCGGGAGTTCGCGGTCGATATCGTCGGTCATGCTCGAGTCGACGGGCGACAGCGTTGTGAAAGCGCGGGTCGCGACCGTGGCCGCCTCGCTCGTGATACTGACGACACACCGTCCGACCCCGAAACGGAAAGAACACGGGGCGTGGCTTCCGAGTATCCGATATGGACTACGAGACGCCGCTTTTCTTCCACGTGATGGAGTATGCGGACGCGGCGGACCGCGACGTCATCGACATGGTCAGCGGGAACCCCGACTGGGAGCCGCCCGAAGCCCTTCGGGAGGGACTGCGAGAGTATGCCGACCTCGAGCCAGACCGGTTCCAGTACGCACCCAGCGCGGGACTGCGCGAGTTGCGCGCAGAGATCGCCGCGCGCCGTGGCGTCGACGCCGAACAGGTCGTCGTCACCAACGGCGCGGGCGAGGCGAACTATCTCTCGATGGCGCGAGCGCTCGAGCGCAATCGTGGAAACGAGATCCTGCTGACCGATCCCGTCTATCCGTACTATCCGGGGAAGACGACGATGCTCGGCGGGGCCCAGCGATTCGTCGCGACTGACGATGAGGGACAACTGGATCCCACAGCCGTCCGCGCTGCCGCGAGCGACGAGACGGCTGCGATCGTCGTGAACACGCCGAACAACCCGACGGGCGCTGTCTATCCCGCCGAAACGATGCGCGAACTCGTCGCCATCGCCGAAGAGCACGACGCGATCCTGATCAGCGACGAGGTGTACGACCACTACGACCTCTCCGGGGAGTTCGCGAGCGCACTCGAGACCGACTCGGCTCACCGGATCGTCACTAACGCGTTCTCGAAGTCGATGGCGATCACCGGGTTCCGGGTCGGCTATGCGATCTTCCCGCCGGAACTCGTTTCGGACGCCAGGAGCCGCCACATGCTGGTCAACGTCGCGACCACCCGACCGGGCCAGTACGCCGTCTTGCAGGCGCTTCGCGAGACCGGCCCCGACTACTACGAGCGCAACCGGAAGCGTCTCCGCAAGCGGGTTGAAACGTTTACCGACGCGCTCGAGGCAGCCGGCGCAGAATATACCACACCGAGCGGGTCGTTCTACGTGATGGCGCGCTTCGAGGGCTATCCGGGCACGCTCGCAAACGTCGAGCGGCTGATCGACGAGGCCGGCGTCGCCGGAATGCCCGGCGAGGCATTCGGCGATTCGCGACGCGAGTGGCTTCGATTCGCGCTCGTCACGCCGCGCGTCGAGGAAGCAGCCGAGCGGCTGGCGGCGTATTTCGACTGAGAACGACGCGGCAGGACGCTCGGGACCGACGAATACTCGTGTCGGGACTGGGAAAGACAGGGTATGAGCGGCATCGACGTCGAACCGGTCGAGGAAGACGAGGAAACGACGATGGACAGTGACGATGGCGGAAACACCATCGAGGTCACGCCGACGGACTCCGTCGACGCCGACGAGGAGCGCGACACCATCGACGTCGAGCCGTCCGACGAGCCGATCGACGGCCCCGACTACGTCCTCTACGGCGGGAAAGGCGGCGTCGGGAAGACGACGATGGCAGCCGCGACCGCTCTCGACAGCGCCCGCGCCGGGACGCCGACGCTTGTGGTTTCGACCGACCCCGCACACTCGCTTTCTGACACGTTCGATACCGACATTCCAGCCGAACCTGGCCGCATTCGGGACGACATCCCACTCTATGCGGCCGAGATCGATCCCGAGGCTGCAATGGAACGTGGCGAGACTCCCTTCGGCGGTGCGGGCACAGGAGCGGACGAGGAATCACCGTTCCCCGGCGACGAGAGCGCAGGCGGAGCCTCGCCGTTCCCCGGTGGCGAGGGAGCCGATGGCGGCCCGCTGGGCGGGCTCGGCGACATGCTCGGCGGCGAGTCGCCGATGGATGCCCTCTTCGGCGGCGCGATGCCCGGTGCCGACGAGGCCGCGGCGATGCAACTCTTACTCGAGTACATGGACGACGAGCGCTTCGAGCGCGTCGTCGTCGACACGGCCCCGACTGGCCACACCCTCCGCCTGCTGCAGTTGCCCGAGATCATGGACACGATGATGGGCCGACTCATGAAGTTCCGCCAGCGCATCGGCGGTATGTTAGAGGGCGTCAAAGGGATGTTCGGCGGGCAACAGCAGCCGGAAGCCGAAAACGAACTCGAGGATCTGGAAGTGCTGCGCGAACGCATCGAACGGCTGCGGGCCGCGCTGCAAGACCCCGCACGGACGGACTTCCGGATCGTCATGATTCCCGAGGAGATGAGCGTCTTCGAATCGAAGCGACTGCGCAAGCAGCTTCAGGAGTTCGAGATCCCCGTCGGCACCGTCGTCGTCAATCGCGTGATGGAGCCGCTGTCGAACGTCACCGACGACGTCGAGGGCGAGTTCCTCCAGCCGAACCTCGATGACTGCGAGTTCTGTCAGCGACGCTGGGACGTCCAGCAATCCGCACTCGCCGAGGCACAAGATCTCTTCCGCGGGACCGACGTCCGTCGTGTGCCGCTGTTCGCAGACGAAGTCCGGGGCGAGGACATGCTCGCGGTCGTCGCCGCCTGCCTCCGCTGATCGTCGTCGCCACCGCTTTCCGAACGGCCCTACGATTCGTCAGCTGCTGATACGACGGTCACCGGCCGGTCGCTCTCGAGGATCACCGACTGGGTGACGCTTCCGAACAGCGCCTTGCCGACTGGCGACCGGTCGCGAACGCCGATGACGATGGCGTCGCTGTCATATTCGTCGGCCGCAGCGCGGATCGTCTCCGCGGGATCGCCCGTCGCCGCACGAACCGTCCACGCGATACCGGCCGACTCGAGGACGCCGACCGCCGCCTCGACCGACGCGGGGAGTGCCTTGTCGTCGGCTACGCGTGCCATCTCGTTGGCGTACTCCTCGGCAAACCCGCCAGCCGCCCACTCGGCGGCCGGGCCAGTCGACTCCTGGCTGACGTGAAGGACGTCGACCGAGACGTCCGTTTCCGCGTTCGGGAGGTCGCGGACGGCAGTCGCCTGCGCCCGTGCTTGCGATTCGTTCTCGTCGACGGGCAGCAACACGCGGTACATACGAGGTTTCTACGAGCCCGTCACAGATAGTGGTTACAGCGACACAGGGCGGCTCGAGCGAGGTGTCGGCGGCACACTCGATCAGTCTATTCTTTGTCGCCGTTCTCGCCCCACTCGCCACCGACGCGGTCGACGCCCATCATCGCCTCGCCGGGGTGTTCGGTGAAGACGATCTTCATGTTCTCGTCGGGGACGTCGAACGTCTCTCCGACGTAGTCCATGGTCTCGAGGGCGAAGGCCCGTTTTCGCTCGAACGAGCGGCCGCGTCGGATCTCGGCATCGAGAAAGAGCAGCGGTCCGTCGACGGCGCGTCCGAGGTGGAGGTCCGCTGTCTCGCGTTTGCGGATTACCACGGCGACGTGGCCTGCCGTCGTCGCCATCTCGGTCGTGTATAGGTCCGTTATGCGATCGGCGAGCGCGGTCTTCTCCGCGTCCGACAGCGACAGCGTCGTCTCGAACTGTAAGAGCGGCATACCACGAGTTGGTCAGGTACCCGTTTGTGCATTGTGCAAACCGGCACGCCTGACCAGTGTACGCGACCACTATTTATACGCCTGCTCGTGGGAGGGCACGAACATGGTGGCCGAACGCGACCGGCCCGCGCGGTCGATAACGGGACGACTGTGGCGGTATCTATGGATCGCCAACGCTCGAACGAAGGCGTATCTCACACTCGACGCGCCGGCCATGATGGCGGACATGGACGATCTCGAGCCCGAAGAGCGACGCCTCGCACGGCGGCTGTTCCCTGATGGCGGTCACGGGGCGGAGACGAGTGGGGCGAATCGAACTGGAGACGGAAACGACACCGGCGGCGACGGAAACGGTGGGTCCGGCGGCGGCAGCCGCGGCGACGACGGTTCGCCGTTCGACGTCGGCGGGACGTACCGACGCCGACAGCAGATCGGGTTCGTCCTCGGGCCGCTGCTGTTCGCACTGATTTTCCTCTCGCCGACGCCGAGCGGCCTGTCGGCCGCCGGAAAGGCCGTCGCCGCCGCCACCGCGTGGATCGCCGTCTGGTGGATGTCCGAAGCGATCCCGATCCCCGCGACGTCGCTGCTGCCGATCGTGCTATTTCCGCTGACCGGCGCACTTCCCGTCGCGGACACGACCCCGTCCTACGGCCACCCGCTGATCTTCCTCTTCATGGGCGGCTTCTTCCTCGCGATGGCGATGCAGCGGTGGGGACTGCACCGTCGCATTGCGCTGCGGACGATCAAGGCCGTCGGCACCGAACCCTCGCGGCTCATTCTCGGCTTCATGCTCGCGACGGCGTTTCTCTCGATGTGGGTCTCCAACAGCGCGACGGTGATGATGATGGTCCCCATCGCGCTGGCGGTCATCTACCAGACCGCGGATCTGGTCGAGGAGACCGGCCTCGAGGTTGACACGAGCGAGGGGAACTTTTCGTTCGGCATCGCGTTGATGCTGTGTATCGCCTACGGCGCGTCCGTCGGCGGCATCGCGACGCTCATCGGAACCCCGCCGAACGTCCTCTTTGCAGGGCAGGCCGACGCGCTCTTCGGGCAGTCGGTCTCGTTCGCCGAGTGGATGCTCTACGGCGTTCCCATCTCGATTGTCGGCCTCGTCGCCGTCTACAGCTACGTCACGCGCGCCGTGTCGCCTCAGTTCGACGAACTGCCGGCCGGTGCGGACACGATCGATCGCGAACTCGAGCGGCTCGGGCCGATGGACAGCCAGGAGAAGTGGGTCGCCGTCGTCTTCGCCGGGATGGCCGTCGCCTGGATCGGCAGCAGTTTGATCGAGCCGCTGGTCGGCGTCGCACCGCCCGCGGACGCCGACACGATCGTCGCCATCGGCGGTGCGATGGTCCTCTTTACGCTGCCGACGACGACGGCAGAGGGCGACCGCACCTTCCTGCTCGACTGGACGAACGCCGTCGATATTCCCTGGGGTGTCATCCTCCTGTTCGGCGGTGGCCTCGCGATCGCCAGCGGCTTCGGCGACACCGGGCTCGCGGCCTGGATCGGCGAGCGACTCGAGCTACTCTCGGGTGTGCCGATGATCGCCATCCTGTTCGCTGTAGTCGTGATGACGATCTTCCTGACGGAGATCACCTCGAATACGGCGACGACGGCGATGCTCATGCCCATCCTCGCGGGCGTTGCCGTCGGCATCGGCGTCC
>NZ_AOIT01000034.1:0-155823 GCF_000337475.1 Natrinema limicola JCM 13563 | reverse complement strand
ACATCACGCTGCCACAGATGGCCAAGATCGGCGTCGGGCTCAACGTCATCGGCATCGTTCTGATCACGCTCGTCGCGATCGGCTGGCTGCCGATCGCCTGGGGGATCGAGGTCGGAACGCTCCCGGCAGAGTTCGCCGAGGCGTTCCAAGGGTAGGTAGCAGGAAGACACCGATTACGGCCGCAAGCGCCGGAGGCGCGAGCGGGCCGACGACTGACCCGAAACGAACGAAGTGAGTGAAGGGGAAGGAGGAGTGCTTTTGATCGAAATTTTGTCGAGCGAGCGGCTTCGCCGCTCGCGCAGAACAAAATTTCGTTAGTCGTCCGCAGGCAGCTCCGCCCCCCCGACGTCGGGCCGATTCACGTCGCGGTCGGTTTCCTCGCCCTCGATGTCGTAGGGGTATTCGCCGGTGACACAGCCCAGACAGAGGTCGATGCGGTCTTTCTCGAGCACGTCGGCGACGGCGTCGGTCGAGAGGTACGCGAGGCTGTCAGCGCTGATCTCGTCGCGGATCTCGTCGACGGATTTGTCCGCGGCGATCAGTTCCTCGCGGGTAGCCATGTCGATGCCCATGTAGCAGGGGGCGACGATTGCCGGTGCGCCGATGCGGACGTGGACCTCCTCAGCCCCGCAGTCTTTCAGGAGCTGGACGAGCTGAGTCGAGGTCGTCCCGCGGACGATCGAGTCGTCGATGACGGTGACGGTTTTGCCCTCGATCGTGGACTTGATCGGGTTGAGTTTCAGCCGGACCGCGCGTTCGCGTTCGTCCTGCGTTGGCATGATGAAGGTGCGGCCGACGTAGCGGTTTTTCATCAGTCCCTCGGCGAACTCGACGCCCTCGTCCTCGACGTCACGTGGCTCGCCGTCGGCGGTCGTCTCGCTTGCGGCGTCGGCATAGCCCGAGGCAAAGGCACGTCCCGAGTCGGGGACGGGCATGACGACGTCGGTCTCGACGCCGCTTTCCTCCCAGAGCTTGCGCCCAAGTTCGCGCCGGGCCTCGTAGACGAGGGTGTCGTCGATGACGCTGTCCGGGCGCGCGAAGTAAACGTGTTCGAAGAAGCAGTGGGCGGTATGTTCCTGCTCGACGAGCTGGTAGGTGTCAAAGCCCTGCCCGTCGTCCTGCAAGACGACCAGTTCGCCCGGCCGCACGTCGCGGACGAGTTCGCCGTCGAGCGTGTCGATTGCCGCCGATTCCGAGGCGAGGATGTAGCCGTCCTCGAGTTCGCCGATACACAGCGGCCGGTTGCCTTGCGGGTCGCGGACGCCAAGCACCGTGTCGTCGTGGCTGATCGTCAGCGAGTACGAGCCGTGAATCCGTCCCATCGTACGCTTGACGGCGCGGACCAGGTCCTCCTCCAAGAGGTTGCGCGCGAGGTCGTGGGCGATGACCTCGGTGTCGCCGTCGCTGGTGAAGGCATGGCCCGCCGCCGCGAGTTCCTCGCGGATCTCGTCGGCGTTGACGAGGTTGCCGTTGTGCGAGAGGCCAAGCGAGCCGCTCTTGAACGAGACGGAGAATGGTTGTGCACAGGAGGAGTCGACGGAGCCGGCCGTCGGATACCGGACGTGGCCGATCCCGGCCGCCCCGTTGAGCGTCTCGAGATCGTCCTCGCCGAAAGCGTCGCCGACAAGGCCCATTTCGACGTGGCTGTGCTGCTGGAAACCGTCGTGTGTGACGATCCCCGCGGACTCCTGGCCCCGATGCTGGAGCGCATAGAGTGCGTAGTACAACGGTCGTGCCGCGTCCCGACCGTCGAGTGAGACGCCGACGACGCCGCACTTTTCGGTCATTCCTGTTCGCCGGGGAGTCTCGCCCCGCCCATCAGTCATGGGAGTCAGTAGAGTCTCGAGCCGATAAAAACCCCCGTGTTTGTGCTTCTATAGACGGTACTAGAATCGAATTATATCCACGAACGTGGATACTTCTCGGAAATCACACGGTGGCGAGGCCTCGCCATGGCCCGCTTCCGCTGCAGTGATCGATTTCGAGCCACTCGGTGGTCCGGTGTTGAAATCTGGAACAAGCCATTACGAAGCCGTCCCCGTCCGTTCTCGAGCTATCGACACATGGATGCCCAAGACACAGTGTTCAAGACGGTTGGCTCGAGTCCACCGTGTATGCGACTCGAGGAGTTCTGGGGAGTCGGGCCGAAGACGCGGGAGACGCTGGTCGACGCGTTGGGCCGCGAGCGGGCGATCCAGGCGATCGAGAGTGGAGACGTCCGGACGCTTGCCGACGCCGGGTTGGCTCGCGGGCGGGCGACGCGGATTCTCCGGCGAGCAACCGACAGCGCTGGGATGGACGTGTTGGCGACCAGCGACGCGCGATCGGCCTATAAGGAGTTGCTGGATCTCGCGGTCGACCACGCCGTCACACAGCGCGCGGCAGACCGCATTCGGGTGCTGACGCCACTCGAGAGTCGAGCCGCGATGGAAACGCGGCTCGACGACGTTCTCGCCGCCCGGGACGCCTGGGACGCCCTCGACGACGCCGACCGCGAGACCGTCCTCGCGGCCTACGAGCGCTACGACGACCGCGAGGGCAGCGAACGCGCCGCCGTCGAGGCCGCGCTTGCGTTGCTCGAGGCTGGCGTCGATTCCGGGCCGTTCGCCGCGATTGCCGACCTCGAGCGTGCGCGACTCGAGGCGGCCGCCGAGGCGCTGGCAGCGCTGGATGGCGGCCGAGTCCAGTCGGGTGCTGACGAGGAACTCGACCGGCTCCGGGACGTGCTGGGTGCCGTCGAGGACATGGACGCTGACGCCCTCGCGCTGATCGATGACCTGCGTTCGGAGGGCGTTCGCGACGTCGAGGGCTTTCGCCAGGCCTTCGAGGACCACCTGTTGAGCGAGACCGACGTGACGATCGATCGGGTCCGGGATGCGATGCCGGCCGACGCGACGGACGCGACCGACTTCGTCGGCGGGACGTTGCGCACCCTTCGGAGCGATCTCACCGCGGCGGTCGACGAACGCGAGGAAACCGTCGCGGGCGAGTTACAGGACACGCTCGCGGACGCCCGCGACGCCGTCGATCGAGCAGTCGAAGCAGTCGACGAGATCGCGTTGCAGCTCTCGCTGGCTCGCTTTGCGCTCGCGTACGACTGCACCCGGCCGACGTTCGTCGAGGGCGATCAGGCGGCTGTCTCCGTCGTCAACGCGCGTAATCTTATGCTTGCAGCGCGTGACGAGGAGTCAGTCCAACCCGTCACTTACGCGCTTGGCGAGCACGACGTGGTGAGCGTTCCCGACGACGTGAACGCAGTCCCCGGCGAGCAGCGCGTTTCCGTCCTGACCGGGGCCAACAGCGGCGGGAAGACGACGCTGCTCGAGACGCTGTGTCAGGTCGTCCTGCTGGCGACGATGGGACTGCCGGTCCCCGCCGATCGGGCCGAAGTGACGCCCGTGGACTCGCTGGTCTTTCACCGCCGCCACGCCAGTTTCAACGCCGGTGTCCTCGAGTCCACGTTGCGCTCGATCGTCCCGCCGCTATCGTCGGGTGGCCGCACGCTCATGTTGGTCGACGAATTCGAGGCGATCACCGAACCGGGCAGCGCAGCTGACCTGTTACACGGGCTGGTGACGTTGACCGTCGACCGCGAGGCGCTCGGCGTGTTCGTCACCCACCTCGCAGACGACCTAGAGCCGCTGCCGCCCGAAGCACGGGTCGACGGCATTTTCGCGGAGGGGCTGGATCCCGACCTCGAGTTGCGCGTCGATTACCAGCCGCGGTTCGACACAGTGGGCCGGTCGACGCCGGAGTTCATCGTCTCGCGGCTGGTCGCCAACGCAGGCGACCGGCGCGAGCGGGCTGGCTTCGAGACGCTGGCGGCGGCCGTCGGCGACGAGGTCGTCCAGCGGACGCTCGCGGACGCCCAGTGGAGCGCCGAGGAGTGACAGGGGGCGGGGCGCTCCGTCGCTCGCCGTCTCCACCGTCGCCCTAGTTCTGTCGATCCCCGCGGTGGTCGTCATCCGCGGGCCACCGATCCGGTGTGGGTTCGTATCCGTCCCTGCGATCGCCATCGATCGCTCCGCCGTACGTGTAGACGGTGCTGTCGTACGCCTCGCAGACGCGGGCCTCGAGGTAGGCCTGTGCGGCTCGCCGGGAGAGGCCGCCCATCTCGATAACGTCGGCGAGCGCGGTTTTGGTCGCGCGAAACCAGACCCTGAGTGCGCGGTCGTCGTCGGGGTCGACCGCGACGATCGCGCCGCGGCCACCGTCGCGACCGTCGCCCCACTCGAGCCAGCAGACTCTGTAGGCATCGACCGCGTAGTCGGCCGCCGGATCGACGAGATACAGCGCCTCGTAGGCGCAGGGATCGAGATGGTCTGTCAGGATGCGATCGCGGGTGATCGAGTCCGCGACGAGCGAGGGCTCGATCGCACCGGCTGCCAGGGGAGCGGTGGCGCTGATCTCGCCTGTTAGCGACAGATCGTCGCCGCCCCAGTGACTGTATCGCACGTCGTAGAGGTGGTCCAGTCGCCGATAGGCGACCAGCGCCCTATGGCCCATCGTTCACCCGGGCTGACAGTGACGGCAGCCGGTCCTCGAGACTCGTGGTATGTGCTGTCTGGCAGATCACGTCGGGCTTGGCTGCCCGTCCGTACTTGAACCTGCGGACGTGTGCAGTCGACTGGTGGTTACGGCGTCGCACTCGCCCGTCGCTCGGCGCGGACCGCGACTGCCTTGTTCATTGCGACGAACGCCCGTTCGACCTTGATCTCGTCGAACACCAGCGATGCGAGTGCGCCGCGAACCGTCTCCCGCTGGAGCAACCGCGTCCGCTGCCCATCGTCGATCGGCTGGAGGTGAAACTCGTGGTAGCGATCGAGTGCGAACGGGAGGACGAACCGATCGAGCCAGGCGAGCCGTTTGTATGGCTCGACGGTAGCGAGCACCTGGCCGTCGAGGAGTCCACGGGAGTCAGCGAGGTCGTCCCGCCCCCGTTGAGCCGTCCCGTCGATCACGACCCCCTCGACCCGACGGGTGAGCGGGTTCCACTCGGGATAGGTGTCGAACGCGAGCAGGGCATCCCAGACGACCGCGGGCGGCGCGTCGATTTCGACGAATACCTCGACCTCGTTCATAGAGACCGTAGCACATACACAGGAAAGGCTGTACCGGTCGCTGCCGAGGATGGCGCGACCGCTCGAGCGTGGTAAACCGACAGCTTAGGCGCTGTCGTTGAACCGCCGGTTGGTCGAGAGCGGCGCGTCGCCAGGCTCGCCCCGGACGAAGTGGCCAGCTGGGTTGATCTCGCCGTCGCGTTCCATCGAGAGCAGTTCGACGAACCACGCCTCGTGTTCGATTTCCTCCTGGAGGATGCGTGAGGCCATGTCGTAGGTCCGCGGGTCGACGTCGCGGGTCATGTCACAGACCTCCGACCACGTCCGGATCGCACAGCGTTCGGCCTCGAGCAGGACCTCGAGAATACCTTCGGCATCGAGGCTGCCGGTGTCGAAGCCACCCTCGTCGTCCATCGGCGTCGGCACCTCGGCGTCCGGACAGGACGCCCGGTCGGCGAAGTCCCGGATGTCGTTGGGCAGCGCCCCGCCGAGTTCGTACACTCGCGGTGCGACGAGTTCGAAGTGAGCCCGATCTTCGAGGCGGGCGTCTTCGGTGATCTCCTTGTAATCTTCGTGCCCCGCCAGATGCATCCGCAGGTTCGTATAGTAGTAGTAGGTGGTGAACTCGGCACCGATCGCGTCGATCAGTTTCTCACGGAGGTCCTCGGGCTCGAGCCCACGCTCGCGGATGACTTCCATGCCAACGCGCTCACTCGTGTCGCCGTGACTAATGCTGCCTGCGGAGTGTGGTTTGTCATCAGACATTGCATCCATTGACACCATAACGCAGCACTTAGTGGTTCGCGTACACTCTAAAGAAAATATCAATTTTATCGTTATAATCACGAACGTCTGATGGTGAATCGAGTGCGTACAGTCAGTCAGACGACGGCCTATCTGAGCAGACTTTCAGACGGCAGTCCGTCCAAGACGGCTGCCGCGTGTACCACGGTCGTCAAGTGTTGTGACGGGCCGACATCAGGAAGGGAGGGGGTTCGTGGTCGAGTGTCGAGACGGCCATTTCACGGGACCAGCGGGACCGTAATCCCCTTGCCTGACGGGCACACAGAGTCGTCTATGGACCGACCGGATCGTGGGATCTCGCGTCGCGCGTTCGTCCGCAGCGCCGTCGCTATCGGCGGTGCAAGCGCGCTTTCCGCCTGTCTCCAGCGCGAAGCGACCGAGGACGTGCCACAGGCGACCCTCTCCCCTGCAGAACTCCCCGATCGCCAGCACGCTTGGGACGAGTTTCTTGCAACCGACGATGCCGGCAACTTGCTGCCGCCCGAACACCACCTCCTACTGGGCCTCGAGTACGTCGGTGACGGCCCCGCCGACGCGGCCGACGAGCGCGAGCAACTCGAGGCCGCGTTCCGAACCCTCGAGAAGGCGTACAAACGCGGCAACGAGGGACTGGCGTTTACCATCGCCTATAGTCCAGCGTACTTCGACCGGTTCGACGCAGCCCCCGCAGGTGTCGAGCTGCCAGCGCCGACGGCGCTGACACCGTTCGAGGACCCCACGCTCGATGCGTACGATGCGTTGCTCCATCTGGCCAGCGACTACGGCCACGTCACGCTCAGTGTCGAGGAAGCCATGAAAGGCGAGCTCGAGCAACTCAACGGCATCGACGTCGAGGGGACTTTCGACGGCGTCTTCGATATCGCCGACCGCCGAACGGGGTTTATCGGTCGCGGACTGCCAGCCGACAATCAATCCGGCGTCTATGGGATTCCCGACGGCAATCCGGTCCCGGAGGACGCACCGATGTTCATGGGGTTCAAATCGGGCTTTCGGAAGACGCAGGCGAGCGAAGACCGCGTGACGATTCAGGACGGGCCGTTCGCCGGCGGCACGACGATCCACCTCTCGAAGCTTCAGTTGCACCTCGGCCAGTGGTACGACCAGGACAGTCGTGACCAACGCGTCGCCAAGATGTTCTCGCCAGACCATGCCGCCGACGACCTCGTCGAGGGGGCCGGGCACAATCTGGGTGACTCGAGCCGCATAACAGAGGTCGCCGAGAGCGCGGCCGAGGACGCCCGGAACGAGGGAACGGTCGGCCACGCCCAGAAAACATCGCGTGCCCGTGAGGACGGCGAACCGATCATCCTCCGGCGGGACTTCGACTCGACCGACGACGACCGGGCTGCCACGCACTTTCTCTCCTTGCAGCGGTCGATCGCCGACTTCGTGAAGACCCGCGAGGCGATGACTGGGACCGATCTCACCGAGGGCTCAGTCGGCGCACGAACCAACAACGGCATTCTCCAGTATCTAAGCGTCCACAACCGGGCCAACTACCTCGCGCCACCGCGAGAGCTGCGGTCTCTGCCTGCGCCGAATCCGGCGTAACGAGTGACCTCGCTGTGTAGGGTCGGAATCCAAACTGGGGGAGGGGGGCGATAATACTTAAGATAGAGACCCTCATATGCGTTGATATGTTCTCAGACGGGCTGGAGATTCCGGAGTACGTCGCCGATGTAGTCACAATCGTTCAACTGCTTCTGGGAGTGCTACTCCCGATCGCGATGATCGGATGGGTGGACATAATTCTCGACAGCTACTTCGGCCCGGACGACGTCCGTTTCTATCCTGAAGTAGCGTTAGCCCTACTCGGTGGGGTCGTCGTGATATACCTTCTCGGCACGCTCTACGAGTAGCAACTCGCTACCATCGCTTTGTCACGAACCGACCGACTCCTCGCTCGGCCGCGCTAGATATTGAGTTCACCCTCGAGTGTGGCTGCTCAGGCGACTTACGCCGAGTCAGGCACATGCGTCCGACTGGCGTTTGCCGCCACGTCGTCGAACAGCGCCGCGGCGTCATCGGCCAGCGGGTAGGCGTCGTGGTACGGATCGATCTCGCGGTCGGTTCCCATGACGGACTGGATCGCGTCGGCGACGCGCTCGTAGTTCTCGTCGACGATGTCCTGGACGAGGACCGGCATGCCGGCTCGCTCGCAGAGTTCGCTCGCAGCAGCTCGGCCCGCCCAGACCGTCTCGGCTTCGCTATCGACGAAAAACAGCGCAAAGGGTGCTTCGCCGAACTGCGCCTCGAGAAAGTCCTGTGCGGCCGGCTCGTCCCAGGAGACGACGCCGACACCCTCGAGCTGGCGCATCGCGGTCGAGGCGGCCGAACAGAACGGGCAATCACCGTCGTAGAGCAGGACACCGGTAAACTGCGACGACATAGGGGCCCGTACATCGTGCGGGGTGAAAACGTTCAGTGGGTACACGCTGGGGCGGTGCGTGCGGTTGTCCACTATCCAAGCTTCGATCGTCCTGGCGGCCTGTCGTGGTCGGCGCGGTGTTGGAGCAACTCGCCGTACTGTTCGACTTTGATAACGCAATCGGAGCGGGGGCGTGCGACACAGGTAAGGACGAATCCCGCCGCCTCGTCTTCGGGATAGTACCGCTTGGCCCGATTGTGGTCGACCTCGCCGGAGATGAGTGTCGCCCCGCAGGTGATACACCACCCCTGCTGGCAGTCCGCAGAAAGCCAGATGCCCGCCGACCGGGCCGCCTCGAGAATCGGTTCGTCCTCACGGACCTCAATCGTTCGGGATTCGCCGGCAGCGTCTAGGTCGGCGTCTGCCGGCACGCGAAGTTCGACGTCCCACGTCGTGGGGGCTGTCACAGACAGAGGTACGGCTGGCTGGGAAAAAGGCCACCGGTTGGCAGCCTGCAAGTAACCGCCTTGCCGGCAGTGATCGACTGATACGGTCTGCTGTCAGTCAGTTCCGGTGCAACGGCGACCCGTCCTGCAGTTACACCGGGAAATCGAGACAGCAGACCGTATGAGTTTCGCGTCGCTCGAGCGGAGACGAATCGGCCGGAACGCGCTGGGGCGGCCTATTTCCGCCGCGTCGGTGTCGGTTCGCTATGGCGAACATCGCCATCACCGGCGCGGCGGGGAACGTTGGGCGGGCGATCGTCGACGCGTTCCCGGCCGACAAGCACGACCTGACCCTGTTCTCTCACAGCGAGACCGCGGACCTCGAGACGACGCTCCTCGAGATTACCGACCGCGAACAGTTCGTCGACGCACTCGAGGGACAGGACGTGGTGATCCACCTCGCGGCTATCTCCTCGCCGCGGGCCGCGTGGGACGACCTTCGCGGGCCGAACATCGACGGACTCTCCAACGCCTTCGAGGCTGCGATCGAAAACGATCTTAAGCGGGTGGTCTTCGCGAGTTCGAACCATGCAGTCAACATGGGAAACACCGTCTCGCCGAGCCGTCCGGAGTCGACGGTCGGCACGCCCGAGATCGTCCGGCCACACGATTCGGTCGATCCGGACACCTACTACGGCGTCACGAAGGTCTTCGGCGAAGCGATGGGGTCGTACTACGCGAACCGCCACGGACTCGAGGTGGTCACTCTCCGGATCGGCTGGCTGCTCACCCGCGACGAGCTCCGTCAGGAGTGTCGCGAGCGAGACGGAGCCGGCGAGCGCTACGCCCGCGCGATGTGGCTCAGTCCCGGCGACTGCCGACGGTTGCTCAACGCGGCCGCGACGACGACGCTCGAGACGTCACCGCTGATCGCACACGGCATCTCCAATAACTCCAAACGGTTCCTCTCCTTGTCCGAGACGATGCAGGCGCTTGCATACCGGCCCACCGACGACGCCGAAGCGGTTCTGAGCGACGCGTCGGACGGGCAAAACGGGCTCGAGACGAGCTAATTCAGGGCAATCACGTCGACGTGTATTCGTTCCGAAACGGATCCACGGAATCGTAACACCGAATACCGACACGTTCGTAGACGCACACATGTCAGTCAAGGTGTCCGAGTCGACGGGCTACGGGCCGAACAGACCGATGTCCCTGTTCGGCTATATCATGGCCGCAGTACTCGTTATCGTTCTTTTTCCGCTTCTCCCCGTGATAGCTGTCGTGTGGGTCCTCTGGAAGGTGTTCGTCTCGGAGGAGGAGATCGAGCATAGTTTCGAGACGTGGCGACGTGATGCAGACCGTGCCAGCACCGATCTGCTCGAGACTGCCGACGACGATGCCGAGGGCGACGACGCCGAAGCCGACGAAGACGCCTAGATCAAATCAACCTAACGGCGACATCACCTCGTCGCCGCGTCGTTTTCGCTTCACATCCACCGCGACTAATCGTCCGCACTGGCCGCTGCATGGAGGCCAGACGGCGGCCCGCCGGGAAGCGCGTCGCGGTCATGTGGGGCTTCGAACTCGAGGTCGGGACCACGGGCGACGATCCGGTGGGGGTTCACGTCGGGATGGGTCGTGTAGTAGTGTTCTTTGATGTGGGCCATATTCACTGTCTCGGCGACACCTGACTCACGGGTCGCTTCGCTCACGGGTCGGTCCTCCCCGTTCGCGTCGTCGAGGCGCTCCCTTCGGTCGCCCCTCGCACCCCTCTCCGTTCGTCCGTCCGGCGTCCCTTCCCTTCGGTCGGCGACGTCCGTCTGATACAGATCGCGCAGATACGGCCAGAGGTTATCGTACTCATGGATAGACTGGACGTTACACATGAAGTGGGTGTGATAGACGTTGTCGAATCGGACGAGGGTGGTAAACATCGCGATGTCGGCTTCGGTCAGCCGATCGCCCGCGAGATAGCGCTGGTCTGCGAGCACCTCGTCCCAGTGGTCGAGCGCCGCGAAGAGGTCGCCGACTGCCTCGTCGTAGGGCTCCTGTTTCGTGGCGAAGCCGGCCCGATAGACGCCGTTGTTGATCGGCTCGTAGATCTCGTCGATGATCCGATCGACCTCGTCACGATAGCCCCCGGGATAGAGGTCCACGTCTCGTTGCGCATACTCGTCGAACTCAGTGTCGAACATTCGCATGATCTCTTCGGACTCGTTGTTGACGATGGTGTCTTCGTTCCTGTCCCAGAGGACTGGCACCGTCACACGGCAGGTCGCGTCCGGATCCGCGCGGACGTAGAGATCTCGGAGGAAGTCCGCATCGTGGACGTGATCGCGCGTACAGCCGTCCTTGTCGGGCGTGAACTGCCAGCCGTCTTCGCCACGATACGGGTCGACGACCGAGACCGAAATCGCGTCCTCGAGGCCTTTCAGCGTCCGCATCAAAAGCGTCCGGTGGGCCCACGGACAGGCATACGAGACGTAGAGGTGGTACCGACCCGCCTCGGGCTGAAACCGGGCGTCGGGATCGTCCCGGATTTCGTGTCGAAACGGCGTCTCCTGGCGCTGGAACGAGCCGTCCTCGGTGGTGACCTCGAAGGCGTCGGCGCGCCACTCGCCGTCGACGAGCATATTCATACGATCATCTCGGGTCGCAAGCGGGAAGTACCCTCGCTAACACCCGTGTCACCGGGTTCGCCGCCTGTCACTGCCGTCCGCCGATCGAGACCTCAGAGTGCCATGCTCACAACCCAATACCCCGCCCCGAGTGCGATGAGGGCGACGCCCTCGAGACGGGTTAATCGACGTCCAGTTGCGAGCACGACCGTCGCGAACGCGGTCAGCACACAGAGCCACGCGATGCCGAGGAAAACGGCGGGATCGACCGCCATCGGTTGGACGACAGCGACGAGCCCCAGAACGCCGAGAGCGTTGAAGACGTTCGAGCCGACGACGTTGCCCGCCGCGATGCCCACGTCGCCCCGGCGGATGGCAACGACGGAGGTGACGAGTTCCGGCAGCGAGGTTCCGGTCGCGACGATCGTCGCACCGACCGCCCACTCGGAAATGCCCACGGCCAGGGCCAGTCCGACCGCCGCGTCGATCAGCACGCGCCCACCGCCGATGACGAAAAGCAGGCCTACGAGGACGCGACCACCCTCGAGCCCCGACCGGATTTCGCGTGGCGTCTCTTCATCAGCGTCGAGCGGCGGAACCGTCGCTCCGTCGTCGGCTGCGTCGGGGTGACCGTCGTCCGCCCGGTTCGCCGTCCGAATCGCGACGCCGAGCGCGCCGAGGTAGCCGCCGAGCAACGCGAGCAGGATAATACCTTCGAGTCTCGAGACGGCCCCGTTCAAGAGGACGACGGCAGCGACTGCCGTCGCGGCAGCCATCGCGAGTGCGTCCCGACGAACCAGCGTCTCGGCGACCCGAAACGGCGAAAGGACGCCGACGAGACCGAGGATTACGCCGAGGTTGAACAGGTTCGAGCCGACGACGTTGCCGATCGAGACGTCGCCCTGTCCCGCAAACGCCGCCTCGAGCGAGACGGCGAACTCCGGCGCGGAGGTGCCGAAGGCGACGACCGTGAGGCCGACGACGAGCGCGGAGACACCGGCCGCACCGGCGAGTCTCGAGGCCCCGGTCACAAGTAGGCGTGCGCCGCCCCAGAGCGCGATCGTGCCGCCAATGAGCAATGCAGCGTCGACGACGACACTCATCAGTCCTTGGTTGGCCTTCGCAGGGCGCGGTAAAAAACGTCGGGCACGGGACGTCGCCGAACGACCCGATCGACACGAGGCACAAGCGTTTAAGCGGTCCCCGTGAGCACTCGAGGGTATGGCAGACGACGGGGAGCGACACCGCCAGAGTCGGCTGTTCACGGACGACGACGGCGGGTTCGACGCCGACCGTGCCCGCGAGGAATCACTGCCGGTCGAAGATGGCGAGGTGATCGATACCGACGAGTTGGCCGACCACCAGCGCTACGTCGAGGGGCGTGGGATCTACGACGAGCGCAATCGCGTGAACGATCTGACCGGCAAAGAGTGGAAGTACGCCACGAAGTCCGTCATTGCGGAAGGCTACCCACCCGACCTCCAACACGACCTGCGCAGCGAACACGGCGGACAGAAACCCCCACGGCTCTGTGCCGAGTTGATCGGCCGGTTCAGCAAGGCCGGCGACACCGTCCTCGACCCCTTCGCCGGCGTCGGTGGCACCTTGCTGGGCGCGAGCCTCTGTGAACACGAGGGGACCGGCCGCCGAGAAGCGATCGGCTTCGAGCGCACCGAACGGTGGGTCGAGATCTATCACGAGGTTCTCGAGCGCGAAAACGACGAGCGGCGTGCGCGTGGCGACCCGCCACTCGCCACACAGGACATGCACCACGGCGACTGTGCCGACCTGATCGACGACGTCGACGACGACGCGATCGATCTCCTGTTGACCGACGTGCCCTACTGGCACATGGACGAACTCGAGCAGACGCGCAACGAACGCCGGACCCGCGAGAGCAAGCTGGGGTCGTTCGATCGACCGGACGATGGCGAGAACAGCGACGGTACCGCCGAGACAGGCGGGACCTGGGAGACGAAAGCCGACTGGCTCACGGACATGGCTGCAAAGTTCGACCGGTTTTCGGACGCCGTCGCCCCGGACGGCCACGTCGTCGTCTTCATCGGCGACATGTACCGCGAGCAGTCCTACGAGTTCCTCTCGGCGGAGCTCGCACAGGCGATCGAGTCGACCGCGCCGCTGTCGCTGGCGGCGAATCTGATCTGGTACGACCCGACGAAAGACCTCCACGTCTACGGCTATCCGTTCTCGTTTGTCCCCTCGATGGTCCACCAGAACGTGCTCGTTTTCCGTCCCGAAAACGGCGCTTCGTCGTCCGTCTGACCCCCGTCTGACGCGGTTTTATTATCCCACCGCGTGACGAAACCAATAGGCGCGCTGGCGGCCTCCCCACCACACTCCCCCCATCCCCTCGCCTGCGCGCCTGCTCCCGTTTCTCTTCCCCCATAACCGTTCGGTCCGAGTGTCAGAGGCACGTCGAGGACACTGCGGCTCGAGCCGCGATGCCATCTTTCGTCCGGCGTCAGACGGACTGCGATCGGTCATACGATCTGCTGTCCCGATGTCTCGGTGGGCCCGCAGTGCGGGCCGCGGCCGGCCGGCACTGACTGACAGGAGTCCGTATCAGTGCCGACACACGCCGACCTACCGTCGGGTGTGGCGGGAACCCGGGACAACAGCCCGTCTCAAGCGCTGGCGGGTAACAGGGCGGCTCGAACCGCATCCGCACGGTCGGTTTCGGTGATGATCGCGACCTCGTCGCCGGCTGCGAGTTCCGTTCCCGGAAGCGGAATCGTCAGCGGTTCGTGTGCGCGGCCATGGGCGTAGATCCGTGCTGATTCGGGCAACTCGAGTTCGCTCATTCGCTTGCCGACCGCCGGTGATCCCTCCTTGATCTCAAGGACGGTCAGTTGGAGGTTTGCAGCGAGGTCGGCAACGACATTGAAGTCACCGCCAAGCAGGGCGGTTTTGGCACCTGCAGCGCCGAGTCGTTCGGGGTAGATAATCTCGTCGACCTCTGCGGCGTACTTCTCGTAGATATCCTCGCGGTAGTCCGCGTCGATCCGTAAGACGGTTCGACAGCCGTGATGGGTCCCGACCATACAGGCCGCGAAGTTGACGTTGAGATCGGGTGTAAAAGCCCCGATCGCGTCGGCCGTCTCGATGCCTGCCTCGACGAGGACATCTTCGTCAGACCCATCGCCGTGTACCGTCTCGAACCCGTCGTCAGGGACGCGCTTGAGTCGGTCGATGTCGCTGTCGACGATGACGACATCGTGGCCCTCCTCGGCGAGGATCGTTGCCGTCCGCGAGCCGACTCGACCATACCCAACGATGACAAACCTCATGGTATCACAGTACGCGTTCCGGGGTGAAATACGTTCGTCCACCGGTCGACAGGAGCCGTCCAGCCACATCGACAGCTCGAGAAACGGATCAGTACGCTGTCAGCCACTATGCGCGAATGTACATTCATGATAGACGGGGCTGGACAAAAACGCTTAACTAACCCGTGTTGCTACGCTCGAGCATCCAAAATGGGGGCTATCGACTTACTGGCATCGTATTTCGGGTTCGAGGAACACGATACTGACTTCACGACCGAGCTAGTCGCGGGGATTACAACGTTTCTGGCGATGTCGTATATCATCGTGGTCAACCCGACGGTGTTGCTGCCGGCGATTATGGGGTTCAACGAACAGGGCGACATCAACCAGCAGACGACCATCGACGGGGCCGTCTACGACTCGAACGAGGTGTTCCAAATGCTGGCGATCGCGACGATCATCGCCTCGGTCGTTGCGGTGCTGGTGATGGCGCTGTACGCCAATCGACCGTTCGGACTGGCTCCCGGGATGGGGCTCAACGCCTTCTTTACGTTCACCGTCGTCATCGGGATGGGGATTCCGTGGCAGACGGCCCTCGCTGCGGTGTTCGTCGAAGGGATCATTTTCATCGCTATCACGGCCGTTGGGGCCCGCAAATACGTCATCAACCTCTTCCCTGAGCCAGTCAAATTCTCGGTCGGTGCGGGGATCGGTGTCTTCCTGCTGTTTATCGGGCTTCAAGAGATGCAGGTCGTGACGGGCGATCCAGCGACGCTGGTCACGCTCGGTAACGTCGCACAGAATCCAGCCGCGATCCTCGGGCTCGCCGGCCTCTTCTTGACGTTTATCCTGTGGGCACGCGAAATGAAAGGCGCGATTATCGCTGGCATCGTCACGACAGCCGTTGTTGGCTGGGGACTGTTGCTCACTGGCGTTGCGAGTGCGTCGGCACTCGCACCCGAGACGTTGCTCGACGAGAGAACCGGCGAAGTTACCTTCGAAGCAGTGACATCCCCACACTACGACATCACGCCGCTTGCCGGTGCGTTCGTCGAGGGGCTTCGTGATGTCGACCCGCTGACGTTCGTACTCGTCGTGTTCACGTTCTTCTTCGTCGATTTCTTCGATACCGCCGGGACGCTCATCGGCGTCGCCCAGTTCGGTGACTTCCTCGACGAGGACGGTGAACTCCCCGAGGCCGAGAAGCCGCTGATGGCCGACGCGGTCGGGACGACCGTCGGGGCGATGGTCGGCACGTCGACGGTGACGACCTTCGTCGAGTCCTCGACCGGCGTCGAGGAAGGTGGCCGCACCGGATTCACCGCCCTCGTGGTTGGGGCCCTGTTCGCACTATCGCTGGTCGCAGTGCCGATCATTGCCGCGATTCCTGCCTACGCGTCGTTCATCGCGCTCGTCGCCGTCGGGGTCATCATGCTCCAGGGCGTCCTCGACATCGACTGGGAAGATCCCGCGTGGTCGGTCTCGGCCGGGCTCACGATCACGATCATGCCACTGACCTACTCCATTGCGACCGGACTGGCCGCCGGGATCATCGCGTATCCGCTGGTCAAAACGGCGATGGGTGAACGCAGAGACGTCCGGCTCGGACAGTGGGCAATCGCCGTCGCGCTGATCGGCTACTTCTACGTTTCCACCAGCGGGATGCTCGGCTAGGCTCACGACGAACACTCGAGGAGCCACTGATACGGTTTGCTGTACCGATTTACCGGTGCAACCGCAGGGCGGTCGCGGTTGCACCGGCAATGACTTACAGTAGACCGTATGAATCGACCCGCTCAGCACGCGTTCGTGTGCAGTCGTTGCTGGCCAATACCGGATCATCGCAATCACTGTGCTCTTGGGCCTCGAGGCCCCTATCTTCAGTCACGATGGCAGACATCACGCTGTACGACCTCCCCGGCTGTCCCTTCTGTGCGATGGTCCGGACGAAACTCGACGAGCTCGACCTCGACTACGACGTCATCGAGGTGCCCCGCGCACACCATGAGCGGACCGAAGTCGAGAAGGTCAGCGGCCAGACCGGCGTGCCGGTCATTATCGACGAGGCAACTGGCGTCGACGGAATGCCAGAAAGCAGCGACATCATCGAGTATCTCGAGGAAACCTACGGCGACGACACGTGACGTGAGCGTCGAGACCGATCAGACTGCTTCTTCGCGCTCCGAGCGTTCTCGGATGACATCTCGGAGTTCGTCGGCGTTCCGGAGGTCAGCGAGTTCGTCGCGTTCGACCAACGCGGTGCCGTCGACGGAGTCCTGTTTTGCGCGGTCGACGACGTAGACCGACCGCGTGCGGGTGACCGCCCCGATCGAACTCATGATACGGGCGCGTTTCTCCGCGGCCTTCGTGAACTTCGAGTGACCCGTCAGGACGATGTCGCTGTCGGCTTCGTCCTCGCTGACAGCCGTAAACGGTGAGCGAACCGTCGGATGCACGCTGTAGCCGGCCCGCGTGAAGACGGCGACGACCTGTTGGTCGTCCGGATCGGCCTCCGGATCGTCCGGCGTCGCGTCGCTTTCGTGGACCTCGTCGGCCCCCTCGAGGACGTCGACCGGACTCGTCAGGGGTGCGTCGAACAACTCCTCGAGTGCCATCGCGACCTCGACGGAGGCGTTCATGCCGTCTTCGTACTTCGAGACGGTGCGACGCGAGACGCCGAGTTCGCTGGCAAGTTGACCGAGACTCCAGTCTTTGTCCTGGCGTTCGTCGGCCAGCAGGTCGCCGTCGATGTTGACATAGAGGCCACCCGGCGCAGCGTAGATCAGCGGCGGCACGTTCTCGATGAACAGGTTGTACGCCGTGTCGGGACTGAAGACCGGGACGCCATGGCGGAAATAGACGACGTCCGGTTTCAGGTCCTCGTCACGGCTGCGCAGTCCGATGACCAGCGGCGTTGCCTCGAGATAGGTTCCAAGCCGACGCATCTCGTGGCCGGTCGCCTCGTTGAACGCGTCGATGTTCGCGAGGATCTTGACGAGGATCAGATCGTCGCCACGTCGCGCAGCAATATCGAAACTCTTCGGTCGGATCGCACACCGATCGCTCACCACGAATCCCGCGTCCTCTAACATCGCGGTCACGTTGCCGACCAGTGCGGAGCGGGACATACGGGGTTGTAAGCGATTCCTCCTATAAGACGTTTTCCCCGTGATGCCTGCGTGCCGTGTCGCGATTCGAGCCTGTATCAGGAGTATACTTATATAGCGGTTTCTACCGCCGGCGATGCTGGGGCAGATCCCGAAAGGGGTTACTCAGCCGGCGTGCAAACATCGGCGATGACCGTCGTCGGGATCGACGATACAGACTCGCGCGAGCGGGGAATGTGTACGACGTACGTCGCCGCAGAGATCGCCGACCGGCTCCGCCAGAAGGGCGTACAGACTATCTCGCGGCTCCTGCTCGTCCGGCTCAACCCCGCTGTCGAGTACAAAACCCGGGGCAACGCCGCACTGGCGATCCATACCGATTGTGATCCCGAATACGCGTACGCGATCGCGCGCGAACGACTCGAGTCGCTGGCCGAAACCGGCGACGAGCGGACGAATCCTGGACTGGTCGTCGCAGCGCACGATCCGGACGACGACACAACCCCCGACGATGTTACGCGGTTTGCACGCGCAGCGATCTGCGATCATCTCGAGATCGCCGACGCCGAAACCCTGATCGACCGCCACGGCTACCGATCGTGGCACACCGGCGACGGCCGCGGCCGGATCGGCGCGCTGGCTGCGATCGGGGCGTGGGACGCGCTCACAGCGTGGACCTACGAGTACATCTCCTACCGCGAGCCCGACCGATGGGGAACGGCCCGCAAAGTGGACCACGAGAGCGTCTTCGCCGCCGCCGACTGGGGCTATCCCGACGTGTGGGATACGGTCGACCGCGGCGAAGACGAGACCGTCTGCGTGCCCCACACGCCTGGCCCCATCCTCCATGGGATCCGTGGTGACGATGCAGACGCCGTCCGTGCGGTCGCCGATCGGATCGAGAGCGAACCCGTGGACACGACCCAACTGTTCGTCACGAATCAGGGGACGGATGTCCACTTGCAGGACGGCTCGCTATCGACAGTCGAGGACGGACACGCCTATCGACTCGAGGGACGGGTCGCCAGCGAACCCGAAACACGACGCGGCGGGCACGTCTTCTTCGAGCTCGAGCCGCCAGCCGCTGGCGACAGCGCGGCCGAGCGACTCATGTGTGCCGCATTCGAACCGACCAAACGCTTCCGGGATCGCGTTCGAGCGTTGCGTGTCGGTGATCGGCTCACCGCCTGTGGCGAGGTTTCCGACGGCACGCTCAAACTCGAGAAATTTGCCGTCCGCAAACTCGTGCGAACCGAACGGGTGACGCCGACCTGTCCAGACTGCGGCCGGACGATGAAAAGTGCCGGCCGGAATCAGGGGTACCGCTGTCGAGACTGTGGGACGACGGCGGCCGAGAAAGCAACGCGAGACCTCGGGCGCGACCTCGAGATCGGCTGGTACGAGGTGCCGCCGTGTGCGCGCCGCCATATCGCGAAGCCGCTCGTCCGGGGCGGGTTCGACGCGCCGACACATCCCGAGCGGTGAACCGCCTCGGGGTCACGCCCCGAGGCACTCGACCTGCTTTTTCTGTAGACGACGGGTCGTCGTTCGAAGGAGAACTGGTGATACGATCCCCTGTCCCGAGTGACCGGAGACCTGCAGGAGGGGTCGTGGGCCCACCGGCACCCGCTGATACGGTCTGCTGTAAGTCAGTTCCGGAGGGACTGCGAGCCGTCCTGCGGACCCTCTGGTAAACAGTTACAGCAAACCGTATGACAGGAGGCCGTATGGCAATGGTTCGTATGACGTGGCTTGCAACCGGCGAGACGGGCCCGTCACCGAACGATCGTGACCGAAACGGGAGAGCGACGGGTGACCGCCTCCGCGACGCTGCCCAACAGGACTCTCGACATCCCGGACCGACCGGTACTGCCCATCACGACGTGATCGATGTCGTGCTCGTCGATATACCGGAGGATCGTTCGGGCGGAATGGCCCTCGATGAGCGCCGTTTTGATCTCCCGATCGTGTGTATCGGCGGTCGTCGCCGCGTCCTCGAGAAACGCTTGCCCTTTCTTTTTGGCGTATTCGTAGGGCGTCATCTCCGGGTCCGACGGGACCCGGGTGACTTGAATGACGTGCAAGACGTGGATCTCGGCGTCGGGAAACAGGTCGAACGCTTCCTCGAGTGCGTCGGTCGATTGCGAGGAGCCGTCGATCGGAACCAGGACGCGAGTCATAGTCTCCGTAGACGCCGAGCGGGCAAGGATCTACCGCGACTGGCAGTAGCTGTGATAGGTCAGTATCGATCGTAGTATCGGTTCAGGAGGTTCTCGAAAAGCGCCAGCAACGCGCCGAAGACGAGCAGTGCGATCCCGATCTGGGCCCAGTGGACAGCCGCGAGTGGCACGACGCCAAACAGGACGCCAACCGGGGTATAGAGCACCACGAGCTGTAACGTGAGCGCGATCGCCACGCCGATGATGAGCCACCGGTTAGAGAACGGCCCGAGCCCGTAGCGCCACCGTACCGCCTGAATGCCGGCGATCTCGAAGACGACGAGCGAGGTAAACACTATCGTCCGAGCGAGATCGACATCGGCCCGGTGGACGTAAAACAGCGGCATGATCGTGAGTGCGATGAGGACGCCGATACCGACGATGGAGGCCGTAATTCGGTCCGTAATCACGCCTTCCTCCGGCGGTCGGGGGTCGCGCTCCATGATGTCGTCCGTCGGCGGGTCGACGCCCATCGACAGCGCGGGGAGGCCGTCGGTCACGACGTTGATCCAGAGGATCTGGACCGGCGTGACGACGAGCCCGAAGCCGAGCATCGACCCGGAAAACACCAGCATCACTTCTCCGGCGTTCCAACATAACAGGAAATTTACAAACTTGCGAACGTTGTCGAAGATGCGTCGGCCGCCTTTGACCGCGTCCCGGATCGTCGCGAAGTTGTCGTCGAGCAGGACGATATCGGACGACTGTTCGGTGACGTCCGTCCCATGAACCCCCATCGCGACGCCGACGTCTGCGGTTTTCACCGCCGGCGCGTCGTTGACGCCGTCGCCCGTCATCGCCACCGTGTGTCCGCTCGCCTGCAACGTCTGGAGGATCCGCGTCTTGTGTTCGGGGGCCGTACGGGCGAAGATGTCGACCTCCTCGACGGCCGTTCGGAGTTCGTCGTCGCTCATCGTCTCGAGGTCGGGGCCCGTCACGATGCGCGTCGATCGAAGGCCGATCTCCTCGCCGACTGCCCGTGCCGTCACGGCGTTGTCGCCGGTGATCATCACGACGTCGATACCGGCCTCGAGACAGCCCGCGATCGCGCCCGGTACCTCCGGCCGCGGTGGATCGAGCATCCCCTGTAAGCCGAGAAAGACCATCCCCTGCTCGAGGTCGTCGTCCGGCGACTCGACCTGCGACGGCGGCACGTCGGGCCGGTAGGCAAACCCCATCACGCGCAACGCGTCTTCGGCGAACGACTCGGTTTGGGCCTCGAGTTCCGCCCGGCGCTCGTCGGTCAACGCGACGTGGTCGCCGTCGACGAGTTCGCGGTCACAGCGCTCGAGGACGGTTTCGGGGGCGCCTTTCATGTAGGCGACGGTCCCGCCGTCGGGCGTTCGGTGCACCGTCGTCATCCGCTTTCTCGCGGAGGTGAAGTCGACCTCGCCGAGCCGGGGGTAGGCCTCGTTGAGATCGTCGTGATCGAAGCCGGCCTTCTGTGCGGCGACAAACAGCGCGATT
Source organism: Natrinema limicola JCM 13563 (assembly GCF_000337475.1). Classification (GTDB taxonomy): domain Archaea; phylum Halobacteriota; class Halobacteria; order Halobacteriales; family Natrialbaceae; genus Natrinema; species Natrinema limicola. Next base: position 134,444 of record NZ_AOIT01000034.1, on the reverse strand, counting down.
TCGGTCGGATCGCCGAGATACGTCCGGTCGTCGCCGTGTGTCGTCGCAGCTAGCTCGTCAGTGTCGTCCCGTTCGCGGGTACCGATATCGACGTTGTTACAGAGCATCCCACAGCGCAGCACCGCGGCGACGCGCTCGGGGTCGACTGGCTCGCCGTCCCGTCGAAACTCGCCGTCGGTGTCGTAGCCGGTGCCGGTCACCTCGTAGCCCTCGCGGTTGGCGACGAGCCGCTGGACCGTCATCTCCTCTTCGGTGAGCGTGCCGGTTTTGTCCGTACAGATGACGTCGACCGACCCGAGCGCCTCGACGATCGGGAGCCGACGGACGAGCGCGTTCTGGTCGGCCATCCGGCGTGCGCCAAGCGCGAGCGACAGCGTGACGACCGCGGGCAGCCCCTCGGGCACCGCCGAGACGGCGATCCCGACCGCCGTCAAAAACACCTGCAGCGGCTCCGTCTCGCCGACGACGAGTTCGGCGACAGCGATGATCGCGACGATGCCCACGACACCGACCGCGATGAGCTTGCCGAGACGGTCCATCTCGGCCTGAAACGGCGTCGCTCGTTCTTCCGCCGCCTCGAGGGCGGTCGCAATTCGCCCCATCTCGGTCGCGGCCCCGGTCTCGACGACCACCGCAGCGCCGGAGCCGCGCTCCACGATGGTGTCCTTGTAGAGCATGTTCTCGCGCTCGGCGAGCGCGGTCTCCTCGGCGACGGTGCCGACCGCCTTCGAGACGCCGGCGCTCTCGCCGGTCAGGGTCGCCTCGTCGACGCGCAGATTCGATTCCGCAAGCAGCCGGGCGTCGGCGGGGACGACATCGCCGGACTCGACGAAGATCACGTCGCCGGGGACGAGTTTCGTGGCGTCGACCTCGCGTTTCTCGCCGCCGCGTCTGACGAGCGCGTACGTCGTCGACAGTTCGCGCAGCGCCTGAATGCTCTGTTCGGCTCGGTAGTCCTGGATGAATCCAAACAGCGTGATAAACACAACGATGCCCGCGATAACCGCGGCGTCGAGGAGGTGGCCGACCGCCGCCATCACGACCGCAGCGCCGATCAGCACCCAGATCAGCGCCGACGAGTACTGCTCGAGGAGAATCGCAAGCGGGGAGACGCCGTCCTCCGCCTCGATCTCGTTTGGCCCCTCGCGCTCGAGCCGTTCCCGAGCCGTCTCGGCCTCCAGCCCTCGCTCCGAGGTCTCGAACGCGTCGTAGATGTCGTCGATCGGTCGCGAGTGCCACCCGTCGATCGACTCGGCTTCGACTTGCGCGTGCTGTTCTGTCGTGGACACGTGTCTGTAGTTGCCGTCGGTAACTTAGTAGTCGGTCGCGATCTTCGTGAGGTGGGAACTGCCGGCGGGCACCCATCGAGCACGGGTACAGGAGGGTCGTTCCGCACGCGGGTCGGTTCACTCCGTCGGCGGGAACGCGCCCCGGATACGCTCGTCGGTGCCGGCCTTATCCAGCATCTCGTCGGCGAACGCCGGGATCGATCTGGACCGCTGTGCCGACCCCGTCACCGGCACCATCTCGGAGAGGGGGTGTGCCTCGAGTGCGCCGTCGGCGAGTCGCTCTCGGATCGACGAGTCGGGGCAGTCACCGAACGCCGTGCTGGCGAGCCAGCAATCTGGGCAGTCGTGCGCCGACCCTACTACGATCCGGTTCTTAATCCCCCCAGCAACGGATACCCGACCTGACTGATAACGAGTGCTGACGTCCCGCTCGAGCGAGGGGACACGAACACAGTTGTCGCCCCCTGATGGAGCCAGCGACCGCACTGCTTGAAGACAAGATTGCCATCGTGACCGGTGGCGCAGTCGCCGACCGGTTCATACGGACTCCTGTCGGTCAGTTCCAGTGGGACCGCAACCCGCACTGCGGGCCCACCGGGATATCGGGACAGCAGACCGTTTCAGTTGACGGCGGCGCGACGGTCGTCATCGCCGACATCGACGCGGGGGGAGCACCACGTCGATCTGTTCAGCCGTTGGAAAGACGGACGGCGATCAGCCGCGTTTCTCGTCGAGTTTCGATCGCAGTTGTCGCGCGATGACTTCATCGTCGAGCAGCGAATCGGGGCCAGTGAAGTGAACGACCGGGCCGTTCTCGACGCGAAGCCACTCGTCGCTGCCGGTGCCAGCGAGCGTCACGGTTCGGCGCGATGCGGGGAGTCCGTTGGCGCGTCGGCGACCGGTCTGTTCGCGAACGCTCGCAACCTCGAGTGGGGTCTCGTCGACCGGCGAGACAACGAGGTCGTACTGTGACAGTGACGGATCCAGCGTTCGCATCGCGTCACGATAGCGGCAAGCGGCATCACAGGCCTGCTGGGCATCGCTGTGGCTATCGAATCGCGCGTCCGTCACCGGTTCGGGTCGAATCCCTGACTCGCGACAGGAGACGACGAAGTCACCCTCGGTGTTTTGAAGGGCGGCGACAGTGTCTCGCGCCGCCCTGATCGTCTCGACCGGCATCGCGTACTCGTCCGTTCCGGTGGTCGTCTCGGGGGTCACTGGTGAGACACCATCGTGGTCGACCAGTCGACGTGCATCGTTCTTTCGACGACGACGTTCCCGTCCCCGAATCGGTTCTGATACGCCGGGTTCGCATTCCCTGTCTGCTTTCCCGCCATGTTTTTAGGTGGGCCTAAATCAATATAGGCATTCTGGTTTCGACCCGCCACAGTCGCTCACAACGGTGTGGTTCACGCTGGGCAGTTCAATGGCCCAGCCGGTAGCGTCGCGAACCCACTGCGGACACTCGTCTTGCTCATCTGTCGAACAGGGCCGCCGCCGGGCCGGAGGGCAGTAACTCACTCAGAAACGGTTCAGGCGGTCAACGCACGTTGACGCCGTGGCGGGCGAGGAACTCGGTGGCCCGTTTGATCTCGACCGGACTACCAACGATCCGGCAGTCGTCCTCGCCCTCGGCGACAACGGAGACCGTACAGACGTCATCGAGCCGCGCCTCGAGCCCCACGAGTGTCTCCCGGGGGAGGACGATCTGCGTACTGTCGCGCAGCTGCGACGCGTCTGGCATATGTGGTCGGTTGCTGGCCCGTCGTTTATGTGTGTCGAAACTCCATTAGCATTGGTAATTCTTTCGACGTGTCCGATCGCGGCCATCGATCCGTCTCGGCGTGCGGGTCTCGAAAGGGTTTTTCGGCACGACCGGTTGTGTACGGACAAATGGGGCTCGAGGATGAAATCGAGGCAATCGAGGAAGAAATCGCCAACACGCCCTACAACAAGTCGACGGAGGCCCACATCGGCCGGCTGAAGTCCAAACTCGCGGAGAAAAAGGAGAAACTCGAGAACCAGTCGAGTTCGGGCGGCGGTGGCGGTTATTCCGTCGAGAAACACGGCGACGCCACCGTTGCGCTGGTTGGCTTCCCGAGTGTCGGGAAGTCGTCGCTGTTGAACTCGCTGACCAACGCCGAGAGCGAGACGGGCTCGTACGAGTTCACGACGCTCGACGTCAACCCGGGGATGTTGAACCACCGCGGCGCGAACATCCAGCTACTCGACGTGCCCGGACTGATCGAGGGCGCGGCGTCGGGGAAAGGCGACGGCCAGCAGGTGCTGGCAGTCGTCCGAAACGCCGACCTGATCATCTACGTCCTCTCGGTGTTCGAGATCGAGCAGTACGACCGGCTTCAAGAGGAACTGTACGACATCAACATCCGCGTCGATCAGGAGCCCCCACGAGTCACCGTCCGTCCGAAGATCAAAGACGGCATCAAGATCACCTCGAGCACCGACCAGGACCTAGACGAGAAGACCATCAAGGACGTCCTCCGCGAGCACGGCTACGTCAACGCCGACCTCAACCTACAGGAAAACGTCACCATCGACCGGCTGGTCGACGGACTGATGGAAAACCGCGAGTACATTCCGTCGATCACCTGCGTCAACAAGGTCGACCTGATCCAGCCGGACTACAAGGAGACCGTCGACGAGCAGTTGCGCGAGCGCGACCTCGATCCCGAGGAAGTCACGTTCATCAGCGCCGAGAAGGAGAAAGGGCTCGACGCGCTCAAAGACCGCATCTGGGAGAACCTCGGCCTCATCCGGGTCTACATGGACAAACCCGGTCGTGGTGTCGACTGGGAGGAGCCGCTGGTCATCGAGGAGGGAGCCACCGTCGGCGAGGCCATCGAGAAACTCGGCGGCGAGATGGAAGAGCGGTTCCGCTTTGCCCGCGTCAGCGGCCCCAGCGCGACCCACGACGAGCAGCAGGTCGGGACGGACCACGTCCTCGAGGACGAGGACGTGCTGAAACTCATTCTGCGCCGATAATCGCGGGCTCTCGACACCCGTGACCCGCATGGGGTGTGCCGGTGCCGACCGCCAGTCGTCCGTCTGATACGGTCTACTGTCAGTCATTGCCGGTGGGACCGCGACCGCCCTGCGGTTGCACCGGGAAATCGGTACAGCAAACCGTATGAGCGGCATTTCGATGGCAACTCGTGTGACATCACTGATGGGAAACTCTCCGAATCGGAACCGTGATGACCCGCCAGACGCTCGATCAAGTAGCTATGGCAGAGTTCGGCGCGCTCTCGCTCGTTCCCCCGCTGCTTGCGATCGGTCTCGCGATCGTGACCCGGCGGCCGATGCTGTCGCTCTTTCTCGGCATCTGGTCGGGAGCAGTCATCTACACTGGGAGCCTCGGCATTGGACAGACCTTCGACTGGATCGTCGCCGCGATCATCGTCGACGACGGCTTTCACGTTCAGATCCTCATCTTTACGCTGTTGCTGGGATCGGGCGTTGCACTCATCTGGCGGCTCGGCGGCGCGCTCGCCGTTCGCGAGTGGGCGACGAAACGACTTCAGAGTCAGCGAACCGTTGGGATAACCACGTGGGTTCTCGGCATCGCCATGTTCTTCGACGACTACGCCAACACGGCGATCGTCGGGAGCACGATGCGCGAGATCTCCGACGAGTTGCGGATCTCCCGCGAGAAACTCGCCTACATCGTCGACTCGACGGCCGCCCCCGTCGCGACGCTCGGCATCTCGAGTTGGGTCGCGTTCCAGCTCTCGCTAATCGACCGTGAATACAGGGACATGGGCGTCGCGGCGGAAGCGCCGACGGCGTTCGAGACGTTCGTCCGGTCGATTCCCTACAATACCTACGCGCTGTTGGCGATCGTTATGGTCGGGATCGTCGTCTACACCGGCCGGGACTATGGCGAGATGCTCAACGCCGAGCATCGGGCGTGGACGACCGGGAACGTCAACCGCGAGGACGCACAGCCCCTGCAGAAGGTCGAGGAGGAACTGGGCGCGCCGATCGATCAGCGGCCGATGCTCCGGATCTTCTTTGCCCCCGTCGTCGTCCTGATCGCGGTGACGCTCGCGAGCGCGTTCTGGACGGGCTACCAGTCGTGGGTCTCGAGCCAGGCCGAGGCGGGAGCGCCGACAGCGATCGGCGCGGCCGCGAACGAGACGGGGCTCACGCAGGTGCTGATCGACGTCGTCGGCGCGGGCAATTTCGCGACGGCGCTGATCTGGGGATCGTTCGCCATGGTCGTCTCGGCGATCGTCCTCGGGCTCGCCTACGGGCTGTTCGACATCGGCGAGGCCGTCGACACCGTCCTCGACGGCTTCGGGATCATGCTGACGGCGGTGACGATCCTCGTCCTCGCTTGGACGATCAGTAGCGTCGCGGACACGCTCGGGACGGGCGACTACGTCGCCGGGCTCGCTCAGGGCTACCTGTCGGCAGAGCTGCTTCCCGTCCTCATCCTGTTCGTCGCCGCGTTCGTCGCGTTCACGATGGGATCGTCGTGGGCGACGATGGGGCTGGTCACGCCCATCGCCGTGCCGGTCGCGACCGAGTTCGGAACGGGATTCGAGCTTGTCCCGGTGGCCGTCGGTGCCCTCTTCTCCGGGGCGATCTTCGGCGATCACTCCTCGCCGATCTCCGACACGACCGTGCTCTCGGCGACGTTCAGCGGGGCCGACCTGATCGATCACGTGCGGACCCAAATCCCCTATGCTGTGACCGTCTTCCTCGTCGTCGTGGGCTGTTACCTGCTCAACGGCTACCTGGGCGTGCCCGCGTTCGTCTTCCTGCCGCTGGGCGTCGTCGCCCTCGTCGGCCTCGTCATCGGCCTCTCGAAATTCGACGCCGACCGAAAGGACCTCGAGCCGGTTGCCACACGAAGGACGGCAGATGTCGACCACCGTGGACGAGAGGCGACCGCGGAATCACCCGACGGAGCAGAGTAGACGACTGCAGCCGCCAATTTTTTGGAGCGCGCGGGCCTCTCTGTGGATATGGACGGAACGCTCGACCACACGATGATCCGCGTCGCAGACCTCGAGAAATCGCTCGACTGGTATCAGACGCACCTCGAGTACGAGGAGAAAGACCGCTACGAGGGCGACGGGTTCACCATCGTCTATCTCGGGCCCGAGGATATGCACGAGGACGGTGCGATGCTCGAGCTCACCCACAACGAGGGCGAAGAGCCCGAAGTGGGCGACGCCTGGGGCCATATCGCGGTCCGCGTTCCCGAGGGTAAACTCGAGGACTACTACCAGCAACTCATGGACGAGGGCGTCGACGACTACCGCGACCCCGAGTCCTGTGGCGGTCGGTACGCGTTCGTCAAAGACCCAGACGGCCACGAGATCGAACTCGTCCAGCGCGACCCCGACGAAGGGGCACTCTGGTCGCTCGACCACACCATGGTCCGCGTCGAGGACGCCGACGAGGCGCTTGGCTTCTGGACCCGCAAGTTCGGCTACGACGAAGTCGGCCGCTGGGAAGCCGATACCTTCGCGAACTACTTCGTCGAACCCACCGACGCCGCCCCCGAGGCGATGTCCGTCGAACTCACCTACAACTACGACGGCCGCAGCTACGAGCAGGGTGACGCCTGGGGCCACCTCTGTGTCCGCGTCGACGACCTCGCCGAGGACTGGGACCAGCTCATGACGCGCGAGGCCCCCGACTACCGCGACCCCGAGAGCAACGACAACATGTACGCCTTCACGAAAGACCCGGACGGCCACGAGATCGAACTCATAGAACGCGACCTCGAGGCCGACTCGCTGTTCCCCTTCTAACTGCCTCGAGCGGTGAACCGCCTCGGGGTCACGCCCCGAGGCACTCGCCTTGCTGATCTGTAGAGATCGGGAATCGGCACGACGACGACCGGCCGATCCGCAGCCGCGAGACCCTCTCGTGTAGTCGCACCGACGTCGCGCGTCGTGTCGGGTTCGCTACCGTGTGCACCGATGACGATCTCGTCGGCATCGCAGCCCGCTGTGGCCTCGCAGAGTACGTCGGCAGGCGTCACCGATCGCCGGTCGGTCTCGGCGTCGCGCGTTCCACGAGGGACGTACGGATCGCCGTCGTGTGAACGGAGTCAGTTCCCGCGAGAGAGTACATACTGCCCCTCACATAGCGACCGCGAAGAATCCTGGGGTGAGTAATCGCAGGACATACGTCGGTAACACTGCGTTTTCCGACCCAGAAAACGCGCTCGTATTACTAATACGATGGCACTGGACGAAACGAGCGGGGGACGAAATAGCCCTTCACTGACTCCGTGATGGTCCCCCGGATCTCCCCGCATCCGATCATCCCAGGGTCGCGACGCGTGCCACCACGGTCCCGCGTTCCCCCTCTCGCGGGCCGTGTCGCGTGACGACTCTCGAGATGCCATTCGGAGTCGATATCGATAGCCGCCCGATCGCTTCGGCCCTGCAGCTACCACGTCGTGGGCTCGTTTTCCGTTTGCCTCACTCACCGAGCAGACGGACTCCTGTCAGTCAGTGCCGGCCGGCCGCGACCCGCATGCGGGCCCACCGGGACATCGGGACAGCAGCCCGTCTCAATGATGGCCATACAACGAGTACGTGATCGCGACCAGTCCGAATAGCCGACTCACGTTCTCGAGCAGCGCGATCACGATCCGTTCCGGGTCGATCAGCGTCGTCACCGCGACGTTGAGCACGAACGGACACAGCGTCAACAACAGTAATCCGATGGCGAGATACAGCATCGACTGGGCATCGTTCCGGCGGTAGCCGCGGTAGGCCTGATAGGCGATCAGCGTCCCAAAGAGTGCGACCAGAAAAAGACTCGCGACGGTCAACAGCTCGAACAGTGTCGCTTCGTCGATTCGCACGACGCTTTGCGTCATCGCATCCCCTCCCACATTCGGGTGAACTTGTCGGCGACGTCTTCCTCACGGTACGTTAGCTCGAGTGAAAACGAACCATCATCTAGCGAGAGTTCCAGCCGATCCAAGTTCGCACGGTAGACGCTGTAGTGGTTGCCGTCTTGGGCGAGCTCCGTCTCTTCGGTGACGAGGTGACACTCCTCGAGTCGGTCGAGCCGTCGATAGATCGTCGGGAGGGAGGCGTCACAGCGTTCGCTCAGGGTACTGGCAGACATGGGTTCGACGCTCGTGTGGGTGAGGATATCGCGTGCGTACTCGTCGTCGAGGACCGCGAGCAGCGTCGACAGGTCGGTGTCCTCACTCACTGGTATAGCTGTTCGTTTCGGTATCCCTATGAAAAGCGGTCCGGTTTTTCTGAACCAGAAAACGCGGTCGTCTCGCCGCTGCAACTGGTATCAGCAACGGCGACGGCACCGCCCTCGGCGAACGAGACGAATCCAACACCCTCTGTAATCAATACTTTCGTTGTCCAAGTCGGTATTTCGTGTGCGAACGCTCCGCAGGGGTTATTTGATCGACGGTGGTGGCAACTCCGATATGGGTTCTCGTGTCTCGCGGGAGATCGGCCATGACGAGTATGATCCGTGGGGGACACTCTCGCTGATCGTCGTATACTTCGTGGCACTCACGTTGATGTGGCTGTTCACGTATTTCGTCGAGTTCGTCGGCAACACGCCGACGGTCATGGGCATGATCGTGCCGGTGATGCTCGGATGAGGATCCATCAGTACGAGAAGCTCTGGATCGTGGGTGCGATGATCTTGATCGTCGGCTTCATCGTGACGATTACGTACGGATCGGTCGGGCTCGGGATCACGATGATCGGTGACGAAGAGGAGACGATCGCGCCGGACGAACTCAACGACGACGAACAGTTCGGCGAACCACGAGTCGAACAGGTCGGTGAAAACGAATACGCGGCCTACGTCGTCGCCCAGACGTTCATCTTTCAGCCGGACCCGATCGAAATACCGGCGAACAACGAAATCACGTTCCACGTAACGAGCCGGGACGTCATTCACGGCTTCTACGTCCCCGGAACGAACATCAACGCGATGGCCATTCCAGGCCAAGTCGCGGAACTGACCGTCGAATTCGACGAACCCGGCGAGCATGGACTCATCTGTCACGAATACTGTGGCTCTGGCCATCACACCATGGAAGGGCTAATCGTCGTCCAGCCCGAGGACGAATTCGACCTGACCGAACTGTCCGCCGAGACACCGGACACAGTCACGTCGGGCGAGCAAGTCCAGCTCAACGCAACGGTCGAAAACGGGCAACTCGAGCCGCTCGAGACCACCGTCGACGCCGAGATCGGGGACCAGACGTTCCAGCAGAATATTACTGTCGACGGCAACAGCACCCAAGACGTGACGTTCACCGCCGAGAGCACGCAACTCGGCGTTGGTGAGCACGACTGGACCGTCACCGTCGACGACTACGAGGAAACCGGGTCGGTGGAAGTAGTGAGCAACGAGACGGCTGCGGCCGAGGGAGGTGAGGAGTCGTGACAGCCCTGTTCGTCGACGAGTATCCCGCGGAGGCACGACTCGTTAAGGCTGCCTTTCTGAGCTCGTTTATTGCGTTCGGGATCGGCGCACTCTTCGGGATCATTCAGGCACTTCACCGGACAGACATCTTCCGATTCATCGATTCGATAAAGTACTATACCGTCCTGACCGGCCACGGCGTCTTCCTCGTCATCGCGTTTACCATCTTCTTCCTCGTCGGGCTGTACCAGTGGGCTGTCACGGATAGCCTCGAGCGAGGCTCCGTCGACATCAGATTTACCTGGCTCTGGTATGGCCTGATGGCGATTGGCTCGCTCCTCGCGGGGATCTCGATCCTCGCTGGCTTCCTCGACCAGCCGCCGATGGTGCTCGGCTCGGAGTTGCGTGCGAACGTGCTCTTTACGTTCTACGCGCCGTTAGAGGCTAATCCGCTCTACTATATCGGACTCGCGCTCTTCTTGGTCGGAACGTGGCTCGCAGGCATCGACTGGTTCCGAACGTGGTGGGCCTGGCGGGACGAAAACCCAGGCAAGCGGATTCCGCTCCGGACGTTTATGGTGTTGACGACGATGATCATGTTCTTCCTCGGATCGATCGGCGTCATCGTCTCTATCCTCGTGTTTATCTTACCGTGGTCGCTCGAGATCACCGAGAGTCTCAACCCCTTGCTGACCCGAACGCTGTTCTGGTTCTTTGGCCACATGATCGTGTACTTTTGGTTGCTGCCGGCGTACCTGCTCTGGTACTCCGTGTTGCCGAAGCTCTCGGGTGGGCGACTGTTCAGCGATCCGTTGGCCAGAGTCGTCTTCATCCTGTTCGTTCTGCTGTCGACGCCGGTCGGCATCCACCACCAGTACATGGATCCCGGTATCGCGGAGGGGTTCAAGTTCATCGCGATGACCAACACGATGTTCCTGCTATTGCCAAGCTTCCTGACTGCGTTTACCGTCGTTGCGAGTATGGAACACGGTGCCCGCCAGCGCGGAGGCGAAGGGCGGTTTAATTGGCTTCGCGCACTCCCGTGGCGGAACCCGGCGTTTACCGGCATGGCGCTGGCCGGGCTGATCTTCGCGTTCGGCGGCTTTACTGGTATCGTCAACGCAGGGATGAACATCAATTATCTCGTCCACAACGCACTGTGGATCCCCGGCCACATCCACGCCCAGGTGGGCACCGCAACCGCGTTGACGCTTATGGCCGGCTCGTACTGGCTCGTCCCACAGTTGACTGGGAACCGGCTCGTCGGTCGGCAGGTCGCCCTCTTCCAGGTCGTGCTCTGGTTCGTCGGCATCGTCTTCATGACGAACTCGATGTTCCGAGCCGGGCTCGTCGGCGTCCCACGCCGGACGGCTGAGCCACAGTATCAGGGCTTCGACTACGACGTCGGCGTCGGTTCGATGGGCGAACTCAACGCTCAACTCGCACTCGGTGGCACGTTGCTGTTTATCTCCGCGATGCTCTTTCTCGTGTTGATGCTCCTGACGGTGTTCAACAACGATAGTGAGCCGATCGTCGACGGAACGCTTCCACCGGCGCTATCCGGGCCGGAGGACTCACCACAGGTCCTCGACAACCTGCGACTATGGTTCGGAATCGCGTTCGCGCTCGTCGTTCTAGCCTACGCGCTTCCACTGGCCGGGATCGCGGCGCAAAGTGGACTGTTCGGTCAGGATATTCAGCCGTTCCCCGTCTCCAGCGAAGCCGTCATATATTTCCAGTTCGGACTAGAATACGTTGGAGCGTTCGTCACCTGATGCACACTTCCCCCGCTAAATTACTGATCCTCATCGCGCTGAGCCTCGTGATCCTCGTCGAAGGACGCACAGTCCTGGCGTTCTTCGGGATCAATATCCCGCCGCTCGAGACGGCGCTGATCGGACTCGTCGTCATCGCTACCCTCGTCATCTGGGCGATCCGACCGCTGCGTGGCAGTCCCACGAAGTCGGAGTGACGAGGTACCGGTCAAGACGCCGATTCCGACGCCCCAGTGTGAGCGTATCGGCTGGAACAGTGTGGCCGATTAAAGACGGCCGCGATAGCAAGTCTCTCCCATGTTCGAGACACTTACGCCACGAGCCGCGGTCGCAGTGGGATTGCTCGCGGTCATCCCGACGGTCGTCTTCGGGGTCACTCGATCCGGGCTCGGCGGCCTCATCGCGACGGTAAACGTCGTCCTGATCTTTGCGGCGCTGTACGTCGCGATGTCGCCACTCGAGGGACCAGCCCGGACAGCCGCCCACGACACGAGCGCGTAAGCCCCGCCGGTGGGATGGCAATCTCAGGACACCGGCTGGTGAGCCGCATTAGCCGTCAGCCCACTCGAGCCAGCCGAACAGCCGATCGAGCAACCGCTGTTCGCCGGCCTGTGAGAACCGATGGCCTTCCCCCGCGAATCGCTCGAGACAGACGTCAGTCTCGAGTCGCCGCGCCGCATCGAAACTGTCGGCGGGATCGACGACCGCGTCGTCGCCGCCATGAAAGATCGCAACCGGGATCGACAGAGTCGTCACGACATCGTCGAACGGATGTCGATCGAGGGCGTCGAAGAACCGACGGTCGATCCGGTCGCCGGTGTCGAACGTCCACTCCCCGTCGCGCTCGACGGCCGCGCGATACTCGTCGAACGTCCCGGCGGTCGTCACGGGTGCACGTGTCGCGACCGCTGTAACCCGGTCGTCGGCGGCCGCGGCGTGGAAGGCGACTTTCCCGCCGAAACTCGAGCCGAACAGAACGTATGAGTCGGGATCGAAGTAGTCGACGACGTGGTGGAGATCAGTGAGTCGCGCCTCGAGTGTCGACTCGACGAACGCGCCATCGGACTCACCGCAGCCCCGACAGTCGAAGCGGACTGCGTTGTAGCCCGCCTCGACGGCTTGTCGACACCGCTGCTCGTAGCTGCCCGATTTGTCGCTCCGGAGGCCGTGACAGAAGACGAGCCAATCGTCAGACTCGGCCTCGTGATGGACGGCAGCGACGGTTGGCGGCCCCGTGTCCGTCCCCGTCCCTGCGCCTGTGATCGGAATCCGATGTGTCTGGGACATTTCATCACGTTCCGACGGCCGCCGGGGCCTTGATATCGACGTTCCCGGGATCGCAATTCCGTTCGGACTTGCGTCGGCGAACCGTTTATCGCATCTCCCGAGGTTGGTACGTCTATGACCCGCACGACCTATCGGTGTCAGTGTGGCGCGTTCCTCGAGTTCAAACAGGACCTCGAGAAGGAATCCGGAACGACGACGCGGAACTGGAAGTGCAAGGATTGTGGGACGCCGGTCCCGGGGATTACGGCCGAAAAGATCAGCCATCAGGATCCATCCTGACAGCAGACCGTATCAGCCCGCGGTTGAGAAACCAACTCGGCTTTTATTCTAGGTATTTGATATCGAAACACAGATTTACGGTCTCGGCCCAGTATCGTTCGCACAAATGGTCCGTCGTGTCGATCCCGCTGTCCGCGTTCGTGCCGTCGGCCCAGCCGGAGTCCCGATCCAAGTGCACGTAGCGACGTCGACGGCGACAGCAGGCGTCGATCCGGACGATCACACGGAGGTGGGCGACCGATGACCGCCGTCGCGATCACGGACGCCGTCGATACCTATCTCCAACGAAAGGCCGTCGGCGATCCCGACGGCTCGGGTGCAGGCACCTACGCATCCAACGCCGAGTCGATCCTCCGGCGCTGGGCCAAGTGGCTCGAGGCCGAACACGGCGTCAGATTGATCGCCACGCTCGAGGTCGAGCACATGCGCGCCTACGCCGCCGAACTTCGCCGCCGAACCGATCGGGGGGAGTACACCGCTTCGTCCGCAGGCACCTATTATGCGGTCGTGCGCGCGTTCCTCTCGTGGTGTGTCCGTGGCGGGATCTGCGAGACGAACCCGGCGGCGACCGACCGCGCCGAAAGCGCACTGCCAAGCGCCAACCCGCGACCGACGAGTGACAGTTGGACGGCCACCCAGCGCCGTGCGCTCGAGCGATACGTCCGCGAGCGGGCGCTCGAGACCGCCTCGGTATCGACACGTGAGCGACGCAGTCGGCTGCGCGAGTACGCGATGGTCGCCGTCCTCGCCCACTCGACGGTTCGGGGCTCCGAACTGTTCCGGGTCCCCGACGACGACCGGCGAACGGGCGCGACCTGGGACGATGTGGACTTCTATACCGGGACGATCCGCGTCCTCGGCAAGTCCCAGCGCCTCGAGGACGTCCCCCTGCCCGCCCGCGCCCGGACGCCGCTGCGGCGCTACCGGGTCGTCCTCGATCCGCCGTCGACCGACTGGCCGCTGTTCCCGACGGGCCACGCACCCTCGATCGCTGCCCGGGTTCGGTCTGTCCTGCGTGATCGAGGCTACGACGAGGACACGATCGAATCCTTACTCGAGGACGCCACGGCGGCGGAACTCGCTCGCAAGCGGTCGATCGAACCGCCAGCGATCACAACGGAGGGGGCGCGGTCGGTGTTACGACGACTCTGTGAGGAGGCCGGCATCGACGTCGACGGCGACTATCTGACGCCACGTGGCGTCCGCCGGGATCGATCGTCAGAGTCGTATAGACGAGAGGCGACAGCCTCGAAGCCGACGTTGCGGGCGTCGGTGCTCGAGCAATCGATCGTCGTCTCGGACGATGGCTCACCCGCCGCTGGCGGACGTGACGAATCGACGGAAAACGACTGATTCTCGTCAGTCCGACGTGCTCAGACCACGAGCAGCCACAGAACCACCGTCAGGACGAGCGTCAATAGAAGGACGGTGGTCCCGATGCTCGCTCGGAGGTGGATCGTCGAGGGACGGCCGCCGTCGGTCGGCTGGCGCTCGTCGACATCGACCAGCGGGAGCCGACGTGCGGCCGCATCGACGGCGAGAACCGGGTTGTTCCCAGCCCAGTAGCAGCGTTTGACTGCACCGACGACGGCAGCGTCGACGGCGGCGTACGTCTCCGTCACCACGAGCATCGTCCAGCGGCTGCCGTAGTACGTCACGGGGTAGACGACCATCGCCGGATCACCCAGATCGAGTTTCGAGAGCGGCTTCCGGACGACAGCGAAGGTGACGGCCGCGACGCCGGTCAGGATACCGGCGGTCTCGAGGTGGCTTGGACTGTAGGGGTGGAGCGTGCCCTCGCCGCCGGGATACGCGAACGTAAAGTGGCCGCCGTGGGCGTGCAGTGTCGGCGCGAGGTCTGCAAGCCCCTCCCACCAGACGCCGAAGAGGAGACAGGCACCACCAAGTCCGAGCATCGCGACGGTCTGGCCGGGTTTGGCGTCGGCAACCTCGAACTCGCTGTCGCCGTGGAAGAAGACGTAGTAGCCGAGCTTGATAAACGAGAGAAGGGTTCCGATCGCGCCGAGCCAGAGCAGGTAGTACAGCGCCTGGAACTCCGGATCGCCGTAGTAGTGTGGATCGGGGTTTGCCGCGTCGAAGAGCATCCCCTTGCTCACGTAGCCGTTGAAGCCCGGAATCGCGGTGATCGAAAGCGCACCGAGGCCGAATCCGATCGCGGTCAGCGGCATCTCGCGCCAGAGCCCGCCGAGCTTGTAGAGGTCCTCCTCGCCGGTACGGTAGATGACGACGCCGACGGCCATGAACAGCAGGCTCTTGAAGAGGATGTTGTTGAACAGGTGCGATAGCGCGCCAGCGACGGCGATTTCAGAGGACATCGCCGCGCCCATGCCGATCCCGGCCACGATATACCCGAGCTGGGCCTGAATGTGGTAGGACAGCAGCGCTCGCATGTCGTGTTGCAGCAGGGCGAACGTCGCCCCGTAGACGGCCATCAGCCCGCCCATGTACGCGACGTAGATCGCGAGATCGCTTTCGCTCCCGATCGGGAACGCCCGGTAGAGGATGAACGCGCTCGTCTTCGTCGTATAGACCGAGAGGAACACCGAGGCCGCGATATGCGGTCGCGGGTAGGTGTCGGGCAGCCAGGTGTGGACGCCGATGAAGGCGACGTTGACGCCCATCCCGAGTACCGCCAGCAACGCCGGAATGCCGGTGGCGATCCCGGCTTCGGTGTAGATGAACGTCCCAGTCTGGACGTAGTGAGCGGCGATCGCCAACATCACGAGCACGCCACCGGTGCCGTGGAACAGGGCGTAGCGGAAGCCAGCCCGAACCGCCTCGCCGCCGTAGTGCCAGACGACGAGCGTGCTGGTCACGGCCATTAGCTCCCACATGAACAGGAGCACCAGCCAGTCGCCGGCGAAGGCCGCACCGATCGACGAAGAGACGTAGACGAGCGCCAACGCGACGAGCGTCTTGCTGGCCTCGCTCGAGTACGCGTAGATGACGCTACAGATCCCCAAAAAGCCGAGGCCGAGCCCGACCATCCGAGAGAAGTCGTCGACGTAGTAGGGGACAACCTCGAAGCCGAGGAAGGTGCCGCCCAGATGCTCCCCGCCAGGTGCGACCAGCGAGATCGCCAGTACGGCTGCGAGACTGAGTGCGCCCATAGTGAAACCGGCGATTCGGGGCAGAACGAGCACGAGCAGTGCCGCTACAAAGACGAGAAGCGGCGGGTACGCAAGCGAGAGAGCTTCGAGTTCCATTAGTTGGTCACCTCCGTCATGAGCTCACCGAACGGCACGTCTCCGAGTTGCTCGAAGGGCATCCCGAAGACGCCTTCGACGATCCGGGTCGCGAGCTCGAGGAAGACCGCGTAGTCGGGGCCGATCCCGAGGACGACCGCGCCCGTGGCGATGACGGCGATCGGCGCGAGCATGAGCCACGTGCTCTCTGTCCGCGGCGAGCGACGCGGCCAGCCGCCGGCCGGCGGGCCACCGGTGAGATGGTCGTCGTGGTCGCCGTGGTGATCGACGGCGGCGACGGCCTCGTCGTGATCGTCGTGGTCGTCGTGGTCGTCGTGGTCGTCACGGGTGCTGGCCTCAGTCGCTCGAGCATCGGTATGCTGGCTCGGTGCATCCGTGTCATCGGCGGTTGTATGATCGCTTGGATATTTGTCAACAGCGTATTCGTAGTCATCCGTGTCGGCTGCGTGTGGCTCGTTCTCGATACCGGACGTATCAGCTGGTTCGCCGCCATCAGCGGCGACGCTCTCGTCGTCCGCCGTGGCAGCGTACGACTGGATGAGGCCTCCCTCCGGGAACTCGAGGAGCGGTTTGGCGTCGTGGCGGTCCTCGCTCTCGAAGAAGGCGGTGTAGACGACCGGCCAGAAGTACGCGATGTTAAGCACGGCCGAGAGCAGGAGTGCGCCGGCGAACAGCCAGTAGCTGCCGCCGACATCGCCGGCCCCGATCAGCATGTAGAACTTGCTGACGAAGCCGGCAATCGGCGGCAGTCCGGCCATCCCTGCGGCACCGATCGTGAAGGCGCTCATCGTCAGCGGCATCCGTTTGCCGATGCCGGCCATCTCGCTGATGTAGTCGGTGTGGGTCTCAACGTGGATCGCGCCGGCACAGAAGAACAGCGTGAGTTTCGCGAACGCGTGTGCGGGGATATGGAACAGTGCCCCGACGATCGCATAGGGGTGAAGCAAGGAGAGCCCGAGCACGATATAAGAGAGCTGGGCCGTCGTCGAGTAGGCCAGCCGACGCTTGAGGTGGTCTTTGCGCATCGCGATGATACTCGCCGCGGTCAGCGTGAACGCGGCGACGATAGCTACGGGAATGTTCAGTCCGACCTCGCCGATGCCAGGCACGTCAAGCGGGAGGTCGTAGATCAGCCCGGGGCCGTAGACCTCGAGGATCACGCGAGCAACACCGAACGCGCCGGACTTGACGACTGCCACGGCGTGGAGCAGTCCGGAGACAGGTGTGGGCGCGACCATCGCGTCAGCGAGCCAGGAGTGCAGCGGCATCAGCGCGGCCTTGACGCCGAAGCCGGCGATCAGCAGGAAAAAGGCAGCCTGTGCGTAGACCGGCTCGACCTGCGCGGCGGCAGCGAGCGCCTCCATGCCGCCCGCCTCGAAGGCGAGCGTCGGCCCGCCGACCAGACTCGTCAGCCAGTAGATCATGACCGTCCCCGCGAGCAGGAAGACCCCACCGCCGAAGAACGTGTAGGTGAGGTACTTCCGACCGGCGATGCGAGCCTCTTCGTCCTCGTTGTGGGCGACTAACGGATAGGTGACAAGCGACAGCAGCTCATAGAAGACGAAGATCGTCACGAGGTTCGCCGCGAAGGCGATCCCGACGGCAGCCGAGAGGCTGGCCGCGAACGAGGCGAAAAAGCGAGTCTGGTCGTGTTCGGAGAGCCCGCGCATGTAGCCCGCGGCATAGAAGGACGTGAAGATCCAGAGGAAACTCGCAAGTAGCGCGAAGAAGATTCCCAGCGGATCAGCACGCAGGGCGAAGTCGATGCCTGCGAGGAACTGGATCCCCGTCGATTCCTTGAGACTCCACCGGAAGACGGTGCCGTCCATGACCGCGGGGAGCATGCTGACGACGAGTCCGAATTTCGCCAGGGCAGCCAGCACGGACCAGCCCTCGCGAAGGTTGGGGCGACGATGCGACGCGATAATCAAAACGATCGCGACGGCCGAGACGAGTACAGCAGCGAGCGGACGGATATCTGCAACCATTTAGTTGAACACCTCGATAAGGAACGGCTCGAGCAGCCCGGCGATCGTCCCGCCAGCGAAGCCGAGTGCGACGGCTCCGACGGCGGCGATGACGACGATCGCGAGCATGCCGATCGAGACGGTCGTGTCACCACCGTCGGTCGCGACCGGCTCCCTCGTACGGGGCCAGTCGAGCGCCGCCGGTGGCGTGAAATACATCTTCTCGAGCAGGCGGGCGGCGTAGGCCAGCGTCAGCATGGTACTGAGGAAGATCACGGCAGCGACGGGCCACAGCTGCGACTGGACGGCACCCAGCGCGATGTACCACTTGCCGACGAAGCCGACGCCCGGTGGGACGCCGACGAGCGAGAGCAAGAGAACAGCCATCGCGCCGGCGACGACCGGCCGCGCTTTAGCGAGGCCGGCGTACTCGTCGACGGTGCGGGCACCGTAACTCCGTGCGACGAGTGCAGCCCCTAGGAAGAGCCCAGCTTTCAACAGTCCGTGGCCGAGGAGGTGGATCGCGGCACCGATAAAGGCCGTCTCGGAGCTGCCGGCGATGACGACGCCGTAGGCGGCGATGACGAGCCCGAACTGCGAGACCGACGAGTACGCGAGCATTCGCTTGACTTCGGTCTGGATGACGGCCAGCACCGTTCCCGCGAGGACGCTCACGCAGCCGATCGTGAGGACGATCGCGGCCGCGTTCGGCATCGCCGTGAGGTAGTCGACGCCGAAGACGGTCACGATCAGTCGGCCAAAGGCGTAGGCGGAGGCCGTCGAGACGAGCGCGGCGATCAGCGGCGTCACGCCGTCGGGGGCCTGCTGATAGGCGCTTGGCTGCCAGGTGTGCAGCGGCCACTGGGCGACTTTGGTGACAAAGCCAACGGCGATGAACCCGAAGCCGGCTCGGATCAACGTCGGCCGTTCCGCAGCCGGGATCGCCATTGCGAGTTCGATCATGTTGAGCGTCCCCGTCGCCATCAGCAGGAACGCGACGCCGATCAGATACATCGACGCAGCCATCGTTCCCAGAATCAGGTACTTCAGGGCGGCGACTGCCGACTCGGGGCCGTCGCCGCTTGCCACCAGCGCGTACGTCGCGATGCTCGTGATCTCGAGGAAGACGAACAGGTTGAACACGTCGCCGGTCAGGGTGATCCCGAGCAACCCACCGGTCAGCAGCAGGTAGGCAGTGTAGAACGTGTTGCCACGCGGCCCGCCCTGGCGCGTATAGACGAGGACACCGGTGGCGACCGCCGTCACGAGTAGAGCGATCAGGACCGAGAACTGGTCGGCGACGAGTTGGATTCCGTAGGTCCGCGGATAGCCGCCCAGTTCGTGGGTGACCGGGACGTCGGTGCCGGTGTAAACGGCGCTCGCGAGGGCAACGGCAGCGCCGAAGAGGCCAGTAGTCGTGACCGCGGCGATGGGCCAGCCAGTCCGGTCGGTCCAGAGCCCAAGGACGATCGGGAGCGTTGCTGCCAGCAGTGGCGCGGCGATCAACAGCGGCGGGAGCAACTCGACGTTACTCATCGGCACGCACCTCCCGAAGCGTGTCCTCGCGGAGCGTGCCATACTCCGCGTAGATGCGGATGACCAACGCCAGTCCGACCGCCGTTAGCGCGATGCCGACGACGATGGCAGTCAGGACGATGACCTGTGGCAGCGGACTCGCGACCATGAGTCGCCCCGGATCCGCTTCGGCGGGAACGATCGGTGCCGAGCCCCCCTCGATATAGGCCATCGAGATGAAAAACAGAAAGATGGCCGTCTGGAAGAGACTCACGCCGATCAGTTTCTTCACGAGGTTCTCACTGGCGATCGTCATGTAGATTCCGAGACCGAGCAACACGAAGACCAATACGTACGTGTAGTGGCTCGTCAGGAGCTCAATCATCGTCGCTCACCCCCCGATCGGCCGACTCCTCGCGTCCGCCGGTTCCGCTCGGGCGTTCGGGCGAGAACCCGGCTGCCATCGAGAAGAAAAGCGAGATCATGACTCCCGAGACGATCAGCGAGATGCCGGCGATCTCGATAGCCTCGAGCCCCCACTTGGGTTTGATGTGGAAGACTTCCTTGAGCTGGTAGAACTCGAGGAAGTTCCCGCCGAGGGCGATCATCCCGAGGCCGATGGCCCCAAAGATGACGACGCCGCCGGTGATGAGGCCGACGAGAAACGAGTTGCGGAGCCACTGACGGGTGGGTTCGATGCCAAAGGCAAAGGCGAGCATGAGGACCGTGACGCCGACGATGGTCCCACCCTGGAAGCCGCCACCAGGGGCACCGCCCCCGTGGAAGGTCATGAACAGCCCGTAGGTGAGCGTAAACGGTGCGATGATCTTCACGGCAGTCATGATCACCTGACTCTCGGTATATGTATCGTCGTACGGGTCTGGCATTCAAGCAAACACCTCGCGTTTTAGGACGAGCAGCGTCGAGACGCCGGCAGCGAAGACGACGACCGCCTCGCCGAAGGTGTCGAACCCACGGTAGGCGGCGAGGACGGACGTGACGGCGTTCTCGACGCCCGTCTCGGCGTACGTCTCCTGGATGTAGTGTTGGGTCACCTCGGGGTTCGACCAGACTGGGGTGTCCGTGATTCCAACGGCGTACATCTCGGGGACCACGGCCACACAGAGTAAGAGGACGAGCGCGCCGACGACAGCGACCGCCGGCAGGTGAATCCGTTCTCGGAGCCTGTCGGTCGAGGGACGAGTCGTCCGGGCGATCGTCAGCAACAACAGCAGTGTCGTCACGCCGGCACCGATCGCGGCCTCGGTCATCGCCACGTCGGGTGCCAGCAGGAACGTATAGAGGATCGCCATGCCGAGGCTGTAGGCCCCGAAGACGATGATGACCGACAGCACGTCGCGGAACAGCACCGTCGCGACTGCCGTTGCGAGAATAAACACCGCGAGCGTGTACGCGAGGACACTCATTGTATCTCACCCTCGCTTTCGACAGCGGTCGTGGCGTCGTCATCGGCGTCATCAGGGTCCTCTGTAAGGAGGGGTTCGACACCCGTCTCGGCTGCAGAGCGTGCGATCGCGTGCGCCGCCGTCGGGTTCGTGATGAACACGAAAAACAACAACAAGACGGAATATACCGTCGCCTGCTGCCAGCCGAAGGCGACGGCGACGGCAGCCAGTGCGAATCCCGCGCCGAGCGTGTCCGTCTGAGAGGCAGTGTGGGCTCGCGCGTAGATATCCGGCAGGCGGAGTACGCCGACCGTCGAGACGAAGGTAAAGAACACGCCGAGACCGAGGAGGGCGACGACCGCCCAGAACTGGAGTGTCTCGATCACAACACCCCACCTCGCTCGACGGTGAACTTCGAGATCGCGATCGACATCAGGAAGTTCAACAGGGCGTAGATCAGCGCCACGTCGAGAAACCACGCCTGATCGAGTCCTGCCGCCAGCAGGGCGAGGATGACGACCGTGTTCGTCCCGAGGACGTTGACCGCCAGCAGCCGATCCTGCGTCGTCGGGCCGACGACGGCACGATAAAACATCGCGATCGCCAGCACGACAAATGCGGCGGCTCCGCCGAGGAATACCGTCTCGAGCGACCACGGCATCACAGTTCCTCACCTCCCACGATTTCGGCGTCATCGCGTTCGCGCGGCGAGGGAATCGCTGCGGCGTCGCGACCGTAGAAGACAAAGCGGATGCCCCGCTCTAAGCCGCCGTCGAAGAGGTCTTCGCGAGCGTCGGGGATCAGCGAGTGGACCAGCAGCTCCTGATTGGTCGCCCGAACCGTCAGCGTGCCCGGCGTGAGCGTGATGCTGTTTGCGAGCGCGGTCAGTGGCAGCCCACTCCGGACGCGTGAATTAACCCGGCTCAGCGAGGGATCGATCGGCATCGACGGTCTGAGGATCACCGCCGAGACGGCGATGTTGGCCTTGATGATCTCCCAGAGCAAATATGGGACGTAGATGGCGAACCGCACGACACGAATGGGAGACTGGACACGATCGAGCGGGACGGTAAAGGTCACCTGCGCGAGCGAGACGGCGACGATGCCGGCGACCGCCGCGCCGGTGAGCAGATCGAACCAGTAGGTCGGATCGCCGAGTACGAGATAGAATCCATAGGAGATCCAGAACATCGCGAACAGTCGATCGAAGTCCTCGGTCTCACCGACGAGTCGACCGCGACGAGCCGGTCGCTCGACCGGTGCTTCCTCGTAGGTCAGCCCGATTCGCTCGAGTTCGCGCTCGAGCGGCTGGAGCAGTTGTGCGGTGACGCCGGGCTGGTACTCCGGATCGATGACGACGCGATCGATCTCATGGTCGGCGGCGTAGGCGTCGAAGATCTCGGCGTAGTCACGGGGTCCGAAGAGGTATTCGTCGACACCGATCGTCGCCGTCTCGATCGTCACATCGGCGGTACCGGCGTCTTCTTCGACCCAGCTTCGCGCCCGCGAGAGCAGGTTCTCGGCATCGTCGCGATACCGGTCACTCTCGGGCACGTCGGCGTCGTACGGCATCGCGACGACGAGGTGACACTCGAGGGAATCGGCGTCCTCGAGTCCCGTCTGGACGGCGTAGCCGACCGTCTGCCGGACGGTCACCGTGTCCGACAGCGGGACGAGCAGGCGTTCAACCGCCACGGCGGCTCCCTCCTGGTGACCGTCGGTGGACATTCATGACTGTCGTTGTTAGTCGACTTAAACGGCAGCCATGGGAAAACGATTTCGTTATCGACCAGCAGTCGCGTGTTCCCGCGGATTCTACTGGACATTCATGATATTTCAGTCTCGTCTTCGTTGAAGAGTCAACAGGAAGCTGATACCGCTGCCGTCGGTGAGAGACCGATAGATTTACAACTAAATTTTCAGTAAGACAATTTAACTTGTATGATGGCCGAAACCGTGCACGACCGAATCGGGACCGGACGTGACGAGCATACGACCGTACAGCTACCGACGACTGTCCTGAATCGGGCAGGGCGCTGGGCAATCGTCGCCAGCTGGTTGGCGTGGCTACAGGCGCGAGCCGGCGTCCAGTCAGCAACCGAGCGCCATGAGGACCTGCTGACGAGCCCATGAAAGAGCAAACGGCTCACCAACGCGATCGTTTCGACGCCCACGTATTCGTCTGTACCACTGACCGCGACGCCGAGTACGCGAGCTGTGGCGCGGCGGGAGCGAAAACGACCCTCGAGGCGGTCAAAGACTGGCTCCGCGAGCGAAACGCGTTCTGGACTGCGGTATCGGTCAGCGAAACCTCGTGTCTCGGGCTCTGTAGCGAGAACGGGACCGCGATGACGATTCAGCCGCGAAACGTCTGGTACTCGGACGTACAGCCGGAGGACGTGCCAGACGTGCTCGAGTCGGTGTTCGGCCCGGACGCAGAACGTGTCCGCGACGAGTGCTGATACTATCAGACAGAAGTCAATACGAAGTCGGTCGCGGATTCGCGGCCGTCTCCACCGGTGACGGCCGCAGCAGCGCGACCGATCGTCACGTCGTTCTGTCCGGNTACGAAGTCGGTCGCGGATTCGCGGCCGTCTCCACCGGTGACGGCCGCAGCAGCGCGACCGATCGTCACGTCGTTCTGTCCGGCAGTATGAGAACGACTCCGAATCGAC
This sequence comes from Natrinema limicola JCM 13563, assembly GCF_000337475.1. Classification (GTDB taxonomy): domain Archaea; phylum Halobacteriota; class Halobacteria; order Halobacteriales; family Natrialbaceae; genus Natrinema; species Natrinema limicola. Next base: position 110,624 of record NZ_AOIT01000034.1, on the reverse strand, counting down.
CACGGTCGACGGATTGACACGGCCCGAAATGCAGGTCATCGTCCACCGTGACGACGATCCTCCGAATCGTTTCAGTTCCGTTGACTTACCTCCAGCGGGGAACCCCACAGCTGTAGCTGTATGGAGGATATCAGAGCTGAATTTCGGCGACGTCCGTCGATCCGCACAGTGGACAGACAGTGTCGCGTTTCGAGAGCGTCTTGCCACACCGACGACACTCGTAGTGGATGGGCGGTTGCTCGGTCGAGTCGCGACCGATCCCGATGACGCTGAACAGTCCATCGAAGGAGGACATTCGTGATTTCGAATGGATTTCGAGAGTGTTCTGGCAAATACTTTGTGGATATTTGTTTATTTTACCATTCTAGAACTAGACATTTGTCCCCCTATTTTGGATATTGCCATTGTCTGTCGTATATCACTAGCCGTTCACGGCTGTTCGTCGTGACACACTCTCGAGCGCTTCGAGACGTTTACCTATGGGCCGTTCCCACGTGGGGGCAATGACGCTATACTCTCGGGTTCGCCCCCTCGCGTTCAAGCTGCCGGCCGAGACGGCCCACGAGCTCGGCAAGCGGACGCTCCGGACAGTCCAGTCGACGTGGCCGACACGGCGGGCGCTGTCGTACGCCTATCAGTACGAGGACCCTGCGCTCAAGGTCGATTTGTTCGACACGACGTTCCCGAATCCGGTCGGCGTCGCCGCCGGGTTCGACAAGAACGCAGAAGTGACACACGCCCTCGCCGCGCTTGGCTTTGGCTTCGTCGAAATCGGTACTGTCACGCCGTACGCACAGACGGGTAACGATCGCCCCCGGCTGTTCCGCCTGCGCGAGGACCGGGCAATGGTCAACCGGATGGGCTTCAACGGGCAGGGAATGGAAGTGGTTAAATCCCGCCTCGAAGCCGACGGCACCCCCGAGATTCCACTCGGCGTCAACATCGGGAAGATGAACTCCTCGAGCGAACGCGAGGCGATCGAGGACTATCGGCGCGTCTTCGACCGGCTCTCGCCGTTTGCCGACTACGTCGTCGTCAACGTCTCCTGTCCGAACACGCCCGAGGAGTTCGACGAGGGTTCGCCGGACCACTTGCGAGCGATCTTCGAGACGCTCGAGGCCGAAAACGACGCGGACGTCCCGCTACTGGTGAAGATCGGGCCTGACTCGCCTACAGACTCCGTCTTCGATCTCGTCGACATCGTCCAGGAGTTCGGCCTCGACGGCATTGTCGCCACCAATACCACGACGAGTCGCGACGGGCTCGTCTCGGCCAACAAACAGGAGTGGGGCGGCCTCAGCGGGAAGCCGCTGGAACGTCGCTCGACGGCCATGATCCGGTCGATCGCGGAATATACCGACGGCGAATTGCCGATTATCGGCGTCGGCGGTGTCGACTCGGCCGCCAGCGCATACGCCAAGATCCGTGCGGGTGCCTCGCTCGTTCAACTCTATACCGGATTCGTCTATCAGGGGCCGTCAACGGCAAAACAAATCAATCAGGGACTCGTCGAGTTGCTCGAGCGCGACGGCTTTTCGTCGGTCGAAGACGCGGTGGGTGCAGGTCTCGAGTGACCCACCCACTGCGTTCGTCACGGCCTCTGTCTTGACCGCGATCTTGATCGGTTCCGACCGCTTTCGTTATTCTTCTGGACAGTGCACGCGGAACCAGCAGATCTCTGCTTTCTCCTTCGGCTTGCCATCCATGGCACTCGTGATCGTTGCACAATATTGGTCGTCAACTGGCTCGGCGCGAACCGGCTCTTGTTCCTTACAGTCATCGAAGCAACCACACGAACCGTGTTTGCCACCGTGTTTGCCACCGTGTTTACCACCGTGCTTGCCGTGGTCCCCGAAGAACTGATCGAACATGTTCTTGTGCTTCGTATGGTCTTTCTTGTCGTGCCAACCTTTCCAGCCTTTCCAGCCCTTCCAGCCACCTTTGCCTTTACCGCCTTTCTTGCGGGTGGCATAGCTGACAACAAATGGGAAGGGTGCACAGATCGTTACTTCTTTTTGATCTCCCTCGATGGTAAAGACATCCGGATCGACTTCGTCCCCAATATCATCATAGGTATCTGGCCACCACTCGCCGTACTTGTACTTGTACGCGATGTTGAGTCCCTCAGGACACTCCGGCATCGGTTTCGGGCATTGAATATCGACTATTTCGGCGTATAACACCGTGTCGTCGTACGTAATAACGACAGCCGATATATCTCGATCACCAGGCAGCGTAACGTGCGCGGTGCCGTCGGGCCCAACAGTTGGTTCGTACGTTTCCTCTCCATCCCCGAATGTAACTGTCACAGTGAGCGTCTCACCACTGGGAATGTTCGACGTAGTGATGTCTATTTTTTCACAGGTGACGATCACGTTGTCAACCGTCGGAACGTCCTCGCCGTCACACGCGTAGAACGTTGCGTTGCTAATTTCCTGTGCTCCTTCCGGCAAGCACCATGTAACATCGTCTTCCGGATTTTGGGGGACGTCCGCCAGAAAACAGTTCTGTCCGGCTTTCAGCGTCAGATAGTCGGCATCCTCCGGAATAGCTTCTGCCGGGAGCGTAAAGCAGGTCCCGGAGAGACCGGTGTACAAGGCAACAGCAGTTGGTTCAGTGTCACACACCTCGCGCACGCAGTTGATACATTGTCCTGCCTGCCCACCGGGTGGGTCCTCCGGTGGTGTGCTAGCTTCCCCACAGAACTCTGCTTCGATATCGCTGTCCCCACTCTGTGCAGTGGTTGTCGCCGGGAAGCCACCGAGTGCAGCGAGGCTTATGCTCCCTGCAGTGATTCGTTTTAAATACCGTCTGCGATTAACACTACGACACTCCTTGTTGTCTTCTCTCATAGGCCAGATAGTGTCGCCACCTGTCACAGTATTGTTATAGAGGTCCTGTATCCTGTTTTATAGAGTAGCACATAACTACTATCCGACGGTATCTACGCCTAAAAGTAATCTCTCAGGTTCTAGTATGCGCTACAGTACCACGGATACAATCGCGGAGAAGAAGCATCAACTCGATCGAATTCGATCGGTTGCTCGAGTCGTAGGTTTTCAGTCACGGGAGTAGCTACTGGCCATCGCGTCAATCCGGCTGTCCCGACGACCCTGCGACCTAAATGTAGATAATTTTAATTGTTGGTGTAGATCAGTCCTGAAGACTGGAAGTAAGCGGATACTCTGCGGTGACGTTCAGGGAAACGAATAATCGGCTAGCACTCCGTCACGCGTCGACGTGCGAGTCGAACCAGAGAACCGCGATCGGTTCGACCCACACAGTCAGGCGTGACGAACCACTAGACGCCCCGTAAAGCGCCCGCATCGGTAATTACAACACACAATCGAACGCAGCAATCGGGTTCACGCGAAGCGAAAGTCGAAACTCGCTCCGAAAACGGTGACTCGAGGCGGTAACTAGCTGTTATCGACGTCGACACGCATCCCATACCCCGACTCGCCGACGACGTCGCCGTCCTCGTAGACGACTTCGCCGCGGACGATCGTCGTGACTGCTTTGCCGGTGAAGGACTCGCCCTCGAACGGCGTTACGCAGTTTTTCGAGTGCAGGGTGTCGCGATCTTCGAGCATCCACTCTCGATCTGGGTCGACAATTGTGAAGTCGGCATCGGTACCGACCTGCAGCGAGCCCTTCTGGGGGTACATGCCCCAGACCTGCGCCGGACGCGTCGAGTGGCGACGGACCCACTCCTCGAGCGTGAACCGGCCCTCGTCGACGAAGGTGAGCATGGCGGGGACTTCTGTCTCGAGGCCGACGAAGCCCGAAATCGCGTCCCAGGTGTTCCCGAAGGGGTCGTCGACTTTCTTCTCGGCAGGCGTGTGGGGTGCGTGGTCGGTAGCGATGGTGTCGATCGCGCCCTCCTCGAGTGCGTTCCAGAGTCGGGCCTGCTCGTCGGCGTCCCGAATCGGTGGCTGGACGCGGGCAACGTTGCCCTTCTCGCGCATGACTTCCTCAGTGAACCAGAGGTAGTGGGGGCAGGTCTCGGCGGTGACATCGACGCCGCGGGCTTTGCCGCGGGCAACGGCCTCGGCTGCTGAGCCCGAGGAGACGTGGAACATGTGGATCTTCGCGTCCGTCTCCGCGGCGAACGTTATCATTCGCTCGACAGCCTCTTGTTCGGCGATCACGGGGCGGGAGTGGGAGTGGTCGATCGGCTCGTTTCTCCCTTCGGCCTGGAACCGCTCGGTGTAGTGGTCGATGATCTCGCCGTTTTCCTCGTGGAAGCCCAGCCGTTTGCCCGTCTCGCCGATGCGTTCCATCGCCTCGAGGACCTCGCCGTCGTTCGGCGGTGGCACGTCGCCGACCGTCGAGCCGAGGAAGATCTTGAAACCGAGCGCGCCGGCCTCGTCGATCGCCGGAATCTGCTCGATGTTTTCGGAGGTGACGACGGCGTAGCTCTGAAAGTCGACGTGGGCCGACGCCTCGCCGCGCTCGAACTTAAGTTCGAGGTGGTCGGGCCGGTCGATGACGGGGTCCGTGTTGGGCATGCCGACGACGGTCGTCACGCCGCCGGCAGCAGCCGCTCGCGTCGCGGACTCCCAGTCTTCCTTGTACTCGAGTCCGGGCTCGCGGTTGTGGATGTGGCCATCGATGATGCCGGGGACGAGCACGTTTCCGTCGGCATCGACGACGCGGTCGGCGTCGGGGAGCCGGTCGCTGCGGCCGACGGCGACGATGGTGCCGTCCTCGACTGCGACGCCCCCGTTGGGGGTTCGTCCCGCGGGCGTCACGACGGTACAGTTACGCACGGCGAGATCGACGGTCATTGCCCTGGGGTTGCCGAGGGCCGCGCATATAGCTTCCCCAAACGGCTCGCGGTACTGGATCGGACCGGATGCCGACACAGTTCGTCGGCTCGCCTCGTTTGCGTTCGCACAGGCGACAGCACACGAGGAACGCGGGAGGCACTCGAGTCAGTTTCCGTGGCACCGCACACTGGCGACGAACGAGCCTGTAGGCAGTGCCTTCCACGGGATACTGACCGCAGAGGCAGGGGTACGAGTCGGATACTAAACAGCGAGGGACTGGTAGCGAGGCGGGATGGACTCGCCAGCGATTCGCGACCGAACAGTGCTCGTGACCGGCGGTGCGGGCTTTATCGGCAGCCATCTCGTCGATGCGCTCCACCCGCACAACGAGGTCAGGGTCCTCGATACCTTCACGACGGGCGACCGGGACTACCTCCCAGAGGACGTGACGGTGATCGACGGCGACGTTCGCGACCCGATCGCCGTCCAAGAGGCTGCCCGCGGCGTCGACATCATCTTTCACCACGCCGCGCTCGTTAGCGTCTCTCAGAGCGTCGACGCGCCCCGACAGAGCAACGAAACCAATCTCGAGGCGAGCCTGCTACTCTTAGAGCAGGCCCGCCAGGAAGATGCGCGGGTCGTCGTCGCCTCGAGCGCAGCGGTCTACGGCCATCCCGACGAACTCCCGATCTCGGAGACGGCACGCACGAACCCGACCTCGCCGTATGGGGTCCAGAAGCTCGCCCTCGACCAGTACACGCGCCTCTACGAGGAACTGTACGGACTGGAGACCGTCGCGTTACGGTATTTCAACGTCTATGGACCGCGCCAGCAGGGCCCCTACAGCGGCGTCATCTCGACGTTTCTCGAGCAGGCGCGGGCAGGTGAGCCGATCACGATCGAGGGAGACGGCCAGCAGAGTCGTGACTTCGTCCACGTCAGCGACGTCATCCGGGCGAACCTGCGGGCGGCGACGACCGATGCGGTCGGCGAGGCGTACAACGTCGGCACGGGCCAGCGAACGACGATCGAGGAATTGGCCGAGACGATCCGTGATGCAACGGGGTCCTCGTCACCGATCGTCCACCGCAAGCCCCGCGCTGGCGACATCCGACACAGCGGCGCGGACACGTCGAAGGCGACGCGCGAACTCGGATTCGAGACGCGAATCAGCCTCGAGTCGGGGATTCGGTCGCTGGTCAGAGAGGGGACGGCGACGCTGCCAGACGAGGATACCGGTCCCGTCCAAGAACGTCAGGAAAGCGGGTCGTACAGCTGAGCTCGATCCAGTGGGATCGGGACGACACCGGTTGAATCTCGTCGGTGTGTCGAACACGAAATCGATGGGCAACGGAGTCAGAACCGACCGAGACGCGGGACTCGTCGCGTCGTGTTTGATTCGGAGAGAGTCACACCAACGTTTTTTTACTCCGGAAATCCGGGGCAAATCCGCACTAACCGTCCCAAACGTCCGGTCTAGTTTATTCGATCCGTTGAACAAAGGCGGTCTATCCCATGATTGGTGACTGTTTCGGCCGGGCGCTCACGAGTCGCGTCGACAGCGTCGCAGTCGAAGTGACTGGCCAGCGACGACGGCGTCTCGGTATCGGTCGGTCGAGTGGAATTCACGGACGGGAAGAGATACAGATAGAATACTAACAGCATATGGGCTATAAAAAAGGATTTGTAGAGTGGTCACGACCGTACAGGACATGAACGAGGCGAATACGGATTCCCTACAGCCATGAGCATCTATCAATTGGTTGCCGCGTCCACCGCAGCGTTCGTTCCGTCGATCAGTAACGCGGTCGTCGGTGTGGCGGGCGCAGGCTCGCGATCCGGGTTCGCACCGTGGTCGGTTCGACCGCTCCAACTCGATGGAAGTGCCCACCTCGCCGCACTCATCGGCATGCTCGCGCTTGCGCTTCTCGGAGCGATACTCGTCGCACGAAACCGATACGGGAACGCAGCCTCGCTCACATCCGATGCGGAGACGGACCACGAGGAGTTTCTGACTGACCAAGAGCGCGTTCGGCAACTCCTCCAGGAAAACGACGGCCGAATGAAGCAGTCGAACATCGTTGACTCCGTCGACTGGTCGAAAGCGAAGGTCAGCCGACTGCTTGCCGATCTCGAGGAGGACGATCAGGTCACGAAACTACGCCTCGGGCGGGAAAATCTGGTTTGTCTGCCAGGTCACGAACCGACAGCGTCGAAATCGTCCGAACAGCCCCATGACGACTAGCGGGGACCGTTCCTATCAACAATCGTTGTTTTCCATGAGCGAAGCTGCCACTGCGTACACGCCCGCTGAGCCGTAGTATCCGATTTCTCAGCGTAATGGTTCTGCCGGTTTATCCGCTGTACGAACAACAGGGAAGATGCCTTTACGGCAACCATGAACGCACGCAATCAGGTGCTCGTCGTACTTACCGCGCTGATGCTCGTGTGCTCGAGCGGGGCGATGGTAACAGCCGCAGCGAACGGCAACGCCATCCAGAGCAGCGACACCAGCGAGGACGAGTACGACTCGGCAAACGAAACAGCAAACGAGACTGTAGTCGACGAACAGGACGGCGTCACCGCCGAGGGTGACGACGAGGACGAAACCGAGGCAGCGGACAACGAGTCCGCGCAACAGCCCGCGTACGTGACGTTTAACGATCAGACGACCGACGGCGAGACGGTCGTCGTCGAGAACGTCACGTTGGCGAGCCCCGGGTTCGTGTCGATCCACAACAGTAGCCTCCTCGTTGGCAACGTCATCGACAGCGTCATCGGCACCTCGGAGTACCTCGACGCGGGGACCCACGAGAACGTCACGGTGACGCTCGACGAGCCCCTCGAGGAGACCGAGACCTTGATCGCGATGCCGCATCGCGATACGAACCAGAACGAGACGTACGACTTCGTCGAAACTGAGGGTGAAGAAGACGTTCCGTTCCTCACGTCTGACGGCGAACCGGTGACCGACGAGGCAGTGGTCACCGTCGAGGGCGCAGTTGAGGAGGAACCGGCTGACGAGATGCCAGCCGAGGACAACGTCACCGAGGAAGAGTCGGCTGAAGACGACATGGCTGACGATGAAGCGGACGTCGATGACGTCACCGAAGAAGAGCCGGCTGAAGACGACATGGCTGACGATGAAGCGGACGTCGATGACGTCACCGAAGAAGAGCCAGCTGAAGACGACATGGCTGACGATGAAGCGGACGTCGATGACGTCACCGAAGAAGAGCCGGCTGAAGACGACATGGCTGACGATGAAGCGGACGTCGATGACGTCACCGAAGAAGNAGCGGACGTCGATGACGTCACCGAAGAAGAGCCGGCTGAAGACGACATGGCTGACGATGAAGCGGACGTCGATGACGTCACCGAAGAAGTGCCGGACGAAGACGAGATGCCGATAGACGAACTTCCGGTCGAGGGTGAGGGGCAACCGGTCTTCATTACAGTCGAAAACCCAACCATCGAGGACGTAACCCTCGAGAACGTCACCGCGTACATCGCTGTCGTCGGTGAAGACATCGACACTGATCAGATCGTTGATCAGATCAACAACATCACTGACGGCGACGTCTCGGCAGACAACGTCACCGTCGAGGAGATGCCAGCTGACGAAGAGGAAGTCGACGACGAGATGGAGGAGGACGAAGACAACGTCACCGAGGAAGAGCCGGTTGACGAAGACCTCGAGGAGGACAACGTCACCGAGGAAGAGCCGGTTGACGAAGACCTCGAGGAGGATAACGTCACCGAAGAAGAACCGGTCGACGAAGACCTTGAAGAGGATAACGTCACCGAAGAAGAACCGATCGACGAAGACCTTGAGGAGGATAACGTCACCGAAGAAGAGGAAGTCGAGGACGATCTCGAGGCGACCGCGTTCAACATCAGTGATCTCGAGGCTCCAGACAGCGCCACGATCGGTGAGAACATCACCGTGACGGCAAACGTCTCGAACCCCACCGATGCGGAACGCACCGAGGCGATCGAGTTCCGTCTCGAGGGTGACCTCGTCGCCGACCAGAACGTGACGCTCGAGAGTGGCGACAGCGAAATCGTCGAGTTCGAGGTCGACACCAGTGACCTCGAGCCTGGCGAGTACATCCACATGGTGCTGGGTGACGAAGCCGGCGAAGTCGCGACGATCGAGTTGACCGAAGCCGACGATGTTGGTGTCGAAGCGGGCGTTGACGAGACCGAAGACGATACCGGTCTCGAAAACGAGACGGATGAAGACGAGATCGGCATCAACGAAACCGACGACGGTTTCGATGACGGAGCCGATAGTGGCGTGACGGCCGACTAATCGGTTCCAGTTCGGCTCGTCACTGCGCTGCCGCACTACCGGACACGCGTCTTTTCTCGCAGTCGATGTGCGCGGATGACTGGGCGGTCAGCGTCGATCGACGGACAGCCAGCGAGCCGTCATACGGTTTGCTGTAACTGTTTACCGGAGGGACCGCAGGACGGCTCGCGGTCCCGCCGGAACTGACTGACAGCAGACCGTATCAGTGACCACCGACGCTCATCTCACCCAAGCAGTTGATACAGACTGCTTGCGGCAACGGCGAGAAACATCATGACACTCGAGAGTACCGGATCGATGCTCGAGAACACGGGTACCTCGAGACCGGCCAGCGCGATGATCACGAGGCCAAGGGTACAGAGTCCGAGATGGAGCTGCAAGACGCGAGAGTAGTCGTCCGAGTGGCCGTCGACGTACCGGAGGACCTCGTCGAAGTGGCCGCCGGGGCGAATCGTCTTCGCGTCGGAGTCGTACTCGATCACGGCGTCTTCTTCCAGCTGCGGGAGATGTGTCTGCTGGAGAGAAACGTAGACGCTCTTGTAGAGGTTATTCGGGACGGGCGTGGTGTCCGATTCGGTCGCGGCGATCTCGGTCGCAACGTCGGAGACGTCGATCTGTCCGTCCGCCGCTGCGAGCAACTGAACGATAGCCCGCCGTCTATCGTTGCCGAGGATGTGAAAGACCTCACTCTCCTCGAGTGGCTCAGTTCTGTTCGTTTGAACTGACATCGATGAGAGAGAAGACGCGAGGGTTCTCGAGGGGCCGTCCACCACCAATGACCATGTATCCCCACTTCACTGACCACTAACTTTAACTTTTGCAGGTTACGGTGGGTGCTGACAGTATTCACGTGACTGAGACGCATGCGACCTGTGGTAGGAAGACGGTACAGGGAGGCAGTCAGACAGGTTGCTGTCCCGAGTACTCGGGATCGGCGGGGCGGTCACGGGTACACTAAACCTCGCTGATAGGAGTCCGTATCAGTCCACCACACCCGTCACCAACCGAGGGTACGGACTCGAGGGATAGCGGTGGACGCTCGAGAAGCGAAAACTGCCGGAAAACACGCGGACGGTTTCGCACTTATTCGCCGGGGAGATGGCCGCCGGATTGCATCTCCCGATACGTCGTACAGGACGGACAGCCATGGACGATATCGCCGTTATCACCGAAGACGCGAGCGAACTGCTGTGTGACGTGTGTCCCACAGTTTCGGCATCGAGCGCCTGCTGTCGACGATTCCATGGGCTTCCAGTCGTGTTGTTTGGCGTTCATGGGTTTGGGGGTGTATGCGGACGCGTATCGATGGTCTCGCCGCAGGCGGAACCAGTCGCGCTCAGTCCCGATGTGGCGACGAGACCGTTCTGCCAGCCCGATACGCGTCCGGACATCGTCGTATCGAGGGAAGCAAACGCGAATAAAGGACGTTGACTGTTCATAAGTGACGTTGGTCTAGAGAGTCGGGAAACAACCGCTTGCTGGCCGAGATCGTCCAGTAGCAGGGTTATACCCGGATTGTCGCCGAAGACGCGTCGTTCGACTTCAACCCGAATTCAGCTGTATTGGCGTTCATTCAGTGAGCAAACGCGTTGTTGACGATGCCAGGACGGTGTTGAAAGCTGCAGTTTCCGCCTCGAAATACGATCTTACGTCGTGGAACGAAGTGGCGGCAGCTTGTAAGGTACATCGTTATAAAATACCACTATCGCTTACCGATCCTCGTGTCGGAATGTAACCGTGGTATCCCCGGCAGTGGTGGTCCAGCGATACTGTGGGCTGTCCGTACGGTGGGTTCGCCGGACGATCTCGGCGACTCTCACGTCCGGTGACGGCCGGCAGTATCTCGGCCCTCTCGAATCGGCACCTCTCCCAGAGAGCGAATAGATACGCCCCGTCATAGACGGGTGATCACAATCATGTCAACACAAGCGAGTAACACCCGATCGGAATCGACCGCCGATCCAGCGGCCCAACTCGACGTCCTCGGGGACGACTGTGCCCGGACGATCCTCATCGCAACGAGCGAAGGGCCGAAGACGGCAAAGGAACTGACCGAACGAACGGAGAGCTCGTCGGCAACGGTGTACCGACGAATCAACAATCTCCTCGAGAGCGATCTCATCGAAGAATGCGTGCGATTCGAAGACGACGGCTCACATACGACCGCCTACGAGTCGACCGTCGACGTCCTCCGTGTCCGAATCGACGCGGACGGCATTACCGTCGCGATAGCAGAGGGCGACGGCTGACTGCCGACGATCGTATTACCGACGCGATAGCTATCCGTTCGCTGTCCCCACCAGCACGTTTCCCGGACGACAGCATCCTCGAGCGCCGTCACAACGGCCCCGCTGACGATCGAGTGACTGTCACGAGAAGCCGCAGTTACGCTCGAGTAACGCAGGATGGACGGACGGAAGGGTCACTGTATGATACGGATAACAAATATCCACTCAGTGGAACGGTCTGTGTGATTGAGCAATGCACGATCTGACCGGCTTCCAGCGCGACCTGCTGTACGTGATCGCAGGAGCTGACCGCCCGTCGGGGCAGACCGTCAAAGACGAGGTCGAGAAATATTACAGCTCGGAGATAAATCACGGGCGGTTGTACCCGAATCTCGATACGCTCGTCAACAAAGAGCTGGTCGAGAAAGGACAGCTCGACAGACGAACGAACTACTATGCGATCACCGATGCCGGTCGAGAACAGATCGAAGCTCGTCGGGAGTGGGAGGAACAGTACGTCGACTTTTAGACCGGACGCTCGGGAAGCCGATACGAGAGCTGCGAGTAACGCGGTAGCGACGGTGCTAGAACGACTGACCTCGCTGCGCCGCTCGTGCCGGTAATACAGCCATAACAAAGCACGGAAGACTGCATCGTCCAACGAGTATGGCACTCGTCTTCTCCGCACAGGGACCGAACTCGGATGCCAAACAGCGACAGTCGGTGGACCGTCGATGAGTCATCGAGCGAGCACCTGGCTGCGGTTCGGATTCATTCGTCGTTACCCGTTCGATCTCGCAGCCGTCTCGGTCGGTGCGGCCGTCGCGTATCTGCTGGTGACGCGATTCGGAACCGAAAGCGGGCTCCGCTTGTTCGCGATGGTACCGCTTGTCCTGTTTCTGCCGGGCTATGCGCTCGTCTCGACGTTATTTCCGACCGACAAGCGAAGCGCGAACAGAACGGCGGCGACGGCAGCAGAGGCCCGCCCTCGCGGAATCGACGTCATCGAACGTATGGGGCTAGCCTTCGTCCTGTCGCTTGCGATCGTGCCGCTGATCGTCCTCGTGTTGCCAGTCACCGACTGGGGGCTGAGCGCACAGTCGATCGCCGCGGCACTCGCAGCCGTGACGGTCGTGTTGGCACAACTCGGCGTCGTACGACGAGTTCGAACGCCGGACACCGAGCGGTTTACCGTCGCTCCGATCGCGAGTCTCGGGCGGCTCCGCAATGCAGGCCTCACGGCGTCGTCGGTCGTCCTCGTGATAGCGATCGGGGCGGCAGTCAGCGCACTGTTCGTAGGGGTGTTACTGCCCGTCTCGGCGGGCGGACACACGGAACTCGCATTGTATAGCGAAACCGACGACGGCGAGCTGGTCGCCGGCGAACTCCCGAGCGAGGTCGCGCCGGGAACGTCGATTCCCATGACCATCGCGATCGAAAATCACGAAGGTACTCAGCAAGACTACACGGTCGTCATCCAACAGCAGGTCCTCGAGGACGATGCCGTCGTCGAGCGAACCGAGTTACAGCGGCTCAATACGACCGTCGCGGACGGGACGACCGCACGCAGCGAGCGATCGGTGACACCGACGGTGGCAGCCAACGAAACGGTCCGAATCAGTGTCTTACTCTATCACGACGAGCCGCCGACCACTCCGACGAACGAAAACGCTGCAGAGGAAACCCACTTCTGGGTGGACGTGACCGACAGATGACAGCTGCCGCGTTGAACGCGGACTTCCCGCAAGCCAAGCCCGTGAGGTGCGTTTGTATCCGCAGAAGGAACGCGGGGGATCGATCGACACGACCGGCTCGGCTATCGATCTGCCCCTCCCGGCGACGGGGACAGCGAAGACGGGCTACCGGCTCGTACGACCAAGCGGAAGTTCGGTGAGGGGACGACGTGAGACATGCTGGGCCACTGAGAGGGCAAACACGGCGACACAGAGTGTTAACGCCACAACCGGCGCGAGTCCGCTCGTCAACGGCCCGATCGCGAGCACCGACAGCCCAAACGCGACGACGCCGACAGCCGTGACGGTTGCATAGAAGCGGTGCCACGCGTGCTGGCTCTCGAGGTGCCGATCGAGGTAGGGCTCGAAGCGCTCCTCGTTCGGGAGCAACTCGATTTCGTGGCCCTCCGGATCCCAGTCGACGATGCCGTGATCCTCGAGCATCGGCAGATGGGTCTGGTACAGCGAGATGTAGACCCGTCGGCGCTGGGTTCGGGTCACGTCGTCGGGATCGGTGTCGTTTTCCCAGGCAGCGACCTGCTCGACGAGCGGCGCGAGATCGCAGGAACCACCCTGCTGTTTGAGGAACTGGACCGTTCGGCGTCGCCGCGCGTTGCTAAAGACGTCGAACAGCTTGGCCTGGGTGAGTTCGGTCTCAGACATCGCTCCCCTCGTCCCGTCGTCTCCGGTGCCGATTCCGGCAGTCGGATGTGCTCGGATACCTCACACCGCCGAGTGCCAGACTGTGACACTTTACTATCACTCGACTACCGTCGCGAAAGGGTTTTGTACCAGTTAGCGGCCGTGACAGACGCCCAATCCAACGTTTCCAGATGAGAACGGGACCCATCCGTTCGTCCGTGGCCGCAAACGGCCGACTCACGCCGCTTGCGCGAGGAACCGCTCTGGTGCTGCCGTAGTTCGTGGCTACACCCCCTGCAAGCCGGGGATAACAAAGCCTCGTTACCGGCTGTTTCTGCACGATCACCCACGCGGGTATCGATTGACTATGCAACGAATATACGATCACTCACGACGTCACGGAGCGGCTTACACGCGTGTCACGATTACACATCACAGTCGCTCGATCGAGCACTGGGGTAGCCACGGCGCTGGAGGTGGCCGTCCATGAGCGAGACCGTACGAGACGTCGTCGCCGGTGATGGCTGTACAATCGACGACGACGCGACGGTCGGCTACGGCGAGTTCGACGAACCGGCCCGGATCGGTGACGGCGCGACGATCAGAGCGGGCTCGATCGTCTACAGTGACGTGACGATCGGCGACGGGTTCGTGACCGGACACGACGTCTTAGTCCGTGAGGGGACGACGATCGGCGACGATGTCCTCGTCGGCACCAAGACCGTTATCGACGGCCAGACCGAGATCGGCTCGCACGTCAGCCTGCAGACGAACGTCTACGTCCCGACCCAGACGACGATCGGCAGTAACGTCTTCGTCGGCCCGGGAGCAGTGTTGACGAACGACGAGTATCCCATCCGGACCGAGAACGGACTTGAGGGCCCGACGATCGAAGACGGCGCGTCGATCGGTGCGAACGCGACGCTGTTGCCAGGTGTGACGATCGGCGAGAACGCGTTCGTCGCGGCCGGTGCGGTCGTCACCGACGATGTCCCGGCCGACACGTTAGCTGTTGGCACGCCGGCGACCGTCCAACCGCTTCCGGACCCCCTCGATGGAGCAAACCAGCTCGCATGACGGACACCGAGACGAACCCCGAGACCGATGGTGGTATCGACACCGGCACGGGCACCGAATCGGGATATGATGACGACTCCCGCGGAGGCGCGACACCCGTCCCGATCGCCGATCCCCAACTCAGCGCCGACGCTCGCGAGCGCGTCACGGCCATCCTCGAGGACGGCCGACTCGCCGACGGCCCCGAAGTCAGGGCCTTCGAGGAAGAATTCGCGACCTACTGTGGGACCGAGAAAGGAGTCGCAACGTCGAACGGGACGACCGCGTTACACGCCGCACTCGAGGCGGTCGGCCTCGACGATGGCGACGCGGTGATCACGTCACCGTTTTCGTTCGTCGCGAGTGCGAACGCGATTCGGCTGGCCGGGGGGACGCCGGTCTTCGCCGACATCGATCCCGAGACGTACACCCTGGACCCGGCTGACGTCCGACGGATTCTCACAGACCGGGACGACGTCGTCGGGCTCTTGCCGGTTCATCTCTACGGGCTGCCCGCCGACATGTCCGCCCTGTGTACGATCGCCGACGAGCACGACCTGTTCGTCGTCGAGGACGCCTGCCAGGCCCACGGAGCCAAAGTCGACGGGGACCGCGTCGGCACCTGCGGTGATGCGGCCTGTTTCTCGTTTTACCCGACCAAGAACATGACTACCGGCGAGGGCGGGATGGTCGTCACTGACCGCGACGACGTCGCCGACCGCGCCGCGAGCTTCGTCAATCACGGCCGGGACGTCAGCGGGACCGGCGGCTACGACCACGTCGCCCTCGGGCACAACTTCCGGATGACCAGTATCGCGGCGGCGATCGGACGCGTGCAACTCGAGCGACTACCCCAATTCAACCGCGCGCGCCGCGAGAACGCCGCTGTCTACGACGAAGAACTCGCCGACCTCCCGCTTGAGACGCCGACGGTACCGACCGATCGGCGACACGTCTATCACCAGTATACGGTGCGGACGGACGACCGAGACGCACTCGCCGCGACGCTCGCGGAACGAGACGTCGGAACCGGAATCTACTACGAGACGCCGATCCACCGCCAGCCAGCCTACGAGACGGTCAGCACGGCTGCAGCACAGCTCCCGGCGGCCGAACGGGCGGCCGACGAGGTGCTGTCACTGCCCGTCCACCAGGGACTCTCGGCCGGCGACAGGCGAACCGTCATCGAAGCAGTGCGAGATCACTTCACGACCCAATGAGCACGGAACAAGTAGCTGACGCGACGGTCGACGAACAGCTTCGGGCCGGCGTCGTCGGCGTCGGCTCGATGGGCGAAAACCACGCGCGAGTCTACGCCGAACTGCCCAGCGTCGACCTCGTTGGCATCACTGATCATGACGACGACGTCGCCGACCGCGTCGCCGCCGCGTACGACACCGAGGCAGTCTCGCTCGAGACCCTTCTCGAGCGCTGTGACGTCGCGACGGTCGCCGTCCCGACCCACGCCCACTACGAAACAGTCTCGACCTGTCTCGAGGCCGGCGTTCACGTCTTGGTCGAGAAACCGATCGCCGAAACCGTCCAACAGGGCAGGGAACTGGCCGAGCAGGCACACGATGCAGGGCTGGTCTTACAGGTCGGCCACATCGAGCGATTCAATCCGGCAGTACAGACGGTCGCGGAGTTGATCGACGACCTCGACGTGATCAGCGTCGCAGCCGAACGGCTCGGTCCACCGGTCGATCGCGTGGCACCGGGCAACGTCATCTACGACCTGATGGTCCACGACGTCGACGTCGTCGGTGCGATCCTCGACGAGCGACCCCACTCCGTCGCCGCGATGGGCACCGACGACGGCCAGTACGCCACCGCGACGATCGAGTACGACGACGTCGTCGCGACGGTGACGGCGAGTCGCGTCACCCAGAAGAAAGTACGCCGGCTCACTGTGACCGCTCGCGAGTGTCTCGTCGAGGTCGACTACCTCGAGCAGTCGGTGCTGATCCACCGCGATTCCTATCCCGAATACCTCGCTGACGACGGCCAGTCCCGATATCGCCACGAGAGCGTCGTCGAACGACCTCGCGTCGACACCGGCGAGCCGCTCCGCAACGAACTCGAGTCGTTCGTCGACGCAGCCAGAACCGGCTCAGACCCCGAGGTAACGGCTGAGGATGGTATCGAGGCGCTCAAAACAGTCCAGCTGATCGATCGGCTCGCGATGGGGCCGAGTGACGACGCGGATGACGAGTCGTCACGGGGACCGGAGGTGGAAGTCTGATGGCAGAGCGCTCGACTGACACGAGCGCTGGCGCTGGCTCCGAAGCGACGAGCGGACTCTACGGCTCGCGGCTTGAACCCGACCGACAGCGTGAGCGGCTGACAGGCGGCGAGGTGCCGGTCGCCGTCTACGGGCTCGGCAAAATGGGGCTGCCACTGGCGGCAGTCTACGCCGAGACGACGGGGAACGTAACCGGCGTCGACATCGATCCGACTGTCATCAAGACGATCGCCGACGGCGAGAGCCACGTCGTCGGCGAGCCCGGACTCGAGGATCTCGTCGCCGACCAGGTCGGTGCCGGGCGACTCGCGGCAACGACGGATGGGGCGGCGGCAGCCGATTCGGCTCGGATTCACGTCATCATCGTCCCGACGCTCTTAGACGACGAGAACGATCCCGATCTCACGACTGTCGAATCAGTCGTCGACGACATCGCAGCCGGGCTCGCACCCGGTGATTTAGTGATCGCCGAGTCGACCCTGCCGCCGGGAACCTGTCGTGACGTCCTCGAGCCCCATCTCGCGAGCGAAAGTGGCCTCGCACCCGACGCGTTCGGGCTCGCTTTTTGTCCCGAGCGAACGTCCTCGGGCACCGCCTTGCGCGACATCCGCGGCCAGTATCCCAAGGTCGTCGGCGGGATCGACCCGGAGAGTACACGCGCAGCCGCACTCGTCTACGACGAACTCTCGGACAACGAGGTCCACCCCGTCTCGGACGCGACGACGGCGGAGGCCGTCAAGGTGTTCGAAGGAGTCTATCGAGACGTGAACATCGGGCTGGCCAACGAACTGGGCCGGCTTGCGGACGAACTCGAGATTTCGGTTCGGGAAGCGATCGACACGGCTAACGACCTGCCGATGTGCCAGCTCCACGATCCTGGCCCCGGCGTCGGCGGCCACTGCATTCCGTACTATCCACACTTCCTGCTCGGCCGGACCGACGAGCCGATGGCCGTCACCGAGACGGCTCGTCGGGTTAACGACGAGATGCCCGCGGTCGTCGTCGATCGACTCGAGCGAGAACTCACAGAAACCGACACCAACCTCGCGGACGCGTCGGTCGTCGTCCTCGGCGTTACGTACCGTCCCGGCGTCGAGGAAACGCGCGCTTCCCCGGCGCTTGGCGTCATCGACGCGCTGTCCGAGCGCGGGGCCGAGGTCGCCGGCGTCGACCCCCTCGTCGATCCAGCTGACTACGGCGCACGGCCGGTGGCGATCGACGAGCTGTCTGACGAGGCGTTCGACGCCGCCGTGCTCGTCACGCCCCACGCGGCGTTCGAGCGAATCGACTGGGCCGTCCTCGAGCCGATGGTCGTCGTCGACGGACGGGACGCGGTCGACCTCTCGGAGACGCCACACCGGGAGTACGATCTGGCGGGCTCGAGCGACGGTCGGCCGCCGGGTGGCTCGCGTGACCGCGACAGCGCCGGCCGGGACGGGGCCGGGCCGAGGAGCGCGACAACCGACGGAGGCAACGATGTATAAGGGAAAACGGATCGCCGTCGTGGTCACGGCCTACGACGAGGCGGCGTTCGTCGGTCGCGTCATCGAGACGATCCCTGACTTCGTCGATCGGATCTACGCCGTCGACGATGCGTCGCCGGACGACAGCTGGCAAGTGATTCAGCGGGTCGCAACGCGGATCAACGCCGAGAGCGAGTCGGCCGACCAGGCGCTTACGGCGGCCGACGGTGGCGATGAGCGACGGGTCGTGCCGATTCGCCACGCGGAAAATCGGGGCTACGGCGGTGCGGTCAAAACCGGCTACCGTCGTGCCGCCGCAGACGATATCGACGTCGTCGCGGTGATGAACGGCGACGGGCAGATGGACCCCACGATCCTCGATCGGATCATCGACCCGGTCGTGGCCGGCGAGGCCGACTACGCCAAGGGAAATCGGCTGCTCCGCGCCGACGACCGTGATGGGATGTCGACGTTCCGATTCGTCGGTAACGCCATGCTCACCGGGCTCTCGAAGTTCGCCACGGGCTACTGGTCGCTCGGCGACCCACAGAACGGCTACACCGCCATCTCGAGCGAGGCGATCGACCGACTCGAGCTCGACGAAATCACCGACCAGTACGGCTTCCTCAATCACCTGCTGACGCATTTAAACGTCGCGGGGTGTCGCGTCGCGGACGTCCCCATGTCGGCGATCTACGGCGACGAGGACAGCAGTATCACGTACGGCCCGTTCATCCGGTTCGTCTCTTTGCTGTTACTTCGGAGCTTCTACTGGCGGTTGAAGACCCGGTATATCGTCCGTTCGTTCAATCCGGCCGTCGTCTACTACGCCGTCGGTTCGCTGGGGCTGGCCGGCGGACTGGCTGGCCTTGGCGGGTCGATCGTCCGAGCAGGACGCGGTGACGATGCGTTTGCGGGTGGGCTTTCGTCGTTCGTCGCCACCCTGCTTGGGCTCGTCTCGCTTGGGAGCGCCATCCGCCTCGACGCCGAGGCAAACGAGGATCTCGAGGTGCCGTGTGACGAGCATGCGGACGCAAGCGCCGACGATGCTCGAGCGCCGGCTTACTCGATGGAGTAAGTAACGATCTCGTCGCTATCGCAGGTCGGACACTGGGCGGTTCCGGCCGAGACGTTCGTCCCACAGTGTCGGCACTCACGAACCACCGTAACCGAACTGATACCCTCACCGCTGTCCGCGTTGGCGTCTGGCAGCTCGGTTCCAGTATCCGAGCCGGAAAACAGGTCACTGAGCAGTGTAGAGAGACTCATAGAACGGAACTAGTCGGCTCTTTTCTGGAGACCGATATAAGTTTTTCGTGACAGGTCGCTCATTGTCAGGGTCGCAGATCAGTTCAACTGCCCAATATCACAGCCCGCAAGCGACGTCAGATCGTCCGTGACCGGGGCCGGAGCACTTGCTTGGTCGATCGGTCGAGGCGCTCGACGGTGCCGCGAGACTCGGCGACGTCGACGAGGAGGTCGGTCAGGTTCACGAGGTCGCCGACGTACTCCCGGCGGCGTTGCTCCCACTGCTCGGCGATATCGTCGTCGGCGAGTACCTCGAGCGAGCGATCCCGAACCGTCTCGTAGGTATCGAACTGTTCGACGAGGCCGGCGCGCTCGAGTTCTCGGAACTCGCCGTACTCGTGGTCGTCGGTCCCGCGATAGCGGAACGCGGGCGTGCCAAGCAGCGCGGCTTCGGTGGCCATCGTCCCGGTATCGGCGACCAGCAACTCGGCCTCGGCCATCGCGTCGTGGATCAATGCGGGATGGAGATCGTAGGGCCGTGCCGGCAACGCTCGGAGGTCTAACTCGTCGCCTTCGTCGGAGACGAAGACCGTCGCGACCTCGCTCAGCCGTTCGATCAGGTCGCGTCGCTGGTCGGGTCGGAACCCCTCGAGATCGGCGTCGTGCAGCGCATCGAGGGCGTTGAACCGGACCAGCACGTACGGCTCGTCTGCATCGACGTCGAGATACGTCCGGACGTCGGTGGTGGGCTCGAAGATATCGGGGTGGAGATAGGCACACTCCTTGAAGCCGTCGAAGGTATAGTGAGCATCGCCGAGATCGCGACGCGTCACCTGCGGTGAGAGGATACAGTCGGCAAAGGGCCGCGAGACGGTGTGGTTGAAATCACCTGGTTCGTCGTCGAGGACGAGCACGATCGGCGTCCGTGAGAGCGTGCCGGCGTAGGCCGCGTAGGGCCCCCGGCCGAAGACGACATCGGGATCGAACCGGAGCGCGTCGATACCGATCGTCAGGAACTGCCCGCCAACTTCGCGGGCGAATCCGAGCTTCGAGTAGCCCTCCGTTCGGTGGTCCCCGTACACCCGGTAGGGCAGCTCGAAGTACTCGAGTAGGTCGGTCGTACAGGCGTACTCTCTGGTGAGGACGAGCACGTCGTGGCCCGCTCGCTCGAGGCGGTCGACGGCGTGTCGATACAGGTGAACGTGGGCGGGCGTGTTCGCAAAGACGAGGATCCGCATCGCGCTCGAGTACCTGTCCTCGACTCTTTGTAATCGGATCGCTACAGGATGGGACACTCGAGCGCACTCGTCGGCGAATCCAACGGGTCGGTGTACGTGAGAAAAACCGTCAACGCCGATTGTGCCGCCCATCGGGACCCGCGCGTATTCGCGGCTTGACCGGCGCGTCAGGGTCTCTGTACCCTGGATAACAAAACGCAGTCGGGCCGTTTCGCCCGACACTCGATATGGACGTCCTCACCCTCACCACGTACGCGGACGCGCCGTTTATGACCCAACAGCAGGCCGCACTCGAGGAGCGAGGCGTCTCGTTTTCGACGCTGTCGGTGGCCGGCGAAGTCGCTGCCGACATCGACCGGAGTCCGATGGATTACCTCCGGACCGTCCCGCGGGTGATCCAAGAGGCGAGAACCGGCTACGATCTGATCCACGCCCACTACGGGCTGACAGGGCCGCTGGCGCTCGCCCAACTTCGGATACCCGTCGTCCTCTCGCTGTGGGGGTCAGACATCCACGGCCCCGTGGCCCCGATCAGCCGACTGTCCGCGCGGTTTTGCGACGAGGTCGTCGTCATGTCCGAGGAAATGGACGACGCGATCGGTGTCGACTGCCGGGTGATCCCCGACGGCGTCGACCTCGAGCGATTTCGGCCCGAACCGCAGGCGCAGGCCAAACGCCGGGTCGGCTGGGACGACAGCGACGCCGCCGACGTCCTCTTTCCCTACCCGCCAGCTCGCGAGGTGAAAAATCACCCGCGAGCCGAGCGCATCGTGACGGTCGTCGATAACCTCCTCGAGCGACCGGTGCGGCTCCGAACCGTCCACGGCGTCGCCCACGACGCCGTCGCGGACTATATGAACGCTGCCGACGCGTTGCTGTTGACCTCCGATAGCGAGGGGTCGCCTAACTCAGTGAAAGAGGCGCTGGCCTGTAACTGCCCCGTCGTCGCCACCGATGTCGGCGATGTCCAAGAGCGACTCGCCGGCGTCGAGCCTTCCCACGTGGCCTCGAGCGACGAGGAGTTGGTTCGTGGGCTCATCGACGTTCTCGAGCGCGGCGAGCGCTCAAACGGTCGCGAAGCCGCCCGCGAGGTGAGCATCGACCGGACGGCGGATCGAATGCTCGCGGTCTACGAGGCGGCCACGGGACAGGCAGTCGAGACCGGGGCCGAAAGCGGGATACGGCGCGTGCAGGGAGAGGCCTGGCTCGAGTGAGTCTCGAGTCGGCCTAGAGTGTACGTGAACTGCACGACTGCCGCCGGACCATCACGAAACGATCACCGTGCTGAAATTATTTGGCGGGGGATAACGACATCGAGATGTGGCCCTCCGAAATTCACGACAATGGCGTCAACGGGTACTAGTTGTCTCACTGGGCGTCATCGCGCTTGTCACGACCGCGCGCGTCCTCGAGTACGAGCCGCGTTCGTTGGGCTGGGTTACGGGATTCGCCATCGGGACTGCAATCGTTTTTGGCCCGATCACATGGGCGATCCGTGATCGAATTCCCGACGAACGGCGTGAACGCCTCAGTTACGTTGCGGCTGGGGTCGCCCTGTTCTGTGTCCCGCTCGTTCTCGGGGTTGGACTCATTGTTGGTCGGGTTCTCTTCTTCCTTGACGTAGCCGTACTCGGCAGTATCATCGGTTTCGCAGTCGCGGTACTCGTTGAGCGGACAGTTGTCCCCGAGCGACTTCGCGGCACTGCTCGATAGTTCTCCGGACATCCATCGAACCGGGACAACAGTGTGACCAACGAAGGATTCAACAGCTACCGCACGTCCGCCCGATACCACTCCATCGCGTCAGGCACGTGGGCTTCGAGCGGCCGATACTCGTATCCCAATTCGTCGTGTGCCTTTCTCGAGGTGTAAAACAGCCGCTGGGTCGCGAGGTCGGCCATCTCGCGATCGAAGGGGAACACACGGCGGTCGGCGACGATATCGACGAGTTCGGCAACGGGACCGGCGGCGCGGATAGCCGTTGCGGGCACGCGAATCCGTGCTGGTGAGCCGTCGGCCGCGTCAGCGATTCTGTCGACTGCCTGCTCGAAGGTGAGGTTCTCGCCGCCGAGGATGTAGTGCTCGCCGCTGGTGCCGTGTTCGGCGGCCGCCAGGAGTCCGTCGACGACATCCCCGACGCCAACGATACTCAGACCGCCTGGGAGGTGAGCCGGCATCGTGGGCTCGACGCCCATCGCGAGCAGTTGGGCCGTGAATTCTCGATCGTCCGGGCCGAAGATCGACGTCGGATGGACCGTGACGGCGTCTCCATTCGCCCGTGCGTAGCGGTCGACCAGTTCCTCGGCTGCGGCCTTCGAGTCCTGATAGGCCCCGATCGGCTCGGCCACGTCCGTCTCGTCGGCGAAGTCGCCGTCACCTTGGGGCCGGCGCGTCCCGGCGGTGCTGGTAAAGACGACCCGCCCAACGTCGCCGTCGCGACAGGCCGCGAGCACCCGCTCAGTGCCATCGCGGTTGACCGCCCAAACGGTCTCGGGACCGGCACTCCAGAGCCCGATTCCTGCGAGGTGAAAGACGACGTCGGCCCCGTCGACGAGCGAACGTAACGTCTCGTCGTCAGCGAGGTCGCCGACGTGCCACTCGACCCCCCCGAGTCCATCCCGATCCGAGGTCGGTCGACTGAGTCCGCGGACCGCCCAGCCCTCGGCGAGCAAGCGATCACAGAGCCGCGAGCCGAGAAAGCCGGTCGCGCCCGTAACTGCTGCAGTTCGAGCATCGGCCGCAGTCCGGGCGTCGGTCATCGCGGTCATCGACCACCCTCGAGCTGTGGCGGGACAGCGTCGCCGGCGACCGCAGCATAGACGCGGTAGGCAGTCGAGACGGCTGGATGTGGCGAATCCGGTGGCGGCAGCTCGCCGTCCGGGATCGTGGCCCGAAGCCGATCGAAGTCGACATCACCTTCGACTGACACCGGCTCCTCGTCCTCGCGGACCGTCTTCAGCGCGTCGTCGGCCTCGAGCGAGCGCCCGAGCAAGGAGCTCGCAACGGCGTCGACGGCCGACGGCGTGCCCGCAAACAGGACGTTCGCCGCGACCGGCTCGCCACCGTATGCGGTCGTCGCGTCGACGATGGCGACCGCAGGGTCGACGATGGGTCTCGTTGCGACGGGAACGCGAGCCGGCTTCGCGTCGCAGTCGATCGACGCGGCGAGCGTTCGCATCGCACCGGCGACCGGCCCTGCTGCAGTCGGTCGAAGCGACGGGACGACCACGACGGTACTCTCGACGAGTCGCTCGGGAACCGAGAGCGCGACCGGTGTCCCATCAACCGAGCAGACCTCGTCGAGTCGTGGTTCGTCCGCTAGATCGACAACCGTCGCGTCGAATCGCTCGAGCAGACTCGTGTAGCCGAGATAGTCCGCCGTCCGGTCGAACGAGATCCGCTCGTCGCTCGCGCCCGCAACGACGATCTCCGCGTCCGTCTCGCGCTCGAGATGGGCCACTATCGAGCCGATCACGGCCGGGTCAGTGACCATCCCCGAGGAAGGGTGAAACGGGTAATGGGCGTCGGGGACGAGCGTGATCCGATCGGCGTCGGCGAGTGCCTCGAGCGAGGGGGCAAGAACGTCTCGTACGGGCGACTCGAGGTGAGTCAGCCGGGCATCAATGTCAGGAATCCAGCCGCCGCGGCGGGCCGCGTCGACGGCGACCGCACGAACCGAGGCCGCGCTCATAGGGTCACCTCCGGCGTCTCGAGCGCGTCAGCGTCGGCGTCGCGCTTCTGTGCGGCCAGTTCGTAGGCTTGCTCGGCGAGTGCGAGCGTCCGCCGGCCGTCGGCCCCGTCGACGGGGGGCTCCTCGTCATTGCGAATCGCATTACAGAAGTCCGCCAGCGCGTCATAGTGTGCTTGCAGGTAGAACGTCGGCCCGAAGACGTCCGGCTCGTCGCGCGTGAATCGGCTCGCAACGTTCGACAGGGCGGATTTGGCTGCACTGGCGTAGAAGTTCTCGGGCAGGTGATCCTGATTGCTGATCGTGCCGGTGATGCCCTCGAGGCGCAGCCGGGTATTGACCTCCGGCAACTGCTCCCACTGGTAGGAGCCACAGTGCAGCGTGACCGTCGTTCCCGTTTCCGGCGCATCCATGAGGACGGTCGCGGCGTCCTCGACGTCGACCTCGAGCGTTCGTCCCATCGACGCATCTCGAACTTCGAGCTCGCCGAACAGCCACTCGAGAACGTCGAAACAGTGGACACCGAGCTCGAGTAAGGAGCCGCCGCCGGCTGCCTCCCGGTCGAGCGGCCACGACGGCGGTGCGTGCTCTGCCGGCGGTCGGCCGAGCGGGCCGTCGTTGAGCCGGGTGATCGAGGCGTAGGGAACGTGGCCGACCCGACCCTCGTCGTAGGCGGTTTTGACACCGGCCATATCCGGCTGGTAGCGCAGCGTGTGATCGACGCCGACGGCGATTCCAGCCTCGCGGGCGGTCGCGAGCATGTCGTCGGCTTCCTCGGTCGAGCGTGCCAGCGGTTTCTCGACGAAGACGTCGACGCCGGTATCGGCGGCCTGTTCGACGGCATCGGCGTGGAGAAACGGCGGAAGAGCGACGACTGCCGCGTCCAGTTCCTCCGAGGCCAGCAGCGTCGTGTAGTCATCGTACGTGCGCGAAACGCCAGCGCGTTCGGCTCGATCGCGGTTCTCGGCGACGGCGTCGGCGGCCGCGACGACCTCGACGCCCGGCATTGCAGCTGCCGATTTCAGGTGTACCAGCCCGATGTTCCCGACGCCGAGGATGCCAAGCGACAGTGCGCTCGAGTCCGTCAATCGATTCAGAAGCGTTGGTGCCATCTGCTCGCACACGGGGCGGCAGCGGGCTTTGTTATCGTCGTCGTATCTGCTTGTGGCACTCGTGTAGTGGGATCATTCACCGAAAGTGCCAGACAACACGTGTTCGCGGTCGATCAGACGCACCTCGCGGTTGAGTCTGTACGGGCCGCAATCCGATCGTCTGAGAACGAACGACCCGCGTCAGCTCCGGGTCACCGTCGGTCGGGCGTCGGCTTCAGCAGTGATCCCGCCGGTCACGCGGTTGGCGACATCGGCCATCGTCTCGACGGTGAGGTCGGTCTCGGCACGACGCTGTGCGAGATAGGACAGGATCGCCCGCATGCGACGGTCATCACGCTCGTGTGTCAGGTTGTTGGGATGGAGCCACATGTGGAAGATTCCGTCACGTTCGGTCGCCTGGTCGATGCCGTAGCGAGCGAGCGCCACCATCGGATCGTCCCAGACCGATTCGGCAACCGTCCGTGCAGAGCCCTCGAATCCGAAGAGAAACAGCGAGGCAGGAATGTCAACGAGCCCGTATTCATCGATCGTCGGCGTCACGAGCAACGATTTGTTAAGCACCGTCAGGTCGAAGATACACCGGATACCGTACCGGGTCGGTGACCGGCTTCGATAGGCCTGTATCCCCTGTTCAGCGAGCACGTCTCGATGCCCCACCTCGTTGCGCGGATAGATGAACGAGTCGACCGACTGATTCCAGTCGGACGCGATCTCGAGGCTGCGCTCGAGTTCGGCAACCGCGAGTTCCCGATCCGTCTCGGGGCGTCCAAAGAGGACATGTGAGAAGGAGTGGCTGGCGAACTCGTGGTCGACGTCCGACTCGAGGACGTCCCGGACGAGATCGGGGCCAAAGCGGATCTCTTCTCGATCCTGCCAGTCGGTTCGTTCCCGCTCGAACCAGCCGTCGGGGGCTGGATGATCGGCGTGTCGCCCATCGCAGGACTCGAGCATGAGATGGCCGACGATTGCCCACGTTGCCGGAATCCGATACTCCTCGAGCAAGTCGACCATGGCTGACCAGCCTCGACGGCCGGCAGCAACCCGCTTCGCTGGCGGATTCGGGAGATCGTGAAAGCCCCAGCCGAGTTCTGCATCGAGAGAGAGCACTACGCTTCCCACAGCAACCACCCGATTTGAACCGGTGCCATATCCGGGTCCGTCTCCAGTAGGAGGCTTTGTTATGCCCGTCTTTTGCCAGCCGGCCGGCGACCCATACACGGTGCATGCAGATACCATACACACACCGACTCGAGCAGCCCGTGAAGTGGGTAGTAATGCTACCGAACAGGGACACGTCAGTCACCCAGAGTGCCGAGAACAGAGACACGTCAGTCGCTCGGAGTGCTGAATCATCTCCATAACAAAGCGGATCTCGGTCAACCCACAGGACAGCAGGCGTCTTCGACGTCTCATACTGTAATCATGAGCGGATCTACAGCCCCCTCCGAGCGAGCGTTCGTGCTCGGACTCGACGGCGTGCCGTGGAGACTCATCGAGCAATGGAGCGACGAGGGTAAACTCCCGAACGTCGCCCGGATGCGCGAGGAGGGCGCATCGGGCACGCTCGAGAGCACTCGTCCGCCGACGACGCCACTCGCGTGGCCGTCGATCGCAACGGGGGTCTGGCCGGACAAACACGGCATCTACGGCTTTCAAAACCTCTCGTCGGAATACAGCCACGAGATGTACACGAGCCACGATCTCGCACAGCCGGCGCTGTGGGATCTGCTCGGGCCGTCCCACGTCGGGAACGTCCCGATGACGTATCCGGCCCGCGAGATCGACGGCACCATGGTCACGGGCATGATGACCCCCTCGACGGATCGGGAGTTCACGCGGCCATCGGATCTGCAAGACGAGATCGAATCCCGAATTCCGGACTACGAGATCAGCCTCGACTACCACAAATACGGCGATCGGTTAGACGACTTCGAAGTCGCCGTCGACGACATGCTCGCGAAACGCCGCGACCTGATGCGTCTTCAGATGGAGCGGGCCGGCGACGACTGGCAGCTGTTTTTCTTCGTCTACACCGCCCCCGACCGGTTCCAGCACCTCATCTGGGACATGGACCGGCTGTTAGAACACTACAAGCAACTCGACGAAATCCTCGGCGAAGTCATGGCGTACACCGACGACCACGACGCCGACCTCTACGTCGTCTCCGATCACGGTTTCGGTCCGATTGATCAGCTCGTCTACGTCAACCGCATTCTCGAGGACGCGGGCTATCTGTTTCGCCGCGAAGACGACGGGACCCGCGGCGCACTCGCGAGCCTCGGGATCTCCCGGGACGCGATCACCAGCGCGCTCAGTCGCGTCGGGATCACCGAAAAGACGCTCGTCGAGTCGCTGCCCCGGCAGCTGGTCGACTCGGTGGCCGCACAGATCCCCGGCGATCACGCCCTCTACGACGTCGACTTCGACCGCACCGTCGCGTTCGTCCACGACACCGGGAACTGCTATATCAACGACAGCGACCGCTTCGAGGGCGGCATCGTCTCGCCGAGCGAAGTCCCACGGGTGAAAGAAGATATTAAAGCTGCCCTGGAGTCAGCGACCGACGCCGAGGGCACGCCGTTGCTCGAGGTCTTCGACGGCGACGAGCTGTTCCCGACCGACGAGGATGCCCCCGACCTGGTCGTCTGTGGGAGAGAAACCTACGAGTCACGCAGTACGGTCTCCGACGAGGTCCTCGGCGACACCGGGGTCTACGATGCGAGCCACCGCAGTGAGGGGATCGTGTTGTGTCGTGGGCCGTCGATCGACGCCGGCGCGACGCTTCGCGGGGCACGCGTGGTCGATATCGCACCGACCCTGCTCCACGGGATCGGCGAACCGGTGCCGAAAAACGCCGACGGCAGAGTGTTGTTCGACGCATTTGCCGCGGAGACGTCCCCTGCGACGACGAAAGTCGAGCGCGCAGCAGTCGCCCAGGTCGATGCCGGTGGCGACGTCGACGAGGACTTCGACGATGTCGAGGACCGGCTGAAAGGGCTCGGCTATATGGAGTGACGGTTCGTCCACCGTGGACGGCGGCTTTTCTCGCTCAATCCCTCGAGACGGCGAGCGGACACCCGTCACAGTACCGCTGAGCCGCTGGTGGCCGTTTTCGAGCCGACAGCCCGTCTGCTGGACTCCCACCGAGCGGGCTACGCGACGGCGCAGACGGCTGCGACGGAGTGTAGGACGTTGCTACGGCCGCTCAAGTAATGCTTGTCGAATATAAGTTATTGTATAATTAAGCATCGTTGTGAAGACAGGGTTTCCTATACATGCTGAGACGCCACCCCCAGTCGACCGCGGACGACGAGGATCGACTACTGGTGGCGCGCTCGAGCGTGTGACACCGACCGTGATACCAATGAATGTCTACAAAGCCCTGTTCGGGATCACAAGCGTCGCGCTCGGCGTCCTCGCCCTCCTCGGCTCCGGCGTGTTCTCCGCGCGCGACCGCCAGGAATCAGCTGAGTCAGCCCACGAGTCAGCCCACTCCGAGACAGTCGCGACCGTCCAGTTCGATCATGACGACGCGACAACGACTCGCGAGCCGTCCCGATCGAGGACGCACCGCGAGTCGGCGAAACGCCACGTTGATCCGATTTTCAGAACACCGTAACCGATCCCGGTTCGCCCCACTTCGCCCGTCAGCCGTCTCGAGCTGCCACAGTGACAGTCCGAGCTGAAACTCGGTTACGCGATTATTTACTAACACTGTGTCTGTGTCACTCGAGATACAGTTCACTCAGCCTATGATCCAGCTCGCAGGTACACCCCCGGACGAGGTGATCGCTTGATGAACGTTCTGTCGGTCGTCGGTGCGCGGCCGCAGTTCGTCAAGGCAGCCGCCGTCTCACAGCAGCTTCGCGGTGCTCACGACGAACTCCTCGTTCACACCGGCCAACACTACGATCCGGAACTCTCCGAGGTGTTCTTCGAGGAACTCGCGTTGCCCGAGCCGGCGTTCCACCTCGGCGTCGGCTCCGACTCCCACGCCACGCAGACCGCCGAAATGATGCTCGAGCTAGAACGGATCGTCGACGACGAATCGCCCGACGTCGTCCTCGTCTACGGGGACACCAATTCGACGCTCGCAGCCGCCCTCGTCGCGGCGAAATCGTCGACCCAGCTCGCACACGTCGAAGCTGGCTTGCGCTCGTACGACTGGTCGATGCCCGAAGAGGTCAACCGCCGCCTGACTGATCACTGTTCGGATATCCTCTTTGCACCCGGCCAGCACGCAAAGGAAACCCTCGCACAGGAGGGGATTTCGGAGAACGTGTTCGTCTCCGGTGACGTCATGTACGATACGCTGGTACAGATCAGCGACCGGCTTCACGGCACCGAGACCGGCCTCGACGTTCCCGACGAATACGTGCTTGCAACCGTCCACCGGGCGAAGAACACGGACGATCGGGACAGACTCGAGTCGATCATCGATGCCTTCTCGCAGTTGCACGTCCCAGTCGTCTTCCCCGCGCACCCGCGGACGGTGACAGCACTCCAGGAGTACGGACTCTGGGACCGAGCGACCGAGGCGGCTCGCGTTATCGACCCCGTTACCTACGGGCAGTTCATCACGCTCGTCGAGGACGCGGTCTGTGTCGCGACGGACTCCGGCGGCGTTCAAAAGGAGGCGTTCTACCTCGATACGCCATGTGTCACCCTCCGGGAGACGACCGAATGGGTCGAAACGGTCGACGCCGGCTGGAATACCCTCGTTGGCGCGGAGACGAGCCGGATCGTGGATGCGGTTCGCACTGCCGTCGATCCGCCGGCCAAGCCGGAGCTGTACGGCAACGGGAACGCAGCCGCTCGCATCGTCGAGCAACTCGAGCGGAGCGTTCACTGAGATGCGCGACACAACTGATCGTCGGCCGAACGCCGCCTCGACGATGACAGACGCACCACCTCGCTCGTCTGCACTCCCCACACCGGCCGCCGAGACCATCGAGGACATGCCGCGAGACCGTTTCGCGCTGCCGGACGATGCGACGTTCGCACTCTGTTTGACACACGACGTCGATCGGCCGTACAAAGGGGTTCGATCGTTCTACTACGCGACTCGAGAACGGCCGGCGTATCATCTGCGGACAGCGCTCTCGTCGGCCAACCCCTACTGGCAGTTCGAGGAGATCATGGCCCTCGAGGATAACTTGGGTGTTCGCTCGGCGTTTTACTTTCTGAACGAGCAACACCTGCTGCGCGAGCTGCCGCTACGCGAGTGGCTTTCGCCGGATAACTGGGTCCAACACCTCGGCCGATACGACATGACCGCACCCGAGATCGTCGACGTCATCCGCGACTTAGATGACAATGGGTGGGAAGTAGGCCTTCATGGCTCGTATCACTCCGCAGAAGATCTACTGCGGCTCCGCGAAGAAAAGACGCTGCTCGAGGACGTCCTGGGCGGCCCCGTCACCGGCGGTCGCCAACACTACCTGCGGCTCTCGGTGCCGGAGACGTGGCAGTACCACCGCGCGATCGGCCTCGCGTACGACGCGACGCTCGGCTCGAGTACGGACTGTGGCTTCCACACTGGGTATCACCCGATTCACCCCTTCGACGACGACTTTCTCGTCTTTCCACTGACGATCATGGAGCAAGCGCTTCCGGATCCGGCGTCTGACTTCGAGGCCGCCCGCGAGACCTGCGAGCGACTCCTGCAGGAAGCCGCAGAGAACGGCGCTGTTATGACGGTCCTCTGGCACCCGCGGTACTTTAATGAACGCGAGTTCCCCGGCTACCGGCGTTTGTATCGGTGGCTCATCGAGCGGGCATCCGACCTCGGCGCGTGGATCGGACCGCCTCGCACCCTCTGTGCCAGCCAGGAAGACGACCGACCCCAGCGAGCGAGTCGTACAGACGCGACAGACACTGAGTTCCACTTCACCCACGAGAGAGCCAACCCATGACTGGACGATACCTAACGATTGCTGTGATCGGAATGTTGATTATTGGCGGGATCGGAAGTGCCGCCGGCCACACCCACTCGACTGCTGTCTCGTCATCGGCACAGATGAGCGCACCGCCGACTGACTCGTACGTCGTCGAACAGGGAGAGTTCTGTCAACCGATCGAACCGCTATCGTCCGACGAGACAATCGACTCGTTCTACGAGTATCGGAGCCACGAAACCCACCCGGACGACGTCGAGCGGCTCTACAGTTCGTACGGAACGACACATCTTCAGCGCGACGACACGAGCACTCTCTTCCTCTATGAGGGGCCAAACGGACTGAGCCTCGGGATGGTCCACGATCGACTCGGCGGTGAGTCGGAGGGGGCGCTCGTCACGCTCGAGGCCGCTGGGCTGCCCCACGAGAGCGAGTGGGTGGTGAAAGACGACAACTACACGGGCGAGACGCGAATGGACGAGTACGAACGCGGCGACGGGTGGGCGTCAGCGTCCTGGGCATATCGAGATGGTCGCACCGACGGCGGGGCGCTGCGAGGCGGCCTCGACGGCGAGTTCGCCGTGACCGTCCACCCCCGATTTAACGAGGACGCGGCGTTTGCCGGATCGGACCTCCCCGTCTCCGGAATTCCCGAGGAGGGTGGGATCGAAGAGTGGGACGTGCTCTCCGGCAGCGCCGAGAGCCCAGATCGGACGTCCCTTCCGTCGCTCGACGAGCCGGTCACGATCCGAACCGGCACCTGTGAGGGGCCGTCCGTGACGTACGACCGGACCAGCGACGGGATCACTGCAACCGTGACGAACGCCGCGCCGGACGACCCCGTCGGCGTGCAACCGACGGCAGGGACGGACGACGGCGTTCGCTTCGAACGGCTCGAGCTGACCGGTATCGACGGCGATGCGTCGCTCACGTTCGAAAGCCGCTTCTCGGAACTCTCCGAGACACCACCCGCCGACGTCGAGCCACTTTCGTATCTGACGGTCGCGGAGCAGTCAGGGACCGATAACGCGTCGGCGGCGGTCTCGTTTACCGTCTCGAAAGACCGCCTCGAGGAGCGCGGACTCAAGGCGGACGAGGTTGCACTCTATGAGCAACGCGGTGACGAGTGGACTGCCGTCGAAACGACGGTCAGCGACGAGTCCGACGGCACATATCACTTCGAAGCGGACGTGACGTCGCTCTCGAGACTCGCCGTCGCACCGAACCCGGATGCGGCCAGCGCGGGTTCGATCGGCCTCATCGGGATCGGAGTGGGGCTCGCTGCCGGCGCCGTGTTGGGCCTTGGCTGGCTGGTGACGACGCGCGCCCGTGACTGATCGCACCGCCATATAGATTCGTCGTCGCTCGTGACGACGAGCCACGCACTGTGACCACGTTGGCACTGCTTGTTGTCCTGTTATCTGCACAGGTTGTGAGATGGTCGTACCGCGAAACGACGAGCAAATCCTGATTCATACTGCCAGACGGAACGACGCGAAGATGGGTCGCTCTGCTGTGGCCGTCTCCACCGATGACAGCTACGAATTCGCGACGACCTTGTCTTAACTCTTGTCCGACAGTATCAGTGAACGGCGGGATTTTCTCGAGAATCAAGCGGGCGACGGCCGACGACCGTATCTCAACAGGTGGCCTGTGATATCAATCGCTGCCGACGCCAACGGGTGGCTTCGATTCGGGCGGCGTCCCCCGGCTGAACTGGCGGACTGCGTCGAGGTCGTCGACACGACCACGTGCCGTCGCGACGTCGACGAGCAATTCCGTGAGATTCGCCTTGTCCGAGAGGAAGTCGTTTCGTCGCCGCGTCCACTCCTCGTCGATACCCTCGTCGCGAAGCAACGTCGTCGAGAGATCGACGATCTCGGCGAAGCGAGCCACGTTGTGAATCAACCCCTGGCTCTCGAGTTCGACGAAGTTCCCCATATCAGAGTCGCCGACGAACGAATTGGATCGAATCGCCGGCGTCCCGAGCAGCGCCGCCTCGGTGACCATCGTCTGCGTATCGGCGATCAACAGCGTCGCCTCCGCGAGCGCGTCGTGGATGAGGGCAGGATGGAGGTCGAACGACCGCGCCGGGAGGTCCTCGAGATCCACGTCCTTGCCCTCGTCGGAGACGAGAATCGTCGCGTCGTCGCTCAGTCGCTCGATGAGCTGGTGGCACTGCTCGTGGGTGATTCCGTCTTTACCCACGTCGTGTTGTGAGCCGAACGCGTTGAGTCGGAGGATTACGTACGGTTCGTCGGGGGCGACGCCGAGTCGGTCACGAATCGAGGGGTTCGATTCGTAGATCTCCGGATGGAGATACGCGCATTCTTTCAGGCCCGAAAACACATAGTGGTTCTCCCCGAGGTCCTTCTGGAACGTATTCGGCGTGAGGATGGCGCGAGCGAACGGCGTCGAAATCGCGTGGTCGAACGACGCCGGTTCGGAATCGATGAGCAACACCGTCGGCGTTCGGACCATCGCACCCGTATGAGCCGCATAGCCGCCCATTCCGAAGATCAGATCCGGATCGAACCGTCTCGCCTGCCGGATCGCGCGGACGTAGTGAGCCGGCAGGCGACTCAGCAGCGACTGTTTCGACGTCCCACAGTAGCCGTAGACCTCGTAGGGCAGATCGTACCACTCGAGGAGATCGGTCGTGCAGGTATAATCTCGAGCGAGGACGTGAACCTCGTGACCGTCCGCACGCAGAGACCGGACGGTGTGTTTGTACAGGTGAACGTGTGCTGGCGTGTTCGTGAAGAACAGATATCTCATCTTGGAAACCACCCGTTCCGTGACGGAGAATGATATAATCAACCACAATTGTTATCTCGCTCATACCAGTTCGACAGGGACAGTTCACAATACCGGTTGTAACTGGTTACCGACACGACTGTACGGGGGCTCACAGGTGTGTCCGAACTGACTTCCAACCGGCAGTATCAGCTACGCAGGTCGTTTCACTCGCGTCGCTACGTCTCGGTAGTTATCATATACTAATGGAGATACGTGTCCAAGCGACGATAGATGCAGTTCGACGAGATTCCGTGGCTCGATGTCCAGCGGCGTTCGAGTACCGCTTCCACATTACCGACAGAGCAGGCCAGCGAGTCGACGGCGGGATCTAGCGTGGACGCGACCGTTCATCCGACTGACCGCTATCTGTCCGTGCTCGAGTCGACGCTCGAATACGCTCGCCGGCGAGACTATGTTGGGCCGGATTACGGCGATGGAATGAGCAGCGCTCTCCTGCAAGCACTGCCGGTCGAAAACAGGTGGCTCAACATCGCCGTCCAGGAGACTGTTAAACGAGCCCCGGTCGACGTCAGACCGCTGCTCCGTGTCGAACCCCGGCGAAACTACAAAGGAGGGGCCCTCTTTTTGATGGCGAATCTGAACTACCGTGAGCTGCTCACCGAGCGCGACGCAGCGAGTGAGCCCGACTTCGATCCGCTCGCAGAAACGAAACGGCTCGCGGATTGGCTCGTCGAGGAACGCTGTGCCGGGTACAGCGGCTTCTGTGGGGGTCATCGCCACGAGATTCAGCACTTCCACACGAAAGGGGTCCCCAACGACCCCGACATCGTATCGACCGCGTACGCGGTGAAAGCCCTGTTGCGAGCCGCCCACCTCGACGAGGAGTACGCAGAGATCGCACGCACCGCGACCTCGTTTCTGGTCGACGAGCTGAACTACCGGGAGGTGCCCGAGGGTGCCAAGATCGATTACCACCTGAACCACCCGGATGACTCCTACACGCTCAACTCCGCCGCACTCGGTGCGAGAATGCTCGTCGACCTCTATGCGTACTTCGACGACGACGAACTCCGCAAGCGCGCGACGAAGATCCTCGATCACGTCGCGGCCCACCAGACCGAGCGGGGCGGCTGGCCCTATCGAGTTCCGACTTCGGCGTCACACCTCTCGATGGACAGCCACCACAACGGGTTCATCATCGAATCATTCCAGCGCTACCGCGACGTCGTCGACACGGATCGATACGCCGACACGCTGTCGTCGGCCCTCGAGTTCTACCGGACCGAGCTGTTCGAACTGGACGGGGCACCGAACTTCGACGAAAAAAACGCCTACCCCCGCGACATCCACGCCAGTACGCAGGGGATGTTGGTGTTTACCAGAGAGGGCAACCTCGAGTTGGCCGATCGAATCCTCCGGTGGGTGCTCGCGAACCTGCAGGTCGAAGGCGAAGAGGGGCGGTTCTACTACCGGAAGTATCGCCATCACATGAAGCGTGTGACGCTGATGCGGTGGTGTCAGGGATGGATGGCCTACGCGCTGTCGGAGTTTTTGCTCGCGGCACAGGACAACGGATCACGCGGCAGTGTCTGAGTACCACGTTCACTGGGCGAAGTCCGCCGATTTGAGATGACAGACCGACGGACCGCTACGATTCGATTATTCCGGGGAATACGGACCCGAGAGTAGCCGTATATGACTTTCATCGGCGGTTACTGAGAGAATAACAAGGGCTGTCGTCGGAACACGAGGGGAGTATGGACGTCAACCGAATCGGACTCGAGGCCTGGCGAGAGGCGCTGCCGGCCGATGGGTACGAAGTATTTCACGATCCGGACGCGCTCGCCGTCCTCGACGACCACACGGACGCGGAGTTACAGCTATACGGCGCGTACAAGGGCCAACAAGCGGTCGGACTGCTCCCGGTGTTCGTCAGCGAACGGTCGATCGGTCGAACGGTTCTTTCTCCGCCAGTCTCGTTCAGCGTTCCTCGACTCGGGCCCGTCATCGATCCAAACAGTCCGAAACGCCGGAAGCAAGAGCGGATCAACCAGCAGTTGGCCGAGGCCGTGATCGAGACCGTCGGCATCGACACGCGAACAACGCTGTTCCGAATGAGCTGTCCGATCGGGTATACAGATCCGCGGCCATACGAGTGGCAGGACCTATCGCTGACGCCTCGGTTCACATACATCATCGATCTCGAGGAGACGACCCTCGAGAACGTGTTACAACGCTTCAGCAAGAGTTTGCGGCGGGAAATGCGCAAGCGAGACGATATCGACCTCTCGATCGAGACGGAAGGGATCGACGCGGCCATGCGGATCTACGAGGACGTCGTCGCCCAGTACCGGGAGTACGACGATCCAGCTCCGCTGTCGCGGTCGTTCCTCCAGAATCTCCTCTCATCGCTCGATGACGACTGCTGGCGCGTTTACGTCGCGCGAACGCCCGACGGAGACTACAAAAGCGGCGTCATCACTCTCTACTCCCCGGATCTCGCGTACTTCTGGCAGGGTGGCGTTAGCGCCTCGTACGACGGGATCAGCGTCAACAGCCTCCTCCACCGGACAATAATCGAGGATATCTGTACCGATCCACAACTCGAGTCAGTGACCGGCTACGATCTCGTCGGTGCGAACACCGAGCGCCTCTGTGAATACAAGGCGAAGTTCAACAGCGATCTCCGCCAGTACTACGTCGTCGAGTCCGCAGGCCTCGAGATGTCGCTTGCGAAGTCAGCCTATCAGACGCTCGCAAGCATTAAGTAACGACTCGAGCACGCTGTTGCCACGTCGATGCGACGAGAGCCGACGAATCGAAAATCGGTGTGCAACTTCGTTCATTCGAACGGGAGTTAGTAGGTCTGTAACAAAGCCCCTCTTCACGTAGGTAGCGGTATGTCGAACAGACCGGACGTATTGTTCTTGGTACTCGACTCGCTGCGCAAGGATCGCGTCTCCGCCTACGACCACGACCGCGAGACGGCCCCTACGCTGTCAGCGCTGTCGACGTACGCGACACGATACGAGAACGCGTTCACACCGGCCCCCTGGACGCTGCCCTCTCATACGTCGATGTTCACCGGCGTGTTCCCATCCGAACACGGGGTGACGAATGGCTTTTCCGACGGTATGAGCCGACTCCCCAACTCCCGGACGACGCTCGCCGAACACCTCTCGAATGCAGGCTACCGCACTGCCGGTTTCTCGAACAATCCGTGGGTTGGTCAGCTCTCCGGCCTCGATCGTGGCTTCGACGAGTTCGTCGAGTGGGACCTCGAAATCTCGCAGTCGGAAACCGATGGCGTCCACACGACCCGCGACGAGCTCTACTCCCGGCTGCACCCGGCGCTTGGCAAAGCGGCCCGCCAGCCGGTATTCCTGTTGAAGCGGCGCTTTTTCACCGACAGACTCGTCAGTCGGGCAAAACGCTGGCTAACCCAGCAGGCCGAGTCATCGGCACCGACGTTTACTTTCCTGAACCTCATGGAGGCCCACAGCCCATACTTCCCGCCAAAACGAGCGTTCGAGGTGCTCGATCTCGAGCCGCCGTCGGCCATCGAGCCGCGCGTTCTCAACACGAAGCTGCTCGCGTACGTAATGGGAAAATCCGATCTCGCGCCGGAGACGCGACGACGCGTCATGGAGTACTACGACGCGAGCGTGCGCTACCAGGACGAGAAGGTCGCGGAACTGCTCGGGCTGTTACAGCACGAGGGCATGTTCGATGACACGCTCGTCGTCGTCTGTTCCGATCACGGGAAGACGCTCGGTGACTTTCCGCGGACGGAACAACCACCCCATTATGTCCGTGATATCAACCTCAACGTGCCGCTGTGGATCAAACGGCCCAGCCAGCGCGACGGCGAGACCGTCGACGACCTGTTCGAACTCACCTCAGTGTTCGACGTCATCCGAGACGGCAATCCACCGACGGAGAGTTACACCACCGACGTTGCCATCGCGGAGGATTTCGTCCCGCACGCGGGCCGCAACACGCCCGACGACATCACCCGCTGGCGAGTCGCCGCCGACGCGGACCACAAGTACGTCCGAAACGACACTGGCGACGAATACCTGTATGATCGGCCGATTGACACCCGCCGGACACAGCCGGATCCCGATCGCTGCGATGCGTACGCCGAGAAACTGTCCGATCGCGTCCAACAGTTCGGCACCGAGTCCGACGGTGCGGCGTCCTCGACTGACCAGGAGA
Organism: Natrinema limicola JCM 13563; assembly: GCF_000337475.1. Lineage (GTDB taxonomy): Archaea > Halobacteriota > Halobacteria > Halobacteriales > Natrialbaceae > Natrinema > Natrinema limicola. The sequence continues at coordinate 72,012 of NZ_AOIT01000034.1, read as the reverse complement.
TTGACTCGAGCGTCGAGGCTCAGTTGAAGGATCTGGGATACATGTAAGTATGGCATGCGAGAGCTAATGACGACCTGGTTATCGTCCTACGGTTCGAACGAGTGCGACTGTTGCTATGTCTGATACGGTCTGCTGGCACGAGTTGGCGGCACCCCTGCGAGCCGTCCGGCAGTCGCGCCGGACGGGACTGACAGGAGCCCGTATTGATACTAGGCTCTATCTGCTCGAGTACACAACAGGGCGGGACAGCGGCTGCAGCGTGGCAGCCAAAAACGCCCTACGTATCGGCCAGTGTCCGGAGAATCCGTCGCCAGTCGTCCCGTGCATTCGCGTACGAAAACTCGTCTCGAACGGCGATGGCATTCGTTCCGAGTCGCGTCCGCAACTGCTCGTTCGTAGCGAGGTCGCGAAGGGCATCGGCGAACGCCGACGGTGTCCGATCATCCACGACCAGCGCGGTTTCGCTATGGGTCGCAATATCGGGGACGGAGCCGACGTTGGGAACGACACTTGCCCTCCCAGTTGCCATCGCTTCGATCAACGTCAGCGGGAGCGCGTCTCGCGACGAGGTCAAGACGAACGTGTCTGCGTCGTAATAGTACTGACGCGGATCGTCGACCCAGCCTGGTCGATCGATCAAATCGTCGAGATTACGGGCGTCGATCGCTCGCTCGACCTCGTCGTATTTGGCCCCGTCACCAAGCATCACCGCTCGAAACTCGACGCCCATCGCCGAGAGCTCGTCGAGTGTCTCAACGAACAACACCGGATCCTTTTCCTCGCTGAATCGACCGATCCAGAGGAAGTCGTACGTCGACTCGACCGGTTCGGGAGGCGGAACATAGTGGTCCGTATCGATCGCGTTCGAGAGAATCGAGATCCGAGTCGCAGCAACGCCGAACCCGAGCAGCGCTTGTCGGTGAACCGAGCCAGGAACGGACACCGAATCGAACCGTCTGATCGCGATCCGGACGACCGGGCCGTACCACGCCGTCGCGTGAACGTCGATGTCCGCTCCGATGATGCCGAGATGCGCCGGCACGCCCACGATCGGTCGTAACGCGAGCGCATAGCACCCGTAGGGGAACAACGAAATCGAGACGATCGCGTCGTAGTCGTTGCGAATCCCCTCGAGTAGTGCGACGACGAACATGAGCGCGATTCCGATGAGCCGGTGTCCGAGCGACGGGACGGGTTTGTACGTAATCGACTCGAGCGGTTCGTAGGGGGTGAGACAGACCATCGTCGTCTGGCTCGAGGCGTCGGCCAGCGGGCCGTAGTGGCGCTCGATCTTCGACGGGTTCTGATGCTCGGAGACGATCAGTACCGAATCGATAGCAGTTGCATCCACGTCGGCATCCTCGGCTACCGATGTGGGGTCTGCACTGGAACTCCCTGACGGCTCTTTCGTTGCAACCACGGGAATCACTAGTACCTGATCGTTCGGCCCCGTTCGTTTTGTTAATCTGAATCTACCAGCGGTGGGACAGTCACGGACGGCTCAAAGACCGTCGAATCGTTCGAGTCCACTGACTGGCCGGTAGGTGGTTGCTACCGCGAGTCGATAGTCGCGACCACAGGTGGTGCGCTCATGTCGAGCAGGGGCGGAACGCAGATCGAAGCGTTCTTTCGAGAGGTAACTCCGCTATAACAATGACTAGACGGCAAGACAGCCAGAGTGAACCACCAGTAGGTGAGTGTGCTAATGGCTGTTGATACCCCCAAGACTGTTCTCATCGGAATGGATGCGCTGTCGTTCAACTATCTCGATCAATTCGAACTCCCTAACATACAGTCTCTGCGCTCACACGGAGTCGAGGCCGAACTCGAGTCGACGTTTCCCCCGTGGACGGGAAGTGCCTGGCCGTCAGTCTATACCGGTGTCGATCCTTCTCATCATGGTGTCTACTCGTTTTTCGACTTTCGTGAAACCTATCCTGACGAGGCAAACATCGTCTCGCAGGCGGCTGTTCGATCACCCGCGATCTGGGAGTATCTCTCCACACATGACGTGTCTGCAGCCGTGTTGAACGTTCCGGTGACACATTCCGCAGACAGCTTCGACGGATCGCTGATTCCGGGCTATCTCGCTCCCGAATCCGCCAGTGGCACCCCAGAAGGCGTCCGTGAGGACCTCTCGAGCGAACTCGGCGAACAGTACCGGATCTACGGTGGGAATGAAGCAGGCGATGGAACCGCGACCGTCGATGACTTCGTGTCGCTGATCGATCACCGCCGGCGGGCCGCCCGGGCGTTCCTCGAGTCGACGGACTGGGAGTTCGCGTTCCTGCAGGTCCAAAAAACCGATACGGTGTTCCACGAGTTCGATGGGACAGAAGCGTTTCGGCGAGTCTACAATGCCGCCGACGAATTCGTCGGGACAGTTCTCGAAACGGTCCCCGATGAGACGAACGTTCTCCTCTGTTCCGATCACGGAATCGGTCGAACCGACGGGTACAACATCTATATCAACGAGATACTCCGTCGGAACGGTTTCGTCGAGACGTGCGCTCACGGACGAACACCGACACTCGGCGAGAGTAAGGGCGCGCTCAGCGAGCAATCAGCAGCGGATTCCGACGGCAGTTCGACCTCGGTGCAATTGGTCTCGGCTGCCGAATCCGCGCTGGGCGCTGTCGGACTGACACCGGGTGACGCCTACCGGCTCGTCCAGCGCCTCGGTGCTGAAGGAGTCGTCAAGCGGTTGCTACCCGACGGGACCCAGGCAACACTCGGCGAGAACGTCGACTGGCGCCGATCACAAGCGTACTGCCGGAGTGGACCCGAACTCGGCGTCCGGATCAATCTCGAGGGCCGGGACGATGATGGAGTAGTCCCGCCAGCGGACTACGAGCAGGTTCGATCCGAACTGATCGGGACGCTCGAGTCGCTCCGAACGCCGAACGGAAAGCCGGCCTTCGAGTGGGTGAAACCGCGGGAGGCGGTGTATGACGGGCCGTACACCAACGAAGCTTGTGATGTCCTCTTCATGCCGCGAGCAATGAACAACCTGATCGCCACGAACCTGCTCGGTTCCGCATTCGTGCCGATCGACAAGCACAACCACAAGCGGACTGGCGTCTTCATCGGCGCTGGTCCAGGGATTGCCGAACTCGGGCCGTCGAGAGTCGGTCCGCTCTCGGTGATCGACGTCGCTCCAATCGCGATGACCCTTCTCGACGAGCCGGTTCCGGAACGGATGCAAGGACGCGTGCCGCCGGATCTCGTCTTCGACCCGCCACGTATTGCCGAGTACGATACGATCGACACGGCTCGTGAATCATCCGAGACGGACTCAGACCGGCCCGAAGACGATGCGATGATCGGCCGGCTGGAGAACCTCGGCTACCTCTAATGGTCGACGAACGCGACGTTTCGAAGCTTCTCTCGAGCGCGGTCCTCATCGGCGCCGGGCAGGTGTTTTACTCGGCGTCGCAACTCATCGAGCGGATCATCGTCGCACGGTTGTTGACGACCGACGCCTACGGCGAGATCAGTGTCGGGCTAGCGATCCTCACGTTCGTAACCACGATCGGACTGCTCGGCGTCAAGGGCGGCATCCCTCGGTTCATGTCCCGGTATGACGACGAAGCGAACAAACGCGGCGCCTGGCTGACCGGCGTCCTCATCGCGGGGACCGCGACGCTCGTACTTACGATCGTTCTGCTCTCGAGTACCGGACTCATCTCGAGGTTGTTGTTCGAGCGAGACGATTCGACCCGGCTCGTGGCTCTGTTCGTGGTGTGTATTCCGTTCACGGTCGGCCTCGAACTTGCCGTTGCGGGGATACGAGGACAGGAAAATACGCTGTACCGAACGTACGCGAGGGACCTGCTCTACCCCACCGGACGGTTGCTCTTTCTCGTTGGATTCTTGCTCGCGGGCTTTGGCATCCACGCTGCCGCGATGGCTTACCTTGTCGGCGCGGTCGTCGCCTGTGCACTGGCATGTACGCTTCTCAATCGACTCGTGCCGCTCGTCGGTTCGGCCCGGTTGCATGTCCGCGAGCTGCTGTTCTTTTCCGTCCCGCTCGTCTTCGCGACGGTGCTTTCGAACATGCTGACCCGAACCGATACGCTGATGCTCGGCTACTTTCGCTCGTCTCACGAAGTCGGTCTCTACAGCGCTGCTTACCCGCTCGCCAGCGGCATGCTGCTCGTCCTCTCGTCGTTCGGATTCATGTACCTCCCGTTGGCATCGCGACTCGACGCGGAAGACGATCGATCCGAAGTCGGTTCGATCTACGAACTGACGACGAAGTGGGTATTCATCGTCACGTTTCCGCTGTTTCTCACGTTCGTTGTCTTCTCCGGAGACGTTCTCGAAATCGTCTTCGGGGCGAGCTACGCCGAAGCTGGAAACGCACTGTCGATTCTCGCAATTGGCTTCTTTACAAGCGCGATGTTCGGCCGCAACCGGGAAACGCTCTCCGCGCTCGGCTTCACCACCGCGATCATGGGCGCAAACGGATTCGCGTTTCTCGTCAATGCCGGGCTGAACCTGATCCTCATCCCGCGGTACGGCTATATGGGTGCCGCAGTGACCTCCATGCTCTCGTTCGTCGTCCTCAACCTGACCGTCTACGCCGTGCTAAAACTGAAATGTGATATCACGCCGTTCTCGAGGTGGGCCGCCCGCACGTTCGTCGTCCTGCCGGTCGCTCTCTTTCCACCCGCGTTCCTGCTTCGCGGAACGATCTCGCTCACGCTGGTGACGTTCCCGCTGTTCGTCATCGCCACCGGTCTTTGCTCGATCGTGATCGTGTCCGTAACCGGCTGTCTGCAACCTGCAGATCGCATCCCGATCTCGCTGCTCGAGCAACGGCTCGACGTAAGGATCCCAATCGTTCGCCGATACCTCCCGGATGCCAGCTACAGTAACAATTGAGACGGTCTGTGGTATCTGGTGACCGACACGAACGCCGGGCGGACGGGGGTACGCCGGCACTGACTGGGATCAATACGAACCGGGACCGGGGGATACCGCTTGCGGGTGCGCCGTACGGTCGCGTCCACAGCGGCGTTCAGTGATGATAGCAATCCGCCCGAAAATCGGGTCGCTATTCGGGATGGTGACGTCGCTTAGCGCCAGAGCCGGTCCGGGTCGACCTCGACACCGTTGACGCGAACGGTCGGGCCGTCCCCGATCTGGAGGTCGGTGATTTCACCGGAGAACCAGAAGCCGTCCGCACCACCGCGCACGAATCCTTCGACGGAGCCGTCGTTGATCTCGCCCCCGAGTCCGTACTCGGAGTAGTACTCGCTGTGCTCGAGGTCACCGTCGACGGTAAACTGGTAGTCGACTCGCTCGGAGGTCCCGTTCCCGTCGATCACCAGCGTGTTCTCGAGGCTTTTGTCAGAGTCGTCGCCACCGATCTCGGCGGGGTCAACCTCGACACCGTTGACGCGAACGGTCGGGCCGTCCCCGATCTGGAGATCGGTGAGTTCGCCGGAGAACCAGAAGCCGTCCGCGCCACCGCGAACGAACCCTTCGACAGAGCCGTCGTTGATCTCGCCACCGAGCCCATACTCCGAATAGTGCTCGCTGTGTTCGACCTCACCGTCGACGGTGAACCGGTAGTCGACTCGCTCGGAGGTCCCGTTCCCGTCGATCACCAGCGTGTTCTCGAGAGCCTCGTCGGTGTCCTCGCTTCCCGTCGTATCCGTTTCGCTGGAGCCGTCCTCGAAGGATGGGTTCGGGTAGGAGTGTGCTTGACTCCAATCGAAGCGGAGGTCACGCCTGCTCGCCGTAATCGCACCGTCTGAAAGGTCGGGATGGATACAGATGTTCTCATCGGTCGGATACTGGCCGCCGGATGCGGCAACCGTCGCGCCTGACGCGTTCTCGGTGTCGAACACGAGATTGCGGAGCCGAGCGGAGCCGCCGTTGTTCCAGCCGACACCGGGGACGTCCGGCTGATCGAGCAGGAACTGACAATCCTCGACTTCGACCCACTCGTTCTCGAGGAACCTGATCGCACCCGTTGCGTTCGGGACGTTCCGCACAATGAACGAACAACCCCGGACGTAGCCGCCGTTAGACGCGCTCTCGCGGTTGTCCGCTGTGATCGCGCTCACATTCGAAACCCCACGCTGTGGATGGGAGTGCGTCGTGTCGTCGAGCGAGAGATCGAAGTAGAACGTACTGTTTTTCACGACTTCGTTGCTGCCGCCGAGTCGAATCGCGCTGACGTTGTTGTTGGCGAACACACAGTTGTCGACTTCCAGCTCGCCAGGCATGCGCGTATAGATACCGTTGTTCGGGAAGCCAGAGAGAACCGAGTTCCGAACCGTCAACTTGCCGGATCGTGACGACCAGATCCCGACTCGAGAGTTCCCGCCGTTGTACTGGGAGAGATTCCCGTTGTTGTACGCGACAATGCCGTCGAGAAGGACCTCGCCGCTCGAGGACTCTGCACCGACGTTGAACATATTCGTCTGCTGTGCGTTCCACGTTCGTGGTCCGTCGCTTGCGACCGTGATGTCACGGAACTCCGCACGCTGATTGACGACACAACGGAAGCCGATCGCCGGTCTGCCATCGGAGTCGAACGTAAGATTCTCCACGAAGACGTTGTCGCCGGACACGTTCAGCACGTAGCCGTTTTTGGTTCCTCGGCCACGGTTGCCGGGAACGGAGATCTCGACATCACCTTCGCCGCGAATCCCCCAGTTCCGACGCGAGAACGCCAGTGTTCGGCTCCACTCGTAGGACCCTGATGGGACGACGAGCAGTTCGCCGTCGCTCGAGTTCGCCACGTACGACGAGAGGTCGTCGCCGTCCGAAATCGAGAGGCGTCGTTCGGACATCTGATCGAGTTCTGCGACCTGTGGATCGTCGCTGGCAGCCGCAACGCTCGAGGTCGCAGCAGTGGCGCCGGTCGCAAGAGCCGCTGCGGCTGTTCCCGCCAGCGTGAGGTACGATCGTCGGTCGATTAATCCAGTATTACCTTCGTATTCGGCTGTTTCAGCGCTTCTATCACTGGTTTCGCTATCGTCCAGTACCGCTGGATCGCGTGCCATACTATCCAGTAATTCAAGTATACCTGTATAAACTTTCTGTTATACCAACTATAATATTTCCAGAGTTTAATTTTTTCATTGTGATTTCTTACAAGGCTATCCCCTCTTGGTCACTATCCATATACATTCGTTGCATAATTAACGTACGGAAAATTGATATTTTCTGGGCGATGAGGTTCTCGATCTGGAGAAGTGCCTGCCCGTGCCGTTAGATAGAGCGCGCCGAGTATCCGGTGGGACGCAACTCAAGAGGTGGATTACAAAACGTGATCCGGCAGTCGAACCGGTATACGCTGAACGCGCGTTTCCAGAGGATCCAATGAAACTACAGACGATTCACGACGGACGTGTCCTCGCCACGAACGATCGGTCGATCTACATCGAGTCAGCGGAGGGAGAGAGAATGACACGGATCGGTCAGCTCCCCGGGCCGCCATCGGCGGGCCTCAACCATCGATTAAAAACCACCGCCCCGTATCGAACACTCGTGACGACCGTCACTGGCCGGTTCCCCGCAGTGAACATCTGGTCGATCGATAAAACCACGCTATTAGCAAGCGTTGACCGCTGGATGTTCCGTTCGTCCGACAATGGCCGAAACTGGAGCGTCGTCAGCACGCTCCCGGATTCATCGCCACCAATGGGTGTTCTCCCATCAGCAGTCAGCGTGACAGACGAGTCGATTTACTTGGGCGAGTATCCGCTCGATGGAGATCAAACGTCACGCGTGCTTGTCTCGAACGATGGCGGCAAAACGTGGACGACGGCCGCAACACTCCCGAACGTTCGCCACATTCACGCCGTCCAGACGGATCCCTACACCGACGACATCTGGATTACTACCGGTGACAGGGACGAGGAGTGTCTGATCGGCCGTCTTCAGGACGGCACGATCGAAATCGTCGGCAGCGGTGATCAATCGTGGCGGGCGGTCGAGCTTGCGTTTACCCCAACGGCGGTTCTTTGGGGAGTCGATAGCGTCTACACCGAGCAAAAGCCGATCCGGGCGCTGTCTCGAGCGCAGTTCGACACCGTTGATCCGGAACCTGAAACCGTCCACGAGGTCTCGAGTTCGGTGTACTACGCTGAAACGATAGCCGTCGATGGCGAACAATGGGTCCTCTTTTCGACAGCCATGGAATCGGGTACAGACGGCACGGGTCCCGATACGCAGACAGTACACTCCGACGGTGCAACTGTCGTTGCGGCATCGTCCTCCTCGGAGTTTACCGACTGGTACGAACTCGCTACCTATCGAAAGCGAACGACGCCGGCCGACCGGTGGAATCCACGAGGATACGTGCCGACGGCAAACGCATACGTGTTTCTCGCGAGCGACCCAGAGCGTGGTGTGTTCATCAATCCGTACAATACGGACCGTGACGATGGCATCGTTCGGCCGGTTCCGACTCGAGCGTTCGCTGCCCACTCCTGACGCACGGTATCTCGATCTCTATGCCGAGTCATCGCTCGCGGACACGTAGTACGTCGTGAGCTCACCGTTCGACTGGACGCGATCGACAGTCGGATCAGACGCGATAGCGTCGAAATCGTCGGCGGAGTAGCGAAGTCCACGATAGGCGGTTACTTCACGTTCGTAATCGAGTTGCGAAACGACGAGATAGCGATCGTCGTCGTAATAGGTTGTGGGCCCTTGTTCGATGGTTTCTGGTGTCACGGTCGTGTGGGACCGTGTCCGCGTTTCCTGTCCGTTGAGAGCATCCGCATAGCGGTTCGGCACGCCACGAAATCCGGCAAACGCTGTTCCGTCGGCCGCGGTATCGAACGCAGTTTCGTAGCCGTGTAGCTGTTGTTCCGAGACGTGCTGGGATTGTCTGTAGACGTACGGCGAGGCGAAGACGGAGAGTAGTGACAACACGAGCAAGAAGGCGAAGGCGCTGGCAGCGATCGTCTGTACCGCGGTCGGCGACAGCCAGTCGGAGAGGAATAGGATCCCTTCATAGATCGCGACTGTGGCGAGAAGGGCCGCGAACACCATCATCAGCCCGAACACACGGAAGTACATCTCATTGGTCACACTCATGAAGTAGACGACGAACAGGATGCCAAGTGCAAAGAGTCCGGCTGCCAGATAGATCGTGACGGCCGGGACGTCAGAGAATCGAGCTGGCCGGCCGCGAACCAGCACGGCGAGGATCAGTCCGGCCGCAAGCAGGGTGACGACGAGGTGAGGGAAGAAGAGTTTGAAGAAGATCTCAGTCAGGCTAACGCCGATCGCGGCGAGCGAGCCACCCTGTTGTGAGATCGAGGTCCCCGCATCTCCAGACCCGACCAACAAGAAGGTAAGTGCCGACGAGATGGCGCGACCAGCGAAACCAGCGAAAAAGCCGTGGTTCTCGGACCAAGCCAGAAAGACGGCGGACAGGAACAGCGTCTGGCCGTACAATCGTCGATGGGCACCCATCCGATCGCAAACCGATGTCCGCGAGAGAAACGGCAGCCGCGGCGACAGAAACTGCAGGAAACAAATAACGAGACAGACGACGAGCATGTGTGCGGCGTACTGAGGATGGTAGACGACAGCGGCAGTCGCGACGAGTGCGAACAGGACTGCAAGCGCTCTCGAGGAGAGTGCGTCTGTAGTAACGTATTTCAGAATGACGTAGACGAACAGCGCGAACAGCAGGATCGCCTGTGTCATCGCGTGAGGTTGCATGAACGTCGCGATCGTCGTGATCGGAAGCAGGAAAAAAGAAATGAATGTCGCGATTGTCACGGCAAGGGAGTCCGGAACGATCACCATCACGCTGAGTGGTACGAAGAGGATGAACGCAACCGTCGCCAGCAAGACGACGAGTAACAGCGCGCTCCGAACGGGGATACCGATCACCGCGTTCACGAACGCAGAGACTGTATGAATACCGGGGTACAGAAGTTCGAACGGAGAGATCGTGCCATGGCTGATTCCACGTGCCCATCCGAGGTGCGTCAACGCGTCCTGATGACCAAAGAAGTGATAGCCGCGAACGATGGGCAAGCCAGCAAACACGGTCAGCGCGAGTCCACCTAGAACAAGCGCGATTGAACGAGTTCGACTGGCCGCCATTGAGCGATCGAACGCGACGGCCAGAGAGACGGCGAACGCGACAATCAGGCCCGCCCAGACCCCTGAAGGAGTCCTCGTATAGAGCGACAGCTCGTACCCGGTTGCCGGCGAACGATGTGCGACGAGCGTGCTAACAGTAATTGCAAGGAACCCGAGCGCAAGCGCTAGCTTTCGAACGGATTCGTCGGCGACTGAGTTGGAAGACATTCGAAGCTCCTGCGATCATTGTTCGATATCGCACCTTGTTATTCTCCAGTTGCTGAGTATCAGTAGCCGAATACCATGTGCGAGCGCAACCGGCGCTCACCCATCTCCGAGGAGACTCCCGTCAACCACCTCGGTCCCGAAGTACACCGATTGGTACGCGTTGTCAGTTGTCGGCTGCTCAGGCACATCGTCACCCGTATAGAGGAGGACCGCGATCCGAACGGTCCCGTCGTCCGTCTCGGGAACGATGTCTCGATCGGCGTGCGTGGTCGTATCGTCCGCGACCGCTACGTCGAACTGCTGTAACTCCGTGCGTTCGACCACCTCACCGCCCTCGAGTCGCTGCTCCTGAACGACGGCCGTGTATTCCATGGCCTGGCCTTCCTGGTTTTCGACGGCGACGACGAGGGGGATCGAGTCACCGGCGTCGATTTCGGGTGGATACCCCGACGCGACGAGCTCGCCGGTCTCGTCTTCGGTCAGCAGTTGCAGGCTCGTGTACTGCTCGCCGTCCTGGGGCGAGACGAGCGCGTAGCCGACCGTCGTCAGCGCGAGCACCATACTGATGACAAGCGCGACGTTGACGACGACGTGAAACGCCGACGGCGCGTCGAAGAGCCACGCACGGGCAGCTGCGAGTCGGCGACCGAAGCCGACCCGATACCGATCGGCTGGAGGAACGGAGAGCCGTCGAGCGGTCGCGAGGCTGGCGCCGACCAGGGCAAAGCACGCGACGGTGCCCACCACGACCGGGCCGGTAAACCCCCACGGCGTGAGCGCGATGCCGAGCCCGAGAAGGGGCAAAAGGGCGAAGCTCAGACCGAACGAGAGTGCCACGCGTTCGACGTCGGTCAGCGTCTGCATTTGCTGAACGAGTTGCCGACGACCAGTCTGAAACTCTTGAACAGGGGTCGAGCGGGGAAAGAGCGCCGAGACGGTCACGTAGCCCGGCACGAGAAACAGGAACGGAAATCCGACTGCTGCCCGCATCACCGGTGATGAGACGTTCGCAACGACCAAGACCACAGTCGAGACGACAGTGAAGCCAGCGACACCGATCAGATCAGTCGGGAGTGACGTAGCGAGGCGCTTGCTTCGCCGACGCAGGGTCGAAACGGACTGAAACGGGAGGCCTTTCATTGTACTTGGCAGTTATCGCCCCCCTCGCATCCCCTAGCCATTGTTACTTGTAAGATAACGATCCCGCGCGATCGCGTATCAGCGCCATTATCAATATCGACAGTGGCGTCCAACCAGCTATGTGGCCGTGGGAACACGCACTCTTCGGGTATGTCGTCTACTCGGTGGTCTGTCACGCGCACTACCGGGACGCGCCCGGCGAGTACGAAACGGCGGTCGTCCTAATCGCGTCCGTTCTGCCGGACGTGGTCGACAAAACGCTGGCCTGGCAGTTCGACGTGTTTCACTCCGGCTACGCGCTCGCCCATTCGATATTCATCGCCGCCCCGCTCGCGATCGTCGTGGGATTGAGCGCTCGAGAATACGGACAGGCCAAACTCGGGCTCGCGTTCGCCATTGGGTATCCGCTGCATCTCGTCGGCGACGTGCTCCCGATCTACCTCTCGAGCGGCGAGTGGACGATCCACCACCTCCTCTGGCCGGTCGTCGTCATCGAGGGTCGCGATCACGGCGGCCTGCTCGAGGGATTCCGTCATAACTTCGGCCCATATCTCGCGGAGGTGCTTGCGCTCGAGCCGACACCGTCTCTACTCGTCCAAGTCGGTATTGCCCTCACAGCGGTTGGGCTCTGGATCGTCGACGGCTGGCCGGGCTATCGACTCGTTGTTCGCTGGAACCGGCTGCTCTACGAGCGGCTGAGTTGAGGGCGTGGTAGCGACGACGTGGGATAGGCAGAAGGCTATGGCCACAGGTAGGACCACCGTAACGCGTGCTGTCGACATCGACCGGTCCCACGAATACTGAGACGGTCACACCTGTCTTGCGGTGAGGCCGGAAACAGGCTGCTTACAAAGTAGCTCTGACGCGAGGCGATCCCTATGGACTGGACCGTGACGAGCGAATCGAGACGGCCGACCGACAGCGGGGGATCACAGCCATGAGCATCGATGTCCGCGTCGCGACCGACGACCTCGAGAAGTGGAACGAGTACGTCGAGCGATCGCCACAGGGGACGCTCTGTCACGAACTCGAAGCGCTACAGGTCCAGGCCGACCACGCCGGCGCGACGTTGCATCCGCTGATCGGGTTCAAGGGACAGGAACCGGTCGGGCTCTTTCCCGTCTTCGAGATCAGAAAGCAGTTCGTGACGACGGCGTTCTCGCCGCCGCCGCATCTCCGCGTGCCGTATCTCGGGCCGGCGTTTCTGAACATGGGAAAGTTGAAACAGCGAAAGCGCGAGCGCCGGCGACAGCGGTTCATGGACGGTTGCTTCGAGTGGATCGAAACCGAACTGAACCCGAAGTACAGCCACGTTCGTACCACGACAGGATTCACAGACGCGCGCCCGTTCAAATGGCAGGCGTACAACGTGACTCCGGAGTACACCTACGCGGTCGACCTCGTGAGAGACGAAGACGACCTCCTGATGGCCTTTAGTAGCGACGCACGGAGCAACGTTCGGAACGCAGACGAAGACACCTACGAGATCGACATCGGTGGCCCCGAGGAGATCCGCTTGATCCACGAGCAGGTCCAGAATCGATACGAATCCCAGGGGATCAGTTTCGACGTGCCGGTCGAGTTCGTCCTCGACCTCGCCGAGCAGACAGCGAACGGGCATGTACGGCCATACACCCTCCGTGTCGACGGCGAGTTCGTCGGTGGCATCTTGGCCCTCGAGTACGGCGACACCACGGGCCGGTGGATGGGTGGCGTCCGGACCGACGCCGACGTCGACCTCCCGACGAACGACCTGCTCGACTGGGCGATCATGCAGGACGGGTGCGAGCGCGGCCTCGAGACGTACGACCTCGTCGGTGCGGATACGCGCCGGATCAACCGGTACAAAGCGAAGTTCAACCCCGACCTGCGGACGTACTATAGCCTCGAACACGGTACGTGGGGGATGCAAACGATCGCATCGCTGTACGATAGTGTCAAGTGAGCTGTAGATAGAACCGGAGACGGACGAGTGCAAGCCAGTCGGGACAGGTACACGGTCGTTACTTCAGCTGGCGAACGCATGGTGGCGATCGACTCGTGACTGTCGACCAAGGACGGATTCGAACACAGTCTTTTCTTGTTGATAATCTATGGCATAACAAAGACCGACCGAGATGGACGAATCGACGATGGACGACGGATCTTCGCTTCAGACGCTCCTCGTCGGTATCGATGCTGCCTGCGATCGGGTACTGGCACCGCTGTTCGAAGACAACGAGGTTCCCACCCTCGAGTCGATCTATCGGAACGGGACGAGCGGGACCCTTGAATCCCAGATCCCGCCGTGGACGGCTTCGGCATGGCCATCGCTCTATACAGGGATGAACCCCGGCAAACACGGTGTCTATGGCTTTCTCTCGTTCGACGGCTACGACTGGGACGTCGTCAACGCGACCGACGTCCGCGAACGGACGCTGTGGGAGTTGCTCGATCGCCACGGGGTGACGAGCGTCGTCGTCAACGTCCCGGTCACGTATCCACCACGGGCATTCGATGGGGCACTGATTCCGGGCTACACTGCGCCGGAGGATCCGGACTGCCACCCCGACGGCGTACTCGAGGACGTCCGGGAGGCAATCGGTGAGTATCGCGTCTATCCCGACGACACTGCCGATCTCAGCACTAGATATAGTGATTGCGTGCGCATGCGAGGAGAGGCATTTCGGTATCTCGCCGATCGATACGATCCCGAGTTCGGCTTTCTCGAGTTCCAGGCGACTGATTCGGTCTTTCACAAGCGGCCCGACGATACGGCAGCGATCAGCGCCATCTACCGCGAGGTCGACCGACAACTCAACGAGATCCTCGAAGCCCACGAACCGGCGAACGTAATCGTCGCAAGCGATCACGGAATGGGGCCGTACGACGGTTACGAATTCCGGGTCAACGAGTACCTCCGCGAGGAAGGATTCGTCGAAACCGAACGCGGCGGGACGGGAATGCCGACGTGGGCGACCGTTCGCGACGGCAATCTCAAGGAAGGGAAAGAGGCGACGGAGTACGAGCCCGGGGCCGCCGAACGGGCGATGGCAGCCGCTGCGAGGGTTGGTCTGACGAGCCAGCGGCTCGGTACCGTCTTCGAGCGACTTGGCCTTGCGGACCTCGTCGCAGCGTACGCCCCAGCCGGACTCGTCAGCGCGGGGGCGACCCAGGTCGATTTCCGTTCGTCGAGCGCCTACGTTCGCTCACGGATCGAACTCGGCGTCCGGCTCAATCTCGAGGGGCGCGAACCTGACGGTGTCGTCCCACCCGAAGACTACGAGGACGTTCGAGACCGGATCATCGACGCGTTGCGAACGGTCACAACGCCCGACGGCGAGCCCGTCTTTGAGGCGGTTGGGCGCAGGGAAGAGTACTTCCACGGCCCCGAGAGCGACGACGCCGTCGACATCGTGACCGTCCCGGCGGACTTCCAGCACTTCATCTCGGCGACGTTGCGAGACGAGCAGTTCGGCCCGCCGAGCGAGCCCTGGAACCACAAGCTCGAGGGAACGGTCGCGGCGTCCGGCGACGATATCGATCACGCTGCCGGCGTCGGGGATGCCCATCTCTTCGATATCGCGCCGACCGTTCTCGCGACGCTCGGCGTGCCGGTCGACGAACGGATGGACGGCAAGGCTCTCCCGTGTGTCGAGTCGGCCGGCACGCGCCAGTATCCACGACTCGAGGAGGATCGATCGATCGAGACGGCAGACGAGGGCGTCGAGAAACGACTCGCTGATCTCGGCTATCTCGAGTGACAGGCAAAGTAAGGGGACTATCGGTCGGACCGGACGAACTGCAGGCCGGCTTTTGCCGTCCGCCAGGCCGGATACACCGTACTGTAGACGCTGTTCGGTGTGTTTCTCGCGCCGATCCAGAAGAGCCGGTGTGTCAGCGGCGGCTCGGACGACGAGACCAGCTCGTCTAAATCGACGGTCTCGAGCCACTCGAAGAAGGTCCGCTCGGCCGACGACGCAGGTTCTGTCTCGCGTGCGCGCTCGCGAATGTCGGCCCACATGTGGCGCTCGTCCTGCCCGAGCACCCAGTCGCCGCGCTCGAGCGATCGACGGAGGTCGTGATAGTCCGCGTCCGAGAAGGGATAGCCGTGGGCCGGCGGCTCGAGCCCCGAGAGCCGGAGCCCAACAGCTGTACGATAACACTTCTCGCACTCGCCACAGTTGCCGTCCATGCGATTGTTACAGGTCTGCAACTGGAGAGTTGGATCCTCGCTGCGGACGTAGTCGGCGATCACGTCGAGGCGTTCCTGCCGGGTGAGTTCGTAGGCATCGTGGTGACACGCCGTGCCGGTCCAGCGGACGTGCTCGTCGATGTCGGGCCGTGAGCCCCACTCGAGATCGATGCCGTCCCAGTGGGTCGCAGCGACATAGAGGTCGGTCATCCCGCGTGCGTAGGCCATCGGCGCACAGAGGCCCAAGAGTCCAAGGCCATGCCCGACGGAGCTGTACCAGCCCCCGTCGACGTAGCGCTTGTAGTGGGCCAACAGCATGGGATGGTCCAGAAAGGAGAGCATGTTCGACTCGATAAAGGCGGTCTCGCAGCCGTGATCGGCGGCGAACCCGGAGACGCGCTCGCGGAGGGCAGCCCACTTCTCGTCGTCGGCCGCATCCGGTGTAATCGTCCACCCCCGGATACTGATCAGCGTCGGCGACTCCTCGCGGTGGCGGACGTACGAACACGTCGAGTCCACGCCGCCGGTAAACAACAGCCCGCTCTCGTCGCCCGGCTCGGGCTCAGGCTCGATCGTACTGCGGGCATAGAGCGTCCCGCCCTCGAGGAAGTCGTACATCTCACACAGCGACGCTTGCACGTCCTCGAGCGCCCGGGCGAACGTCGCATCGACCTCGTCGATGTAGACGTCGGCTCCGTTGGCCCACGCGACCGGACAAACCTGTGCGAGGACCGGAATCGCGAGGACACCCGCTGGGACGTCCTCGATCGGCACGTCGTAGCTGGTGCGAAACGGTTCGTCGGTGAAAAACCGCTCGAGGTCGGTCGAACTGCGGACCGAACACTCGAGACGGTCGTCGTGGGCTGAAATCTCGTCGATGATGATCGATGACATA
This sequence comes from Natrinema limicola JCM 13563, assembly GCF_000337475.1. GTDB lineage: Archaea > Halobacteriota > Halobacteria > Halobacteriales > Natrialbaceae > Natrinema > Natrinema limicola. The sequence continues at coordinate 55,507 of NZ_AOIT01000034.1, read as the reverse complement.
AGACGTGGTCGGATCGTCCAGACTGGATCACGACCGGCTACAAAAACCATCAGAACCGTTGAACGGCCGCGGGCCGAGGCAGCTCGCTGTAGGCAGTCGTCCCCTATCGACAGGGACAGCATATCTCGACGCGTGCGCGTGCTGTGACAGTCAGTCACATCGTTGTGCGAGCGACGACAACGGCTGTGTTCGCAGGTATGATCCCTATAACAATCCACGGCAGCGGCGACGACTGGGCCAATACATGCGTCTCGAGAGTGGTTCGGCCGCGCCGGGTGAGTGCCCATGAGACGATCGGCGATCGAGATGACGGTCGCGGTCGGTTTTCTCGCGGTTGCGATCGGGCTCCTCGTGGCGAGAGCGAACCCTGCGACTGCCTACGAGCCGTCGGTCTACGTGGGGACGCCGACGGTCACGTGGGCTGGCTTTGCACTCGCGCTTGCGATCGCCGTTGGAACGACGCTGGTCTGTCGTGGTCGCCAGCAGGGTGTCGGGATCGGCCTCGGCGCGCTGACAGTGACAGCGATCGTGAGCCTGCCGTTGGTCCGGAACTACCGCTTTGCCGGGATGGGCGATGCGCTCACGCATCTGGGGCTGACACGAGACATCGTCGCCGGCGCGACACAACCCCACGAGCTCTTCTATCCGGGATTGCACGCGTTTGCAACGGTGTTTCACTTCGTCGGCGGCGTCTCGATCGAGCGTGGCCTCCTGATCGGCATGGTCGTCCTGTTCGTCCCCTTCGTCGTGTTCGTCCCGTTGGTCGTCCGTGGGATGGCTGGCAGCGAGTTGGCAGTCGGGATCGCCGCGATCGCCTCCTGGATGGTGTTGCCGGTCAACAATATCGCGACACACATGGCCGTCCACACCAACTCGAACGCGCTGTTTCTCGTGCCGCCCGCCGTCTTCGCGCTCGTTGCCTATCTCCGACGGCGCTCGACAGTCGAACGGCTTCCCCTCGGCGTCTCGCCGTTTAGCGCTCTTATCCTCCTGACTGGGTTCGCGCTCCTCGTCGTCCATCCCCAGCAGATGATCAACGTCGTCGTCCTCATCGGCGCGGTCAGCGGTGTCCAGTATCTGGCCCGGTGGCGCTTCGACGACCATCCGATGCTCGAGCATCCGACGACCTACGCCCACACGATCTCACTCGGTGCCCTCTTTGGCATCTGGGCGCTCAGCAACGAGCGGTTCAGGCAGGCCGTCATCGCGCTTGTCACCGGGCTTCTCGCACAGGATATCGGCGGGAACTCAACGGTCAATCAGCGCGGGACGTCGTTGACCGAGATCGGTGGGAGTCTCACCGAACTGTTCGTGAAGATGTTCCTCGATAAGGCGATCATCGCGATTATCGTCGGCCTCTTTATTCTGGTCGTCTGGCTCCGCCGAACGAGTCTCGACGACGAGCCCAGATCCTTCGTCAACTACGTCTCGCTCTCGCTGTTCCCGCTGACCGGCATGTTCCTCGTCTACTTCCTCGGGACGCCGACGATGGCGTTCCGACAGATTGGGTTTATTTACGTGCTCCTGACGATCCTCGCCGGAATCGCCTTTGCACAGCTTACCGGCGGCCTCTCGAGCGTGATCACGAGACCGGGTGCGAACGCGGTCGTCGCACTGGTGCTCAGTGCCTGTCTCGTCCTTGGATTGGTGACGGTGTTTACGTCGCCGCTGATCTACAACCCTAGCCAGCACGTGACCGACGAGATGATGAGCGGGTACGAGGATGCATTAGGCCACGGGGCTGAGGGCGTCCCCTACGCGGGAATGGGGTACGATCCGTACCGATACGATCATGGAATCAACGGGGTTTCTGGCGGCGGTAGCGGGACGATCAGCGGCGCGTCGGCCACGACTGGAACTGCCAACGCCAGTGTGTTCTCGGCGGGCAATTACACCGGGGCCTATCCCGCCGACAAGTACTACCTCGTCTTCACGGAGTGGGACCGGACCAAAGAGATCGATATCTACGAAGGGCTCAACTACGACCGTGCTGCACTCGAGGAACTCGACACCGAACCGGACGTGAACAAGGTCATCGCAAACGATGAGTTCAAAATGTACACGGTCAATGGGACGACGGTCAACAGGACGGCGGTCAACGCCACGGCATAGGATCGCCGTCAGTCGACATGACAACCGTACCGTCACTGTTGGCCATCAGTCAGCGCACACGCTAGCTCGAGCAGCAGTTGTTTGACGCGTGGGGCCGATTCGACAGGCAGTAATACCGGTTTGTGACCGTGAAAGAGGGCGCTGCCTGCGTGAAACAACGTCCTTCGTTGTGTAACAGTCTGTCAGCCGCTTGCTGAATTCGGCAGGGATAGCGCTTCTAGTCGAGGTATTCACTGATTTCCCGAGGAACGCTGTCGTTTCCTGGCGGCTATCGGGCGCTGATTTGTTCGTAATTTCGAGCTTGAAAACTCGTAGTTTGTGTGTATTTATTCAGTGTTAGAAATATTGTCTGGAAATCCTCGAGATGATGGCAAGAAAAAGTTTATGAGCGTAAGGTGGTGTTACGGAATTGTATGGCGCAGAATCCCCGTACGTCCGAAACGGAATCCGCTCCGACGACAGGCCGTAATTCCGGATTAACCCGCCGAAACTACGTTCGCTCGCTCGCCGCGGTGGCAACCGCGACGACCGCGATCGGTGGGGCCGGCTCCGCTGCGGCCAAGGACGACTACGAGGTCATCAAAGCCCAGGGCCAGACGATCACCATCGACGCCGGTCAGACCTGGGAGAACAAGCTCATCGACATGACGACCGGGCAGGACATCGTCATCACCGCCCACAGCAGCGACTGGACGATCCGAAACATCGGATTCAAGGGCGAGAACACCTCTGGGACTGGCTCTGCCACCTTCGGCATCTCCGACACCGCCGGTGGTACCTGTACCGTCGAGAACGTCTACCTCGGCGATGGTGCGAGCACGGGTAACGGCAACCCCAACGGACACGGCCAGACCGCCTTCTGGGCCGCCCCCGATCACTCCGGCCACATCGACTTCACAAACGTCAACATTCAGGGCTTCGCGGACAACGCGATCTACGGCTCGGCCCCCGGTAACAACGGTGGCGGGACGATCCACATCGACAGCAGTTTCGCCGCGAACTGTTACGTCTCGCACTTCCGACTGGCCACTGAAGGCAGCAAGGTCACGAACTCGAGCGTCTACGTCGACTCCAGCGAGGGCTACGTCGGCCGCGGCATCTGGGCGTGGGCCCCCGGGACGATCGAGGTCGAGAACTGCCAGCTCGAGATGAACGGCCAGAACAACGCTATCGTCGCCGGTGCAAACGGCAAGCCGACCGAAGTCGTCGTCAAAAAATCGGACTACGACAAACAGGCGGGCATCGCCGAACACTCCGGCTCGAACGTCAAGCTCGGCAACAACGTCGGAACCAGCCCCGAGGCAGTGATCCCTGACGGCGTCCCGACCTCCCCGGAAGAAGCCGCATCTGGCGCGTCGAACTAAATCCTCTTCTGAGACGACACCGCGAATACGGTCCCAGCTGACGCGACGTTCTCCGTATAGCAGGTCCCGCTGACGCGACTCCCCCTCCCCAGTGCGGATCACCGCCAACCATACCACGATCCGTGCTATCTTACAACACACTCCAGTTTCTATTTTCGCTTCGACACTCGTGATATTCCCTCGAGTCGCTCAGCCACCGCGTGCTCTCGGGTGTGCTCGACCGGTCGTCCGGTGGTAAAATCGTATTACCGGGCACCAACACTCGAGATTGATCGGATTTCAGCGCTTCTTGGGCGGTAATACAGTATTACCAGCAGTGAGGATGATATATTCCACAAATAAAATTCCAAGCCGTTCAATCACACAATCATCTATAAATCCTACAGACAATAGGTACAGTCTGTAAATTTTAGGCTCTGGAATTGGGAAAGTTTATTGCGGTAGTGTCGAATTACCCGATTGCATGGCACGCGACCGTTCGGAACTGGATGACGAGTCGTCTTTCTCTCGTGACGGCGAGACGATCGACGACAGTGGTAATGATGGCTTACTGCATCGACGATCGTATATGAAACTCGCCGGTGCAACGACAGCAGCAGCGGCACTCGGCGGAACCGCGAGTGCAGCGGCTGACGACTACGAGGTCATCGAGGCCCGTGGCCAGACGATCCGGGTCGGCCAAGGCGACACCTTCGAGAACAAACTGATCGACTTCACTACCGGCGAGAGTTTCTTGATCTACGTCGAGGGTGCGAACTCGGTGATTCGGAACATCGGCTTCAAAGGTCTCTACCGAGGTGCGTCATTCATTATTTCGATCAACGCCGGACAGGGCGACATCCTCTTCGAGAACATCTATCTCGGTGACGGCGCGACAAAGGAAGGCGCTGATTTCGTACACGGCCCTGGTGCTGTCTTCATGCACAAAGGCAGTCAGGCAGACCTCACGTTCCGTCACTGCAACGTACAGGGATTTCCGAACAACGGCTTCTACTGTTCCAATACGCCCGCTGGCGGCAGCGTTCGCTTCGAGAGCTGTTTCGGCAAGAACAACGGTGTCTCCACCTTCCGGTGTGGCAGCGAAGACGACGAAATCGTCAACTGCGTCGCCTACAACGACACCACCGACTACGGACGCGGCTACGGCGGCTACACCGAGACCAACGGCCGGCCCGTCTGGGTCTGGAACGGCGGCACCGTGACGATCCGCGACTCGCACTTCGCCGATGGCCCCTACCCCTACGCGCTCGTCGCCGGGGCAAACGGCTCCCCCGGCAGCGTCGACTTCCAGAGCGGCGGCTATCGCGGCACGATCCAGCGCGCGAGCGGCTCGACGGTCTCGATCGGTAGCGACGTCTCGCGGAATCCGAACCTCTCGATTCCCGACGGCGTCCCAACGTCGCCCGAGGAAGCCGCCTCGGGGTCCGGACGTACAGGCTCGAGCAGTTCCGGGAGCACGGACACGAACGACGAACCGGACCTGCCGAACCTGCTGCTCGTCGACGGCAGTCCGTCGGATGTGACCCGATACGAGTTCACCGTCAGCGGCGAGGTCGAACACTCCAACTACGAGGGCGCGTCGATCGACGATGGCGACTCCATCGACGGCTCGACCGTGCAAGGCAGCGTCGCCGACTGGAAAGACGCCTTCCGCTTTGCGGGCGACCTCGAGGAACTTACCGTCGACGGGCCCGGCTCGGTGCTTGTCAACGGCGAGGAAGTCGACCCCGCCGACTACGGCAAAGAGCTCCCCCACGTCCTCGAGGTTGCAGGTCGCGGGACGCCGACGAGCTACGAGATTACGGTCGGCGGCACGATCGAACTCGCCTCGACCGACGAGCCGGCGACGGAGGCGACGACAGTCTCGGGCACGACCGTCCAGAGTTCGGTCACTGACGAAACCCAGACCTTCCGGTTCTCAGGGGAGCTGACGGACATCACCGTTACCGACGGCGACGCTGCTGTCACGCTTGACGGCGAGCAGATCGACCCAAGCGAGTACGGCGACCAGGAACTGCCTCCCCACGCGCTCGTAATCGACGGCGTCGATACCGACGGGCCGAGTACATACTCATTCGAGATCGACGGGACGGTCGTCAAATCTACCTACCAGGACGCCTCGATGGATGACGGCGACGTGATCGACGGGACGACCGTTCGCGGCGCTGTCTACAACTGGATCGACGCCTACTGGTTCGACGGCGACATCGCCGACTTCCGACTGCGTGGCGATGCGAACGTCGACGTTCAGTACAACGCACGCGATCAGTGAACGAGTGGGTCGAGTGAGTTGGCAAACGACGACTCGTCTCTCGTCGGCGTTTGCCCAGACAGAATGCGGTGTCGTCGACGCAGCGACGGGATTCCACCCGGATCTGTGGCGTCACGACGTTTGACTCGCGGTCACCCGACGCGAGAGAACAGTCACCACTCGAGTCGTTTTAAAAGGCCCCCGCGCCGAGAACAGCTGCTGGCACGCGACTGTTCCGGTACTGGATGACGGTCGTCGGGAGCCGTTCGAATGTACGAAGCCGAGCAGTAAAAAGTCTTCTTGGCGGACGGCACGACACGACCACTGTCCAGTGGTTCGATTTCGTTGCCGACGAATGAAATCGCGCTCTGCTAGAATATGACTGACAAATGACGGTGAGCGAGAAGACGATACCACGGGACGAAGCAAACACTCAATCGATACGTGAGAGTTTCCCGTCGACGTTCCGTTCCTGATGACGGTTTTGGACGACGTGTACAGCCGAGAGACAAAGGAAAGCAGCGATGACGACACTCGCGATGGCGAGTGTCGGGATGGCCGACAGCAGCGGTACCCCGAAGAGTGCTGCGCCCAGCAGGGTCGCTCCAGTCACACTGAGCCCAGCATACCATCGGTCCCACCGGTCCTGCCGATGGGAATCGGTATCGAGATACATCATCAGCAGGTCGGCGTTGTCCGCAAGCGAAATGAGCCCACGGTCCTGATCGTACTCGACGATCCCAGCGTCGTCCATCTTCGGGAGATGGGTCTGATAGAGGGCGACGTAGACCCGCTTGCGCTGGTCGGAGTTGAGCGCGTTGACGGTGGTGTCGTTCTCCCACGCAGCGATCTGTTCTGCAAGTTCACCGAGTGTGACCGTTTCGTCCGCTTCGAGCAAGTATGCGAGCACTTCGCGACGACGCCGATTCTTTAAGAGCTCGAAAATAACGTCCTTCGAGAGTCGTTCGTCCTCGTCTGCGGCGACCGACGTTATTTCATCGGGCAGTGACTGATCGATGGACGACATTATTAGAACCACCCATCTGTAGCAGCCCCATTCGCGCTCGCTGTCTCCGGTCTCCGGCGGCCGACGTTACCGAAGTCTCGGCGTAGCGGCGACCGCTGTACGTTCAAACGACGAGTCGAACTCACGATTGACACACCAGGTTGTACACCAATATAGATACTCTTAAGCACAGCCACGTTTCGCACCGGCTGCAAAGTAGGTACGGAGGGAATTCGTGACCGGCTGACAGCGGCGGCTTCCCATCGCCATGGCTGTCGATCGTGATCGCCCGACCGGCTGGGCAGTATCAGCCGACTGTCCGTGTGTATCCACGGCGTACGGCTGACTCGATCGAAACGGGATTGCACACTGGTCTGCATTCGGACGACTGTCTGACAACACGGCACCAGTGCTGACCGTTCGACTCAACGAATATAGATTCGAGTGACAGTTCGGACACGAAAGACGTGTTTACCGTCTTGAGTCGGCGTAACGGCCCTCACGTTACATGTACCATGCACCTATTAATGATCACAGAGCGAATCGATCGACCGATGGGCGTTTCGTCCGGACGCGGCCGATGGGACGCGACTATCGTCGCTGTCTCCGAGACAGCCGATGATCGGATCGGTCGTCTACCTTTCTTTTATTCGTCTATTGACGACAGCAGAGTAAATCGGTGTTTCCCGCGAAACCATGGTATCCCCTTACAATGACTGCACGGCTTCGGTCGGGTACTGATGACGCGGTCTATTATCGATCACGCCAGCAACGAATCGCAGTCGGAGGCGGTCGAGGCTGATCGCTGTCCCGATTGCGAGACCGAGACGATCGTCCACGATCCGGACCGCGGTGAGCGAGTCTGTGAGGAATGTGGCCTCGTCCTTACGGAGGATCCCATCGATTACGGCCCGGAATGGCGAGCGTTCAACGCACAGGAACACGACAACCTCTCGCGGGTCGGCGCACCGCTGACACAGTCGATGCACGACCGCGGGCTGACGACGACCATCGACTGGCGCAACAAGGACGCCAACGGCCACTCGATGTCGGCCGACAAACACGGCCAACTCCATCGACTTCGCGTCTGGCAGGAACGAATCCGAACGAAAAACGCAGGCGAACGCAACCTCAAATACGCCCTCTCCGAGATCGACCGGATGGTAAGCGCGTTAGGTGTCCCCAAGCCAGTCAAGGAGACAGCAAGCGTCATCTACAGACAGGCACTCGAGCAAGACCTCATCCGCGGGCGCTCGATCGAGGGCGTCGCGACGAGCGCCCTCTACACCGCTTGTCGTAAAGAGGGCATTCCCCGTAGCCTCGAGGAAGTAACATCCGTTTCACGCGTCGACCAGCGTGAAATCGGCCGTACCTACCGGTATATCGCGGACGAACTGGACATCAACTTAGAACCGACGAATCCCCGGCAGTTCGTTCCGCGGTTCTGCTCGGAACTGGACGTCGGCAAGGACGTCGAGACCAAAGCCATCGAAATCATCGATCAAACGACCGACCAGGGGCTACACTCGGGCAAGTCACCGACCGGCTTCGCCGCCGCAGCCATCTACGCTGCCGGGCTGCTCTGTGACGAAACGATCCCGCAGCGAGCGGTCGCCGAGACCGCCCAGACGACCGTTGTCACCGTCCGGAACCGATATCGCGAGCAACTCGAGGCGATCGACCAACAGCCGGCTACATGACCGACCGGTCGTCCGCCTCGTAGATCTCCTCGTCGAGGAGCGCGTGGAGGTTGCTGTAGGGAACGAACGCGAGGAAGTTGTCGTCGGCATCGTACAACTCGAGCCCGTCATCGGTGTGATCATAGCGTTCACAGACGATCTGTCCTTCTGGGAGGATCGCGTGATACATGTGAGCTTGTAACGCTAGCACGTCAAATGTGACCTCCTCCTCGCCGTAAACGGAGAGGGATCGAAGATCCCTCGGGCAGTCGGGCTACGCCCGACGACGGCGAGGCTTCCCACGGCACCGCACCGCTGGGTTGGGATATTTGCTGGTTTACGACTCGTCGGTATGACGGGCCGATGGCGGGGCCACACCGCCGTTACTCCTATCCCCGGCACGGGGACTCGGAGTTATCTTGGTGACCGAGACACCACAGCGGTTCGAAATGGGAGTCTCGAACGTTCTGGGTCTCGGAGTCCCGATATTGTCCGATTAGGTGGGCGGACGTGCCGCCTCGGTGTATGTCATACTACACCTCGACTGAACTTAAATACCCGTATTGCTACCGAACGGGGACTGTGTAAGCGTTGTCGGATTCACGCCCGGTCGTCAGACTACGTCTGACGGGCAATCAGAAATCGAAGATTTCTGATGACGGCGTAAACGCCGGGATTCTCTCCTTGAAGAAAGATAGCTGTTTGCGCTCGAGACGGTCGCCCCGTACTCGAGCCACGAGCGAAATGGGTTTACCCCCACCACCGCTACGACCCGGCAGTGACTGACGAACGTTCTTCGGCGGCTTCCGACGAGCAGCGAAGCGACGTCCACGATCCGGCCGGGGACGCGACAGCCGACGCCAGCGCGAAGTCCGACGAGAACGAGGCGGGCGAGGCGTTCACCATCGCCGACTTCCACGACGCCAGCCAGCAGGCCGGTCGACCGGTGCTCACCGCCGCAGCCGTCTCCCGTGCGCTCGAGCTCCCCCACGAGGAGGCGAGCGACCGACTCGAGACTCTCGCCGAGTCGGGCTCCCTCGAGCGACTCTCCGTGTCCACGGACCCCGTCGTCTGGTATCCCAGCGAACTCGAGGATCTGACCGACCGCGAGCGCGTCGTCGTTTTCCCGAAACGTCGAGAGATAATCGTCGACCGACCGGACCAATTCACGCGTGCGCAACTCTCCCAGTTTGCCCACCTCGCAGATGCCAACGGCGAGGACGGCTATCGCTACGTCGTCCGCCCGGAAGACGTCTGGAGTACGCCCCACGATAGTTTCGAGGATTTAGCCCGGACGATGCGCCAGGCACTGGGGCAGCGGTCGGAACCGCTCGAGGAGTGGGTCGAAAGCCAGTGGGATCGGGCCCACCAGTTCCGGCTCGTGACCCACGAGGAGGGGTATACTGTACTCGAGGCCCAGACGCCCGAAATCATGGGCAACGTCGCCCGGCAGAAACTCGACGAAGAACACGTCCACGCACCGATTTCCGAAACCGAAGACTGGGTTCGAGAGGGGTCGGAAGCTGCGATCAAGCGGATCCTCTACGAGGCCGGCTATCCGGTTCAGGATCACCGCGAGCTTGCCTCCGGCGAGGAGTTGTCGATCGACCTGAACGTCCGACTGCGCGACTACCAGCAGAACTGGGTCGATCGCTTCGCCGAGGCTGGCGAAGGCGTCTTCGTCGGCCCGCCGGGCAGCGGGAAGACGGTGGCCGCGATGGGCGCGATGGCCCACGTCGAGGGCGAAACTCTGGTTCTGGTTCCGAGTCGCGACCTCGCCCAGCAGTGGGCCGACGCGATGGTCGAGTACACCTCGCTCGAGCCCCATCAGATCGGCCAGTACCACGGCGGCCGCAAGGAAGTGCGACCGGTGACGATCGCCACCTACCAGATCGCGGGGATGGATCGTCATCGATCGCTCTTCGACGACCGCGAGTGGGGGCTGGTGATCTTCGACGAGTGCCAGCACGTCCCTTCGGACGTCTACCGGCGGAGTACGCACTTACAGTCCAAGCACCGCCTGGGGCTTTCCGCCAGCCCCATCCGCGAAGACGACCGCCAGACCGAGATCTTCACCCTCGTCGGCCCGCCGATCGGCACCGACTGGGAGGCCTTGTTCGAGGCCGGCTTCGTCGCCGAACCAGAACTCGAGATCCGCTACGTGCCGTGGGGCGACGACGAACAAGCCAACGCCTACGGCTCGGCCGACGGCCGCGAGAAGTACCGCATCGCGGCGAAGAATCGCGGGAAGATCGACGAGGTACGATACCTGCTGTCGGCCCACCCCGACGCGAAGGCCATCGTCTTCGTCGACTATCTCGAGCAGGGCCGAGAACTCTCCGACGCGCTCGAGGTCCCCTTCCTCAGCGGCGAGACGCCACATCACGAACGCCGGCGGCTGTTAGAGGAGTTCCGCCGGGACGAGCGCGACCTGTTGATCATCTCGCGGGTCGGCGACGAGGGAATCGACCTGCCGACGGCCGATCTGGCGATCGTCGCCTCCGGACTGGGCGGCTCGCGACGGCAGGGCACCCAGCGGGCGGGGCGGACCATGCGGCCCGCTGGCGGCGCGCTCGTCTACGTGCTGGCAACGCGGGGCACACGCGAGGAGGATTTCGCCCGAAAACAGCTCCAGCACCTCGGGCGCAAGGGGATGACGATTCGCGAGCAAACCGTCGAACGCGACGCGGAGTGAACGGAACCGCGACGGGGAGACAACTCGCATCGAGGCCAATATTCAAGGTCGCGTGTTCGGACAGTACAGATATCATGAGTGAATCGTGCGTTCGCGGGGTGATCGACCGGTGAGCGACGGCACCAGACAGCGACAGATCCGCGTCGGCGAGACGGCCGGCGGTGCGGATCTCAAACTGCCCGTCATCGAAGTCCTCACCGGACGCGGGTTTGCGACCGGCAAGAGTGGCTCCGGAAAGTCCAACACCGCGTCGGTCATCGCCGAGGAGTTGCTCGAGGCTGGCTATCCCCTCCTGATCGTCGACACGGACGGGGAGTACTACGGACTCAAAGAGGAGTACGAAATGCTCCACGCCGGCGCTGACGAGGAGTGTGACATCCAGATCGGGCCGGAACACGCCGAACAGATGGCCACGATCGCACTCGAGGAGAACGTCCCCGTCATCCTCGACGTCTCGGGGTATCTCGACGAGGACGTGGCCGACGAACTACTCCGAGAGGTCGCCCGACACCTGTTCGTCAAGGAGAAGAAGCTCAAGAAGCCGTTCCTGCTGGTCGTCGAGGAGGTCCACGAGTACATCCCGGAGGGCGGCGGCGTCGGCGAGACTGGCAACCTGCTGATCAAGATCAGCAAGCGCGGCCGCAAACACGGCCTCGGGATTTTGGGAATCAGCCAGCGACCGGCCGACGTCAAGAAGGACTTCATCACGCAGGCCAACTGGCTCGTCTGGCATCGGCTGACCTGGGACAACGACACGAAAGTCGTCGGCCGGATCATCGACACCGAATACGCCGAGCGCGTCGCCGACTTAGACGACGGGCAGGCGTTCGTCCAGACCGACTGGACCGAAGTCGATGTCCAAAAGGTCCAGTTTCGCCGCAAACGGACCTTCGACGCCGGCGCGACGCCCGGCCTCGACGATTTCGAGCGCCCCGAACTCAAGTCCGTCTCGGACGCGCTGGTCGGCGACCTTCAGGACATCTCCGAGCGAAAAGATCGCGAACAGGACCGAATTCAGGAACTCGAGGCCGAACTCGAAAAGAAAGAACGGCGCATCGAGACCTTGGAAGACGAACTCTCCTCGGCGCGTGACGTCTCGAGTGCGGCCAAACAGATGGCCGACGCCTTGCAGAACACCGAGACGGTCCAGTCACAACTCCCCGGCGGTAGCGAGGACCTGCGCCGGCTTCACGAAGAAATCGCCGACCTCGAGGCCGAACGCGACGAGCTTCAAGACCGACTCGAGGCACGCGACGACCGGATCGACGCCCTCGAAGACGAACTCGAGTCTCGCGCGGACGAACTGAGCCGCCTGCGCGATGAAAACGAGCGGTTACGCGAGACCGTCAGCGAACACGAGAGCGCAGACGAGGACGGGACCGACGAGGAGTCGACGATCCTGCAGGCCGGCGGTGACGACGTCGAGTTCGGATACACGCCCGTCGACTGGGACGAGGCGATAGCCAACGCCAGATCGAACGACAACACACCCGACAACACACCCACGTCCACAGCCGATGAAACGGCACGTGTCACCACCGACAGTGAACACGACCTCGCAACGGTCCTCGAGACGACCGACATTGGCGACCGCGTCGAGCGCGCGTGCGAGGGCTCACAGTGTTCGCTCGAGACGGCACGTGACGTGCTTGCCGCCCTCGACGAGCGCGGATCGCTCGATGCGGCGACCCTCACCGCAGACGTCGAGCGGTCCAGAGTCGCGGTTCAGGGGCTCCTCTCGGAGTTGCGGACGGAGGGCGTCCTCGAGCGGACGCCAGATCGGGCGTACGCGCTGAGCGACGACGTACACGCGGCGCTCTCGTCGCCGCCGGCTGCCAGCGAATGAGGTGCTGACCGAGCCGCGAGATCTCCCGGCTCACTGCTGCAGTCGTTTGCCGGCTGTCTCGATCGCTGTCGGCTCGATGCCCTGGTGGACCGGCAGCGTGACGACCTCCTGTGAGAGACGTGTCGCCGTGTCGTAGCCGTCGGCCTCGAATACGGACTCGCGGAGTATCGGCCAGGTGTGTGCACCCACGACGCCACAATCGTGGAGCGCCGCCAGAAACGCGTCTGAATCGCGCGCCCGGACGGGAAACTCGTATGGGCTGATCCCCTCCGGCAGCCGCTCGTAGAACATCGTAATGTCCTCACGGTCGGCTAACACCTGTTGCCACGTCCGGTAGTTCTCTCGCCGGGCGGCCCGGATCGTGTCCGGATCGGCGGCGTCGGTGACCATCGCTGTAAGCTTCGACATCGGGGCTTTTGTGGCCTCGTATCGGGCACCCGGATCTACGGACGACGGATCGTCGGCCCCGTCGTCGAGCATCGACTCGATCGACTGGTAGAGCGGGCCAAGGGCGGTTTCGGCGGCCGAGGTCGTGACGAACCGACAGTCGGTGGCCGCGATCCGGTCTGCACTGCCGGCCAGCGGCGATGGGGAGAACGTCGCTTTGGCCTCGTCGGCGACACGGTAGAGGATCGCGCCGTCGGGAACCGGCAGTAGCTTCCGCAACGTCGTGAACCCGAGATCACCGTGCGTCCCGAGCAGCGTCCCGTCCGCGACGCTGATCGGGCCGTGAGCGTTGTCGTCGATGTGATAACAGTCGTATTCGTTGGTCAGCGACGCGAGCCGCTCGAGCCCGGGCTGTGGAAAGCCGAAATAGTTGACCGACATGACGGCGACCGTGTCGTCGTCGATCCGGCTCTCGAGATCGGCGAAATCAGGCGCGAGCGTCTCTTCGATGGCGTAAAACCGGGGCTCGAGGCCGAGATCGCAAAAGGGTTCGACGACTGCGGGCGAGAGGTAGGCAGGGACGAGAACGTTCTCGCCGGGTTCGACGAGGCCATCGAGGCCGTCCCGGAGCGCGACCTTGCCGGCACCGTAGTAGGTGTAGTCAACGTTGGGGGCGTGCCGGTCGACAAACGCGTCGATTCCCGCACCCCCCGACCGTGAGAGCGACGCGTCGAACACGGAGGGGGTGGCACTGATCATATCTCGAATCGGTGGTGACGAACACCAGTAACGGCGATCATCGACGTAATACGGTATCATCAGACACCTTAGTGATGCGGACGATACTCGCCTGAAACGGGTGACAATCGGCGCTTACAGCCACAGCGAGAGACACCGGCGCGAGCGCTATTCCGATCGTACAGCCACCCAGTACGATGTTACAGTCATCAAGCGGTCGCATAACAAAGCCTAACCGGCAACATACCGTCTCTATGGCAAGTTCGACGGACGAAGAATCCCTTCGTCTGCTCGTCGTGGGGCTCGACGCCGGGTGTCGGCCGATACTCGAGCCCCTGTTCGAATCGGGCGAGGTGCCGACCATCCAGCGGCTGTTCGAGTTGGGCACTGCTGGACCCCTCGAGTCGCAGATTCCGCCCTGGACTGCAAGCGCCTGGCCGTCGCTCTACACCGGGAAGAATCCGGGCAAACACGGCGTCTACGATTTCCTTTCTTTCGACGGCTACGACTGGGACGTGGTCAACGCAACTCACGTTCGGGAACGGCCAGTCTGGGAGCTGTTGAGCGAGTACGGCTTTGCGAGCGTCGTCGTCAACATGCCCGTGACCCATCCCGCCCGGGCGTTCGATGGGGCGCTGATCCCGGGGCTGACCGCGCCCGAGGACCCGGACTGTCACCCCGAAGGCATCCTCGAGGACGTCAAGTTGGCATGTGGTGGCGACTACTGGATCTATCCACAGAACAGCCCGGAACCGGATCAGTCGATCGAGGGCTACGAGCGGACGGTCGAACTCCGGGGGAAGGCCTTTCGGTACCTCTGTCGGCGAATCGCGCCGGAGTTTGGCTTCCTCCAGTTCCAGCAGACTGATTCGGTGTTTCACGAGCGCCCGGGGGACAAAAAGGCGATCGAAGCAGTGTATCGGGCAGTCGACCGCGAGCTCGAGGAAACCATCGAGCGGACGGACCCCGAGAACGTCCTGCTCGTCAGCGACCACGGCATGGGGAAGGTGACCGGCGACGAGTTCCGCGTCAACGAGTACCTCCGGTCGGAAGGCTATGTCAGCGCCCAGAGTGGGGGCGAAGGGATGCCAGACTGGTCGAAGTCCTGGGAGAACAATCTCCTCGAGGGATCGGACGCCAGCGACGGTGGCCCAAGCGCGCTCGAGCGAGCGATGAATCTGGCCGCAAACGTCGGGATTACGACCCAGCGGGTCGCGAACACGCTCGAGGTCGTCGGACTCAAAGAACCGATCGGCAAACGGGTGCCAAACGACATGATTCGGGCGGCAAGCGAACAAGTCGACTTCCCGAACTCGCAGGCATACGTCCGCTCGAAGAGCGAACTCGGCGTCCGGCTCAATCTCGAGGGCCGCGAGCCAAACGGGCAGGTGCCGGTCGAGGACTACGATTGCGTCCGCGAGGAGCTCATCGACGAACTGTCGGCGGTTCGGACGCCCGACGGCGAGCCGATGTTCGATGCCGTCGAGCCGCGAGAGACCTACTTCGAGGGGCCCTACGTCGAGAAGGCACCCGACATCCTGACCGTCCCGGCGGAGTTCGACAATGCGATCGCCGCGTCGCTTGGAAACGGCCAGTTCGGCGAGCCAATGGAGTCGTGGAACCACAAGCGGACTGGGGTCGTCGCGGCCGCCGGGTCGGCCTTCGACGAGTCCGCCGCGCTCACCGCGGCGACGATTTTCGATATCGCGCCGACGATCTGCTCACTGTTTGACATCCCGATCGACGCCGCAATGGACGGTGATCCACTGCCGATCATCGAGGGCAGCACCGAACGATCGTATCCGGCGTACGATCCCGAGCCGATCACGGCGACCGACGATAGGGGCGTCGAAGACAGACTCTCAGATCTGGGCTACCTATGAGCGTCGAGATCCGTACCCTCAACCCACACGCCGATGCCGAGGAGTGGAATCGGTACGTCGAACGCTCTGACGACTCGAACCCGTTCTTTCGCGCCGAAGCGCTCCGATTGCAGGCCGTCGATACCGACACGACGGCGCACCTGCTCGCGGGCTTCAAAGGTCAGGAAGCAGTCGGCATCTTTCCAGTCTTCGAATACACCAAGGGGCCGGTAACCGGCGCGTTCTCCCCGGCCCCCCACTCGTGGACGACGTATCTCGGCCCAGCCCTGTTGAACGTCGACAAGCTCAAACAGCGCAAGGCCGACCGCCGGATCAAACGGTTCATCGAGGGCTGTCTCGAGTGGATCGATACCGAACTCTCGCCGCTGTATAGCAAATTCGTCACCGGCACGCTCGAGGACGTCCGTCCGTTCGTCTGGAACGACTACGACGTCAGGCCAAGTCACACGTACGTCGTTGACCTCGATGGCTCCGAAGCGGAACTGCTCAATCGGTTCAGCAGCGACGCGCGAAGCAACATCCGAAACGCCGACGAAGACAGCTACACCATCGAGGAGGGTGACACCGACGACGTCGAACGCATCGTCGAGAAGGTCCGCCAGCGCTACGAGAGCCAAGACCAGCCGTTCCGGTTGAGCGTCGACTTCTCGAGAGCGGTCCACGAACAGCTCCCCGACGGCGCGATCAGACCCTACGTCTGTCGCGTCGACGGTGAGTTCCTCGGTGGCATTCTCGTCGTCGAGTCGGATCGGACGCGGTATCGATGGCAGGGCGGGGTCAAACCGGACGCCGACGTCGACATCGCGATCAACGACTTACTCGACTGGCACGTCATGCGCGATGGCCTCCACGCGGGAATCGAGGAGTACGACCTCGTCGGCGCTGGCGTCCCGAGCATCAACCGGTACAAGGCGAAGTTCAACCCGCGGCTCGAGACCCACTACGAGATCACGGCGGGCGCATTCGGGATCGATCTGCTGGTCGATCAGTATCAGAAACACCGGTAGCGCACGCGCTGCAGCCGCTCGACTGTCGATCTACCGACAGAGGGCTTAGTCGTCGATCCGATACTTCGACTGTCGCGCGTCCGCGAGACAGGCGCGGCTTGTCACGACACCCTGTTCCTCGAGTCGTCCCAGCGCATAC
Organism: Natrinema limicola JCM 13563; assembly: GCF_000337475.1. Taxonomy (GTDB): domain Archaea; phylum Halobacteriota; class Halobacteria; order Halobacteriales; family Natrialbaceae; genus Natrinema; species Natrinema limicola. The sequence continues at coordinate 38,400 of NZ_AOIT01000034.1, read as the reverse complement.
CGAACGGTTCGGGGACAGAGCCGCGATTCGGCAGCGAGTTCCTCCTGTGTCAGTGGGGCCTCGTACTCGAGGACCTTGTAGACCAGTTTCGCGCTCGGCGGGAGGTCGGCGTCGATCGTTGCCCGGTCACACTCGCCGTGTGGGTCGTCGGCATCGACGGCCTCGTCGGAATCCGATTCAGTTGCGCTCATGGGTATCGATCGCTGCGGTTGCCACGTCCGTCGACCGGTTCGTCTGGCGGGACACGAGCCGTTCGTATGTCATGTTCAGTCACGTCTATCTGCGTGTGTTACATATACAGCACCGACAGTTCAACGAGACAGGCGGCAGCTAACGGGCGTGTATGCGACCGTTCCAGCACTCGTCGCCGTCTCGAGTCCGTCACGAAGCGGCCCCACAGCACTGGCATGGAGCCGATCGGGACGACGGACACCAGTAATCCGCGCATAGTAAGGCGGTCGCCCGACTCAGGACCGATATGTTCGGAACCAGTGGCATTCGTGGACGAGTCGGCGACGAGGTGACGGCAGGGCTGGCGCTTTCCGTCGGTCGTGCGGTCGCCTCGGAGGGCTACGACCAGGTCGTCGTCGGTCGCGACGTGCGAGACAGCGGCGCGATGCTCGTCGACGCAATCAGCGCGGGACTGTGTGAGTGTGGAGCGGACGTTATCACGGTTGGCGTCGCGGCGACACCGACGGTCGCGCGGTCGATCGAGCGTCTCGAGGCCGACGCGGGAGTCGTGGTGACGGCTTCGCACAACCCGGCGACGGACAACGGGATCAAACTCTGGAATCCCTCGGGGAAGGCGTTCGGTCCCGATCAGCGCGAGGCGATCGAACGACGGATTCGCGAGGACGACTACGAGCTGGCTGCCTGGGACGGCGTCGGCGATCGAACGAGCCACGACGGCGTGCAGGACTATCACGCCGACGCACTCAGAGCAGCAGTCGACATAAAACAGCCACTCAGCGTCGTCGTCGATCTCGGTACCGGTGCTGGCGGCGTCACTGCGACGGTACTCGACGAGCTGGGCTGTCAGGTCCGAACGCTCAACGGCCAAGAAGACGGTGCCTTCCCCGGCCGCCCGAGCGAGCCGAACGCGGAGACCCTCGAGACGCTGTCGACGCTCGTCGCGGCGACGGACGCCGACGTGGGGATCGGCCACGACGGCGACGCCGATCGAATGGTCGCCGTCGACGAGACGGGTACCTTCGTCCCGAAAGACGCCTTGCTGGCCCTGTTCGCCCGCGAGGCAGCCGGCGACGGCGACCGCGTCGCAGCACCCGTCGACACGAGCCTCGCGGTCGACGACGCACTGGCGGCCGTCGGCGCGTCGGTGACACGGACGCAGGTGGGTGACGTCTACGTCGCCGAACGGACGACCGAGCCGGACGTCGTCTTCGGCGGCGAGCCGAGTGGGGCGTGGATCTGGCCCGACGAAACGCGGTGTCCCGACGGCCCGCTCGCGGCGTGTAAGCTGGTGGAACTCGTCGCCGACCGCGGGCCGCTGTCCGACCTCGTCGCCGAGATCGAGGGGTATCCAATCCAGCGCACGTCGATCGAAGTGACCGAAAAGGCGGCGGTGATGGCCGACGTCAGCGAGGCGGTGCGTGACCGATACGACGAGGTCGAGACGCTCGACGGCGTCCGGGTCGAGACCGAAGACGGGTGGTTCCTGCTTCGTGCGAGCGGCACACAGCCGTTGATTCGCGTCACGGCGGAGGCGCGGTCGGCCACCGACGCCGACACGTTGTTCGAGGATGCACAGGCGCTGGTGACCGAAACCGTCACGAGGAGGGCCTGACTGACAGATTCGGTGCGGCCGGCGGAGAGCGTGTCATCGGCGAACACTAGCAGAGAGACAGCAGACTCGAGACGAGACTGACAGACACTATCGGGCTTCTTTCGGAATGAAATCCGAGGTCTTCATCTCACGGTACGTCGCGCAGTCGGGACAGGCGTGAACGACGTCACGGTTGTCGCCGAAGACGCGAGCGAACTGTCGAGTCACTTGGTTGCCACAGTTGACACATCGGGGGGCAGTCGTTTGCTGGCCGGACGTCATTGGCGTCCACTTCGCGGATGGGTCCGTCGACATCAACAGTCTATACCCACAGAAGGGTATTTACTATAGACCGCATAATCAATGCGACCGCTGCGCGATCGCTCAGTTGGGACCGACTAGCACTCGATCGAAACACTCTGAATATCGTACGTGTCAGCGCTTCTCTCCTGAGAAATACAATATTACCCTGTCGAAACATCGTATTTCAGGCCGAAATTCATGTAGTCGTGTCCACATCTTGGGACCGTCGAGCCGAGACGATCACCCTAGTACGTGCGGCCAACTTGGTCTGTGACTATTGTGGGATAGCCGTGCATAGCTGTCCACGCCGTCGCCCGGAGTGATCAGGTGTACCCTTTATCCATCGGTGAATTTCTATCGGAATCAGAGAATGTAATCGATACCCATGGAAGCGGTGATACCATCACCACGTATCATCACCGCATTTGATCGTCACAGTACTCCTCCACGGTCGACAGCAGTCGAGTACGGGGCCGATGCTGATGCCGTATGGACTCGAGACTGTGGGGGTAGTTTCGTGTCCTGCGGTCTCGAGGCCCATACTCGAGTCGAACCGATCGCTGTTCAGTAGCGCAAACGATGTCGAGACGCGTTCGGCGTAGAATGAAACGAGGGACCACTCGAGCGTAGCGCCCGATTCGTTTGTGTGATCGACTTATTCGACAGTAACACTCTTGGCGAGGTTTCGCGGCTTGTCGATCGGCCGATCGAGGAGATCTGCGGCGTGATAGGAGACGAGCTGGAGCTGGACGTTCGCCAGCAGCCCCGCCAACTTGGAGTCCGTGTCGGGAATCGAGAGGTGCTCGTCGGCCACCGCGACGGCAGGGTGCCCGTCGGGACAGACCGCGACGACGGGTGCGCCACGGGTCTGGGCTTCCTCGGCGTTTTTCAGGGTCTTCTCGTCTTCTTGGCCGGTGAAGACCGCAAACACCGGCGTGTCTGGCGTGACCAGTGCTAGCGGTCCGTGTTTCAACTCACCGGAGGCAAAGCCCTCGGCGTGCTCGTAGGTGATCTCCTTGAACTTCAGTGCGCCCTCGAGTGCCACGGGATAGCCGAGCCCGCGTCCAATGAAGAAATACGACTGGCTGTCGTCGTACTGCCTGGCGATCGACGCGGCCTCGGAGGTTGCAAGCACCTCGTCGAGCGCACTCGGCATCGACTCAACGGCCGGCAACAGCGACTCGAGGTCGGCTGGCGGCTCACCCTGACGGTCGGCAGCGATGCGTTGACACAGCAGCGTGAGCATGACGGCCTGTGAGGAGAACGTCTTCGTCGCGGCGACGCCGATCTCCGGCCCAGCGCGGATGAAGAGCGCGTCGTTAGCCTCACGGGCGGCCGTCGAGCCGACGACGTTCGTCACCGTCAGCGTGCGCGCACCCTCAGCGTTGGCCTGTCTGAGTGCGTTTAGGGTGTCGGCAGTCTCGCCGCTTTGCGTCACCGCGATCACGAGGGTGTCGTCGTCGACCGGCGGTGCGACGACGCTGTACTCGTTAGCCAGTAGCGCAGTCGATCGGATGCCGGCCTGGTTGAGCCCGAGCGAGCCGTACAGCGCAGCGTGATAAGAGGTCCCACAGGCGACGAACTGGACGCTTTCGACGTCATCGAACGTCCCCGGCTCGAACTCCGAGAGTGCGATTCGACCGCTTCGAGGATCGATGCGACCCTCGAGCGCTTGGGCCAGCGAGGTCGGCTGCTCGTGGATCTCCTTGAGCATGAAGTGGTCGTACTCACCCTTCCCGGCCTGTTCGGGGTCCCACTCGACCGTCTCGGGCGTGCGCGTGACCGGGTTCCCCTCGAGGTCGGTGAACTCGACGCCGTCTTCGTCGACGATGACGACGTCGCCGTCCTCGAGATAGACCACGCTGTCGGTGTACTCGAGGAAGGCAGGCACGTCACTGGCGAGGAAGTACTCGCCGTCTTCGATACCGACGACGAGCGGCGAGCCCTGCCGGGCCGCATAGAGGACGTGCTCGCCAGACACCATAGCGGTGACGGCGTAACTGCCCTCGAGTTCGCTGATCGCCTGGCGGAACGCTCGTTCGCTATCGAAGCCCGCATCGAGGTAGTACTGGATCAGATGCGGGATGACTTCGGTATCGGTATCGCTCGTAAACTCGTAGCCGTTCGCGGCCAGTCGCTCTTTGAGTTCGACGTAGTTCTCGATGATCCCGTTGTGAACGACGGCGACGTCCGCGCTCTCGTCAGTATGGGGGTGCGCGTTGGCGTCGGTCGGTGGCCCGTGGGTACTCCAGCGAGTGTGGCCGATGCCGACCTCACCCCGAAGCGGTTCGCCGATCGATTCTTTCAGCTCTTCGACCTTCCCTGAGCGTTTCTCGATATCGATTCCCGAGCCGTTCTGGACGGCGATACCGGCAGAATCGTAGCCTCGATACTCGAGGTTCTCCAGCCCAGTCAGTAGTGGCTCGATGGCGTTTCCGTCTCCGACGCGGCCGATAATTCCACACATCGGTTGCTCACCGCCTGGTGGGCCGCTTGCCGGCTGGCCCGGAGACGGTCACGGGTTTTGCGGACGGGACACCAGCCAGTCTCCGCTGTGCAGACGACGGTGACCGTCTCGTGGCAGACGATCCCGTCGAAATACGTGGTCGAGACGACGAACGGTATGCAACCATGAGCAGAATTCAGGCTTCCGGAAGCCATTACTATAGACGGGCTACTGAACGGCGTAGCCAACGGGTACGCTGCCACGTGTTGTCACCCGTAGTGATTGTCAGTCACAGGACACCACGAGAGTGCGGATCGACACCGACGGCGAACTATCGGAAAAGAGCCCCTCTCACACCCGAAACGGACATGCTGTCGACTCCCCCTCAAAAGTATGGGAAACGAACAGGGAACCAGCGCTCGAGTACGGGGAGACAAACCCTCGATAGCAATCGCCAAACAGTAGGGCCGATAAACGGTCGGCATCGAACGACTGGGCACGAAGGAGACTCGAGCAACCGCCGGAACGCCGTTCGATGAGTCAGTTGGCTCGATCGATCCGCTTTGGAACGGCGGTGTGGACGGACAGACGGATCGAACCGTCACATCTTTTGTACTGGCTCAGGACGTATGAGTATGGGTTTTGGAAGCTACGACGAGTCCGAACAGCAAGAGCAGACCACCAACGATGAGGACGTAGAGGCGGTCAACGTCCACGAAAACGATCATCACGGCGAAATGTCCTTCGAGTCCGACGTCTCGACGGACGAACTGGTCTCGCAGCTCGGCTCGATGAAAGACGACGACGCTGACGAGTAATCACGTCATCCCACAGCCGTCGCTGACTCACGTTTTTGAAGCCGGACGCTCGCCGTCGAATCAATCGAGATCGAGCGGCGTCACCGATCAGGAAAGTGACGACGCGCAGAGTTCGCCGATCGCTCGTCGCAGCCGCTGTGAGATGGCCGACTTCGAGACGTCGAGTCGGTCCGCGAGTTCGTCCTGGGAGATCCCACGCGGCACGTCGAAATAGCCCTCTTCGTGCGCGACTGTGAGCAGTTCCTGCTGTTTCGCCGTCAGGGCGACGACGCCGTCGTCACCGTCATCGGAGACGCGAAGGTGATCGACAGTCACGGAGATTTCTCGGTCGCGACAGTAGTCGTTGAACGCGACGAGTTGCTCCCGGTCTGCGAACCGAAGCTGGACCTGCCAGCCGTTCCGGCAACTCGAGAGGTCGAGCAGTCGGCCGCCGACGGCAGCAGTGGTGGCGGTAAACGTCACCGCACGATCGGTAAGTGCAACCCGATAGACGCGTCTGTCGGGATACCGATCGACGAGCACGGGATCGGTGACTGTCGGATCCGTCTCGAGGCCAGTTTCGAACTGGTCGAACGCGGTTCCGTAGACGGTGACGAACACGAGCGTTCGCTCCGGCTCGACGGTCGTCCAGTAGTCGGGTTCGACGGTCACGTCCGGCACGTCCCGGAGCGTCGGCGCTAAAAACAGGTCCGGGTGATCGAGTCGGAGTTGCGCGACGATCCCGCCGTCGGCCTGCGACTGGATCGGGGACCGATCGTCGGTCGCATCGGAGAGCTTTTCGAGGCTCTCGGTCGGGTCGGCGAAATCGATGCTCACGAGTGCATCCGCCATCCGGGGAGACGGCCGCTGTAACTATCGCTTACCTCGAACGCGCTCATTGAATAGCTCATTAGATGCTGAGGACATGATCGTGGGCGCTATATACGGAATCAATCCCGGCGCAACGCTCAATACTGATTCATCGATCGGTACCGTGACCAGTCACAAAACGTGAAGAAACACGGTATTACCCACTGTTCAGGTCGAAGTAAGTATCGTATACTGCCCGTCGCCGCCGATTGTCGACTCGCTCGCGATCGAAGCTTGACCGACGATCGGCGGCGTGCAGGCACAGTTGCGACTTAGTCTCTCGTCGGTTCGTCGAACAACAGTGCGAACAGCTTCCCCTGGGCTAACCGAAGATGGCGACTGAACGTCGGCTGTGAGACGCCGAGCGATTCAGCGACCTCTTCACCAGTGTGTTCGCGGGGCCACTCGAAGAAGCCACCATAGTACGCTGCCTCGAGCGTCCGCCGCTGGCGGTCGGACAAGTGGTCGTGTAACTCGTCGAACGGACGGGGCGGGCGAAGCGGGCGATCGCGCTGGCGGCGAGCGACGAGTTCCGTTCCCGGATGACGTCGCTCGAGGTGCTGGACGAACGATCGAACGTCGACCGGTTCGCCGAGTTCGATCACGAGCCGGGTCCGATCGTCGACCGGCGTCAACGACCGGAGAACGCCACCGTGGTCTGCGATCGTCTCCGCGACGGTGGGCGCTGTGACACCGATTTCGAGGACGCCGTCGTCGCCACGCTCGACAATCGAGATCGAATCGACCGCCGGCAGCGATTCGACCGCATCGCACACGGTATCGTCGACGCCGCCCTCAACGGTACAGAAGGCCGTCGACCCGCCGGACGTCCGTGGCACGATCGCTCGCACCGTCAGTCGCTGCTCGAGCTGGCTGGCGATCGTCGAGAGCGGCTCGGTATCGTCTCGCAGCACGACCTCGAGTTCGGTGATTCGGTCGGCGAGTAGTGCGCGTTTCGTCTCGATCGACCCGATCGCAGCACCGGCGATCGCAGCGAGGTGCTGGCACGCACGTTGGACGTGCTCGTCGAACGCCGACGGCTCCGACGCGTAGGCGGTGAGCGTCCCATAGCGGACCCCATCAGCCGTCAGCGCCACGCTGAGCACAGACTGAATCCCTCGCTCGAGGAGCTGTCGTCGCCACGATCGGCCATCGTCGTGTGTCTCCCGGTCGCTCGAGAGGTCATCGACGACGAGTTCCCCGGTCGCCGCTGCCGTCCCCGTCGGCGTGTCGGCGTCCGCTCCCATCGGAACCGTTGCGGACTCGAGAAACTCGCCGTCTCGTCCGGCCCAGGTCGTCGGCACGACCGTCTCGCGCCCGTGGTCTGCATGGCCGATCCACGCGAGTGTGATAGCGTCAGGCGTTTCAGGAGACGACAAGGCGAAGACTGCCTCGCAGAGGCGCTGTTCGACCGCATCACGCGTCTCAGCCGTCAGCATCGCCCCGCCTGCGTCCCACACCCGTTCGGTCTGTGCGGCAGTGGTCTCGAGGCGCGAGCGATCGTGTCGGCACGTCCGGAGGCTATCGGCACGCTCGAGGGACTCGAGGGCGACCGCAGCGGCGTCCGACACCATCTCGATCGGGTCCGACTCGAGTCCGTCGAACGCCATCGGGTCGGTGCTGGTCGCGAGGACGACGGCTCGCGTCGTGATCGGGACGGACAGACCCCGCTCGGCGCGGAGTCCGGTTTGAGCGAGCACGGCATCGAGCTCCGCGCGCTCGTAGACGGTCGGCGACACGGTCGCCGCTTCGTCCTCGACGGTGGCTGCCAGCGGGGTGTCGTCGAGATCGATCGGTGGTGGTTCGATCGAGTGGCGATCGCCGCCGACGTGTTCGGCCGCCGCGATCGCTGCCGGCTGCAGTCGGTCGTCGGCAAGGCGATACCAGACGGCCACGTCGGCACCCGCATGCTCACGGATGGCATCCGTAGCGGCGTCACGAACGGCCGACGGCGTCTCTGCACGGCGGATGGCCGCGACGGTATCGTGGACCGTCGACAGGGTGGCCGCGCGAGACTCGCGTCTGTCACGGACGACACAGAGCGTTCGATCGGGCATCGACAGCGGCACGACGAAGACGTCGACCGGCGGTGCCTCGTCAGTCGCGAGCGTGCCCGAGACCGGCTCCATCCATCTGACGACCGGCGATCGGGCTCGCGTTCGAATCGCCGACACGAGGTCCGCATCGAACACCGTCTCGAGTTCGTGGCCGACGAGCGTGTCCGCATCGGCGAGCTCTCGAAGCGCAGGATTCGCCAGCCGAATCGTCGATCCCTCGAGAACGGCGATTCCATCGTCGAGCGCGTCGATGACGGTCTCGAGCAACTCGAGTCGCTCGAGATCCGGCGCGGCCGCAGCGTCGACGGACTGGTCGGTCGCGTAGACCGAGACGCCGTCGTCGCTGGGGTGGACGCGCACGGCGAGGCGGCCCTCGAGCGACGGCGCGGTCACGCTGACCGTTTCGACCGCACCCGTCGATTCTGCGGCACGCACCCGATCGAACAGCGCTTCGCTGATCTCGTCCGGAAGGAGGTCCCAGACGACGGTTCCACTCACGTCGGCGAGATCGATCTGGCGGACCTCGGGCCGAAACAGTGTCGTCGCCGCGTCGTTGGCATATTGCAGTTCGTCTTGCGGGCCGAGGACGAAAAACGCGTCTTCGAGTCGGTCGACGCCCGCATGCAGGGCAGCAGGGGCGGCCACGTCGGCTGCCGCGCCGACCCCGGTTCGGGTCATGACGACACCTTCGACGGTCGGATCCGCAAGCCGGTTCGCACATGTCACTTCCGAGACGCGCCACGTGCCGTCGGCGTCGCCCAGCCGAAGAGTAACGCGTTCGGTCGCGCCGACCGGCGCGTCAGTGACGGCTGCAAGCGTCTCGTGGATCGCCTCGCGGTCGTCGGGATGGACGAGGCGATCGATCGGCGTCCGCTCGAGTTCGGCGGGCGTATACCCCAGTTCTGACTCGACTGCCGGCGTCGCGTATTCGATCTCGCCGTCAGCATCAAGCACCCAGACGACGGCAGCGGCGTGCTCGAGGATCGACCGCTGGCGTCGGTCCGAGGCCGCGGCAGCCAGCCGATACTGCTCTCGCTCGGCGGCAGTTCGAACCCGCGCGGTCAGCACCCGCGGCGACTCGTCGCGGGCCACGACGTCGCTCGCACCGGCTGCGAGCGCGTCGTCGGCATCCCCCTCGTCAGTGATCGCCACGATCGGCCGCTCGTCGGCGTCGGCGGCGAGGCGCTCGAGCGTCGATTCTCCCCCCAATCGATCGACAGCAGCCGCGTCGAACGGACAGACCAAACAGTGGACGTCACGATCGGCGAGTCGCTTGTGAGCCCCCTCGAACGTCCGCTCTCGGAGGATCGATGCGCCCGCGAATCGTGCAGCGAGCACGTCCCTCGCATCGTCGGCAGCGGCGTCATCGCCGACGACAAGCACACAGGGTGTGTCGCCGACGACGGTCGCGGTCCGCTCGCTCACGCGCTGACCACCCCGACTGAGACAGACGTGGTGCCAACGCTTGCCGTCGGCACTGCTCTCGGATACGGGAGGCAAACGGTACAGCGAGCGGACAGACCGGCCACGATGGTGGCTGCGTCGCTTCCGCGCGGGTTAAGTATCAGCGTCGTACCCGGACGTAGCGACGGATTAGGTGGTGGTACATCCGTATTGCCGATCGCTACGACTGGTCTCGAACCGTGAGAACCGGAACTGGAGCGGTTCGGACGATTTCTTCGGCGACGCTGCCCGAGAGCAGGTGCTCGAGCCCGGACCGACCAGCCGTTCCGACGATCACCATATCGACCGGATTCGTCTCCGCGTAGTCGACGATCTGTTCCTGTGGGACGCCATGACGAATGTCCGTGGTCGCGTCGATGCCTGCTCGAGTCGCCGCTTTCTCGGCCTCGTCGACAGCTGTCGCGGCTTCTGCATCCGGATCGGTACGAAGCCGATCTTGTTTGTTCTCCGCCTGCGGCCCCGCTTCGGAAACCGACAGCACGTGGAGGGTCGCATCGAGCTGGTCGGCAAGGTCGATTCCGTGCTCGGTTGCCTGACGAGCGGCATCGCTGCCGTCCGTCGCAAGAAGCAGCTCCTGATACATGGTCGTCCGTTCGAGCGACGGTAAGATACATCCCGGACCAGCCATTGCCTGCCCGGTGGTTGTCAGTCCCTGCTCGTCACGTCACCGCCAGACCGCAGTGGTTCAGTTCGGTTGCGATCGACCGCGCGTTGCCACGGGCGACGACAGCCACACACGCGATCGCGCGTGAATCGAATACGTCCACGTCCGACTGTCGTTTAAAACAGCCCGAAGATATTGAACCGAACGACTGCGAGGTACAACTGCCCGATCCCGGCGGCGATCATCACCACGCCCGCGATCCGTTTTAACTGCCCGGAGTAGGCTGTCAGCCGGCCAGCACCGGCGACGAGCCCCATTCCAGTCGCGACGGTCAACGCGACCATCAACACGACGACGCTGCCGACGTAGGTGCCAAGCAGGACCAGCGCATCGGCCATCGACAGCGAGAGCGCACGGGTGACAACGCTGATGAACAGCGGCGCGACACAGCCCGCCGACGCGAGCGCGTAGCCGACGCCGAAGATCGAAAAGCCGAACACGCTCGAGCGACGCTTCGGGAGCGTAACCGAAAACGACGGTGCGCGGCCGGCAACGATCAACGCGCCGAGGATGAGCAACACGAGGCCGGCAGCGGCTTCGAACCACTTGATCGACGACAGTGTCGACTGGCCGACCCAGAACGTCGCCCCGAGCAGGGCCGTAAACGTGACCAGGACGCCCAGCCCGGCGAACAGCCCGCGGCTCAACGCACCGCCGAGCGACGCCTGCTCGCCGTCGGTCTGGCTCACGTAAAAGCCGACGTAGCCGGGCAACAGCGGGTACGCACACGGTGAGAAAAACGTCGCGATGCCGGTCGAGAGTCCGAACACGATCGACGTGGTCAGTGCGGCGTCGACCATCCTTACTGCCCTCCAGCCTCGAGTGCCTGTTCGATGCCAGCGACGAACTCGTCCGTGGATTTCTCCCCACCCGACGTCCACTGAATCCGTCCGGACGCGTCGATCGCGACGGCATACGGAATGCCTTGAATGACGTACTGGGAGCTCAGTTCCGCAGTCGGATCGATCCCGAGCGTCCAGTTTCCGTCGTTCTTTTCCCACCAGTCGACGACTTTCGCTTTCGTCACCGAGCGCCCAACCGCCTCGTTCGTAACCGACATGAACAGCACGTCGTCACCAAGCCGGTCGTGAGCCTCGATGAGCGCGGGCATCTGCTTTTCACAGGGGTCACACCACGTCGCGAAGAAGTCAATGAACGTCGCTTGGTCGGCTGCCGGTACACGGAGTTCACCAGCCTCGCTTCCCGGTGCTTCGATCGTCTCAACCGTGCGTGTGTCGACCGGCCCGTTCTCGTCGTCGGATTCGTTGTCGGCGTTGTCGGTCGATGGGAGACCGTTGATCGCTACTGCACCTGCACCGCCGATGACGCCCAGACTGCCGATTCCAGCGAGGACGTCCCGTCTGCGCATCTACTCCGTCACCACCGTTTCGACGTCCTCAACGACTTTTGACGGATCGATCGAGGCACCGTTCGGATACGCACGCTCGACGATCCCGCGCTTGTTGGCAAGCAAGATCAGGTTGTAGTGGGGGAACATGTACTCGAGGTGGTCGTAGTCCGGAGCGTCCGTCTTCTTGAGCGGAAGCCCGATATCCTCGGTCATGATCGTCTTGGCTCTGTCGTACGTCTCGGGTCTGAGGAAGTGCCAGTTGTCAGCCTCGGCGTCGACACCCTGCTCGTCGGCGAACGTCCGCAACTTCGATTCGGTGTCGCGTTCCGGATCGAACGTCATCTCGAGGAGCGCCACGTCGTCGCTGAAGCCGTTTTCAGCGGCAACTTCCTGGGTGCGCCGCAGCCGCAACGTGAGCGCTGGACACATCCCATCCGGGCAGTTCGTATATATAAACGTCATCAACACGGCCCGCTCATCCTCGAACTGATCGGTCGAAATCGTCTCGTCGATCAGGGGATCGGGCAGGCTGAGCGACGGCAACTCATCGCCGTAGCTCGGATGTGACGACTCGCTTAAATCCGTCTCCGGCGGCTCGAGGATGGTATTAGGGGTGCCAGAACCTGAGGATCCGTTTCCGGTCTCCCCTCCGCCGATCGTTCCATCGAGACAGCCGGCAACACTGGTAAGTCCTGCGATTCCGACTGTTCCAAGATATGTCCGCCGGTCCATATTCGAGTTCTAGAAGCGGTGGATGAAAGTTCCATTGGTTCTCCTCACGAAGGGGCGTCACGTAGCAGTCGCTTACTGCCATCGGTTTCAAAAGACACGGGAATTGAACCCAACGGAAACACACGTGCCGGCAGCGATAGGTCGGGTATCACGTTCGACCAGTGAACCAACAGGCGTTTTGTCGGGGGTTCCCAACCACCGGCTAATGAACCGCCGGGCTTTCCTTCGTGGTACAGCCGCAGCTGGAGCCGTCGGGACTGTCGGCATCGCCGGCTGTCTCGAGCAACTCGGGTTCGAAGAAGAATCAGCCTTTGCGAACCCGCCGCTCGTCGAAAACCGGCCCGACGCCGTCTATCTCCCTTCTTCACGCGATGCGATGGGAATGTATGGGATGGCAACCGACGGAGACTACGCCGCGATGCTCTCGTATACCTTCCCCCACCGGTTCTGGACCGTCGAAGCAACCGATGAGGAGAAAGAACTCGTCGAGATCACCGCCGACGACAGCCTTCATCTCATGGTCACCGTCTGGGATCGTGAGACACACACCGTCCTTCCGGTGGACGCACGCATCGAACTCCGCCAGGACGGCGAGCTCGTCGATATCGGCTCCTCATCGCTGTGGCCGATGATTTCCCAGCGGATGGGCTTTCACTACGGGGACAACATCCAACTTCCGGGCGAGGGGCAGTATACCGCCCGGATTCAGGTCGGTCCGGTCACTCTCGAGCGAACCGGCGCGTTCGCGGAGCGACTGGGGTCGCTCGGCTCGCTCGAGATCGACTTCGAGTACATCCGGTCTGATATTCACGACCTTTCGTTCGAGACGATCCCCGAATCACAGCGGGGGAACCGTGAGGCGTTATCGCTCATGAAGATGGAACACGGCGGCGGTGACGGCGGGCACACGCCGATGGGACAGGCCACGCCGCTCGAGGAACTACCTGGGGAGTCACTCGAAGCCCAGCGCAGCGGCGACGCGACGTTCGCCGCGCTCGTCTCCGATGCCGACCGGCTCGCGGACGGTGGCTCGTATCTGGCAGTCAGTCCCAGAACGCCGTACAACCGAATTATCCTGCCGTTTACCTCCCTGTCTGCAACCATCGAACGTGATGGGGAGACCATCTACGACGAGCTCACGCTCACGGAGGCGCTCGATCACGAAATTGGCCACCACTACGGCGTCACAGTCGATGAGATCGCGTCAGGAGATCGCGTCACAGTCACCGTCGACTCATCGCCGCAGGTATCACGACACGATGGATACGAGACAGCGTTTTTCGACTTCGACGACGTGACCTATACTGTGTGAATCTCGGGATCAAGCCTTATAAAGCCGATCGTACGGTTCGTGAACGGAATGTAACGGATCCCTGTCGGTACTGTACGATTCCGATAACTATCGGGGACAACCAAATACGTCTACGGTATGTCTCGGACAGGAAATGCAGACATCAATATCGGCTGTCCGGAGTGTGATGCGACGGTTGCCACGTCCCTTCCACCAGGACCGGGGATTCACACGGAGAACGATTCGAACCGGCTTCTCGGGAAAGAGACACAATGTCGAAACTGTGGCCACGAACTCGAACTCTATTACTACTGATACGGTCTGCTGTACCGATTTACCGGCGTATCCACAGGACAGGTCGCGGAGACCCGGAACTGACTGACAGGAGTCCGTATGAACTGACAGCGTCGACAGCAGTTTAGTGCAACAGGGACCCACATACCGTGGCTGTGATCCACACACCGGGTTTCCGGTGAAATCGTCGGAGGCTCAGCATCGTCCTCGAGCGATCGAGATTGTGCCGACACCGAAACATGGCAGCGACGTCCTGTAGCTGACACACACCGGGTTTCCGGTGAACGGCATCGTGACCACCGGCGAGCAAACACACCGGATTTCCGGTGAATTCGATTCCTCGATAGGAGCCGTGACGATGTGAATGAGCCAGCGACTCAACTGGACGACTCGAGAACGAGTCTCGTGTCTCCAACAGGAACAGCAGACGACCGCTGTGATCGAACCAGAGACTCTCACGAGTCACAGACACGCGGGTAATAGTGCCATGCTCGTGCGGACACACACCGGGTTTCCGGTGAAACGGTACGAACAGCCGGTGGCCATCTCTAGCGACGCTGTCGAATGCACACCGTATTTCCGGTGAAACAAGCAGGGACCTATTGAAACCTCGGACGTGTATCCACCGAACGAGGAAAGCACCCAACGGTATGCAATCTCGGACCGTAATAGCAGGATAAAGACGAGATATCTATCTATTGTTGCCTACCTAATAGAATCGCTTGTTCAAAATAGGAATATATAAATTGGCCATATGAGTAAAGTCCATTAAGTGAATTAGAAGTAAGTATAATAGATATCGATTAGATATCGCTGCAATCGAACCGACGATTTCTAGCTGACAACCCGTTTCGAGTGCGGTCACTAAATATCAACCACTATCACTGAGTACGACAGCAGCCTCGAGCGAAAATCGAGGCGATAACGTGTCTGTTGTCGCGGAATTTCATATGCGCCCTCGTGTCGTACACCGGGTTTCCGGTGAAACAGTGATCGGTAACCTCCGCTTCGACTGCACCCCACAGTGGATTTTTGCTGTTTCACCGGAAACACGGTGTGTGTGTGTCGGCAGCCGTCGACCGACTCTCGCGGTCACCGAAGACGGCGTTTCGTCTCGATCGAATTACCTAATCGGCAGCGTCTCGCCTCCTTGCGACCGTCTCAGCGCGGTTCGGTCTCGGCTCCGGATCGTCGCCGCCAAACGGAACAGCTATTTCACCGGAAACACGGTGTCCCTCTATGTCGAGTTCCGGCGACGATCTGTTCACCCGCGACGATCCGATCTTCGAGAACAAAGAACTCCTCGAGATCAACCATCTCCCCGAAGAGGGTCGGATCGTCGGCCGCGACGACGAGATTTCGGAACTTGCAAACGCGGTCAATCCCGCGATCTTCGGTCAGAGTCCGAGCAACCTGTTGATCTATGGGAAAACGGGAACTGGCAAATCGCTCTGTGCGAAATACATCTCGGAGCGGCTGGTCCGCGTCGCGGGGGAAGAAGGCATCACGTCAGCGTTCGCTTACGTCGACTGCGCACAGGACAACACGGAAACCCAGGCCGTCCAGACGATCGCTCACACGTTAAACGAGCCAGCGGTTACCGATATCAAAATTCCCGACAAGGGCCTCAGCACGTCGACCTACTACAAGCGCCTCTGGACGGTATTAGACACCCAGTACGACGTCGTTCTCGTCATTCTCGACGAAGTCGACAAGCTCGACGACGACGACATTCTCATGCAACTCTCGCGCGCGGGCGAGGCCGGAAAGCTCGAGTCGTGCAAGATCGGTGTTATCGGGATCAGTAATAAAATCAAGTACAAGGATCGGTTAGACGAGCGAGTCAAATCGAGTCTCTGTGAACGCGAGTTCGTCTTTCCACCTTATGATGCAAACCAGCTCCGAGAGATCATGGACGCCCGCAGTGACGCGTTCAAAGATGGCGTTCTCGAGCCCTCGGTCATCCCACGCGCTGCAGCGCTTGCGGCCCGCGAACACGGCGACGCTCGCAAGGCCATCGACATTCTCCGATACGCCGGCGAGATTGCCCAGTCGAACGGCAACGAGACCGTGCAGGAAGAGTTCGTCGTCCAGGCTCGCGAGCGGGCCGAAACGGACCGCTTCCGGGAACTCATCCGCGGCTCGACGCCACACTCGCGGTACGTTCTGCAGGCGCTTGCAGTCCTCTCGCTCAACACGCCAGAGGAAGACGGGTTCCGGACGACGAAGATATACGACGTCTACGAGGAGATCTGCCGACAGGAACGGTCTGATCCGCTCTCCCTGCGGCGGGTTCGAGACCTGCTCAAAGAACACGCCTTCCTCGATATCTTAGAGCAGGCCCGCCGGAGCGGCGGCAGCGCCGAAGGGAGCTATACCGAACACCAGTTGCTCGAGGACCCCGAAGTCGTCCGAAAAGTGCTCGTCGAGACTGATGACGCTTGAACACTGCGATCGTCTCGCGCCAATCCTGTCTCGCTGCGCTTGCTTCTAGAATCCGTATTGTCGATGTTTCAACACTTCCACCAGTCGATTTCACCGGAAACCTGGTGTCATAGCTCGCAGGTCGGCCGCGATCTTCCCCGCCGTGTCACTGTCCAGTTTCCCAGCCACGCGGCGTGTCGTTCAGTCGCTCGACATCGTCGTCGGTGACGACCACGAGATCCTCGATCCGGACGCCAAACTGCCCCTCGAGGTAGATCCCCGGTTCGACGCTGAAGACCATCCCGGGCTCGAGTTCGCGGTCGTTGCCCGCCGCGATGTAGGGCGGTTCGTGGACCTCGAGGCCGACGCCGTGGCCAGTGCGGTGAACGAAAGCATCGCCGTAGCCAGCTGCTTCGATGACTGATCTGGCGGCATGATCGATTGTGTCTGCGGTGACGCCTGGCTCGACGGCGTCGATCGCGGCTTCCTGTGCGTTTCTGACGGTCTCGTGGACGCGCTCGTACTCGGCGGGTGGATCGCCGATGACGATCGTGCGCGTCTGATCGCCGGGATAGCGACCGGTTCCCGTCTCGAGAGCAGCCGAGACGAACGCGCCGAAATCCAGCACGATGGGATCACCGGCTGTGATCCGGCGTGACCCACTGTGATGATGCGGACGGGCACCGTTGGGGCCGGCAGCGACGATCGTCTCGAAGGCTGGCTCTTCGCCGCCTTCTGCGGCGAGCAGCCGATCGATCTCGCTTGCGAGTTCCGATTCCGTCATGCCGAGCAGTTCGTCGCCACGCTCGCGAATCTCGAGTGCGACGCGATCTGCGAGATCGCCAGCGCGACGAAGCGCCGCGAGTTCGACATCGTCCTTGCGGATTCGGAGCGGCTCGAGGACGGTACTGACGAGCCCGAACGTCGCGTTCGGCAGCAGGTCTCGGAGATCCTGCGTGAACGTCGCCCACATCCGGTCGTCGACGAGGACAGTCGCTTCGTCTGATTCCTCGAGCGAGTAGCTCGAAAGCACGCGCTCGACACTCTCGAGTGGATCCTCTGCGTCGGCCCAGCAGTGCAGTTGCAGATCCGCGATCGGCACTGCGGCGAGTTGGGCCTCGTACATCGCTGGCGCGACGATTGCGGGATCGCCGTCTCGGGGGACGAACAGCAATAGCGGTCGTTCCGATGGCGATTCCGCGAAGCCGGTCAGATAGGTCAGGTTCGGGCTCGGAAAGCAAACCGTCAGATCGGCCCCGACGTCGGCGAGCCGATTCTGACAGGCGGCTATCCGGCGCTCGAACGGCGTCATGGCAATGGGTTCGCTCGAGCGACCAATCAACGTTTGGTTACTTCCGGTTACGAGCGTCTCCCGTATTTTGGCTGACTGTCTCCGCGAGCGGACTGTCTGCCATCCGTGGGGACTAGTGGGAACCTAGTAACCCCCCAGCGAGCGCAGGCCGCGAAGCAACCAGTGGTGAGACTGTGCTGTTTCAGCGAATGCGAGTTCCAGAGCGGTTGCCGACGACGACTGTGTCCGATCGACAGTATCGAACTCGAGCCAGCGACCGCGGACGAACGGACGACGCGTCCGGGGGCGACGGTCCGAACTGTCCCGGGTCGTTGATCGTCGTTTCGAACCGCCAGCCGTACCGCCACAAGTACGAAGACGAATCCGCTTCGGACCCCACGAGCAGCGACGGGCACCCGTCATTTGGAGCCGACGGCGGGCTCGCTCGTCCGAATGATCAGCGATCGATCACGGTCGACGAGCCGACCGGCGGGCTGACCGCCGGCCTCGACCCCGTCGTCCAGGAAACCGACGGAACCTGGATCGCCTGGGGCGACGGCGACGCTGACTTCGCGGTCACGGACGACCGCAACTGCGTGGCCGTCCCACCAGATGAAGAGGCCTACACGCTGCGTCGACTCGATCTCTCGGAGGAGGCGATCGATGCCTACTACTACGGCTTTAGCAACCGCGTGCTCTGGCCGCTCTGTCATGGCTTTCCGGACCTCCTCGAGAATCGGCCGACCGACTTCGAGTGGTATCGGACGGTCAACGAACAGTTTGCCGAGGCGGTCGGCGACCATGCCGACGAGAATTCGGTGGTCTGGCTGCAGGACTACCATCTCGCGCTCGCGCCGCGGCTGATTCAGGACTCGATCCCCGACGGTGCGACCGTTGCCCACTTCTGGCATATCCCGTGGCCGATACCAGAGACGTTTCGACACTGTCCTGCCGGCGGCAATCTCCTCGAGGGACTGCTCGGCAACGACCTACTTGGGTTCCACGTCGGGGGGTACGCCGACCGCTTCGTCGACTGTGTCGACCGGTTCCTCCCGGCCGCTGATGTCGATCACACCCGACGGACGATTCGCTACGATGGGCGGACGACCCGCGTCGTCGCGACCCCGATGGGGGTCGATGCCGAAGCATACGACAGTGACGCACGCTCGACCGACCGCGACCGCCTCACAGCGCTGTTCGAGGAGTACGGAATCCCACAGGGAACGACGCTCGGGCTGGGGCTCGATCGCCTCGACTACACGAAAGGGATTCCGGAACGACTGGCAGCGCTCGAGCGATTCTTCGAGCGAAATCCGGGCTGGCGCGGTGAGTTTACGTTCGTCCAGAAGGCGACGCCCTCACGGACCGAAATTGAGACCTACCAGCAATACGGCGAGCTCGTCCGCAGCGAGGTCCAGCGGATCAACCGCCGCTTCGGGACCGCCGACTGGCGACCGATCGTCTACACGGAGGACGTCCTGCCACGGGAGGACCTCTGTACGCTCTATCGCCACGCCGACGCGATGGTAGTAAGCTCGCTGGTCGACGGAATGAACCTGGTCGCCCAGGAGTACGTCGCAGCGAGCGTCGACGGCGATGGCGCGTTACTGCTGAGCAATCGAGTCGGTGCCCACGAGCGGCTCGGCTCGCACGCGTTGACGATCGACCCCGCCGACGCAGAGGGGGTTGCGGCCCAACTCGAGTACGCGCTCTCGATGTCGGCACACGAGCGCCAGCGGCGGCTGAACACGCTCCGCCAGCGCGTCTTCAGCGGCGACATCCAGTCGTGGATGACGACGCAGTTCGACTGGATCAACCGCGTACACGACGACGCCGGGAGTTCCGACAAGTCCGGCCGAACCGGGAGGCGCACGGACTCGGAGTCCGACTCCCGAGAGCCCACGCCGCCAGTGTGACCGATGGGGGCTCCTGACACACCATCACCGCCACAGCCGCTCGAGGAGCAGTGGCCCCGGATTCGGGCGACGATCGACGACGCCACTAGCATCCTCGTCTGTCTGGATTTCGACGGGACGCTCGCCCCGATCGTCGAGGATCCCGATGACGCGACGCCGACCGAGCGCAATCAGGAGGCAGTGATGACGCTCGCGGACACACCCGGGGTGACGACGGCCGTCGTTAGCGGTCGAGCCCTGTTGGACGTCCGCGAGCGCATCAACGGTCCGTCGATTTATGCTGGCAATCACGGCCTCGAGCTCGCCCGTGATGGGGATATCTCTATCCATTCGGTCGCACGTGAACACGCCGCTTGCATCGAACGGCTCTGTGCCGTCCTCGAGGTCGCTCTCGCGTCCGTGCCGAACTGCCGGGTCGAAAACAAACGCCTGACCGGGACAGTCCATTTCAGAGCCGTTCCATCGGCAGCCGTCCCGACCGTCCGTCGGATCACCCATGACGTCGTCGACAGCGTCGGTGGCGACGCCCTCGAGATTTCACCTGGCAAGCAGATCCTCGAGATTGGCCCGGATTTGGCGTGGGGGAAAGGAGACGCAGTCGAGGTGATCGCTGCCGACGAGCCCTCTGAGACGGCCGTCATCTACGTCGGAGACGACGTCACTGACGAGTCAGCGTTCCGAACCGTCGAACCGGACGGACTCGGTATCAGGGTCGGCAGCGACGAACCCTCGACTGCGTCTGCTCGCGTCGAGTCGCCGGCGGACGTCGCGGACTTTCTCTCGTGGCTCGGCTCGACCGGCGTCGACTTGCTCGAGTGAGCTATGCTGTCGACCTTCGAGAGGGCGAAACTGGCGGGACTTTCGCTCCCGAAGACACGGCGGGCCATCGGCTCAGCACACCCGGATACTGATGACAATTACCAGTGCTGATTAACATATTCGAGCCGAAAGTATTAGTTACCACTGGAAATATAGTGTGGTACGAGAGTGAACACACGTGAAACTCCGTCAACCAACTGATTTCCTCATCCTCGAGGCGCTCGAGGACAAGGGCCGCAATGTCGCAACGAATCTGGCTTCGCACACGGGGAAAAGCCGGAAGAACATCAACACGAGACTCCCAGTGCTCGAGGATTATGGACTCGTCCGTAAAATCGGCCCCGCAGAGCGGTCCGGGCTCTACGAGATCACTTCGATGGGGAAAGCAGCACTGGTGTACCAGGACCAGTACAACGAAGCCGACGACTTCGAAGCGCTCATCGAGGGGCCAAACGCCAGCGCCGACGCAGACGGAGAGGCACAGGCGAGTTTCGCCCGTGGTGACACGGACAGCGACGACGACGAGTGACGAGTGGGTACGGCCTAGACTTGGCCAGCGGGCCGAAACCGGATGCCTCGAGTGGGCCCGACACAGTTCCGTTCTCGACGTGGGGCGACTGACCGGTCAGAGAGCGACATCGCCGTCGTAGCTCGCGAGTTCTCGACGAGCGCACGACGAAAAGCTGAAGCTAAGTGCTCGGTGCCGACCGTTCGTGTCGGGAATCGTCGTCCCGCACTGTGAGCGATCGTGATCGGACGCAGAATCCCACGCATAGCTGCTGAGCATCGGCGTCGCGACGACGGTGTCACCGTCGACAAATGCGGTGCCATGTTTGTGACCGAGGCCGAGTGCGTGGCCGATTTCGTGGAGGAGGACGTGCATCGTGTGTGCCGGCATCGTGTTCGGCGCGATCGATCGCGGTCCGTCGTCGACGAGCGTTTCGAACGACTCGAGGGCAGCGATATGTCGCGCTCCACCGACCGATGCGACGTGTGGAACGCCGTAGCCGGTGGGTGCCGTTTCCATGCTCCCGTCGGTAACCAGCAGGTTGACGTCTGACGCCGCCTCCAACTCACGGCCACCGAGGGCACCCGTCGCGACGGCCATCGGCCACTCGCCGCGGCTGGTGAGACGAGCGGCGTCTTCACTCGAAACCGAGACGGTCCCACCGATCGAGACTGCGAGCGTCCAGTACTCGAGCGAGAAGGTCGCGGTGAGATACTCGCGGATCCGCTTGGCGACGCCGTCGTATGTCGCGGCCTGTTCGGAGAGCCAGACTCGAATCTCGAGCGTGTCGGTGGCCCCGCGTGTCGTATAGGCAAGCGTCCCGAGCGAGAGCACCGAGCCGGCCGTTCCGAGGAACGCGCGACGGTTCACGAGTGCGAGTTTCGCAGCACGCACCCAGTCTCTATGGCTGAACCTGATCGTACATTAAATCGCCTCGAGGCGAGCGCCCGTCGGTGGATAGCCATGGCGTGATCGAGCCTACGCTGACGGCACGCGCTGAGTATCGACGACGCGGGCACAACACCCGGAAACGCGGATCTCGCGTCCTGCTGGGAGCTCCTCGAGTTCGATCGGGACCAACAGGAGTAACGCGTCGTCGTCAGTTTCGACCAGTCGTCGGTGCGGCGTTCGCTGTTGCATGCAAAACGTCCACTCATCGGTCCGAAGCCGGTGACGAACCTGCCAGTCGGTGTAGTATCGACCATCCGACCCTTCGAACACAGTCTCGAATGGCAGTGCTACCACGGCTATCCCACCCCCCACGATTGGGCGACTGCTGTCGTCTCGGACATTGCTATTCGATTGACTGACTGTCACGCGTATTGGCGCTCGGGTTCATATAGCCGACGTTTAAGCATCCGTGATGGTCTTCGAAGAGTGGAACTCTAGCTTCCGTGATAGTCGGCCAGACCAGCACGTTCTGCCGAGGGCGGACAGGCCACGAAACCGATGCTAGTCGGCTGTTTGGACCGTTTCACACGCTCTGACGGTTTCTGACGACCCATCACCGAACGACAGTCATTAGACGGGTGCGCTGGTACCCAGTGACAGCAGACAGTGTCACTCAGTGCTAGTACCAGTACCGGTGCTATCCTCGAAGAACTCTCCGAGAATCGACTTCAGTCCCTTTCGGAGATGTTGATGCATCGTCGGTGGCGAGATGTTCATCGCCTCGGCGATATCCTCGCCGGTACTCTCTCGCGGCCAGTCGAAGAACCCACCGTAGTAGGCGAGTCGTAACGTCGTCAGTTGGCGGTCAGTGAGCTCATCGAGGATTCGGGTTCGCCGCTCGGCTGCTGTCCTGACCGCCCGATCGACCTCTCGTCTGGCTACGAGCTCGGCGTCTTCGTAGACGACAGTCAGTGCCTCGGCGATCTCCCGGATGTTGGCGTCCTGTGACACCTCGATCAGACAGGTTGCAACACCGTCCTCGACGGTGACGTCCCGAATCGTCGACCCGTGGTTTGCGAGCGTGCGGACGCCCGATCTCCGAAGCCGCAACTCGATCGTACAGCGCTCGTCGCCGTCGTGAATGAGCCGACACTCCTCGACGGACTCGTGTGTCGTCGCCTCCTCGAGGACCGTTTCACCGTCCAAGCCGTCGACGGTGACGTACTGGAAGAGACGCCCGCCCGACGTCGTGCCAGCCCACTCGAGCGAGCCGGTACAGTCGTATTGCTCGGAGAGATCGAAGCAGAACGTGTCGCCGCCGTCGATCTGGAACTCGAGTTCGACGACGGAGTCGGCAAAGAGTAGCTGGCGGTTTTTGACGGCCATGATGGTAAAGCCGATCGTCTCGCCGAGCAATCTAAACTCGGCTCGCTCGCGCTCGCTGAAGGCGTCGTCGCGACTCGCAAGCACGGTGAGAACGCCGTAGGTCGCGTCTTCGTGTGTGATCGGAACGACGATGCCGGATCTGACATCGTCTTCGCGGGCCGCTGCCCGGAGTTCGTCCGGAAGTGATTCGTTCTCGGTGATGCTGTTCGTTGTCCGTAACTCGCCCGTTCGTGCTGCCTGCGCGACCGGGTTCTCGTACTCGCCGGTACAGTCACGCACACACTCGAGGATGGTTTCGGCGTCGCCCGCGCCGGTCCGGTATGACAGCCGGCCGTCGCCGGTCCGTTCGGCGATCCACGAGCCACAATACAGCTCCGAGTCGACGAGTTGTTCACAGACTTCGCGTTCGATGGTGTCTCTGGCCGGTGCCTCGACGAGCGTCTCGATGACTTGTCTGACGACGGCATTGATCCGGTTTAACGTCTCGAGTTGGTCCTGTCGCGATCGGAGCTGTCGCTCGCGCTCGACGCGTTCGGTGATATCTCGTGCCAGCCAGACGACGGCGCGTCGCCCCTGAACCCGCTCGTCGATCGGGACGACGCGGGCCTCGAACTGGCGGCAGCCATCGGTGGTGTCCGCCTGGTACTCGATCGACTGCACGCCGCCAGTTTGGATCGCTCGGTCGAGACAATCCTGCAAGTCCGCTGCGACCGTATCGGGAAACGCGTCCTCGAGCGTGGTGCCGACCAATTCGTCGGCGGGAACGGTGTAGAGGTCCGCTGACCTGGAACGGACCTTCGCCTCGAGATAGGTGCCGTCTTCGCCGATGACGAACGCTTCATCGGGGAGTTCGGTAGCGAGGATGTGGTGGTACCGGCTGTCGCCGTCATCCGATCGACCGCTGGTTTCGGATTGGACCGTCGAGACGATCCGGTCGATCGGATCTTCGTCGTACTCCGTCGGCACGTATTCGGTCGCGTCGGCACGGAGCGCCACCGTCGCGAGTCGTTCGCTGCCCTCGTGAGGGGCAACGATCGTCGGCACAGCCGGCAGGTCAGCGTTGACTCGCTGTAACAACGACTGAATGTCGCCCGGCCGGTCGAGTTCGAGCACGACAGCACTCGGCGTAATCCGTGCCGTCTCGCTGACGGCTGCCGTGTCCTCCGTACTGGAGAGCGCCGAGTCCCCACTGTGTTCCGCGTTCGTTTCCACGCCGCTGTCGCGTTCGGTGTCGGCAGGCGTCGTCATCGACTCGAGGGGACACTCGTGATTACAAACCGTTCGTACGTCGCGCTCGGTCGCCTGCTCGAGTCGTGGTCGAAGACGGCTCTCCTGGGTACGGGTGTCGATCACGATGACGATCGGTCTCGAGCACTGTCTCTCAGTCATTCGTATCGCTCCGTCCAGACAGTCCGCATCTGCTCTCTTCTCTCACAACTACGCTGTGGAATAAAAAGCCTGCTGGTCACCGGCTGACTCGCTTGCCCACCGACGAGAACCGGACGACGGCTGTCCGTAGCCTACAGTTCGTCTTGCTTTTTGAGCTCCCGGAGCAGGTCGTCGACAAGGGACTCGACATCGTCGTAGGGGAAATCCCCGCCCGTGGTCTTGGTGTTGAGTTCCATCGCGGTCATCGAGAAGTCGCCAGACTCGAATTTCGTCCCTGGGCCGTCGGGCAACGCCGGGACGAGATCCATCGGACTCGAGACCGGATAGTCGGCGTCTTCGAACGCGTCGATCATCTGCTCGCGGAGTTCAGCTTCGTCTACCATGACAGTCCGTCCTTTTGCGCGAACCCCAATAACTCTGCAGGAAGACACGAACTGGACCTCGAGCCGTGATCGGCGCGTCGCTGTGCTCCACGCCGGACCGGTCACGTCCGACAGGTCGCTCCACTGTTGGATTTCCAACCTGAACGGGATTGGCGAAACAATAATTAATGAGTACCGACCAGTCTAGGGAAATGGCGAAAGATACCGTCAGGTACCCCGACGACGTGGTCGAAGAGATCGACGCACTCGTCGAAGACGGTATGTTCGAGAGTAAGTCCGAGTTCTATCGGTTCTCCGCGGAGTACGTCCTCACCCTGATCAACGACGATCACGATGTCAAGACGTTCAACTTCGACGAGATCCAGGCCGAACTCGATATCAGCGACCGCGACCACGCCGAAGCGCTCGGGACAGACGGTGGCACCTTCTTCCTCGACGCGGTCATCAACGTCCGCAAACACGGACTGCGTGGCAACTACGAGGCCGCCGAACGCTTCATCGACACCCACTACGACGAGACCGACCAGGAGTGTATCATCCTCGAGGAACTACTCGGAACCTACCGCGACGGATCGTAGTCGCTCGAACGTCTCTGCTGTTGGTCTTGCCGTCTATTTTCTCACTCGCTGAATGGGTCGCCAAGCGCCGCCAGATCGACGTGTTCGCTGACGAGCCGTGCCGCGCGATCGTACGGCGTCGAGCCAGCATCCGTCGCATCCGAGTCCGGCGACGGTGACGCGTCCGTCTCCGCCTGCGGCGGCCAGTCGACCCCCGCCGTCGCCGCGACGTGTTCCAGAAACGCCGTCCGAACCGATTCGTTGTCGAACAGCCCGTGCAAATAGGTGCCCAGCACCTGTCCACGGGCCGCACTCGAGTCGCCCAGCGGCCGGGTCACGTCCTCGAGCGCCCGCGTCCGGCCGGCATGGATCTCGTACCCAGACGCAGGCCCGTCGGCACCCGCAAGCAGCGGTGACGCAGCGTCGTCAACGGGAACCGACGTCTGCTCGAGGCGTTTGTCCCCCTCGAATCGGGTTTCGACCGGCAGCAGGCCAAGGCCATCGACGGTATCGTCCGTGCCCGTTCCCTCGAGCGCAGCGTTGGTGATCCGCTCGCCGAGCATCTGGTAGCCGCCACAGATCCCGACAACCGGGCCGTCGAAGGTCGCAAGCGCGTCGGCGAAGCCGGCCTCGTGGAGTGCCAGCAGGTCGTCGACCGTGTTCTTCGTCCCTGGGATGACGACTGCGTCGGCGTCGACTCCCTCGAGCGGATCAGCTGTCCCGTCGCCGTCGACTGGCACGTAGACAACCGAGACGCCGGGTTCGTCCGCCAGCGCCTCGAGATCGGTCGCGTTCGAGATTCGCGGCAGCCGGGGGACAGCGATCCGGAGCCGTCGATCGGCGGGGACGCCATCCTCGTCGCCGACGACACCTCGTTCCTCGCTGCCGGGGAGGCCGACGCTGTCCTCTTCGGGGAGACCGGGATCGTCGTAGGGGAGCACGCCCAGAATCGGCACACCAGTTCGGGATTCGATCTCCTCGATGCCGGGCTCGAGCAGGGACGGATCGCCGCGGAACTTGGTGATAACCGCGCCGACGATTCGGTCGCGAAGCGCGTCGGGGACGAGTTCGATGGTGCCATAGAGGCTGGCGAATGCCCCGCCGCGTTCGATGTCGACCAGCAGAAGGATGTCGGCGTTGGCGAACTCGGCCGTCTCGACGTTTGCGAGGTCCCGATCGTGGAGGTTGATCTCGCCGATGCTGCCCGCGCCCTCGGCGATGATCACGTCGTTGTCGGCCGCCAGTCTGCGATAGGACTCTTCGGCGGCCTCGCGTGCTTGGTCCCAGTACTCCTCGTAGTAGGTTCCCGCGGGAACGTGGTCGTGGGCCTCGCCTTGCAGGACGAGCTGGCTCTCACCGTCGCCGCGAGGTTTGAGAAGAACGGGGTTGCAGTCGGTGGTGGGAGTCATGCGGGCCGCTCGAGCCTGAACGAATTGGGAGACGCCGATTTCGCCCCATCGATCGTCAGTTTCGCCATCTCCTTGACCGTCCGCGTCCGGCCGTACGACGACGCGCGCGTTGTTACTCATATTCTGGCCCTTGTACGGCGCGACGTCGACCCCACGGTCGGCGAGCAATCGACAGAGGCCGGCCGCGACCGTCGACTTGCCGACGTGACTCGCGGTTCCGGCGACGAGAAGCGTTCGTGTCATCCGCGTTGGCGGTACTCCCGCTGCAGGGTGTATTGTCCTATCGGTTCGCCTCAAGGAGTCTAGGCCATCCTCTTCTCAGTTTACCCGTCCCGTTGTCACTCGGCAGTTCCGGATTCCGACGGCTGTCCGTTCTCGAATTCGACTTGTTCGTCGGAATGGGGCACGATGTGGCTCAGAATATCGTGTGGGACGTAGCCGATATTGTATCCCTCCTCGTCGCGCAGGACGATACCGTGTTCGTACTCGCGGAAGTCGAAACAATCGATCTCTTCGTACGCGTTGCCTGGTTTGAAAATGACCCTCATGCAGTGACATCAACGGGCCGACGGTTTCTCCTGTCCCTTGCGAACGAAGGCGACAGCTGGGCTGCCGCGTAACGGCATGTGCCGTTCATTCCGTCCGATATTTTGCGTCCCAACGTGGCCCGGCGCGACTCGAGAGGACGATCCCAATGACACCCATCACGACCCCGCCGACACCGAGCGCAGCAGCGAGTTCGACTGACGGCGGGACGACGACGAAGCCGGCAACCAGCGTCGGCACGAGTGCGACGGCCACGCCGACGGTAAACGTCGCGAAACGAACGGCATCGAAGAGGAACTCGTTCGGATCGAAGCCAGCGATATAGACGGTGAGGCCGTAGTAATACAGCGCGTAGCCGGCCAGCAAGATCGCGCCGACGACGGCATCGAGCAGCGTCGCATTGAACCAGATAACGGCCGCGAGGTATGGCACGGCGACCGTCGGCGCACCGACGAGCACGAATGCGATTCGCTTGGCCCGGAAGACGTCCGCGATCGAGACGGGGTAGGCGAGATAGGCCTCGAGCGAGTCGAACTGTGTCAGCCAGTTGTAGGTCGTAAACGCCGAGAGGCCGAGGACGCCGCCGAAGAAGATCCCCGGCGCGGGCACGATGCCGGTAATCGAATCGACGACACCGACGAGCGCGGCTACGAGCGCGAGCAGGATCGACGCCGAGACGAACGGCTTCCAGACGCCGCCCGAGGAGCGCGCGAGGTCGAGTAGTGACTTCGTGACCAGCGGCGCGTTCTCGAAGGGGAGTGCCCCACTAAGCCGGGCAAAGCGATCGGTCGCGGTCCGCGAGGGTCGACCGTACGTCGGATTGTAGGCCACGAGCGAGACCATCGCGACGACGATGGTGCTGACGGCCAGCCCGCCAGCGGCGATCGCGGAGCCGCGCACCGGCACCAAAACGGACTGAACGGCACCGAGGCTGCCCGTGGCCCAAATGCCGACGACGGAGAGGCCAACCGCCAGCCCGATAGTCCACGGCGGCACGCCGCGAGTTCGAATGGCAATTAGCCCGACTGTTGTCGCCATCCCGACCGCGAAAACGAGACAGAGCGATAGCCAGAACAGCCCGACGGCGACCGGCGTCGCAGCCGAAAAACCCGTCAGAGCCGCGCTCGAGAGTGCCATCGGCAGTACGAATGCAACGCCGTAGAACAACGCGTCCTTCAGGAGAAAGACACCGAGCAACCACCGTCGCGAGAGCGGCAGCGTCGTCGACGACGAGAGCAACAGCGACAGCCGGCCGAAGACGTTCTCGAGCATATCCGAACCCGCGAAGCCGGCAGTGCCGCTATAGAGGCCGAAGGCGACGGCGAGTGCGTGCAGGCCACCGACGATCGTTCCTTGCGCGGTGCCGGTCTCGAGCAGCGCGACCGTCGCTCCCACCGCGAGGACGGCGATGACGACCGGGAAGAGCGCGAAGCGCCAGCCGCCGAACAGTTGAGTGTGCATACGCCACTCTTCGCGGAAGAGCACCGCGAGCAGCCGCCGGGTCGAAAGGCCACCTCCCGAATCTGGCCGATCGCTCGTCGTGGACCCAGTCATGAGCCCAGGTGCTCGAGCGTCGGCGTGTCTCGCGTCTCTTCGGCCTCGACACGTTCGAGAAAGAGCTCGAGTAGCGATCCCTCGCCCTCATCCGCACCGTTGTCAAGCGAGCGTTCGGTCACGAGCTGACCGTCGGCGACGATGCCGACGCGGGTACAGATCTCCTCGGCGACGTCGATGTTGTGCGTCGAGACGAAGACGGCGTTGTCGCCGGCTGCATAGGAAATCAGGAACCGCTTGACTTGCTCCTGGACGAGCGGATCGAGGTTCGCTAGCGGCTCGTCGATGAAGACGACATCCGGTTCGTGGATGAACGCCTGCGTGATCATCACCTTCTGTTGTTGGCCCCGGGAGAGATCGGTATGCAGCGTCTCGAGTTTGCTCTCGAATCCCAGTCGCTCGGCCCACGCCACCGTCTGGTCGGCAACCCGGTCAGCCGAGAGATCCCGCACCTCGCCGACGAACTCGAGGTACTCACGCGGTGTTAGAAAGCTCGGCGGTGATCCCTGTTCTGGCAGGATACCGACTTTCCGGCGCGTCTCGAGCGGTTCCGTCGCCGGATCGGTCTCGAGGACGCGGACCGTTCCCGCGTCTGGCTGGACCTGCCCGGTCAGCGTTCGGATCGTCGTCGTCTTCCCCGCCCCGTTCGGGCCGAGAAAGCCGTACAGTTCGCCGCGCTCGACGGTGAAGTTCATCCCGGCGACCGCCTCGACGGCTCCGTAGGACTTTCGCAGCCCGTCTACGCGAATTGCACCCATCTGAACGCCGAACTATTCACAGGAACTGATAATAACGGTGCTGGTCGCGGAATCCACATGCGTTCAGTTCGTGTCACGCTCGACTAACGATCGATGACGACCACCGAACGAGTTGCACTGTCCGCAATCTTCAACGGTCGGCCGGCCGAACCCTCGCGTATGATTACAGGCGAGCGAATGGCCGCTGTCGACGCAAACGCCGCGGCGCTGGGCGTGCCACAAAAGCAGTTGATGGAATCGAGCGGACACGCGGTCGCTCGAGCGATCCGAGAGATCGCCGACCCGGGCGCTCGCATCGTCATCGTCGCTGGCCGGGGGAACAACGGCGGTGACGCGTTCGTTGCCGCCCGATTCCTGGACGCGTACGACGTCACGACGCTGTTACTCGGCCGCGCCGAGTTGATCGGGACGGACATTGCCCGTGAGAACTGGGACGCGCTCGAGCAGGCGGACTACGACACCCGCGAGGTGACCGACTCGAGCGCCCTCACACCGGACTCGAGTGCGTTCGATCTCAGTGAGGCGGACGTGATCGTCGACGCGATGCTCGGCACGGGGATCAGCGGCGACCTTCGGGAACCAGCAGCGACTGCGGCGGCAGCGATCAACGACACTGACGCGACCGTCCTCGCGGTCGACGTTCCATCCGGCTTCGACGCCGACGGGGGAGATCATGCGTCTAACGGCGTCGAAGCCGACCACGTTGTCACCTTCCACGATACGAAACCAGGGCTCGATGACCTCGACGCCGAGCTCACCGTCGCTGACATCGGGATTCCGGCTGCCGCCGAACGGTTCGCCGGTCCCGGCGATGTCACCCTCGCCCGGCCACAGAGTCGCGACGGCCGCGTCTTCGTCATCGGCGGCGGCCCCTACACTGGCGCGCCGGCACTCGCCGCACAGGCAGCGCTCCGAGCCGGGGTCGAACTTTCGTTCGTCGCCGCACCGGAGTCCGTCGCCGGCGAGATTCAGAGCTACGCCGAGGACCTCATCGTCCAGCCCTACGGAAGTGATCGCCTCTCACCCGACCAAGCCGACGACCTCGCCGAAACGGCCGAACGCCACGATGATATCGTCGTCCTCGGTCCCGGCCTCGGCACCGCAGACGAGACGCTCGAGGCGACGCGCCAGTTCCTCGCGTCCTACACGGGGGCAGCGGTCGTCGACGCCGACGCGTTATCGGTCGTCCCCGAGATCGACACCGAGGCGACACTCGTCTGTACGCCGAACCGCCGGGAACTCGCCCGGATGGGCGGGCCGGACACCGATTCGCTTCGCGACGCAGTCGACGAGATCGAGGCCTTCGCGGCCGACCTGGGCCACGTCGTCCTCGCGAAAGGAGTCGACGACGTGATAACCGACGGCGATCGCACCCGGATCTGCCGGTCGGGAACGCCGGGAATGAAAGTCGGCGGCACCGGTGACTTGCTTGCGGGGATCGTCGCGGCGCTGCTCGAGGAGACCGATCCACTCGAAGCTGCGACGGCTGGCGCGTACGTCAGCGGTATCGCAGGCGAGCGTCTGGCCGACAGCGATGCACTGGGTGTACTCGCCTCCGAGATGCTCGACGAAATCCCCGCGGCGCTGTGGGGTGAGACGGATGCGTGAGAACGACGACGCGGCCGACTCGAGCGGCGACGACCACGCAGCCGATGACCTCACCCACACCACCGACGAAGGCGACGTCCAGATGGTCGACGTCGGCGACAAACCAGACAGCGAACGTCGCGCGGTCGCAGCCGGCGAGATTCGGCTCCAGCCGTCGACGATCGAGGCCATCCGCGCTGATCAAGTAGGCAAGGGTGACGTGCTCGCGACCGCCCGCGTCGGCGCGATTCAGGCCGTCAAACACACCTGGGAGACGATCCCAATGTGTCACCAGATCCCGATCACGAACGTCGACACCGACTTCTCACTTGCCGAGGACCGGATCGAACTTCGAGTCGCTGTCGAGACCACCGGCAAGACGGGGTGTGAGATGGAGGCCCTCGAGGGTGTCACGACCGGGCTCAACGTCGTCTGGGATATGGTCAAAGCCGTCGAGAAAGACGATTCGGGTCAGTATCCCGATACCGGGATCGAAAACGTTCGGGTACTCACGAAAGAAAAACAGCGGCCGTGAGTAAGCGGGAGAAATGATGCTGCAGACGCACCTCTGTGAACTGCTCGAGATCGACTATCCGATCGTTCAGGCCCCGATCGGGAGCGCCACGTGTCCCGAACTCGCAGCAGCCGTCTCGAACGCCGGCGGTCTCGGTCACCTCGCAGTGACGTGGCGCGACCGAGAGGAAACCCGACGGGTAGTCCAGAAAACTCGTGAGCTAACAGACCAGCCGTTCGCTGTCAACCTCGTGTGTGACGATGCGACGACAACCGTGGATACCGACGAACACCTCGAGGTCGTTCTCGAGGCCGGAGTCGACATCGTCACGCTCTCGTTCGGCGAGGCAGCGCCCTACATCGACCGAGTTCACGAGGCAGGCGTACTCGTCTCACAGACCGTCGGGAGCGCTGCAGAAGCGCGCAAGGCTGTCGCCGCCGGTGTCGACGTGATCGTGACACAGGGCTTCGAGGCCGGCGGGCACGTACAGAGCGGGGTGTCGACGATGGCGCTCGTTCCCAGGGTCGCAGATGCCGTCGGCGATGCGGTGCCGATCGTCGCCGCTGGTGGCATTGCCGACGGACGAGGGATTGCGGCTGCGCTCACACTAGGCGCTGACGGCGCGTGGCTCGGCACGCGGTTCGTCGCGACCGAAGAGGCACGCGTTCACGAGACGTATCTCCGCCGACTCCGTGAGAGCAACGAAACCGACACCGAGTACACCTGTCTTTTCGATAAGGGCTGGCCAGGAATGCCTCATCGCGTGTTGCGAAACGAGACGCTCGAGCGATGGGAGTCGGCAGGACGGACACCTCCAGGCGATCGTCCCGGTGAGGACGACATCGTTGCACGGACCGACGACGGTGACGGCGAACCGATCGAACGCTATGCCGAAGCCCTCGCGACGCCGGATGTTAAGGGGGATATCGACGACATGGCGCTGTTTGCAGGGCAGAGCGTCGGGCTGACGGACGATATTCAGCCCGCGGAGTCGCTGCTCGAGGAACTCGTCGTGGAAACGCGTGACGCGTTTGAGGGTCTGGGCCGAGACGACTGAGCGGTCATCATTGGAGTTCTCGAGCCGTAATCCTGTCACGGGTCACCAACCCCATCTCGAATGTTACTGTTGAGTGAAAATCCGATCCACAAGAACAATAGTCGTTCATTACTGTTATTCTTGACATGCCAATCAGTTCTGCGGTGGTCCTTGCAGCGGGGGAAGGGGCCAGACTTCGGCCGTTGACGAAACATCGGCCGAAGCCGATGCTTCCTGCAGCGACCAAACCTATACTCGAGCACGTCTTCGATGCGCTCGTCGACGCCGATATCACGGAGATTACCGTTGTCGTCGGCTACGGTCGCACACACGTGCAGTCGCACTTCGGATCGACGTACCGCGGTGTGTCGATCGACTACGTCGTCCAAGACAAGCAACTCGGCAGTGGCCATGCGCTTCTGGAAGCCGAACCCAAGGTTTCGGGTCCGCAGCTCGTACTCAACGGTGATCAGCTCGTCGAACAGAGGCTCATCGAGGACGTTCGTGAAGCCCATGATAACGACGCTATCGCAACGCTTGGACTCGTTCGAGACGGGGACATCGCTAACTACGGCGGCGTGATCCTCGAGGACGACGAGCACGTCACGGAGATCGTCGAACGGCCCCGTGACGACCGCAGTTACCATCTCAACGCAGGAGTCTATGCGTTCGAGCCCGAAATCTTCGAATACCTCCGTGGCCCAGAGCCCCAGTTCAACGAATACTCGCTCGTCGACGGTATTGCGAACGCGATCGATGCAGACGAAACCGTCCGCGGTGTCACATCCGCCGGGTTCTGGTACGACGCGACGTATCCGTGGGACTTACTCGAGGTGACGGAGACGCTCCTCGGGAGTACAAACGGCGTTGAAAGCACAGTATCGACCGACGCCCAGATTCATGAGTCCGCGACGATCGTCGAACCGGTCGTGATTTCGACGGACTGCGTCATCGGCCCGGGGAGCGTCGTCGGTCCGAACGTCGCGCTCGGCGAGAACGTGACGGTGGGAGCGAACGCAGTCGTCGAGAACAGTGTCGTCGATGCAGACACCCGCATCGGAGCAAACGCAACACTTATCGATGGTGTGACTGGCCATGGCGTCCAGATCGGCGCTGGCTCGACCATGGTCGGTGGCCCCGGCGATGTCCGCGTTGGCGATCGAATCCACGAGAACGAGCGGCTGGGTGCTGTGCTCGCGGATCGTGTTCGTGATGGAGGCGGTGTGACCTACGCGCCGGGAACGGTCGTCGGCTCCGATGCTGTTATTACCGCTGGCACAGCCGTCAGCGGGACGGTCGACGATGGAACGGAGGTGCAGTGACGATGTGTGGTATCGTCGGGTATGTTGGGACGTCCAACGGTGTCGACGCCGTCGATGTGGTCCTCGATGGCCTGTCAAGTCTCGAGTATCGCGGCTATGACTCTGCCGGCCTTGCTGTGCCAACACCGTCGGTGAGGGTTCACAAGACAGAGGGCGAGCTATCAGCACTCGAGAACACGGTTCCGAGAGACGAACTCGAGGGTGCATTGACTGGGATCGGCCATACGCGCTGGAGTACGCACGGTCCCCCATCCGATGTGAACGCACACCCACACCGCGACGAAGAAGGTCGCGTTGCAGTCGTTCACAACGGCATCATCGAGAACTACCAGCGGCTGCGCGACGATCTCATCGACGCTGGAGTCACGTTCCAGAGCGAGACCGACACCGAAGTCGTCCCGCAGTTGATCGGTCGCTATCTCGACCGCGGCGCGGCTCCCGAGGAAGCGTTCCGACTGACGATCGATCAACTCGAGGGCAGTTACGCGATCGCTGCTGTCTTCGATGGATCAGAGACAGTGTACGCGGCTCGTCAGGACTCCCCACTCGTCGTCGGCCTCGGCGAAACTGGCACGTATCTCGCAAGTGATGTCCCCGCGTTCGTCGAGCACACAGACCGCGTCTGTTATCTCGAAGATGGCGATTTCGTTCGGCTGACTGCCGACGATGCTGTCGTCACTGATGCGGAGGGCAACCCCGTCGACCGGCCGATAGAAACGGTTGCGTGGGATCCCGAAGACGCAGAAAAGAGTGGCTACGACCACTACATGCTCAAGGAGATCCACGAGCAGCCGAAAGCCCTACGGCAGTGTCTTCGCGGTCGAATCGACGATCTCGATGGAGCGGTCGATCTCGAGGACCTTGCTGACCTCGACCACGAGGGGCCGGTACAGTTCGTCGCCTGCGGGACGTCGTATCACGCAGCGCTGTTCGGCGCTGAGCGACTCCGAGAAGCAGGGGTTCGGGCGCAGGCGTTCCTCGCCAGCGAGTACGCGAGCGATCGCGTCCCCA
The DNA here is from genome assembly GCF_000337475.1 of Natrinema limicola JCM 13563. Taxonomy (GTDB): domain Archaea; phylum Halobacteriota; class Halobacteria; order Halobacteriales; family Natrialbaceae; genus Natrinema; species Natrinema limicola. The sequence continues at coordinate 3,047 of NZ_AOIT01000034.1, read as the reverse complement.
TCGACGATGAGACCCTCGTCGTCGGCGTTACCCAGAGCGGCGAAACGGCTGATACATTACGCGCGCTTCGAGAGGCCGCCCGCGCCGGGGCGACGACGCTCGCGGTGACCAATACGGTCGCCAGTTCGGCTGCACGCGAGTGTGATCACGCTCTCTATATCAGAGCCGGTCCCGAGATCGGCGTCGCCGCGACGAAGACCTTTGCAAGCCAGCAGTTGGCACTCGCACTCTTGGCATTCACACTCGGTGACGGGCCAACTCGCGAAGAACTCGAGGCACTCCGTGATATTCCCGGCCAGGTCAGGACTGTCCTCGAGACGACTGATGCACGGGCGATCGCCGAGGAGTATGCCGACGCTGACGCGTACTTCTTCATCGGCCGTGGGTACCACTATTCCGTTGCGCTCGAGGGCGCGCTGAAGATGAAAGAGATTACCTACCGACATGCGGAAGGGTTCGCGGCTGGCGAGTTGAAACACGGCCCGCTCGCGCTTGTGACCGAAAACACGCCCGTGTTCGCAGTCGTCACCGGTGACGATGAGACCGCACGGAAGACCATCGGAAACGTCAAAGAAGTCGAGGCTCGCGATGCGCCCGTCGTGGCGATCACCGACGGCGAGTCCGACGTGGGGCGGTACGCCGATCACGTCCTCGAGATTCCTGCTGTCGGTGATTTCGGCAGCTCTGTGCTCGCGAACGTTCAGTTACAACTGGTCGCCTACTGGGTTGCGAACCTGCTGGGACGCTCGATCGATAAACCGCGCAATCTGGCCAAGAGCGTGACGGTCGAGTAGCTCGGTCACAATTCATCTTCTCGCTCGATCACTGACTCGAATCGGATTCATTTAAGTTATCACACTGTCGCATCATCATCAGTGAGCCGAATCGACCTCGTCGTCGCAATCCTCGCCGGGATCGTTCAGGGAATCGTCGAGTGGTTGCCCGTCTCGAGTCAGGGCAACCTGGCGCTGTTCTTGACTGTCGTGGGCACCGACCCTGCAGTTGCGGTGCAACTGGCGCTGTTCTTGCAGGTCGGTACGACGCTCTCGGCAGCGGTCTACTACCGCGATGATATTGCGACGGCCATCCGCGCAGTGCCCGGCTGGCGACCTGACAGCGCGTACGCTGGCGAGAACGCCATCGCGTCGTACGTCGTTGTCGCCACGCTAATGACTGGCGTCGTGGGAATCCCACTGTACGTGTATGCAGTTGATCTCGCCGGCCAGCTTACCGGCGGCATCTTCATCGCGGCTATCGGTGTTCTCCTGGTGCTCACGGGTATCCTTCAGCTCGCCTCGGAGTCGGTGTCAATGGGGATCCGTGACGCGCCGACGCTACCTGACTCGGTTCTGGTCGGGGCCGTCCAGGGCGTTGCGATCCTTCCAGGAATCTCACGGTCTGGTATCACGACGAGCGCACTGCTGTTTCGGAGCTACGATCCGCCGGCAGCGTTCCGTCTCTCCTTTTTGTTGTCGATCCCTGCCAGTCTCGGTGCGGCTGCTCTCACTATCACGGGTTCCGGTGGTCTTCCCGGTATCGAGCCAGTGCCTGCATTAGCGGCACTTGGAGTCAGTTCCTTCGTCGGCTATCTCACCATCGACGCCCTCATGCGGATCGTCGATCGCATCCCGTTCTGGGTCGTCTGTTTCGGCCTTGGCGGGCTCGCGATTGTCGGTGGGGGAGTTGTTTCTGTCGTCGTGTGACATCCTCGCCCGTCCTAAAGGACAGGGCTTCCTACAAGGGAAGCCTCGTGTCGAGGGAGGTTTCAGGACTCAAAGACCGCAAGCGTCGTCTGTCGGGATTGCCGACTCGGCGAGCGGTGTCCTGTGGCCGTGTCACAACGGCTCCCATCCCGTGGCGAGTCATCGCGCTCCGGTTTCCAAGGAACGCTCTCTCCCCACGGGTCAATGCGACCAGCAATGTTTGCTGCTGCGTTGATATCCGCCTGATACTCCGTCACCCAACACTCCGCGTTCGTACACGTGAACTCAGCTTGCGATCCACGACGGCCGATGTGGCCGCAAGCGTGGCACGTCTGAGACGTGTAGCGCGGGTTCACGAACTCGACTGGGACACCGGCTTCGAGGGCTTTGTCCTCGATACGGTCGGTGATCCAGGCAAACGCCCACGAGTGCAAGCGTCGATTCATGTACTTCCCGTAATCCAGATTCTCGCGGATGTACGACAAGTCCTCAAGAACGATCACTGGATCGTCAAAGGACTCGGCGTACTCGACGGCTTCTCGAGACGCCTTCTCGACGATGTCCGTCAGGGCGTTCTGGTAGTGGTCGAAGCGTTCGTCCACGCGCCACTGCTCNTCGACGGCTTCTCGAGACGCCTTCTCGACGATGTCCGTCAGGGCGTTCTGGTAGTGGTCGAAGCGTTCGTCCACGCGCCACTGCTCGGCGTCACGCTCTTGGAGGCGTTTCAGCGTCATGTACATCTCCTTGCGGAGTGCTCGCGAACGACCGCCGTCGTAGATGTACGGTTGAGTCGGAGTATCGTTCTGACAGGCACAGCCCGTCAGAAGCTTGGACTCACCGATATCGAAACCAATTCGGGTCGGNTAGATGTACGGTTGAGTCGGAGTATCGTTCTGACAGGCACAGCCCGTCAGAAGCTTGGACTCACCGATATCGAAACCAATTCGGGTCGGATCGTCCGGGATCTCTGGGTCGGCGACCTCGTACTCGACGGTGACGTGCAGCACCCAATTCGTGCGGCACTGTTGCAGTCGGAACTCACCGACTGTCGCGTTCTCGTCGAGCAGGTCGAACCACAAGGATTCCTGTTCGGGATTGATCCGGAGCGGAATCCAGAAAGCGTTCCCACGTCCGGCCTGTGGAACACGCCAGCAGAACTCGCACACACGGTCGTCGGAGTGGTCGATTCGGAATCCCCGGTTCGTGAACCGGACCGGATGGTCGTCTTCGAGTTCCGACGCGTTGTACGTCCGCCGGAGTTGTGGGACGTAGTTCTTGAGCGCGTCCTTCGCGTAGGACGTAAGATTGTAGCCGGTAACAACATCGTTGACCGCCGACTGCGTG
>NZ_AOIT01000033.1 GCF_000337475.1 Natrinema limicola JCM 13563 | reverse complement strand
GTAGACGACGAACAGTACGAGCGGTTGAAAGAGATCAAAAACAAACGCGGTTACACCTGGAAGGGGCTGATGCTCGAAGGTGCGGAAGCGTTGGACACCGGGGAGCCGTACAGGGCGAGTCGAGACACGAACGAACGCGATTCCTCCCCGTCGTGAACAACGGGGTTTCCTCGCTACCACAAGATGAGCGAGCGACGTTGCACTTTCCACCATCGAGATTACGATGATTGCAATCCCGGTAATGCCAGCGCGGACACCGACCGTACGTGCTAGTTGCTCGCCCCATGCAACTGTCCGTTCGAGCGAGAGCACTATCGCGATGAGCGCCATTTTCACTGCGGAATTCGAGGTGATCCACTCGCGACTCTATTCATTGCGTTCCTCGGAGGCTACTCGGAGCGGCTTGTTCAGCGGTCGCTCGACAAAGCAGAAGAGATGGTAGAAAAGTCTGACGACGAGCGTCCGGTTCACCCCAGTGGACGAGTGCCGAATGAATAACGCCCGAACGAATCGGTCTAGTAATCAACACCATTAAAGAGCTATTTGGAACCCTCGAGCCACATCAACTGCTCGTAGCGGCGACAACCAACAAGAGAAGAAGCAGTACCTCGCTCAGCGCGACGAGGTGTAAAGAGGCTGTCTCAGTAAGGGTGGTCCGACTACGCAACACTGTGGCCAGCATGAATGTCGTGACGGCACCGAGAAAGCCCAGGATCGATCCGAAGACGCTCGAGAGATACTGTGCGCGGACGGCTGGCCGGTCAAGTGTGTAGTGGAACGCGAAGAGATCGACCCAGGGCGAGTCGTGGACTGTGCGCAACTTGATTTCGTAGACCGGCGCGATGTGATGGATATCGGGTCCCAGGCCCCAGAGGCCACCGAGTGCAACGAGCCACAGCGGTATCCACGGTGCCAATCGGTATCGAAGAGCAATCGGTATTGTGAGCAACAACAGGAGCGATGCGCCGACGAGGAAGTGAGCGATTGCAGGTGCCATCGGTTTGTACCGGTCGTGTGGCCGGTCGACAGCTGTTGGCTTCAGTAGGAACCGTGTAACTGCCAGGGTTGAATGATGGAGAGTAGTCTCGAGGGAATCAATACAGTCCAGGACGCCGCCGGACGAGGTAAGTCGGTTCCTACCTGAAACGCGAGAGTCCCTGCTGTTTACCGAAAGCGAAGGAGGGAACTCATCGTTTACAGTAGTTGCTGAATCTAGCTGTGAATCATTGACTTGGAAAGTACTGTGAAGGCGGAATAGAATATCAATGAATGTGAAAATCGTAGGAAATCGTCCGCCCAACTGATCGGTTAGAGGGCTTCCGACCAGATCCTGCATCTGCGAAGTCACTGTGGACAGCCATCGTCTTCGGATACTTTTCCTAGACTGTCCCCACTGATAATTGTCGAAGACTGCTCGAGAGGTCAACTCAAGGCTAACCACCCTCCAAACCAACCGCACGCGTGATGGTTAGGTAGTGTGTGCTGAGAGATTGAGCCTCTCTCGAGGGAGTGTTTTGCTCGGTGTTCGCTCAAGCTGATCGCCGTCGACAGCGATCTCGTGATGATCGACGGTCTCTGTGAAGAGGTGAGTGCCTTTCTCGAGTTCTCGGGCCTGAAGTTCCTCGATCCGCTGTTTGTTCACGCCCGAGCGCTTGCGTGCGACATCTGTGAGTGCGTCGAGCGAGTGGTCTCCTGTTTACAGTTGTCGAGACGATCACGAAGGCATTCGTTTGTCTTCTGGAGGTCCGCTTTCTCAGTTTTTCGAGACCCTCGAGTTCGTCTTGGGTCTGTTCAAGCTCGTCCTCGAGCGTGTCGACGCGCTCGGTGAGTTGTCTGTTTTGTTCTTGGCAGTGCTCAATCGTTTGTCCGAGTGCGTAAATATCGACCTCACTGCATTCGGGAAGACGACTTATCCGTGTCGCCTCCGCTCAGGCGAAGTTGAGCGTGGGATGACTCGGTTTCTTTTCTGTCGTCACTGACAAACGAGAGTTCCTCGAGATACACGATACCGACCTCTCGTCACTGAGACTCGCAGAGTTCGAACTCGATGCGTGCCTACGCGTACTCGCATTCAGATTGTGGTTCGAAGACGGACTTCCGCATCGGGCCATGGACTGGCGTCCACCGAAGGGGGAATCCGTCTTTCATCGGTCTAGCTGCTCGCAGATTTCGCAGTAGGCGCTGAGGATTAGGACGGCAATCAGCATGGTTATATCTCTGAATGCGAGCGTCTTAAGTTGGGGAGGCAGTGACAAAGAGCGGTTCAGTCACTTGACCGTTAACGAGGAACGGACCAGAACTGAAAAATACAAGTGCGGCCCCCTACAGAGCTGGCCAACTGCAGCCGCGCGCCCACTGGCGGCAATAGAGGTGGCCAGCACACGGCCAATGATCGAGATTAAGAGTAGGTTCCTCATCGAGGGTATTGACGAGGAAGTTAAGGAGCCGACCTTCGTGGAATTCACTGTCTGCTTGCTGCTTTTTGCTAGATACATTTGCAGTAAGCAGATGTTCTAACTAACTGGCTTTGTGGGGTACTGATAATATGATCATACCAAGATATCTATTATGGACGAGGTTACCGTCGTCGTTCCAGCGTACAACGAGGCTGATCAGATTGGGCCGATAGTTCGGGAGCTAGTTCAGACGTATCCGGTTCTCGTAGTAGACGACGGATCGACCGACAGTACTCCATCTGAAGCCCGTGCTGCAGGGGCGACGGTGGTCGAACAACCACAGAATAAGGGCTATATCGCTGCACTGAAACGAGGATTTCAAGAAGTCTCATCAGAACTTATCGTTACGTTTGATGCTGACGGAGAACACCGTCCAAGTGATATCGAGACGCTCATCCAACCGATCAAGCAAGACCGCTTGGACCTCGTCCTCGGGGCAAGAGCAACAATCCCGCGCCCCTCTGAACGGTTTCTCAATAAGCTGACGCGGTTGAAGGTCGATGTGCAGGATTCGGGCACTGGACTTCGTGCTCTTCGTCGTACTCTCGCTGTTGATCTCGACCTCGATACGGCGTGTACCTGTGGAACATTCGTCTTGGAAGCAGCTGCGAAGGACGCCAGAATCGGAGAGGTCCCGATTGAAACACGGACGGTTCAGAAACCACGGGGAGTTGCTTGGCAGCACGGTAAGCAATTCTTCCATGTCTTGCGACACCTTTTGTTCGCCTGATGCGCTCGGACCACCGTGTGGATCCAGGATTAAACGGCTGAACCACCAGCGGTTCTTCAACCGGGAGTTTGACAATGTTTGCTAGCAGTTCCGTGGAATATGACTACCGACGCTGAGGCGGTATTTGAGCAACTCGAGCTAAAGGAGTATGAGACGACAGCGTTGAAGCATATACTGACACTTGGGCGAACGACAGCCCCAAATCTTGCCGAGGCGACCGGTATCCCGAAGGCACGTATTTACGGAATTCTCGACACACTCGCCGATCGAGGCTTTATCAAAATCATTCCTGGCCGTCCGAAAGAGTACCAACCAAAGCCACCTGCAACAATTCTTTACCAGGCGAAAGAAAACAGACGGCAGGAATACGAAAAATTCTGTGCAGATCTCGAGGCTGCCCGAGAGCCATTTATCGACCGGTTCCAGCCACTGTACGAGCAGGCAAGCGACGATATTACTCCTGCTGACGAACTGTTCTATGTTGTTTCTGTGGGTGAGCCAAGCGAGCGCGAAACGAAATCGCTGTATCGCGATGCAACGGACAGCGTCTACGTTATCACGAAAAGCTTCGAGTACTTCGATGCTGTCGAACCAGCGATACAGGACGCACTAGATCAAGATGTATCGATTCAAGCACTCTTTCTCCATCCCCGCCACCTCTCAGCGACGAATCAAGAGATACAAAGTACAGTTCTGGACTACGTAACTGACAAGTATCCCGAAATAGCGATACGGTTTAGTACCGAACTGCTGCCATGGCGCGGGACACTGATTGACCCGAGTATGGACTACGAGACGGGTCAGGCAATCGTCCTCGTCGAAGAGAAGGATGTCCCGCTCCATATGCGGCAAGCCGCAGTCACCGAGAACGGCTCGTTCGTTGCCGGACTACACCGATATTTCGATCTGATCTGGGAATACGATAGCGTCGGCCAAATAGAGTGAGACGGCTGCCGAACCGTATCTCACCCTACGCGAAATAGGCTACTCTGTCGTCTCGTGCTTACGGATGAGTTGTCTGATCGAGTCTTCGACGGTGAACTTCGGTTCCCAGCCAAGCTCGTCGTGTGTTCGTGTCGTATCAACAGCGAACTCGTCGACCAATGTCTCTCCAGCTCGCGGATTCTCAACGAGTTTGATTTCGGGACTCCGTCCGAGTTCTTCCTCAGCGATTTGTGCAACTAGTTCAGCCGTCTCGTGGACGCTCGGATCCTCATCGGTCGCAAGTGCATACTTGTCGACCCCAGTATCACCCCGCTCGAGTTGACTCTGGAGTCGTTCAGCACTCCGAACGTACGCGCGGGCGATATCTTTGACGTGGACGAAGTTCCGTGACTGGGTGCCGGGCTCGTAGACGGTCAGGGGCTCACCAGCAATGGCCCGATTGACGAAGAAGTTGATCACAGTCCCTTTCGAGACGGTCTGTGATCCAACCTGGTGTTCACCGTAGAGATTCGATTTCAGATATAGGTGAGCCGGGAACGCTCCATCAGCGAGCGTTTCGATCGCTTGCTCGCCAAGAACTTTGCTCCGTCCATACCAGTTCAGCGGGTCACGGGGATGTTCAGTCGTTATCGGGAAGGATTGAGGGTCACCGATAATTGCCATACTCGCAGGGAAGATCAATCCAGCACCCTGTTTGCGACAGAACCACGCAATAGTATTCGTCGCATTGACATTGACCTCGTGAGTGAGATCAGGGTTCGTTTCACAGTCATCAACGCCGCTGAGTGCAGCGAGATGCATGACGATATCGGCACCATCGAGTGCTTCTTCCAACCGTTTGTCATCACGGATATCAACGTGCTCAACGGTTACATCACCGATCTCTCGAACTGTACCCCGGTAGAAATTATCGATCGCCGTGATAGACCAGTCAGGATGCGTCGCCTGAAGACGGTCAACGACTCTGCTTCCGATGTATCCTGCTGCACCGGTTACTGCGATCGTTAGTTCGTCGTCAGTCGTCATTGTTCTTTATAGGTGTCAGTGGTTGTCTCTCGGCTGTGTCCATCGCCTCGCCAAATTGCGATTCAGCGGTGAATCGCGTTGCTAAGTCGCGGACGCCATCGCGAAGCGTCCACTGTGGCTCAAATCCGGTTGTAGCAAGCCGGTCGAAGTTGACGTGATACGACGGACCAGGATTCTGGTCTTCGAGATACGTCAACTCGAGGCCGGTATCCAACTCATCACGGACGATCTCGGCGATCGTCTCGATGCGGTAGTTCTGATCGTTTGAACCAACGTTGTACACGTGCTCTGACCAGGCATCTGGCTCACAGGCGGCCTGATAGTACGCTCGTGCGGCATCGCGAACGTGAATGAACGGCCGCCAGTTACTGCCATCTCCGTAGACTGTCAACGGACGATTCGTCAGTGCACGGAAGACGAAATGATTGACGACGAGATTGAACCGGATCCCAGGTGCATAGCCGTAATTCGTACTCATCCGGAGCGCAGTTCCGGTGAATGCTCCCTCATCAACGTACTCCTTGAGGAGGGTTTCAGCTTCGTATTTCGTCTCCGCATACGGATTGAGCGGATCGGGTTCAGTCGCTTCGTCGAGATCGGTACTGGCCGCTCGGCCGTAGTTGTTACACGAAGAGGCGAACACGACACGGTCCACGTCGACTTTCCGTGCAGCGTTGAACACATTGCGGCTTCCCTCGAGATTGACTGCCCGCGTCTCCTCGACGCGATCGTGGGTGCTCTCAGCACCAGTGATCGCGGCCAAGTGGATGACGCGGTCAACGGTCCGCATGGCGGTTTCGACATCGCCGTAATTACGGATATCGCCACGGATGAACTCGAGGTTGCCGTCGAACTGCGCAGCCATGAGGTTCGCTGGTGAACCGGCCGCGAGCGAGTCGAGGACAGTGACCCGGTTGATGCTCTCGTCGGCCTGCAGCAGGGGGATGAGGGCACTGCCGATATAGCCACACCCTCCCGTAACGAGGACGTGCATTCCGGCTTCGTCGCCGTCAGTTGGCATCGGGGGTGGGTTCAGCCTCTTCGGCAGCGTCGCCTTCGTACGAGAGTTCGGTTTCGTCGGCAGCGTCGCCTTCCTTTTCCCAGTCGTCGAGTACGCCTGGCAGGAAGCGGTCTTCGTGGGCGGTGATCGTCTCTTCGTACTCGACAAGCGTCTCGAGCACGTCGCGAACTCCTTCGGTAAAGTCCTGACGCTGCTCGCCGATTAGGTCCATGTAGCGGTCGTTTTCGATCTCCATCTTGTGAGTCTCGTCCTCGTCACGCGGGTTCTCGAAGTGTTCGACGGAGACGTCGAGATCGAACTCGTCGCCGACGTCGGCGATGGTGTTGGCCATCTCGACGATGCTGATCGCGCGCGTGACCTGGTTGTAGACGACGTGGTCATCGGGGCGCTCGTCCGGATCGCTAAGCGCGAGGCGCGCGAGTCCTTCGACAGCATCCTCGAGGCTGATGAATGGCTTTCGCTGCTCGCCTTTGCCGTAGACGGTCGTCGGATAGCCAGCGATGGCCTGTGCACAGAAGCGGTGGGCGACGACGCCGAAGTAGTAGTCAAAGTCGAACCGAGTGGCGAGGCGTGGATCAGCAGCCGTTTCGGCGGTCTGTGTCCCGTAGGTGATCGCCGTGCGGACGTCCGAGATCGGGATATCGAACTGCTTGTGTGCGAGACGCATGTTGGCGGCGTCGTGGCTTTTCGTGAGGTGATACCACGAGCCCGCCATCGCGGGGAACGGCACGTCGTCGCTTTCGCCCTGGTTTTCCATTGTTGCCCCGCCTTCGGGGATGGGGAACTCCGGCGCGCCGTAGACGCCTGTCGTGGTCGTTTCGATGAAGTGGGTGTCGGTCAGGTCGTGTTCCTCGAGTCCCCACAGGAGGTTGCGCGTCGCCTGCAGGTTGTTGTGCTGCGTGTAGTTCGCGCGCTCGCCGTTGATCTGGGAGTATGGCGCGGACGGTTGGGCTGCCGTGTGGACGATAGTGTCGGGTTCGTGGACCTCGAGAAGTTCGTCGACGAACGATTTGTCGGTGAGGTCACCTTCGACGAACGAGAGGTTGTGGAGGTCGTGGACCTCTTTTGCGGCCTCAAGGCGTTCCTCCGGTGTTGCGATCGGCGTTGCACTCGTGCTTCCGACCTCTTCGACCCATTCGCGGCGGGCGAAGTTGTCGACGCCGACAACGCGGTCATCAGTCTGCGCAGCGATGCGGAGCGCGGTTGGCCAGCCAATGTAGCCATCGGCACCAGTAAGGAGTATCGTCATCTGTTACTCAGATTCTGAATGACTATCTCACTTGAAAAGCCTTGTTATTCCGATATATGGCGAGCGTGAAGTGTACAATGAGACGGGTAGAGGCGGATGGCCAATATTGCACTGCTACGGGGGACATGGTACAATCAATCGGCGACTTATAAAAATTATTAAATATATTAGTTTAAATTAATTTATAACAGAATTTTGCGTACCTCATAGCAGTGATCGTTGACAGTCAAGCATAGCTAAGATATATCCCATCCGTCACTCAGGTACGCAGAACGAAAGGTCCATGTGCGATAACTGTTACACTCTTTCTGAATGACGGCCGACGACCTCGAGACAGTGCAGGAATTTCTGGACGATCGATCCGACGGGGAGACTGTCCTTGAGGCCGTCCTTGCAGTTGACGCCGACTATGGGGCTTGGACATTCGATGATATCGATCTTGATTCAGGAACCTTCGGGGAACTCGTCTCGCGTGGCATCGTCGAGAACGTCGACGGTGGGTATCGAGTCGCAGATCGGGCAGTCATCGAAGCGGCATTGGCAGGCGAGGAACTCGAGGAGTCCGGGGCCAAAGACGACTTTACAGTCGATTTCAATCGGTTCTGGAACGGTGTCGATCTCCGCGCATTAGGTGCCTTGTTCGGAGCACTACTAGCCGTCGCTATAGCCAGGATGACGGCGTATCAGTCAGTCTTTCAAAATGGATACGTCGTCTCGCCGGGGAACGATCCGTATTACTTCCGGTACTGGATGGAGAACCTGCTCGAACAGTCGTCAGGACCTGCGGACTACGAGGTTCTGGTAGAGCCAGCGGCCGCTCGGCGGCCGCTCACGCATGCAACCAACTGGTTCATCGCCGAGGTACTCGGCGGTGGCCAAGGAGCGGCCGACACGGTTGCAGCATGGCTGCCCGTCGTCGCCTCCGTTGCTCTCGGACTTGTGATTTACAAGCTCACCGTCCTGTTGACGCGCGACGTTCGTGTCGGCGTTGCGTCTGTTCTCGTCTTCGCCGTAACACCGATCCACGCGGTCTACACGGGGCTGGGGTTCATCGATCACCAACTTCACCAGTACTTCTGGCTTGGGATTACACTGTTGACGCTGGCATGGCTCGCCGTCGACCTCCAGCGGCGACTCGAACACGGTTCAAACCTACGTGCAAGCGTACGAGAACACCTTCGAACGCCGCTGACGTGGTTTGTCGCCCTCGGATTCGGACTCTCGATCGCAGCCGGAATTCACGCCTGGGGCGGCTCGCCGCTGTTGTTGGTGCCGCTTGCAGGATACATTGCGTTTCGAGTCGTAATGGACGCTCGAGCGGATGTCTCGCCGGCACTTGCAAATCTTCCGCTGCTCGTCGGACTGGCCATCGGGAGTTGGATTTCGCTGGCCTTACACCACCGCTGGGGCTGGCATGCGGAGTTCGTCGCGACCACGCCGTTGCTGGTACTCGGTGGTGCAATCACAGTTGTCACGCTTGGTGAACTGTGGCGGCGTCTAGAAATCCATCTCGCAGGACTATTCGCACTTGAGGGAATCGTCGCGGCTGGTGGCCTATACGCGTTCAAGCAGCTGGAGCCGGAGGAGTGGGGTGAGGCGATGGCACGCGTTGATGATCTCCTCTTCCGCGAGGGGATAACCGAGACGCTGTCGCTGTTTTCGACAGAGTATGCCGTCTTCTTTGGTCCGATGTACCAGCTCGGCATGGGATTTTACGTTGCCCTGCTCGTGCTCGGCTGGGTCTTCTGGCGTGTCTCTCGGCGGTATGATCCTGGTTGGCTGATTATCGGTACCTATGCGGGATATCTGCTCATGCTCGCGGGAATCCAGGTGCGCTTCGCCGGTCAGCTCGCGATTCCGCTGGCCGTGCTCACGGGTCTCGGTTTCATCCAGTTGCTTTCGGTGGTCGAACTTGCTCGAACACCAGTTCCATTCCAGGATTCGGAGGAGTTAGTCAGCGGATTCCAAGATGGTAGGTCAGTCGCCGCCGACGGCGGCCGATTGCTCGAGCCGTCGATTGTGCTGCCGAATGGGCGCCCAGTCGGCTACCTGCTCGGTGTCGGCCTGCTCGTGTTCGGGCTGAGTCTTATTTACGTGCCTGGCCTGACAGCGGACGTAACGCACAGTGAGGCACAGGTCGAAGCGATGGGTGCGATCGACGACCACGCCGAAGCAGTGAACCAGACCTATCCTGAGAACTATGTGTTGAGTGAGTGGGGCGACAACCGAATGTACAACCACTTCGTGAACGGCGAGTCCCGAAGCTACAGGTACGCACAGAAAAATTACGGAGAGTTCCAGGCCAATTCCGATCCGGATAGCTGGTTCGATCGGTTCGACGACCGGGTCGGGTACGTCGTCGTGACGGCAGTCGACGAGGATTCGCCGGCCGCGAGCGCGCAGGCGCAACTCCTCAAGGAGTACGGTGTAGGTGGGAATGGAACCAACGGGCTGGCGCATTATCGGGCGCTGTTCGTCGACGACGAGGTTGCGACGTTTGCTGTGGTGCCGGGCGCAACGCTCGAAGGAACCGGCGAGCCGGGCGAAACCGTGACCGTAAGTACGGCGACGTCCGCCGATGGTGAGTCGTTCACATACGAACGCGAGAAGAAAGTGGGAGACAACGGTCGCTTCGCGGTGACGGTCGCATATCCGGGCGCGTACTCGGTCGGCGACGATCGCGTCGAGGTGAGCGAAGAGGACGTGACGAACGGTTCGACTATCGAACTCGAGTCGGAAGGCGAAGACGAATAGCTATCGGATTTCCCCTTCGTACTGGATCCTATCCCGCCGCTGAACGAGCCGTCGTCCTCGACGATGAACTGACGTAGCCATCGCATCGGACTTCTCGTCAAGCGTCGCGGCTTCGCTCCAGTTGGTGACGACCTCGTCACACGACAGCCTTTCCGGGACGTTCGTCGTCTTCGGGGTGACTACCCACCCCGTCCCCGGCGATGATCTCCGACGGCCACTTGAGGAACACATCATCTGCCATCCAACCTGACAAACAACCACAGTCGTGGTGTGAAGCGGGTCGTTCCCTGAGACGCCGGTCTCTCTTGAGGTTGATGGTTATCCGCTGTCCCGGTTATCCGAGGACGGCAGCTGTCACTGGGGGCTTCCTGCGGGTCGCGGTTGTGAGGCCTCAAGTTCGTCCGTCGTTGCCTCGAGTTCCCGCACGCGGTCGGCGAAGCGACCCCGATCGTCCTCGAGATCCCCGATCCGGTCGAGGAAACGGGACCGCGTGGGTGGACTAATTCGTCGTCCTCGAGTGTCCGTCGTGCCGACTCGACTTCGGCTCGGATTTCTCGGCAATGGCGTTTCAGTTCGGATCGGTCGGCATTGCTCCGTTGAACGCCGACGCCCTCAGTGGATTGTATCACTGATTTCAGGGAATTTGGACGCCGTCTGGCGATATGGGACGTCTCAGGAACCTTGCACAGACGTTTCACGAGTTCGCCACGAACCACGTTGAGGAACCGAACGCCGTCGCCGACGGCGACGACAGGTACGCCAAATCCACGAAGATCGCACTTCTCTTGCTCAAAGAGGAAGTCAACAAACCGCTCCGACAGTTCGAGGACTACCTGAACGAGATGCCAGGTATCCTTGACGTGTTCAGGGTTAAGAAATCTCCAGGTTACACGTCGTTCAGCGTGTGGGACAGTGAATTTTCGATGCAGGAGTTGCGCCGCCTGCTCTGCTGACCGGCGGAGCAGGCGGGGCTCTCGAGGACTGGCTTGATTGACGCCAGCAGCTTCCAGCGAGATCAGGCAAGCTCACACTCGGTACTTCCCGAATGTCGCTTCGTGAGTTATGCTAGGTCACGGACAACTGGAGCACACGCTGGTGTGGTAGCTGAGCGAAGGGTGGAAATTGAGCTCACAGATGAAAGAACCGGAGTGAGAAGACTGATCTACGCTGTTTTAGACGAATGCTGTTGCTCAGCAGACACTTGGGCCCAAGGCTGCGGGCTGGCGTCAGCCTACGGCCGGCGCGTGCGCTTCTGGCACGCCTACTCCATTCATCTCGATTTCCCAACTCCGCTCTAATTCTTCCTCTAACGCGTGTCTGATCCAGTCAGAGAAGATCTTGAACGTGAATTCTTCGGACAGGTCGCGCCCGCCCCGCCGAGGGTGGGCGACGACCGCCCAGTGAAGCACGAGCCAGAGGTTCTCAAGCAAGAACTCGACCAAGACGAACGCAAAGCGGACGACTGGATTTTGTGTCGTCGTTACCACTTGTGCTTGGCGGAACACTCGGTAGCTCGTTTCGATCGCTGACCGTTTCCGATAGAGTCGTTCGACTTGTTTCGGCGTGCGATCGGCTTAATGATCGTGAAAACTTTTGTTGGCCACGTTCGCTCACCAAGTGATGGGTGAAGATCGTCGGAAGGAGATCAAATATCATCTTTCAGAAGAGAAAATTGATGAACTCCTCCGCGAGGCTAAAGACGATCGCCGGAAAGAGCGGTTGGGTTTTCTGAAGAACCTCTATTATGGCGATTCGATTGCGGAAGCTGCCGACCGTGAGGGCAGGTCGGCAGCGACCGGCGGTCGCTGGGCGGATGCTTGGAACGAAGGTGGGCTCGAAGGATTGATGCCGAGTTTCGGGGGCGGCCGACCCCCGAAACTCGACGAAGACGAACAGGAACAGTTGGTTGAGATGCTTCGAGAAGGACAGCCGTGGAAATCACAGGAGATTCGCCATCTTCTCAAACAGGAGTTCGACGTTGAATATCACCCGGACTATCTCGGGAAATTCCTCCGTGAGCATTCGTCTTTAGCTAAGACTCACACCTCGGTTGTGTAGCGGTAGCGAGCGTCTCTTGTAACACTGGCCGTTGCTTGTGGATCTTCTGTGCGTCTTCGATCAGTCGTTCGAGCAGTGGTGGCGGTGAATAGCCGAGGTATTCGCCAAGTTCATGGAGGATGAGCTGGGCGTGCGACCGGAAGGTCGCCGCCCAGCGTTCTGGCGGAAACACGATCTCATCGTCCGCCTGTTCGGTGACCATATCGAGCAAATCACGACTTACCAGCAGTGACAGCAACGCCGCGTACAGCAGAATTTCGACGACATGCTTCTTCGTCGTATCGAACTCGTCCAGTTCGTACTGCGTCTTCAACTCACGGAACAGCAACTCCACCTCCCACCGACAGCGATAGATCGTGGCTAGATCCGACGGCAGGAACTCTTCTCTCGGCAGATTCGTGATATACAGGTGGTAGTCGTCGGCGTCCTCCTTGCGGACGCCGACGACGCGGAACCGTTTCGTATCACGTGATTGCGTACCTGCGTACGATCTTCGGTCAAACGCTATCTCGACTTCTACGTCGATGAACTCTCGGTGCAAATCATCCACAACATCGTGGATCTGCTCGCCTTCCAAGGGAATGGCGCGGCCGCGCCATTCCCGTAATTCCTCCGTTACAACCGGGTTCGCACTCTCTTTCAGCCGACTCACGAAGTAGCCGTTGTTCTCATCGATCAACGCGAAGCGGCGGTACTTGAAGTAGGCTCGGTCGAAAAGAACCAGTCGATCTTCGAGCCACGATCCTGTGTTAAACAACGTGCTGTCGTGCGTTTTCTCGTTAGCAACGTCGAGCCGTTCTATTGTCTGCTCGGTGGCATTGTGGAGCAGGTGGAGCCTTGCTCCAGCCTGCTCCTCCTTTCGAGCTTCATACTCATCGGCGAGAAACTCGTGTAACCGCAACACCGTTCCATCAGCGATCATCACATCGCTGAATCGGTCAATATCAGCGTCAACAGCGTCAGGAACAGCGACCTCGTCGAGACCGTACTCGACGAGGTCGCGGAAGTACTCCGCGAGTTCCGGCGTCAACCGCTGATAGAAACCACCCGGCGAGATCGTCTCGTCGGCTGTGGAGTTGTAGCTGCGTCTGAAACCAGCGAGTGTTCGGCTCTCGCCTGCGGCGAAGCCGAACACGAATGCCCAGACGAAGGCAGGAATCTGGAGTTTGCCTTCTCGCTCGACCACGCCGAGTTCCTCGGCGTGCTCTTCGAGGAACTCAGATGGAAAAAGCGTAGTGAGCCGACGCATAATTCGCGGTGAGGAGGTAGGGTTGTGCACAGACTTCTCCTCCTCATTCCTCTCGAAAAATAGCCCCGATAAGCCGTCGCTGTCATGCGGTTCGTCTCTTAGCTAAAGACGGATGGAAGTTCCTTGATTTTCAAAAGTTTCCTTGATCATTAGGCCGATCGCACGCCACATAGCCTCGAACGACCTCGCCGCTTTTCCCGCGATCTCCGGCGTGATATGACACAGCGACCGCGAGCGGGAATTCCAGTTCCCGCTCGCGGCCTTTGTACATCCGATAGGTTGTCATGTATGAGCAGTGCGTATCCAGCTTCTTCCTCATGCGCTTGCCCTTCTTTTGGACGGGAACGACAGTCGCAGCAATCTCCCGTGAGCGGCGCAGAATACGTTCGTTGTAGAAGCCACGATCAGCCAACAGAAGCTCTATCTCGAAGGGATAGGCCTCGACGCGGTCGAGGATGCGCTCGACCGCGTCGGCCTCTTTCTCATCGCTACGGACGTACGTCATCGCCAACGTCACTGGCCTTCCGTTCGAGACGAGATACGCCGTGCAGTACCGGTGGCACGTCGTTGTTCCGTCTTTCGCGTGCATGCGACAGAGTTCACCTTCTTCATCGGCGTACGTTCCGTGGTAGGGGTTATCGACGAAGTCAACGGAGACGATCCTCAACCGATCAGGGTCGAGGATCGTTATCGATACCCCTCTGAGAAGGCGGTTAGCAACCCGGTCAAGCCACTCTCGGTTGAGCGTATGTAACCAGTCCATGACAGTATCGTCACAGACAGCGTTGTCGTTGTCTTTGCACGTCTCCCAGATGGACGTCTGATTGACTGCTGCAAGAATGACAACAGCCCAGATATCGCCGGGATCGAGGGACGATCCCTCGATCCCTGGCAAGGGGAGGTGGCAGATGACGTCTTCCGTTAGATCTTTTACGTCCGAGTCCGAGAGAACACCGTCTGGCTGAGGGATCTTGAATACATTCACTCAACTAGACATCTTCCTCATGAGACCAACGCTTTAGCTCTAGCTCTCACACGAGTTGGGAAGTACCGAACATAACGCCGACCACTCTACGCCGAGAACCTGCGGACCGATCTCCCCGTCGTGTTTCTTCGTGGCACGGTGAAGTGAGGAAGCCGCGTCAGGCTGATTTCCTCGAGAATGCCGGGTATTTCGCTCAGGAGATCGATTGTCTGGCGGGAAGACTTCCCGAGTTCGATTCGCAAGGCTTGCAGCGTAAGCATCGCCCACTCGGCGAACCCGCCACCCCCTTCGGGGTCGGCGGGTTCATCTGGGTTCTCGACAACGTCTTTAGCTTTCGTGACGCATTCTCGAGTGAAGATAACGTGATTGAGGCGGTGCCGTCTAGCGATCCTACAGAGCATAAAATTCTAAACCAATGATCTCATTTCAATACGCTAGTTATACCCACATATGACGAGTGAGTTGCCGAAATCGGATAGTCCAATGCGGATTCTTCGAGTAGCACAAAAAGTATACCCGGACGTCAAGGGTGGTGGCGCCTATCACGTTCACGCGATGAGCCGCGATCAAGCGGCGATGGGCCACGATGTGACCGTGTTGACGGTGCGTCAAGACAAATCATTACCTCACGTCGAGGAACGCGACGGATACACCGTTGTTCGGCACGATCCAGTAATGAATCTACTCGGTAACGAGATCAGTCCAGGGCTGGCGCAGTATCTTGCTACTACTGAAGATTTTGATATTATACACGCACACTCGCACCTCTATTTCTCGACGAACCTCGCAGCAGTAAAGCGGTTTGTGGGTGATATTCCGCTGGCGATTACGAACCACGGGCTGTATTCTCAGAATGCACCCGAATGGGTATTTCGATGGTATTTGAAGACGCTCGGCCGGTGGACGTTCAATCAGGCAGACGTGGTGTTTTGCTATACTGACGAGGACCGTGAACGAGTACGGGAGTTAGGCGTTTCGAGTCGCATTGAAGTCGTCCACAACGGTGTCGACACAGAACGGTTCACACCAGATGGGCCTAAAAGCGAGTTGATCGATCACGACGGTCCCATCGTCCTGTTCGTAGGACGGCTTGTCGAAGGAAAACGGCCACAAGACGCGATACGGGCGGTGTCTCAGCTCGCAGAAGTTTCGGACGTGAAGTTGTACGTTGTCGGGGAAGGCCCTATGCGGTCAGAACTCGAGAGGTTGGCCGGCGAGAATGTAGTATTTCTGGGCCAGGTGCCATATGAGGAAATGCCACGTATCTATCGGTCCGGGGACGTATTATTATTACCGAGCCGAGCTGAGGGGCTACCACGGACGGTTCTGGAGGCATTTGCCTCTAGTATCCCAGTAGTGTCGAGTTATTTAGATCACACAGCTCCGATCGTTCAAAAAGGAGGCTATACTGTCAAAGTAGGAAACGTGGAAAAATATAGAAGCGTATTAGAAGATATACTTGATTCTAAGGGACTTGGTCAGAGCGGTAGGGATCTCGTCGTCAATCGATTTCGATGGCAGAACACTGCTGTACGTACGACAGATGTACTTACCAACCTATAAGTTATAAGAAAATTTATAGAACGTTCTCTCGGCGCATTCTATGGAACCATTTTGCGAATACGTACGTCGTCCAGAGGAACTTCCCGTGCTCGGCACTGTCGTTTACATGTTCTCGGTAAATAGACATCACGCCACTGACGTCTATAATTTCGGAATCTAATGTACTGACGGTAGAGTAAAATTCGTCAGCAAGATCGTTCTTGAACCATTCACCAATTGGCATATCAAATCCTTGTTTATTACGAGAAAGGATTTCCGGAGGAAGCATATCGTCAAACGCCCTTTTCAGAACTCGTTTACGTTCTCTTGCAGTCATTTTGTATTCCGTCGGGAGGCCTAACGCATACTCTATTACGTCAGAATCGAGGAATGGAACACGAACCTCGAGTGAATTATACATACTCGCAGCGTCAACTTTAGATAACATTTGGTTCGGTAGCGTAAAGCGGACATCAACCGCCTGCATCGCCCCTAAATCGTCCTGCCGGTCCGAAGGTAGCCAGTCATCGACGAGTTCGTGTTGTTCTGCAAGCTCTTCCCGACCTTCTCGGACGGGATTTGCTTGAATCGTCTCTACTGCGGCATCGTCAGCGATGCGCATCCACTCGAAGTGACGATCGCTCGGCCTTTCGATTCCGCCACGAACGAATTTCTGGGAAAGGCGGCCGACCTCACCGACAGTAGTAGTACGGGAGGCTGGGAATTGTTGAACGAGTGGCTCAATTGCATGCTGTCGAAGCGAACGTGGAAGAATTCGATAGTAGCGAGATAAGAATTCTCCCCGGTAGCGATCGTATCCAGCGAAGAGTTCGTCTGCACCGTCTCCGGATAGCGCTACTTTGACTTCACTACTGGTCTCACGGGCGACGACATACGTCGGTATCAGCGAGGGGTCCGCAAAGGGTTCACCAATACGTTCGAGAACTTCGGGAATCGTTTCGCGTACATGATCGGCCGTTACCGTAAATTCTTTGTGATCCGTACTATGATAATCAGCAACTCTACGGGCAGCCCACGCCTCGTCGAAGCGATCAGCTTCAAACCCTACGGTAAACGTTTGTACTTGTTGGTCGAGAAGGTCAGATAACACACCGACGACGATACTTGAGTCGATGCCGCCACTCAAGAAAGCGCCGAGTGGAACGTCGCTTTGAAGCCGGCGTTCGACCGCAGAGGCCACTCGGTTCCGAATCGAAGCTGCTGCAGTTTCGATATCGGGAGTTCTTGGAGTAACTGTTGGTTCGTAAAACAATTCACAATCAATTCCGTCCTCCGTGACGATAGCAAGTTCTCCTGGTCGAAGTTTCGAAATGTTCACAAACGCAGTTTGAGGAGCGGGAATGAAACCAAATCCGAAGTACTGGGCGAGAGCAGTTTGGTCAAGACCACCGTGGTCGAGATCCGACGCCAAAATCGCCGGTAATTCGGAGGCGAATGATACTCGATGACCGTCGTCGGCCATCAGTAGCGGCTTTATTCCAGCGGGGTCACGGGCAAGCAGGAGACGTTTGGAATTTGCATCCCACAACGCCACCGCAAACATTCCCTCTAGGTGCTCAACGAAAGAGGCCCCTCGCTCCTCATAGAGATGGACCAAAACTTCCGTATCAGTCTCGGTCGTGAAGGTATGCCCTGCAGAAATTAATGATTGACGAAGCTCCCGATAGTTGTAGATCTCGCCGTTAAAGATAACAGAAACGGACCGGTCCTCGTTGAAAACCGGTTGTTCGCCTGCTCCGAGATCGATGATGCTCAGTCGCTTGTGTGCCAGGCCGACGGGGCCGTCAACGTACGTTCCCTCGTCGTCAGGACCACGATGAGAGAGACAGGCGTTCATCTCTTTCAGTTCGGCCGGGTCTGGAGGAGAAACAGTACTAAACAGACCAGCGATGCCGCACATTATTTATACCCTAAATCGGCCAACCGTTCTTCAACGGCCTCAAAGGAAGTATCAGTATCCATAGTTTCCGTGGCTGGAATGACTTCCCGCCGCGAATCGTACGGAAGTTCGACCCACGGAACTGCTGTCAACTCCGGATGATGAACTCGTGCAGGATGACCGTAGATCCGTATCGGCAACCAGCAAACCCGTTGCCCGAATAGATTTCCGTGATCACTGGTGATAACAGTCTTTCCCTCTACGTTTTCCACGAGGCGCTCTACTTCAGGGACGACCACCGATAGATTTTCTTCGTAGGCCTTTCGCACAGTTTCCTCATCGAGATGACCGGCAGACAGTTGCTCCCATACAGATAGATTTTCGGGGTTAGGAACGAAGGTGGCCTGTTCATCCAGCTTTCGACCGGTCGGCCCGATGAACGGGTAATGTGGCTGCATATAGTGGATGATCAGGCGTTTATCGTCGTATCGATTGGCGACATCAATGGCAGCTTCCGTGATTGATTCCGGGCGAACAGTATTGTATTCTTCGTCCCACCGATCTCGCCACACGTGCTCAATATGAGCGAAATTCAATTCGAAGTCAGCGAACTGGGGTGATGCGGTGACGTACACCGTGTCGCGATAGTCCCGACCGACGAAGTTGTTCCTGATATACTCCCGCGTCTGAGTGGCATTCGAATGGACCTTGTCGACCGAAACGTCGAATGGGTTCTTACGAGCAAAGAGGTCGTATCGGCATGCATCGAGTACGACGAGTACATCCCAATCCTCATCAAGAAATTCGATCGAATTGTCGCCTGGTTTGGTGAATGGACGAACCAGCATGATACCCGCTTTTCGACGGATAACTTCTGGGTTCCGTATTCCTCTAGAGAGCTTCTTTTTTATGCTCATTGATAGTCAGTGAGTTTTCGAATCAGGTCCTTCTCGTCCTCGGATAGAGGTCGTTCTTTGGTCGGTGAAAACAGTTTTCGTATCATCGTTTTGACCGGGTTAGGAGCAGTCATGTAGATTAACCATCCGATTTGAAGTGGGAGGTTCCAGTAAGAGAGGTCAAGTTTCTTAATAGCCTGGTAGCTCCTGTAGGCGATTATCACCTTCTTTTTGAGCTGCTTCTGTTGGCTTCTGGAGCCCTTGTTGATTTGGTACAAATAAATCGGGTCCCGAAGATTGGCAAAAGACCAGTTTTTGCCAACATTGACGATTAGTTCGTACCCTTCAACGTTATAAGATTTGAAAATACTGGTTTCGAACAGGGCTTCGCGTCTGAACATCGCCGTACCGAGATTTATCATACATTCTCTTGCCATTCCGCTTCGAATCGATTCATCGTCTGTGGGACGGACTTTTACCTCACACTGATTTCGATTCGGGTTTATGTAGAAGTACGCTCCACCGACGACGCCGACAGTAGGATTGGCTTCTAGGAACTCTACTTGTTTCGTTAAACGGTCTGGCGTAGAAAGATCGTCTGCATCGTGGAATACAATATACTTGCCGTCAGCGTGCATTGCACCTCTATTTCGAGAGAAGCTCTGGCCCAGGTTCGTTTGATTTTCAAGCAGGAGATGGTCACCGTTGATATCCCCTATACAATTTTCAGCTATTTTGAAGGAATTATCATCGGAACAGTCATCAACAATTATTAATTGAATATTATCATATGTTTGTTTTTGTAACGTAGACAGAGTCAACTCAATGTTGTCTGATTCATTATGCATGGGGATAATGACAGATACTAAAGGTTGGTCGCTCACCTTAGACATTATTACTTCGACCGAGGGTCCGTATAAACATATGAGTTATCATTGAGTGATTATTACTGACCGTGTTTGCTTGATAACTCTTTTGTTCGCTTCAGTACATTCACCACTTACTTTATTCAATCGCACTAATAAGAAGCGTCGTATATCTCAGAATATAATTTAATATAATTATCTGACATTGATTCTATATTATACTTGCTTTGTACTCTTTCATAGCCAGAAACTCCTAACTCATCTCTCAAACGTTGGGAACTAAGAAGTTTCAGAATGGCTTTTGAAAGTTCAGAAGGAGACTCCGGCGAAACGAGTAGGCCCGACTCGTTCTGATCAATTATTTCCTCAATTGCAGGGATGTTAGTTCCAATTACGGGCAATTCTGAGGCCATTGCTTCAATGACAACTATACCGAATCCTTCAAGGACAGATGAGAGGACAAATAGATCGGCAGCTGCATAATAATCCTCAACAGAACTGGTATATCCGGTGATGGTAATATTATCATTGAGCCCTAATTTTCTAATTTGAGCTCTAAGTTCGCTCTCTAGCTCACCGTAACCTACCAAAAGAAGATGGGTATTAGGAACTTTTTCAGTAACAAGATCCATCGCATATATCAAATCTTTTTGAGATTTAGCTGGTATGTATCGACCAATATTTAATACAACCATCTCCTCGTCACCGATATCCCACTTTTGTCTGATTCTAGATGGATTGGCATTCTGGACTTTGGAATTGAAGTCCTCCACATCTAAACCATTAGGGATTGTACACCACCTCGATTGTTCTCCTTTCTGATAGAAGTTTGCATCACCGGTGAAGGCCTTTTGTACTCCTTTTGACGCTGCAACCGTTTTTGAATCCAATGGCCGTGTTATGTATTCCAGAGATCTAGTTATCGGATGATAATTACTTGGGAAACTGCTTTGTTTACTAATGATATTTTGATGGCCAGTCATTCTTCCAATTATTCTGCCTAATGTCTGTGCATAGGGAAGATGGGTATGAAGCACATCAAAATCTTCATTTGAGAAGAATCGTAGCATTCTCCAAATTCCCATAGGATCGAATTTCGATTGAAAATCAAATCCGACCACTCGGGTGCCTTCAGCTCGAAATTTCTCTGCAGTATCTTCGTCGCACCCCTCAAGATGGCATATTGTATATTCAATAGCCTCGTCACTAGTATGCTTTATCAGATCAAGATATAATTGGGAACTTCCACCAGTCCCTAACCAGTTTTTGAGATAACATACCTTCATACAAGTGATAGATATGAGCGCCCAAATAAGGTTTTCTTATTGAGTGAGTACGTTCGCTCATAGGGGTGAGTTCTCCCCCCATTGGTCTTTAGTTAGGCCCCAGTCCTCGGTTGTGTAGCGGTAGCGAGCCTCTCTTGGAGTATTGGTCGTTGTTGGTGTATCTTCTGAGCGTCGTCGATCAACCGTTCCAGCAACGGTGGCGGAGAGTAGCCGAGGTGTTCACCGAGTTCGTGAAGGATGAGTTGGGCGTGCGACCGGAAGGTCGCCGCCCAGCGTTCTGGTGGAAACCGAGTTCATCATCTGCCTGCTCGGTGACCAGATCCAACAGATCACGGCTGACCAGCAGTGACAGCAACGCCGCGTACAGCAGTATCTCAACGACGTGCTTCTTGCTCGTGGAAAACTCGTCCAACGAGTACTGCGTCTTGAGTTCGCGGAACAACAACTCAACTTTCCATCTGCAGCGGTAGATCGTCGCTAGGTCTGCCGGTAAGAACTCTTCTCGCGGGAGATTCGTGATATACAGATGGTAGTCGTCGGCGTCCTTGTTGCGGACGCCGACGACGCGGAACGTCTTCGTGTCCCACGACTGCGTCCCTGCATACTCTCTGCGCTGGAATTCTGCTTCGACCTCAACATCAATATACTGCCGATAGAGCTCATCAACCACGTCGTCGACTTTCTCACTCTCCAAGGGAATGGCGTCGCCACGCCATTCCCGTAATTCTCCGGTTATCACCGGGTTCACGTTTGATTTGAGCCGACTCACGAAGTAGCCGTCATTCTCGTCGATCAGTGCGAAACGGCGGTACTTGAAGTACGCTTGATCGAACAGTACCAACTGGTCTTTGAGCCACGGACCCGTGTCAAACTCCGTGCTGTCGTGTGCTTTTTCGTCAGTGACGCTGAACCGGTCGATCGTCTGATCAGTGACGTTGTGGAGCAGGTGGAGCCGCGCTCCACCCTTCTCCCCTTTCCGTGGTTCGTACGCATCAGCGAGAAACCGATGTAACCGCAGGATTGTCCCGTCAGCGACCATCACATCACGGAATCGGTCAAAATCTGCATCGACTGTATCCGGGACAGCGACCTCGTCGAGTGCAACCTCGACGAGGTCGCGGAGATACTCCGCGAGCGAGGGCGTTAACCGGTTATAGAAACCGCCTGGAGAGATCGGCTCGTCAGCGGTGGCGTTGTAGCTTCGTCTGAAGCCAGCGAGTGTTCGGCTTTCGCCTGCGGCGAAGCCGAACACAAACGCCCAGACGAAGGCAGGGATCTGGAGCTTGCAGTCACGTTCGACCACGCCGAGCTCCTCGGCGTGCTCTTTGAGGAACTCAGAGGGAAACAATGTAGGGCTCCATTGAATCACTAGACGGCGTCGGGGTGGGCCGCTAAACCAAAGGAGTTGAAGCGGGAGAGTAACAGTTTGGATGAACATTACTANGGCTCCATTGAATCACTAGACGGCGTCGGGGTGGGCCGCTAAACCAAAGGAGTTGAAGCGGGAGAGTAACAGTTTGGATGAACATTACTACCCGCTTCACTGAGGAGATGGTGTCGCTGGCCAAAAGTTATTGCGACGATGCCGACGAAGCTGCCGCCCCGGAAGGCGGCGGCAGCTTCGCAGAGTACGCGATGATTTCCCTCCACGGGCTGCGGATTTTCCTCGATGAGACCTACGAGATGATCATTGACCGGCTAGAGGTGATGCCGCCAATTCTGGAGATCATCGGCCTTGAGCCCGATGATCTCCCGCATCCATCGACGTTGAATAAGTGGCTTGATAAGATCGTGATGCAGGTCTGGCGCGTGCTGCTGCGCCACTCGGCGCAGTTGCACAACCCATCGCCACACGTCGCCGTTGACGCAACGTACTACGAGCGGTCACCGGCGAGCAAGCACTACTGCGACCGCACGAACTACCGCGTTCAGACGGTCGAAGCAACGAAACTCGTTGATACAGACACGCAAGCGATCTTAGACGTCCATTGCACGACCACGCGAGAAGGAAGCGACGCAGACGTGTGTGCGCAACTCGCCCGCCGGTACGCGGGCGAGTTGCAGACCCTTGCAGCGGATCGAGGCTATGATAGCCAGCCATTGCGTGAGTCCCTCCGAGACATGGGCATACGTCCCCTCGTAAAGCATCGCGTCTTCGCTCCGTACGACCACGCGCACAACGCACGAATCGAGGACGAACTCTACAACCAGCGCTCAATGACCGAGACAGTGAACTCCTCGGTCAAGCGCTCGTACGGCTCTGCCGTCCGAGCGCGTGAATGGTACCGTGAGTTCCGTGAGATCGTGCTGATGTGTCTCGTCTACAACATAAAACAGTACGTGACCCGCTGATTCCAACGCCCTNCCGTGAGATCGTGCTGATGTGTCTCGTCTACAACATAAAACAGTACGTGACCCGCTGATTCCAACGCCCTCTGGCGATTCAATAGAGCCATCTGAGAGGATGTTATCTTCCATACCGCTCTCGTAGATAATCCTCCAGCCGTGACCTGCTTCGTAGGTCACGGCTGTCACCCAGTCGTAGCCAATGAACATCGCGGTGTCCATAACCATCCCGTGTTCCGGATCAAATTTCGTCGTCTGAGGCATTATTGACTGGATGCTCTTGTGTCGTTCGAGTGAGTCACGCTCAGTATCCTTGAGTGGGCGGTCTGGAAGCGATTCAACAAGGGATCCATCTTGAGCCATACTCCAAGTAGCTCTTGGCGCGTAAATAACCGTTCGGCGTCGGTCCAAATGAGGTGCCCTAATGGGGAGTCTCGCCTTCGGTTTCAGTATCTGGACTGACTGTTAATGGCATCTAACATCACTCCTGCAGTTGATGACGATGCCCCCGCTTTGGCGGGGGCGATCGTCATCCACGCCAAGAAAGTCTGTGAAACAGCTGAT
This sequence comes from Natrinema limicola JCM 13563, assembly GCF_000337475.1. Taxonomy (GTDB): domain Archaea; phylum Halobacteriota; class Halobacteria; order Halobacteriales; family Natrialbaceae; genus Natrinema; species Natrinema limicola. The sequence continues at coordinate 58,509 of NZ_AOIT01000033.1, read as the reverse complement.
CATCTTTGGCGTGTACTTGGAGACGTCTCGATTCCCGTGGATGGACTAACAGACACTCGACAACAGCACAAAGTCTCGTTCGGAACCGAGTCAATGGCACGAGTCTACATCTACCAGACGATCTACGACCTCGCCCAAAGCGAGGTCGCAGATCGGCTTGAGAACCGTCCAGCACTGCTGAAACAGCTAGGTTTGAACAGGGTGCCGACTCAGCAGAATCTCTCATACGCTTGGAACCAATTCAGCGAGCAAACCAAGACCACGCTTGAGGCCGCTGCGAAGGGAATAGCTCGTGAAGCCCGTGATCACGACGTTATTTCGGAGGCACTCATTCCAATTAACCTGGATGAAAAGGTAGCGAACGACGATAAATCCGATTCGACAGTGTCTCGCGCACACGTGCGCGAGCACGGGAGTAAGGTCGTCGAACTCGCTCGCCGACACGGCTTCGCCGAGTTCGACTCCGATAGAGCCGACAACAGGGTCTATGAGGATGAACAGATCCTTGATCTGTTCTCCAACGCGTGCCTCACGCAGGGGAGCGCTCATTCAGAGGGAGAAGCTGGGTGGTTCCTTGAGGAGAACGAGATCTGTGACGACTCGACGTTTCTCCGAGTAATCAAGCAGTTTGCGACGCCATCCGACGAGGAAGTAACGCGCTCCGTTCAGGAGTTGCAGATCGAGGATATCGTCGCGTTCACTGAGCTGTATCGAGAGGCTGTGATGGCCTCGTTCAACGCGGCGACCGAAAATATCCTCAAGACGATTCGTCACGAGGATCCCTTCGACGACCGCCACGTCGTGGCGGCCGTCGACTTCACACACGTTCCCTACCACGTCTGGCCGTGGATCGACAAGGACGAGAAAATCCCGAAAGCAGAGTATCCGCCGATGGTTAGCGGGTACAAAGAAGACGGTGAAATCAAGCACGGGTATACGTTCGCGACGATCACGATCGTCGGGAACGATGTTCCAATCATCCTGGGTATCGAGCCAGTCAAGGAACGCTCTGCGTGGGAACCAGAAGATGCGCCAGCCGATTCGAAGGCGGATGTGGTTGACGTACTGCTGGACACAGCCCAGCAGTACGTCGATCTCGACGAAGTGCTCCTAGACCGGGGATTCTACAGTAACGAGGTGTACGCAACGATTCACGACCGCGGGCTTGTGTATATGACGCCAGTGCCGAAGTACGAAGACGATTACGAGGCAATCGGGAAAATCAAGAGTAAAGAAGGAGTTGACGCCGCTGTCAAGAACGATGTTCCGTTCGCCATTGATGGCGAACTCCACCACACCGCAGAGTTCCTGTACGTACCAGCGACTGATGAGGAAGCTGACAGAAGCTATGCCGTGTTCGTGACCAACCGTGATCACGTCGCTCCCGAGGAGATCATGCACGTCACCAACAGCTACAGCCGACGCTGGGATATCGAAAATCAGTACAAGTCGGTGAAAGCGTTTCTTCCCAAGACGTCCTCGAAGGACTACCGTGTTCGGTTGTTCAGCTTCACGTTCGCAGCATTGTTGTACAATCTCTGGAGGCTTACCGATTACTTGGTGAAGCTCGGAACAGACCGCGAGATCAGGTCTCCGCCGGTCGTGACCGCCAGGACATTCGTCCGGGCGGTCAGTCAATCTCTCCGACAAGGTGGCTAAGCGGAAAGCACTCGGTGTCGCTCGCCTGCGGCAAGCCGCAGGACTCGCGTTCTATCTCCTAAATCGTGTGTTGGACGCTGCTCGACACAGCTTGCTTAGCGAACCAAGGATTGCGACATAGGATTCAAGAAAGTTCTACTCGGATTTTATTTGATTCCTCCGAAGCTCGTTTGTAGACGCTCTACATCCCAGAAACGTGATGGTAGTCCACAATTTCGGGATCTCAAATTCCACAAACCACCATACAGCTGACACCCGTTACGATCGGTCTCAGAGAAGCTGTTTGAAATGCTCTATTGAAAATGCGGTACGGCGGTACGATCATAGCTTTGTAGCGGTCTTTTTGATGTTATGGAGAGCGAACATGAGGACGATCTCACGGAACTGGCGGTACCAGAACCGCGAACGCAAGGCAGAGGCTTGCGTTCGCTTCGTCGTTGAGTAGGACGTCGCTACCATCCATCGTTGCGTGTAGCTGTTCGTCTGATTGAGCGCATTGTGTGCTACAGCCATCGGCTTCGATCCACGATGATGAACACGATAATCGAGATCGTACGCGGACAGCTCGTATTCGGTGTGCCAGTCTTGGAATCCGTTGTCGGCGACGACGGCCCGCAGGTCGTCCGCGTTCCGGCGGACGACCCGCGGGCCAGCCTTCGTATTGTGTTCACGCTCGATACAACAATGCACGTCCAGCACCGCCAATGACTCTGTATCGGTCAGTGTCGTCGCTTTGACTGTCGTGACCGTCCGACTCTGCCGTTGGAGGTAGTACTGCGAGGCTTGGTCACGTTCGAAGAACGTGCTGTCNAGTTGCTGCGCAGAGACGCGCAGCAACGCCCGCCACACGTACATCGCGTATCGGTCTAGAGAGTGGTAGAACGTCGTTGGATCAGGCAATGCCTCGGGATGAATGCCGAGGCAATTGCACCCCTCCGGCATAAGTCCGAGCCGATCAACAAGTTCAGTGAACGTGTGGCCTTCTTCCTTCTGAATACAATGAGCGACGATGTGTACTTCGCGGGGAAGCCCGCCTGACTCGGGCTTCCCCGCATGATTCCCCAACGCTTGTTTTGCTACGCGTAGTACCTTCTCAACGAGGTCAAGGAAGGCGACTGCCCATCCGTCTTTAGCTAATACTCACAGTAATACTATCTAGCCGTGATCTTCGGTCGAATTTAGCTCGTACACCACGCCAAAACGCCGAAGAAACCAACTCTCAGTGTTTCTTATCGCCTGTTTTCACGATGAACAGCGTCTCACCGGCTGGGATTGCCTTTCCCAATACTTCTGGTTATATTCTCTGTCTTGAATATTACTATCTGGCTTAGCTAAAGACGAATGGGCGACTGCCATAATCGGCTTCTTGACCTCGTTCTCTCAAACCAGTACCGACCAAACTCGACGCTGTCGGCCATTTTCAATAGAGCAATCTGAACACTGCATGAACACTACTGTTTTCAGCCAAACATTTATTCCTAATGACTACTCTGAGTTCCCAATATTTATTTGACATATGACACGCTGACCGGCGAGACGGTCCTGACTTGCCTTGTTTTGCCGCCGAATGACGGCAGTCTCAGACGCTCTCACGGGTATCTTCCGTCAGATTAACCGGGAAATGGACGCCGTCTGGCGATATGGCATCGCTCAGACGGCTAGCGCGAATGTGTCGAGACCTTGCCAAACAGCACGTTGACGATCCGGACGTACCCGCCGCGCCGGACGGCGCGGACGGGTACGCCAAGTGGACACAGATCGCGTTAATTCTGTTCCGCGTCGAACTGGAGAAGAGCCTCCGTGAAACTGAAGACTACCTCAACGAGATGCCAGGTGTTCTTGCTGTATTCGGTCTCGACGAGGCACCGCACTACAGTTCGTTCTGCCGGTGGGAAGACGAGTATCGGATGCGTGAACTCCGCCGCCTGCTCCGCCGAAGCGCGGAGCAGGCGGGCTGGAGTGGTGAAGCTGCGATTGATGCAAGTGGCTTCCAGCGCGATCAAACCAGCTACCACTACCGCGATCGAGCGAACTACTCATTCCAGTCGATGAAGACAACGATCTTGATCGACGTGAACTCACTGGCGATCAAGGACGTTCATTTTACGACGCAGAAGGCCTGGGACGGCCACATCGGGATGCAGGTCTTCCGCCGGAACGCGGAAGACCTGCGTGTGTTGTCTGCTGACGCGAACTACTCGTGGAGCGACCTCCGTGAGGAGTGTCGCTCCGAGTCAACGCGACCGTTGATCAAGCACAGGGAGCAGACACCGTTGCAGAAGGCCCACAACGCACGAATGAACGATGACTACAACCAGCGCTGGATGAGTGAAACCGGCTTCTCGCAGTTGAAGCAAGACGACGGCGAGAAGCTCCGCTCCCGGAGCTGGCACGGCCAGTTCCGGGAGCTAACTCGCAAGTGCATCGTGCATAACCTAACGCAGGCGGCGAGTTAGGGCTCGCCGCCTGCTCCCCTTTTCCGGACGTATCCGGGAGAGGCATCGCCGTCGTCACCAGAACAACGGAGCAAGGTACCATAGTTTTGACTCATCAGCAATTGCTGTGACTGACAGCTACTGCATCTTCTGAGGTCGAAAAGCCGTCTCTAACGCCGTGAAATTGTAGATCAGCAACCCCACCCCGATGCCGTCTTGCGTTCAACAAGGCATCCTGACTCCGTAAGCAGTCGAAGCATTCGGTTTTACACTTTGAATTCGACTTGTTTAGTCCGCTTTTCCGTATCGGTGGTAAGTGTGTTAGAGATGAATTGCTTCACGAGCCACGCTTCAGCTCGATTTAGCCGATATTGCAGCGTTGAATTAGGTATGTCCATCGCCGACGCAATTTCTTTGAGTGAGTTGCGTCGAGGTGTTTCGTAATATCCGTACGCAACAGCAGCCTCTAGCGCAGCCTTCTGTTCCGCTGGCAGAGAATCCGTACGGAAGTTGCTTTTGATCCAGCACCGGGGTTCGCTGAGACGCTGAATACTGAGAGACAGCCCATCCCGTAGTCCGTTGGTCAGTTCTTCGTAAATATCTCTAACCGTGTCATCATCGTCAACAAGGAGACTCCATTGATACTTGTTCGCACGACGTTTCGACTGCATCAGCAGGCCGTCACCGATGTGTTTTGCGGCGACGAACGGTATCGAGTGAACCCCGTTTCCTTCCGTACGGACCGAGTAGACGATTCGACGATTAGGCGTCCGTGAGAGGACTTCGTGATCACTCTCGACAACGGGTGCGTCGCACATCCCGATGATATCACTGCAGACGGTGGTGTTTTCGATGTGGTCATCGAAAGCTTCAAGCGCTGTGGTCGGTCCCGTGACACGTTCCAGACGCCATATCGACCTTTGGGTCACGTGAATGGCCATCGTTTCCGCTTGGAGGTTAGGATTCTCGGTAAAGAGGTCCATCAGCTGGTCTGCGCCTCTCTCGTACTCAATGGTGAAGACAAACTCGCGCACAGATACATGAAAGATAGCCCAGAACTATAGTCTTGATTGGTATATTCCAACCGAGTGACTATGCATGTCCGACCCATAGACGGTGGTAGGATGTTGTTTGACTCGACCTCGCTAGGTGAACTAACACTGGACAATCGAGTTGGTCTAGCACCGATGACGCGAGTGAGCGCGACGGCCGATGGACGGGCAACTGAAGAGATGGCGCAGTACTACGCGAAGTTCGCCAATGGCGGTTTTTCATTTGTCATTACTGAAGGAGTCTACACTGATGACGAATACAGTAAGGGCTATCTCAATCAGCCGGGCCTAGTCACTGCACAGCACGCCGACGCGTGGACGCAGGTTGTCGATGCCGTTCACGATAGTGACACAGCTATTTTCGCGCAATTGATGCACAGCGGTGCTCAAAACCAAGGAATCCCACGCAGCAATAACCAAGAGACAATCGCCCCATCAGCCGTCCAACCGGACGGCGAGAAGGCCGAAGCCTACGGTGGAAGTGGAACGTATCCTGTTCCAAAGAAAGCCACGCAGGATGACCTTGCGACTGCGCGCGAGGGCTTTGTTACAGCAGCAAAAAACGCCCACAACGCTGGCTTCGACGGCGTGGAATTGCACGCTGCAAACGGCTACTTCCTCAATGAGTTCCTTTCGAAGTCGCTAAATCAACGCGAAGACGAGTATGGTGGTAAGCCAGCGAACCGCGTTCGGTATCCTGCCGAAGTCGTCTCCGCGGTCGCAGAGGCAGTTCCCGAGAACTTCGTTGTTGGTGTCCGTATCTCACAGACAATGGTAACCGACTACGACTATGAGTGGCCCGAAGGAGAAGATGCAGCAGCCGTTTTTTTCAAGGAACTCTCGGCTGCTGGTGCAGACTACATCCACACAACTGAACGCGACGCCACTGCATCGACATTTGGTGCCGATGGACCAACGCTTGCAGAAGCCGCTGTCGAATACAGCACAGATCACACAGCCGTTATCGCCAATGGTAGCCTGGGTACACCTGAAGCAGCACGCAAAGCTCTTAATCGTGGGGCAGATCTCTTGACACTTGGGACAAGTGCTCTCGCAAACCCAGACTGGCCGACACGAGTCGCCGAGGGAGACGAACTCGCTCAATTTGATCGGGCACAGTTTCTAAAGCCGGAAGCTAGTATATCTAATCACGAACTTCTGGATGGTACGTCAGCTACTGAGGATTGAATCCCGTACATGAGAACTGACCGCTGCAACAAATAGAAGCCGGTCGATAAATTTGTAGCCTTGGATTGTATCTGATATGAGCATTAGTTGCCATTCGACGTTGCTGAAATAGTTCGTAATGCAACAGTTCGGCGTTTGATCCCTCTGAATATTATATTATAACAGATATGGAGCGTGTCATCGAAAGGCTCTCAGGGAGTTAGTTTTAACTTATTATGGTTGAATTAACTAGCAAGTGGATGTGTAGACTGAGTAACTCATTCACCTGAAGACGAAGAGTGATATTTGCACAGCAATGCTCCGTACAGAGGTAATATCGAGGGCAGATATAATCAGTGTGATCGTCAGAAAGCCGGTGATGGACCGGCTTACAAGTCCCTAAGTTGGTGGTGAGATGTCGCCCTGGAATTGAGCAATGATGCCTTCCCAAACCTACTACGCCGGATTTCCAGGGCAATCCACCAGTTTATATTAAATAATTATGAAGGTCTGGTGAAGCGGCATTGGTTGCCCAATTATATTATTTTGAAAGCTATTCGACGGTCACTACAGCCAAATACAGAATACCGGATTCAATCAAACTTAATGTCGTGTGATCAGGTATTGATTGGCTTTCAGTGAGGGCGTCATAGAAGTCTTCTCACACCGAGATCACGGTACTTCCTGGATTGTCTCCACGTTCATAATTGGTGATCGCAACGACGAGACGGAGACATAGAGCAAGAAACACCTGCGCTCGTGCATGGACGCGGCCCCGGGCTCGAACGTGCCCGAGGCCGCAGTCCTTGACTGCACTGTTGGTTCGTTCGACTCCCGTACGGCGGTTGTACGTCTCGTCTAACGTCGACTGCTTCAGCTGAACATCCTTACTGTGCTCGGTGATGCGGTCTTCGACCCTGAACTCGATGTCTTTCGGGTCGTCAGTGTTTCCTGCGTTGTACGGAGCGACTAGTACGACCCCTGCGGTCAGCAGGTGGTCGTGCCAGTCAAGCGTGTCGTAGGCACTATCACCGACCATCCAGATCGGCTGTTCGACGGCGATGCGCGTCACGCGTGACGCGCATCGCCGTCTCTTCTGGTGCTTGTTTGCTCTCGGTGAATTCCGCGGCGATAGGGATCTTTTGTCCGGTCGAGACAATCGTACAGCCGTAGCCGTAGTAGTAGTCTTCGGCGGTTGGATCGTAGCATTTCGACGCATCTTGATCGGCTGGCATCGTTCTCACGTCAGTCGAATCGATGCAGTAGGTCAAGTCGAGCAGGCCGCCCGCCGCGGCCTGCTCGACGAGGTGGTCGAAGATTTCGTCAACGACGTGTTCGAGCTCGGTGAGAAAGCGATCGACCGCATCTCTCGACGGCGGTCGATCGAAGCCACAACTGAGCCAGACAACTGTATTCTGAAGCTCTCGTTCAACGGGGCGGATGCCGTAGATGTCTTTGTAGTAGCAATGGAGGAAACCACGCATCATCTCTGATAGCTCATGATCTCGTGTTCGCCTCGTCTCCGCCGGGGCGAACACGTCGAACTCTTCGAGAAACTCGAAAGAGAGGTGCTCAAACAACGCTAGCGTCTCTGTCTCTACGACATTGAAGAACGTCTCTACCGAAGAATGCTCTTGCAGGATCGCTGGGCTCATCCACCACAGCGTTCACCCTGCTCTTTGGTGTGCCACTCGTTCTATGACACCCTCTTTCAGTGGTTACTATAGTTGAGACGTACAACCGGATAGGAATTAAACGAGTCAACGAAGTGGTCAGAGACTATAGACTTGGGCGTGGACGTTATTTAAGCTGCGTCCATGTGCGAACGAAGATTTTCTTCAAGTTATGTCGTCGCATCATTATTTCTATCCGCAACTACGAACGAAAAATGCGATCACACGGTGAAAAAGGTTCTGTGACAATTCTTCTAGAGATTACAATCTATTAATCAAAAAGAAGGTTTTATCTTTTATAATTTTATTTTTTATAAATTAAGATATTTTAACTAATTGTAAATATGGCTAAGACGGACTATGAGAGGCCAAGGAACTCTTCAGCGTTCTCGTAGAGAATCTTTCGCTGGACCGACTCATCGAAGTCGGTATGTTTTTCGAAGGATTTGAGCCAGTCTTCAGGATGGATCATCGGATAGTCAGTTCCAAACATCACCTTGTCCTGTAGGACGGACCCTGCATAGTGGAGGACCTGATCATCGATGTATTTCGGGATCCATCCGGAGAGATCCATGTAGACGTTGCCCTTCTGCTGACAGACGGCAAGTTGTTCTTTCTCCCAAGGGAAGGCAGGATGTGCAAGCAGAATCTGGAGGTCGGGATGTTCGGCGGCCACCCTGTCAACGAGCATCGGATCACCGTACTCAATCCGCAAACCACGACCGCCGGGACTACCGGCCCCGAGCGTCGAGTTACCACCGTGGAAGATTACTGGCACACCAAGATCTTCAATAGTATTCCAAAGATGCGCGTGACGATCTGCGGAGGGATCGAATCCCTGTGCGATCTGTTGGAACTTGAATCCATCGAGGTCAAGATCCTCTACACACCGAATTGCCTCCTGAACACAGTCATCTTTCAGTGGATCAACGCTCCCGAACCCAACGAAGAAATCGGGATACTCATCGCGAATCTCAGCTACGTAGTCGTTCGGAACCGGTGGACTCCCGGTGTTGGTCTCGGCGTCCCATCCCAGTAGAATGGATCGACCGATGCCCATCTCTTCGTACTCCTCGAGCATCGCCTCGTAATCCCACGTCTCCAAGTCAGTTCCAAACTTGTTTGCGGCGTCTTCCATCATCTCACCGCCTGCATCGTGCAGGAACTCGCTCGTGGGCTGGTGGGCGTGCGTGTCAATGAGCCGCTGGCTGTCGATGCCAGGCAAGTCAATCTCCATAGTTGGGCTGTTTCGCTCAATAATCAAAACCTTATGGATTGTCTGCGTCTGGAACGATAGTCTATTCTTTGCCGTACTGATCTGTCCCATGGCCGAATTCAGCGAGAATGATGCTCTCATGGTCACCGCCATGGAACAGCACAGGCGAGTAGCCATCAGTTAGCCTCGGCGAGTCCATCAACATGCGTAGAAATAAGTTCGAGCGAGTGCGTGTCAACTCCCAAGAGTGTGGAACGCGCAACACCCATCGTACGCTTGAAGTCGTGAGCGGACGGGCCCGGGAGTGTCATTGAAATCGTCGCGCCTGGACACCAGACGGGGTGTTAGTCATGATCGAATTCTACAACCACGTTCACGACGTCGGCGTCAGCTTCCACTAGAACTCCGGAGTCCGATCATTGAGAAAAGCATCGACGCCCTCGGCATGGGCGTCCGTGTCGTAGGCGAGCGTCTGGAAGTGAGCCTCACGCTCGAGTCCTTCTTGCAGCGACGCGCCCAGATTACCGTGAATCGCACGTTTGGCTAGACCGATGGATTCCGTCGGTTGCTCAGCGAGCGTCTCGAGGAGGTTGTCGACCCGGTCGTCGAGCTGATCGTCCGGGACCGCTTCGTTGACGATGTCGAGATCGGCCGCCTCCGTGGCCGAGAGGAGCTTCCCAGTGAACGCGAGTTCCTTCGTCTTTCGGAGCCCGATGAGTCGCGGGAGAATCGCGGTGCCGCCGAGGTCGGGAACCAGACCGACGTTGATGAAGGAGGCCCCGAAACGAGCGGACTCGGCGGCATAAGCGAAATCCGCAACCGCAGTGAGTGCCATGCCAGCGCCGACGGCATCGCCGTTGACCTTCGCGACGACCGGGACGGGTGCTGTCAGTACTGCTTCGGCGACGCGTCCAAGCGTCGTGCGAACGCGTTCGTACGCCTCCGGTGCTGATTCGTCTCGCTCAGCCATCGCCTCGATGTCACCCCCGGCGCTGAAGGCGTCGCCATCGCCAGTGATGACGACGGCGTCGTGGTCGCTTGAGTCGAGATTAATCAGCGCGTCCGCGAGGTCGTGGGCGACCGCTGCGGTCATAGCGTTGTATACATCAGGCCGGTCGAAAGTGATCTGTCGGATGGATCCGTCGTCGATTCGCATATGCCAGTAATTCTCGGACCCGATAATAATTAAGTGTCGTTGCCGGCCTGCTGGTCAACGTCGGAGAACAGTTCCGAAAACAGAGCCTCCTGTGCCCGACGAAGCCGTTCGAGGAAAGCCGTCTTGCTGATCCCGAGTGCATCCGCGACTTCGCCCGCAGTCGTTTGTCGGGGGACCTGAAAGTATCCCATCTGCAGTGCATACCGGAGACTCTCTTCCTGCGCGGGGGTGATATCCCACTGCTTGTCGACTGCGTCGTCATTCTCGGGCCGCATCGAGTACACCCGCTGGAGTTGTATCCCAACGGTCTGTCCTGCCGTTTCCAACACGTCTTTTAGGATATCGTTCCCGACGACTGTCCCCGTCAGAATCGCATTCCCGTTCTGATAGGTCAGTGACTCGACCATGAAGCCGGTACTGATGAGTTCGTGGACAACACAGCGATGAAGTGACAGACAGCGGTAATTATACCGTCCGTCCGTCTTCGCCTGATAGAGATAGCGAACGCGGTCGTCGTTGTCGAGTTCCGCCGTTAGTTCCTCCCCACACGAGGAACTGAACCGGAGCAACACGTTTCCGTCATCGCGCAATAGTGGCGGGGCGGCATCGACGGTTTCCTCGAGGTGCCTCGTCGCATCCGCGAGCGGGCAGTCATCACCTTTGATCCGGAATTCCGTCATCAGACATTCTTCTATCATACGTATCATTTCAGGACCCTAAGCATATAAACCCCGTATATAGACTGCACAATTAGTAAGCGCGAACCGGCCGTAGTACATGATGAACAATGAACGTTGAAGAAACCAAGGCACGTGCGAGTCCACGGGAGTTCAGCCCCAAGGACGACCTGCCGGAGGAGTACCGGAAGGCGGCGACGCGAATGCTCGAATTCCATGCGAACAGTGAGATCATGGGTGCGTACTTGGAGCGCCCGTTCATCCGCAAGGCACCGAGCCTAGAGCGGAAGATGGCCTTCAGCGCCAAGGTGCAAGACGAGATCGGTCACGGGCAGTTGCTCTACCGGGCCGCCGAGTCGCTCGGTGTCAAGACCCGGGACGAGATGCTCGACGATCTGGCCGAGGGTAAGGGCAAGTTCCTCAACTGCTTCCACTACCCGCTCGAATCGTGGGTCGAGACGCCGATGATCGCGTTCTTCGTCGACGGCGCAGCGATGCGCCGGCAGGCGACGCTCAAGAAGTCCAGCTGGGAACCATACGCCCACGCGATGGATAAGATCTGTTTCGAGGAAGGCTTCCACGTCAAACACGGCGAGAGCATCCTTGGCGAATTGATGAACGGCTCGAAGAAAGAACAGGAGATGACTCAGGAGGCCTTCGATAAATGGTGGCCACGCATCCTGCAGTTCTTCGGTCCGACCGACGACCAGTCGTCTCACCACGACTTCGCCGCGGATGTCGGCCTGAAGGTCATGACCAACGACGAACTTCGGAACGCGTTCCTCAACACGTACCTCCCCAAGGCCAAGAAGTACGGCCTGGAGATTCCGGACGAGCCACGGATCCGCGAGAACGACGACGGCACGTACGACGTCGTCGAGGACGACCTCGACTGGGACGAGTTCTTCACCATCGCGAAAAACGACTACGAGCCCGGCGTCGGCCAGATCGAAGGCCGCAAGCACGCACAGGACGCAGTCGAATGGGTCCGCAACGCCCTCGACGAACAGGAAGTGCTCGCAGCGGGCGGTCAATCACCACAGGCGGCTGACTAACAATGATTTGGGAAGTGTTCCGGCAGAACCAGGCGGGTGACTATCACACCCACTGTGGCAACGTTCACGCACCAGACCGTGAGATGGCATTGCTGTTCGCGGAGGTCCAGCACGGCCGACGCAAGCCGACCAACAGCCTCTGGGTCGTTCCCCAAGAGGAGATCGGCGAGGTCGACACCGAGGACGCGAAGTTCGGCGGGACAACCAACAAGTCCTATCGCTTCGCCCGGACGTACAACGTTGAGCCGGCGGCCGAGGAGGTCGAAGCCTCCGAGAAAGAACTCACCGAGGCAGAGCGCAAGCGGGGTGAGGCATAATGGCGGCCGCTGACGACGCCACGTTTGCCTCCACCGACGACCTCGACGAGGCCGAACAGGAAGCCGTGCAGGACCTGCTCTTCCGACTCGCCGACGACGAGCTCGTCCTGGCCGAGCGCTACACCGAGTGGCAGGTCCGCGCCCCAACCCTCGAGTCGGACATCTCGATGGCCAACATCGCACAGGACGAACTGGGCCACGCCCGCCTCTGGTACGAGGTGCTCAAGGGCTTCGGCTACGACGAGACGGATCTGATCTGGGAGCGCGACGCCGACGACTTCCGTCACAGCACGCTCGTCGAACAGCCCTTCGCGGAGGGTGACTGGGCCGACGCGATCGTTCGCGCGTACCTGTACGACGTGGCCGAAGACATCCAGCTGCACGCGCTCAAGAACTCGACGTTCGAACCCATCCGTGACCGCGTCGGCAAGGTGCTCGGCGAGGAGGATTACCACCTCGAGTACGCCACGAACTGGCTCGAGCGGCTGGCGGCCGACGACGAGGGACGCGAGAACGTCCAGGACGCCGTCGACCGGCTGTATCCCTACGCGCTGACGCTCTTCGAGCCGACCGACGAGGAGGTCGAAGCCACGATCGTCGAGCGTGGCCTGCGCGGCGAGGACCTCGTGGAACTCCGCGACACGTGGCACGACCGCGTCAGCGACTTCCTCGAATCGATCGGCATCGAGGTGCCGGGACTGGACCTCCCCGACCAGTACGACGTGCACATTTCGCCGGACGAACTCCCCGAGCACCTCGGGCGGGACGGCGACCACACCGACCACTGGGAATCGCTCCTTGACGAGATGACGGAAGCCTACGACGAACTCGGTCGCGACTACGCCACCCACATCATGGACGACGATGAGTAGCGAGTACGAGCGCCCAGAGCGTGACGACGACGCGACGGCTTGCGCCTATACGAGCTACGACAACGACGAGGACGTCGAGTACGACGAGAAAGAATCCGTCGACGGCGAGGTGCCGGCCACCGGACGGGGAGCCGAAGGCGTCGAACGCCGCGTCTGGCAGGCCCTCTACGAGGTCGAGGACCCGGAGATGCCGATCTCCATCGTGGATCTGGGCCTCATCTACGGCGTCTCCGTCGAGGGCGGCGTCGCTGCGGTCGACATGACGCTGACCTACACCGGGTGTCCCGCTCGCGACATGCTGATCAACGAGGTCAAACAGTCCGTGAGTGCCGTCGAGGGCATCGACACGGCGGAGATTGCCGTGGTCTGGTCGCCCGGCTGGACCGTCGACATGGTCACCGAACAGGGCAAAGAATCGCTCCGCGAATTCGGACTCAGTGTCTAACCATGCGCAACCTTGACCCCAGCGTCGATACGTCCGGGAAGCACGAACAGGCCGAGTGTCCCTACTGTGGTTCGGCGAACACCGAACGCGACCACCCGAAAGGGCCGTCGCTGTGCCGGTCGATGCACTACTGCAACGACTGCGATCAGCCCTTCGAGAAGTTCGCGTAGCCCACGCACACTTGACTCCTCGACTGGCAGTGCCGTTTCGATCATAGCAGTCGTGTAGCGACCGTGCCGTTTCCGCGGTCGTTTCCGGTCCACTCGATCCGGACTTCCATTCATTCCGTTCTCAGAGAGTGTCACATTGTAAGTCTATTCGGTGAACTCCTCAATATGCTAGTGTATCCCAGACACGATCATTTCTGACAGCTCGTTACTGTGCTCGAGTCATCACAGGCAACTCCAATATTCATCGTGGCAACTCCGTCCGAAGACAGGTGTGATACGGTGTCTCGTCACTGTGTACCGGTGCACCCGCAGGCCGGTCGCGGATGTACCGGCACTGACTGACAGGAGACCGTCTGAGCCGCCCCGAAACGGGAGCGGTCAAGAAGGGGTCGAAAACAGGCGCGCTCGGCATGTCACAGGACCGCACTGTTCCGACGAGTAGACAGGTCGCTACGTCGTCACTCTCGATCGACCGATCGGTTCGTCGTCACTCGAGGTTGACGTGAACGTTCTTGACTTCGGTGTAGGCGTCGATCGCTTCCTCTCCTTGTGCACGTCCGTGACCGCTCTGCTTGGTGCCGCCAAAGGGCGTCTGTGGCCAGGTGTTGGGCGTGTCGTTGACCATGACCATGCCGTACTCGAGTTTGTCGGCCATGGTGTGTGCGCGGCTGAGATCGTTCGTCCAGACGCAAGACGTCAGCCCGTACGGCGAGTCGTTGGCGACCTGGAGGGCCTCGTCCTCGTCTTCGACTTCGATGATCGACAGGACGGGGCCGAAGATCTCCTCACGGGCGATGGTCATGTCGTTGGTCACGTCCGCGAAGACGGTCGGTTCGACGAAGTGACCGGCGTCCTTGTCCTCGGGAACGCCACCGCCGGCGACGACGGTTGCACCTTCCGCTTTGCCGGTCTCGATGTAGTCGAGGATCTCCTGTTGCTGGCCCTCGCTGACGACCGGCCCCATCTGGCCGTCGTCGTCGATTCCGCTGCCGAGCGTGATGTTCTCGGCGATGTCGGCCATCCGATCGATCATCTCGTCGGCGACGTCCTCGTGGACGACCAGCCGCGAGTTGGCCCAGCACATCTGACCGGCGTTCATGAAGATGCCATACTGGACACCCCGGGCGGCCGCACCGAGGTCGGCGTCGGGGAAGACGACAGCCGGACCCTTCCCGCCGAGCTCGAGCGTCACGTCCGTGACGCTGTCGGCGGCGTCCTTCTGGATCGTCTGGCCGACGCCGGTGCTACCAGTGAACGTGACGTGGTCGACATCGTCATGACTGGCCAGTGCGCTGCCCGCGCCGCTCCCGGAGCCGGGAACGACGTTTACGACGCCGTCGGGGAGACCCGCCTGTTCGGCAGCCTTGGCGTAGTAAAGTGCCGATAGCGGTGTCATGCTGGACGGCTTGAGCACGACACTGTTGCCGGTCGCCAGCGCCGGTGCGATGCTTCGGCCCGCGAGCTGGAAGGGGTAGTTCCACGGAGAGACATGGGCGGTAACCCCGACCGGTTCGCGCTTGGTGTAGTTGAGTCGAGAGTCGGATACCGGAATCTGCTCGCCCTGGATCTTGTCGGACCAGCCGGCGTAGTACCGGAAAGTATCGACGACCAGGTCAATCTCGAGGCCCGCCTCAAACGGCGTCTTCCCGTTGTCGTGGGACTCGACCATCGCGATCTCGTCTTTCAACTCCTCGATCGCGTCGGCCATCGCGTGCATATACTGGCCGCGCTCGTCGGGGTCCATCGTTCGCCACTCGGAGCCGTGGTCGACCGCCTCGGCGGCCGCCTGGACGGCTGCGTCGACGTCGTCCGCGTCCCCCTTCTGGACCGTCGCGTACGGCTCTTCGGTCGCTGGGTCTTCGGTTTCGATCGTCTCGCCGCTGCTCGCAGCTGTCCATTCGCCGTTGATATACAGGTCTGTCGGACCGGAGTATTCCATTGCGTTCGATACGAACGGTCCATTCACCTTAACAGTTTATGTCCGTGGTGTCAACAGCGTTTACGGCCCACAGAAACGTAGTGAACGTTCCCGTTCTTCGTTCGAGTCATACCCCTATTCGGACGGCCTGCTATACGAGTTTCCGTGATCAGAAGGGGACTCATGGTCGCGCCGGGACTGACGGATAGGCGTCCGTCCCAGATCAAAGCGAACGACACGCACTGTCCTGCCTCCCCGATCGTTTGCTGACCGTATGATCACGTATCAGTCGCTCCGCTCAAGTTCTGCTGTGACTGTCACGTGACAGGGAGACAGATCCCCTGATACGGGCTGCCGTCACGAGGCCCGGCGCACCCACACGACGGCTCACGGTCGGGCCGGGACTGGCTGATAGCGCCCGCATGACAGTTAGAGCTGTTCCCTTCTGCGAGGCACGTGAGAAACGAAAACCAGGTCTCAGTCCTGTTTCTTGATGAGGAACTTCATGTCGCCCTCGAGAACGGTGGTGCCGTCCTGCTTTTCCATCTCCGTGTCAAGGACGACGAGGCCAGCGTCGTCGCGGCCGACTTCTTTCTTCTCCGTGACCTCCATCTCGAGCTGGAGGGTGTCGCCGATGAAGACTGGGTTGGGCAGATCCATGTAGTTCATGCCCAAGAACGCGAGCGCGGTCCGCTCAACGATACCAGTGCGATAGACGAATCCAGTCGCTTGCACGAACGTCATGGGACCGTGGGCGATACGCTCGCCGAAATCGTCCTGTTCGGCTGCGTACTCCTTGTTGGTGTGCAGTTCAGTCCAGTCACCGCTGAGCGCTGAGTGCATCACGAAGTCCGACTCCGTGACGGTCCGACCGACGCTAATGAATTCTTGCCCTTCTTCGAAGTCTTCGAAGTGATGTGGCTCGTAGCTGTAGGCCATACACCGTATTTCGCAAACCACCATTAAATAATTTTACGTTCGTGGTGATTCACGGCCAAACATATAAATAAAATTATCAACAACCAGTACGTATTTACGTCAGCTTTCTGAATTAGTTTCCTGTATGTCGAACGTATCTGATGAGACACGGTCACGTATCGAATCCGATTCGTACTGCGAGACGCTCGGTATCGACATCGTTGAACTAGAGGCGGGATTCGCTCGCACAGAACTGACGATCACTGAGGATCTGCTCAACTTCCATGGAACTCCACACGGAGCTGCCATCTACTCGCTTGCGGACGCTGCCTTCGCCGCGGCGTCGAACTCCCACGGCGAACCCGCCGTCGGATTGGAGGCGAACATCTCGTATCTGGAAGCCGCCGACACCGGCGAAACGCTCACGGCCACGGCCGAGGAGACGCACGTCTCCGGTCGAACTGCAGAATACGAAATCACAGTAACGGGTGAGGGTGGAAACCGAATTGCGACGTTCCGCGGACGCGTTTATCGTCCCTGAAATCGTCGTTACTCGCGGTGGTCGTAGACGCGCTGGACCTTGCCGACCTCGGTTCGAGCGATGCCGCCGTGGTCGACGAGTTCGAGTTCGTCTGGTGTGAATTGAAGGACGTTCTCCAGGCGTGTCATGATTTGTTTCTGGAGTTCCTTGTCGTCGCCGTCGAACTCCTCGGCTTTTTCGATGGTGAGTTCCATGACATCGAGAGTGCCCTTTTTGTGGAGATCGATGCGATAGTGTGGGGCGACGCCGTCGATCTCGAGGACGACGTGTTCGATCTCGCTCGGGTAGAGGTTGACACCCCGAACGATGAGGAGATCGTCTGCACGACCGGTGACGTTGTCCATGCGGACCATGGTCCGGCCGCACTCACATTTGTCGTAGTTCAGCGTCGTGAGGTCACCCGTCCGGTAGCGTAGCACCGGCAACGCCTCTTTCGTGAGCGTGGTCAACACGAGTTCGCCCTCTTCGCCTTCTTCGACGGGTTCGCCCGTCTGCGGGTCAACGACTTCCGGATAGAAGTGGTCTTCCCAGATGTGCAGGCCGTCCTGAGCCTCGTGGCACTCGTTGGAGACACCTGGACCAATGATCTCCGATAGCCCGTAGATGTCGATGCCGTTCACGTCGAGTCGCTCCTCGATCTCCTCGCGCATCGGTTCGGTACACGGCTCAGCGCCGAAGATAATCGTCGAGATCGGGAGCTCTTGTGGATCGTAACCCATCTCCTCTGCCGTCTCGGCGAGGTACAGCGCGTAGGAGGGCGTACACGAGAATGCGTCGCTCTCGAGGTCGGTCATCAGTTCGACCTGACGCTGTGTTCCGCCACTCCCGATGGGGATGACCGTCGCGCCGAGTTCTTCGACACCGTAGTGGAGGCCAAGGCCACCCGTGAACAGACCGTAGCCGTAGGCGTTCTGGACGGTGTCGCCCGGGTTTACGCCGCCTGCCTTCAGCGACCGGGCAACGACTTCGCTCCAAACATCGAGATCGTCGTCGGAGTAGGAGACGATCTT
The DNA here is from genome assembly GCF_000337475.1 of Natrinema limicola JCM 13563. Classification (GTDB taxonomy): domain Archaea; phylum Halobacteriota; class Halobacteria; order Halobacteriales; family Natrialbaceae; genus Natrinema; species Natrinema limicola. The sequence continues at coordinate 40,228 of NZ_AOIT01000033.1, read as the reverse complement.
TGGCTTGCCGGTCGTCCCGGACGACGCATGGAGCCGCGTGATTTCCTCGTCGTCGACGGCGAACAGGCCGTCGGGATACTCATCGCGGAAGTCCTCCTTGGTCGTCATCGGGAGCTTCGCGATGTCTTCGAGACTCTCGATGTCACTCGGTTCAACGCCAGCTTCCTCGAGTTGCTCGCGGTAGAACGGGACGTTTTCGTACGCGTGTTCGACTGTTTCGTGGAGGCGTTCTTCCTGAATTGCACGGAGTTCTTCGCGGTCTTCGCTCTCTACAGGTGCATACACCATACTTCATGCGCCGATTAGAATACTACCATGAAAAATCATTCGGGTATGATCCGTCAGGTTCGAGTGGTAGTTTTTGATCATTTGGATAGGAAATTCGACTTACGAACATAACTGGTAGTTGGATAGCGTGACCAGGATTCACCGGCCAGTGATGCCTCTCATCCTAATCTGAGTTCTTGCCCACCGAGGATGGACTGGAGCTGTTCAGGCGGATCAAGTCCTCGTCGTTTCCATGTGGCTAACATGGTCGTGATCGTCTCGTGAATCTGGACCCCTTCGGCTGAGCGGAGGGTCCGGAACATCTTCCGCAGCACAACTTGCTCGCGCAGAGCGCGCTCTGCGCGATTATTCGTCGAATCGACGTCTGGCTCTGTAACGAACGTCAGCCAGTGCCCTAACCCGTTCCTGATCTTCTCGATCAGCTTCTTGACCTCCTGTGCCTCGTAGTCTTCCCTGATCAGGCCTTCCAGATGTAACGACGCCTCCGCCCGCTTTTGCTCGCGGGCGGAGGCGGACGGTTCCTCCTCGTCGAACGCCGTTAAATCGTCGTGGAGAGCGTGTAACTCCTCAGACAACCTCTCTGCTTCCTCGTACCGTTCAGCAACGTACTCCGCCTCCCGCAACAGATGTGCCCAGCACCGCTGGAGCTTCGTGTGATAGCTCGGATACGCTGACCAACCGTCACAGCTGAGCGTCGAGTCCTCGGCGAAGTCCTCGCCGAGGACGTCCTCTAACACCTGGCTTCCACGACTCTCATCAACCCAGAACAGCACTTCTTCGTCAGTAACGAACGTCCACGCCCAGTGTTGCTCTCCGTCAACAGGAAATCCCGTTTCATCACAGTAGACGACGTCACTTTCCTGAATACGGGCTTTGACATCGTCATACGCGGGTCGCAGCCGGTCTGCGACCCGCTTGGTCAGGTTGTAGATCGTCCGATGAGAGATGGGTGTATCGAGTTCCCAGTCAAACAGCTCCGCCTGTTTACGGTTTGGAAGTCGCTGATGGAACCTACCGAGGGCGGTTTGGGCCATGATATTTGGCCCAAACCGCCCGGTTTCCGGGCAGTCTGGATGTTCAGCAACGACTTCGTTTCCACAGGAACAGCGGTGTTTGCCGAGTTCGTACTCGATGACAGTGGTTGGAATAGGGAGAGGTATGTCGATAATCGTCCGTGAGATGTAGCTATCCGGGTTAGAGAGGATTTGCTCACAGTCTGGGCAATATCCCTGATCGACTCGAATAGTTTCCTCTGGTTCCGGAGGCGGTCGAGTTGTTCCTTCGTGACCTTCGTCACGTCCTGGAGAGGAGCCGCTGGCGGCGTCAGCGTCGCCGCCAGCGTCGTCCCCTTGGTCTTCGTTCTCTTCCTCGTCGCTGTCATCGTTGCCAGGTGATCCAGCCACGCCACCCTGCTTACTGGGAGGTGTGTTTGGGTTTTCGTACCGCTTGAGGCGAGCCTCAAGTTGTTCGATCTGCTGTTGTTTTGCAGTGATCTGACGACGAAGAAGTCGGTTCTCAAGCTCTTTGACGACGAGTTGCTGGCGGAGATGCGTACTGTTCTCGGTGCGGATCGTGGAATCTATCGATTCCAGCGATCCGCTAACCCCCAGCGACACACTTGATTCACCATTGAGAGACCATTCATGAGACTGCTACGAAATCGGTCTGACGGCAAATCGCTATCCAACTACCATAACTGGGAACACAGTGTCTCCACGCGTGGAGGAAAAGCTATTTCTCTACACATCGGCAACTCGAAGCGTATGCGGGATGCCTACGTCATCGGAGCAGGGCAAACACCGTTCGGTACGATGCCCGACGAGAGTTATCGCTCGCTGTTTTCCGCGGCCCTTGAGACGGCCGTCGACAGCGTACCATATGGACTCGAGAGAGACGACATCGACGAAGCCGTTATCGGCTCGCTCGGCGTCGGCGGTCGCCAACTGGGGCTGTCGGGGCCGGCGGCGACCGAACATGCTGGCTTACACGGAATCCCGAGTTCGCGCATCGAGAACGCCTGTGCGGCGTCGGGGTACTCGGTTCGGCAGGCAGTGCAGGCGGTCAAAAGCGGGATGGCCGACGTGGCGCTGGCCGGCGGTGTCGAAATCATGACCGACATGAGCAGCGACGTGACGAAGTACTGGCTCGGCGTCAGCGGCGAGACAGAGTGGGAGCGCCTGACGGGGACGACCTTCGCGGGCGTCTACGCCCAGATGGCCAGTACGTACTTAGACCAATACGAGGCGACGCAGGAACACCTCTCGATGGTTGCGGTCAAAAACCACGAAAACGGCGCAAAAAATCCGAAGGCCCATCTGGGCTTCGAGTGTTCGCTCGACGACGCGGTCGGTGCGCCGACGGTTGCCGACCCGCTGAACCTCTATCACTGCTGTCCGACCTCCGACGGCGCGGCCGCCGTGTTGATCGCGAGCGAGGATGTCGTCGATGAGTATACAGACGATCCGATCCGCGTTGCGGGCGTCGGTGCCGCCAGCGAACGGGTCGGTCTCTTCCAGCGCGACGACTACACGGGAATCGCCTCCTCAAAGAAAGCCGGCGAGCAGGCCTACGACGAAGCGGGTATCACGCCCGACGATGTCGACTTCGCGGAGATCCACGACTGCTTTGCAATCGCGGAACTACTCGCCTACGAAGACCTCGGCTTTTGCGAGCGCGGAGAGGCTCACCAATTGCTCGAGGACGGCGTCACGGAACTGGACGGTGAGCTCCCGGTCAACGCGTCAGGCGGCCTGAAGTCCAAGGGCCACCCTATCGGCGCGACGGGTGCGGGCCAGGTCGCCGAGGCGTTCAAGCAACTGAGTGGCAAGGCCGGTGATCGACAGATCGATGACCCGCAGTACGGCCTGACACACAATGTTGGAGGCAGTGGCGGTGCAGCCGTTGTGCACGTTCTCGAACGGGAGGTGGCACAATGACCGACGTCTCCATCGCAGCGGTCGGTGCCTACGCCCCGCGGCTGCGGATCGACGCCGACGAGATCGCCGACGCTTGGGGCCAGTTCCAGGCGTCCGGTATCGAGCGGAAGGCAGTCCCCGAAGCCGACGAGGACGCGCTGACGATGGCCGTCGAAGCAGCCGAGCGGGCACTCGCTGCCGCCGGCCGGGACGGATCCGCCGTCACACATCTGGCGCTGGGGACGACGACGCCACCGATGGCCGAGGAGGACCTCACCGCGCGGCTGGCGAGCATGCTCGGCGCGCCTGAGGACGTGACCACCCGGACGGTGACAGGCAGTACCCGCGCCAGCGCGCAGGCACTCGACGCCGCTCTCGACGCAGGACCGTGGGGCGACGAGGTCGCACTCGTCATCGCCAGCGACTGTCCGCGCGGCGAACCCGACAGCGAACGCGGGCACGCCGCCGGTGCCGGCGCGGCCGCGTTCGTCCTCGAGGCTGACGGACCCGGAACGATCGTCGACCGTGCTTCCCACGTCGAGCCCTACCCCGGAACGCGGTTCCGGACGACCGGCGACGACGAGACGACCGGACTGGGCGTCACACAGTACGACCGGGACGCGTTTACCACGACACTCGGCGGTGCCACGAGCGACCTCGAGGAACCCCTCGACGTCGACGCGGCAGCAGTCCAGTCACCTGACGGAAAACTGCCGTATCGCGCGACCGATGCGCTGGGCGTCAGCGTCACCGAGATCTCGGCCGCGGAGACAGTGAGCACGCTCGGCGACACCGGTGCAGCGAGCGTGTTCCTCAGTGCCGCGACGGCCTTTGAAGAGGGTGCCGAGCGGCTCCTCATCGCGGCCTACGGAAGCGGTGCGGGCGCAAACGCCTTGCTCATTGACGGGGCCGTCCCCGTCGCCACATCGCTCGAGGGAGATACTGACCTGTCGTATGCCGAGTACCTCCGGCGGCGCGGCGAGATTACCAGCGACGAGCCCGAAGGCGGCGGCGCGTACGTGAGCGTCCCCTCATGGCAGCGGACGATCTCCCAGCGTCACCGACTGGTGGCCGGGCGGTGTCCGAACTGCAACGGCTTGAACTTCCCGCCAGACGGGGCGTGTTACGACTGCAACGAGGTCCCTGACGAATACGAGACCGTCGAACTGTCGGGAACCGGTACTGTCGAGGCGGTGACCCAGATCGAACAGGGCGGTGCCCCACCCGAGTTCGTCGAGCAGCAGTCCAAGAGCGGGGCGTTCGTCAGCGCCGTGGTGGCGTTCGACGGGCCTGATGGCGAGCAAACAGTCAGCGCGCCAACGCAGGTCCTGATCGGCGGCGACGAAGTCGTCGATGTCGGCGACGACGTCGAAACTACGATCCGGCGCATCTACACACAAGAAGACGTCATCCGCTACGGCTTCAAGGCCCAACTCACCGGCGCGAAACGGTAACGATCTTAGGGCCGTTCGAAAATTGTCGCCACACCCTGTCCGAAGCCGACACACATCGTCGCGAGCCCGTATGTGGCGTCCTGTTTTTCCATCTCATGAAGCAGCGTCGTCGAGATCCGTGCACCCGAACAGCCAAGCGGGTGGCCCAGCGCGATCGCCCCGCCATTGACGTTCACTTTCTCGTCAGGTATTCCGAGTTCGCGGACACAGTGGACGCTCTGTGCAGCAAACGCCTCGTTGAGTTCAACGAGGTCAATGTCGTCGATCGTGAGCTCGGCGTCCTCGAGTGCAGCACGCGTCGCAGGGATTGGCCCTTTCCCCATGACGAGCGGATCGACGCCGACGACGGCGCGGGTTTTGACCCGGGCAAGCGGCTCGAGTCCGTGGTCCTCGGCGTAGGACTCGCTCGTGACGAGCAGGCCAGCAGCGCCGTCGGTCAGCGGCGAGGCGTTGCCCGGCGTGACCGACGCCTGGTCGTCGTCGCGGAAGACGGTCGGGAGTTCGCCTAGTTTCTCGAGTGTCGTGTTCGGCCGCGGCGTCTCGTCAGTCTCTACGAGGCCGTCGTCGGTGTCGACGGGGACGATTTCGTCGTCGAATCGGCCACTTTCGACTGCCTCGGTCGCCCGCTCGTGCGATCGGAGGGCGAACTCGTCTTGATCGGTACGGCTCACGTCGTGCCTGCGGGCGATGGTCTCGGCGGTCTGCCCCATCGGCAGTCGGTCGGCGTCGTAGCGCTCCTCGATCGCCGGGTGGAGCCAGTCCGAGAAGGGAACTCGACTCATCTGCTCGACGCCGGCAACGGGATAGACGGCACCGTCACCGGCCTCAATGGCGCGGGCGGCGTCGTTGAGCGTGCTCAGCGAGGAGCCACAGAGGCGCGTGGTGGTCGAGCCAGGAATGGTCTCTGGGAACCCGCCCGCGAGCAACGACTGCCGGGCAAGGTTTCGACCCTGTTCCTCCTCCTGGTTTGCACAGCCGAGCCGGAAGTCCTCCCAGGCTGTTGCTTGGATTCCCGTACGCTCGACGAGCGCGTCAAGGATCGCCGTGACAAGGTCTTCGGGATACAGGCCAGCGAGCGCGCCGTCCTTTTTCGCCTGCGGTGTTCGGACTGCATCGACAATTACAGCATTGGCTTGTGTCATCACGCTGTAGGTCGAACGGTTCGGGGTTTAAGCCTTCGGCTCTCGACTGCGTCGGGATCGGACGACTGGCGGCTCAGACGTGGTACTCGATACCAGCACTTGATCGTGAACGTTCGACATTGTTTTGAGTCAGACATGGAAAGGAAGAGTAGGCAATGTCCATTGCACGGCAGTGACTCGATCATGATCACCACACAGACCTCCGGATGCCTGCGATCGTTCAGCGGAGGACGAGACGGGCATGTCCAGCCCGATCACTGTCGAGATCGCAGTCGCCGGATCGTCTGTGGTGTCGCGTTCCCGCTTCGTCGGGACTTATGTCGATCTCAACATGTTAGCGCCAGATACCGCATCGATGGGTCCGTCATCCCCGTCGATCCAACGATCGTACAGCCCTCGAACAACCCCCCACAACGCCACGGTCACCCAACTAGATACTCCATGAACGAAGATTTTAGCGCGGGAGCGCGCGACTCCATTGGAATCCTGCTTGGGGTCGTCCCGTTCGCGCTCGTCTTCGGGATCGCCGCTGACGGTGCGGGACTGTCGGTTGCCCAGACGACGATGATGTCCGCGGGTATCTTTGCGGGCACCGCACAGCTCGTCACCGTCGAGTTGATCGGTGCGAACGCAGGGCTCACCATCATCGTCATCACTGGAATCGTCGTCAACTTGCGGATGCTCATGTACTCAGCGTCGATCGCGCCACACTTTACCGACTACGGGAAGCGAACGCGGGCGTATCTCGCATACTTCCTCACCGATCACGTCTACGCGATGTCCATCGCCGAGTACGCCGCGGAAGCCCGAAGCCGTGACAAGCGGCTGTACTACCTCGGGCTCGGCGTGAGTATCTGGGTCGTCTGGGTCGCCACGACGATCGTTGGCTTCGTCCTCGGTGCCGGCATTCCGGAGTCGCTGAACCTCATGTTCGCGATTCCGCTAGTCTTCCTCGCGATCCTGGTCCCGGCAATCGAGGATCTCCCGCAGGTCGTATCCGCCCTCGCCAGCGCCATCGTCGCGATCGCCGCGGCGTACGCCGTCGCCGAGTTCGGACTGCCGGCGGGACTCGACCTCCTCATCGCCGCAGCCGTCGGGATCGCCGCCGGCGTGACCACTGAGGAGGCGATGGACCGATGAGCGAGTTCTCCACGCTCGGTATCTGGGTCATTATCCTTGTGATCGCCGTCGCGACCTATCTCATCCGGCTCTCCTTTATCCACTTGTTCGGCCGAATCAACCAGGTTCCGCCGCGTGTCAAGCTCGTTCTCAAGTTCGTCCCTCCGGCGGTGCTCGCAGCACTCGTCGCCCCTGGACTCGTCACGCCGAGTCCAGATGTCGCCGCGATGGTCATAGACGACCGGCTGGCCGCCGGTATCGTCGCCGCCGCGGTGGCGTGGTGGCGCGGGAACATTCTGTTGACGATCGGCGTCGGGATGGCCGCCCTCTGGGTGCTCGAGTTCGGTCCCGCGCTCGTCTTCTGAGACGGAGGTTGTGACGAATTCCCCGGGGCATCCACAGACGGATCGCGGGTGCGCCGGATCGGACTCACACGTATGAAACGGAAACGGCTTTTAGGGACCCACGGTATTGCTTGTGTATGCGAGTCGCAGTACTTGGAGCTGGAACTATGGGGCACGGAATCGCACAAGTAACCGCCATGGCTGGCCACGACGTGATCGTCCGGGACATCGAGACGGAATATGTCGAGAACGGCCTCAAGTCGATCGAGGACAACCTCGAGGGCGGCATCGAACGCGACAAGGTCACCCGCGAGGAGGCCGACGCCGCCCTCGAGCGCCTCTCGGGAACGACGGACCTCGAGGAGGCCGTCGCGGACGCGGATCTCGTCGTCGAAGCCGTTCCCGAGGACTTAGACCTCAAGAAGTCGACGATGGCGGACGTCGAAGAGCTGGTCGACGACGAGACGGTCATCGCGACGAACACCTCCTCGCTGTCGATCACGGAGATCGCGAGCGCGGCGGCGAACGACGGCCGTGTGATCGGACTGCACTTCTTCAATCCTGTCCACATCATGGAACTCGTCGAAATCGTCGTCGCCGAGCAGACCGACGACGAGACCCTCGAGTTCGCCCACGAGTACATTGAGGACATCGATAAGACACCTGTCGAAGTGACCGACGCCCCCGGCTTCGCGTCCTCGCGGCTGGGTGTCGCGCTCGGTGTCGAGGCGATGCGGATGGTCGAGGAAGGCGTCGCCGATCCGCGGGACATCGACACCGCGATGGAACTCGGCTACAACCACCCGATGGGACCGATCGAACTCGGCGATGTCGTTGGGCTCGACGTTCGACTGGACATCCTCGAGTACCTCCGTGAGGAACTCGGCGAGCGATTCAAGCCCCCACAGGTGTTAAAACGGAAAGTCCGAGCCGGCAAACTTGGCAAGAAAAGCGGTGAAGGATTCTATGTCTGGGAGGACGGCGAAATCGTCGGCACGAGCGGCGACTGGGGTGATGACTGATGTCGATCGAAGCGACCGCCGCCGAGTGTGAGACGGTAAACGCCACCGTCGGTGACCGTATCGAGCACGTAGCGACGATCGAACTATGCCGACCAGACGCCCGCAATGCGCTCAACGCACAGTTGCGGTCGGAACTCAAAGACGTTCTCGACGCCGTCGAGGACAGCGACGTGCGCGTCGTCGTCCTGACGGGTGCTGAGGAATCCGGCGCGTTCGTCGCGGGCGCGGACGTGACGGAACTGCGCGAACGGGGTATGCTAGAGCAACGTGAAGCGAGCAAGCGCCCGCGCGTCTACGAGCGCGTCGACGACTGTCCGATCCCGGTCATCGCCCGGATTAACGGCCATGCACTGGGAGGGGGCTGCGAACTCATCCAGGCGTGCGATGTCCGCATTGCCCACGAGGACGCGAAAATCGGTCAACCCGAGATCAACCTCGGTATCATGCCGGGCGGTGGCGGCACCCAGCGCCTCCCGCGACTAGTCGGTGAAGGCCACGCCATGCGGCTCATCCTATCCGGTGAACTCATCGACGCCGAAGAAGCCGCAGACATCGGCCTCGTCGACGAGGTACACGCCGACGAGACGTTCGACGACAGCGTCTACGACCTCGCCGCAGCAATGGCCGAGAAGAGCCCGGTCGCACTCGAGTTCGCGAAAAAGTCCGTCAAAGCCGCCTCGCGGATGGGCTTAGAGGAGGGCATCGAGTACGAGGCTGAACTATTCGCACAACTATTCGCGACCGACGATAAGAACGAGGGCATCGACGCCTTCTTTGAGGATCGCGAGCCCGACTGGCCGAGCAGCTGATCACGATCGTACTCTGTGAACAAGTAGCATAACTGTTCACCCTTATCGAACAATTTTTCATTGTCGAACAGGGCTATCTGCTGCCGCTACCAGCTAAGCGTCGATTTCTCGTTCAATGATGGTTGTTCATCGACAGTGAACGCTCGCACGTCGATGTTCACAGTTCTGGTCACGGAATATTCGATTTAATCGCATGACAGCGAGTGGATTTGCCATCGGCCCGATCCTTGAGAGCCATTGCCAGTCAGTTGGGGCCGGATTTGCGTTCATCATAATTGAATCAGTGGTTTTGGAGCTTCTCGAGACAGATATCGGCCGTGAACCGTGAGACCTTTTCTTGACTTCGGGATATCGACCCGGCGCTCAGCTCTGATCCACCGCGATCATTGGTCGGCATAGCAGAAACGAGCCCATTGTGGTGATGCGTCGTACCACGCTCTTCTACTGATTACAGAACTAGTTCTGTAATGGCAATGAACTCGATTTCTCAAGTCGAGCTGGCAAATTCGCGTATTCGAATAGATCGAATGAATTGAGGTAGTAACAGATTGTTTGTGTCGCCGTAGCCGGCTTTCTAGGGCCGATATTCGCGGGAAACACGGTATCGCTGACTGAGTACCAAAGTACGTTCCGGTACGCCGGAATTTGTGTTCACTGTAAGTGAACAGAATTGGGAACAGAAAAGAAGGAAGCCTGTCCAGCTCCTGTCGGAATATATCATTACTCGTTCGGTAATGTGATACGCGTCCGCGGGCGAACCGGCCGTCTCGTGACCGCTGTTCGGGCGGATAGTTGGGTGAGCGGCGACAGACGCGGCCGGGTCACACCCTCGAGAAGCCGTCTTGCGACGGTCGTCCGTCAGGCGTGTGCGAGGTTAATCGTGATTTCGTTGACTGTCCCGAGCAGTAGCGTCGGGAGTTCTTCCCGGAGGAACGATCCGTCGAGGCGATTCGCAGGCCCCGAGATGCTGATAGCGCCGAGTGCAGTCCCGTTCTCATCTTTTATCGGTGCCCCGATCGCGTGGAGCCCTTCGACGGACTCCTCAATGTTCAGTGCGTACCCACGCTCGCGAATGGCCTCGATCTCGTCCCAGAGCTCGTCCGCGGTCGTTATCGTATGTTGCGTTCGTGCTGGCAATCCGTACGTCTCGACGATCTCGTCGATGCGCTCGTCCGGCAGATACGCCAGTATCGCCTTCCCCGCGGCATGCTGGTGGAGGTAGTTCTGATGTCCCAGGCGAGCGTACGTCCGCACGGAGCGTTTCCCCTGCGCGCCGTAGATATGAACGCTCCGCCCGTGCTCCTCGACGGCACACCAGATCTTCTCGTCGGTCTCGTCGGCGAGAGTATCAACTTTCGATTTCACTTCCCGATAGAACGTGTGCCTGTCTCGAGCGATGACGCCGTAGTCCAAAAACCGAATCCCGAGACGATATTCGTCGTTTTCCTCGATGAGAAAGCTGCTCGCCTCGAGCGTCTTCAGGTGGCGATGGGTAGTGCTCTTGGCACAGCCGAGATGGGCCGTCACCTCGGCGATCGTTGCAGGTCCGTTCTCCTTGAGGTAGTCGATGATGTCGATCGCTCGTTCGACGGTTTCGACGGGCCGGTCGACATCAGGTGGGAGTGACATGTGATACTCAACGAATTAATTTCACTAAAGCCTGTTCAAGCTATTCGAACAAGCTGTCGAACCCGATTGGACATCTCTTCAGCGATTCCCGTGAGCTGGCGCGGGAAGCGGTAACCGTTAAACCAAAGAGTGTGGAATATGAGATAGCTAGTACCATGATTAAGATGGTAGACTTCCTCGTCCGCACGGACGAGTACAGCCACGAGGAGTTCGCCGAGCGCTGGCAGGGCGAGCACGCAGCGATCGCAAAGGATCTGCCGGGCCTCCGGAAGTACACGACGTCTGTCCCGACGAACCCGAATGCCGTCGAGTACGACGGCGTCCTTGAGCTCTACTTCGACGACATGACAGCGCTCAACCAGGCCTTCGAGTCTGAGGTCGGACAGAAGGTCCAAGCCGACGCCGCGGAGTTCATCGACCTCGAGGCAGGGCCGACGCTCGTCGTCGACGAGACTGTGCAACTCGACGAGACCCATGACTGAGACGGGCGAACGGCTCGTCGAAGAGCTCGACGCCCAGGACGTCGAGTATCTGTTCGGGTATCCGGGCGGCCGGGTCATCGAAATCCTCGATTTCATCCCGGAGTCTGATGTGACCATGGTTCGCCCACGTGACGAGCGCGAGGCGAGTATCATGGCGGAGATGTACGGGCGGATGACGGGCAATCCCGGCGTCCTCGCGGGGCAGGGACCGTGGATCGGCAGTCTCGGTGCCATCGGACAAATGGAGGGTAAACTCGCCTCCTCGCCGATGGTCGTCATCACGGAGGCCAGCGAGCGCGGCGACTACTCCACGCTCGCGCCCTACCAGCAGGCCCGGGGCGACTACGGAGGACTAGATCTCCCCTCAGCGCTCGAGGCGTACACCAAGGAACACTGGTTCCCTCGGTCGCCAACGGAAACCATTCGCAGCCTCCAGCTGGCATTCAAACACGCGACGGCTGGCCGCTCCGGCCCCACTGCCGTCATTCTTGACGGTGACGCCGTTTCCGATGAGATGCCCGACGATCCAGTGCCACCTGTCTGGGACGGCCACGACCAGGTACAAAACTGGGAGGCACGTCCCGACGCTGATGACCTCGCGACGGCTGTGGATGAACTGATGGCCGCCGAGCGCCCGGTCATCATCGCCGGCAACGGCGTCCACTCGGCTGGCGCGTACGACGAACTGATGGCAGTCGCCGAGGCCACCGACGCCGTCGTCACTACCTCCTATCTCGGAAAATCCACGTTTCCCGAGATTCACGAGCAGGCCGCGGGCGTCATTGGCTCGTTCGGCCACGAAGGAGCGAATCAAGTTGTCAGCGAGGCTGACGTACTGCTTGTCGTCGGGTCCCGACTCAACCCGATGGACACGAACTGGCAGGCACCCGGTTTCATCCGACCGGACGAACAGACGATCATCCACGCCGACATCGACACCCGCAACGCCGGATGGGTCTACCCTGCTGACGTCGCACTCATCGGCGATGCTACGCAGAGCCTCGCCGACCTCGCGGATGCACTACCCGACGACGTGGTCAACGACTGGGCACGCGACCGGGCGGCCGAGGCACGGGAATCGTTCTCCGATCCGAAGTGTAAGTCGAATGCCTCACCAATCAAGCCCCAGCGCGCGGTCAAAGAGATCGAAGCCGTCGTCGACGCGGACACCATCATCACAGCCGACTCCGGGAACAACCGCTTCTGGCTCCTGAACTACCTGCAGACCCCCGACACGGGGACCTACTACGGCAGCGGCGGCGTCGGGAGCATGGGCTGGGCTACGCCGGCAGCCGTTTCGGCGGCGATCACGACGGACAAGGACGTCATCGGCGTCGCTGGCGACGGCGGCTTCGCCATGACAATGACCAGCGTCGAGACGGCCGTCGAACACGGCGTGGCGCCGACGTTCGTCGTCTTGAACGATACGAGTCTGGGCATGGTCCGGCAGATGCAAGACGACGAGGGCGACATCGCCGGCGTCGAGTTCCACGATACCGACTTCGTCAAGGCTGCTGAAGCGTTCGGGGCCGAGGCGACGCGTGCAGTGACGCCCGACGAACTCGCCGACGCGCTCGAGACCGGGACGAACGCCGATGTCCCGTTCGTCATCGACGCGCGCATTGATCGCGAAGAGGAAATGGTCGAGTCTCTCCAATCGTCGTTCTACGAACAGGTCGGCGGCCTCCACGAATAGTCGGCGGCTACTCGTCGATCGGGACTTCGACCTCGAGTTCGACGAATAACCCGTCCTGTGCGAGTTGCTGTGGACCGAGCAGCGTGAGACACGGGAACGGCGGCTCGCTGAGCACGTCGTTCCACACCTCGAAGAACGCGTCCCGGTTCGCTTGGAGGTCGACGACGTGCGCGGTCACTTTCGTCACGTCGGCCAGCGATCGATCGACGTCCTCGAGGAGCATCTCGACGTTCGCGAATGCTTGGCGTGTCTGTGCTGTGACGTCCTCGCCGGCAAGTTCGAACGACTCGTCCCAGCCGACTTGCCCGGACATGTAGAGTGTGCCGTCCGCGACGATGCCGTGGCTGTAGCCGATGCTCGAGGCGTCGATGAGCCCGTCTGGATCTAACTGTCGCCGTGCCATGACGTGACGTACATCGTGGGTCTCAAAATACCTGGTGGTAGACGTGTCGGCGGGACGGTAGTAATAACAAACTTTTTTGTGTTGCTCCGTCACGTCGTTGGTATACGATGACAGAGTCAACTGTACTCGTCACTGGTGGTACTGGCTTCCTCGGCTCGTACGTCGTCGAGGACTTGGTCGATGCGGGACACGACGTCGTCGCCTACGACCTGTCGACGGACGACCGCATTCTGGACAAACTCGGCGTCGCCGACGACGTGACCATTCGGCGGGGCGACGTCTCGGAGCCGACAGACGTCATCCGCGCAGTCAAAGAGACCGGAACGACACACATCATTCACCTGGCAGCGCTGCTGACCAACACTGCCCGCGACAACCCGCGTGCGGCCCTCGACGTGAACGTCACGGGTACGAACAACGTCCTGGAAGCCGCCCGTACGCTCGACGATCAGGTCGAACGCGTCGCCTGGGCGTCGAGCGCCGCCGTGTACGCGCCGCCGCACAACTACGAGGGCGAGTACGTCGACGAGGACGAACTCGTCTACCCCGACACGCTCTACGGAGCGACCAAAGAGTACAACGAACACCAGGCTCGGGTCTACTACGAGGACTACGACGTCTCCCACGTCGGCCTGCGCCCGACCGTCGCGTACGGCCCCTACCGGGAGACCGGCGGCTCGGCGTTCCTCGCGAACATCGTCGAGAAACCGGCCCTCGAGGAGTCGTTCAGCGTCGAATACGGCGACCAGGTCATCGACTGGCAACACGCCCGCGACATCGCCCAGGCGTTCCGGAAGGCGGCCTTTACCCCCGACGAGGACCTCAGCCAGCGGATCTACAACGTCCGCGGGGAACTCGCTACCATCCGCGAGGCCGCCGATACCGTCCGCGAGATCATCCCGGACGCCGACCTCGACGTCTCCGACGACGGCGAACTCCCGTGGACCCAGAACCTCGACATGACCGCCGCACAGGAGGACCTCGGCTACGAGGTCGAATACGACCTCGAGAACGGGTTCCGCGAGTACATCAACACGCTCCGCGAGGAGAACGGGCTCGAGCCGGTCTGATCGGTTTTTCAGGCTTCTTCTATAGTAACAACTGAAACGATTTACACACCGATCGCACGACGACTGTGCGATCGGGTGTGCATTGACTCTCAGTGGCTACTATAACCGCTGGCCGTCGACGTAGAGCGCGTCGGCCGGCGGGCGGTCCTCGCCGTACCCCTCGTGGTACTCGAACAGCTGGAACAGCGCCCCCGTCGGGTTCGACGGGGGAATGAACGCCTCCGTCCAGTCGTCGTATTCTTCGTACTCGACGACCCGATAGCCGGCGTCCTCGAGCGCCGCGGCGACGGCCGCGATGTCCGCGACCTCGAAGGTGATGTGGTGGAGTCCGGGACCGTGCTCGTCGAGGTACTCGGTCAGGAAAGTGTCGTCGGCCTCGGGTTCGATGAGTTCCAGTCGCGAGGCGTCCATCCCGAAGTCGTACTGGGCCCAGCGGAAGCGGCCCTCGACGGACTCCTCGATGAGCTTCCGACAGCCGAGCGCGAACAGGATCGGTTCGGCGTCGGCGATCGATTCGACGGCGATGCCGGTGTGGTCGACGCGAATCGGCGTCTCGTGGGACATAGCCACCAGTGGTCGCGGCAGGCAGTTATAGGCTCGGGTGGGTACACGCTGCCAGCACAGCGAATCGACCGGTGGGGTGTGTCAGCTGTCACCATCAAATCCGGAGTTTGATTAGCCCCCTCTGTGTACGTTGATGTGATGTACGAGCGCGACTTCATGGAAGGAACGCGTGGAACCATGGCTGTCGACTGGGAAGAGCGCATCGACGTCCAGCGCATGCGACGCGAGCGCAAGGAGCGAGCGCTCGAGCGACTCCAGGACTCGGAGTTGGGGTCGATGTTGCTCATCAACGACCCGAACGTCCGCTACGTGACCGGGCTCGCGATGACCGGCGGCAGCGGCGCGGACCACTACACGCTGCTCACGGAAGACGGCGATGTCGTCCACTGGGACACGGCCGATCACGCCTCGAACCAGCGGTTCAACTGCCCCTGGCTCGACGACATCCGGTACGCCTGTCCCGGCCTCGGGAACGTTCCCCGGGCCTCGGGGAGCGCCTCGGCGCGACGCTGGCTCAAGGACAAGATGGCCGAGACGGTCTACGAGGCCATGGAGGAGTACGGCGTCGCTAAAGAACCGATGGGCATCGACGTGGCTAACGGCGCACTCGTCGAGAAGTTCGAGGACCGCGGCGTCGACGTCGACACTGACGCAGCGACGGACATCATGCTTGACGCTCGCAAGGTCAAGACGCGCGACGAGATCGAGTGTCTCCGACAGGTCGCAGCCATCTGTGAGGCGGGCTTCCAGGCCATCACCGAGAGCGCGAAACCCGGCAAACGCGAGTCCGAGGTCTGGGGCGATGCGGTCAACGAACTCTGGCGTCACGGCGCGATGGCCCAGGGCGGCTACGTCACCTCCGGCCCGAATACGTGGCCGAAACACCAGGCCAACACGACCGACCGCATGATCCGGCCCGGCGACCTCGTCTACGCCGACTTCTACAACATCGGCTACCTTGGCTATCGCTCCTGTTACTACCGCACGTTCTCCATGGGCGAGCCCACGCAGGCCCAGCAGGACGCCTACGAGAAGGCCCGCGACGACCTCTACGACGTGTTAGAGCGCATCGAGCCCGGGGCGACCACCGACGAGATCTGCAAGGGCTTCCCGGACGAAGAGGGCGAACACATGGACTGGTACGACGCCGACGACTTCTGGCAGATGACGACCAACCACTGGGCCCACGGCCTGGGGCTCCAACTCTACGAGGAGCCACTCATCTGGCGGGGCCTCTCGCCGGACCATCCCATCGAGATCGAGGAGGGCATGACGATGGCCGTCGAGACGATGCAGCCGGCCGACCGCCAGGGCGTCCGCGTCGAGGAGATGGTCGTCGTCCGCGAGAACGGCGTCGAGATCCTCAGTCAGTGGCCCGTCGAGGAGATTACGGCTATCGACTACTGAACGGTGGCGACTCACAAATACCGCTCTCTGCAGGGCGCTGATCTCCTATACCTGCCGACCGAGTTCGTGACCGGAATAGACGGCATCGGCGATCCGCCGCGGCGAGACGCAGTCACCGATTGCATGAACTTCCTCGATTTCGGTCGACTGCCGGAGCGAGTCGAGGTTCGCCGTAAGATCGCGGTAGAGGTCGTCGTTCGACTTTCGCATCGTCGTGAAGACGACGTAGTCCGCCTCGAGCGTGGTCTGCGCTCCCGAGTGAACGTTGGCGGTGACGACGTCGTCGTCGCGGATTTCCTCGAGCGCGTGGTGAGGTACGAACTCGACGCCGCTCTCGAAGAGGGTCGTGAAGATCGTTCCCCGTTCGAACGTGTGCACCGCCTGATCGAACGCGCTCGCACTCGGCGTCACGAACGTCACGTCGTTGTCGGCGGCGAGCGACTGGGCGACGCCGGCGCTCACGTTGTACCCCTCCTCGTCGAAGATCACGACGTTCCGTCCCGAGGGATCGACCTCGAGCGCGTCTTCGGGAGTCAGCACGTGGTCACGATTCCAGCCCGGAACGGGACGGTGCGTTCCCGACGTTTCACCTTTCTCGGACCACCTCGCGCCAGTCGCGACGACGACGACCTCCGCACCGTAGCTCTCGACGTCGTCGTAGCACATCTCTGCTCTACTTCCCGTGTGGACGGCGACGTCGTCGAGCCGCTCGAGTTCGGTCGTCCGCCAGTCGCGAACCCGGTTCCATTCACCGAGATCAGGCAGCGTCCCTTCGAAGTTGACCCGGCCGCCGAGCGTCTCCGCTTTCTCGTTGAGGTGAACGAGATGCCCACGCTCGCCGGCGACCCTTGCGAACTCCATGCCAGCCGGCCCGCCGCCGACCACGAGGATGCCTTTCGGTTCGTCGACTGTTTCGTACTCTTCGGGCGGCCAAACCGCCTCTCTCCCGACCGTCGGGTTCTGCGTGCAGGTGAGCGGGATTCCCTGTCTCGATTGCGAGACGCAGACGTTACAGCCGATACACTCCCGGATCTCGTCGATGCGCTCCTCTCTCACCTTTCGTGGCCAGTGGGGGTCCGAGATCGACTGGCGTGCCATGCCGACCATGTCCACGTACCCTTCCTCGAGGAGCGCGACCGCGTCGTCCGGGTCGGTGATTCGCCCGGTGCCGCCGACGGGAACGTCGAGTTCGTCGGTGGCAGCTTTCACGAAGTCTATCTGGTAGTTCTTCGAGTGGCGGCGACTCGGCGCGATCATGTCGTCGATCGACTGTTTGACGCCGATGTCGATATCCCAGAAGTCGAGGTCGTCGCCGATTCGCCGAACGATCTCGAGCCCGTCGCCGTCCGCAGTTAGCCCGCCCTCGACGCGTTCGTCGATCGTGTACCGGGCACCGACGGCCATGTCGTCGCTTACGTTCTCGCGAACGCTCTCGATGACCTCCCGGAAGAACCGCATTCGGTTCTCGAGTGAACCGCCGTACTCGTCGTCGCGGTCGTTGTAGAACGGCGAGAGGAACTGTGAGATGAGGTAGCCGTGTGCTGCGTGGAGTTCGATGCCGTCGTAGCCTGCTCGCCGCGCCCGGTCTGCCCCGTCACCGAACGCCGCGACGATTTCCCGGATGTCGGCGTGTTCCATCTCCTTGGGCGTGTAGTAGTTGCCGGTTGGAAGCTGCGACGCCGAAAGCGGTGGGCGGCGGCTCCCGTAGTTCCCGGCCGTCGCACCGCCGTGCCACAACTCGACGAACAGCTTTCCACCGTGGTCGTGAACCGCGTCGACCATCGCTCGCTGTGGCGGGATTGTCTCGTCGTCGTGGATGTATCCCGAGTCGACGGGCGTAACGTCGGTCGATTCGTGAATCTGGCTGTACTCTTGGACGATCAGACCGAATCCGCCCCGTGCCTTCTCCGCACGGAAGGCCGTCTGCTGGTCACCGAGCCCGTACGCGTTCCCGTGTGGCGGCTGAAAAACCCTGTTCGGCACCGTCACGGGGCCGAGATCGATCGACTCGAAGAGTGCGTTATGCCGGTCGGACATGTATTTCGTGTACATATAGCATACAACAAAACTGTTTCTCCCACGGTCGTCGACGACGGTTCGTCGTTGGAACTCGAGCCGTCTCGAGCGTCGGTGACCAGCCATCGCGACGGAAGGCGGCGTAACGCTTATGTATTACAAATTTGATTGTTTGGTTTGTATGTGGCACGATACTACACATCATGGGTCTGAATGGCACGAACTGTACTCGGGCCGTCGAGCGGTGATCGGCGCGAGAGACCAACACCAGCGCGGCCGAGGGGTGATCGTCCGATGAGCTACCTGCTCGGATTCCCGACGCCGGTCGTCGAGGTGTTTCTCTCGCTCGTCGTCCTCTTTCTCGTCGTCTCGGTGTACCTCGGGACGCAGTTGGAGGGGACGGAGACGGTTCGGGAACGGGACTCTCTCGGTGGAATCGACCCCAGTGAGGTGAACGATTGATGAGCGTCAATGCTGGCGTGTTGATCCCGCTGCAGACGTGGGGTGATGACCTCGGCGTCGACTACTACTCGGAGACCGCAGTGATATTCTTCGCTGTGTTCGCCGTTCTGATGGTCGGAATCGGGATACTGGCGAGTCGATACCAGACTAACCAGGAGGAGTACTTCGTGGCGGGACGACGGTCGGGCGTCCTCGTCGTCGCGCTGGCGGTGTTCGCCTCGATCCAGAGCGGGTGGGGAATGATCGGCGTCACCGGAACGGGCTACCTCGTCGGCCTCGAGTACTTCATTTTGGTCGGCGGGTTGATCATCTTCGGGTTCACCGCGTCGTACTGGTTGCTCGGACGGAAGATGCGCGTACTCGGCGACGTACGCAACGCGATTACCGCGCCAGACGCGATGTACTACCGCTTCCAGGACGAGCGTGTCCGGCTGCTCGGTGCGGCGTCGGTCCTGCTCGGCAGTATGGGGTACCTCGCCGCCCAGTACGCCGCACTCGGGATCGTCGGATCACTCATCCTGCCGATTAGCTTCTTCCAGGCACTGGTGATCGGGTTGGTGGTCGTCGGCTTCTACACCGTCATCGGGGGGATGCTCGCGGCCATCTGGTCCGACGCGATTCAGGGTGCGATCATGGTGCTTGGCGGCGTACTGACCGCGTACTACGTCGTGACGAACTCCGGGGTCGGCTGGAACGGGATGATCGAGACGATCCAGGCGGAAAATCCCGCGTACTTCGAGTTCACGCTGCTCGGCGGCGACGGACTCATGGCCATCGGCCTGGTCATCTCGGTGATCGTCATCCAGGCGACCGTCGCCGGCCAGCCCCACGCGATCACGAAGTTCTACATGGTACGCGACGTGTCGGTGCTGAAGTGGGGCGCACTCATCACGGGGTCGGCGTACCTCGCAACGGCGATGTACTGGCTCGCCGCACCGTTCCTGCGGGCCGCCGTCATCGGTGGGACTGTCGCCGATCCGGGCAACCCGGACGCGACCCTCCCGCTCGCGCTCATCCAGTGGGCTCCGGACGTCGTCGTCGCGTTCGTGCTCACTGCGGTCATGGCCGCGATCATGTCGACGAGCAACGCGTTCCTCAACATGGGCGCGTCCGCGGTCGTCCACGACTACTTCATCGAACACCGGAACGTCGACCTCACCCAGGAGCAGGAAGTCCACTGGGGGCGTCTGATTACGGCTGCGCTCCTTATCGCGGCGGGCGTCATCGCAGCCACCTTCCCCGGCCTTATCTTCGTCCTTGGTGCCGCGGGCTGGGCAATCTTCGCGGCCGTCATCTTCCCCTGTATCGCTATCGCGTACAACTGGCGGGGAGCGACCGCCGAAGGCGCACTCGCGGGCGGCGGCGCCGGACTGGCGCTTACGATCCTCCTCGCCTACGGCGGCGAGTACGCTGGTGTCGAACTTCCTCTGGGATTCCTCGGTGGCCAACTCGCCACGATCGTCGCCGTCGTCGTCTTCGTCGGCGTTTCGCTTGTTACGAGCACGAGCGACTATCACGACTTGGACGAGGGCATCAAGGCGGTGATGGATCTCGGCCGTATCAAGGGCAGTCCGGAGGAATCGACCGGCGTCGTCACAGGCGACGGAACCGGAACCGACGACTGACCCCGCCGATACGCTGACATCTCGTCTCTCTACTCGACTATCTCTACCGATCCGTCTTCGAACGCCGTAATGTTCTCGCGCCACGTGTCGGGCACCGCTCGAGTCTCTCCCGCTTCGTCGAGCACCACGTGAACGACCTCGCCGTTCGCCGCGATACCGTCGTCTGTCCGTACCTCGAAGACCGTGGTGAGGCTGGACGCGCCGATTTTCGAGACGCGGTAGCGAACCGTCACCGCGTCCTCGAGTTCGATCGGAACGGTGTAGTCGATCTCCTGGTGGACCAGGGCGCCGTCGGTCTGCTCGAGTCGTTCGCCGACGACCTCTTGGAAGTACCGTGCGCGAGCTTCCTCGACGTAGATCAGGACGACAGCGTTGTGGACCTGCCCCATCGGATCGAGATCGCGAAAGCGAACTGGCACTTCCGTCTCGTATGTGAACGTTGCCATGGGATGACTGTTCGGCTCGACGGGCTTCGGTGTAACGGTCTGGTCGGCTCTCCCGGGCGGAACCTCGCCCCTTCGCCAAGGGTTAAGACGGCCCACCCGAATTGAGTAGTGTATGCAACTCGGGACTGGCCTGTTTACCTGTCAACAGCGACCGGACGACGACCGTTGGATGAGCGAAATCTACGACGAGATGCTCGAGTTCGGCCGCGTCATCGACGACGCCGGCCTCGACAGCGCGTGGGTATCCGAACATCATTTCCTCGACGACGGGTACATGTCGGGAATCTCGCCCGCGCTGGGTGCGCTGGCGGCGGTCACGGACGACATCGAACTCGGGCCGTGTATCGCGCTGGCTCCGCTGTACGATTCGGTCCGCCTCGCGGAGGACGTTGCGACGATCGACCAGATCGCGGACGGACGGACGGACGACGCTCGGTCTCTCGATCGGCTCGAACGTCGACGAGTTCGACGCGTTCGGCATCTCCAAGGACGAGCGAGTCGACCGGCTGACCGACACCGTCAACGTGCTTCGCGGTGCGTGGTCGGAGGGGACACTCGACTACGAGCCCGATTTCCACGAGATCTCGGCCGACGTCGACGTGACGCCGAAACCGGCCCACGACGTACCGATCATGCTCGGCGGCGCTGCCAAGCCCGCCGTTCGGCGGGCCGCCCGCATCGGCGACGCCTGGTGTGCACCCTCGGCCATCTCGCTCGAGGGCGTCCGCAAGCGCACGGAGGACATCGAGACCGTCCGCGAGCACGAGAACATCGACGGCGACTTTCAGGTGTACGTCCTCCAGCACGGGTTCGTCAGCGACTCCCGCGACGAAGCCTGGGAGGCGATGCGCGACGGCTACTTCTACATCCAGCGCCGGTACGAGGAGATCTTCTCCGGCGAACCTGTCGACGAACTGTCCGACGAGCGCAAACAGGAACTCAAAGAGCAGGCGATCTTCGGCACGCCCGAACAGGTCGTCGACGAACTCGAGACCTACCGCGAGACGCTCGGCGACGACATTCACTTCATCTTCCGGACGTACCACCCAGGTGCCGGTACCGAGGAGATGGCCGAGTGTATCCGTCGACTCGGCGACGAAGTCCGCCCCGAACTTGTCTGATACGGGCTGCCGTCACTGAACGGCGCATCTGCATGATGTGTCACGGGTTCACCGGCACTGACTGACAGCGGTCCGTCTCCGCAGCGATATCACGAATCTTTTTGAAGGGGACCGTTCATCGTTTTGGTATGAGAAGTAGTAACGAGTCACTCGATCGGGCAGCGCTCCGTGAACGACAGGCAGACCGGCTCACGAAGACGGTCGAACGCGCATACGAAAACGTCCCGTTCTACCGCGAACGACTCGAGGACGCCGGCGTCGACCCGAGCGACATCGAGAGCATCGACGACATCACGACGCTCCCGATGACGACCAAAGAGGACTTCCGCGACGAGTATCCCGACGGCCTGTTCGCCGTCGACGACGAGGAGCTCGCGCGAATCCACGCGTCGTCCGGGACGACCGGCAAGCCCAAGATCGTCTCTTACACCGACGCCGATCTCGACGTCTGGGGCAAAGCCATGGCGCGGTCACTGGCCGCGGCCGGCGTCGAACCCGGCGATACCGTTCAGAACGCCTACGGATACGGCCTGTTCACCGGCGGCCTGGGCTTCCACCAGGGTGCCGAGGAACTCGGCACGACGGTCGTGCCGACGAGCAGCGGCGGCACGCAGCGACAGATCGAACTCGCACAGGACCTCGAGAGCGACGTCCTCGCGTGTACGCCCTCCTACGCGCTGTACTTCGCCGAGGCGGCCGAAGAGATGGGGCTGAATCCACGCGAGCTCCCGATTTCCGTGATCGCCTACGGTGCGGAGACCTGCACTGAGCCGATGCGCGAGGAGATCGAGGAGCGACTCGGCGCGACCGGGATCAACAACTACGGCCTCTCGGAGATCATCGGTCCGGGCGTTGCCGCGGAGTGTCACGAGGCCCAGGACGGCCTGCACGTCTGGGAGGACCACTTCTATCCGGAGGTCGTCGACCCGCGTACGGGCGAGCCCGTCGAAGAGGGCGAAGAGGGTGAGCTCGTGTTGACTACGCTCACGAAAGAGGCGCTGCCGGTGTTGCGCTACCGAACGGGTGATCTCACGACGCTGAACTACGACGAGTGTGAGTGTGGCCGGACAATGGTCCGCATGGACAACGTCACTGGTCGCACCGATGAACTCCTTATCGTCCGTGGTGTCAATCTCTACCCGAGCGAAATCGAACACATCATCCTCGACGTTGCCGGCGTCGCTCCCCATTACCGCATCGACCTTCACAAGGACGGAAGCCTCGACGTGATGGAGCTTACCATCGAAAAAGACGAGCAGAGCGACCGAAGCGAGAACGAACTAAGAGATGTGATCCTCTCCCGGTTGCAGAACGTCCTCTCATTTACGCCGGACGACCTCGAACTCGTCGAGCCGGGCGGCATCGCCCGTACCGAGGTCGGCAAGGTCCAGCGCGTCTACGACCATCGCGGGTGACCGCGATCGGACGCACCACGCATCGTCGAACTGGCACGCACAAATTTTTAAGAGGATACTGTCACCAGTTGTGCATGGGTTACAATGGCAGGATTACTCGACGAGCCCGAGGAGATACGCTACGAACCGGACGAGCAGTTCGTTCAGGATAGCAACGTCTACGCGTTCATGCAGGAACACGGCATCGATAACTTCGAAGAACTCCACGAGCTGACCGTCAGCGAGGTCGATGGGATAGCGGCCTCTGGCCTTGACTGGTTCTGGGACGAGGTCGTCGACCACCTCGGCCTGGAGTTCTACGAGGACTACGACCGGGTCCGCGATGCGAGCGACGGCCCGCAGTTTACTGGCTGGTACGTCGGCGGCGAACTCAACATCGCACACAACGTCGTGGACCGCCACGCCCAGCCGGACGCCGAGGCCCGGAACAGGGTCGCGACGATCTGGGAGGGCGAAGACGGCGAGGTCCGTGAGGTTACCTATCACGAACTGCATCGGCAGGCGAATCGGGTCGCCAACGCCCTCAAGGAGCGCGGTATCGACACCGGCAACACCGTCGGCCTCTACATGCCGATGGTCCCCGAGATCGTCCCACTGCTCTACGGCTGTTTCAAGGTCGGTGCGATCGCGGTGCCGATCTTCTCCGGTTTCGGCGTCGACGCCACCGCGACGCGCATCGCGGACGCCGAGTGTTCGGTGCTGTTCACCGGCGACGGTTTCTACCGGCGTGGCAGCGAAATCGCGCTCAAAGCACAAGCTGACGACGCCATCGACGAAGCCGGCCACGTCGAACACACTATCGTCTACGACCGATTAGGTTCCGACGAGGCGTCGATCCCGTGGGACGACGACCGCGACGAGTGGTGGGCCGACGCCGTCGGGACGCAGTCCGACGAGTACGACACGAAGTCACTCCCCGCGGATCAGGAGTCGATGCTGCTGTACTCGTCGGGCACGACGGGCCAGCCGAAGGGGATCGTCCACACCCACGCGGGCGGACTGGTTCAACCGGCGAAGGAAATCTACTTCTCGTTCGACCACAAGCCCTCGGATCGGTTCTTCTGGGTGTCCGACATCGGCTGGATGATGGGACCGTGGACGCTCATCGGTAACCACGCGCACGGCGGCACAATCTTCCTCTACGAGGGCGCACCGGACTACCCCGAGCCGGATCGCTTCTGGCGGATGATCGACGACCACGGCCTGACGGTCTTCGGCATCTCCCCGACCGCCATCCGCGCGCTCCAGAAACAGGGTGATGAGTGGCTAGACGGCCACGACCTCTCCTCGCTACGCCTGCTGGGATCGACCGGCGAGCCGTGGGATCCCGACTCTTGGCAGTGGTTCCTCGAGAACGTCGGCCGTGGTGAGGCACCCATCATGAACATCTCCGGCGGCACCGAGATTTTCGGCTGTTTCCTCCAGCCGACGCCACTGCACTCGCTGAAACCTGGCACTCTCGGCGGGCCGGCGCTTGGCATGGACGTCGACATCGTCGACGCCAGCGGCGAGTCCGTCGCCGACGATCATGAGGAAGGCTATCTCATCTGCAAGTCTTCCGCACCGTCGATGACCAAGTCGCTGTGGAGCGGCGACGAGCGCTACCTCGAGGAGTACTGGTCACGGTTCGACGACATGTGGGACCACGGCGACTGGGCACAGCAGGACGCGGACGGCTTCTGGTTCCTCCACGGCCGTTCGGACGACGTGCTCAACGTCGCCGGCCGAAAGGTCGGCCCGGCCGAAGTCGAAGGCGCGCTCATCGAACACGAGGCCGTCAACGCCGCCGTCGCGATCGGCGCACCCGACGACACCAAAGGAACCGCCGTCGTCACGTACGTCGTCGTCACCGACGGCTACGAGGAAACCGACGAGTTGCGAGAGGAGCTACGCACACAGGTCGGCGCGGAGTTGGGCAAGCCGTTCCGTCCGCTCGAAGTGTTGTTCGTCGACGGGTTCCCCAAGACCCAGAGCGGCAAGATCGTCCGTCGCATCATCCAGTCCGTCTACACGGGCGAGGAGTTGGACGATCTCTCGAGCATCGAGAACCCCGACGCCATCGACGAGATTGCGACCGCTCGATAGCGCCGTACCGACCTCTCGTCCGATTCGTCCTCGAATCGAGTAGCGGCCCACGTTACCGTGACACGAACCAGAACGGTTAATTAGCCGGAAAGAAAAATCCCGGCCGTCATGGACATCGAAGCGTTCTTCGAGAACATGCCGTTCGCCGACCTGCTCGGTGTCGAGGTCACCGAGGCGGCGGACGGACACGCCGAAGGAACCATCGAGATGCGAGAAGCATTATCCTGGAACGACGATCGGATAATGGCCCATGGCGGCGTGACGTTCACCCTGGCGGACACCGTCGGCGGTGCCGCGCTCGTCTCACTGGTCGACCAGCCGGTTCCGACCATCGACATGCGAATCGACTATCTGGAAGCCGGGACCGGCGATCTGTACGCGGAAGCCGACGTCGTTCGGCTCGGAAGTGACGTCGGCGTCGTCGATGTCGCGGTCTACGCTGCTGACGACACACAGGTCGCGGACGCTCGCGGCGTCTACAAGACGGGATAGGTTGAATACACGATCGCACCTGAACGGCTGGTACCACTGCCGACGAGCCGTGAGACGCGATCGGTGGGGGAATCCTCTTATCAGTTCTGTGTCTGTGAGTACTCGTCGACCCACTCCTGAAGCGTGATCCCCATCGCCGACTGGGTGATCGCGTTCGAGGACGCCGAGTTCGCGCTCTTGACGAGTTCCGCTTCCATCGTCCGGGTGGGAATCTCGCCGATGAAGTGAGGGATCGCCCGCTGGACCGCGAGCGGACAGCCGACCTCGTGGGCGAGGGCATACCCCGACAGCGAATGCGGGACCTCCTCGGTCGCGTACGTTCGATCCGGCTCGAGCAACTGCTCGTCGTCGACGAAATCGACGTACTCGTAGCACTTGCCGACGTCGTGAAGGAGACACGCGGCCACGACGACGTCGATGTCGGGGTCCGCGCCGTGGAAGTCGCGCTGCTCTTGAGCCGATTGGCGAGCGATGCGCGTGACGCCGCGAACGTGCTCGACGTTGGTTACCTCGTGGATGTTCCAGGCGTAGGGAATATCCTCGATGTGTCGCCAGCCGCCCCGGTCGAGTCCGAGCATCCACGCCTCGATGACTTTCTCGCGGAGGTCGGGACTGTCGATCGAATCGAGTTCGGGAAACGCCTCGCGGACTTGGCTCTCGTAGTCGGGCATGGCTCAGCGTTCGTCTTTGACGAGTCGTTCTTGCCCGATAAACCGCGGGCGCTCCTTGAGGGCCAGGAAGTTGTCGACGTCCTCGCGGGCTTCCTTAGCTTTCCCCTTCGCAGGGTCGTAGTCACGGGACCCTTCGCTGCCCAGCGCGGCGTAGAGCTTCGAGAGATCCTCGAAGTACAGTTCGGCGACGCCGTCGAATTCTGCGTTCTCGGAATCGGTTGGCAGGACGGTGTTATACTTGACGACACCGTCGATCTCACGAGCGATGGGCGTGTGGTTGGTCTGCCAGTAGTCGACAAACTCCTCGTGAGTCATGCCCTCCTGACGAACCAGAAACGCCGAGTGTTTGTAGAGGTGATCAGTGTCACTCTTGACGTCGTCTTTCTGGACGATCTCCTCGCCAATGAACCGCGGACGCTCCTCGAGAGCCAGAAAGTTGTCAACGTCCTCGCGGGCTTTCGCCGCGATCTCTTTGGTGGGGTCGTAGTCACGGGAGCCGGGACTGCCAAGCGCCTCGTGAAGATCCTCAAGCGTCTCGAAGTACAGTTCCGCCAGCCCGTCGAACTCGGCGTGTTCGGGTTCGGTCGGCAGCACCTGCTGGTACCGCACAACACCCTCGATATCCTTCGCGATGGGTGTGTGGTTGTTCTGCCAGTGGTCGACGAACTCTGCATGGGACATACCCTCCTGTCGAACGAGCAGGGCAATGTGCTTGTACATCACTGGTCACTATCACACCCCCCGAAATAAATCCTCAGGTTGACCGCGGCCCGTTCGTGGAATGAAAATACCTAAGAGTAGTGCTAGCGATACTCACTGCCATGGACGCGGTCAATCCAGCCACTGGCGAACAGTTCGCCGAATACACCGAAGACGACTACGCGGACGTCGAGGCCACGCTCGAGACTGCGATAGAGACCTTCGAATCGTGGCGCGAGCGCCCGCTGCGTGAGCGCGAGGAGTTGCTGGCGGCCGCTGGCGACGTGCTTCGGGAGAACAAGCGGCGGTACGCGGAGTTGATGACCAAGGAGATGGGCAAACCGATCTCCCAGGCCGTCGCCGAAGTCGAGAAGTGCGCGTGGGCCTGCGATCACTACGCGGAGCACGCGAGCGCCTACCTCGAGGCCGACCACCATCCCAGCCCACCGGGAACGTCGGTTAAGACCGTCCACGATCCGCTCGGACCCGTGCTTGCGGTGATGCCCTGGAACTTCCCATTCTGGCAGGTCATCCGCTTTGCCGCCCCGTATCTCACCGCCGGCAACGTCGGCCTGCTCAAACACGCCTCGAACGTACCAGGGTGTGCCATGGTGCTCAAGGAGGTCTTCCGCGAGGCTGGCTATCCCGAGGGCGTCTTCCAGACGCTGCTCGTCGGCTCGAGCAAGGTCGAAGACGTCCTGACCGACAATCGGGTACGCGCTGCGACGCTCACCGGCAGCGGGCCGGCCGGCCGGGCCGTCGCCGAGACCGCCGGTAAACACCTCAAGAAGACCGTCCTCGAACTGGGTGGGAGCGATCCGTTCGTCGTGCTGGACGACGCAGACCTCGGTCGCGCCGTCGAGACAGGTGTGCAGGCGCGCACGCAGAACGGTGGCCAGTCCTGTATCGCGGCCAAGCGGTTCATCGTTCACGAGGCCGTCTACGACGAATTCGTCGACCGGTTCGTCGACGAATTCGAGAGCCTCACGGTCGGTGACCCGATGAGCGAGGCGACCGATGTCGGGCCGCAGGCGGACCCCGACCTGATGGCGCAACTCCACGACCAGGTCGAAGCCAGCGTCAAGGCCGGGGCGACGGTTCTGACGGGCGGCGACCCCCTCGACAGGGAGGGGGCCTTCTATCCGCCGACCGTGCTGACCGACGTTCCCAAGGGCTGCCCTGCGGACGCAGAGGAGACCTTCGGCCCCGTTGCGGCCGTCTACGAGGTGGCCGACGAAACCGAAGCCATCGAACTCGCAAACGATACGCGGTTCGGGCTGGGCGCGAGCCTCTGGACCGACGACCGCAAGCGCGGACAGCGACTCGCACGCGAGATCGATGCCGGCTGCGTCTACATCAACGAGATGACGAAGTCGGACCCGCGCGTGCCGTTCGGCGGGATCAAAGACTCCGGCTACGGCCGTGAACTCTCGGAAGCCGGCATCAAGGAGTTCGTGAACTGGAAAACAGTGTGGGTTCAGTGAAACGGGCTTCCGCTATCCGGTCTGCTGTCACTGGTCTCGGCACACACCAAGACGGGGCGCAGGCCTGCCGTACTGAGTGACAGGAGTCCGTAGCACTCGGTTTCAGCGCGTACTCGAGACCGCGAGGACTGGGGCAGCCGAGGGCAGCGACGGTCTCGACACGACCGGTAAAGTGGGAACTGACGCGGTAACGGCCCTGTAGTTCGAGTTGCCGAGTAACACTTTCCATGACAGATCGATCATAAGCAGGAATTATCATTCTCCCAGTTGGGACGGTTCGTCCATTATTAAATATAAAACCCTTATTTATCAACCCCTCGTATATATGAGTTGAACATAATGATTTATTAGGCACTGGTGTGCAGTGGATATCATACCCATGCGAGGGGCAACCAATGGAGACAATGACAGTATCGTATTCGGTTCCTCACGTCGAACGTTCCTGTCGGCCGCCGGCGCAGCGGGCACTGTAGCGCTCGCCGGCTGTGCGGGAGGGAGTGGGAACGAAACAGTGACTATTGCGAGCCTCAATCCGATGAGCGGGGCCTACAGTTCACTCGGTCCGGCACAGCGGAATGGCGTCGAGTTGGCCGTCCAGCAGATCAACGACAGCGACGAGTTCGACTACGAGATCGACGCGGTGTACGACGATACCGAGACGGAGGCCGGAGCCGCGTCCCAGGCCGCCCAAGAAGTCGTTCAGCAGGAACAAGCCGACTTCGTGTTCGGTGCGATCTCCAGTTCCGTCGCGCTGGGACTTAACGAGTTCGCCAGCGATGCGGAATTCGTTTATTTCCCAGGTGCGGCGGCCGTTCCGGTCACGGGCGAGGCGTGCAACGAGTGGGTCTTCCGCTTCGAGACGAGCACGGCTCAGATCGCCGAGGCGATCTCGGCGTACACGGTAAACGAGATCGGCTCAAACGTCTGGTTCCACATCGCCGACTACGCCTACGGGGATTCGGTCTACAATCGGACCAGAGAACGGATGCAGGACGCAAACAGCAACTTCACTGAAGTTGGGAAGACAGAATCCAGCCTCGGCTCTTCGAACTTCGGCTCGTATATAAGCCAGATTAGCTCGTCCGACGCCGACGCGGTTATCCTCGGCATGACCGGCGGGGACCTCGTCAACTTCGTCAATCAGGCCGCAAACCAGGGTCTCGCGCAAGAGAAAGCGCTTGTCGGTCCGACGATGGCGTTCAAGAGCGCGCGCTCAGGAGCGGGGTCCAATGCGGTCGGTACCTACGGCGGTGTCCGTTACGATCCCTCAGTCGATCTCGGCGACAACCAGCAGTTCGTCGAAGCCTACCAGAACGAATACGACGGCGTCCCCGGGAACTTCGAGCGAGTGGGTTACGAGTCCATCCGCCTGATGGTGCGAGGCATGCAGGAAGCTGGGAGTACCGACCCCACGGACGTCAGAGACGCCCTCGAGGGCGGAACGTTCACGACGGTGCTGGGAGATATCACGCTTCGGGAGTCCGATCATCAGGCCACTAACCCAACCTGGATGGGCGAGCTGGTCGAAGGCGACGGCGACATGGCTAACGTGGATCTCCTTAGCAAGGTCGAGGGCGAGAACACGCTGCCGCCAGGCTCCGAACTGGGCTGTGAACTGAACTAGTGTACCAATGACATTCGTAGCAGACCTAACCGAACAGCTGATCAACGGCGTCACCCTCGGGATGGTGTACGTCCTGTTAGCTGCGGGACTGTCCATCATCTTCGGAGTCATGGACGTCATTAACTTCTCCCACGGGGAACTGTTCGCCCTCGGGGCGTACTTCGCACTCAGTATCTCGGGTGCGCTCGGCGTCGGGGTAGGGTTCTGGACGGCACTGGTCGTCGCACCGCTGCTGGTCGGTATCGTCGGTGTCGCCATCGAACGCTTCACCATTCGACCGCTGTACGGCCGAAATCCCCTGTATCACATCCTCCTTACCTTCGGGCTCGTCCTCATCATCAACGACCTGATCAAGTTGGTCTGGGGGACCCAACAGCGGAATCTCGGGGTGCCAGGATATCTCAGCCAGCCAGTCGGCGTCGCGGGCATTCAGGTGTCCCTGTACAACTACTTCATGATCGTCTTCGCGGGGGCGCTTGCGCTCGGGATCTACCTGTTCTTGGAACGGACCAAGTACGGGATGATCGTCAGAGCCGGCTCACAGGACAGACAGATGGTCCGCAACGTCGGCATCGATATCGACAAGTACTACACGCTCGTGTTCGGTCTCGGTGCCGCGCTCGCGGCTGTCGGCGGGATCGTTCTCGGCGGCTACCAGAGCATCAGTACCGGGATGGGTAACAGCGTCATCATCCCCGCGTTCATCATCGTCGTGCTCGGCGGACTCGGGAGTTTCCGCGGTGCCGTCTTCGGCGGCCTTCTCGTGGGTATTATCCGCACGATAACGCGGACGTACGGCGGCACGGAGTTCGGCGAGGTCGCCGGAATCACGCTCTCGCTGCCGGACCTGGAAGGGCTCACTATCTTCCTGTTGATGATTGCCGTGTTGCTGGTCAAGCCACAGGGCCTATTCGGGAACCCGGAGTTTCAGGACGAAGGCGGTGAAGAGGGCGACCTCTTGACCGGTGCCGACGGCGGCGTGTTCACGGACAGCGTCCGGATGAAACTGGGTGCAGCAGCAGTCGGCCTGCTGGCCATCGCCCCCTTTGCCATCCTCCTGACCGGCAATGACTACTACATCATCCTCCTTAACCGCGTTCTTATCATGGCCATCTTCGCTCTGAGTCTGGACATCGTCATGGGCTACACCGGCCTCGTCCCACTTGGTCACACGATGTTCTACGGCGTCGGTGCGTACGTGGCCGCGCTGGTGATGATCCACTACACGTCGTCGTTTATCATCGCGCTCTTCGGTGCGATCGTCATCTGTGCGCTCATCGCGTGGATCGTTGGCAGTCTCTCGATTCGGGTCTCCGGCGTCTACTTTGCGATGATCACGCTGGCGTTCGCCGAACTGTTCTACAACGCGGTGTTCAAGTTCCAGTTCACCGGGGGCAGCGACGGGTTGCTCGGCTGGGACACGTTCTTCGGAATTGCCGGCATCGGTGCCGAACTCAATGGCATCAACCTACTGATCGCCGGGTTCGAGATCACGCCGAACATCGTCTTCTACTACACCGCGCTGATTCTGGCGGTCGCATCGCTCCTATTCGCCCGTCGGTTCATGAACGCGCCGTTCGGGAGTGTCCTTCAGTCCATCAGCGAGGCCGAGGAACGTGCCGAGTTTATCGGCTACGACGTGACGAAGTACAAACGCCGCGCGTTCGTGATCAGTGGTGGGATGGCCGGGATGGCTGGCGGCCTCCTGGCTGTCAAGCCAAGTACGTTCATCATCTCGCCGGATCAAACCCTCGCATGGATTCACTCCGGTGAGGTCATCGTGATGACGCTGCTTGGCGGTATGGGAACGCTCTTCGGGCCGATGATCGGTGCCGGCGTCTTCATCGGTGCCGAAGACATTCTCTCGTCGTACACCGAGCAATGGCGACTGGTGATCGGGACCATCTTCGTGTTGTTCGTGCTGTTCGTTCCACGTGGACTCGTGTCGATCCCGTCGCTGCTCGTTCAGCGTCGCCAGAGTGCGGAAAGCGACAGCCCGTCAGTCGGGTTCGACGAATCGGAGGTGAACACGCATGACTGAGACAGTACTCGAAACGAATGGACTGACGAAACGCTTCGGTGAGCTCACTGCTGTCGACCACGTCGACCTCGAGGTCGAGAAAGGCGAGTTTCGGAGCGTCATCGGCCCGAACGGTGCCGGCAAGACCACCACGTTCAACCTCATCACTGGCGCGCTCATCCCCTCCGAAGGGACCGTGCGCTTCAACGGCACAGACATCACGAACATGCCGCCACATGAGCGCGTCCATCACGGTGTCGGCCGATCGTTCCAGATCACCAATGTATTCGGCGGTCTCACCGTCCGTGAGAACGTCCGACTCGCCGCGCAATCGATGTACGGCGACGAGATCAGTCGTCGAGAGGCGATGTTCCGCGACAAGGACTCGTTCGATGAATTGACCGACCGAACCACCGAAATCCTTGACAAGATTGGGCTGCGCGATCGTGCAGACGTGCACGCAGACACGCTCGCATATGGTGACCAGCGTCGCCTGGAAATCGGTCTCGTGCTCGCGACAGACCCAGAATTAGTTATGCTTGACGAACCAACCGCAGGGATGAGTAGCGAGGAAACGCACGAAACGATGACGCTCATCAGTGATGTCCTCTCGGACCAGTCGCTAATGCTCATCGAACACGATATCGATCTCGTCATGCGTGTCTCCGACCGGGTCACCGTCCTGACTCGTGGGCAGGAGCTTGCGAGCGGGACGCCAGAGGATATCGCTACCAATGAGGACGTCCGTGATGCATATCTCGGAGGTGCTCGCGATGAGTGATCCACTGCTCTCGATACAGGACTTGCGCGCCGGATATGATATGACCGAGGTACTACAAGGACTCTCACTCGAGGTCGAGCGTGGCTCGGTTGTCTCGCTCGTCGGCCGCAACGGGGTCGGCAAGACGACGACGCTTCGATCGGTCGTCGGCAACCTCGCACCGACCGGCGGCTCAATCCAATTCGATGGAGACGATATCACGACCCTCGATACCGAGTCGACCATCAGGAAGGGGATCGCGTTCGTCCCGGAAGGGCGCAGGGTATTCCCCGGGCTGACGGTCCGTGAAAACATTGAGATGGGCCACATGGGCGTCGACGCGAGCAACGGGCCCTCGGTCGACGAAGTAATCAACATATTTGAAAATCTTCAGGAGCGCGAGGATAGTTACGGCTCGGTACTCTCCGGCGGCGAACAGCAAATGGTCGCCATCGGGCGTGCACTGATCGCCGATCCCGACCTGCTCCTGCTCGACGAGCCGACTGAAGGGCTCGCACCGTACATCGTCAGACAGATCGAGGATATAATCGAGAATCTCAACGATCAGGGGATCACCGTCCTGATCGTCGAACAGAACATCCCAGTCGCACTCGGGGTGTCCGACTACACGTACATCCTCGAGAAGGGCCATATCGTCCACAAAGGACCGTCCGAGGACGTAAGCGAGAACGACAAGGTACTCGACGAACACCTTGGCGTCGGACTGGCCGACTAGCGGCTCGCTCCAGCGATACTGTTCGGATCTCCCGCTGACGAGACCGGATTGACTACGTGGATCCGATATCGGTCGATGCCCTCGTGCCGCGGGACGGGCGGTACTTATTTCAGATCCGTCTGCGAATATATGTCCATGAAAGAGATCGTACTCGGTATCGATCAGAACGTCGAACGCGCGGCCGTCCAGGCCGAGACAGTTATCGACCTGTTCGACATCGACAATACCCGTGCGTACCTGCTCCACGACTTTGTTGACAATCTGGAAGGTGCGTCAGTCACGCAGGTCGAAGCCGTAAAACGAGCACAGGAGAACCTCGAAGACGCAGGCGTGGCGGTCGAGCTGCGAGAGGGGAGTGGCGACCCGGCAGAGTCGATCCTCGAAACCGCAGAAGAACTCGATGCCGATGCGATCTGTGTCGCTGGGCGCAATCGAACACCAGCGGGCAAAATGCTGTTCGGGAGTGTGAGCCAATCAGTCGTGCTGAATACCGACCGACCAGTTCTCATTTGTAGCGAAGCAGAGACAGCATAGCACCGCTCCTACACGTTCACCAGCCATATCGTAAGTGGCAACTTTGATAACACACAACGTTCAGCATTCGAAAGAGTAGAACGTTACTCACGAAGAATAATCGCCGCTATCCGTGGGAAGAGATAATAAATAGAAGGATCTGCCTCAGTCACCCGTTCGAGTGAGTAGAACTAACGGTACGAGAGATTGACTCGTAGTTCGCCCACGAGACCCCGGACGAGGTTTGCAAGCTCGTTTTCCACGCGGTCGCTGTCGAGGCGGTTGGACGGACCTGAGACGCTGATTGCTCCGTAGGAGTTTCCAGCATTGTCCGTAATCGAAGCGCCGACACCGGAGACGCCCTGCAGGAACTGCTCGGATCCATACGCGACACCCCGGTCTCGAATCTCCTCGAGTTCTGCCTCAAGTTCCGCACGGGTTTTTTCGCCGCCAAGTGGATAGTCGTAGCTATCCAGGATTTCTGTCCGTCGCACTGCTGGCAGGTTTGCGAGGATGGCCTTTCCTGCCGCTAGCTGATACAGTTCGATGTGGTGTCCGATCCGAGCGTTGGTTTGAATGCCGTGCTTTCCTACGGACTTGGCGATGAACACGGCCTTCCCGTTTTCTTCGACGGTCCACCAAGCCTTTTCGTCCGTCTCTTCAGCAAGTTCGTCGAGTTTCGGGAGTACCTCGTCGTACATCTCCTGGGTCTCCTGAACCATCATCCCCATATCGAGCAGCTGAAGGCTAAGACGGTACTCCTGCGAGTTGTTCTGGACGACGTATCCTCGGTCTTTGAGTGTCGAGAGGTGAACGTGTACAGTGCTCTTTGGCATATCCACAGCGTCGGCGAGCTCCGTCACACCGGCGGACGTGTGCTCTTTGAGTGCTTCCATGATATCGAGCATCCGTTCATCCGAATTGACCGTGTTTCTATTTCCCATAAAAGGGAAGACGAACTCGACACCAATAATATTGTTCATTGTCGTTGAATCTGGCGGAGATCGCGTTGACATAACTTATTCGACGGATTCAGAGTAGGCAAGGCCTCAGCAATACGCAGTCATGACCGTCCTCTCTTGGAACCAGTACGAAACAGCCGAAGGCAGAAACCACAAGACGGAACAGAGATTTCGTGAAGAGAGTGTTACAAACGCTCACCTTATCCGAGTTACTCGAATGAATTGAGAGAACTATCTCCGAATATGTCGCAACGTTGCTCAGCATCTGGGCCGAAAAGCGCGTCTACTGGGATAATTTGAGATTGAGGAACAGTTCTATCGTGATCTATGTTAGTGATTAACAATCCGCCATTCATCAAGAATGAACAGTTGAGATTGATTTCGGCGAACAGCGTTCGTCCGTAACACACTCCATTACATAACTAGGTCTGTAATGGTTGTGTCCCAAACGAGATCGATACCGATCACAAACAGCTACTGACGCACCCTGAGACGGTCAGAGAGAGCGCTCACTGCCCATCCTCACACTCACAGCCCCCATCACTCAACAGTTCGGTGAGGTTCTTGTGAGTCCCGCAGTCGGTGCAGTGTACGTTAATTTTGACTAAAATATCGAACGAGCCGAGCGTGAGAGTGTCCGTATCCCTGAGATTCGAGAGCACTGTCTCTACAACGGCGATAAGCCGACCTCGAAGCCCGTTGATCGTCTGTTGAGCGGACTCGATTCGGTCACCGGCCTCCGTCCCTTTTTCCACATCCCGTCCTTTTGTCAGGTACGTGTGAATCGCCTGGTGTGTGACGAAGTCATTCTGTAACTGTTCGACATCGATACTATCGCGTTCGAGCGTTTTCCGGACGCGAGTTTGCTCGCCCCGGCTTACGTCGTCGTCCGTGAGGGCGTGATAAATCGTCTCGATATCGCCGCTGAAGCGTTGCTGTGAAGTTCCTGCTAACGCACTGCGTAGTACTTCTTTGTTGAAATACTCCGCGAGCTCACGGAGGCTGTAAGAGTCTTTCGCGTCACCAACCCAATATTCCTCAAGTTCGCGCCCCATCCCGTCGAGCGAATATCGATTGATGACCTTTCCAACTTTGTATCTGGGGGTGCCGTTCGAATTCGAAGCGTCAGCCATCATTGAGACATAGTCAGCGAGGGATACTAAAGTGTGTTCGTTGGCTGTTTGAACAAGGTTATTTCTGTTCAAAACACCCGAATTTTTCGACATTATTGTGGTTTGAATGCAATATTAGCAGTTGGCGATGAGCGAAGACGCTGGGTCCGAAACAGCGACTTTTGTCCTACTTCTATATAAAGGTTTATCAGCAAACGGCACGGATACGGGCGTATGGAACAACAGAAAAAGATTCGTGAGACCGGAACGATACACGCAGAGAATATCGGTGGAATTGAAGAGACCACGGTCGAGTTCTCCCCAGGAGTGACGGTTCTCGAAGGTCGCAACGCGACCAACCGGACGTCGTTTCTCCAAGCAGTGATGGCGGCGCTCGGCAGTGAAAACGTCTCGATCAAAGGAGACGCGGACGAAGCGTCCGTTGAACTCACACTCGGTGACGAAACGTATACCCGGACGCTGAGCCGGCGGTCCGGTACCATTGTTTCCGACGGTAAGCCGTATCTCGACGATCCAATGCTCGCCGATCTGTTTGCCTTCCTGCTCGAGTCGAACGAGGCTCGTCGAGCCGTTGCTACGAGCGATGACCTGCGGGAACTCATCATGAGACCGGTCGACACGGACGCCATTCACTCCGAAATCGATCGACTCGTCGAAAAGCGCCGCGATCTCGAACGTGAACTCGACGAAATCGACGATCTTAAAGGAGAACTCCCCGGGCTGGAAGAGAAGCGAACGCAGCTTACACAAGAAATCGAAGCAAAGAAGGCCGAACTCGCAGAGAAAGAAGCGGAGCTACAGGACGCCGACGCCGATGTCGAAGAAACGCGCGAGGAGAAATCCGCTCTTGAGGACAAACTCGACGAACTGCGGTCGAAGCGAAAGCAACTCGACGACATCCGATACGATCTCGAAACGGAACGCGAGAGCCTCGAAGCGCTCAATCGCGAACAGCAGGAACTCGAAGATGAGAAAGCCGAGCATCCCGAAACGCCAGTCGGCGAAATCTCGGAGATCGAGTCGGAGATCAGCCGGCTCCGGGAGCAGAAACAAACCCTCGAGGCAGAAGTCAGCGAACTGCAGAGCGTCATCGGTTTCAACGAGGACATGCTCGAAGACGCCGATACGAGCGCGCTCGAGACGCTCTCTGAGGGTTCGACCGAAGACATCACTGAGCAGTTGCTCCCGAGCGACGACGTAACCTGCTGGACGTGTGGGAGCGAAGTCGAAAAACAGCAGATCGAATCGACGATCGATCAGTTACGGCAGATCAGCCGGGCTAAATTCGACGACGTAAACGAGTTAGACGACGAGATCGACGACCTAAACGAGAAAAAGAGATCGTTCCAGCAGGCCCAGCGGGAACGCGACCGCATCGAACGGCGACTATCGGATCTAGAGCGGGAAATCGAGCGCAGCGAGAACACGATCGACGAACTGCAGACGCGCCGTGAGGAGGTCACCGACGAAATAGAGACGATCGAAGCGGAGGTAGAAGAGTTAGAGAACGAGGACTACAGTGCCATCTTAGATCTTCACAAGGAGGCAAACCAGATCGAATACGAGCTCGGAAAGCTCGAAAACGACCTCGAGCGCGTTGAAGGCCGGATCGAAGAGATCGAAGGGCGTATCGCCCAGGCGGAAGACATCGAGACACGACATGACGAAGTCAGCGCCGAGATCGAGGACCTTCGAACGAAGATAGAGCAGATCGAACAAAACGCGGTCGAGGAATTCAACGAGCATATGGATACTGTCCTTGAGATGCTCGGCTACGCGAACCTCGACCGCATCTGGATCGAGCGTGTTGAGCGTGACGTACGTGAGGGGAGACGCAAAGTGACGAAGTCCGTCTTCCAGTTGCACGTCATTCGTACCTCCACGTCAGGTGCGGCATACGAGGACACCATCGATCACCTATCCGAGAGCGAGCGGGAAGTAACAGGACTCGTGTTTGCACTTGCCGGCTATCTCGCACACGAAGTGTACGAAGACATTCCGTTCATGCTGCTCGATTCGTTGGAAGCGATCGACTCTGAACGGATCGCGACCCTCGTAGACTATTTAACCGACTACACAGGCTACCTGCTCGCCGCATTGCTCCCGGAGGACGCCGCAGCGCTCTCCGACGAGTATGAACGAGTAACTGAAATATAACTTGACATTCACCTCCGCTAAAGGCAGAGGAATGCCGAACGCTGGGACAGTAGAATTTGCAGTTTAGCTGTTCTCAGCGTCAACTGCCCGCTCTCGCGATTAAACAGGCAGACTCCAAGCTATAACAACCATAGGCGGTCTTTCGAGTCGCCGAAAACTGACAATCCGACTGATATCGAGCATTTCAGCCTGCTAACTGACCCTTCTTCGGGGTGACGCTGTAGCTACGAATGACAGAATCCGTGCACGGAATTTCAACATCGATTAACTGACCGGTGGGGGACGATTCGTCCCCCACTGTCGCTAGTTGTCCACTCTGGCTCAATGAGCTCACGTCTGACACATAGATGAATGGGAAGCGGGTGAATCAGGTCACTGATTCATCCGCTGTCCGGACAGTCCGTATGAACCTACCAAAACTCAAACGGGTACTTACAGATCCGGACGAGTTCATTTCGAACCGGCAACTCAAGGCTCTTTCTCTGGAATTGCTTGCGTTGATCCCGATGCCAGGAATCGAGGGCTCGCCCCTCGATTCCGGTGATATCATGGAAGTCGTTCTTCGAGCCGCTGTCGGGACAACCTCTGTCAACGGCGTCACGACCAATGCAGAGGAAACGCCCAATCGAGAGCCCGTCATGGATTGGCTCCATACGCTCCAGAAAGATCCGATGCTAGACGCTGTTAACGATATTCTCGCTACGCTGGCNGATTGGCTCCATACGCTCCAGAAAGATCCGATGCTAGACGCTGTTAACGATATTCTCGCTACGCTGGCGATGACGGTTCTCGACCGCTATAGGTCGAGAACCGTCTGTATCGACTTCATGGACAACCCCTTCCATGGAACACCCAGGAGTGACGGCGAGATCAGACGGATGGCTGCTCGGGACGGGACTACCCAGTGTCATCGCTACTGCACAGCGTTCGTTATTGCGCAAGGAAAGCCGCTGACACTCGCGGTTGAACCAGTTGCTGGCGAAGATAGCAAGGCCGACGCGGTCGAGCGCCTGCTCGCCCGCGTCGAGACGTATCCATTCGAGATTGACCGCATTCTCATGGATCGAGACGCCTATGTCGGGGAGCTGATTGGCGTCCTTCGGGCGGTTGCACCGCCAGTCTTCCCAGTCAGGACCGGAAAGGCGTCGATCCGAGAGAAGCTCTCCGTAACAGCGTCATACATGACAGA
Source organism: Natrinema limicola JCM 13563 (assembly GCF_000337475.1). GTDB lineage: Archaea > Halobacteriota > Halobacteria > Halobacteriales > Natrialbaceae > Natrinema > Natrinema limicola. The sequence goes on along the minus strand of NZ_AOIT01000033.1, from coordinate 274 downwards.
GGAGACGATTTGTGAGGGAAAAGAGCACGAACAGACGTTTCCGATGGCGGTGAACGTCACCTACCAGAACGGTGACCGTGGAAAATCTGGCGTGAAGACGACAGGATACGCGGCGTACGGTCTAGAAGACCGGACGCCGGCGCAGGTTGCGACGATCTACAACAATCGGTCACAGATCGAAAAGAGGGCTCTATTGAATCGCCATAGGGCGTTGGAATCAGCGGGTCACGTACTGTTTTATGTTGTAGACGAGACACATCAGCACGATCTCACG
>NZ_AOIT01000032.1 GCF_000337475.1 Natrinema limicola JCM 13563 | reverse complement strand
CGTCTAGTGATTCAATGGAGCCGAAAAGAGCTACGAGAAGTTCCGTGAGGCGCGTGCAGTGACGACAACACCGTCAACGACAATTCGCCTCTTCTACGTGGGCGTCGGGTTCTTGTTAGAGCAGCTGTGGCTGGTGTTGCAGTGGGCCGTGCTCGCCCGGCCACGGCGTGGCGGGCGAGCACTCCCCGTTGAGTTCACGTTCGGAGATGCATTTCTCCACGGGATCGTCCGGGAGTTAGACAGAGACCTGAGATGGAAAGAGAAGCATCGAACGAACGGTACCGGATTACCAGTTGGATGTGATCACGGACTCGGCTAAGCCGCCTCGCTTCTGGCGAAGCGAGGTCGGCTACTAGCGTCAGCTATCTTTCTCGTCGTCAGAANTGGATGTGATCACGGACTCGGCTAAGCCGCCTCGCTTCTGGCGAAGCGAGGTCGGCTACTAGCGTCAGCTATCTTTCTCGTCGTCAGAACCTCTGCCAAAGTAGAAGTAATGCGACAGATCCCCATCTGTGTGCTGTCTCCTAGTCAGGTGACACACCATCCGTTCTAGTTTAGCAGAGTGTACCGTCGTCTGATTAGATATCGTTGTAACTACCAGTCAGAGAAATCCGGTGGATAGTGTGACTTACTCCCCACCGGATTCAGTGATTGTTGATCGGATTCAAAGAGCGTTTCCCTCCGATGAGTTGCGCGAGCGCGCTCGCGCAACGAATCTCGTCGAGCGTGAACGGAAATTCGACGCTGTTGCGCTGTTCTACACGCTTTCACTTGGCTTCGCTGCTGGGTCAGACCGATCTGTACAGGCTTTTCTCGAACGATTCGTCGAAATGTCCGACTGCGATGAACTCTCCTATGCAACCTTCCACGGGTGGTTCTCTCCACCGTTCGTTGCACTCCTTCGAGAGATTCTCGATGATGCCATCGAGAATCTCGATACCAGAAATGCCGACCTTAGCGGACGTCTCGAACGCTTTCGAGACGTCCTCATTGCCGATGGGAGCATTGTTTCTCTCTATCAAGACGCCGCGGATGTGTACGCTGCGACCGGTGACGATCAGGCCGGTCTGAAACTTCACCTAACAGAATCACTCTCAACTGGCCTTCCAACACGGTACCGAACAACTGACGCTAAAACCCAAGAACGGAGCCAGCTACCCACCGGCGAGTGGGTAGCTGGCGCACTTGTCTTGCTCGATCTCGGTTTCTACGACTTCTGGTTGTTCGACCGCATCGACCAGAATAACGGCTGGTTCGTCTCCCGTGTGAAAGACGACGCAAACTTCGAGATCGTCGAAGAGCTCCGGACGTGGCGGGGGAACAGTATCCCGCTCGAAGGAGAGTCGCTGCAGGTCGTCAAGGACGTCCTGCAGCGACAGGAAATCGATGTTCGCATCACCCTCTCGTTCGAGCGAAAGCGAGGGTCGTGCACCAGCACGACCCGAACGTTCCGACTGGTCGGTGTTTGGAACGAGGATACTGAAGAGTACCATCTCTATTTGACAAATCTCTCGAAAGACGACTATAGTGCGCCCGATATCGCACAGCTCTATCGGGCGCGCTGGGAAATAGAATTATTGTTCAAAGAACTGAAATCACGCTTCGGACTTGACGAAATCAACACGACCGATCCGTACATCATCGAAGCTCTGGTCATCATGGCCGCAATCTCACTGCTGATGAGCCGTGTTATCGTCGATGAACTCCGGAAACTGGACGTGAAACAACGGGAAAGCGCCGACGACGCCACAGCGTCGTCGCTGCAACTTCCTCGTCGACGATGTTCTCACGCTGTCGAACGCCATTCACACCTGATTCAGTTGTACGTGATGCTCGATTTAGGGTACGAACTTCCGGATTTAGATGAGTTGTTGCTGTGGGCTTCACGTGATCCAAATCCGCATCGACCGCGGTTACGTGAGCAGGTTGAGTCAGGCGAGTTCTGGTAACGAACTCGCCTGACGACCGGGGAAGCACCTGTGTCGATAGCGGCAGCGCTGGAACGGCGACGCACTCACGGCTGTGAGTGCGCCGCCTCGAAGGTATCACACGACAAATCAGCGACTGCCTGCTCCAGCGAACCCAGTCTCCTGATCTAATCCGCCTCAATTCGGTATAGTCTCCGCTGAGATCCTGCTTCACTCCGTCACTAAACTAGAACAGATGGGTGACACACTGATTCTACCTCACGTCTTGTCTATTTCCTCGGATCTATCCGTGGCGTGATTGATGCAGTGGACAACTAGCGACTGTACGGGAAACCGAATCGATCCAAGCGATTCAGCGGCGACACCCGGAGAACACGACCTCGAGAACGCTATCGACGACTTCCTCGAGTCGGGCAACAAGGCCGACAACTATCGCGATACCCTCAAGCGCTACACCGACCCCGAGCTTCCGTCGAAGAACAAATGACATGGCGACGGGAATCAGATATGGCCGATAGCATCGAGACAGCGATTCAAGAGGCCGGCGTCGACGATGATTTCGAGGGCCTGGACAACCGGCTTGAGGAATTCGACGAGGCGCCGTAGCCCATCTCGAGGAGATCATGATAGGCCGGCCACTCGTCGAGATCATGGCCGGCGTGTCGGAGGTCAGGTTCAATTTGCTTGTTCCAGAACGACCGGAGTTCGTCGAGGGATTTGTGCGACCAGCGGATTCGCTCGCTACCCATCGTCTCACCCACTCGAGAAGGCCGTTTGCTGCGGGTTGTGGGAATTCTAAGACACCCATTTTCGTAGCCGTCTGTCATTATGGCAGTGAGTAGGAACTATCGTGTACTCGGTTGTCGCCAGTGGACAACCAAAATACACCCTATAGCAGTGATAGTCAGATGAATTGGTGTAAAGTACATATTGGTATACAGATTTGCCGGCGTGGTGCTGCGAATACCCCAAAATCCGTGCACGAGATTCGCGTCTGTCGGTTGGAATCGGTCCAGAATACAGGCCGATCAAGGAATCAC
>NZ_AOIT01000031.1:47436-52935 GCF_000337475.1 Natrinema limicola JCM 13563 | reverse complement strand
GTCGCTGTTAGGATCAATCTCTTCCTCGCCGACAAACGGCGAGAGCATATCGCCGGCCATCAGCAGTCTGAAATCGAGGTCTCGTGCGGTCGGCGAGATGAAGTAGGTGTTGTGGCCCTTGTAAACGGTTTCCTCTCGATCGACCAGTTCCTTTTCAACGAGCGATTCGACGATCCGGCTGCCCTTGCGCGAGGAGAATTCCAGTTCCTTCCAGAAATCGCTCTGGTGGATGCCGCCGGACTCGCGGATGAGCTCGAGNACGATCCGGCTGCCCTTGCGCGAGGAGAATTCCAGTTCCTTCCAGAAATCGCTCTGGTGGATGCCGCCGGACTCGCGGATGAGCTCGAGGCTTGTACAGTGTACTGTCTCAAGGCGCTCTCAAACCAAGGAATCGACCGATGAGTATCAGCGACTGCCGTTCCCGAAAGGGGCCCTGAAATCCAGGTGAGACTGAGATGTCTATGCACACCCGAGTACGCACGCACAGCGCCGACAATCACAGGTTCCTGACTGACTACGCCTTTGAACCGGTGACTGATGCTGGCGATGCGACGCTGGCGGCGTTCGATCCTGCAGCGATCCCAGAGGCTGACGACGTCAACCCGGAACGCGAGACGACCAACGATCCGCCGATGGCCGGACCGTGAACGCCTCGAGCGTGGTCGGTCCGGTCGTTCCCGCGGCCCGAAACGGACAGCGATTGCCGACCAGACGAACTCACGGCGGCAGATGTGGCGACTGGCCAGACGACGCTTACCGGCTCGACTGGTCAGTCGCCGAACTCGCGACGTTCTACGAGGACCAAGGCAAGTTCCCTGTCGAGATTGCAGCCGACCTCGCGGGTGATCTCTCTCGTTCGGAGGTAGCTGACCGGTTCCGACGCGCTGGCGACCTCGCTCCAGAGGACGACTACCGCGTACTTCACGAGCTGTACTACGAGCGCGACTGGTCAACCACGGAGATCGCCGAGCGGGCCTGCGATGGCGTGGTCACTTCGGAGACGATCGCCTACCGGCTGCACCAGTTTTGGCTCCACAAGGTACATTCGCACGACCGTCTCGCGGCGATGGACCCCGACGAGTTGGACTTTGCGACCGACGAGACGGTCGGCCGTGATAAACGGCGAGTGAGAGCATGAATAATCCGCCCAAAGCGATGCTGGACGATGCCGAGCGGGCGATTTGCGACTTCGAAAACAACACGGGCACCAACGACGAGGATCTAGACCGGCCTGACTCCGACGCCGACGATCGTAACCACTTTGAGTACGCGCCCAGCGCCACGTCGCGGGGATGAACGAACGCTCCGCGAAGGCCGCCTCACCACTCGCCGGAATCGAGTCGAACGCGGCTCTAATCGGGGCGCTTCGGATGACCTATTCGGATACGTCCGCGAGATCGACGAACAGCAAGTTCGGAAAGAGCAGACTGAAGATTGATCGGCATATTTAAAATTATTTCGAATATGGAATGTATGAATACAATATATAAATATGTGTATTTAATAGAATGGCGCTGTGCCAAATGCTATTGTTAGTGGTGTGTAAGTCATGTTTTTCGGCGAATAAGAATCGGAAAACTGCTCGTGGTTAAACCTAAGTAGATGGCCACCACGAAATTTGAAATGTAGTACGCAGCCAACACGGGAGCCACACTGGTCCCAACACCCAGTTCTCGTGTTTCTCGGTTGCGGAACCGTTTAAAAGACATGACTGATGACATGCCCCCACAGCGACGGCTCCGTACAAATGATCTTAGGGAGACTCTCCAATCGTTCGCTCTGCTGACAACCGCAGCGGGAACGCTCTTGGATCTCCTGATGATGCAAGCACTTCCAGAAATCGTGGCTGCACTGTCGAGTGTTGCGACCCTGTTGGTGATGCTAGCGCTGGTGCTACAGGGTTAGTGACATAGACCGTGTAGTCCCGGTTACTACCGGGAACCACACTGGCCCCAACAGGTACGAGTTAGATTCGGTTAGTAATGAAGATTGTGCCGATAGGACGCAACTATTTCTCGAAACCCCGTCTGTCGCCTCGCTGGTTCAAGTCCAATAGTTTCGTCAATTGCACTATAGTGCACACTGATAGATCGACACAACAGACAGTCCGGGAACTGAGCGACTTCCAGCGGGACCTGCTGTTCGTCTTCGGTGAAACCGGCCCGACGAAAGGTGTCGCAGTTCAAGATGCGATCGAGGATTACTACGATAACGAGGAACACCACGGACGGCTGTACCTGAACCCCGATGAGCTGGCCGAGCGTGGCCGCCAGACGCTGCTGCAACGCCATGAGTGGGAAGCGGCAAAACTCGGGGTGAGCACTAATGCCGCCCGAAACCATCGGCTCAAACTCCGAGTCCGGGTTCAGTTCGGCCGACGTACTCGCTGAGGCACAACAGGACGATGAGATCGTGGACGACCCGAAGGTCTGCCAGACGGTCTACGTCAGTGTACGTGACGAGTCGGACATCGATCTCCTCGAGGTCGAACTGGTCACCGATCCGAACCCGGCGTACGCCACGGCTCACGACGTGGAACTGAAACGCCGCGGCGACGAGTGGGTGCAACACGAGATCGACGATCTGGCGCTGTGCAAACTCGAGCACAATCCCGAGTGGCTGCCTTCCGAGTACGACCGCGACGCCGATCTCCGCGAGCGGCTGCCGCTCATGACAGAGGTCGACGTTCAAATCGAACTTGTCGCCCAAGACGATGCTTTCCGACCCGAGCCCGTCGGAACGCCACGGTCGATTTCAGAAACCGACTATGATGTGCTGGTTGTCGAAACCAGTCATACGACCGGCCAGACTGATTTTGAGATCGTTGCACCACAACCAGGGAACACCGACCCGTACGTCAAACGGATCAACCACGACGCCGAGGCCGAAGACTACAAAGAAACGATTTTCGAGCCTGTCGACGTTCGGATTTATAACTACGACGACAATCGACTCGCGGACCACGCGGAGGTGCCGACGTAATGCCCGCAACGATCGATCTCGAGGGCGACACCCACGATATCTTCACAGCCTACCAACGCGATGACGAAAACCACTGCCAGCCCGTTTCGGGATCCGCACACCACAACACCTGGTCATTTCACAGGTCGGCAAACGGATCGGTCGGGTCGTCTGGCGTGGCGTCGATTCTGACCGTCGTGGTTGGTTCAACACTCATAGTCTCTTGCTCCGATTCCGACGGGCTCGAGTCAGTGAGTCGCTCGAATTTTATGTCTTATATTTTTGAATGATACGAATAAGGTTTACCTCGACAACCGGGTGTGTCGAGACTCGAGACGCGCGAAAACAGCGGAACCGGTGTTGTGCGTAGTTCTCATTAGATGCGCCAGAACACTTTTGCAATCTTATAGATAAGTGTCGAGAAATGGTCTCACCACATCCGAACTGGGTGGACGCGGAAGACGGTTACAAGAACGGCAGTATCGGGGTTTTCGTCCACCCGGCGTTTATCCGGGCCGGAGACGGCGTTTACTCCTCGAGTGTCGGGGTTCCAGAGTCAGATGCGAACGCGTACTCTGTTTCGTTTCGCTCTGGTCTTGGGACAGGATACGGATCACATAAGTCGCTTGTCGATTTCGAGGACCCACGCACTGCGTGGGAGTATGCAAACCTCGCGACGCACTTTTTCGAGGAGGCGCCGACCACCGAATTTGCGGTCTCGAGGCTACAGGGAATCAGCGACCTGATGGAAGACAATTGGACGCCTGACGGGGTTGTCAGCGACATGGGTGCTGAAGAAGTGATGCGGAAGATGCTCGGTCACTACGAGTTCCAGTTAGATGATGCACTGGCAGCGACCGACGCATAGTCTCACCACCTGCGGCATGCCCGAGCACTAATTGATCCGTGTGTGGTCGTCTCGAGTGGCGGGACGGACAGGCGGGAAACAGGACTGGCCCCGCTTTCGCTTCTACTCCTACATCTTCGAGTCATCGGTCTCTCCCCACTGCGTAAAGCACACGCTTTATGTGCGCTTTACGCTAGCGGTCGAATCAATGCATCTGACGGAGCCGACTGATTTCGATCTTCTCGAGATTTTGACCGAAGGCCGAAACCTACTCGCCAATATCGCTTCCCGCCTTGAGAAATCGCAGGGCTACATCTCGAGTCAACTGCCGAAACTCGCCGACCAACATCTCGTCAACCGCATCGGCCTGGCCGAACGCGCCGGACTCTATGAGATCACCGCCCGCGGGGAAGCCGTCCTCGCCTGTCGCGACCAGTACGCCGACGGCGAGGGTGGTGACATAGACCCACCATGGCGCGACGGTGACGGCGACTACGGGACCGACTGGACGCCACGCAAGAACGGCCCGACGGTGACGGTTGGCGGGACACTCTCCTAAGTTCGCGTTCTTTTTGCGAGCTGTGTGAAATCAAATCAGAAGGAACTCGCCCGAACTGAGGCGCAAAACTCATGATGGAGAGTCGACGACTGTCGAACGGTTGAGTCGGCGGGGCGTTAGTTTAGGACTAACACCTTGACGATGCTACTTGTGGCCGCCTAGCCCGAGCAACAGATCGATGCCGAGCAACAGCACGGCCACGGCCTGTAGGATGACGTCTATGGTCATGGTCGGTTCTGCCCGTGAACGCCCGCGTGAGTGGTTGAGTCGGCGGGACTTGTCAACGGGCATACGCAGGTGGTGTGTGCGAGGCCCTAAATTCCTCGGTCGGGCTCGAATGGCTGTTGACAGTCTCGGTTTTATCGGTGTATTCGACCGGGAGATAGGTTGTACTCGATATGCACGCCGAAACTGGTGGTTGCACTTACCGAACGACCTGCGAGCCCGTCTCGAGGAACGTGATACACCGACCGACTGTGTCGTATCGTCAGAAACGTAGGCGTTCGGAACCGCTCGTAGTAGAATCGCCGCATCAAAAGGAGTCGCCCAGGTGCGCGTCGCCGGGGCGTTAGCGGGTGCCGTTAAGACTCGCAACGCCGCGCCGCTGTATGTGAACAGTCACTATTCGTCGTCGCCGTCGTCCCGATCGGGCTCGCGACCGGCCCGCTGGGGTATCCGGCCAGGCAGGGCGCTGAGATTCGCCTGCGTGCTCTGCGTTCAGTGCTCGAGGAGGTCGCTCGCCGTCTCACCACCAACGAACGGACAGTTGTCGGGCGAGGGACAGGACGACGGCTGTCCGATCTGTGGCCGGGCTGACGCCGAACAGGACAGGTCGGCAGGATTTGGACCAGCAGCACCAGAGGCAACCGCGTATGCCGGCTGTGACGACTGCCGGGCACGGGTTGTGTTCGGAAACACTGGCCTTCTAGAACCGGTTTGGCTTGAGTGACCAGCGACGACTAAGCCCGAACCGTCCTGTTCGTTCTCGAGACGCCTATTTTCGAGGAACTCGAACCGCAAGCCGATTGTTCAGATTCGCCGGCCTGTAGCTACGAATGACAGAACCCGTGCACGGAATCTCAACATCGATTAACTGACCGGTGGGGGACGATTCGTCCCTCACTGTGACAAA
>NZ_AOIT01000031.1:0-47430 GCF_000337475.1 Natrinema limicola JCM 13563 | reverse complement strand
CCAAGCAAGCCGCCGAGGTCGTCGACAAGACGACCTCTGCGGCCGAGTTGGTCACTCACCTCGACGTCAGCCAATACTGCCGTGCTGATCCCATTCCCCATTGGCACGACTCTAAACCGTTCGAACCGATGCTCCGGGCGATCCTCCTGAAGGAACTCGAAGACGCGTCCGATGGCTGGCTCCATCGGACGCTCGACAGTGACCCTCAACTTGCTGACGCTCTTGGCTTCAATCCCAACGACACACCCTCACGAAGCACGATCTCTCGGGCACAGACTAACCGGTTTGCGGACCTCCAATCGACGATCGAGACCGCTACTCGTCAGATCCAAGCGTTGGCCGCTGAACGCGGCAGTCCCATCGGGACACCGTACGAAGACAGCGCTTCGGAGGAGCCGACAGGCTCCTCGAAGCGCACAGTCAACCGTCTCATTCGGGGGAAAACACGTGACCTCCTCGACGAACTCCGGACAGTCGTGTTGCCTGCCTTCGAGTTTGATCGGCCTGATGACCCGGTTTACGACGACGAGGAACTCCTGATGCTGGAGGCCTGTCTCGGGGTGACAGGCACCGCCGCTAACGGCGGTGCCGAAACCTACGGCGATTTCGTCAATCCTGACCCGGATCTCGACGATCCCTTCTACGAGGATGGACCGAGTGGAGAGACGCTTCTGGAGGCGATCAAGGACCTTTCACCGACACAAATCGCGGAGATGGTCAATCGAGGCGCGGCCCGCGTCTTGACGCGGGCCAAGCCTCGCTTGGAGTTCGAGACGCCTGTCATGCTGTCGATCGACATAACCTACGTCGCTTTCTACGGGGAGCGTGAGGAACTCGTACGTGTCCAGGGTGCGCCAAAGGACAAGTCCTACGACTGGTGCTACAAGTTCGCAACCGCGAACGTTGTTGGAGACAACGTTCACTTCGCAGCTGCGATGCTTCCAGTTGGGCACGCCGATTATCACGATCCAGAGAGCTATCCTGGCGAGGACAAGAGTTACCGAGTCGGCGACGTTGTTCGCCGACTCGTCGACCACGTCAGCGACGTCTGTCGGGTTCATACGCGGCGCCTCTACGCTGATCGGGAATTCTACGCCACGGACGTATTTTCGGTGCTTGAACAGCGAGACCTTTTCTACGTGATCCCGGCACCGCGCGATGACCGCGTCAAGCGGTTCATCGCGCGCATGGACGAGGATGTAGAGGGACAAAAGCAAGTGACAGTCAAATCCGAGCACGCGGTGTATGGGCCGGTAAAACACGGTGACACCAACACCAGAGCCGAGACAACGCTCGTCGGACTCCCGCCAGACGAGGACCGCGACGAGGTGCAGGTATTTGCGACCAATCTCGACGTAAACGACGAGATTGGTCTTGACCGTCGCTTGACGAAAAAGCAGATCAATCGCTACAGACGCCGAGGCGGGATTGAAACGGCTTATAGCAAGGTCAAGGAGTTCGCACCGTGGACGACGTCGACGAACTTTTCTGTCCGGTTATTCCACTTCGGCTTTGCAGTCCTGCTGTACGATCTGTGGCTGCTCGTGGACTTCCTCGTCCAGACGTTGATTGACGTCATCGAGTTTCGCACGAAACCGCGGGTGACCGCCCCGCGGTTTCGTGCGTTCCTCCAGAGGGAGGTGAGCGCATTGCTGTAGATCCCGCTCTGTGCTTGCCCTTCCCGAGAGACATCATTGTCTAAATCGACTGATTATACCGTTCTCGCCCACCAGACCGCCACTCACCACCCGTGAGTGGCGATCGTGATTCCTTGATCGGCCTGTATTCTGGACCGATTCCAACCGACAGACGCGAATCTCGTGCACGGATTTTGGGGTATTCGCAGCACCACNGTGATTCCTTGATCGGCCTGTATTCTGGACCGATTCCAACCGACAGACGCGAATCTCGTGCACGGATTTTGGGGTATTCGCAGCACCACCAGGCGCATTCGATATAGCGAATATTAATTCATCCACCGTGCTGCAGGGGAGCAGTGGGCCAAAACGTCAGCGTTACAGCGGCTCGCCGGCCAGTCCGAGTATGGAAGTTCCGTGCGTCCGTGTCGCGCGTGAAGCCGGCGAAGCGACGCGTACGACGCTCGCCGACGCGGATCTGATCGACGACGACTACGAAATCGCCGTCGAAGACGGCTGGCTCTACATTCCGGTAACCGATCCCGACCCCGTTCAGGCGGTGCTCGAGGACGGCGAGATCGTCCCCCGAACGGTCGACGAACGCGACACGCAGACGACGCCTGCCGATCTCCTCGCGTTCGAGCCATCCTACGAACGACTCGGCAGGGCCGCGCTCATCGACGAAGACGATTCCGAGCGCGCACGCGAAATCGCAGATGCCATCCTCGAGTCCGATCTCCCCGTCGGGACGGTGCTGAACAAGGCTTCGAAGGTCAAAGGCGAGACGCGCGTCCGTGACTGGGAACTGCTCGCAGGCGAGGACACGGAGGTCGTCCACCGCGAGTATGGCTGTGAGTTTCTGCTGGACTTGGCGGAAGTCTACTTTTCGCCGCGGCTCGCGACCGAGCGCCACCGGGTCGCCGAGCAAGTCGAAACGGGCGAGCACGCCTTCGATATGTTCGCCGGCGTCGGCCCGTTCGCCATCCCGTTCGCGAACCGCGGTGCGGAGTGTGTCGGCGTGGACATCAACGACGACGCGATCGACTACCTGCGCGAGAACGCCCGCCGAAACGGGGTCGAAGACCGTGTAACGGCGATCAACGACGACGTTCGCGACGTCGCCACTGACTACGAGGACTGGGCTGACCACATCGTGATGAATCTCCCCCACAGCGCCGACGAATTCCTCGAGGCGGCCGTGACGCTCGCCGGCGACGATTGTGTCCTCCACTACTACGATATCCAGCACGAAGACGATCCGTTCGGACCGGGCGAACGCGCGATCCGTGCGGCCGCCGAGCCCGAGTATGACGTGACCGTCGAGACGCGCCACACTGTCCGGTCGTACGCCCCCCACGAGCTGAACGTGTGTCTGGACGTGCGCCTCGAGCGCTGATCTGTTAGCCGGTGGCTCGGAACTCGTTCACACGACTGGATCGATTCGCAACCCTTATGCCTGGTATCGACCCTACGAATGAATGCAATCGCGCCGGTGTAGCTCAGACTGGCAGAGCGAATCCTTCGTAAGGATTAGGTCGAGGGTTCAAATCCCTCCACCGGCTTATTTTCCAGCGAACAATCTCGTGAGCCGGAAGTATGCCAGAGGAATTTGAATCAGAGAGGAGCTTCGCTCCGACCGTGGTTCCCATTCCTCCACCGGCTTCCTTCTATACGATCGATACTGGCCTTCTCGTGCCTGACGGGATCCTCGTCCTTCCCTGACTTACTCCGTGGATTCAGCGACTGCTGTCGTTCTCGAGGATCTTGTAGTGCTGGTCGACGATCCTGCAGAGGGCGACTCGGACACCACCCAGACGGAACGTAGGGTATACGGACTCGTTTGAGGTATCCGCGACGAATCGGCCGCTGTATCCAGCTACACGCTTGTTTTTGACGAGCTAATGGATTAGAATTGAATCACGACGGTATCAAGACGAGATGATAAACCACAAATAGCGATATGAAATCGGTTGGCTGTATCAGTGTGGCCAATGGAGTCGAGCGACAGCAGGCTCAAGAGCGCTCACCAAGGTCACCGCAGTGATCAGCGACCGGGAAGCAGGAACTCGCCTTCGATCACCAGCGGACGACCGGACGCTGAACCACGGATTGTAGTTGCTCGTTTATCGAAGCGGAGCGAAGCTATGCCGTCGCAAATCAGTTACGAACACTCGAGACCAGAGACTGTCGACGAAGACAACCGAAAAGGCTCGCGGCGAACGCGGCCCAGTCAGTCCGCTAGCGGCGATTCGGTCCCGCGGACGCTGTCGACGATGACGTCGCCGTCGGGCCGGGAGGCGAGCCAGAAGAGTTTGTAGGCGTCGACCGACCGCTCGAAGGTCACGTCCGGTTCGGAGCCGACGGCGACCTTCCGGAGCGTCCATTTGAACACGGCGTCTTCGGCCTTCCGGTGGGTCTGTGCGTCGGAGAGTTCCGAGGGGATCACGAGCACGTCGTCGACCGCTCGCGTCTGCGTCTCCGGGAACGTGTCGGCCCGCACAGCCAGCCGACGTGCGCGATCGACGGTGACGACGTAATCGATGTCGCGGTCCGTGATCACTGGCCGTTCGATCGTTGCGACCGCGTCGTAGACGCGGTATGGATATGCGACAGCACCGACGCGGCCGCTCGAGTCGACGTCCTCACGCGCGACCGACGGTGTGATGACCGGCAGCTCGGTACGCTCGTGGCGATCCCCTGTGGCATCGTCCGGTGGTTTCGGCGGGCGACGTGGCGTGCTCATTTAGTCGTCCTCCTCGTCCCAGTAGTCGGTCGCGTCGACGTGGGCGCGGATGGTGTCGGTCTCCGTGACAGCCTTCGGTGAGACGTCGCGACCACCGTCGGTGACGTAGTCGGGCGCGCCGGTCGGACTCTCGCCACTCGAGAGCGCCGAGAGGGGTTTGTCGAACACGTTGAAGTGGTCGTCGACACCCTCGGGCGGGCGCGTAACGAGCGAGACGACGATGAGTGTCGTCGTCGAGAGAATAAAGGCAGGGAAGAGCCCGTAAACGCCCACCAGCCCGGTAAGGAATGGGGACGCGTCGACTGCACTCTGGAGCCCGAGCACGCCAAGGAGTGCCGACAGTTGCGTCCACAGGAACATCGTCGCCGTGCCGACGATCATGCTCGCGACCGATCCTTTGGCGGTGACGCGTTTCCACCACAGCGACGCGATCAGCGTCGGGCCGATGGCCGCACCGAGGCCGCCCCAGGCGTAGTCGAGGACGAGCGTGTAGATGGGAGTGTCTTTCGCGATGTAGGCGAAGGCGATACTCGCCGCCCCGAGTACGAGCGTGACGACCTGTGAGTAGCGCACGAGTTTCGCCTGGCTCGCGTTCGGGTTGACGTAGCCGTGGTAGACGTCTTCGACGATGGCGCTGGTCGCGACGAGCAGCTGCGAGTCGGCGCTCGACATCATCGCGGCGAGGGCCGCCGCCAGGATGATTCCCGCGATCGCGCCGGGGAAGAACTCGAGCGTGAGCATCGGCATGACGTTGTTCGGATCCTCGATGCCGCCCTGGCCGAACGCGACCAGCGCGTACAGCCCGACGAAGCCGGCCCCGATGTAGGCGACGAACATGAACAGCTGAGCGACCAGCGCCGCCAGCCGGATGTTCTTGACCTCGTCGATCCCCATGAAGCGCACCATGACGTGTGGGTTGCCGGGAATGCCGAGCCCGATCGCGGCGTAGCTGATGATACCGAAAATCGCCGCCCAACCAGTCATTCCGGCCGTGACGCTCGTATATGAACTCCCGACCGACGCGAGATCGTTGAACGGCAGCCCGTAGTTGGTAAACGCCAGGATCGGCAGGACGATAAAGGCGAGCAGGATGATCGCGCCCTGGAAGTAATCGGACCACGCGACGGCGAAGTAGCCGCCGAGCATGGTGTAGCCGACGACGATGACGCCGCCGCCGAGGATGCCAACCAGCGGTTCGACGCCGGTGAGCACCTCGAGTAGCGTCCCAGCGGCGACGATCTGTGCGCCCACGTAGCCGCCCTCGAAGATCATCAGGACAACCGCCGAGACGCCCTTGACGAGTCCGGTGTCGTCCTGCAGGCGCGTCTCGAAGAACGTCGGTAGCGTGACCGCTTTCACGATCTCGGTGTATTTCCGAAGGCGTTTTGCGAGTCCGGCCCAGGCAAACAGGTCGGCGGGAATCATCCCGAGCCCGTTGTAAAAGGCCATCACGCCCGTCCCGAAGGCGTCGCTCGGGACACCGAGCGTGAGCCAGCCGCTCATCTCGGAGGCCCGTTCGGAAAAGCCCGTGACGACCGGGCCGACGCTTCGGCCGCCGATGACGTAGTCGTCGACGGTGTCCATAAGCCGAGAGGAGTAGAGCCCGATCCCGAGCAGGACGAGGAGATACGCCGCGAACGTTCCGAGGACCCACGCGCCGGCCGAGCCGGCGAGTCCGCTACTGGGCATACTCGCGCTCCTCGTATTGCTCTCGCAGTCGTTTTTCGCGCCGTCCTTCCCAAACGTAGTACACGCCGAGCATCACCAGATACACGACGAAGGGGCCGAACAGCCACACGAGATCGACCGAACTATTCGCAGGCATTACCGTCGTGTCGACACCTCCCGGATATAAGCGCGTCGAGGGAGGACGCGGTCGAACTGTTAGACGGACTCCTGTCAGTCAGTGCCGGCGCACCCGCGACCTGTCCTGCGGGCACGCCGGCCACTCGAGACAGCAGACCGTATCAGCCCCTCGATCGCTAATAGAACGCGGATACGGCGAGGACGACGGCCAGCCCAAGGACGGGATAGTCGACTCGCGAGAACGCAAGCGCCGGGAGCGTGGGGTTCCACGCGAAACACCGCGCCCGCAGCGCGAGCGAGAGTCGGTCGGCCCGATCGAATGCGCGCGTGACGCCGAGCATGCCGACCGTGCTAGCGCGGTCGACAACGCTTCGTTCGGTTCCCAGTCGGGCGGCCATCGCCTCGCGGATCGTCCGCAGATCGCCACGAAGAACGGGGAGAAACCGGAAGACGAGCGCGACGCCGACGCCGAGGAGCTGGCCCGGCTTCCCGGGGATCGTCCGCTGGATCGCCGCTCGAGAGTGCCGCACCGGCGTCGATCGGACGTAGGCGGCACTGACGAGCAGGATAAGCAGCACCCGGTAGCTTGCCAGCCCCGACGCGACGGCGGCCAACCGGTCGAACCAGGGTGGACCGACGGTGACGCCCGCAAGCAGCGGCGCGAGCGCGAGGACGACCAGCGCGAGCCGGTAGGAGACGAGGGTCCGGCGAAGCGACAGCCGCGCTGTGGCCATCGCGACCGCCGTCAGGACTGAGAAGGCGATGAGCGCACGCGGCGTCGTATGCGCCAGTGCGGTAGCGGCGAATCCGATCTGGACCGCCAGCTTGGCTCGCGGATCGAGCCGATGTGCAAGGCTCTCGTCTGGTTCGTAGGTCAGCATCGTGTGGTATCCGGCACGCGTACCTCGAGCCCGTCGAGTTCGTCCAGTGCATCCGCAGGCGGGCCATCGACGGCGACGCGGCCGTCGTGCATGGCGATCACCCGGTCGGCGAGTTCGCACACGTCCCGAAGATCGTGGGTGGCGAGCAGGACGCCGGTTCCGTCGGCCGACAGCGACGCGAGGCGCTCGAGGACCGAGCGGCGCGCAGGCTCGTCCAGTCCAGTAAAGGGTTCGTCGAGGACGAGGTGGGTCGGCTCCATCGCGAGCGCACCCGCAATCGCCACGCGTGACTGCTCACCGCCCGAGAGGGCGTCGATGCGCTCGTCTTCGTGGCCGGCCATGTTCACCGCCTCGAGCGCGGCCGCGACGCGGCGGTCGATCTCCGCGCGGTCGAGCCCGAGGTTTTCGGGGCCGAAGGCGACGTCAGCGCCGACGGTCGCGGCGACGAACTGGTCGCGGGGGTGCTGGAAGACCATACCGACGCTCGAGCGGGCGGCGATCAGGTCCTCGGCGACCGGCGTGCCGTCGACGAGCACCTCGCCAGCGTCTGGCTCGAGGAGGCCATTGGAGTGGCGCAACAGTGTCGTCTTCCCGCTGCCGTTGGCTCCCGCCAACAGGACGAACTCGCCGGCGTCGATCGACAGCGAAACGTCCTCGAGGACGGGGACATCGTCGAACGCGTGGGAGACAGACCGAAACTCGATCATTGGTGCTGTGTGGGCTGGGGACCGCTCATGTGGTGATGCGTCCGGCCTCGACGATAGCGACCACGGCCGCGATCTTGATGAGGTCGCCCGGAATAAACGGCACGACGCCGAGTTCGAGTGCTTTGACCGTACTGAGCTCGAGAACGTATCCGAGCCAGGCCGCCCCGAGCAAGTAGATAACGGTCAGCGCCGTGAGCAGCGTCACGACGAGGGCCGGCCGCGACAGGTCGGCGGGATCGCCGGTCTCGCTTCGCCAGTGGACGACGGCTCCAATCAACAGGGCCGCAATCGGATACGACCAGAGATAGCCGGCGCTATCGCCGACGAGGACCCCGAGTCCGGCGGCACGTTCGGCGAAGACGGGGAGTCCGACCGCGCCGGCGGTCAGGTACAGCAGGAGCGAGAACGCACCCCAGTACGGGCCGAGGTAGAGCCCTGCGAGATAGACGACGATCACTCCAAGGGATATGGATATCGGCGAGAACGGGATCGGGATCGATCCGACAAAGACGGTCGCCGCCATCAGCGCTGCGAGGACGGCCGCCCGCGCGAAGGGCTTGACGACGTCGTCGTCGACGAGTTCGACTGAATGCTGATCCGTTGCCATACCTCCGCTCTCTCGTAAACCGGGATGAAAACTTCGGTTTCCGAGACGGGGTGTGATCGAAGCGAGATGTGCTTGCAGGCGGCCGCCGGCTCTGTCAGTATCCAGAAACCGGCGCGAAACAGGATGCTTCCTCTCAGCTTCACTGACGGTTTCGATCGATCTGCGACACGTCAGCAACGGCGGATTCGGGCGTCAATCGGCCGTCTACAACCGTCGAACGCGTAACAGGCCGCAGTAATAGCTGGTTGTCTCGGTTCGCTAACCGAAACGACCGGCGGCCTTATGCGATCGTTCGGCCCGGTGGTGGGAAAATGAGTCGTCTACGTTCAGGGCCGAGACGTGGCGAAATCGGGGCCACTCCGAAAGGGAGCGAGCAGGCGTTCGCAGACGCGTTGCGGGAGGTGCCCACACATGAGACGATCTGAGACGACCGCGACCGCCATCGTCGTACTGCTTGCGGCCGCGCTGGTCGGCAGCGCCGTTGCGCTGCCGCTGCTGGGCGGAACCGGCGGGCAGGCCGCCGTCGGTAATGAGGCAGCCACCGCGGCGGCCGACGAGTCACCGGCCATACTCGAGCAAGCCGTCACCCAAAACGACTCACAGCCCACTGCCGAGTCCGAGTTGGTGACCTTCGATCGCGAGACGGCGGCCGGCGGTGGAACCGCGCAGGCGACCGATCAGGAGACCACTGAAGCCGTCGAAGCCGGTGTCGAGGAGGGGGTCGAACTCGCCCAGTCCCAGGGTATCGAGGTGACACAGGAACAGCGAACGGCGGCGCTCGAGGGCGCTCGATCGTCAGTTCAGCAGTATCAAACCGTCGAGGCCGAGCAGGTCCAGGCAGCGACGGCGGGAGCCGTCCACGGTTCGCTGATCCAGTCCCAGTCGGTCAACGTGACCCAAATCCAGTCTGCGGTCAGCGGGGCGACTGACGGTGGACTTTCACAGTCTCAGACCGCGAACGTAACCCAACTCCAGAGCGCAACGTGGGGCGCGGCACACGGCGCGCTCGCCCAGAGCCAGCGCGTCAGCGCCGAACAGATTCAGGTCGCGAGTCGGGGCGCGGCAGCGGGTGCCGCACACGAGGCGGGCACGAAAGACATCGGCAAGGCACCGCACGTGCAGGAGGCCGCCCAGGGCGCGGCCTACGGCGCGCTGACGCAGTACCAATCGGTCACGGCCGAGCAGCGCCAGCAGGTGACACTCGAGCACGTCCAGCACGCGGCCGCTGGGGGTGCAGCTGGCGCGCTCGCAGGGAGTACGCGCGCAGTGCTCGAGCAGGAACAGCGCGTCGACGTCGAGCAGCGCCAACAGGTGACGATCAAGCAGGTCCAGAAGGCCGCAGCGGGGGCGGCGAAAGGCGCGCTCGTCCAGGAGCAGTCAGTCTCGGTCGAGCAGACTCAGGCCGCCGCCCGCGGGGCCGGACACGGCGCGCTGACACAGGTCCAGCGCATCAGTCTCGAGCAGCGCCAGCGGGTGTCGATCACGCAGGTGCAGGAAGCCGCCGTCGGCGCAGCGAAGGGCGCGATCTCACAGAGCCAGGAAGCAACTGTCGAGCAGATTCAGGCCGCTGCCGCCGGGAGCGCAGGTGGCGTACTCGTCCAGCGCCAGGAGGTGTCGGTCACGCAGATCCAATCCGCCGCGGTCGGGGCCGCCGAGGGAGCAGTCACGTCTGCGATTCAGCAACAGGAGGTGTCGATCGAGCAGATCCAGGCGGCCGCGTTCGGTGCCGGCGAAGGTGCAGTGACCCAGACGCAACTCGTCGAAGTGACGCAGGTCCAGCGACTCGCACAGGGCAGTGCGAGCGGGGCCCTCGTCCAGTCACAGTCGGCCACGGTCACGCAGATCCAGACCGCGGCGCGAACCGCCAGTCAGGAGACGGCACGGCTGGTCCAGTCTCAGCGGATCAGCATCACGCAGCTACAGACGCTGACCGAGGAAGCTGCAGCCGAGGCGACCGCCTACGCAGTGAGCGAGGACACCGACGATGTAACCCAAATCACCCAGCGCGTCACGGTCGTCATCGAACAGCGGATCGAGACGATCGACCGGCTCGAGGGGACGGCATCGATCGATTTCCCTGACCAGGAGTCGACCGGTGAGCAGGTTACTATCGCGAACGTCTCGCTCTCGGAGGGCGGGTTCGTCGCGGTCTACGACGGGCTCGCCGTCGACGCAGATCCGGACGGCGTCGTCGGCGTCTCGGAGTATCTCGAGCCCGGTGACCACCAGAACGTCACGATCGACCTCGACGAGCCGCTTGCAGCCAGCGGCGCGCTCGTGGCAGTCCCACACCACGACACGAACGACGACGAAACGTTCCAGTACGTCGACTCCGAGGGCGAGGAGGACGTCCCGTACGTCACCGGTGCTGGCGCGCCGGTGATCGACGGCGCGTTCGTGACAGTCACGAACGACACCGAGAGGGACGAAGCCAACGCGACACTGTCCGTGGCCGATCAGGCGGGCAACGGCTCGACGCTCACCGTCGACGAGGCAAACGCTGCCGTCGAGTACGCGATCACCGTCACCGACGAAGACGGAGAGTTGCGCGCCGAAAGCGACACGTTCGCCGCCGACGAACCGATCACGAACGAGACGGTCGAGTTAGAACCACCGCTCGAGGCCGACGCCGCCCTCGAGGTCGCGGTCGTCGCAGCTGACGACGGCGCGTCGCTTGCAAACGAGACGATCGAGTACACGGTCGAAAACGACACTGCCGACGACAGCCCCGAAGCGTCGCTGTCGGTCGACAACCAGACCGGTGATGGCGAAACGCTGACGATCGACGCGGCGAGTGCGTCGGTTCCGTACGTTCTCGCGGCAGAGTATAACGGAGAGCGTGTCACGAGCGACACGATCGAGGCGAACGCGACGGTGGCAGACGAACCCCTCGCACTCGAGCCGCCGCTCGAGGAGAACACCACCGTCGACGTCTCCGTGCGCGCTGCGGCCGACGACGCAGTGCTGGCAAACGACTCCATCGAGTACGCGGTCGAGGAGCCGGAACCTGGGGAACCGACGGCGAATCTTACGGTAGCCGATCAGGTCAGTGATGGCGAGACGCTGACCGTCACGCAGGCGAATGCGTCCGTCGCGTACGCCATCACCATCACCGACGAGGACGGGACGCAGCTCGCAACGAGCGAGACCTTCAATGCAAACGAGACGATCGGTCCCGAGGAGTTCACGCTCGAGCCGCCGCTCGAGACGAACGCGACGCTCGAGGTGGCAGTCGTCACAGCCGACGACGGGACGCCCATCGAGACGGCGAGCGTCGAGTACACGGTCGACGGCCCGCCGCCGGGATTCGACGTCGAGTTTACGAACTGTCAGCGCGCGGTCGTCACTGCATCGCTCGCAGAGGGCGATCGGGTCGCAGCCAGTACGTGGTTCTACACCTCCGGCGGTGCCGGAGATACCATTGTGGAAGATATCGTCACCGCCGGTGATGAGATTCCGGCACCGTACAACGGCACGATCGTCTTCGAAATCGGCGACGAACGTCGCGTCACGATGGAAGGCGATCGAGTGATCGTCGAGGTCCCGGATTACGGCATCTTCGGCACGTACATCTCCGGGATCAGTTCTCCCGAAGCGGCCGAGGTTGGCAGTATTGACTATCCGAATCCGTTAGAGCGGTGCGATGAGGAGGCCCGACCCGAGTTGCCGTCGATCGCCGTCGAAGAGACGACACCCACCGAGGACGGCATCGACGTAACGTTCAGCTACGAGAACCCGAACGACGCCCCGCTGGGAGCATACAGCCGGTTCGTCGAGGGGACCACGATCGACGAACCGCCGTCCGGGTTCGAGCCGGGCCAGCATACGTTCACCGTCGAATGGACGCCCGAGAGCGACGACGAACGGCTCGTCTGGGAGGCCGACTTCTCGCTGTTCGGGTACGAGGAGCCGCTCACCGCCGCGACGCCGCCCGCCGGCGATATCGAGCCGTCCGAACCCGCGAGCTTCAACGTCTCGAGCCTGGAAACGAACAGCCCAGTCGTGCAGGGCGACCCGCTCGAGGTCGACGCCGAAATCGAGAACGTCGGCGGCGAAGACGGAACTCAAACCGTCTCGCTTGCGATCGACGAGACGGTCGTCAACGAGACAGACGTCTCGCTCGAGCCCGGCGAGAACCGGACGGTCTCGTTCACTGCGGACACCGCTGACCTCGAGCCGGGTGAGTACCCAATTTCGGTGGCGACTGAAAACGAGACGGCAGAGGCCACAATCACTGTCACGGAGCCCGGTGAGCCCGCAACTTTCGGCGTCTCGATCGACGGGACGAACAGCCCGGTCATCCCGGGTGAACCGCTCGCAGTTGAAGCCACCCTCGAGAACGTCGGCGACCGCGCGGGGACACAGGACATCGAGATTGCCGTCGGCGGTACCGCCGGCGAAACGACGTCAGTAACGCTCGGCCCGGATGAGTCGCGGACGATCACGCTGAATTATGAGACGGCGGATCTCGAGCCTGGCGAGTACCCGCTTACCGTGTCGACTGCAAACGAGACGGCGGAGACGACAGTGACTGTCGAGCAGCCGGCGACGTTCACCATCGCCAATGTGACAGCGCCCGAAACCGGCCAGCCTGGCGACGAGGTGACAGTAAGCGCGACGATCGAAAACACCGGCGACCGCGAGGGAACCCAGACGGTGATCTACGCGATCGACGAGCAGGTCATCGATGAGTCGTCCGTGACGCTTGCGGCTGGGGAGACGACGACTATCTCGTTTACGTCTCAGTTGCCGCCGGGAACGTCGACGCATACGATCGCGACCGACGACGATCAGGCATCAGTGACGATCGAAGCGGTTCCGGCAGACGGTGGGGACGCGAACGGAAACGGTGAGACGGGGCCGGACGGCGGACCCGAGACACCTCCCGAACCCCCGACAGAACCGGGGCCACCCCAGCCGCCCGAAGCGCCCCAACCACCGGAGCCCGGACCACCGCAGCCACCAGAACAACCACCCGAACCACCAGAACCACCGCAACCATCCGCAGAACCACAGCCAGAGACAGAGCCAGCCGCGCCGGTCGATGGCGGCACAGCCGAGGCCACCGACGGTGAGACAGGTGACACGACTGCTGGACAAGGGACCGGGGCAGCCGACGGCGACACGGCCGGAGCCACCGCTGACGGGACGGCTGGCAGCGAAAACGAGACGAACGGTACTGGCTAGTCAGCGCCAGCACGCGATCGCGAGTCGGCAGCCGATTAGTGCTGGTGGCCGGTCGCTTCGCCGAACGTAACACCGAAGCGTTCCTCGAACAGATCCATCACTTCGGCTTCCTGGGCCTCAAGGTCTTCGTCTGCCTCGTGGCCGTGGTGAACGATGTGGTGGGCGCGGCTGGCAAACGAGAGGAGGACGAGATCGCCAACCGTTTCGGCGTCGGTCTGGTCGCCCTCGGCGACGAGGTCGACGAGGCCGGATGGAACCGTGACCTCGTCGGTTTCGCCGTCGTCGGAACTGATCGAGAAGGTCGTCGTCTGAACTTCGTCTGTCATACCCCTACGGTCGGGAAGCGTGCCTAAAGATGCTGTGGCTTGCATCGGGATCTGCCTGCGTCCGAACGGCGTGGCCCATACCGCGGTGGTGGTTTTGCCGATCAGCAATGAACGATCGACTATGCCATCCGTCGAGCTCGACGAGGAGACGATCGAGCGCCTCGATGGACTGCGCGTCGAGGACGAATCCGACGACGAGCTCATCATGGAGCTCGTCAACATTTACGAATCAAGTGAGTACACGATGTTCCACGCTGGCGACTGACCGGTAGACCCGTTACTGGCCGTCGACAGCAGCGTCCCGAACCGTCTCCCATCGTCCCTTCGACTCGAGGTGTGACTGCAGTTCCGCGGCGTACTCTTGAGTGAGCCGTTCGGCCGCCTCCCGTTGTTCTCGGTGGTCGTCGCTCCCGGCGTCACCCATCCCGAGTGCACCCATGATCGAGTCGAGGAGCCCGCCGCCCGAGGCGTTCGAGCCGCCCTGATCGGCACTCGGGCCGCCCATCGCGCCCATTCCTGACTGAATGTTCTCGAGTTCGGGGAGAATCCCGTCGAGTTTGTCCGTGTTGGCGACGATCCGTGCCTGTTCGGGATCGTCGGGATGTTCGATCTCGAACTCCGTGGCGGTCATAATCAGACTCCACTGCTGGTTGGAGAACTGCGACTGCTGGATCCGCTCGGCAAACGTCTGATCGACGGCCATCCGCTCGCCGACGATCCGATCCGTCCACGGGGTGTCGCTCATGGCCCTCGATTGGGCTGGTGGCTGTATCAGCGTTTCCCTCCCGCATGTGGCTATCGAGACGCCAAAAAGCCGTCATCCGAACTGACCGTCGTTCATGTCAGAATAACGTTAATATATGCGACCGTTGTATGATAGCATATGACACTATACGACAGCATTCTCGTTCCGACAGATGGCTCTCGAGAAGTCGAGCAGGCACTCGAGCACGCGTTCGACCTCGCAGCCACGCACAACGCGACGATCCACGCGTTGTACGTCATCAATGCAGCCGGCTATGGCGGACTGCAGATGGAAGCCGCGCTCGAGGGAATTGCCACCGCCTTACACGGCGAAGGTGAGGCTGCAGTCAATCGCGTCGAGCAACTCGCGCCGGCGAACGTCACGGTCGAAACAACAGTCCGCAAGGGGGCACCGAGTCAGGTCATCGTCGATGAGGCTGACACAGTGGCGTGTGATCTGGTGGTGATGGGGACACACGGCCGCGGCGGGATCGATCGACTGCTGCTCGGCAGCGTCACCGAACGGGTCGTCCGTCGGTCGCCGGTCCCTGTCCTGACAGTGCAGGTCGAACAGAACGGTGCCGAGGACGCATCCGAACGGTCGCGGATCGCGCTCCAGTGACATGAGAGCGACTCGTGGCAACTCACTCACTCACTTACGGCGGGGAACGCCGATCGGATCGGATAACCGAAGCGGGACAACGCTCAGTACTGGGCTACCCGACAGGAGACCGTTCGTCGCCGATCAGACTGGACGCAGATGCTCACAGTCACCTGCCGAGACCGTCTCCCGGCCCTCGTCGGTCTCGACCACGAGCGCACCCGATTCCGTCACGTCGACTGCGTCCCCGACTACTTCACCCGACGGGCGATCGACCCGGACGCGCTGTCCGAGCGTATGCGACAGGTCGCGCCACGCCGGGACAATGGCCTCGAGGTCGTTGCGGTAGCGGTCGAACTCCTCTAAGAACCGCTGGACGAAACGCCGCCGATCGACATCGCCGGCCTCGTCGCGGATGCTGGTTGCACCTTCCGGGAGCGTGTCGGCGTCGATATTCGCGTTGACGCCGACGCCGACGATGATCCACTCGACGCGATCCATCTCGCCTTCCATCTCCGTGAGAATCCCCGTGAGCTTCCGGTAGTCGCCCTCGTCGCCAACCGGGACGACCACGTCGTTTGGCCACTTGATCTGGGCGTCGACGCCCGCCTCTCGAGCCGCCGTCGCCGCCGCGACCGCCGACGCGAGCGTATAGAGCGGTGCCTGTGCGGGCGTGATCTCGGGCCGAGAGATGACGCTTACCCAGACACCACCCGACGGTGCGGTCCATTCGCGCTCGAGGCGGCCGCGGCTGCCGACCTGTTCGTCCGCGAGGACGGCCACGTCCGCTGTGCCGTCGGCGGCGAGTTCGCGGGCCCGATCGTTCGTGCTCCCCACGGCGTCGTGATACTCGACCGAAAACGGAGCCTCGAGCCCGAACTCGACTGCCGGCGCGTTGTACGCCGTCACCTCGCCGAGTTCGTAGCCGTTCGACCCACTCTCGATGTCGAAGTCGGCGTCACGTAACGCCTCGATGTGTTTCCAGACCGCCGCCCGTGAGATGTCGAGCGACTCGGCCAGTTCCGGTCCCGATACCGGCCCGTCGGCGAGCGCCTCGAGGACCGCTCGTCGCGTCTCGTTCATGGCCTCGAAAGGGGGCCGCTCGTACTTGAATCGGCTGGATTCGTCCGGTCGTCGGTCGACGCGGACAGCAGTGAGAAGAGACAGCGTCGTCCGCCGTCGCGTGCCTACGCCCGCAGTTCGCGCAGCTTCTCGCGGCCCGGCGCGATCAGTTCGTCGAGGTAGGTCGCAAGCGTCCCTTTCGCGTCGGCGGGGGGGAGTTCGCCCGACTCGAGGTCTGCAGCGAGGGATTCGTAGTCATCGTAGGTCAGATCGCCGCCGTACTTCTCGGGGCGCTCGACGACGACGTCATCAAATCGCGGGAAGACGTGGTACTCGAAGAGTTCGAGGACCGGGTTCTCGAGATCGCCCTCTGGATCGCGCGTCGGTGGACAGAACGCCGAGTTAACCTTCTCCTCGAGCGCTTCGGTCGAGTCTTCCATCGAAATCGTAATCCCCTCGCTCGAGGACATCTTCCCCTCGCCGCTGGTGAGGTCGGCGACGATCGGCGTGTGGAGGGCAGGTCGAACCTCGTAGTCGAGTTCGGGCAGTTTCTCGCGGGCGAGCATGTGGACCTTGCGCTGATCGAGTCCGCCGACAGCGAGATCGAGATCGAGATACTCGATGTCTAAGGTCTGCATCAGCGGGTAGACGAGGTGGCTTACCTTGGCCGTCTCGTCACCCTGCAGTTCGGCCATCGCACGCTGGGCGCGGTTCATCGTCGTCGCCTGTTCGAGGTAGTGAAGATCGAGCGCGTAGTCGTCGTCGAGTTGGAACGTCGAGCCGTAGACGAACTCGGTCTTGTCCTCGTCGAGCCCGTAGGCGAGGAACTGGGCTTTCATCTGCTCGGCCGTCTCGCGGATCTCCTCGAGCGTGCCCTTCTCGTTGAGGTAGGCGTGGACGTCCGCCAACAGGACGACGACCTCCATCCCCGCTTCTTGCAGATCGATGAGTTTGTTCGCAGTCAGGAGATGACCGAGGTGGAGCACGCCGGAGGGCTCGTAGCCGACGTAGGCGCGTTTCCCCGCCGGGTCATCGGCGAGGTCGCGGACCTCCTCGTCGGTAACGACCTCCTCGGCGTTGCGCGTGACTAACTCGTAGGTGTCCATGTGTGGAGAAAAACCGGAGGAGGAATTTATAGGTATTGAAGGCGAGAATACCACGCCGTTTACCGCGTGACTGACTCGCCGTCACCGTCTCGCAATCGTCCCTGTCGGAAGATATACACACCTACGCAGTGTCAGCGGAACTGTGCGCGGAAAACTGGCAGTTGACTCGGTGTTTGCCACGGCGAGAGCCGAACCCAAAACAGTAAGCCGACCGCGCCAACCGACACAAAACAAGATACCCCCAAGCCGTTAACGCGGTAGGGGTAACGGCTTCGTGGCAAAGCCAGTGCCGTCGGTCGCAAACCTGAGACTCCCACCCTTCCGAATTGACGGGAACCGCCACTTGTGCGGTTCGGGAGGCCTGCGCCTTTAGACGCGGGAGGATGTCACACCTCCTGATACGGACTGCTGTAACGATTTACCGGCGCACCCGCAGGACGGGTCGCGGGTGCGCCAGAAATGACTGGCAGTAGTCCGTATGAAAGGATCTCGCCAGAACTCGAGCGAGCCGCCAATCGGACGCAGCCAGAAAGAACGGCTTCAGAGATCGCCCGAGCGGATACGCTCCTCTGCGTTCTCGAGCGCCCGCTCCCGGTCGAAGTCCTCGATAATTGCCTCCAGTTCGGCCTCGTCTGAGTCCGCCAACGCCCGCGCGTGCTCGGTCATGTTCGGCACCGCGCGGATGATGTTATCCACGATCGGCACGTCAGCCACCTGCGGCGAGCGTGATAGCGGGTTGAGGTCGATCACGATCTCGGTCTTGCCCATCTCGTCTAAGGCCTCGGCGCGGTCGCCGTCCTCGAGGGGCACGAGCACGACGTCCGCGTCGTAGATCCCGTCGGCGTCGACTTTCGCCCGCTTGTGCTCGAGATTCGGAATGCGGGCGTCAGCCTCGAGTCCCTTGACGTCGCCCGCGCCGTGTTCTCGCAGGTGGTCGGCGATGGCGTCGATCCGTTCCGGCGTGCGATTAAAGAGGTTGACCTCGAGGTCGGCGTCGACGGCCTCGGCGAGGGCGACCATCTCGCCGGGAACCAACGCCGCGACGTTGCCGTTGATCGAAAGTACCGGGTGCTCGGCCAGCAGCAGGTGGGCCGCAGCCGCCCGTTCGGCGTCGTCAGCGCTCGGAATCGTCTCCTCGCCCAGCAGGTAATCGAACGCGCTGCCTCGTCCCTCAGCGTGCATCCCCTGGAGGTGTGTGATCCCCTTCTCGACACCCGCCTCGATCCGGTGGCGGGTCAGCAGGTCCTGATATCTGGGGTGGTCCTCCGGAATCTCCTCCTCGTGTTCGACGTCGGCGGAGACGCTGTCGTAGTCGCTCACGAGCGAGGACTCGCACCGATCGATAAAAAGTCGACTGATACCCGTCTCAGCCGCAGGCGACCGTGGCTTGCTGGTGTGGAATCGGCTCGCCGACCGGTCCGTCCGCATCGACGGGTTGTTCGACGCGATAGATCGTCACCGACTCGACGTCGGCAGACGTCCGTTCACAGCCGTTCGCCGCGACTGGCTGGGCAGCGCCGTCGACGCCCTGCGATTTCGTCCCGTATCGTTTCCAGAGCGTCGTCGGATACCGTTCCATGGCGTTGGGTGGACGATCGAAATCCACGGTCTCCCCGTCGACGAGGTCGATTACCGTCCCGGACTCGTACTCGGCTTCGACGACGTACCAGCTGTACGAATCCGGCGGGTTTGGCGCGAAAAACGCCCAACTCGCACTCTCGAGCGTGCTACCGGCTCCAGACGAGGGCGTCTCGACGAGGTCTGCCGCGACGAGTTGCCAGCCAACCAGCACGATGAACAGACAGACCAGAAGGCCCGTCGCAGTCACTCGCAGTCCACGCCGAACAAGCAGTCTCGTTCCCGACGGCGTCGAGTCACCGATCTCTCGGCGGATGGGCTCGAGACGGGACGGGATGTCGCGTTTCGTGACGACCTGATCGATGGCGTCCCAGAGCCGCGGCGGGAGAAACAGCACCAAGACGGCACACATGACGAACGGAAAGGCCCCGAGACGCATCGTCGCGGCCATCGAGAGGTGTGCGCCGATGAACGCGACGACGGTCGCGATTCGGAGCCATCCGGTTGCGGCCACGAGCAGCACCGATGCGGACAACACGGCGGTCCAGAGCCAGTTGATCCCGGTGAGGACGGCGGGATACTCCGCGAGGGTCGGCCCCAGCAGGTACACGAAGTCCTCGAGTTGGAAGATCCGCTGGACGGCTACACCGCTCGTCCAGGCCTCGCTTTGGAACTTGAGAACGGCGTTGATCGCATAGATCACGACGACGTGAAGGAGTATCGTGGCAGTCGCAATTGAGAGGATCCGGTCGTCGTCCGGTCGAGGACGGCGGCGCAGCGACCACTGCGCGTCGAGTGGCAGAAACGCCGCGAGAAACAGTACCGAGATGAGGATCGTATCACCACCGTTGACCAAGTATGGGTTGCGAGCGTGCAGTGACGCAAGCAACACTGCAGTTCCAACTGCTGCGAATCGGGGGAGGTAGCCGACGAGCAGGCACGCGGCGAGGACGACTGTGAGGCCAAGCCATAGGGCTTGCACCCACAGGGAGCCGGAAATCGCGTACAGCGACCACCGCGCGAGCGTCGGGGCCACCTCAGCGAGTGTCGCTCGAGGGAAGACCCCGTCATCCGTGTAGAACATCGCCAGTTGTGGGGCCCGAAGGACGAGGAGATCGGCAATGATGACGAGACCGATCCCGATCCGAAACGCACCCAGCGCTCGCGGGTCGATTCCGAGATGTGACTGGATGCGCCCTCGAAGCGACGCGGCCGTCGCTATATCACCGTCAGTCGTAGTCGTCGATGGGGCGTGGGCAGCAGGCATGGTGCTCAGCGACGCTGATCGCCGACTTCTAACTCATCCTATAAGTATTTTCTTCTTAGGATAGCACTCAGAAGTGCACGCCCGACTGAGTCACACGTGTCCCGAGCAAGGGCTGTCACGGACGCGGTCTGCCTGCCATCACCGCAACATGGCACCGGCTGGATGGGTGGCACAGACCGACGGCTCGTAGCCCGCATCGGACAGGCCCGTCCCGAGCGCAAAGACGGTGTTACCGAGCATGGCCATCGAGGCCTGTCCGTCGACCGCTGAGACATCGGCGATCGCCTCTCGCACTTGTGCTGTCAGTAATTCTGCGTCGCGTGCGAATCGCCGCGAGGCGTACATAAACGACAGTAGCGTCGGCTCCTCGACGACGCGAGAGAGTGCATCCTGTCCGGCAGCGGTCAGCATCTCGGTATCGCCCGAGAGCACGTCGGCCGTCGAGAGTTCGCCAAAGGAGACGTACTCGACGCGGGCTCGAGCGGGAATCGTATCGAGGACGTTCTCCTGTGGCCCGCCGGGCTCGAGACGGATCGGGACGCCGCCACGAGCCTGGGCGACCACGTCGCCCAGACCGGTTCCGGCCTGAACCTCGGCCCCGTGGGCGATCGTGACGAGTTCGTTCATCGAGAGTTTGCACGCGAACACGCGGTTTGCCGCAAGCACCGTCCCGAGGGCCATCGCACCTGAGACACCGAATCCGGCACCGAGTGGCAGGTCGGCGTCGGCTTCGACGCGGGCGGTCACGTCGAGCGTCTCGAGGACGGTCGTCACTGGATCGATCTCGAGTTCGTCGCCGTCGAGCACGACGGTCGTCTCCGTCGCCGGTTCGACCGTTACCTCGACACCGTCGGTCAGCGTCAGTCCCGCACCCCGTGAGCCGGCTTTCGTCGGGTCCTCGTCGGGATGGGCGCTGAAAAAGCCCGTAACGTGGCCGGGAACGAACGCCGTCGCCTCCTCGCGCATCACGCCTCCGCTTTCGACCGGAGCGATATAACGTTGAAGATTCCGCGCTTCCCTGCCCGTCTGGGGGCTGATCCGGACTCTCGAGTCGACACGAGGGAACTGGACCGATCGATAGCAGACGCAGCGGCCACAGAGGGCGGAAGGATCGCGGTCGGGGATGTCGGCATCGACGTAGTCGGCCCGTGGAGAGAGACAGTATGTGTGCCACCACAAGAGTTAATAAGCTATAGAGTATAGTTATTAATAGACAATAGTGCAAACAAGCAAGCTACAATCCGTCACGGAGAGCTGGCATCGCATCCGTTCCGACTCCGATCGGATCGTCGGGGGTGGGGGACTGCTCGCACTGATCGTCCTCTCGGGAGTCGCAACACTCGCTGGCGTCAACTGGAAACTCGTCGCGATCTCCTGGACGGCGTTTGCGGCAATGGCGATCGGCGCACCGCTCGGGGCGCGTGCAGTACAGTCCGAGCATCCGCTCGAGCCGATCTGGGGGTACGGACTCGCAAGCGGTGCGATGGTCACGAGCGCTGCGCTCTTTCTCGTTCCGCAGGCGCTGGGCCAGCACGGCCGTCTCGGGAGTCTTGGGATCGCTGTTGGATTCCTCGGTGGGTACGTCGGGCACACGGTCGGCCACCGGTTTACGCACCTGAATCTGCCGATCGACAGCACCGCAGCCGAGTTGACCGTCCACGCGCTCTCTGCGGGTGCCATCATCGGTGCGATCTACACCGCGATGCCGTCACTGTCGTCGATTCTCGGCGTCGCACTGATCTCGCACAAGGCTCCCGCTGGATACGCGGCAGCGCGACGACTCGCCGCACAGGGGCGGTCCGTGGTGCCGCTGCTGTTACCAGCGGCGGCTGTCGGGCTCGTTGCCCTCCCGGTCGGCATCGTTGGATTCGCACCGGCGAGTACGCTGCGGGGACTGCTCTTCGGTATCGCGGCCGGCGTGTTCCTCCACGTCGCCGTCGACCTGCTCCCGGAGTGTACCACTGGCAGTGAAACGTGCCCCGCCGACGGCGACAGTCACCTCCACCGGGATCGGCTCCGCACTCACGCCGCACTGAGCGCGACCCTCGGCGGAACGGCAGTCGCACTCGCGTGGGCGTTCGTCGTCTGATCCTGCCGCTCGATCCGTTTTCTGCTGCTCTGACAGCGCTCCCCTGCTTTCGGGGCAGGGAGCTGTCTCCCTCGAGCGTTCACTCAAAAAAGCGCGTTTCGGAGTTGCGCCGTCGCCTACGGCGACAGGCGCTGCCGGTCCGGCGAGACTCACTCCGTTCGTTCCGCTGGCTCACAACGTCTTTGCCCTACGGGCTCAGACGTTGACGATCTCGCGGGAACATGGTCGGAGCAAAGCTCCTCCCTGTTCCCGATCGACGAACAGCGACCTCGCCTACGGCGAGAGTCGCTGTCGGTCTCTCGGGAACAACGCGGAATCAGAGATTCCGCGAGCACCCACACGAACGTCAGGGCGACAGCCGCTGACGGTCGCGTGGGAACAACACAGCCTCTCGGATGTTGTCCAGCCCGAGGATCGTCATGATCAAGCGCTCGCCACCGAGGCCGAAGCCGGCGTGAGGCGGCATGCCGTACTTGAACATCTTCGTGTAGTACTCGAACTGGTCAGGGTCGAGGCCCTGCTGTTCGAAGCCTTCGATGAGCTTCTCGTGGCGGTGTTCGCGCTGGCCACCCGAGACCAGTTCCATGCGCGGGTGCATCAGGTCGAAGCCGGTCGAGAGCTCTGGGTCGTCGTCGTGGTCCTTGATGTAGAACGGCTTGATCTCGCTTGGCCAGTCAGTGATGAAATAGTGGCCGCCGACGTCGTCGCCGAGTGCTTTCTCGGCTTCCGTCGAGAGGTCGTCGCCCCAGACGAGTTGTTCGTCGAGTTCGCCCGTCGCGTTGATGCGCTCGATGGCGTCCTCGTAGCTGATGCGTGGGAAGTCTCCGTCGGGGGCCTCAAACTCGTCCTCGAGGCCGAGCGCCTCGAGTTCGTCGGCGCAGTTCTCGTCGATGGCCTCGTAGGCCGCTTTGACGACGCCTTCGACGACGTCCATGGCGTCGTTGTGGTCGCAGAACGCGCCCTCGAAGTCGATCGAGGTGGCCTCGTTCAGGTGACGGGGTGTGTTGTGTTCCTCAGCGCGGAAGATCGGGCCGATCTCGAAGACGCGCTCGACGTTCGAGCCAGCGATCAGCTGTTTGAACAGCTGTGGCGACTGGTTCATGAACGCTTCCTCCCCGAAGTAGGTGATCGGGAAGAGTTCGGTGCCGCCTTCGGTCCCGGTCGCGACGATCTTTGGCGTGGTGATCTCCGTACAGCGGAACTCGCGGAACTGCTCGCGCACTGCGCGCAGGATCTCCGAGCGGATCTCGAAGATGGCCTGCACCTCGTCCTTGCGCAGGTCGAGGGTGCGGTTGTCCAGTCGCGTCGAGAGGTCGGCGTCGACCTTGCCAGAGGGGTCAAGCGGCAGTTCGGGGTCGGCAGGGGCGACGACCTCGACGGACTCGGGCGTGACTTCGACGCCCGTCGGCGCGCGCGGCTCTTCTTCGACCGCGCCGGAGACTTTGACGACGCTCTCGCGGGAGACGCCCAGCCCCGTCTCGACGAGCTCCTCGTCCATCTCGTCTTTCTCGAACTTGATCTGGATCTTACCCGATGTGTCTCGGAGAATCAGGAAGGCGATGCCACCGAGATCGCGGATCTCGTGGACCCAGCCGGCGACGGTGACGTCGTCGCCCGGCTCGGCGTCGGCAGTGTAGGTTCTGTTCTGCATACCACCTGATTCACGCAGGCGGAACTTAAACGCAGCCGTTCGGTCCCGTCGGTCGGCGCTGTTTGCGGTATGAGGTCTCGAGTGACGACCCCGATCAGCGCTCGTGGACGGTCATCGGAATCTCGTGTTTCGGCCGCGCGGTCACCGTCGCCATCAGGTCCAGGTCAGTCCCGGGGACCAGTTCGAGGTGGTAGTCGCGATAAACCGTCGCGAGGATGAGCCGGGCCTCGAGCATCGCAAAGCGGTCGCCGATACAGCGACGGGGACCTGCCGCAAACGGGAAGTACGCCAGTTTCGGAAGCTCGCTCTCGAAGTCGTCGGTCCAGCGCTCCGGCCGGAACGCGAGTGGGTCGTCGTACCACCGGGGATCGCGGTGGACGACCCACTGGTGCATCCGGACGGTCGATCCCGGTTCGATCTCGTAGCCGTCGATGACGTCGGGTTTGACCGGCTCGCGGACGATCCCCGGCACAGGTGGGTAGAGTCGCATCGATTCTTTGACGACGCGTTCGGTGTACGTCAGGTCCGAAAGGTCGTCCATCGTCGGCGCCCGGTCACCGAGGACGTCCTCGAGTTCCGCGACGAGCCGTTGCTCGACCTGCGGGTTCCGAGAGAGGAGATACATGGTCAGTGTCAGCGACAGCGCCGTCGTCTCGTGGCCGGCCAGCAACAGCGTGACCACTTCGTCCCGGATCTGGTCGTCCGACATCCCGGTACCGCGATCGTCGGTCGCCTCGAGCAGTTTCGAGATGACATCGTGATCCGTCGGGTTGGTTCGCCGTTGCTCGATCAGCCGGTAGACGACCTCGTCGAGGTCCGCACGAGCGCGCTGGATCTGCCGTCTGGCTGGCGTCGGGACGTTCGGTGGCAGGACGTAGTTCGAGAGGCTCTCGGAGGCTTCCATGAACTGCTCGAGCGCCGAGCCGATAGTGTCGACGTGCTCGTCGACGTCGACCCCGAACAGCGCCCGGGCGACGATCTTCAGCGTCACTTCCATCATATCCTCGTGGACGAGCCGCGTTTGACCGTCGTCCCACGACTCGAGGGCCGCTTCAGTGAACTCGGTCATCATCGTCGCGTACTCCTGAATCCGGTCGGGATGGAACGCGGGCTGGATCAGGTGGCGATTGCGCCGCCAGACCGCGCCTTCGCTGTTGAGAATCCCGTTACCGGTAAGCGGCCCGAGGACGCTCTGAAACCGTTCGCCTTTGACGTAGTTCTCGTTGTGCTGGACGAGGACGTGTTCGATATAATCGGGATGGTTCAACTGATAGACCCGGCCCTCGGGATCCTTCCAAGAGGCGATATCACCGTACTCGCGGGCTGTTCGCGTCATGAAGCCGTAGGGGTCGCGAAGGAACGCAACCTGGTTGCCGAGCAGTGGGAGCCCGTCCGGGCCTGGCGGATAGCGGTCAGCGGTCGCAGCCGTATCGGAGCGCATTCGTAGCCGGATAAAGAACCTGCGGCCACCTTGCTGTATAGCCGAGCATGCTAGGTGCTTTTAATTCGTGGAGCGATACGGACCACTATGAGTTCGTCCGTCGCTCCGATCACAAACGCGCCGACTGACGACGCCGCTGACGGTGATCAGCGATGAGATACGCCACGATGGTGCTGACGTGGGCCGACGGTCGGCTCAACGCGATCGACGACCGCTTCGGCCGCAGCGACGCAGTCTCGATCGAGGCGATCCGCTACTTGAACCCGGTCCACGAACAGCGATACGTCGAACTCCTCGAGCTTCGTGGCGATCTCGAGCAGGCCCGCGCGTTGCTTGCCGACAGTCAGGAGGCACTCGAGTACGACGTCGCTGGGGCGGACGACCGTGGCGTCGCCTACGTACAGTGTCAGGTCGTCGAACCCGTCGACGAGTTGCTGTCGATCCTCCGCGAGCACGAAATCGTCCTCGACTGGCCGATGACCTACGTCGACACCGAGGCGGCTCGCGGACTCGAGGTGACGGCGCTCGGGACGAGCCGGGCGATCCAGCACGCCGCCGCGGCGCTTCCAGACGGGATCGACCTCGATCTCCAGCGGCTGGGCGAGTACGATCCCGGCGGTGGCCAGTCCTCGCCGACGCTGACCGCCCGCCAGCGGGAACTGTTCGAACTCGCCGTCAGCGAGGGGTACTACGAGGTGCCACGCGAGACGACCCACCGGGAGCTGGCCGCGAAACTCGATCTCGCGACGGGGACTGTCAGCGAACACCTCCAGCGGATCGAAGCGACGCTGGCCGCCAGGTACACGTCGGCAATGCGATAATCGAGCGACCGATCCACCTCGCTTTTATCGATCGACCGTCGCTCTCTCGATATGGATGACCTCGAGCGACTCGCCGACGACATCCGGCGTGCAGAGACAGTCGTTGCCCTGACTGGTGCGGGTATCTCAGCCCCATCGGGCGTCCCGACGTTCCGCGGCGACGATGGCGTCTGGGATCGGTTCGACGAGGGACAGTTTGCCTATGGGCGGTTCCAACGCGATCCCGCGGGGTTCTGGGCTGACCGCGTCGACCTCCAGCAGGAGCTGTTCGGTGACGACCCCGACCCGAACGCGGCCCACGAGGCGCTGGCCGCGATGGGACATGCGGGTGCCCTCGAGGCGATCTGCACCCAGAATACGGACGGCTTACACGGTGTGGCGGCCGACACGGTCACAGCTGAAGCCGCCGAATCGGCCACAGCCACCACGACGATCCTCGAACTCCACGGAAACGCCCAGCGGGTTCGCTGTCAGGACTGTGGAAGCCGCCGTGACAGCGAGCCGATCCTCGAGCGTGCAGCCGCTGGCGACCTGCCGCCGACCTGTGACTGTGGCGGCGTCTTCAAGCCCGACGTCGTCCTCTTCGGCGAACAGTTGCCGGGTGCGGCGATCCAACGCGCGCGATCGCTCGCTCGCGAGAGCGACGTCTTCCTCGCGATCGGCTCCTCGCTGCGCGTCCAGCCCGCCGCCTCGCTCCCGCAGCTTGCCGCGGAAACCGACGCGACGGTCGGGATCGTCAACCTCGACTCGACGCCGTATGACAGTCTCGCCGATGTCGTCTATCGCGAGGACGTGACGACTGTCCTGCCGCGGCTGCGAGAGCTCGTCGCCGAGTAACGGGCGGCAGTAGCAAGTTCGGCAACAGCGCTGTGGGCCACGTTGCCCGACTGTTGTGTCGATCAATTCCGGAGGAGGTCTAAATTCTGCACTGTTGGGAGATCCCAGTTGTACGTAACTGCAGCTAGCCGAGTCACGACGGTCACGACCGCACACATCACAGCGGCCGTACTCCCAGTTGCGCCGACCGTTCCCACGAGCCAGTATGCACTCCCGCCGAGGACTGCACAACTGGCATAGAAATCTTCGAAGAGGATGAACGGGGAGCGGTCGAGAAGGATATCTGCGAACGCACCACCACCGACGGCGTTGATCGTTGCGATCGTAACGACACCAAATACTGACACACCCGCCTCGGTTGCGACGATTGCACCAGCTGTTGTAAAGGCAGCGAGCCCGATCGCATCCGAGACAAGCGTTATTGGATGCGTCTCTGGAGAGGAGAGGACGACGGTCAGTGCGATCGCTAACCCGACTCCAAGCAGTCCTAGACTGATTTCGATCGGGGACTGCAGTGCTAATGGAACCCGCCTCACGAGAATATCGCGTGTTGCCCCACCGCCGAATGCCATTGCCAACCCAACGATCGTAATGCCGAGTAAGTCGAATTCCTCACGGATCGCTTTCGACGATCCGACGAGGGCGAACGCGATCAACCCGACCGTGTTCATCACCGCAAATGGATCGCCAAACAATACGTCAAGGAGCTCCTGACCCATTAGGCGCTCCTACGAGAACGAGTCCCTTGAGTGCTCCGAGACGACGTTTCTCCAGATCGAGTGAGTCCGCATGTGCGGTAACTGTACGACGTAACCGACCCCGCCCTCCTTCGCTCGGGGTGATGCCCTCACTTGTTGAGGCCGGCGGCTCCGCCTCGAAAGATGCTGAACGTACCAGATCAGGGTGTCCACATCAGTGGTGTGAGAAGCTGCTACGATGCCCTCATACGGTCTGCTGTCAGTCAGTGCCGGTGGGCCCGCGACCCGTCCTGGGGTTGCACCGGTACATCGGTACAGCAGACCGTATCAGTCAAAACAGCACACAGAGCCCCAGAACAGTGTCGCCACCTGATCAGCCGGACGACAGGTGCGTCTAAACGTCGTTTGCTGCTTCGACCGTTTCCTGGACCGCTTCGATACCCTCGTCGTGTGCGAGGTCGCCGACGACGATGACGTCGGCGTACTGGGCCATCGAGTACGCGGAGTCGTAATCGTGGATCCCCCCACCGTAGAACAGCGTCGCGTCGTCGACTGCGTTTGCTGCCGCATCGACGACACCTTCGTTACCGAGCATGCCCGAATATTCGACGTAGACGATCTCCTGGCCGAACATCCGCTCGGCGACCGTCGCGTAGGCGGCGACGTCGTCGGCCTCGAGGTCGCAGTTGGCCTCCGTCAGCGTCGCCACGTCGGCCTCAGGGTTCATGACGATGTAGGCCTCCGTCGTCGTCCGCTCCCAGTCGAGGTCGTCGTCGAGTCGGACCCATTCCTTGTGGGCCTCGGTGATCCAGAACGGTGAGCCGGCGTTGAACACTGTCGGGATGAGATAGCCGTCGAGCGCGTCGTCTTCGAGGACGACCTGTGGGTTCGAGGGTTCCTGATAGAGCGGGACGTCGTGTTCGGCACAGGCCTCGATGACGGCACTCATGTTTTCCTCGGTGATGCCCATCGTCCCGCCGACTTCGATCGCGTCAGTACCAGTCGCACAGAGATCGCCGTAGGTCACACCCTCGGGTAACTCCTTGTCCGGATCGATCTTGAGAACGTGATTCCAGTCGTCCCAGGGGGTAGTCATACCGCCCCGTTGCCAGACAACCAGCAAAAGCGCTACGGAACGCCCCCGTCTCGAGCGTCCGCGTGTCACCCGGCGAGACTGCCGTTGTCAGTCCCGCGCTCGAGTCCTGACGACCCCAACCCCATTCCGGCGCGCGAGTGCTCGTGTGCACCTTGAATTACAATTGCTCGGCACTGACAGCCTGTAGCGTGCTGTCGTTTTCGACCTCCCAGATCCGCAGCACGAGGTGAGCCTTGCAGTAGTATTCAGCGGTCTCGAGGCCAGTCTGTCCGTT
The DNA here is from genome assembly GCF_000337475.1 of Natrinema limicola JCM 13563. Classification (GTDB taxonomy): domain Archaea; phylum Halobacteriota; class Halobacteria; order Halobacteriales; family Natrialbaceae; genus Natrinema; species Natrinema limicola. The sequence goes on along the minus strand of NZ_AOIT01000031.1, from coordinate 18,271 downwards.
CTTGAGGACGAGCTGGCACGTGTCCCCGTTCGAACACTCTGGTGAATGTTCACACATTGGTACTCGTTTCGTCTACTCGTCTCGGAGTCAAGACATTGTCGGTGAACGGGTTCTCCCTTCAGACACCGATCAACACGGCTGCTATCGGTTTTGAACGGGTTTCCGCGACGATATCACCGAGTACTGAGTGGCGGAACGGGTGCCGTTCAGATTCCCTGACTCATCAGGTGGCTGCGCAACACGTCGGCTTCCTTGTTCCCCGCACCGGTGTTGACGATGACAACCGTCTCGTCGCCGTCGAACGCACCACGCTCGGCGAGTTCCCACGCCCCGCTTGCGGCTGCCGCAGCGCTCGGGATCGGCTCGAGCCCGGTCGCCTGCGCGACTCGCACGGCGGCCTCGAGGATGTCCGGATCGTCGGTCGCGATCGCGCCGCCATCGGTCTCGCGGATGGCCTCGAGCACCCGCGAACTCCCCACCGGATCGGGAATCTCGAGTTCGCCACAGATCGTGTCCGGGTGCTCGACCGGCTCGTGCTCGTCGCGGTCGTCGTCGAACGCCTCGACGATCGGCGCACAGCCCGCTGCCTGTGTCGCATACAGCGCGGGCGTCTCGTCTGTCAGACCGAGTTCGCGGTACTCGGCTGCGGCCTTGGCCGCGCCGACGAGGCCGACGCCGTCCCCGGTGGGGTAACAGATCACGTCGGGGACCGCCCACTCGAGCTGTTCGACGAGTTCGTAGAACAGCGTCTTCGCGCCCTCGTGGCGATAGGGAGTCTCGAACGATCGGAGGGAGTACCAGTCGTCGTGTTCGCCCAGTCCCTCCTCGAAGGCTCCGACGGCGTCGCCAAAGCGGCCGCCGACGACGTTCATGTCGCCGCCATGGACGTTGACCATTGCCTTGTTCGTAAAGCCCGACCGCGAGGGGAGATACGCGTGTGCCTCGAGTCCCGCACGGGCCGCATAGGCCGCGACAGCCTGCCCGCTGTTCCCCGTCGAGGGCAGGGCGACGTCGGTCGCACCGTGCTGGGTAGCCGCCGTGACGGCGACCGACGCGCCACGGTCCGTCCTCGAGCCCGTCGGATTCCGGCCCTCGTCTTTGATAAGCACACGCTCGACGCCGAGTTCGTCGGCCAGATCGGGGCAGTCGACCAGTGCAGTTGCGCCCTCCCCTGTTGTTACTGCAGACTCATGCGAAAACGGGAGCAACTCCGCGTAGCGCCACTGGGAGTCGAACGGTCGAGCGGCGAGCGTCTCGCGATCGAGGTCGATCGCGTCGTACGCATAGGTCGGGTCGAGCGTGCCGCCACAGTCCGGGCAGCGATGCGACTCGGCGGCGGCGTCGATGGTGGCCCCGCAGTCGACACACTCGAGACCGGTAAAGGCGTCTGTGGGTTCCATACGGAAGCCTTCGTGGCTCCGAACTAAGGGTTGTCCATCGGCGGTTCAGTTCCGACAGTGTGCAACAGCGGACGCGACGGCGGCACCGCTGTGTCACGGAGCCGATGGAATGGAAAGAGAAACCCGAAAGATCAGTTGTCGCCGGCTTTCGACTGCCACTCGTAGCCGCGGCGTTTGGCCGATTTGCCGAAGCCGCACGACGAGCAGACCTTCTTCTTCGTGTGGTAGGACTTCTCTCCGCAGCGACGACACTTGGTGTGGGTCGTCTTGTTCTTCTTTCCTTGGCTCGGGGTTCCTGCACCAGTCATGGAGTGATCGAGACGACGTTGTCGCCGCGTATAATGGTTGTGTCTTCGACCGGGGCATCCTCTTCGACGCTACCCTCGACGGGAATCGTTACGTCCTCGAGCACCAGATTCATGTGTTGATCGTAGCCGGCGAGTTCGCCGACGTGTTCGTCGCCACTCTTGAGTCGTACCGTGACGCGGTCACCGAGCGACGCCTCGAGGACGTCCAGCGGTCGTCCACTCATACGCAACACCGCAGGAGATGAGCACTTAATCGTACCGGTCCGGAGTCCAGTACAGTCATATTTCAGCCACGAGTCAACCAGTTGGACCTAACCAAACGGCTAAGTGTCCGCTCGTGGACCGGCTACGCATGGGCGACAAGAAGTTCACTCTCATCGAATTGCACTTCGACGGCGACACACAGTTCGGACTGGGAACGATCGGCGAGGCGCTCCCGATCGGCAGCACGGAATCGACAGCGGAGACGGACTCAGAAACTGAGACCGAATCTGAGGAGGGGATGGCTGCAGCCGACGACTCCGGTGGCAAAGGCAAAAGCGCCGTCGGCGCGCTGGTCGCACTCGCCGTCCTCGTCGGCATCGCCGTCGCCGCCAAGAAGTTCCGTGGTGGCGACGACGAGGAAGACGAACTCGAGTCCGAAGAGGAACCCGACGTCATCGTTACGTAATCGTCGGCCGGCGATCGGCAGTGCCTGAGCGATAGTATCAGGTCGTGGCACACGACTGAGCCGAACGCTTTTGCGCTTCCTTCACCTAGTCTCCGTCGTGAATCTCTATCGTAGCGCCCGGGCCGTCGCCGGGGCGTCCGGTTCCGATGCGATCGACTGGCGATCGGCCGCCGACGCCGCCAAGGCGGCGACCGATCCCGGTACGCTCGAGCTCGAGCCCGGCGAGCGCGATGGTTACGCCCGCGACGTTCGGGACGCGCGGGCAGCCGTACGAGCGGTCTCCGGCGTCGAGTTCGACGTACCCGAAACCATCGAGATCCAGAACCGCCACCACTGGATCGACGCCAACGTCGCCACCTTCGAGCGGGTCATGAGCGCCCTCGAGACCCACACCGGCGCGTTCCCCGGCGTCGCCCGGACGATCAACACGGGGACGATGACCGTTCTCCTTTCCTTCCTCGGACGGAACGTCCTGGGGCAGTATGACCCACTCTTGCTGGCCGATATGCCCGATGACGACCACGCGCTGTATTTCGTTCGGCCGAACATCCGCAACGCAGCCGACACGCTCGACGTGGACGCCGACCGGTTCCGTCGCTGGATCGCCTTCCACGAAGTGACCCACGCCGCAGAGTTCGGGGCCGCACCGTGGCTCTCAGACCACCTCGAAACCCGCATGGAAGACGGAATCGCCACCCTCTCGGAAGGGTCGTTCAACCGCGAGGCGTTCCGCGACCTCGATGCCGCGATGACCGTCGTCGAAGGTTATGCCGAACTTCTGATGGATCACGCCTTCGACGACGAGTACGAGGACCTGCGGCGGAAACTCGACGAGCGCCGACAGGGCCGCGGTCCCCTCCAACGGCTGCTCCGTCGCCTACTCGGCCTCGGACTCAAGCAGCGCCAGTACGAGCGCGGCAAGAACTTCTTCGAACACGTCGTCGCCGTCCGCGACCTCGAGACGGCGGGACTCGTCTGGGACCACCCGGAGAACCTGCCGACCCACGACGAACTCGACGCGCCGGACCTGTGGATTCGACGCATCGATCGCTAACCGCGCTCGAGGTCGATTCTGCGACCCCTAGTCGGTCAGAATCCAGAGGAGGTACCACAGCAACGCGCCACCGGCGACGATACCGCCAAGCATCGCGCCGCCGATTACCACCAGTGACGCGTCACTCTGGAAGGCAATCAGGCCGCCTGAAAGCCCGACCAGCAACACGAACACGATTTTGAGCTGATCTGCCGCGTTCGGCTGTGTCCTCGAGCGCGACGGGCCGCGTTGTGGGCCGCGACCCCGGCTCATAGATCGTGTGGCGCGCTGACGTGCATCATTGCAAATCGCCAGTCGCGCGCACCGTCGCTGGCCGATGCCCGTTTTACGAGCGTGGCGCTCCAGCGACTGTCGAAGCGATGTCGATCGCCGCTTGTCGTGTCCGTCCAGGCCATCGTGACGTCGTCGGCCATCGTCGCGAACTCGTCGTGCTCGTCGACGACGAGATGCCGACTGCTAACCGTCCAGTTGTCGGTCGTTTCGGTCTGTTCTGCGAGCGCCCGCGCGATTTCGTCGCTCCCGAACAGGGACTCGCTGATGCCGAATTTGACGGTCGACGCGTCGTCACGGAAGTAGGGCACGAGGGGCTCGCCGTTGCGGAGTGCGTCGTAGTAGTCGCGGACGATCGACTCGGCACTCGGTGACATAACACTATGCTCGAAGTGCGCTCCCAAAGAGCCACCGGACGCGAACGCAGGTTACTGCGCCTCGACCGAGTCTCACATGAAGCCCCGATCGACTTCATCCGTCTCGATCAGGTCGTCGAGTTCGCTGTTCAGTAGCTCGTCGGCCTCCTCGAAGCGCTCGGCGAGGCCCTTGAGTTCGTCGGGGCGGTCGTACTGATCGTACGCCATCGGCCCGAACGCGGGGCTCTCGATGGCCTCCATCACGTCGTCGAACAGGTCCTGCGGGCGGGTCGGCGCGTCCGCGTGCGTCTCGAGGATGGTCTCGAGGCGCTTCCCGACAGTCTCGGCCTGAGCTTCGTCTTCGGGCGGTGATTGGACCGCAAAGCGGCCACCTGCGTCGCGTTCGGGCATGAACGAGCCGATCTCGTCATCGAGATTGCGGGCGACCCGCGTCCCGACGCCACGCACCTCAAATGGGTTTTTCGCGTACGTTTTCAGGAAGAAGACGCCGGCCCGGGGATGCGCGAGGTACATGTCTTCGCCGACGCCACCGGCGCGGTCACCGGCGACGGCACGCCAGTCCTCCGGATCGACATCTCGCTCCGTGACGTCCTCGAGTATGTCCTGCCACTCGCGTATCCGCATACGCGCCGGTTAGATTGCCGGCAGAAAGAACGTATCGATTACCTCGACAGACGCCCCGAAACGACTGTTACGCGAGACAATGACCGATTCGAGCCACGCGGCGCGGGGATGTGAGACGGAATCAAAAGGGATACGATGGCTCCCATCACAGGGAACGTAACCGACGCTTTCCCTATGTCCGGCCGTCACTCACTCTCGTTTGTCGAACTGTTTCGTGCCACGCCGGTGAAAAGTTCGCTGCTGACGCTTGCTCCGCTTGCACTGGCGCTTGGACAACTCGGTAATAGCTACGTCAACGGCGTCTCGCCGGCTGTCTCGATCGGCTTTGCCGCCGTAATGCTGGTATTTGCCGCCGTCGCAATGAGCCACCACGCTGCCGAACACCGTATCCGTCGCCTCGAGGCCGACTACGGGCCGGACCGGATCTAAGTTCCCGTCTCGGGTTCGGTCGCGACCGTCCGTGCGTCGCGGGCCTCGTAGGCGTTGTATCCCGCAAGTCCGGCGACCAACAGCCCGGACGCGATCGTGTTCCAGAACGGGCCGCCAGTCATCTCGAGCAGCGCAGCCGAGACGATGAGCCAGATACCAAGAATGGCGACCAGTGACGCGATGGCGGTACTAAGCGGGATGTCGTTCGTCAGTCGGTAGTAGTTGTAGCCTGCGGCGACGCCGATGACGAGGCCGGCGAGGACGTTGTTCCAGAGCGGAGCCGCAGTCGTCCCGAAGACGACTGTCGACAGCGCGACCCACACCCCGATGACGGCGACGAGCAGGCTGAGGACCGACGTGTCTCGCCGGCGTTCCCCGGTTGCGACTTGGGTAGACTCGTCACGTGGGTCACGGCCCGTATCCGTTCGATCGCCGACGCCGGTGCCCGAATCGATGTCGGCCGCTGCCGGTTCGGTGCGGCTGGGTGGCCCGTCGTCAGTGCCGTCCTCGGGCGGGCCACCCGACCGACGGTCGTCGCTGTTAGGGTCGCTCATAGCAGACAGCGGTTGGCGCTCGCCCGCAAAAGCGTCCGCGTCCGTTCTTCTCATCACGGTTCGATTGATAATAGAGACGGTTCCGCATCTCACTGAAACGGACAGTAAACGCGTCTTATCGGCGGGTGAACGCGACTGTCCCTCAGCGCGTCTCGCTCGCTGGCCATGGCCAAGCGACCGATAGCGTTTTTGATCACTCGACCGTGACAGTAGGCTGTGTACGTACGCGGAACCGTCGCTGACGAGGTCGACGTGCGGTCGGTGTCGACGAGCTACGGCGAAAGCGAACTCGCCGAGGTGCCGCTTCGACTGGCTGACGACGGGATCGAACCGCCCGGCAACGCCACGCCGGCGCTCAGCGACGGCGGAACGGCGGCCGTCACGGACGGCGACGAGACGACGACGGTGACGCTCTGGAACAAGTGGACCGAGTCTGCGGCGTTGCTCGAGCCGGGGATGGAACTGCTCGTGACGAACGCGAAAGAAGAGGAGTTCCGAGGTGAGACGCAGTATGCGACGACGGGCGACTCCTACGTCGTCGTCGAACCCTCCTTTCTGGTCAGCGTCACGTCGATCCGCAACTGGGTCGAGTGTCCCCGGCTGTACTACCTGAACAAGCTCTCGGGCGTCCCGCTGAACTATCCCGTCGTCAAGGGGACCCTCGTCCACGAGGTCTTCGGCGACCTCTTGCGGGGCCGGGACCTCGAGGAGTCGATCGACGCCCGCATCGAGGAACGCGGTCTCCAACTCGGCCTGCTGGGCGAGACGCCTGAAGCCGTCGTCGAAGACGTTCGCGAGAACGCCAAAGCAATTGAGGGATGGCTCGAGCAGGGCCGGCTCACCGAGGACGACAACTGGCGTTCCGAGCAGTTGCTCATCAGCGAAACCTTCGGCATCCGCGGGCGAGCCGACGCCATCAGGCGGGGCGCGCCGGTCGAACTCAAGACGGGGAAGAACCTGAAAAAAGAACCCCGATTCAAGGACAAGGTCCAGGCCGCCTGTTACGCGCTGTTGCTCGAGGAACACGGCGGCGACGTCGACACCGGAACCTTACTCTATACGAAGAACTCGGCGCTTGATCGCAACGAGGAGACCGGCGATCTCACCCCTGCAAAGGACTTCTCGATGGGTGATGGGCTCCTGAAATACGTCGTCCGCCTGCGCAACGAGATCGCGGCGATGGAAGTCAGCAATGGGGTGCCGACCGGCTACGAGGCCGACGCGAAGTGTGAATACTGTTTCGAGCAGGACACCTGCATGGTCGTCTCCGGCCGCCTCGATCAGGACTCCAAGGCTGGCCAGATCGGTCAGCCATTGCCCGAGGCGGAACGCGAGTACTTCGAGCGCTTTTACCGGGCGATCGAGGAGGAACGCCGCGAGGTCCACCGCGAGTACGCCAAACTCTGGGAACAGAGCGCCGAGGAACGGGCCGACGACGACCGCGCGCTGATCGACCTCGAGTTCGTCGAAAAACGGTCGCTCGAGGGCGGCCGCTGGGAACTCAGAGCGCGCCGCGAAGGTGGTGCAACGTCGAAGCTCCGCGAGGGCGACCTCGTCCTTGCGAGTGACGGCCACCCGGTTCGGGGCGACTCCGAGTTGGCGCGGATCGAGCGGTTAGACGACGAGATCGTCCTCACAGCAGACGAGCCGGTCGAAGTCACACGCCTCGACGTCTATCCCTCCGAACTGACGACCGACCGGCTGCTCGTCGCGATGCACGACGCACTGCTGAAAGGCGACGCGCGACGCAAGGATATCCTGTTCGGGCGCACAGAGCCCGAGTTCGAAGCGATCGACGAGGAGTTTATCGGCAATAACAGGAACCAAAACGAGGCCGTAACGAAGGCCGTCGGCGCGAAAGATTGCGCGCTGATCCACGGCCCGCCGGGCACCGGGAAGACCTACACCATCGCCCAGGCCATCCGTGCGATGGTCGAGCGCGGCGAGCGCGTCCTGCTGTCGGCCTTTACGAATCGGGCCGTCGACAACGCACTCGAGGCCACCCTCGAGCAATTGACCGCCGTGATTGACGACGACCAGGTCGTCCGCATCGGCTCCGAAAGTGGCGTTCGTGAGGATATGGCGCCCTATCGGCTCGAGCGCGCGGGCGATCCCGACGATCGCGTCGCGAAACTGCAAAACGCACAGGTCGTGGCGGCGACGACCGCAACCTGTGGCTCGCGGGTGATGAAAGAACAGACCTTCGACGTGGCGCTGGTCGACGAGGCTGCCCAGCTCACTGAACCGGGGACCTGTGCAGCGATCAACCTGGCCGAGCGGTTCGTCCTCGTCGGCGACCACGAGCAGTTGCCACCCGTCGTGCGAGCCGAGAACGAACTCTCCGAGTCGCTATTTGAACGACTCGTCGACCTGTATCCCGACGCCGGCGTCATGCTCGACCGCCAATACCGGATGAACCAGCGCATTCAGGCATTTGCCTCCACCGAATTCTACGACGGCCAGCTTCGGCCCGCGACATCGCCGGTCGCGAGTCGGACGCTCGACGATCTCGAGGGTGTCTCTCGGGACGCCTTGCCCGAACGCCTGCAGGATCCGGTCTCGTTCGTCAACATCGAGGGTGATCGAAGCCAGTACACCGACAGCGAGGAAGCCGCCCGGATCGCCGACCTGATCGAGTCGTACGAGGCTGCCGGCCTCGAGCGCTCCGAAATCGGCGTCATCGCCCCCTTCCGTGCGCAGGTCTCGGAAATCTCGAACCACGTCCCCGACGACGTCGCCGTCGACACCGTCGACCGCTTCCAGGGCTCGAGTCAAGAGGTCATCATCGTCTCCTTTACCGCGACCGGCACGCTCGAGGGGCCGATCTTCGAGGATTATCGCCGGATCAACGTCGCGTTGACCCGGCCCAAACGCGCGCTCGTGCTGGTCGGCGACGCGCAGGCACTTGCGTCCGATCCGGTCTACGAGCGCATGCTCGCATGGGCACGACGGTAACGTGTCTGGACGGCATGAAACTCCGACATTTATCTTCCGCTGAGCGTAACGACCGATGACATGCGACTCGAGGAGCAGAGTGCGCTCGTTCGAAATGCCGTCTCCGCAGAGTACGCGGATCTCATCGTCTTCGTGACCGAACTTGGTGGAACGACAGCGCTTATGCTCCTCCTTTCGGTGCTATTCTGGTGGTCGAGTCGTCGCCGGAGCGCGCTCGTGATCAGTTACGCGGTCGCCGGACTGGCGCTCATGCTCTCGCTCAAGACGCTGTTTGCGCTGCCGCGGCCGCCAGCAGATGCCATGCTCGTCGCACTCGAGGACGAACGCACCGGCTATGGCTTCCCGAGCGGACATGCTTTCGCCGCAGCCGTCGTCTACGGCGGTCTCGTCTCTGCGTACGACCGAACACGGGACCGACGGGCGCTGCTTGCTGCCGGGACGCTCGTCGTCCTCGTCTCGCTTTCGCGGGTCGTTCTCGGTGTCCACTACCTCGGCGACGTGATCGTTGGTTCGGTCCTCGGGGTCGCGTTCGTCGTCGCCATGGACCGGCTCACGGGTGGCGATCCGACGATCGGCTTCGCGGTCGCGTTCGTCTTCTCGGTTCCCGCGGTCGTCATCGCCAGCGGGACGACCGACTCGTTGCTTGGCCTTGGCGGCTCGATCGGCGGCCTGCTGGGCTCGCGACGGCTTTCGGCCCTGCCAGAACTGCGCTCCCGGCTCGAGGGACTCGTCCTTTTCGTCGTCGGTGGGGGATTCGTGGCCGTCGTCCAAGCCGCTGAATCGGCCGTCGAAGCGGTCGAACCACTACTAGTCGTGCTCTATGCGATCCTCGTTGCCAGCATCCTCCTCGCGCCGGCCGCCGTCGGTCGCCTCGAGGTCGACGTACTCGAGTCACGGTGAGCGTCGTCCGACGGTCAGTGGTAGCGCCGTCGATTCGCTGGTATCCAATATCACGCAGACTCTCACGCTATCGAAACAATACTTATTGTTAGCAGCCCTATATGATGGTGTATGGAACTCGTCACCACTGAAACGGTCCCCGGCCGCGAGGTTCAAGAATCGCTTGGCATCGCACGCGGCAATACGGTCAAAGCGCGAAACGTCGGCCGCGATATCACACAGTCGATCCGTAATATCACCGGCGGTGAGCTCAAAGCCTACTCGGAACTGTTGACCGACGCGCGCGACGAGGCGATGTCACGCATGGTCGCGGACGCCGAGTCGATGGGTGCCGACGCCGTCGTCAACGTCCGACTCGAGAGTTCCGAGATCGCAAACGGCGGCTCGGAAGTCATCGCGTACGGCACAGCCGTCCGACTCGACTGAGACGGACCCCTCTCATACGTCTGATTGTCGTCAACACGCTCGGAACTCGCTTGCTCGAGCCGATCACTCCTCGCGATCGGCCTGCTCCCAGAGCGGATAGAGATCGTCCTCGATCGGCTCGGTAATCGACACACCGTCGAGGATGAGTTCCGGTTTGTCACCCTCGAGCGCGCCGACGGAGCCGATCGCCGCGGCTTCGAGTCCTGCACCCTCGAGATCGGCGAGACACGCCTCGAGCGCGTCCTCGGGGACGGTCGCAAGCAATGCGCCGGAGCCAAAGATTCGCAGCGGATCGACGCCAGCGGCAGCACACAGCGTCGCTGTGGCCTCGCGAACCGGGACGGCGTCACGGTCTATTTCGAGCCGGACGTCCGAGGCGCGGGCCACCTCGAGCAAGCCCGACGTGACGCCGCCTTCTGTGGGGTCGTGCATCGCCGTCGCGTACTTGCGGACGATTTGAGCTTCGGGAACGACGCTGATCTCCTCGAGATAGCCCGCAGCGCGCTCACGGATTTCGGGAGCGACATCGAGGTCATCGCCAAAATCCGCCGCGAGGATAGCCGACCCCTCGATACCTGCCGCCTTGGTGAGGATGACGATGTCTCCTGGCTCAGCTCCGCCGGTCGGAACGTACCGCTCGGTCGCTCCCATCGCCGTCAGCGAGAGCAGCGGCCGCTCGAGCTGGTCGACGTACTCCGAGTGGCCGCCGACGATCGACGCGCCGAGGTCGCGCGCTGCGGCGTCGAGGTCACGAGAGATTTCCTCGAGGACGTCCGTGTCGACGCCAGTTGGAAGCAACACGACGGCGGTCAGCCATCGCGGGTCGGCCCCCGAGACGGCGATGTCGTTGGTGGCAACGGCGATACCGAGCTGGCCGACCTGCGAGGCGGCCAGCGAAATCGGATCAGAGCTGACCACGAGCGTTCCCTCGCCGTCGGGCCAGTCGATCGCGGCGGCGTCTTCGCCCTCTGCCGGGCCCTGTAATACCGTCTCGTCGGTCTCGGCCGCCCCCGTTCGCTGGAAGACGTGCGTGAGCAGATCGTCCGGACTCACCTTGCCGGGCATACCACGAACTGGGTCGATGCGCGGCTTGTAGCTGTCGAAGAACTCGCTTCTCGATTCCCTCAGACGGACTACTGTAAGTCATTTCCGGTGCAACCGCAACCCGCACTGCGGTTGCACCGGCAAATCGGTACAGCAGACCGTATCAGGCGTCAGGCGCGACCGCGTCCATCGTCCGGCGAATCCCCTCCTCGTCGGCACCGCGCGGGAAACTGACCGCGATGGCGTCGAGCCCGTCGATCGCCTCGTAGCGTGCGAGTTGCTCACGAGCCGTCTCCGGATCGCCGACCGCACAGAGGTCGTCGAGGATGTCTTCGTCGACGAGTTCGAGCGCGCGCTCGCGCTCGCCAGCCTGCCAAGCATCGTAGATATCGGCGGCCTCGTCGTAACCCTGGCGCTCGAGGGAGTCCCGGTAGAACGTCCCCATCCCGCCGATATAGAAGGCGACGTGCTGGCGGGCGAGCGCCCGGGCTTCCTGGGGATCGTCCAGTACGCAGCAGGTAACGCCGGCAGTGACGTGAACGTCGTCGGGATCGCGATCGCCGAGGTCGGCACCACGCTCGATATCCTCGAGTCGCGTATCGATCCCCTCGGGCGTGAGCATGATACCGTGCCAGCCGTCGGCGAATCGGCCCGCTAGTTCGACCGCCTTGGGACCCATGCCAGTGACTTCGATCGGCGGGGTCGTTTCCGGCGGGGCACAGCGCAGCCGAAAGCCCGACAGTTCGAACTCGTCGCCGTCGTAGTCGACGGGCTCGCCGGAGAGGACTTGCCGAACGATTTCGACCGTCTCACGGGTCCGTTTGAGCGGGTTGCCGTACGTCATCCCGTGCCAGTTTTCGATCACGGCCGGGCCGCTCGGTCCGAGTCCCAGCCGAAAGCGGCCCGCGGCGAGTTCCTGAAGCGTTGCCGCCGTCTGGCCCAGCAGCGCCGGCGACCGCGAGTAGGTGTTGAGGATGCTCGAGCCGATGTCGATCGACTCCGTTCGCTCGGCCATCGCCGAGAGGACGGTGACGGCGTCGCGACCCCACGTCTCGGGGAGCCACACACAGTCGTAGCCGGCCGTCTCGGCCGCCCGTGTGTAGTCGACGATCGAGTCGATCGTCGGCTGTGCGGCGACGGGAAGGTGGATATCTCTGTCAACCATCGTCATACACACATGGAACCCGGCCTTTTGGGTGTATGGGAACCGAAAACGGGTGGTGGACCGTTTATTTCGGGGTCAGCGTCTGCCTGGAACAGGTCGCACCGTCAGCTCTGACTCGGAGACAGCCTCCGCTCACATCGGCGACCCAAGCACGCTCACGAACAGTGGCTCGAGTCAGCCTGACTCGACACTGTCGACACGCTCGAGCGACCGTCGGGTGGCGGGTTGTGACCGGCAGTCAGTCGTTTGCTGTCGATCCGTTCGACATCGATATTTTTGCGTAAAAGTGTTTATGGTTCTCCAACAAGTAATTCGAGTGTCACCATGGATGTAGAAGAATTTACACAATCGAACGCGCCGAAAGACGGAAACAGCGGATTTCAAAGGGAAAACAAGCGGCTTCTCGACATTCCCGTCGACGGAATGGTGATGGTCAAAGCCGGCTCAATGATCGGATACACTGGGGAGCTGACGTTCACCGGAAAGTCGTCTGCCGAGGGTGGACTCACAGGGTTCGTCAAGGAGGCAGTGTCGAGCGAGGGAACACCAGTGATGGAAGCCGAAGGGAGTGGCCACCTCTATGTCGCCGATCAGGGAAAGAAAGTCCAGATACTCGAGCTCGATGAGGGACAGTCGATCTCGGTCAACGGGAACGACGTCCTCGCCTTCGAGTCGACAGTCGACTACGAAATCAATACCATCGGCAGCCTCTCGGAAGTCGCCGCGGGAGGCCTGACGAACGTGTACCTCACTGGCCCGGGCGAAGTTGCGATCACCACCCATGGGGATCCGCTGGTGGTGACACCGCCAGTCACCACCGATCCGGATGCGACTGTCGCCTGGAGTACCAACCTCTCGCCGTCGTTTGCGACAAACAAAACGATCGAGATCGGGCAAACCTCTGGGGAGAACATCCAGATGGAATTTACGGGTTCGGAGGGATTCGTCGTCATCCAGCCGTACGAAGAAGGAGGAGCCCAGCCCTAGGCCGAACGCGCAGTGTGGCAACCGGATCTACTGCTATGATGAGCGGAGAGCGAAGAGAACACTGACTGTCGAAGCCGCGCCGGGAGGCGTCATCGCTCGCTGCGGTCCTTGCCAAGGTCCTCGTAGATCTGGGGATCGGTCTGGAACTTGAGGACGTTGTGGACCGCGGAGTTCCGAACGTTCTCGATGACTTTGCCGTGTTTCGAGTAGCAGTCGTGGATCCACTTGGGAACTTCCTGCCGGTCGCGAAACATCATGATCGTCTTCCACTGGTACTCCCCATCGGCGAGGAAGAAAAACAGCGTGTGTTTGTCCGCTCGGATGTCCTCCATCGCGGCACGCCAGTGATCGGCGAAGTGTTCAGTATTGAACTTGAACTCGAACAGCGCAAAGATATAATATTCCTCGTTGGGGATGATCGCCTCGCGGAAAACCCCCTCGTCGCGCATCCGTCGAATCGACTCGCTGACGGTGACGTGGGAGACATCGATGTCGTACTTGTCCTCGAGGACCGTGGTGAGCTCTCTCGAGGAGAGCTGTGGATCGTCGGCGAGTTCGGTGAGAATCGCGATATCCCGATCTTTAAAATCCCAGTTCGGTGGATCGCTGCTCATGCTAGTGCAACTGTCGTGGCGGCCTTGATATAGATTGATATTAGATCGATCGGACGGCCGTCGTGCGTTCGCATGCAGTGACGTTACCGGTTTTGCGAATCGGTGTCTCGAGTCGTCGAGAGGCCCGCCAGCGACTCCTCGCCGATCTCCTCGAGGACGTGCTCGTGAAACGACTGGAGGGCGGCGCTTTCATCCTCTGCGAGAACGACGTCGCTGGCCGACAGCGTCGCGAGCCCGAACGCCCGCGGCGTCGGCGAATCGAGGAGTTGCCGCGAGAGATCAAGCTCGCCCGCGTCGATCGCGTCGACGATGGCCTCGATCTCGGCGACGTTGAGTTTGTCCTCCAAGATTTCGCGATACGTTTCCTCGATCACGGCGAAGTCCTCGAGATCTTCGGCAAAGCCCAGCAGCATCTCGCTCGAGACCTGCTGTTCGCTGGCGGACTTCTCGTAGCCCTTGTAGCGTTTGAGGATCATGAGCGAGCGGGTCGCGTTGATCCGGAAATAGCGCTGGAGCAGGTCGGTTCCGGACAGCGCCGCCCGGAGATCCGTACGGACATCGTCGGCCTCGAGGTCGGCGACAATGCCCTCGAGATCGACTTTCCGGTTGAGCGGCATCGAGAGGACAAACCCGTTATCCGCGACTGCGACGCGGACGTTCGCCGTCGCTTCCTGGGCACAGCGATAGGCGAGCAGGCGGGAAAGGCCATCGTTGACCTTTCGGCCGTAGTTCGAGCGAACGTAGTAATGGCGTTCGTACTCCTCGCGGTCGCGGACGACCTCGATCGCGAGCCGGTCAGGCGTGCTCACGCTCTCTATGCCAGCGTACTGCACGTGATGATCGAACAGCCGAGCGATCGCGCGGACGCTGTCGTCGTCAAGTGGAAACTCCCGGAGCCACGCGCGAACCCGCGGCGGCCCGCCAGCGTCGTAGCGCTCGAGGAGGTCACGCTGAAACGCGAGGATCTCACGGCCCAGATCGTACGACAACGGCAGCCGCTCGGAGTACCACGAGGGAACGGTCGGGCGGGCGCTCGTGCGGTCGACGTAGACCTTCGAGCCGCGCCGATAGCGATACTCGAAGTGATCGCCACCGAGGACGAAGACATCCCCTTTCTCCAAGGTATCGAGATACTGTTCGTCCAGCTGGCCGACCCACTCGTCGCTCGCCCGCGTGTGGACATCGCAGGTAAACGAGTCGGGAATCGTCCCGATGTTGGTCATGTAGATGACCCGCGCGAGTCGGCCGCGTTTGCCGATCAGCGACTCGCCGACCGGGTACGCTTCGTGGTGGTGCTCGCCGTCCGGCGGATCGTTTTCGTCCCGCCAGACCTTCGCATAGACGTTCTTGTCCTCGAGACCGGCGTACTCGGCGGTGAGATATCGCATGAGCGACTCGTATTCATCGTTCGTATAGTTCCGGTAGGGATACGCCCGCCGGAGGATCCCTTTCAGTTCGGATTCGGGTCGGATCTCGGCGATCGCCATCCCGTAGACGTGCTGGGCGGCCACGTCCTGAGCGTTCTCGGGGATCGACACCGAATCGACGAACCCCTCCGTGGCCGTCTTGAGCATGACCGCACACTCGAGGAGTTCGTCCCGGTCGAGCGCGATCACCCGTCCTGTCACAGTTTGGCCGACGCGGTGGCCCGCCCGCCCGACCCGCTGGAGGAGGGCAGCGACGCTTTTGGGCGAGCCGACCTGCACCACGAGGTCGATATGGGGCATGTCAATGCCAAGCTCGAGGCTCGTCGAAGACGTAACCACCTCGAGGTCGCCAGCCTTCAATCGTCCCTCGACGTCCTGGCGAACCTCTTTCGAGAGGCTGCCGTGGTGACAGGCCGAGTTGGCCTCGTCGTAGGCGCCGAAGCGCTCCCGAAGGTTGTGGAGAACGCGTTCGGCCCCCGAGCGCGTGTTGGTGAATACGAGCGTGTTCGTGTGCGCTTGGACGTGGTCGTGGAGTTGCTGGTAGAACCGCTCCTGAACTACCTCACGGGACGTATTGATCAGATCGGCGGTCGGACACTCGAGTTGCAGGTCGAACTCACGGGCAAACCGGGCGTCGACGATCTCGTAGTCCCGCGGCGCTCCACGCGGTTCATCACGGCCCACCAGAAACTCCGCGACCCGAGAAAGGGGTTCGATCGTCGCTGAGCAGCCGATTCGCGTAATCTCGCCGTTGGCAATCGCCTCGAGTCGCTCGAGGCTCACCGCGAGGTGTGTCCCCCGCTTGCTCGCCGCCAGCGAGTGGATCTCGTCGACGATGACGTACTCGACGGTACGGAGTTTCTCGCGGAACTTCGGCGAGTTGAGCAAGATCGCGAGCGTTTCCGGCGTCGTATTGAGGATGTGGGGTGTCTCCTCGAGCATCCGCTGGCGGTCGCTGGAGTCGGTGTCGCCGTGACGGATCGCGTGGCGAATCTCACCGATCGACGCGTCCTCGCGCTCGGACGCGATCTCCTCGATACCTTCGAGTGGCACCTCGAGATTGCGGTGAATATCGTTCGCGAGGGATTTCAGCGGCGAAATGTAGAGACAGTACACCGAGTTCTCGAGGCCAGCGGGAGACTCCGTCTCCCGAGCAGACGGGCGCTGCCCGTCGACGTCGTCGGCATCTCGTTCCCGCCGGTACAGCGAGTTGATGATCGAGAGAAACGACGACATCGTCTTGCCGCTCCCCGTCGGCGCACAGACCAACGTGTTCGTCCCTGCGTCGATCTTCGGGATCGCACCCCGCTGTGGCGGTGTAAAAAAGCCCTCGTTCTCGGGAACGAACTCGCCGAACGCCTCGAGCCACCACTCCTGGACTACCGGCTCGAGGGAGTCGAAGACATCGCCATCCTTGATCGTGACAGCGGCCGGATCGAACGGCAGCGAATCGTCGGCAACCGGCAGCTCGAGGCGCTCGTCCCCGTCCATTACCGTCGTCTCCGGGGGCGGCGTGTAAGAGCGTTTGGGCACCAAAGTGAAAGTGAACCCTCGGTTCGACGGTCTCAACTGTCGGTCAGGGCCTTCAATCGTTGGTCGCCGACTCGTCGGACTCGCAGTCCTCGAGTCAGCTCAAGAACGGGGGATCGATGCGTATTTATCACTGAATCCTCACTTTCAATCTCTGATTACCGTAAAGTGATTACTAACAGTCATACGATCCCAAATTAGGAAACAACCTCTGAAAAATTATTCACAGTAGGTTGTCTGACGCACGTCATTAGAGGAACGGTCGATTTTATATATCGGTATCTGGCAGCGGTGATTGTGCAAAGCACTCACTCAATCAGCCTCACGGTTGTCGAAGAAATCGCCAAACAAGAAGGAGTTTCACCGGAAGAACTTCGGCCACCGCTTCACTACGTCATTGACACGGACGCGCTCGACTCACTCTTCCAGTCGGTCGATGGCGAGCGGGTTCCGTCCACAGTCAAATTCACGTACAACGATTACATGGTCTCGATCGACGAGACGGGAGACGTGAACGTGGTAGATCACACGTCAGTCACAGAGGCGGACAAAACGGTAGTGTGAACCGATTCGGAGTTCCCAACACTCGATTGATCTCTTATTCGTCGGTCGTAAGCAATACTCTTAGTGTCCACTTCGAGCGTCGCCGCTTGCGTCAACAAGAAGTTGCAGCCGCTTAGTGCTGCATGATGCGGAAATCAGTGTGACATCCTCGCCCGTCCTAAAGGACGGGGCTTCCTACAAGGGAAGCCTCGCGTCGAGGGAGATTTCAGGACTCAAAGAGCGCAAGNTCCCGTGGCGAGTCATCGCGTTCCGGTTTCCAAGGAACGCTCTCTCCCCACGGGTCAACGCGACCAGCGATGTTCGCTGCTGCGTTGATATCTGCCTGATACTCCGTCACCCAACACTCCGGGTTCGTACACGAGAACTCAGCTTGTGACCCACGACGACCGATGTGACCGCAAGCGTGACACGTCTGACTCGTGTAACGCGGGTTCACGTATNACGCCCACGAGTGCAAACGTCGGTTCATGTACTTCCCGTAATCCAGATTCTCGCGGATGTACGACAGGTCCTCGAGCACGATCACTGGATCGTCAAAGGACTCGGCGTACTCGACGGCTTCCCGAGACGCCTTCTCGACGATGTCCGTCAGGGCGTTCTGATAGTGGTCGAAGCGTTCGTCCACGCGCCACTGCTCGGTGTCACGCTCTTGGAGGCGTTTCAACGTTGTGTACATCTCCTTGCGGAGTGCTCGAGCACGACCACCATTGTAGATGTACGGTTGGATCGGAGTATCGTTCTGACAGGCACAGCCCGTCAGAAGCTTGGACTCACCGATATCGAAACCAATTCGAGTCGGGTCGTCCGGGATCTCTGGGTCGGCGACCTCGTACTCGACGGTGACGTGCAGCACCCAATTCGTGCGGTGCTGTTGGAGTCGAAACTCCCCAACCGTCACATCCTCGTCGAGCAGGTCGAACCAGAGCGATTCCTGTTCGGGGTTGATTCGAAGTGGAATCCAGAAGGCGTTGCC
>NZ_AOIT01000030.1 GCF_000337475.1 Natrinema limicola JCM 13563 | reverse complement strand
GAAAGAGATCAAAAACAAACGCGGTTACACCTGGAAGGGGCTGATGCTCGAAGGTGCGGAAGCATTGGACACCGGAGAGCCGTAGCAAGACGAGTCGAGACACGAACGAATGCGATTTCTCCCCGTCGTGAACGACGGGGTTTCCTCGCTACCGCAAGATGAGAGAGTGACGCATCGCGAACCATCAATCGCTACTGTCCGCAGACCCGTTTTGCAGCCTCGAGCGAGAAGACACAGCGAGCAGCAGGGACAGTAAATAATTATAACAATAATATACCATACATAAATAGTAACTATCATAGTCGAGACCGACAAAGAGAAACACCGGAAAATCGGTATCTGTGAACGCTGCGGAAAAGCAACAGTCGCCTGGGTGGCGGCAGACGGAACCGTTTGGCCGGTGAGCGAACACAACGTCTGTCCCTGTAGTGACGCCTCGTTTCGTACGGTAAACGACGCTGCATCTTGAGGCTAATCGTAGCTACACGGACGACTTCACTTAGTATCGCTTCGCGATAACAGTAGTTCAGTCACAAGTTTAAGAGAATGTATTGAGGACCATGATCGGAGCAAAGCTGCTCTTCACTTCCATTTCACTCCTCGTCATAACAGTCGTGCCGCTCTTCGTTTGGGAAGTCGTGAAAATGGGACCGCCGAGAATTGAACTCGGGTCCTACGGACCCCATCCGCAGAGGATACCACTACCCCACGGTCCCGTACTTGGATCGATGGTCGTCTTCCGTTTAAGGGTGTCGTTTCACCGGTAGTGTGTCATCCGGTTTCGAACCCACAGCCGACCTCAGACCAGCACGCGCTCGAGGTCAACGGCGAGGCCGCTGTCGGCCTCGAGGTCCCCGACGAACGTGCCGAGACAGACCGCAGCACCGTTTGGCGTATAACAGGCAACGAGCGAGTCGCGCTCGATATCGTCGTCGGCGTCGAGGACACCCGGCGCGTAGACCGGTGCGCCCTCGGCTACTTCGCGAGCGGCGCTTTCGGCGATCACGACACTGGGGATCCCCTCGAGGATCCGTTCGGCAGGGTCGACGACCTCGTACAGCGGGTCGGGATCGTCATCCTCGAGCCAGAACGCCAGTGCGTCGAGGAAGTCGTGGGCGCTGTGGAGCGTCCGGTCGTCGAACGGCTCCGTCATCGTCCGGCGGAGGTGGCCCATGTGAGCGCCGGTGCCAAGCGCCAGTCCCAAATCGTGACACAGCTTACGGACGTAGGTACCGCTCTCACAGCGGATCCGCACGAGGAGACGTCGCTCTTCGGCCTCGAGCACCTCGAGATCGTAAATCTCGCGCACGCGAAGGCGGCGAGAGACGGCGCTCTTGCGCGGGGGCTTCTGGTAGATCGGTCCCTCGAACTCGGCGACGACCGACTCGGCGTCGGCCGGCACCGGCGCGTGACACTCGAGGACGGCGACGTACTCCTTGGCACCCTCGAGAAAGACCGGCGCGAGGCGAGTCGCATCGCCCAGCATGATCGGGAGACACCCGGTCACCTTGGGATCGAGCGTTCCCGCGTGGGCGGCGCGGTCAATGGTGACATCGGCCCCGCAGTCGGCGAGCGTCTCGTCGACGGCGTCGCGCAGCCAACCGCTGACCTGATGTGAGGACGGCCCCGGCGGTTTGTCGAGGTTGACGACGCCAAAGGTGAGCAACTCGGTGGGCGACCGTTCCTCGGGTGGACCACGGAGCGGCATTAGAACTCGTAGCTGGTGTCGACGGGCGCTTTTCCTTCGTCGCCGTCGGCATCGTAGCGTTCGACGGCGGTGACGAGCATGTCGAGGACGGCCTTGGGCTCCCAGCGAGCCGTATTCACCGAGAGATCGTAGATCGTCAGATCGCGGATGTCGATCCCGTAGTACTCCTCATAGCGCTGGGCCTCGCTGGCCTCACGGGCCGTCGTTTCCTCGGTTGCGCGGGCGGGATCTTTGCCCTCGCGCTCGGCGATGCGTTCGCCACGAACCTGTGGTGGCGCGTCCAGCCAGAAGCGGAAATCAGCCTGCTCGGCGGCCAGCCAGCCGGCGAGTCTGGACTCGAGCACCAGATCGTCTTCCTCGACGGCGATCTCGCGGAGCCGTCGGTCGAGATCGCGATCGATCTCGTCGTTTTCCTCAGCGAGTTTATTGAACTCGAGGGGGGTGTAGCCGCGTTCGTCGGCCAGTTCCCGGAAGATGTCACCGCCGCTGACGTGGTCGAGTTCGAAGGCGTCGGCGAGCAACTCGGCAGTCGTGCTCTTCCCGCTGCCCGGCGGGCCGGAGACGGTGAGTAACATAATCGATCTGCGAGCGGGCGGGTAAAATGGGTTTTGAATCCGCGAGCCCGGCCACCGATAGCGGCCGTACACGACAGCTTACAAGTGATCGAGCCGACGACGTGTTGCGATAGTCGAGACGGAGTTGGCGCGATCAGGTGCCCGTCGGAGACATGTCGATGTTCAGCGACTTGCGCAGGATCTGGGAGAAGCCCATCGAGCACAGGAAGTACCAGACGATCCAGGCCGGCATCGGTCCAACCAGGCCAGCCTGCCAGCTTGTTTCGCCAACGAGTGGCAAGACGGCCGTCGCTTCCGCGCCGCTGAGGCCGACCGACTGGATCTTCCAGTACATCCAGAGGAACAGCGGGATCGTCAACAGCATGATCCAGACCATCGGCCGGAACTGCTCTTTGAACATCCCGAGGTTGTCCGCCATGGCCTCCATCTGCTCTTCGCGGACCTGCTCGAGTTCGTTCTCGAGGCGTTCGATTTCGGCCTCGCTCGCGCCGCGTTCCTCGGCTTCTTTCTTGCGCTTGCGGAGGTCTTTTTGCTCCTCCTGGACGGCTTTCATCCGCTCTTGATACTTGCCCATGACCTCCGTGTTCATCAGGTTCGCCTGCAGCAGCGACGAATACAGGCCAGTGATCAGTGCAACGGAAAGGATCACGGCATAGAAGGGCAACGCCGCGTCGAGCGGTCCGAGAACGATGTCTATCGTTCCACCCACGACGTTTCGAATCGAATCGAACCAGTACCCGGGCATCAACAGAAGCGCACCGATGCCGGCGATTTTGTCCCACTGCGACCAGCTCGACTCCTCGTCGTCGATATCGACGTCGGCACTGGCCACGGCACTGCTCCCGCCACCATCACCGTTTCCATCGAGGGCCCGGTCATAGGCCTCACGATCGGCGATCGCGAACCCTTCGTCGCCGTCGACTAATACGCCTTTCTCGATCAGCCGCCCCCACTGGCCGCTCGTCAACTCGTCGCTGACGTCGGCCCACTGGACCTCGCCGCCGTTCTTGTCGGCTTCCTCGCGAATCGCTTCGAGCGCATCCGCCATCGAGGAATCCTCACGGACGAGGGCGTCGATCTTCTCGGCTGTACGCGTCATCTGCCCAAAGCTAGGCATCGTCCGGTATACAAGTGTTTTTCTTCGGTAGTCACAGTGTCCACGAGACCACGGATGTCGTCGACCGCTCGAGTCCGGATAAATATACTATTCGGTATTTTTCAGCCAATATGAACTGTTTGATCGGTCGGACCTTTTATTATATGGATCTCCGAATTACTGGATGATCGAAATGACTTTGGGACGCAATGACGGCACAGCGATGCCGTCGGAAAGAGGGGTGTCCGCAATACTTGGTTTCATTCTGTTAATTGGGATGGTGGCAAGCATCAGCGTCGGTATTCTTCTCTTTGCCGGTGATGCGATGGAAGATGCGGAACAACGTTCGGCAAACGAACGTGTCGAGCAGTCGTTCGTCGAGTTGAGCCAGCAGATGCGAGCTGCGTCATCAAACGACGATGTCTCACACCCCATCGACCTTGACGTGGGTCAGTCAGGAGCAGTTGTCAAGAAAGACACGGGCCATATTACTGTGACATCGGACGCACTTAGTAAGGATATCAACCTCACCATCGGAACGATCGAGTACGAGAGCGACGATGGGACAAAGCTTGCCTATCAGTCAGGAGCAGTCTTTCGTGAGACTGGTAACGAGACACAAGTTGTCTCGGCACCCCCAGTTCACTATGAGGCTGAGACAAACACGCTTACACTCCCAGTTTCGGCTGTCGCTGGTGAACAAAAACTCGGATCCGGAGACGTCTCTATCAGCCACAACAACACAACCACATTTCAGGGAGCAAATGTTGTCCAAAACGAAGATATAACGATTACAGTCAAAAGCGACTACTATCGTGGCTGGGAGTCGTTCTTCCGTAATCAGGCAGGCGACACCTCAGTGCAACACGTCGATCACGAAAACCGGACCGTCGAAGTCGAAGTTGGATATATCGATCTCGAGAACGCCTTCGATTCGGGTGTGACATATTCATCGGATATCGATGACTTCAATGAAGAATTTGGAGATGAAACGCGAAAAGGTAATCTGCCTCCGATGGATCCGGTTATTGAAGAATTGGTGGAAGATGCTAATGACGACTCAAATAACATAACTGACTTGTCTGATGTTGATGACGAGTCTGAGTTAAGCGGGATGTATTATACTGACGAACTGCATATCGGAAAACACGAATCACTTTCTGCCGATGCTTCCGACGGGAACGTCACTCTGATTGTTGATGGTAATATAACGATAGAGGGCGATCTAACCGTTGATGCAAATGATGATAACGCATTACGCGTGTATCTAACTGGGGATTTTGAAATGACAGATAATAATGCGAAAGTAGAGCCTACCCCATCAGATGGTGCGGCAAAAGCAGAACAGTTGCAAGTGTATGGAACGTCACAGCTTGATGCGCACTTTAATAAGGGGAATTTTCATGGAACATTCTATGCAGCAAGTAACGACTGGGAAGATCCGAACAAGTTAGTCAATTCCAACGGTGGGGGCGAAGGAATGAATGACGACTATCAAGTCATATTCAACTCAAATCCGACATTCACAGGTGCACTTGTTGCACATTCATCGAATCTCCATGCAGATGCGGCAACATTCACGTATGACGAGACGTTAGAAGGCGAAGACTTCGATGCGTATCCGCAAGGATACGAACTGCCGCCGGACCTTACCTACCTCAACGTCGTCAAACACGAAGTCGAGGTCGAACAGAACTGACTACGCTGCGTCCTCGATCGTCGCCTTCACGTCCTCCCAGACCTCGTCGGGTGCCTGCTCGCCGTCGACACGCTCTAAGTCGCCCTGCTCGTCGTAATATTCGATGACCGGTTCAGTGTTTTCGTGGAAGACGGACAGTCGCTCGCGGACCGTCTCCTCGGTGTCGTCGTCACGCTGGACGAGTCGCTCCTCGACTTCGGGGTCCTCCGGCGGGTTGTACTCGACGTGGTAGATGTCGCCCGTCTCGGGGTCCATCCGGCGGCCCGTCAGGCGGTGGACGAGTTCCTCCTCGCCGACCTCGAGGTACAGTGCGAGATCCAGGTCGGTCATGTCCTCGAGTTCCTCGGCCTGGTCTAAGTTACGCGGATAGCCGTCGAGGACGAAGCCGTCGGCCTGGCTGAGTGCCTCGTCGACGATGGCGTTGACGACCTCGTCGGGGACGAGCTCGCCCTGATCCATGTATTCGCCTGGCGTGTCGTACTCGGTGTCCATATCGGAGATGTCCATCTCCTTGTTGTTCCGAAGCGCGTCACCGGTGGTAATGTGATCGACGTCGAACGCTTCGATGATCTTTGCACTCTGGGTCCCCTTCCCTGCCCCGGGTGCACCCAGGATCAGGATTCGTGGCTGTGCCATATGGCACCGTTCATGCCCATCACATAAAGGCTTAAAGAATCGAGCACGTCCATTCACTATGACCCGCTTCGACGCGTCTGAGCCCACTGAGCGACGGAAACTGTACGTCGACGCGATTACGGCCCATCGCGAACGCGCCAGCGGATTTCTGACGCTCGAGGCAGACGACACTGCCGACGAGGAACGCGATGACACAGCCGACCAGTCTGCTGCAGCGTTGGGCGTGCCGTGGATTCAGTTTGGTGATGGAACGGTCAATCTCGACTGTACCGACGCGGAACTCGAGGCGCTGAAAGACCTGCTCGAGGCGTTTCCGGCGTTCAAAATCGATGACCTGACGCGGCCCGAAGACGCCGACGGGATCAACGTTCGAGTCAGCGCGAAGGCGGATGCAAACCGGATCGCCCAGTTCATCGACGACGTCTTTCTCGAGGTGTATGACCTCCCGTCGACGGTTCGTATCTGGCTCGTCGACGTGTGAGCAATTGGTTGCCGTATCAACTGACGCGGGACATACACCGATCGTACGACCGCTGTGCGATCGATATGGAACTCGTTTCAGTTTGTATTGGCAGGTGTCTGCCAGCTACGCGTTCCGGTCCACTTGAGACGTGACGAGCACGCTCGAATCGCGACATCGCTTCGAGAAACAGACCGCTCCCACGTCGTGAGACGGCATCCTCGTTGGCCGGTGAACATCGATCGACGAGGTGAGAACAGGTCGGCAGTTCAGCCGATGGTCGCGGTGCGTTACTGGATCGAATAGCCTGCTGCGAGGGTGAGCAGGACGACCATAAACGCCGCAACGGCCATCGTGTAGGTGACCGACCGTGGCTCGTATTTGAGGTGCTGGAAGTACCCCGCGATCAGGCCGATCTTGATAGCTGCCAGCACCAGCGTGCCACCTACTGCCATCGTGTAGGTGAAGAAGTCGAAGTGGAAGAAGACGAACTTCCCCGTAGCCAGCAGTACCAGTGCCACGTAAATCAATGCGTAGTTCCGAACACTCGCCATTGGTGGGGAATGTGAGAGACGAATACTTATAGCTTCCTCATACGACCGCTTAGTACTCCGTCAAGCGTCGACGTGCGAGTCGAACCAGAGAACTGCGATCGGTTCGACCCGCAACGTCAGGCGTGACGAACCACTTAGGACCATCCGGCACGAACGCGGGTCCGTCCGTGGCTACACAGAAGCGACACGTAGATGCAACACCGGTTCGAATTGCCGACAATGAGTAGACGTTCGGCTTTGGTTCGCCGAGCCGGTATCGGGGTCGTGTTCACGCTCGTAACTCTTGTTGTGGGCAGCGGTGTCGTCGCCGCGAGTATGACCGCCTCTGGTCTCATGGACGGCAGTGGTGATGTCGCTATTCCAACGTGGCTGTATCTCGCAACTGGCGGCGGTACCGTCGGCGCATCAGCACTGTTGACGATGCTCGTCACTGATCGTGACATGATCGGAACCTACCACGATCACACACTCGAGGCGACTATTGATCGCCTCCGTTCCGGGGGCTCGCTGTTGTTCGGTGCGATCGGTCTGCTTGGGCTTGCGATCATCCTCGTTGCTGGGTTCGTCGGCCCGGCTATCGGGCTGGTCAGCGTGACTGTGCTGGCAACGTTCGTCGGTGGGCGGGCGCTGCTGACGATCTTTGCGTACACCGTCGGCAACCCGTGGCCGGCGCTCAACCCATGGCGACGCATCGCTACAGCACTTCCCAACGACTTCGAAACGTACCCGCCGGCCTTTGGCTCCTGGCCCGCCGTCGTGGCGCTGTTGACGTTCGTCTGGCTCGAGGTCGTCGCTCCACTGACTACCTCGACGACCGTGCTGGCACTGATGCTCGTCATGTATTCGCTGTTTACCGTCTCGAGTGCAGTCATTTTCTCGCCGGAGACGTGGTTTCGACGCGGCGACCCCCTCTCGCTGTGGTTTCGACTCTACAGCGCCGTCGCGCCGATCCAGCGGACCCCCGACGGACTCGAGTTGCGCTATCCCGGGTCGAAGCTGGGCGAAGACGACGTGATCACTGATACCTCTCTCGTGGGCTTCGTACTCGCGCTGGTCTGGGAGTTGACCTACAGCGGGTTCATCGTCACGCCGGCTGGGGTCAGGACCGTCGAAGCGCTCGTCGGGCTCGGTGTGCCGCCAGTGCTCGTCTATCTGTTCTTGCTCGTTGGTGGGTTCGCCCTGTTCTGGAAGGTGTACTGGATCGCGATCGACCGAACCCGTGAGCGGGCCGAGACGTATCTCTCCCGTGAATACCTCGGGCTCCGATTTGCTGCACCACTGCTTGCGATCGCGGCCGGTTACCACTTCGCTCACTACATCGCCTTTGCGATCTCGCTGTGGCCGGCGCTCGTCGGCGCACTCGCGTCGCCGCTTTCCCCGCCGCCAAACCCAACCCAGTACGCAGTGCCGGGCTGGTTCGGGTACATCGAAATCGCTGGCATTCTGGTTGGTCACATCCTCGCGGTGTGGATCTCACATACCGTCTCGTTCGATCTCTTCCCCGGAAAACTTCAGGCGATCAGGAGCCAGTACCCGCTCATCGTCGTGATGATCGTTTTCACGATGGCGAGCCTCTATCTCGTCTCGCAAGGGACGATGAGTCCGCCGTACGTCCCGAACTGAGCCGGCATCGACACGCGTTCGTTACGACAGCGATCGTCGCCGCGTGTTCGATCGGCGCGTCGAACCGGCAAACACTTCCTCGCAGTCCCGTAAGTGCCAATCGAATGGCGACTGACCGAACGCTCGAGCGGGAGTACGAGGTGCCACCGGACGAAACGCCCGTCGCAACCTGCCCGTACTGTGGACGGCCGTTTCGATCCGAGCGATACGCGACGTTCCACATCGGCGTCGAGCACACCGAGGTCTGCTCCGACGACGAACGCGAGGCATTCGAGGAGGAACTCGGCGACGAGGAGTACGAGCTGTTCACGTTTCACTTCAAGGCGGCCGTCTCCGTGTTCCTGGTCTACTTCTTGTTTACGTTCATTTATGCGCTGGTCTGGTCTGGCTAGTCGGTAGTCGGCAGTCAGCGGTTCTGTTGTCCGTGTCGCCTCTGAGACGGGCTGCTGTAACTGTATACTGCGCACCCGCATGGCAGGCATGGAAGGTCGCAAGCCCGCGGCATCCACTGACAGGAGTCCGTTTGAGACAAGCGAGATACCTGTCAAAGTAGCAAACACAGTGGCGCTGCTGGTCTGTTACTCTATTCGATGACAATCACTCGACCGGTTGTCACACCGACTGTCGCCCGTTGTGAGGGGTCGTTCAGACCGAGATGAGACACTGACACTGCGTATCGACGACGGTGTCGGCCCCTGCTTATAACTCTGTGACGTCGGAGGCCAGTCAGGAACGGTCACGGAAGCAGTCAAGCGGTGCTGGCGCTGTCTGGCGTTGCGTTGCAGGGCAGAGTGAGAGAACGAGAATCAGCCTGTGTAGCGGCGGGCCGCTACATCAGGTAGAACAGTGGGAACAGGAAGACCCACACGATGTCAACGAAGTGCCAGTAGAGACCGAAGTACTCGACTGGCATGTGATCCTCGAGGTAGGCGTCGACGGTCACGACGCGGAAGATCATAAACAGGGCGATCAACAGCCCGAGGATGACGTGTAGTGCGTGTAGGCCGGTCGTCACGAAGTAGATCGAGTACTCGAGGCCACTGAACCAGTAGTGACCGTCAGCGAACTTGCTGGTGTACTCGAAGGCCTTGACGCCCATGAACACGAAGCCAAGCAGGACTGTCGTGGTGAGCGCGCCGAGTAGCCCTTTCTTGTTCCCGCGTTCTGCCATCACGTGTGCGATGACGACCGCGAAACTCGAGGTCAACAGGACGTAGGTGTTGAACAATCCTGCTTCGGTGATCGACGCGAGTTCCCAGTTGCTCCAGCCCATGTTGAGGCGCATGAAGACGAAGGCACCGATCGCTGCACCGAAGACGACGACGTCGGATGCCAGGAAGAACCAGACACCCAGCTTCTCGTTGTTGATGCCACCGAACGGCCAGCGCTCGGCAACCTCCATCTCAGGTGCCTCGAACTGCTCGCGGCCGAACTGGAACAGCGTGATTCCAAGCAGGACGATCCCCAGTCCGGTCAGGGCAGGGTAGACGACGCTCTTGGGCGGTGCCTCGGCCAGAGTTACGAAGTCACCGCTGTGGATGTTAGACTGGACGAAGTCGTAGACGTACGGCGTCAGTCCGCTGAGGCCGAGGAAGAACGTGAACGTCGCGACGCCGATGCCGAACGGCCAGATGCTGGCGTGGTCGGCGTGTTCTTCTTCGTGGCTCGCTGTGGCCGTCGCAGTCGCACCCTGTGCGATCCCACCGTCGGTTGCAGTCGGGGTATCGTCGACGAACTCGAGGGTCCCACTGGCGTAGCTTGGCCGGTCCGGCCAGTTCTCGAGCGGTGGGGGCGAGGGAATCGCCCATTCGGCGGTTCGCGAGTGGGTCCACGGATTGTCGGGTGCGTCGGGGCCCGAGATGAAACTCTTTGCGAGCGTCACGAACACGAGCAGGAAGCCGAGTCCGAGGACGAACGCACCGACGGTCGCAAGCTGGTGATAGAGCTGTGCGCTTTCGTTGTAGTGGAAGATACGTCGGGGCGTCTCCCAGGTGAGGAACATCGGGAAGTACAGCAGATTAAAGCCGAAGAAGTACACGGCGAAGCTGAGTTTCCCGAGTCGTTCGGAGTACATCTTGCCGGTGATCTTTGGCCACCAGTAGTAGAGGCCGCCGATCAGCGCGGTGACACCGGAGACCATCACGTAGTGGAAGTGCGCGACGACCCAGTAGGTGCCACGGAACTCGTAGTCAAGCACGACGGCACCGAGGAAGACACCGGTAATCCCGCCGAGGATGAACAACAGCAGTGCACCCAGCGAGAACAGGAACGGCGTCGTAAACCGAATGCGGCCCTTGATCATGGTGTAGATCATCGCGAACACCATTAGGTCGAAGGGTAACGAGATCCCGATCGTCGTCGCCATGAACAGCGTCTTGATCGGGAGGTTGATCGTCGACAGGAACATGTGGTGCATCCAGACGAGGAACGACTGGACCGCAACGAGGACCATCGCGATCATGACCCACTTGCGGCCGACCAGTCGCCGCCCAGTGAACGTCTGGAACGTCTCGAAGAGGACCCCGAGCGCAGGGAAGTAGACGATGTACACCTCTGGGTGACCGAAGAACCAGAAGATGTGCGCCCACAGCAGACTCGAGCCCTCGTTCGTTGCGAAATACTGCGTGAGGAACAGTCGGTCGATCGACTGCAGCATCACTGCAGCGAGCAGCGCGGCGAACGCGAACAGCATCATCCAGGCCGTCAGTAGCCACGACCAGGAGAACATCGGCAGGTTCCACATCCCCATACCCTCGGCACGGGAACGGTGCATCGTCGTCAGGAAGTTCACCGTCCCGATCGTGACCGAGAAGCAAAACAGGACTACGCCGAGGATTGCGGCGTTACCACCTGCCGTTGCTTCCATCACCGAGGTGTACATGGGCACGTTCAGCGGGGCGTACATCGTCCAGCCGCCGGAGAACGACCCACCCTGGAAGAACGAGATGACGAACAGNCCTGCCGTTGCTTCCATCACCGAGGTGTACATGGGCACGTTCAGCGGGGCGTACATCGTCCAGCCGCCGGAGAACGACCCACCCTGGAAGAACGAGATGACGAACAGGATCCCCGAGAACAGGTAGAACCAGTAACTCAGGGCGTTCAGTCGTGGGAACGCAAGGTCTTTCGCCCCGATCTGAAGCGGGACGAAGTAGTTCGCGAAGCCGGATGCGATCGGTGAGAGGAACCAGAAGACCATTATCAGGCCATGGCCCGTCACCGACTGGTAGTACTGATCGTTCGTCAGCAGCGGTTCGCCACCGAGCATGAGGCCACCCGATTGCCACAGGTGTGCTCGGAACAGCAACGCGAGGACGCCGCCGAAGATCAGGAAGAACAGGGACGTCGCGAGGTACAGAATCCCGACGTCCTTGTGGTTGGTCGTCACTAACCATCGCTTGACCGACCGCATCGGCGGAAGATCACTCATCAGGCGTCACCTCCGTCGTTCGTATCGCTTGCAGTAGCATCACTTTCCGTTGCGTTCATCTCGAGCGTGTAGGTCTCGCTGACCGGACCAGTCATGTCGAACTGCTCTTCGACAGTTTCGAACTGATCGTCGGTCGACGTGATCGTCACGTTGTACTTGCCACCGTGGTCGACATCGTTGATCGTGATCGTTCCGTTCTCGTCGAAGTCATCGGCGGTGTACGTACGCTCGAAGTCAGTTTCCTGGCTTTCGAGCGTCATCTCGTAGCCGTCCGTCACGGGGGACTCGTTGCTGTCAACCATCTCGAACTCCATCGTCAGCTGGTCGTCCATCCACGAGTCGAACTCGTCGGACGGCATGACATTGAGCGTCCCAACCATCGAGGTATGGGCTTCACCACAGAGTTCGAAACACTTGATGTTGTACTCGCCGGGTTCTTCGGCTTCGAACCAACTCTCGTCGACTTCGCCCGGAATCGCGTCGGCTTTCACCCGTTGATCGGGTATGCCAAACGTATGCCAGACGTCACCTGAGGTCACTTGGACCCAAACTCGCTGGTCAGCTGGGACGCGAAGCGTACTCGTCGATTCGATCCCATTGTCGTACTCGAAGAACCATGCGAATCCCTCGCCGGTCACATCGACTTCCAGCGCTTCTTGCTGGCCACCGTCATCGGCACTGGGATCTTCGACGTACAGAAGCATCGTGTACGTCCAGATCACCAGCGAAATGACGATGACGGCGCTGATGCCGAACGAGAGGAACAGTTTTTTTCCGCCCTTTCCGCCTGTCGGTAACTCCCCGAGTGACGGTCGATCCTTGTCGTCGTCAGCCGTGTCGCTGTCACGATACTTGTACGCGTTGTACAAGGTGTACGCGACTACGACGATGCCGACGAGCGCTCCGAGTCCGAGAAATACCGTAAAGATACTCTCGAACACGTCAACGCGGGTCTGCTGCATTGGGGCAATGAGTGCGTTGTAAATTGTATTCATCTCTTTTGAAGGCCAGTTATATGTCGGACGATGGTTTCTGGGGGCACTTATCTATTTGGAAACCGGCCGGACTGATCTGCACCGCGTGCCGGGCAGTCTCCGATTATTCGACTGCAGTTCATCCGGTTCGTCTGTCACCCCACATCACGCTGTCGTTGTCGTCATTGACCTTTTTTCTATCGTTAGCTCGTCCAGATACTATATGAATACGAATAAATCATGTCATATTGGTCCGTCCCCGTTCTTTTATACTAGTCCCGAAACGCCACTGCACACCTATCGCACAGCCGTCGTACGATCTGCTGGACGCCGACAATCAGGAGCTACTATCGTTTCGATCACGCTGTCGATCATCCACTTCCATCACTAGCTGTGCCATGAGTCATACTGCCGGACAAAACGGTGCAGGCACCGATCGCACTCGAGACGCTGTCGCCGACGACGATAGCCGTCGAGACACGATCGAGTATTCACTGACGTTTGCCCGATAGTATCAAAAGAGCCACATTCAATCGAGGGCAACATCACAGCTACGGCTGCGACCCGACACCGCCAGTTCGAGACCGACTCGCTGCGAGTGGGCCCCATGCATATGCATCCGGTAACGGTTTTCCTCGAGCACTCGGACGGGGAAGACATGCCATTCCAGCCGCCAGTCGAGTGTCCGATCTGCCGAGAGACGCTTGCACTCGACCGAACGCTCGAGGAACATCTCGTCGGCTCACACACGCCACTCGAAGTTGCCCGCCAGCTCGCAGCCCGCCATGAGAGTGGCGGACTGCGGCAGGTTTCGGAGTGACCACGGTGACTGTCGATCGTTTCAATCAATAGTCAATGAACCCCTCTCCGTGCCCACGTCCATAGTGTAGCGAGGGTGGCGACGCCGAAACGGGATCGATGGAGTGCAGTCGCTCACGGGTGAAAGAACGAACGAAAAACTGCACCGACGAGAAAGCGGTTACTCGTTGCCGAACATCTGGCGCATCATCGGGTGCATCTCCATGAGCTGCTCTTCGGCGATCTCCTCGTAGAGCTTGTACGTAATGGAGACAGCCAGCAGCAGCCCCGTTCCGGAGACGGATCCGATGGTGCCGAGCATGTTCGCCCAGACGGCCAGCAGACCGACCAGTGCGCCACCGATGACGGTCACCTGCGGAATGTACCGCTCCATGACCTTCTCGATGACGCCGACGTTCTGTCGGAAGCCGGGAATCTGCATCCCGGAGTTCTGGATCTGTTTTGCCGTCGACTCAGGACCCATGTCCGTGGTCTCGACCCAGAAGATGGCGAAGATCGCGCCACCGACGACCATGAACGTGACGTCGATGCCGATCCGAATCATCACCTGCCACCACTCCTGGGAGACGTTCGCCGTCCACCACATCCAGTCCTGTGGCGAGTAGATCGGCGACACGTAGTAGAAGAACCCGCCGTCTGGCTGGCCTCCCGAATAGGAGCCGAGCCAGGCGGGCATCCCGGCCCACTGGCTTTGAAGGATCTGACCCATGAACTGGACGTTCGCCTGCACTGCACGAACGAGGATCATCGGCAGGACGCTCGCGTAGATGAGCTTCACGGGGAAGCGACCGCGTGCGCCCTTGACGCGGGCGTGGCTTAGCGGGATCTCGACGCGGACCGACTCCGCGTAGACGACGATCCCGAAGATCAGCAGCGTCGTCAGCAGGGGAATGATGTGTCCTTCGTTGATCAACAGCGTCTGCAGACCGGCACCCGAGACGAGCGAGCCGACTTCGACCTGTCCGGTCAGAATGCGGTACCAGTCGAAGAAGAACCCACCAGTCGCAGGCTGGACGAGTCCAGCGACCAGTCGCTGGCTCACGCCGGCGATGATGAACAGGCCGATCCCGCTGCCAACTCCCCACTTGCTGACGACCTCGTCCATATAGAGGATGAGGATCCCGCCAACGAAGATTTGGGCGAAGATGAGCAACTGGACCTGCGTCTGTTCGAGGGCAAGTCCACCGAGTTGCAGCGATGGCTGGGCTGGCAGGAAGCCGCCGGCGAACACCATCGGGAGCGCGGTCAACGCAACCATCACGACGACCAGCAACTTCTGCAGGCCCTGGTAGAGGACCTGATCACGCGGATCGTCCGTATCGAGCCCGAGCAGGTTTGCACCGCCAAGCAACTGCAAGACGATGCTCGCGGTGACGATCGGTCCGATACCGACCTGTAGCACCGACCCCTGAGAGCCCGCGAGGATCGCGCGGAACTGCCCGAAGAGGTCGCCACCCTGGCCCGTCTGCACGCCGAGCAGCGTGATGTTCGTCAGGAAGAAATACAACATGAGAATGCCGGCCGTCCACATCAGCTTCTCTTTGAAGGGGACGTGCCCTTCCGGACGGCGGACTGCTGGCATCCTCGTCAGGACCGGTTCAGCGGCTTCCTTCCATCCCATAGTTATTCCTCGTCCTGTTCGGCGTCAGCGTCTTCGGCCGCTCGTTCCTCGCCGCGCTCGGAGAGGACCGCCTCACCGCCGGCGGCCTCGAGTTTCTCCTCGGCTGCATCCGAGAAGGCGTCCGCGGTGACCGTCAGCTGGTTACGGACCTGTCCCGAGCCGAGGACCTTGACGACGTCGGCCTCGTGGCCGTCCTCGACGATGTCGCGTGCGTCGAGTTCGTAGCCGTCGCCGGTCTCCTCGGCGAGGTCGTCAGCGACGTAGAGGATGGCGTCCTCGTCGAGCTTCTGGACGTCGATCTCGAGGACCTCCTCGCGGATGTCCTGCGGTCGCTGGAAGCCGTGTTTGCCCTTCGGTTCGTAGTTGTGGAACTCGTGTTTGCTCCGCCCGGCACGGCCGCGGCCACCACGGTGACCTGCGCCACGTCGGTTCTTGTGGCTGCCACCGCTGTGTGTCCGTGAGCCGCGCTGGCGTCGTTTTTTGCTCGTCATGGTTATCGCATCGATTCTAGGAGGTCGTTAATCTCTCCCGTTGTATGCTTTCCGAGTTGGCCGCCCTCGGCCGTCGGTTTCTTGATACCTTCGTGGCCGCCCCGTGGCGGATGGAGTCGAAGCGTCGGCGACAGTCCTTCGTCGCGCAGCGTCGTCTCCTCGGCGAGCAGCGCCTCGGCCAGCGCACCGAAGTCGTCGTACTCGGTGTTGTCGGCGAGCCACTCCTCGTCGACGTCTGCCTGCTTACCCTCGAGGGGTTCGGCACGCTTTGCAAGCAGCGTCTCGAGCACGTCGGCGTCGGGTTCGCCGTGGGCAACGTAGTCGTTGACCTTGGCGACCATCCCGTTGTACGCGTCGGTCTCGGGGACGAGCGCACAGTGGTTGACGCTGTGGATGTTGAGCATCTCCAGGGTGTCCTGGACGTCTTCCTGTCGGTTCACTTCGCCGCGAACCTGGACGATCGCTTTCATTGATCGGCCACCTCGCGTTCCTCACCGCGGTTCCGGCGTGGCTGGCGCGACTGCGAGGCGTTCTCGAGTGCGTTGAACGTCGCCTTCGCCAGGTTGACCGTCGTCCGGGTGTTGCCGTGGCTTTTGGTCCAGGCGTTTTCGATGCCGGCCAGTTCGAGGACGGCACGGACGGTGTCACTTGCGGCCAGACCCAGCCCTTCGGGGGCGGGGATGACCTCGACCTCGACGGAGCCGGCTTTGCCGGTCGTCCGTCGGGTCAGCGAGTGGGGCCGGTCCGAGCGGTCCTCCCACGAACCCGAGCCGCGGGGCACCTTGATCATGTTCAGCTTCGCGATACCGATCGCCTTCTGGATGGCAGACCCGACTTGGTCGTCTCGACCCTCGGCGTAGCCGATGAAGCCGTCGCGGTTACCGACGGCGACGACGCAACGGAACTTCACGCGTCGTCCGGAGTCGGTCATCCGCTGGACCATGTTGATGTCCAGCACCTCGTCTTCCAGTCCGGGGAGGAGCTGGTCGACGAGTTCGGGTTCCTTCAGCGGGAGGCCCGAGTTGAGGGCGGTCTCCATATCGTCGATCTCGCCCTCCTGGACCATCCGGCCGAGACGGGTGACGGGCTGCCAACCGCCGTCGTTGTAGTCGTTTGCGCTCATTCGAGAATCGCCTCTCGTACCTCGTCGAAGTGTTCTGGAAGCTCGGTTGCGTCGAAGTCACCGCTGTACAGCGGCTCGTCGAGCTGTTCGGCGTACTCGGCGATGTGCTCGCCGCGAGTGCGCGACCAGTCTGCCAGCACGCTGTCGTTGTGCGGGATCTCGAGGCCAGCGTCGATTGCGCCCTCTTGGACTGCGAACACCTTGTTGCCGGGCGTGGCCGTGTTGAGGCCGATGTCGAGGACTGCCTCCTCGAGACCGGCTTCGACGGCTCGTGTGCCGGCCAGCAGGCCGGTCAGGTACGCCGCGGAAATGTTGCTCGTGGGTGCTTCCCAGCCGTACTCCGCCAGATCGCTCGAGTGTGCGCTTGCGAGCGTCTCGTCTCCCTGAGGTCCGGGAGTGATCAGCTGCGCCGTAGTGTGCTTGTTGCTCTTGCGAGCAACGAGACGGGGCTTACCCGATTTCAGCAGGCGCAACCTCTGGTGGTAGTCCGTCCGGACCTCACGGCGACGCCGCATCGGCACTTTGTATCGTGGTCCTGTCGCCATTATTGGTCACCGTAGTTGTCGTCGATGTAGTTCAACAGGTACCGGACGCTACGGAACTCGCCACCGCCAGCCTTCTTGTAAAGCTCGCGGTACTGCGTGGGCGTCAGCTCGCCCTTGTCGCGGAGTTCGCGTAGTTTCCGTCGCTGTGCGCGGATCTTGTTCTGCCAGTCCTCTTTCTCGTTCTGGCGTGCGCCCTTCTTGCCGCGGCGCTTGCCGTGGCCCTTCTGGTGGCCGTAGGAACGCTTTGCGTTGCGCTCGCGGGCGCGACCGCGGGAGTTGCCCGAGGGTTCGTCAGCCTGAATGCGACCGTCGTCGACGAGTTCGCGGATCTCGTCGCGGGTGATCGCTTCGGCGATGTCGCCCTGGGCTTCGGGGTCGAGCCAGACGCGGTTCTCGCCGACGTCTAAGACGTCGGCCGCCAGTCGCTTCTGTGCGGAGAGATCAGTCATCTGATTCCACCTCGACTTCCTCGTAGGTCGGGTTCAGGACGCGGACGCCCTGCTCCTCGGCTTCCTCTTCGATCCGTTCGCGCTTGCGTGCGCCAACGGCGGAAGCGATGCGGACCGCCTCGCGAGAGCCGTCGACGCCCTCGAGATCGTCGAGGTTCTCGACGTAGACTTCCTCGAAGCCGCTGGGGTGTTTGCCCCGAACGGCCTCGGGCGTGCGGTAGCCGGCCTGGACCTTCGGGCCCTTGCCCTTGACGCCGCGGCGCTGCTTGGACAGCTGGCCGCGGGGTCGGCGCCAGGATTCCGGCGTTCGCTTTTTCTTGTGGTAGTCCTGTCGGTTGAACTGCGGTTTCCCCTCGCTTTTCCGTCGGTTGAGGAGTCGCTCCTCGTCCTCGGAGAGGTCGGGCGTCTTCTCGGTCAGCCCGCGGGGTTGCAGTTCGGTCTCGACGTCTTCTTCCGGTTCGGCTTCTTCCTCGACACCCTCGTCTTCGATCTCGGCCTCCGTCTCCTCGGTGACCTCGAGGTCACCGACGTCGGCTTTGATACGGGCGGCGAGTGCGTTGCCGATACCGTCGGCCTCGGCCAGGTCGTCCTGGTCGGCCTCCTTGACGTCCTCGATGGACTCGAAGCCGGCTTCGCGCAGGGCCTCAGCCTTGCTCTCGCCGACACCGCTGATGTCCTCGAGCTCCTGTGGTTCGTCGTTCTCGTCTGCCATCTATCAGACACCTCCTTTGGCGGGTTTGTTGGTGATGTAGACCCCGTCCTGGAAGACACGGGTGTCCTTGCCGCTGACTTTCGTCAGCTGCTCGATGTCGGCCGCCGTCTGTCCGACGTCTTCCTTGTCGGGGCCGGACAGGACGAGTTGCTCGTCGTCGACGGCAACCTCGGTCTCACCGTGGATAGTCGTGCGTCGCGGTGCCTTTTCGCCGAGGAAGTTCTCGATGACGACGTCCTCGCCTTCCACACGGACCTGCATTGGGAAGTGAGAGTAGAAGACTTCCATCTCGTACTCCCAGCCCTCGGTCACGCCGTGGAAAGCGTTGCTGATGTGGCTCTCGAAGGTGCCGACGGTCGAGTTCGTCTTCGCGTCCTCGGCGTCGCTTTCGATGACCACCAGGTCGTCGTCGACTGCGACGGTCACGTCGGGATACCAAAGACGCCGCGAAACGGTGCCTTCGGGACCTTCGACGGTCACGTCGAATCGATCGACCTCGACGGTTACGTTTTCGGGGATTTCCAGTTCGACTCGCATGGTTAGTAGACGTATGCGATCACCTGGCCCCCAATACCCTTCTCGCGTGCCTCGTAGTGGCTCATGATGCCACTGCTCGTCGTGACGACGAGCGCACCGAAGTCTCGAGCGGGGAGATAGCGCTTCTCCCACTTCTCGAAGTCTTCAGCGCCAACGGCATAGCGGGGCTTGATGGGGCCGCACTCGTTGATCGCTCCTTTTAGTTCGACCTCGAACTGACCGGCTTTGCCGTCATCGACGTACTCGAAGCCGTCGATGTACCCGCGGTCGTAGAAGACCTCGAGCACGCTGCCGATCTCGTTCGAGGCGGGCGTTACCTCGTGGGTGAGATGACCCACACTCTCGGCGTTGTCGAGTCCCGAGAGCGCGTTGCTGAGTGGATCGTTTCCAGTCATGTTATCGATACTTCTTGAATCCCATGTCGCGGGCGATCTCGCGGAAGCACTGTCGGCACAGGTTGATGTCGTACTTGCCGACCAGTCCCTGCTCGCGGCCACAGCGCTGACAGGACTCGATCTGTCCCGTCCGCTTTGCGGCGTGCTCGCCCGTCTGGTCGTTTTCGGTTTCGCTTTCACTCATCGTCTGGGGCCTCCACGCTGACGTCGAAGTTCGCCTCGAGGAACGCGATGGCGTCCTCGTGGGTCAGTCGGTGGCTCGAGGGGATCGAGCGGGTGGCCTTGTCGCGCTTGGCGATGCGGTAGCCCGGACGCACCAGGTTGACGGTGACGTCCAGCCCGTAGATCCCGACGTTCGGGTCGTACTCCTGGCTCGGGAAGTCGGTGTGTTCCTCGACACCGAAGCTGAAGTTGCCGGTGTCGTCGAACTGCGTCGCGGAGATGTCCGCGAGCGGCAGCGCTTTCTCGAGGAAGTCGGAGGCGTCGTCGCCACGAAGGGTAACCTTCGTGCCGATCGGGTCGCCCTGACGGATGCCGAAGTCAGGCTCGGTCCGCTTTGCCTGCGTGCGGACGCTTTCCTGCTCCGTGATCTCCTCGATGATGTCTTCTGCTTTGCCGAGTTCGCGACCACCCTGGCCGACGCCCATGTGGACGACGACTTTTTCGACGCGCGGTTCGCGCATCTCGTGGAACTCGCCTGCGTCAGCTTCGCTCATTCGTCATCACCCGTGAAGTTCTCGTCGATGACGACGACGTACTCTTCGATCGTTTCGAAGCCGCCGTCGTCCGTCGAGACGCCGACGGTGTTCGAGCCGCTGCCGGGCGTGATGTCGATCGCGTCGATTTCGCCGATCTTGCCGCCGTGGTTGCCACGAACGGCCGTCACGAGCGCGCCCTCCTCGTAGGGGAAGTGGGCGACGATCGACTTGTCGTCGTTGTCGATGACGATCGAGTCGCGCGTGTCGTACTCGTCGTCCTCGACGAGGACGTTCGTCCCGTCGTGCAGCGTCAGCTGGGTGTCGCCACCCGGGATCTGCTGTTTGCCCTCGATCTTGCCGAGGCGGCTCTGGGCAGCGTCCTCGTCGATTGCGGTCAGTGCGAGCCGACCGCCCTCGTCGGGGAAGACGCGGTAGTACTCCTCGCGTCCGGGGAAGGCGATAATGTCGAACATGCCGATCGGGCGCTGTTCGTCATTGATCGCATCCCCGTTGACGAGGATCGCATCCTCCGAGAGAGCGTATCGCGCTTCCTTGCGCGAGTCCACGTAGCCGAGCACGTCCCGCAGGAGGACGACGAGCGGCACGCCGTCTTGACCGTGCGGGCCGGCACCGGCCTTTACGGTGAAGGTATCGGTCTTTCGCTCGACCGGCCAGGACTTCGGTACCGATAGTCGCTTCTGGTGTTTCGTCATTCGTTATCACCTTCGAGACGCGCCTCGCGACGCTCGTCCTCTAAGTCGAGCTCCGTGATACGGACGTTCGAGGGGTCGAGCGGCCGGGGCACTTCCTCGCCGTCGGCCGTCTCGATGGTGACGTCCTCGACGTGGATCGTGCCGTCCTCGAGGATGGCACGGACGACCTCGCCTTCCTCGCCGGCGTGGTCGCCACGCATGACCTCGACGGTGTCGCCCGCGTTGACGCGGGTGCGTCGAGTGTCGTACTCCTCGCGAAGCTCGTCGGACAGCGTCGCGTGCAGCTGCTTCTGTCGCTTGTGCAGCGGCGCGTTTCGCGTCTGCGTTCGCTGTTTGTGTGGTTGTTCAGTCATATCTATACGATCATCGTCGCCGTGCTGGCGATTGCGCCGAAGCGTTCTGCGACTTCGCGGGCGATCGGTCCTTTGATCTCCGTCCCGCGAGGCTCTTCGTTCTCGTCGATGATGACCGCCGCGTTGTCCTCGAACTTGAGTCGGGTGCCATCGGGCCGGCGGATCGATTTCCGCTGGCGGACGATGACGGCCTCGAGGACCTGGCGGCGCATCTCGGGGGTCCCTTTCGTGACCGAGACGGTCACTTTGTCACCGATACCCGCCTTCGGCTGGCGGCTCTTGGTGCCGTGGTAGCCCGAGACGCTGATGACCTTCAGCTCACGCGCGCCGGTGTTGTCGGCACACGTGACCAGCGAGCCCTTCTTCAGGCCCTGAGTGACGTCGGCTTTCATTGCCTCCATCACTGATCACCCTCGTCTTCGGCTGCAGCGAGATCGTCCGCCGAGAGCTCCGGCTCAGGCTCGGCCTGACCGGTCAGCTCGGCGACGTCTGCCGCAGTCGCTTCTTGGGTTACTTCGACGACCACGTGCGATTTCGTCTTCGACAGTGGTCGGGTCTCTGCGATCTTGACCGTGTCACCGACCGAGAGCGGCTCGAGCACGCCCGGCACGTGAGCCGGGATGCGCGAGCGACGTTTCATCTGGCGGTCGTATTTCGGAACCGCCACGTCGTACTCTCGCTCGACGACTACGGTCTTGTCCATGTCCGTCGAGACGACGGTGCCTTCGAGGACCTGGCCTCGAACGGCGAGGTCGCCGTAGAACGGACACTTCTCGTAGTCGTATTCCTCCGGGTTTTCTGGTTCCGGAGGGGTTTCAACGTCTAGTCCTATTGCCATGGTGAATCACCATTCGTTTCCGTGCGTCGGGCGGGTCGTGAGAGCAGCCGCGATCCATCGACCGTAACGTAGGCTACGTCCTCGCCAGCGCCGTCCACCGGGGGAGATTGCTCCACCCCAGCAGGTTGAGTGTCGGCCAGTTTGGACGCAGTCCCCGACTCCTTCGCGAAGTCGGCGGCGTCATCTGTGATCGCGAACTCGAACGTCGAGCCCGACTTCGGCACCATCACCACCCGTGACTCGCCGTCTTCACGAACTTCTACCGAGAGGGTGTTGGTCGTCTCGATGACGACCCGTCCCTCCAGACCGACCCGCGAGGCGTCGTCGCTCTCGACGACGCGGACGGGCAGCCCGTTGAGTTCGTGTCGCGGCAGGGTCTCGGGTGTCAGTGCCATTGTTGTCTTATTCTTCGTCTTCGAGATCGCCTTCCTCACGCTGGATCGTCTTGATCCGCGCGATGGTGCGACTCAGTTCGCCGATGCGGCCCGGATTCTCCGGAGCACCACCGGCTGCGAGGACGGATTTCTGGTTCAGCAGTTCCGTCTCGAGTTCCTCGAGTTCCTCCTGCCGTTCGGCAGGCGTCATGTCGCGGATTTCTTCGACGTGAAGGATCGCCATCAGGCGTCACCTCCCTCGTCGTCGTCTTCCGCTTCCATCTCCTCGACGAGTTCTTCGGCTTCCGCTTCGACGTCTTCCTCGAGTTCGTCGAGTTCTTCTTCGACGTCTTCGTCGCCGCCGGGGACGTCGACCTCTTCGAACTCCTCGTCGGCCTCGACTTCCTCTTCGATGACCTCTTCGACGACGTCTTCGTCGACGGTCTCGGCGGGCTCCTCAGCCGCAGCTTCGGCAGCGGCTTCGGCGGCCTCGGCTTCCTCGGGTTCGCCCTCGAGGAGCTCCTCGACGCCTTCGGCCTCGTTGGCCTCGACGGCATCGGGGACGAGTTCTTCGGGATCCATATCCTCGTTGACTTCGAAGTCGTCGGGGAGCTCGGCTCCCGGCGGGATGATCTTGACGTCGACACCGATGGTGCCGAGTTTCATCACCGCGACGCCCTGACCGTGGTCGACGACCTCTTCGGCGGGTTCACCGTTGTGCTTGATGTAACCGCGGTTGAACTTCTCGACGCGCGATCGCGCACCGGTGACCTTCCCGGAGAGGACGATCTCCGCGCCGAGTGCGCCGGCTTCCATGATCCGGTCGATCGTCGTGTGGCCGGCCTTCCGGAAGTACCAGCCACGCTCGAGTGCGTTGGCCAGTCGGTCGGCGACGATCCGTGCGTTGAGGTCGGGTTCTTCGACCTCCTGGACGTCGATCTGGGGGTCCTCGAGGTTGAACCGCTCTTCGAGGGCCGTCGTGACCTTCCGGATGTTCTCGCCGCCTTTGCCGATGACCATCCCGGGCTTTTCGGCCTTGAGGACGATCTGGGTTCCCATCGGCGTCTTGGCGACGTCCATACCACCGTAGCCTGCGCGGCCGAGTTCTTCCTGGAAGAACTCGTCGATCTGGGACCGCTGGAGGCCGTTCTCGATGAATTGGTGTTCGTCAGCCATTAGCTATCACCTTCTTCGTCCTCGTCGACTTCTTCGACGACGATCTCGACGTCGACCTGCGGCGTGTTCCAGGAGGACGCCCGCCCCATCGCGCGGGGCTTGCGGCCCACGGACTCGCCGACCTTGTGGGCGGCGACGTGGACGATCTCCATGGA
Organism: Natrinema limicola JCM 13563; assembly: GCF_000337475.1. Lineage (GTDB taxonomy): Archaea > Halobacteriota > Halobacteria > Halobacteriales > Natrialbaceae > Natrinema > Natrinema limicola. Next base: position 45,915 of record NZ_AOIT01000030.1, on the reverse strand, counting down.
CGCGCCGTCGAAACCCTGACTGTCGGCGTTGGCTTCGACGTTCTCGAGCAGGTCGAGGAACTCCCCGGAGACCTTCTCCGGGTACTTGCCGGCGTCCCAGCCGTCGACGTCGGAGCGGTGCCCCGCACCGGCGTTGTGGGACTTGAACGGAACCGACTGGACTTCGTCGATGACGTCCTGGAGGTACGCCTGCGCATCCGCGACAGTGCGGCCTTTGATCTCGCGGGCGACCTCCTTGCTGTGCTTGTGGCTCATCTGCCGCTCCCGAAGCATGGCTTTCGCCGTGGTGTCGGGATCGGCGTCGACTGAGTAGTTGATTCCCATGCGTGGATCACTTCAGTGGGACGAACTTCGACGATCGGGTCGCGCCGATACCGGCCTGACCGTGCTCGACGGAGGTCCGGGTGAGCCGGAACTCGCCGAGGTAGTGGCCGATCATTTCTGGTTCGACGCGTACGCGCTCGAACGACTGGCCGTTGTAGACCTCGAAGGTCAGGTCAACGAACTCCGGCAGGATCGGCATATCCCGCAGGTGCGTTCGGATCGGCGCGTTCGCCGTCTCTTCTTCGTCCGCGTTGCGGGCCTCCTCGAGCAGCTTCTGCTTCTCGACGGAGAGGCCACGCTGAATACTTCGCCGCTGTCGTGCGGGCAGCAGTTCCACGACCTCGTCGAGCTCCATGTCCTGCAGCTCCTCGACCGTGTAGCCGCGGTAGGTGAACTCACCTTCACGGCCGGTTCGGTACTCCTGACTCATTTGTTGCCACCTCGACCGGTGCGTCGGGACGAGATGTCACCGACCTTCCGTCCCGGCGGGGCGTCCCGCGAGACGGACTTGGGTTTGCCGGGGTGCTGGCGGCCACCGCCACCGAACGGGTGGTCGACGGCGTTCATCGCAACACCACGGACGCGAGGCCACTTGGTGCCCCGGGCCTTCATCTTGTGGTACTTGTTCCCTGCCTTGACCATCGGCTTCTCCGTGCGACCGCCACCGGCGACGACGCCGATGGTGGCACGACACTGCGGATCGAGGCGCTTGACCTCGCCGCTTGGAAGCTGGACGACCGCAGCGTTGCGGTCGTGAGTGATGAGGTCCGCGTTGGTCCCCGAAGCGCGGGCGAATCGACCGCCGTCACCGGGGTTCGCTTCGACGTTACAGACCGGCACCCCTTCGGGAATCTCCGCGAGCGGGAGCGTGTTGCCGGGCTTGATCTCTGCGGAAACGCCGACCTGCAGCTCCTCGCCGACGGTGATACCCTCGGGTGCGAGGATCAGTCGCTGATCGCCGTCGTCGAATTCGACGGCGGCAACCGGTGCGGATCGGGCCGGGTCGTGTTCGATGTCCACGACCGTCCCGCGCACGATGTCGTCGTCTTCCTCTTTCTTGTGGTCGAGCTTCGCCTTGTACCGGTGCGACGGGGCACGGAACGTGGAGGTCCCGCGACCGCGTCGTTGTCCTTGAATGCGTCGTCCCATGCTCAGAACACCCCGATTCGCGAAGCGACTTCCTGTGCGTCGTCGTCCTCGGAGAGGCGGACGACCGCTTTCTTCTTGCCGTTCATCGTAACCTGCGTGTTCACGTTCTCGACCGAGATCTCGAAGCGCTCTTCGACCTCGTCCCGAATCTCGGGCTTGGTCGCGTCCGGGTTGACGACGAACTGGAGCTTGTTCTCGAAGTCCATGTCGTCCATCGCCTTCTCGGTCACGAGCGGGTGTTCGATGATCGAACTCATCGGTCAGCCACCTCCTCGAGTGCGCTCTCGGTCCAGACGGTCAGCCGTCCGGGCTGTGCGCCGGGCGCGAGATCCTCCGCGTTGACCTCGGCAGCCGTCGTCACGTCGGCACCCGCAAGGTTGCGGGCGGCACGCGACGGACCGGTCTCGCTCGAGGTGACAAAGAGGATCGACGTCGGCGTCTTGTACTTGCGGCCACGGGCTTTCCCCTGACCGGAGCGGACGCTGCGACCCTCGTCGGCGCGTTCGATGTCGTCCGCGAGGCCGGCGGCCTCGAGGAATTCGACGACCTCCTTCGTCTTGTGGAGGTCCTCGAACTCGTCGGAGACGACGACCGGAATCTCGGCGTCGTCGTCGAACTCGTGGCCACGTTCGGCGACGAGTTCGGCGTCGGTCGTCGCAGCGATGGCGCTGCGGACGGCCAGTTTCTTCTCTTTCGTGTTGATCGATTCAGTCCAGTCCTTCTCGGCTTTCGGCGGGTGGGCCTTGCGCCCCTTGACGGTCTGGGGAACGCGTCGACCGCGACCCTCCTGTCGTGGGACGTGGGCCATACCTCGGCCGCTGCCGAACGATTCGGCCGGCGTTCGAAGGCCGGCGAACTCGTCGGCGCCGTAGTCCTGTTTTCGGTTGGCCTGTGCGGCACGCACGGCGCGGCCGATCAAGTCCGGGCGGTACGTGGTCTCGAAGACCGCCGGGAGCTCGACCGTGCCCGCCTCGGAGCCGTCCAGGTCTCGTACTGTTGCGTCCATGTGTTATCCCTGGTTGGATGCGGTGGAGACGTAGCGCACCTCGGGATCGAGGCGCGGCTGGTCTCCGGGTCGGATCGCCGGGCGGAAACGCACGAGGCGCTTCTGTGGCCCGGGCAGCGAGCCCTTGATCAGCGCGTGCGGTCCGTCGACTTCGCCGTAGTTGACGAAGCCGCCATCGACCGTCGCGTCGGCACCGTCGCCGATGTCGACGAGGCGCTTGTTCAGTTCCGTCCGCTGGTGGTAGCCGGTCTGGCCCTGCTGGGGGACCGTCGAGCGGACGCGGGATGGGTTCCAGGGGCCGAGGTTGCCGATGCGGCGACGCCAGCCCTGCCGGGCGTGTTTGCCCTTGCGTTTCTGGACGCCCCATCGCTTGACGGGACCCTGGGTCCCTTTCCCTTTCGTGACGCCGCTTGCGTCGACGTACTCGCCGGCGCGGAACACGTCGTTCATCACGTGTTCGCCGCCGTCCTCGAGCAGCTCGAGGGCGAAGTCGACGCGTTCGTCGACGGAGCCGCCGCCGACGCGCGTTTCCATCACGTCCGGTTTCTTCTTGGGTACCGAGGGAACCTCCGACGGTACCGTGTGGGTGATGACGCGCACGTCGTCGACGCGGCCCTCCTCGTGGAGGCCACGGAGTTCGTCCGTGGCAGCGTCGGCGTCGTAGTCGTCACCGGGAAGGTCCAGGACGCGATCGAGTTCGGGAACGAACTCGTCGGTCCAGACCTCAGTCAGTGGCTTCATACCGTACGGCGTGTCTTCGTACGCTCGCAGGGACACGGCGCGCATCGGCGGCGTCTCCACGATCGTCACAGGGACGGTCTGTTCCATCCCTTCGGTCGGCGAATTCGATTTATCGTCGACCATGACGACGTGGGTCATGCCGGCCTTGTAGCCCGCGAACCCCTGCAGCGTCGGCTGTCCGTCGTCGTCCGGCCACGAATTGAACCGTGGGACCTCGCTGGTCGCACGCTTTCGTGGGCCGAACCCGAGTGAGCCTTTGCGTGGTCTATTTGCTTGTGGCATGCAATCACTCTCTGAGTGAGAGGGGAGCGAGGGTAGCGAACAGAGCTTCCTCCGTTCGCACCACCTCGCTTCCCTGGTTCGGAACCGTGTTTAGCCAGAGGTCGAACCCCGGATCGGCAGTGGGTTCGACTCCGTCATCCCCGTCCGTGGCTGTCTCCTGGACAGCCCCGACGGCGGATGCCTCGATTCCGAGGATATCCGGCAACCCTCGCTCGGGCGCGCCAAAGGCGACGGTCATCCCGTCGTCCTCGACGCGTCCGGCCAGCGTCTCGAGCCGTCCCACGGTGAGTTCTTCACCGAATCGGGAGGCTGCGATACAGACGCCGGCGTCCTCACGGCCGAGTGCTGCCGAAAGGTCCGTCTGCTCGACTGAGAGCCCCGGAAGGGGCTCGTCGACGAGCTTCGCCCGGACCGGTCGTCGCGAAGAGATCCTGACGGTCACGCGCTCTCCCTCGTCGACCTCCATGTCAGGAGGTGTGTTGAGGGAGATCGGGTGTTGCAGTCCGCAATTGACCCGGACGCGCCCTTCAGGTCCGACCTCGGTCACGATCCCTTGTCTTGACGACCCCGAACCGTTCGATTCGGAGCCGGTCTGTGACACCGCGCGGAGCGGCGGCAAGACCCCCACGTACTCCAGTTCGTCCCGCATCCCCCAGACCTCGTTGCGGAGGTATGGGGGCGTTGCGGCGTACCGTAAGACGGTCGCAACGAACCCGCCGTCGAATTGCCCCGTTTCGCCGTCCCGATCGGGATAGACGATGAGGCGATCGGCCCGGAAGATCGTCGCCGCGCGGGCGACGTATCCGAGTTTGCGAGTTGCCTCGCGTTTGTCCTCGGCTTCCCGGCTGAGCGACGACGGCACGAGTACGCTGATGGTCATGCCGAGACGCTTCGGCACCGCGTCACTAGACTGTAGCGATGTATTGCGGAGAGGGTCTTAAAAGAATAGCGGATTCGATTCCGGCTGACAACCGCTCACACCCGCGAATTCGTGCCGAACGGGAACACACTCACGTTCGGCAACTGGTCGCAAACTGCCGCTGTCAAATGAAAATTATATTACCGACTCCTGATAGGGTGTCGCTGCTTCGCGGTCAAAAATCGGCATGCCGAACCATGCCGAAGGGCGGCCGATTCGCAACCCTTATACATCTATCCGGTAGTAGGTATGAGTGCAGCAGGGCGCTGGTAGTGTAGTGGTATCACGTGACCTTGCCATGGTCACAACCTGGGTTCAAATCCCAGCCAGCGCATTTTTGTCGCGAACAAATTCGTAAGCGACAGAATCGCTCTGGATTTGAATGAGGCCAGACGCGCACAGTGAAACGAGCACGTCTGGACGTGGTTCAAATCCCAGCCAGCGTACGTCTCCGAACGGACTTCTTCAAACGATTATTTCGGTCAACTCGCGGGCGCGCGACAAATTCGCTGTCAGTAACTAAGTGTCGCTCAGTAACTTCGAGCCACCGGCAACCGAATACCCTCATATGCCTGATTGATTTGTTGGCGAACGTTCTGTTTCGATGTTCGTCAGTTATAAATAGGTATGGCACAATTGTCTACTTGCACTCGAGATAACCTGGCTGACCGAGGCCAGTCGAGGGCGCTGGTAGTGTAGTGGTATCACGTGACCTTGCCATGGTCACAACCTGGGTTCAAATCCCAGCCAGCGCACTTTTGTCGCGAACAAATTCGTGAGCGACGAAATTGTTCTGGATTTGAATAAGGCCAGACGCGCGCAGTGAAACGAGCACGTCTGGACGTGGTTCAAATCCCAGCCAGCGCATCGTTCTGTATCCTACCCACTCGAGACTGCACAAACACGTTCCAACACGCAAGATGAGGACGCGATCGAGACTGGTCCGGAACCGCGTTGATTAGTCGTGCTCCGCAGCGAGGTCCTCGAGTGCTAGCTCGAGGTTCCACGTGTTTGCCTTCCAGAAGGCGTCGAAGACGACGCCGAGAACGGGGATAGAGCCGATGACGGCGTCGACGCCGACGTTTGCAAGCATACGAAACAGCGTCGAGTTGGAGACGCCCATACGCGCGGCTTCGACGATGAGATACAGCGAGACGATCGCGGCTGCGGTGTCACCAGCACCCGGGAGGATCCCAACGATCGGATCGAGCCCGACTCGAGCGTCCGTTCCCGGGACCCGAATCCCCTCATCGAGTGCGTGTGCGACGAACCGCATACGCTCGATCGCGCCGTCGTCGACCGTGGCGGGGAGGTCGTCCTCGAGTGCCTCGAGGTCTTCGCTGAGGGCGGCTGCTGTGTTGGATACCATACCGTCGGTTGGCTCTCCCCGTCGATAAAGTCGGGGGTGGCCGTGGCAAGCGAGCGAGAGCCGTCATATTCGGACCGGCGTCCGTCGACTCTACGTCGGCTTTCGGGTGGGCCCGGAACGGAAATCGTCACAGTTCAAAGAACGTATTCGTATCCGAGTGTATTTCACATTTGAGTGCCGTTACTGGCTGCGAGTGACTTTTATACTATGAGAAGGTACTGAACAGTGCACGATTGAACGATCAGATCTAGCAATGCAGACGGACTTCTCACCTGCGGACGGCATGACCGACCTCCAGTACGACCAGCCCAATGACCGCTACGTCTTCCACCACGACACCGACGGGACGGCGACGATCACCACGACGATCGTCCACGCGCTGGCGTCGATCGCGGACACCGACGTCTCGCAGGGAGAGTTCTCCCTGTACGATAGCGTCGACCCGGACGCACTCGAGCGCATCTTCGCCACGAAATCGGACGGCACCGAGCGGACGGGCGGCCACGTCGCGTTCACCGCGCTCGAACACGAGGTGTACGTCTACGCGAACGGTGACGTGATCATCTACCCACCGGCGGAGACGCCGCGAACGCCGACGAGAGCCTGACTGCGGGCCGGGTATCCATACGCAACCGCGCTGATCGTTTTTCGCGACAGTCCCGTCTCGTGAGCGCTGCGGCCGCTCGGTGCGCGCTCCTGGTCAGCCCTCCTTCAGAGAAAACCGCCGGATTGCACGGATTTAGGGAGCTATCGATCGTTGCTCGGTCGTATGACAGTAGTTGCGCTCCTGAGCGTTGCACCGGTGATCGAAGACAGTATGGCCGGCGAGGTCGCGAAGGCGGTCGACGCACTCGAGGACTACGACGTCAGCTACGAGACGAACCCGATGGGGACGGTGATCGAAGCCGAGACGACGGACGAACTCTTCGCGGCCGCACAGGCGGCCCACGACGCGGTCGACGCCGACCGCGTGAGTACCGTCCTGAAGATCGATGACAAGCGGACGCGGGATATCGACGCATCGGAGAAGGTCGATGTCGTCGAAGACCAGCTCGGTCGACCAGCCCGAAACCGCCGGGAGTGAGCCGTGATACACAGCGCTGTTAGCCACCGACCGGATACGAACTGACAAACGGTTTTACCACGGAGGCTGAAGCCCGTCGCATGGAAAGTCTCAATCGGATGGCGATCGAGCTGGTCGACGAGGCCCTCGACTACGCCGAGGAGCTGAATATCGGCGGCTACGACCTCGCAAACGATGCGACGGTGCTCGACTTCGGCCTCGAGTTCGACGGCGGGATCGAAGCCGGACTGTTATTGACCGAGATCCAAACGGCGGGGATGGCGACGCCGAGCTACGAACTGGACGAACTCGGCGACGCCTCGATCCCCTACGTCGAGCTGTCGACTGACCAGCCCGCGCTCTCGCTGTTGTGCTCCCAGAAGGCCGGCTGGGAGCTGACCACCGAGGATTTCGAGGGGCTGGGCAGTGGTCCCGCGCGGGCGCTCGTAGCCGAAGAAGAGGAGTTCCGCCGCGTCGGTTACACCGACGCGTTCGATCTGACAGCGCTGGCCGTTGAGACCGAACTCGAGCCGACCGAGGCCGCAGCCCAGCAGGTTGCCGACCTCGCCGAGGTCGAGACGAGTAGCGTCTTCTTGCTCGCGTATCGAACTGCGAGCCTCGTCGGGAGCATCACGAACGCCGCCCGTACCGCTGAACTCGCTACCTTCCGGCTCGCCGAACTGGGCTACGATCCGCTCGACATCGTCTCGGCGACCGGTCGCGCCCCAGTCGCGCCCGTGGCAAGCGACGAACGGACGGCCATCGCGCGAACGAACGACGCGATCGCCTACGGTGGGCGTGCCCATCTTACCGTCCGGGAGGACGCTGATGTCTTCGACTCGGTACCGTCGACCGCTGCCGAGGACCACGGCCGCCCGTTCGGCGACGTCTTCGACGACCTCGACTGGGAGTTCGAGGAAGTCCCATCGGATCTCTTCGCGCCCGCAACGGTGACGATCGACGTGCTCGGCGGGCCGACGTACGTCTACGGCGAGACGGACGAAGACCTGCTCGTCGACTCCTTCGATCTCTGAGGCGCTCGAGGGCGCGTATAGAAGTGTGATTTCGCGCCCGCGTGGGCGCGAAATCCGGAAGACGGAGAAGAAGCGGGACGAAAACGGCGAATTCTACTCGTCAGAGAGCTGTCCGGGCGTCCACTCGCTGTCGACCGCTTCGTGGGTGAACGGTTTCGCGTCCTCACCGGCGTAGGTGGCGACGAGCTGGCCGTCGCCCTCGAGGTGGTACTTGTAGGTCGTCAGTCCCTCGAGGCCGACGGGGCCGCGGGCGTGGATTTTGCCCGTGCTGATGCCGACTTCGGCACCGAGCCCGTAGCGGTAGCCGTCGGCAAAGCGCGTCGAGGCGTTGTGGAAGACGCTCGCAGAGTCGAGGCTGCGCATGAATGTGCTCGCGCGGTCTGTGTCGTCGGTCACGATCGACTCGGTGTGTTTCGAGCTGTGGACCGTGATGTGGTCGATCGCGGCCGTAAGCGAGTCGACGACTTTGATCGAGACGATCAGGTCGCCGTACTCGGTGTCCCAGTCGTCGTCAGTCGCCGCCTCCGCGTCGATGATCTCGCGGGTAGCCTCGTCGCCGCGGATCTCGACGCCGGCGGTCTCGTAGCGGTCGGCGATCGCCGGGAGGAATTCGTCGGCGACGTCTTCGTGGACCAGCAGGGTCTCGACGGCGTTACAGACGGCAGGATACTGGACCTTGGCGTCGTAGGCGATGTCCTCGGCCATCGAGAGATCAGCTGCGTCGTCGACGTAGACGTGGCAGATCCCTTCCGTGTGGCCGAGCACGGGGATGCTCGTGTTGTCTTGAATGTAGCTGACGAACTCGGAGCTGCCCCGGGGCATCAGGAGGTCGATCGCGTCGTCCATCTCGAGCAAGGCAGTGACGTCCTCGCGGGCCTCGATGTGCTGGGCCCAGCCGTCGGGGATACCCGCTTCGGCGGCAGCCTCTTCGATGATCTCGAAGAGGATCCGGTTGGAGTGCAGCGCCTCGCTGCCGCCTTTCAGGATCACGGCGTTGCCCGATTTCAGACCGAGCGCGGCGATCTGGACGAGCGCGTCGGGACGGGACTCGAAGACCGTCCCGACGACGCCGATCGGCACGGCGACCTTGTAGAGTTCGAGATTCTCGTCGAGTTCGCGGGCCGAGAGCGTCTTGCCAAGCGGGTCGTCCTGGCCGGCGACGCTCCGGACCATCTCGGCGATGTCCTCGATCTTCGATTCGGAGAGTTTGAGCCGGTCGACCAGCGCCTGCGTGTACTCGCCTTCCTCGAGCAGTCGCTCGCCTTCCTCGACGTCTTTTTCGTTTTCCGCAAGGATCTCCTCGGTTCGGGCCTCGAGCGCGTCGGCGATCTCGTGGAGTGCCGCGCTGCGGTCCTCATCGGACAGCTTCGCGAGCTCTAGGGCCGCGGTCTGTGCCTCCTCGACGTCGCGTTCGATATCAGTCTCAGTCATCGCTCACACCGTTGATGGGGACGAATATGGTTCCCACGGGTTTGGCAGTAGCGATCTGCTCGAGGACGTCGGGTTCGGTGGACTTCGCGATGACCGCCGGGATGCCGTGTTCGCTGACGTCGCGTGCGCCCTCGACTTTCGTCTGGATGCCGCCGAATCCCTCGGAGGTGGTCTCAGAGATGATGTCCTGAACCTGATCGTAGTTTGCTCCGACGGCCTCGATGCGCTCGGCGTCGTCGTCTTCTTTCGGGTTCCCGGTGTAGACGCCGCCGACGTCAGTTAGCGTGACCAGCAGGTCAGCGTCGACGCCGATCGCCGCTGCCGACGAGAGCATGTCGTTGTCGCCGATGCGGATCTCCTCGGTCGCGACCGCGTCGTTCTCGTTGATGATCGGGACGACGCCCCAATCCAGCAGCGTCTCGATCGTGTTCCGGAGGTTCGTAAATCGCTCCGGATTCTCGAGGTCGTGCTGGGTCAACAGGAGCTGTGCGACCTTCCGGTCGTAGCGGTCGAAGCTCTCGGTGTAGCGGTGCATGAGGAGGCTCTGGCCGACGGTTGACAGCGCTTGCGATTCCTCGACGGTCCCGCTGGACGGTTCGATACGGCCCGTCCCGGCACCGACCGCACCAGAGGAGACGAGGATGACCTCCTTGTCACGCGAGAGGAGGTCTTCGAGGTCGTCGACGAGTTTGTCGAGCTTCTCGATGTCGAGATTCGACTCGTCGTCGGTCAAGGAGTTCGTCCCGGCCTTGACGATCACGCGATCGGCGTCGGCCGCGAGCTGTCGTGCCTCGTCGACGGCTGCTTCCTCGAGTTCGCTACTCATCGCTGAACTCCGCTGCGAGTTCCGCAGAGCGTTCTTCGGCTGCGTTCACCGCCGCGGCGACGTCTTCGTTGGCGGTGCTGTCCCAGAGGACCTCCATCCCTTCGATGGTCGTCCCGTTGGGCGAGCAGACGGCGTCGATCAGGTCATCAAGGTCCTCGTTCGACCGGAGGACGGTCTCGGCAGCGCCCTTGAACGTCTGGGCGGCCAGCGTCTCGGCGTCGTCAGGCTCGAGCCCGCCGTCGATGCCAGCCTCTTTCATCGCCTGAATGAGATAGAAGACGAAGGCGGGGCCGCTGCCGTTGACGGCGGTCGCGATGTCCATCTGACTCTCGTCGACCTCGGCGAACTCGCCGACGTCGTCGAGCAGCGTCCGGACCTCGTCGGGAACGTCGTCGCCGGTGACGGCCGCAGCCATGTTTCCGGTTTCGGCCGCGAGGTTCGGCATGATCCGGGCGACGTTCGCGTCGGTTCGCGCGGCGACGTAGTCAGTGGAGACGCCCGCAGCGATAGAGACTAGCGTCTGCTCGGGCGAGAGCTCGAGATCGTCCAGAACCGCGCCGACGATGTCCGGTTTCACTGCGACGACGACCACGTCTGCTTCGGCCGCCTCGGCGACGTCCGTCGTCGTGTGGTCGACGTAGTCGGCGACCGCCTCGAGTGCGTCGGGATCGAGGTCACACGCGGTCACCGTGTGATTTCCCGACCGATGGAGGCCCGTAATCAGGGCACTCCCCATGTTGCCACAACCGATAACGCTCGTCTGTACCATCTTATCCTAGCCCAGGAACCGAGGCGGACATACCAACTTTGGTTTCGTTCTGCCGGGGGCGGGTTAGACGAGGCCGAGAATCACAGTCGCGATCCCGTCGACGATCGTCTCCCAGATCGAGAACCCAGTCAGGATCTGCAACACCGTATCGAGCCCGAAGAAGAGAAACAGCGCCGCGCCGGCGAAGTGGGCCAGCCGAGCATCGAAACGGTGTGAGAACCGGTGGAAGAAGTACGCGTTAATTGCACTCACAGGGATGATCGCGAGCATCTCGCCGGCCCAGATCGCGGGGTGGGCTCCGTACTTGACAGCGAGTCCGATCGTGACGAGTTGGGTCTTGTCACCGAACTCCCCGACGGCCATCAGCGCGAAGATCGGGACGAACCCGCGGAGATACGGCGGGATATCGTACCCGAAAAGCGAGATGTCCAGTACGTCGCCCATCACCGTCCCGCCGTTGGTCGCGACTGACTGAGCACTCGTCTCGGGTGCCGACCTGATGAGCAACACCGCAAAGAGCAGGAACAGCCCTGCCGTGATCGCATCGAGGTAGATCGGCGGCAGTGCGCCCCTGATCGCCGCACCGAAGAGGATCTCGAGGGCCGTCCACCCGGCGAAGGCGCTCCCCGCAGCGGCGACGACGATCCGTGGATCGTACTGTGTCGAGAGGCCAGCGATAATGAACTGCACCTTCTCGCCAGGCAGCACCGACAACTGGAGGACGAACGCGACGACGAGGATCTCGAGCCAGCCGGTCATAGCTCGAGCGCAGCGAGAGCGCGCAGTCGTTCATACTGTCGGCTGTCCCGGCCGATACCTGTTCGAGTGTATCGCTTATCGAACAGTGGTGATAACAGCCAGCCGACAGTAGTGGTGATGTCGCCAGCCATATCGTTATTTAGCCCCGTCTAATTTATACGGTTTACGGAGCAAATCCGGACGGGTAATCGACGCGGTCACGCGGGCCGCCGGTGACGGCCGCTCTTGGTAGTCACTCCATCGGGGAGACGTCGGTGACCGTCCCGACGCCCTTGCTGCGACCCTCGCGGAAGACGAACTTCTGACCCTCCTCGACGAGATACGGACGGAACTTGAACTCGACGGTGGTCGTGCCCGTATCGCCCGGCAGGAGGCGACCGTTCTCGGGGTGGAAGACAGCGGCTTCGCCGATCGTCTCGAGGTGGACCACCGGTTCGTAGCCCTCGCCGATGCGGGTGGGATGGTTGAGCACCATCACTTCGGCTTCGAACTCTCGGACCGGGTCAGGGTCGGCGTCCCGAGGCAACAGGACCATGCCGCGCTCGATGGCACTTTCTTTAATCCCTTTCAGCGCGATGCCGACGATCCGACCCGCCTGTGCCTGATCGACTCGGTGGTAGTGCATCTCGATCGAGCGGACCTCGACCTCCTGAAAGCGGCCATCGGGCATGGGACCGATCTGGAGTTCGTCACCGGCTTCGACCTCGCCGGCCATTATGGTGCCCGAAGCGACCGCACCGACGCCGGTCACCGAGTAGCTACGGTCGACGTACATCCGGAACTCGCCGGTATCCTGAGACGTCTTGGGCAGCCGGTCGAACAGTTCGTCGAGCGTCTCGAGGCCGTCCATCGTGATCGCGCTGGTCTCGACGATGGGGACGACGCGTTCGCTGATTTCCTCGACAGCGGCGTCGACGCCGTGGCGGCTGATCCGCAGCGGCGACTTATCGACATCGCGGAGGAGTCGTTCGACCTCGCGTTCGACCGCCGCGACGCGTTCGTCGTCGACGGCGTCGGTTTTCGTGATCGCGACGATCGTCGGGAGCTCGGTTGCGAGCAACACGCCGAGGTGTTCACGCGTCGTCCGCGTCGGGCCATCGTCGGCGGCGACGACCAGCAGACCGTAATCGAGTTTCTGGCCGACGAGCCCGCGAATCGTCGTTCGGAGCCACGGCTCGTGGCCGACAGTGTCGACAAAGGAGACGAGTCGATCGGCCTCCTGGACGACTTCGGCGCGATCTGCCTTGCGATTCGGGTTCCGCACCCGGACCGGCCCCTCGTCGTCAAAGCCGTAGACGGCGTAGGACAGATCGGCCGAGAGGCCACGCTCGACCTCGTGAGGCTGGACGTCGAGGAACGCACGGGTTGCGCCGTCACCATCGTCGGCTTTGCCCGTCACGAGCGAGCCCACGAGCGTGCTCTTCCCGTGGTCGACGTGGCCCGCCGTCCCGACGACGACGTGTTCGTCGTCCGTCTCGAGAACGCCACCCTCTCGTACCTGCGCGACACCGACCAGGCCACGCTCGGCCGTCTTCGACGTCCGATCTGCGTCGGACTCGAGCGAGTCCGAGACCCCATTGATCCCCCACGTCTGGACGTCTTCGATGTGTGCGTCGGCCTCTTCGGCAAGCAATGAGAGGACGTCCATCGTCTCGGAGAAGGTGTCAGGATCGATGCCGGCGAGGCCGCCGTCGTCGGTGACGCCGACCACGTAGGTCGCCTCACCGTCGCCGGATAGCAACCGATGTCGCAGTTGCGCGGCCAGACTCTCCCGTCGCCCACCCTCGAGGTGGACGTCTCGTGACAGTCGTTCCTTGAATTCGACGTTGCCACCGTCCTGTTCGCCACGGTCCAGGGCTCGCTCGAGGAGAGCCCGGTCACGGCTCATATCCCCTGGTAGTTGGCCACATGGCAAAAGGCTTCCCGTAGATTGGTACTATATGACACAGTGAGGCTACCGAACTGGGGATCGACGGTCGGTCGCCCGTTCCGGGCCCGGTTTCAAGCACCTCGAGTGCGTTTCTCGGAGTATGAGCGTCAGCGGCCTCTGTCAAATCTGCGAATCGCGTCCCGCTCAGCACCGGTGTCCCAACTGCGGGACGCTCGTCTGTGACATTCACTACGACGACGAGCTGGGGCTGTGTGCCGACTGTGCTGCACAAGCCCGGCCGGGACAGCGCGACGACGTGGATATCAACCGGTTTTGAGCGTCGTAAGGCCGACAGTAGCTATCTGGGTCTATTACTTTCGATACTGGTTGAGCCGCTTTTTGAGCCGCTTTGCGGCCTGACCGCTGGCACTGGCGAAGTCCTCACCGTCGTCTTCGCCTGCGAAAATAATCCCGCGCGAGGAGTTAACGAGTCCGACACCGTCTGCGAGCCCGTACTCGACGGCCGCCTCGGCGTCGCCGCCCTGTGCCCCGATGCCGGGCACGAGGAAGGGGAGGTCAGGAACCTGCTCGCGGAGGTCTTCGAGCTCGTCCGGCTTCGTCGCGCCGACGACCAGCCCGACGTTGTCGTTTTCGTTCCAGAGGTCGGCGAGCGCGGCGACGCGCTCATAGAGTGGTTCGCCCGTCTCGAGCGTGAGGTCTTGCAGGTCGGCTCCGCCGGGGTTCGACGTCCGACAGAGGATGAAAACGCCCGACTCCTCGTCGGCGAGAAACGGCTGCAGCGAGTCCCGACCCATGTAGGGGTTGACGGTGATCGCATCGACGGTCTCGAGCATCTGGGCGTACTGCCGGGTCGTGTTCCCGATATCGGCCCGCTTGGCGTCTAGCAGGACGGGGACGTCCTTGCCGTGGGCGTAGGCGATTGTCTCCTCGAGTGCGCGCCAGCCGTCGGGGTCCTCGTAGAAGGCCGCGTTGGGCTTGTAGACGGCGGCGTGTTCGTGAGTCGCATCGATGATACGTCGGTTAAACGCCCAGCGAGGGAGGTCGTACTCGTCAAGGTGGTCGGGAATGCGCGACGGGTCGGGATCGAGGCCGACAGAGACGACGCTGTCGACCGAACGGATGCGGTCGTGCAAGTGGTCGAAGAAGTTCATGCCGGAACTGGCTTCGGGATGGTCGAAAAGGTTGCTATCCACGGCCCGGTCGATCGAGCCGCACCGACGGCTGCCGCGAGGCAGAGGATGCTGCGTCCGCCTATTCAGCATCCAAACATGTTTGGCAGTGCCTATTTCATTCTTCTTCTGGTCGACGACTGTATGGGACTCCGACGGAACGCGACGGCGGCCTCACGTTGTCTTCGCGACCGGCTCCGGGCGGCGCTGCTGTACGACCGAGACGCGACGGGAACTGAGACGACTCGAGACGACGGCGAAACGGGACACGCTGTCCCGAAGTCGGTCGGGAACCTCTTTCACTGCTCGCGGTGTCGGATCGTCTACATCGCCGCCGAGAAACGCAGCTGTTCGCAGTGTGACGGCGATGTCGAAGAAGTGCGGTCGACGTTGGCCTGTCGAGGACCGTAACGCCGCCGACTCGGTCAGACCACGTGTTCTCGCTCGGGTCATACGGTCTGCTGTAACTGTGTACCGGTGTACCCGCAGGACGATCGCGGTCCCACCGGCAATGATTTACAGGAGCCGTATCAGGCCTCGAGAACCTCGATCAGGTTCCCCTCTGGATCGCGCAGAAACATGAGCGTGGTGCCGCTTTCGGTGGTCTGTGGCCCGCTGATCGTCGGCACGTCGTCGGGAAGTGACGCGGCGAACGACTCGAGGTCGTCGACCGAGAGGCCAATGTGTGTCGCGCCTGATTGGTTGAGCTCCGACGCCGATACGTCCGCCCCTTCGGGGTCGTATTCGACGAGTTCGATCCGAACGCCGTCGGCCTCGAGGTGGGCGAAGTCGGCGCTTGCACCCTCAACTCCGACAGCGTCGGAAAACGCCTCGCCGCCGACGCTGAACCGATTTGCAACCGGGAGGTCGAGTACATCCCGGTAGAACGCGAGCGTCTCCTCGAGATCGGTGACGGTGATACCGACGTGGTGTGCGCTGAGTTCGGTCATCCGTCGTGGATCGACACTGCACCGACGAAAAACGTTCGTCTGCGCGATGTCGGTATGTGCTCACCGTGGCTCGAGCGACAACGAGGCCGATCGTGGACGGGGCGCGATTAGCTCACGAGTAGGTCGTCCACGAGGTCGGAGAAGATTTTGTCGGCGAAGTGAACCGCGAGGACGACGACGATCGGGCCGAGAAACAGGCCGTACCAGCCGAACGAGAGCGTCCCGAGAAAGTAGCCCAGAAGAACCAGCCCCATGTGGACGCCACTTCGTGCGGACAGAAATGACCGGGCGAAGAAGTAGACCGGCACGATCTTCGCGCACGCGAAGATCGGCCTCGATAAGCTCACGACCGACTTCGTATTGACTTCTGTCCGGCAGTATGAGTAATGGCGGTGCCAATCCGGTTTCCGGCCACGAGTGCCCCAGTCACTGGGTCATGCCATTTATGGCCACACGCTCCGCTCTTTATGGTATGACCATCTACGAGAGCGACCTCCCCGGCGTCGGGAAGAAATTCGAGGTCGAACTCGAGGACGACTCCCGACTCGTCATCGTGACTCACAACACGGGGAAACGAGAGGTATACCTGAAACCGGACGCGGACGCCGACGGTGACAAACTGTTCGAAGTCTCGGATCGGCTCGCCCGGAAGATCGGCACGATCCTGGAGGGGGCGTACTTCCAGCCGGTTCAGGCCGAGGCAGTCGAGACGATGCTGTCCGATGAGACCTACCTCGAGTGGTACACCGTCACGGTGTCGGCTGAAATAGCCGGTCAGAGCCTCGCCGAAGCGGACATCCGTGATCGAACGGGTGTCTCGATCGTCGCCATCCAGCGTGGCGATGAGCTGATCTCACCGCCGACGCCGGAGACGGTCCTCGAGATCGACGACACGGTAGTCGTCATCGGCGACCGCGAGGACTGTACCCGGTTCGAAGAGTTGCTCGGCGACGAGCTCGAGGAGTGATCGAAACCGATGTGTTCGTCGGAGGTGACCGCTAGTGGCAACTGAGACCGCACTCGTCGACGTGGGTGTGCTCTTTGCCGCGGTCGCACTCGCCGGCGTCGTCGCGAATCGAATCAATCAGTCCGTCATCCCGCTGTACATCGTCACCGGGGCAGTGCTGGGATCGAACGTCCTCGGCAAACTCCCCGACCTCGCTGGCAGCGAGGTCGCTGTCGGCGGCGTCTCGCTCGTCATCCCCGAGGTGACGGTTGCTGGCGTCGACCTCCTGGCAGCACTCGGCGAGGTCGCACTCAGCGATACCGACTTCGTCGTCGTCGGCGCGGAAATCGGGATCGTCCTCCTGTTGTTCTTCCTGGGACTGGAGTTCAATCTGGATCGGCTACTCGCGAGCAAGAACCGGATCGGCAAGGCGGGGACGATAGACCTCGCTCTCAACTTCGGGATCGGACTGCTGTTCGGCTACCTCGTCTTCGGCACCATCCTCGCTGCCGTGCTGACCGCCGGCGTCGTCTACATCTCCTCGAGCGCGATCATCACGAAGTCGCTCATTGATCTGGGCTGGATCGCCAACGCCGAGTCGGAACCAATGCTGGGGACGCTGGTCTACGAGGACCTGTTTATCGCCGTCTACCTAGCGATTGTCTCCGCGCTCGTCCTCGGCAGCGGCGATCTCGGGGCAGCCGCGGGCCAGATCGCGATCGCGATTGGCGTTATCCTCGCACTGCTCGCGCTGGTCACGTACGGGACCGACTTCTTCCAGCGCTTTCTCGATGCTGACACCAACGAGTTCGTCGTCGTCCGGGCACTTGGCGTGACGATCCTCGTCGCCGGCATCGCGCTTGCGCTGGGCGTCAGCGAGGCCGTCGCTGCCTTCTTCGTCGGCATGGCCTTCTCCGGAACCGATCACGTCCACGACTTAGAGCAACTGCTCGAGCCGCTTCGAGACGCCTTCGCGGCGATCTTTTTCTTCTGGATCGGACTCGTCACTGATCCGGGGCTGTTTACGCTCTCGGTCGTCGCGATCATCGTCGCCGCCGTGATCGTGACGACGCCGACGAAGCTCGTCAGCGGCTACCTCGGCGGGCGGATCTACGAGCTCGACGATCGCCGGTCGCTGCGCGTCGGGCTCGGCATGGCCACGCGTGGCGAGTTCTCGTTGATCATCGCGAGTCTCGCGCTCACCGGTGCCGGCAGCGGGCTACCAACCGAGACGGCGGAGACGATCTATGCCGTCGCCGTCGGCTACGTCCTCGTCATGAGCGTCCTCGGGACGTCGCTTATGCAGCACTCGAGCCGACTCGAACCCGTCTTTGTCTCCGCACTCGAGCGGGGACGTGGCGACACTGGTCGGGCAAACGATTGATACGGACTACTGTCAGTCAGTGTCGGTGGGACCGCGACCCGTCATGCGGGCCCACCGGGACATCGGGACAGCAGACCGTATGACTGACGCCGAACCCCAAAACGGAAAGCTTCAACCGGCTCGAGCCCCCTCACACGGCTATGCCACAGGCGGTCGTCTTCGATCTCGATTACACGCTCGCCGTTCCCCAGCGGGATCGGGCGACCATTCTCGAAGAGGCCACAGCCACCACGGGTGCGCCATCGCTGTCGCGCGAGGCGTATCTCGCAGCCCACCGGCGAAACCTCACGACCGAGACGCGCGAACCCATTTTCGCCGACCTGCTCGAGAACACCGACAGTGACGCCGACCCGGCCGCCGTCGCGACAGCATATCGCGAGACGATCGCCGACGCCCTCGAGCCCCTCCCCGGCGTCGAAACCATGCTCGCGGACTTACGCGGCGAGTATCTGGTCGGCCTGCTCACGAACGGCCCCGTTCGCGCCCAGCGAGACAAACTCGAGACGCTGGGCTGGGAAGAGGTCTTCGACGCCGCCGTCGTCACCGGCGAACTCGAGGCCGGAAAACCCGATCCCCGTGCGTTCGAGGCGATCACTGACGAACTGCGTGTCGCGCCCGCCGAAGCGGTCTATGTCGGCGACGAGGTCGACGCCGACGTTGGAGGTGCGACCGACGCCGGGCTGGCCGCGATACAGGTGGTACTCGAAGACGGCCCTGACCCTGATCCCCGCGCCGTCGCACACGTCGAGCAGGCGCAAGTCGCGACTGCGGTTCCGGAACTTGTTGCAGACCTCGAATGAGACGCAGTCGTCCGATCGGGCTCGAGGCTGACTCCACGTTTCGGTCGGCGACTCGAGCGTGCCGGCGAGCGTAGTGACGGAACGATATGATTTTTAATAGCTGTTTTGAAATGAACTACCCAACCAATGTTGCGCCCTCGAGTATCCCTTACTATCCTCATCGTCCTCTCAACCATCCTCGTTGGATGGACTGTTCTCTCGCCCGACGAACCACCGACGCTAACGGTCGAAAATCAAGACGAAACACGGTATCAACTCACGGTCTTCACAGTCCCGAACGCTGACTCCCCGACCGACGTAACCTTCCGAGCAACAACAGAGGCTGGTGACCGCAGATACGTCGGACTTGCTGACTTACAGAGCGGTGCCGTGTATTATAACGTAACACTGGCAGAAAAGGAGGTCCGAAGTCGCCAGCTTACAGTTCGCCCGACCGGTGACACGACGACCACGATTGAAGCGTGGAAACCGGGTAATACGTGGGGATACGTCGTTGAAGCGGGCGACAATGAATCGATCATCGGCAGTGACGTCATCACCTGCGAACGCGAAGGGCAGCGAGCGCAGGTGACGATCGTGGATGGGTTCCAAGAACAGTGGACAACGCACTGTTCCTGAGAGCGTTTGTGAACAGTATGTAATGGCGGAAACCCGTACTGACCGATTCGATGAAATTTATGACACGGTAATACGCACACCGCTACGTTCTGCTGGGCGGCCCGATTCTACCCGCCAGCGTTCTCAGAGCGATCGGCTCACAGCCTGAACCACGTCCGTCGCTCGCTTGACTTCCGCGCCGCTCTCGACGAAAACGAGCGTTCGCGGGGGCGTCGTTGCTTTCGGCCGAACTCGGAGGTCAGCGTCCGACGCGGCATCGGCTGCGACATCTTGGCCCGTTTCGAACTCGAGGTGTGCCCGGTCCTCGTGAATAAAGACGCGGGCGATTCGCTCGTCGGTGCAGGTGACATCGTAGGCACGCGCGCCCTCTGCCGTCGGTTCGACGTCGCGGTCGGCGTTGGTCACGGCAACAGCGGCGAGATCGCCGTCCTCGCGGCCGTCGAGTTCGCTCGAGAGTAGTTCGGCGATCCGTCTCCCATCGGTGATCCGATCCTCGACCATATGCGTGGCTCAGGCCGTCGGGACTAACTGTCTTCGGTGTCGCGGACGGCTGCGCGGGCGATCGGGACGAGGTCGTCGACCGCGAAGCCTTCGCGGCGGGCGTAGACGACCGCGGCGGCCTCGATCGTCAGGCCGAGTTCCCCCTGAAGCGTGTTGATCTCGCCGACGGCCTCGTGTTTTTCCATCCCCTCGGCGACCAGCGAATCGAGGACGCGTTCGAACGCCGACCGCTCCCGCAGAAGGTCCTCATCGGGCGTGAACTCCTCGGGCACCGTCACCTCGGCGGGATCGAAGGTCACTGCGAGGCCGTCGTCGGTTCGCTCGAGCAGCCCCTCTTTCGTGGCGACATCGACCAGTCGCTTCGACTGGTCGGGAGAGAACCAGTCGCGGTCGAGCGAGAGAGCGACGACGAACTCGTTTTCCTTGAGGCGACGCGTGCCGTGCTGGATGAACGGGGCGGCGACCGCGACGCGGAGACTCATCGGCGAGGACTTGCTCGAGCGGTGAGAAAACGATGACGGTTCGGGCCGGCCTTCGTCGCCGGTTACACGGTTTCCGTCTCGGGCTTAGTCCGAGGCACGACCGCCGCCGGTGCCGTTGCGGTCGGCGCGAGACGGCGGTGGGAACTCGGTGGAAGCAGTCGGTTCCGGCGTCTCGGGGAGGACACATCGTTCGGGTTTCCGATTGACGTGTCGGTACTGCTCGGGCGCGTTCGCGAGCGGATGGGCGGGGTTTTGATCGCTGTCGATGCGAGCGGCCCGGACCTCGTCGAATCCGCAGAGGCGGGCCTGAATGCCTCGCCAGTGATACCGGGTCGCGGCCGGGACGGAGATCGGGCGGGGTGATTTTCCGTCGGGGTGTTGGGTTGCAAGGATGGCGTTGTTGACGTTGCTGGCGAGCGCGTCGTGGTCGATGAGGACGCCGACAGCGGCGTCTCGTGGTGCTCGCGCGGCGAGGACGTCGAGCCCGAGATGCAGCGCCCGATATTCGGCGACGTTGTTGTCCGGCGGCGTGTCCGTCGTCGCGACGCGTGCGACGCGGGTGCCGTCGCGCGTTTCGATAACAGCGCCCAGTCCGCCGCCCGACTCCCGGAAGGACCCGTCGGTAGCGACGTAGAAATCACGATGGTGGGTCCGAGGGGGATGGGCAATGTGAGGCGTGGGCGACTCGTCGAACAGGTCCCGCAGTGCGGACCGGCCGTGAGCGGCCATACAACCGAGTATGTCGGTCCACTACTTAGGTATGTCGTCTGAGATAACATATGACACAGTACGTCTCGGGAGATCCATAGTCGACTCCGGAACGGGCAGTCGTCCCACCCAAACCGGCTCGAATACCGATTGCAGAGCCATCGTAGAATCAATCTGCAGTGATTGTCAGTGACTCCGATCGGTTGTGACACTCCCGACGTGAACAGTCGTCTGCGCTAACTAGAGTGGTGAGATTGGCAGTAGTAGGCAGTGAACCGGCCGCATTCGACAGGTCTCGAATTCGGTTGCGATCGGCGATCGGGTGGGACCCAATCTGTGTTGGCAGTAGGTGTAATACCACTCGGTGCATGGTCGGTGTATGAGCCCGACGAACGCCAGTCGGATGGAAGCGGCCTGCACCCTGCTTGCCGAATCCGAGCGGCGGTTTCTCCTCTATGAGTTAGCGGACAACCGGACCGCCAACCTCGAGGACCTCGTCGACCAGATCGCAGCCTGGGAACTGGACATCAACGCCCACACACTCGACAAAGAAACCCGACAGCGCGTCTACGTCAGCCTCGTCCACAACCACCTGCCGCGGCTCGCGGATTACGATATCATCGAGTACGACCTCCGCAGCGGCGACATCGTCCTGGCAGAGGGGTTCGACGATATCAAACCCTTACTCGAGCAGTTCCGGGCGACGGAGGACAAGCCCGAACTCCGGGGACGACCGCCGCTCTGAGCGGCAAGACACGGTTTGCCGCCGCCGAAAGGTCAGTGACTGGCCGTCGTGGCACGCTCTACCGCACGCTGGCGGACAGTCGCATGCTCGAGTCGCGAGTCAGGTCCGGATAGTCCGAATCGAAATGCAAAGGGTGGCTCACCCGAGAGAGCCGCTGTGAACCAGTATCGGAATCTCGGGCTGTTCGTGACGCTCGCGACGCTGTGGGGCGGTGCGTTCGTCGCGATCAGTGCAGGGCTTTCGTATTTTCCGCCGCTTCTGTTCGCGGCGTTTCGCTACGATATCGCTGGTGTCGTAATGCTTGGCTATGCAGCGGTGGCCGTCGAACCGTGGCGGCCTCGTGACCAAGCCGAGTGGGGACAAGTCGCCGTCGGTGCCGTCCTGTTGATCGCGGCCTATCACGCGTTCCTGTTCGTCGGCCAGCAGCGCACGCCGGCAGCCACCGCGGCCATTCTGGTGAGTCTCTCACCGGTCTTGAGTACTGGCTTCGCGCGGCTACTCGTTCCAACCGACGCTCTCTCGCCGGCCGGCGTGGTCGGTGTCCTCGTCGGACTCGCCGGCGTCGCGGTGATCGTCCAGCCGGACCCGTCGAATCTGCTCGCAGCCGACGCCGTGTCGAAAGGGCTCGTCTTCTGTGCGGCCGCAGCGTTCGCACTCGGCAGCGTCCTCACCCGCCGTCTCGAGACCGCACTGCCGATCGAGACGATGGAGGCCTGGTCGATGGTCGGGGGCGCAGTCGTTCTCCATCTCGTGAGCTTGGCGATCGGCGAACCGCTCGAGCCGGCCACATGGATCCACCCGGAGGCGATCGGCGCGCTCGCAGCCCTCGCACTCGGTGCGAGCGCGGTCGGCTTTCTCATCTATTTCGACCTGCTCGAGCGATTGGGCGCTGTCGAGATCAATATGGTCTCGTACGTGGCTCCGATCGTGACCGCCATCGTCGGCTGGCTCTATCTCGACGAAGCCATCGAGACCGTGACGCTGGTCGGCTTCGGGCTCATTGCGGTCGGCTTCGTCCTCGTCAAACGACGGGCGATCCGGCGGGAACTCCCCTGGCGGCTGTAACCAACGTCACGAGTTCGATAGGAGGCCGACGGAGCTACCCAGCGAGTTGGCTGACCGTCTCGGCACCGTCCGGTTATGAGACTCGAGCAAGCTGGCAACCGCTGATACTGCCGGACAGAACGCGTGACGCCGTCGCATGCGTGCGGCCGTCACCTGTGGGGGCGGCCGCGAAGTCGCGACCGGCTTCGGATTGACTGCTGTCCAGTAGTACGAGAAGACACCTGCTGTCCGAATCGATACGAGGCGGGCCTACTGGTGATGGGGATGGCCGACGTACAACGCGAGGAGGTTTCCGACGAGCAGACAGACGAACAGGATACCGTCGAACGAAGACGATAGCCCGGTCGCAAGCAGCGGCAAATAGAGAAACGGCATGGCGATGGCTGTCCAGAACCCCATCGCACGGATCGAGGTGACAAGCCCCGGTGTCGATCGCTTGCGGACGCCATGGGCGTCGTCACGGGATTCGGTCGTCGAACTCGAGCCAGCGGATCCTTGGTCGGAGATCGAAGGTGGACTGGCCATCGGTATCAGTGGATGGCGTTTTGTTCGTCCGTCAGCAGCAAATACGACGCGACCGTTTCGATCGGTTACGGCGGATTCAGCGGAATCAGCCGCACTGAACGAGTCGTTTATCCGCTGAAACGGTTGACTCGGCCAGAGCAGTGGGGGTGGGCGAGAACGGATGATCGAGCGGGAAGGTTACGGTTCGTGGCCGGATCGATCAGTCGTCGGATGGGACGACGCCTCGAGCACGACGGTTTCCCCGGCGGTCATCGAGTCCCCGATGTCGACGGCGATGTCCTCGCGGTCGACCGTCGGCGGAAAGAGCAGATCGACGCGGCTGCCGAAGGCGATGTGGCCGATGCGGTCGCCACGCGCAACGTCGTCACCGGGGTCGGCGTAGGGATGGATGCGGCGGGCGAACGCGCCGGCGATCAGTGTGACCGCGGCATCGTGGCCCGGTCCGTCGGCTGCCGCGGTCGTAGTGTCGTCTCCGGTCGTCGCTGTCTCGTCAGGTTCCGAGGGGAGGTTCGAGGAGTCCGACGCCAGACGGACGTGGACGCGTTCGTTCCGATCGGATTCTTTCGAGAACGCGGGCCGGTTCGCGCCGGGAACGTGTTCGACGTCGGTGACGTGGCCCGCGAACGGCGCGCGAACGACGTGGACGTGCCAGACGTTCATGAAGACACCCAGTCGGACCCGATCGCCTTCTTCGCGGAGGACAGAGACGGTCCCGTCAGCCGGCGAAACGACACCGGTCGGCGGCGGCGTGCGCTCCGGATCACGAAAGAACGCGAGGGTCCCCGCGCCAAGCGCGAACACGACGAGGCCGACGGTGGCGCTATAGAGGAGCGCAAACGGCGCAGCAAGCAGGGGCACGATGGCGTACTTCCAGGCCCCCGGCGCGAATTTCATAGCAGGGGCAACGAGAGCAACCCGTATGGCCGTTACGGATCGGCAACTCGAGCCGGCAGGCGCTCGAGTGCTCACACCGCCGTTCACGGGACACAGCAATCCCGACCTACAGGTCTGTACGGCGAGGGTTACGAGACGCAGGCACGTTGCCTGCAGTCAGTCTAAACTCGAGACTCGATACGGCGGCCCTGTAACCCGTGTATTCGAGGACTATGTGGAACAGCGGCGACCGATCATGGAAGTCGATGCGTTCTCGGCGTGCATGCGATGTGAGCCGGGTTTTCCCGACGCTATGATATATAGCGTGCTGTTGACAACCGAGAATAACAATATACCGCACCGTGGCGCAAGCGGTCGCCAGCAATGAAACGACGAACATATCTCAGCGCCGCTCTCGTCGCCGCCCTCGCCGGCTGTTCGACGTCCGAAGAATCGGACGACAGCCCCGACTCTGATCAGCCAACGGCCCGGCTGTTCGACGACTTCGAAAACGTGGACGCGTGGGACGTGCCACTTGGTACGCTCACGGCCGATCAAGAGCGTGCGTACACCGGCTCGCAGTCCGCACGGCTCGAGTCAGGGTCTGACAACCAGTTCCGGATCGTCCGAGAACTGGACGAACCACGGGATTTCACGGGCGTGCGGCCGACCATGGCGATGGCCACGGAACACGAGGCCGACATGGTCATCCAGTTGCTCGACGAGGACGAGAATCGGATGGTCTTCAGGCAGCGAATGCACAGCGACACGCCGCTCGTCCACAATAATTTCGGCGTCGACACCGTCGACGGCGAGCCCGATCTGAGCGCGATTACCCAGGTCCAGATCATCCGCTGGACTGCCGACGACGACAAGGGATCGGTCTGGGTCGACGACCTCCGGTTTGCCCCCACACCGGATGTCGGCAAAGTCATGCTCCATTTCGATGGCGGCCATGAGTCCACCTACACGCGAGCGTTTCCGATCCTCGACGAGTACGACTATCCGGGGGTGGCGTTTATCGTCCCAAGTCGGGTTCGCGAGGACGAAAGCGCGACGGGCGAACATCTCCGTACTGACCAGCTCGCGGAGCTGTCCGACGCCGGCTGGACGATCGGGAGCCATTCGATGCACGGCCAGAATCTCACCACCCTCTCGGGACGCGACCCGGCAACGGAGGTCAGCGACGCGAAAGCGTGGCTCGAGGACAACGGCTACGAGGACGGTGCACGCTACTTCTCCTATCCAGTCGGTCAGTACAACGGGGCGGTCCTCGAGGCCGTCTCGGAACACCACAGCCTCGCGTTCGCCGGGCGCTACCCATCGCAAGGTGCCGCGATGAATCCACAGCTGTGCTCGCGGATGACCGGTCTCAGTGCCGAGGAGGCGCGGACGGCGCTCGATCTCACCGCCCAGCTAGGCGGCATCACGTCGCTCACCTTCACCCGTCTCGACGGGAGTTCCCAGTCGGTGCTCCGTGAGACGGTCAGCCACTTAAACGAGTTAGAGTCCGCTGGCGAGCTCGAGGTGATCACGCCCGCGGAGATGGAAGACTCGTTTGTCATCCAATGAGCGGTCACTCCCAGAACGACTGGGTTCGGGCGTACTCCCGTTCTTTCGAGAGGATATCGCGGTAGAACTCGGCCTCGTCCTCGCGCAGCTTGTTGATGATCTGAGCGGCGTTGTGTGGGCCGACGCCGCGGGCAGCCATCGCGATCACGGCCTGCTTGCCGTGGCTCTGGACGAGACTCGCGGCCCGAAACGCGCGTTCGGTCATTTTCCGTTGCTCGTCGTCTTTCTCCTGCGCTCGAACTGCCTGGACGACCTCGTCGGCCCACGGGTTCAGCGACGCGATCCGGGTCGAGCCACACGCGGGACATTCGGGCTGGTCGGCGACTCGCTTGACCTTCGTCTTTACCTTCCACTCCGTGCAGTGGGTACACAGCAGGATGACGCGATCGTTCCGGATCCGCTCTTTGACCGTCTCGATGACGCTTGCATCGGCGTTTTCGGGTGCGAGCAGTTCCTTGCCACCCGACGAGCGACCACCCTGTCCGACCGGCGTACGCCCACGGTGGGTCACCACCGCGAGCGCGCCCGACTGAATCTGCTCGAGTATTGCACTCGCGCGGTCGACGTCCAGATCTTCGTGGAACACCTCCCGAATCGCCTCCTCGTACATCGGGGTGTCCTCGAGCGCTGCCAGCAACCGATCGTTGGAGAGACGTCCCGACCCCCTGTTCTGCCAGCGTTTGAGCGCACCGAACTTCGCTGAGACCTGTGCGAGCCGGAAGGCGAGCGCGTCAGAGCGTTTGAGCCCGAGTTCGACGATCGCCTCGACGTGGTCGGGGGCGGTCTCCTCTAACACAGCGAGTACGTCACTGGTCGCGATCGATGTCGGCACCTCGAGTTCGATTCGGTAGGGATCGGTCTCGAGGCCGACCGACGAACCGGCTTGCTGACCTAACAGTGCGGAGAGCAGCCGGCCGAGCGTCTCGTTTGCCATGTGGCCGAAGGGCGCGTTGAGCACGATCGTCCGCCCTTGGCGCTCGAGAACGAGCCGATCGGCCGTCGGCATCGGCGCGTCGGCGTCGACCTGGCGCTCGAGTTGCGTGCAGGCCTCGGTGAGCGTGTACTCGTCGCTCGGGTACCGATGAGCGAGTTCGCGGCCGACCGCGGCGGCGTCGGCTCCCGACTGAAGTTGTGGCTCGGCGACGGCCCGGAGCTCGCCGACCTCGCCGGCGACCGCGGCGGGGACGGGGATCTCCTGGCCGATCCACGAGGGCACCTCGCCGGCGGGGTCTTCGATCGGGCTGACCTTGACCCGGGCCTCCTCGTCGTCGATCTCGGCGATCCGCCACATCTCGCCGCGCTGAATGAACACCTCGCCCGGCTGGGCGAAGTTGACGACGAACCGCTCGTCTAAGGTCCCGATCTGGCCGCCAGAGGCGATGTCGTGGACCTCGTAGGTCTCCTCGTCGGGGATCATCGAGAGATTAGCGTAGACGTACTGCCAGGTGCCGCCGGTGGTCTCGATGCGGTCCTCGCCCTCGTCGAACCAGATGATCCGGTTGCGGTCCAACTCGGAGACGATCTCGCGAATCGTCTCCTCGGGAACCGTCCGAAACGGATGCGCCCGCGTGATGGTCTGGACGGCTTCATCGACCGGCGTATCGCCGCGGCTCTGGACGATCGCGGGCAACTGATTCGCCACGACGTCCAGACTCCCCTCGTGGATCGCCGCTGGTTCGACCTCGCCGTCGCGGGCTCGGCGGGCGATCGCCAGTGCCTCGAGCGTGTCGTCGGGCCGGGTCGTGACGATCGTCCCGCTCGAGACCGCATCTTGGCGGTGGCCCGCCCGCCCGATCCGCTGGAGGAGCCGCGTGACCTGCCGGGGACTCTTGTACTGGACCACGTGGTCGACCTGGCCAACGTCGATGCCCAGTTCCATCGAGGACGTACACAACAGGCCGTCGAGCTCGCCGGCTTTGAACCGGTCCTCGACGTCGATCCGCGCCTCCTTCGAGAGCGAGCCGTGGTGGACGCCGATCGGCAACTCGAGTTCTTTGAATCGCGAGCCGAGCGCCTCCGCAGTCTGGCGGGTGTTGACGAAGATCAACGTCGATTCGTGGTCGGCGACGAGATCGCGGATCAACCGGACGTGACTGGCCGTATCGGGTTCGGTCATGAGCTCCCCCGCTAACCGCTCGTCTTCGTCGGTAATCTCGGGCTCACGAACCGTTACGTCGACATTACTCCCCACGTCGATCGCCCGAATCTCGCAGGGGCGGCCGCCGGTCAGAAACTGGCCGACCTCGTCAGGGTCGCCGACGGTCGCCGAAAGCCCGATCCGCTGGAACGGGCCCGCGAGGTCCCGAAGCCGCTCGAGGGCGATCGACAGCTGTGCCCCTCGTTTCGAGGCGGCGAGTTCGTGGACCTCGTCGATCACGACGTGAGAGACGTCCGCCAGGGCTTCGCGCAGGCGCTCGCCGGTAAGCATCGCCTGAACGGTCTCGGGAGTCGTGATCAGCACGTCCGGCGGGTTCTCTGCCTGTTTGCCCCGCTGGTACTGGGTCGTATCGCCGTGGCGAACGTCGACAGCGAGATCGAGGTAGTCGCCCCACCACTCGAGACGTTCGCGCATGTCGCGGTTGAGCGCTCGCAGCGGCGTAATATAGAGCGCGCCGAAGCCCTCGGGCGGGCCGTCGTCGGCGACCAGATGATCGAAGACGGGTAACATCGCCGTCTCGGTTTTGCCGCTCCCGGTGGGTGCGATCACGAGCGTGTTCTCGCCGGCCGCAAGCGGCGGGATCGCAAGCCGCTGTGGTGCCGTCGGCTGCGAGAAGCCGCGTTCGGAGAGCGCCCCGCGAACCGTCGCTCCGAGGTGGGTAAACGCCGCGACGTCCCCGTCAGTCATGGAGCCACGGTAGGGACGACCGGCGGATAAGTACCACGTTTCCGGTGAACTCGAGGCACGCTCGGCTGTCGCCACGCGACCGTAGGCGCGGTTTCATACGGACTACTGTCGGTCATTTCCGGTGCAACCGCAACCCGCACTGCGGTTGCACCGGTAAATCGTTACAGCAGACCGTGTCAGGCCTCGAGATGATCGATCTGAGCGTAGCGGCCGGCCCGCCAGCCGGCGACGAGCGCGACGATGGTGCCGGCGACGAGCGCGAGCGCGAACCCGCCGGCGTAGATTTCGGGTGGTGTCCGCAGGAGACGCTCGAACCCGAACACCGACGCCGAGAACCGGTTCAAGCCGATCACAGCAGGTGGCGTCGCCGCGACGGCAAGGACGCCACCGAGCAGGCCGATAACGAGCCCCTGTGTGCCGATCGTGCCGGCGAGCAGGCCACGCGAGAGGCCGACTGCCCGCAACGCCGCGAGTTCCGCGCGTTGCTGGTGGGCCACGAGCGCGAACAGATTCGCGGTCAGGACGATGCCACCGAGGACGGCCAAGCCAACTAGCGTCGCGCCGCTTGCGAGTACGGCCGTGCGTTCCCCGAGCATCGACTGTACCTGGCTGTCGCTGGTCCGAACGTCGTACTCGGGATACTGCTCGCCGATATCGGCCGCGACGGCGTCGTGATCGGCGTCGTCGGCCACGTCGGCGGTGACGAACGTCGCCCGGTCGGTACCCGACGTCCCGGCGACGGCCTGCAGATCGCCAAGCGGGACCGTCAGCGTCGGCGAGCCCATATACTGCGAGTAGTAGTCGGAGATGCCGATGACAGTGAACTCGTTTGCTGTCGCAGTCTGTCGGCTCGTTCCGATGTAGACCGTGTCGCCGACGCCGACGCCGAGCGCGTCGGCGACCCGCGGATCGAGCACGAGTTCGCGACGCTGGGGATCGTCGGGCGGCGGAGTGGTAGCAGCCCCCTCTGTGAGATCGAATCCGTGCCCGGCCTGGAAGTCAAATCTGTCGTGGGTCTCCGGGACGCCGACCGCGGGCCGACGCTCGAGGTCGGACGGACTCGAGCCGACGTAGACATCGTACATCGCGATCGGAGAGGCAGAGGAGATGTCATCTCGTGCGGTGAGGTCGGCCGCGACGCCGTGTGCGCCGACGATTGGGTTCTCCGTTCCGCTGGCTGCTGGATCGACGGGGGATCGCGAGACCCAGATATCTCGATCGGCGTTGTCCAGGCCCTGTTCACCTTTCTCGACGACGCCCACACCCAGGCTCGCAAGCACCGTCACCGAGAGTACCGCCAGCGTGACCGCGAGCACGGTCAACGCGGTCCGTCCGGGCGAGCGCCGAAGCTGTGCGAGTGCAAGCCCGATGACGGCTCGCAGCCGAACGACTGCACGCCCCACGTTCATCGGCCCACCTCCGCCAGCACGGACGTTCGTGCGGCCACCGCAAGCGGGTAGGGGACGGCAACGATGCCAGCCAGCACGGCAACGGCGATCCCGTAGGGGACGAACAGCGGATGGAACTGTGCGACCGCCCCCGGCGCGACGGTCGCGCTGGCGACCGCGTTGACGACAGCGATCCCCGCCGCGCCGAGCCCGACGCCCACGACCGACCCGACGAGCGTCGTGATCCCCGTCGAAATCGCGATTACGGCGAGTCGGCCCCGCGCGGGGACGCCGACCGACTCGAGGACGGCGAGGGTACGCCGGTCCTCGTCAACGGTCATCCCCATCGTCGTCGCGACGAACGACGCACAGATCGTCACGCCGACCACCAGCGCGATCACGCTGGTTGCAAACGCCAGCCCGTCATCGAACAGTGCGGTGGGATCGGCCGTGTCGGTGACCGTGACCGACGCGTCCGGGTACGCGTCGGCAGCGGCCGACCGCGAGGCGTCGGGTTCGCCCCAGATCACCATCCGGTCGGCGAGTTCGCCGTCGGCGGCCCCGGACAACGACTGCAGTTCGCTGGCGTGGACGAGCGCGACCGGCGCACCGACGTCGCCGCCGTCGGTTTCGGAGACCGCAGTCACTGAAAAGTTGGTCGTGCGTCTCGGTGAGGTCGAGACGGTCAGGTCGTCACCAGCGGAGGCACCGAGCCGGTCAGCAGCGGTGCGAGAGAGCACGATCTCGCCCGTTCGTGGGCCGTCATACGAGCCGTTGGCATAGTGGGGATCACCTTCCTCGAGGGCATCTGTCGGCACCCCCGCAACGGTTCGCGACTCGTCGTCCGGAACGACACCGACGAGTTGAACGGTCTGTGGGTCGCCGCCTGCCTCGAGGCGGCCCGCCTCGATTAGCACCGGCGAGGCGTGTGCGACGCCGTCGTGTGCGCGGATCGTGCTGGCTCGCTCGTTGGTCGTCCCGAGCCGCGGCCCCTCGACCCCGTCGACGGACGATAACGTCTGCTGTGCTTCCGGCGTGATGTGGACGGTCGCGTCGTCCGTCGTCGTCACGCCGCCGTCGGCCAGCGACAGCGCGATCCCCGTCACGACTAACAGGAATGCGATCGTCAGCGCGACGGCGGCGACAGTCGAGACGATCCGACCCGCCGTCGTCCCCGTCGCTCGCTGCCACCACCGCGAGACCGTCAGGGAGAACAGTCCAGTCCACCGCCTGCGTCGCCGCGTCTCGAGGCCGTCGGGCAGGTCGTCGGGCTCATCGGACATCGTCCACCCGACCGTCACAAAGCGTAATGACGCGATCGGCAACCGACAGCGTGGTCGCGTCGTGTGAAGCGACCAACACCGCCCGATCGCGGCCGATATCAGTCAACAGTTCGAGGACGTCCATCCCGGTCGCCGTGTCGAGTTCGCCAGTCGGCTCGTCGGCAACTATCACGTCCGGATCCGTCGACAGCGCCCGCGCGATCGCGACGCGCTGGCGCTCACCGCCGCTGAGTTCGCCGGGCAAGTGCGTACTACGATCGCCCAGTCCGACTGCCTCGAGCAGCGCCGTCGCACGCGCTCGCCGATCGGATCGTGAGATACCCGCCTGCACGAGCGGCAACGCGACGTTCGCGCGGGCCGACAGCGCCGGCAGGAGATGAAACCGCTGGAAAACGATCCCGATGTGACGCCGCCGCATCCGAGTTCGCTCCGCGTCGGACAGCGCCGTGAGATCGGTCCCGCACAGCAGTACGTTGCCATCAGTCGGGACCAGCAGCCCGGCGACCGCGTGTAGTATCGTCGATTTCCCACTCCCGCTTGGTCCCTCGAGCCCGAGGATGGACCCCATCGGCACGTCGAACGACACGTCCCGGAGTGCGGTCACCGTTCGCTCATCGCTCGAGCGAAGTCGACCGCCACCCGATCCGTACTGGTGGGTGACACCCTCGAGGCGAACGGCCGTCGTCGATTCGAGGCTGTCCGCTTCGATTGCCGACGACCGCGAATCCTGCGCTGATTGGTTGAACATCCTCACGGGGTCTCACAACGGGCCAACGACACACCGACTCATTGTTTCGACCCGGTTTACCCACACAAGACGGCTGTTACTCGCGGTTGCAGACGGACAACCGGACACAATAGACGGCGTTCAACGACTGTCGGGCCAATCGTGTGGCTGTCACGGGGCTCGAGCGACAGCCGAGCGGTAGGGACGGCTTGTCGGCTGGCCGGCGGCTGAAACGGGCACGTACAGATTGGCACGATAGTAAGTCACGGAATTGTGATCGATTTACGCACCCGAATCGTGCTCGCGCCGTGCGTTCAGAGCGGGGTGCGGACGTCAACTGCGACTCCTATTTACCGCCAGTGAACCGGCCACCGCCAGACGGCCTGATACGAACTCCTGTCATACGGTCTGCTGTCCCGATGTCCCGACGGGACCGCAGTGCGGGTTGCGGTCCCACCGGAGCTGACTGATAGGAGTTCGTATCACAGCACCGACCGAAAAAACGAGAGTGACTGTGTGCGATTACGTAGCAGTGAACCCGAGGTCGTTGATTGTGTCGGTGAGTTTCGGGAGGTCGAGAGTATCGTCACCCTCAATTTCGACTGTTCCTTCGATGTGGTTTGCGCTGACACGCGTGACACCGTCGGCGTGACGCAGTTCGTGCTGTATCGTGTCTTCACAACCGTTGCACATCATGTCAGAAACCTGAATCTGGTGGACTTTTGCTGTTGCCATGATCGCAGGAATACACGCCAAGCACTGGTATAAAGCTATCATATGACGAATGTATAACACGATAGGCCAACCTGCCGCCGACGAGCCGACGTATTCACACACCCCTCTCGTCAAGCTGTCTTCCCTCGTGGACGGCAACGAGCTTGCGGTCAGTAGGTGATCGCGGTATAGCGATGAGGGTGCCAAGCCCCCGCCCTCACGGAACCGCCAACGGCGGCGAGTAGGTCGGGGGAGTTCACACGGCACTTGTTAGTTCGGGAACACTACCAGATAGCGTGGGTCACTCTCACAAACGCGACGGGGCGTCCGCCGATCGATGTCTTCCATGTCATACGGCCACGGCAGTTCGGAGAGTGACGACCCACGTGCCACGTCTCTGCTATGGAATTCGCCAGAGGGCGCGGGGCCGCGTTTTGAAACAAGTTCCAATCAGAATTTTCGGCCGTCTCGAGCGGAGTGAAATCGCAAGACGGCAGGCTCTTCGGTGTCTGCTGCGAATAGACGAGAAAGGAAGTCCGCCCTCCCCGATTTGAACGGGGGACAAGTCGATCTACAGTCGACTGCTCTACCAGTCTGAGCTAAGGGCGGGCACTTCGCACTCAAACGTAGCCGCCGTAGGGCACATAAGGGTTATTATTCGAGACGGTGAGAACGTGTCAGTTTCCGTCAGTAGCACCATGATTGATATAGATGGCGTGATAAGACGAGAGCAATTCACCGATGAGCAAGATCACGTTCCGTGCCGACGACGACCTCGTCGCACAACTCGAGGCGCTCGAGGCCTCGAAAAGCGAAGCCATGCGGGAGGCGCTTCGCGCATATCTCGAGGACGAGGTGACTCGGAGCAACGACGCACGCTCCGATACGGAACGGACACAGGCGGGTGCGATCGACGATCTCGTGCGCGATCGCGTCGACGAGCGACTCGACGCGCGATTGCGGGAGATTGGACTTAATCGCGCGGGCACGCGATCGCGCGGATCGACATTACCACACGATGTCACCATCTCGATCTCGCTCGACGGTTCGACAGACGCGTCGGACAAACTGGACGCGGTCGACATCGACCGGGCGCGTGAGACAGCGGACGACGATCAGCGACCGACACAGTCATACGAACCGACAGCGTCCCAGCCACGAGACGACGATGTGCAGTGCAGCCAGTGTGGCGACCGCCTCGACGGCGACCACGTCTACTGCCCCAATTGCGGCGAAAAAGCGTCGCGGCGATTGTTCTGTGAGTGTGGCGACGAGATTCGGTCCGACTGGTCGTTCTGTCCCAGTTGCGGGCGTCGAACGCCCGCAGCGGATGTCCTCGAGTCGGACAGTACGCAATACTGATCAGTGTAAGACGCTGAAAATCACGATCAGCGAAAACTTTATTGTCCAAGACAAACATCGACTTATTCGCGTAAGACGGATTGTCTTACAGCCGTCGACAAGGCGGAAAATCGCCCGACTACGGGCGGTTTGGACGTAAGACACGCCGCGTCTGACAGGGGCGCGCCACCGTCTTACCCAACGGGGAATACAACCATGGAGCGTGTGACACTGCGAATCCCAAAGCAGCAGATCGAGGAAGTAGAGCAATTGGTCGACTCGGGCGAGTTCCCGAACCGGAGCGAGGCGATCCGGTCGGCCGTCCGTGAGATGATCAACGAACAGGCGGACGGCCCAACTGAGCAGTCCGGCAAACGCAACTGGGCGAAGGTGTAACCATGCAGGATATCGTCCAAGACGCCTTAGAGAACGCAGAAGAAGAGGCCCGGGAGATGGACGCCTCGATGGACGGTGACGAGTTCGGGGACCCCCGAATCGTGATCGTTGGTTGTGGCGGTGCCGGTAATAACACCATCAACCGACTGTACAACATCGGCGTTGACGGTGCCGACACGGTCGCGATCAACACGGACAAACAACACCTCAAGATGATCGAGGCCGACACGAAGATCCTCGTCGGCAAGTCGCTCACGAACGGGCTCGGCGCTGGCGGCGACCCATCGATGGGCGAGCGCGCGACCGAGATGGCCCAGAGCACGGTCAAAGAGGTTCTCGGCGACGCAG
The DNA here is from genome assembly GCF_000337475.1 of Natrinema limicola JCM 13563. Classification (GTDB taxonomy): domain Archaea; phylum Halobacteriota; class Halobacteria; order Halobacteriales; family Natrialbaceae; genus Natrinema; species Natrinema limicola. The sequence goes on along the minus strand of NZ_AOIT01000030.1, from coordinate 10,972 downwards.
ACCTCGTGTTCGTGACCGCTGGAATGGGTGGTGGCACCGGCACGGGTGCTGCCCCCGTCGTCTCGAAGATCGCCAAAGAGCAGGGTGCGATCGTCGTTGGCATGGTTTCGACGCCATTTAACGTCGAGCGCGCCCGCACGGTCAAAGCCGAGGAAGGCTTAGAGAAACTGCGCGAGCAGGCCGACTCGATCATCGTCCTCGACAACAACCGGCTGCTCGATTACGTCCCGAACCTGCCGATCGGGAAGGCGTTCTCGGTGATGGACCAGATCATCGCCGAGACCGTCAAAGGCATCTCGGAGACCATCACCCAGCCCTCGCTGATCAACCTGGACTACGCCGACATGTCCACCATCATGAACCAAGGTGGCGTCGCGGTGATGCTCGTCGGCGAGACCCAGGACAAGAACAAGACCGACGAGGTCGTCAAGGACGCGATGAACCATCCGCTGCTTGACGTCGACTACCGCGGCGCGTCCGGCGGCCTCGTCCACATCACCGGCGGCCCCGACCTCACACTCAAAGAGGCCGAGGGCATCGCTGACAACATTACCGAACGCCTCGAGGCCAGCGCGAACGTCATCTGGGGTGCCCGCATTCAGGACAACTACAAGGGCAAGGTCCGCGTCATGGCGATCATGACCGGCGTCCAGAGCGCACAGGTGCTCGGCCCGACGACCCAGAAACAGGCCGACAAGTCCCGTGCGAGCATCGAAGGCGTGAGCGATACGGACTTCGACGCGAGCAATCACATCGAAGACGGCGGCTCCCGACGCGGCGCACACAGCGACGGCGGTCGCAACGAACTCGAGCGACAGAACGGCGTCGACGTGATCCGGTAACCCACACGCGGCATCAGACACACCACCGCCGCACGCGGCATCTGACACACCACCGGGCCACCGACGACTCCGTTTCACCGGTCGGATCCACTTTTTGCGCGACAAGGTACCAAGTTCGATACAATCGTCTCAGCAGCACCTACATCGGTCCATCGACAGTCGGACGACGATAGACTCCGTTTCGATACTATCCGAGACCCATGTTTACGGACGTATACAGACGTGAACCGGCTATCCTGTCTATAGAATGGGTGAGGACGAAGGCAGTGTATCCGACAGGTCAGTACGGCACAGTGTAGCTCTGACAAGTCAGACGAGTGACTCGAGCAACGAGCACTTCCGACAAACCTCGCGAGTGGTCGTCGAGCCACACTCGGCACATTCCTGGAGGTCGGCCCCGTCGTCGCCGCTGAACTCCTCAGAGAGGATGCCCGCCAGTTCTTCGTACCCCGAGAGAATCGAGTGACGCGTCCCGGGGTGGTTCTCCTCGAGTCCGTAGAGGAGTTGCTGTATTTCGCCACGGTAGGCTTCGCTCGAGTGGGGACACTCCGTAATATGGGCGGGCAGGTCGTTGACGTGGGCGTAGAGCGCTATTTCCTTTTCAGGGACGTCACGTAGCGGCTTCGCACGCGGGACGAACTCGTCCTGTTCGTCCCGTTCGGAGAGCGGCCCGAGGCTGGCGTCGAAGTGTTTCGCCATCTGTTCGACATCACCCTCGAGGAAGTTCATCAGTGCCGACTGGGCCTCGTCATCGAGATTGTGGCCCGTCAGTAGAAGATCCGCCTCGAGTTCGTCGGCGTATTTCGAGAGGAGATCGCGGCGAAAGACGCCACAGTAGGCACAGGCAGCCATGTTTTCGGGGTCGTCCTCGACGACGTCGTCCATCCGGACGCCGAACTCCTCCTCGTAGCTGACGACTTCGTGGCGGATGCCAAGGTCCTCGGTGAGGTCCACACAGGCCTCGAGGCTCTTGTCGCGGTAGCCCTCGATCCCCTCGTGGATCGTCAGTCCGACGAGTTCGATGCGAGGATCCTCGGCGAACGTGTCGTGGAGGATCTTCGTGAGGACGACGCTGTCTTTGCCCCCGGAGAGGCCGATCACCCAGGTCTGTGGGTTCTCCGGCGTCGCATCGTGTGGGACGAGATCGTCCCGGCGCACGCGGCGGCGAACCCGCTTTTCGACCGATTCACGGAAGTGATCCGTACAGAGGTGGGCCCCTGAGTAGGCGGCATGCATGATCGCCTCCTCGTCACACCGGTTGCAGTCCATCGCGAAAGCGTTGCCGTCGGACGCGTATGTCCGTTTCGTCTCCCCGACTCTGGTGCCGTCGTCTCGAGGCGACAACGGAGTACCGACGATCAGACAGCCGACGTCAGGCTGGCACTGTTGGTCGTTCCTCGACGGCGTTGGACCCTTCCTCGAGCGCGCTGAGTACGAGATCGACGTACCGATCGCGGGTCGCGGCGGAGAACAGTTCGTGGCCGCCGTCGTAGAGGACGACGTGATCGGCGGGGACACGCTCGCCGATCGGGCGTAGGTCGATGACGGGATCACGAAGCGAGCAGAAGACGACGGCGTCGTGGTCGATCGTCAACAACTCCCGCTGTGCGCGGCGGGTTTCCCGGACGAACGCCGGCGAAACCCACGAGGGCAGCGTCGCGAGCTGGTGGCCGGTCGCCCGTTCGCCCATCGCCTCCCGGTCCAGTTCAGTGACGGGTAGACACGGGAACGTGGTTGGGACCAGCGAAACCGCCTCGAGCACCGGTTCCGGGAACGCATCACCGTAGCCCCACCACGGGCTCAGATAGACATGGTTGTCCGCGCCATCGAGCGCCTGTGCGATAAGCGCACCCGCGCTGTGGCCGAGTAACTGGTAGCCCTCGAGGTCGCGGACGTACTCGGCGACTGGCTCGAGCCAGTCGGCTTTGAAGTCGTCGATGTCCGTCGGGAGTTCGAACGCGTGGACACGATAGCCGGCCTCGGTCAGTTGGCCAAGAAGCCAGCTGACGTTTTCGTGGGTCCAGCGGTTGCCCCAGCCCATAACGAAGACGAGGTCCTCGTCACCGTCGTCGTTGAAGATCCGGTGTCGCATACGGGTCCGTACATCGGACGGCGATAAAAATCTGCATGCGTGACACGATGACTGTCGGCGAGGCGACGCTGGGGTTAACGGCTGTCCGCAGTCACGACGACACGATGCTCCCGCCGCAACTGACAGCCCGCGCTCGGGCACGATGTCGACAGACGGGAAACCGTTTTGCGACTCGAGCGCCCACCACCGCACGATGAGTGGATTCGCACGGGACATGGCAGTCAACCGCCTCGAGCGACTGGTCGACACCGTCGAAGACGAGCGGCTGCCGGTCCCCGTTCGCGAGGTGTGGGCTGTCGGCGACGTGGCGCTGGGGCTCGATCCCGTCGAGCGACTGGATGTCTACATTACGAAGGACATCCTCATGCGCGACGACAGCGATCCGGCGACCGCCAGCGCTGACGACGCGGACCCGGACAGCCAGTTTCGCGACTCACATGGCATCGCGGGCGTCGGCAAGACCGTCCGGGCCGACTGGGCTCGCGAGTTCCCACAGTATCTCCGGGCCAACGCCAACGGCCACGCCGCCCCCGAGAAATGTCTCGCCGCCCACCTCCTCGAGGACGACGAACCGATCCACCTCGAGGTCTGTAACGCGCCGTTCGAGGACAACGTCACCCAGCGGCTCCGTGGAGCACAACTGCGTGAGGACTACACGCAGTTGCTCGATCCCCGTGGGGTCTGTCTCTGGGCCGACGGGACCAGAAGCGACGACGCGTTCCGAAAACTCCGCGACGGTGAGTTGGCGTTGCCGACGCTGTCGCGCGCACTCGAGATGCTCGGGCTAGACGCCGACGAAGCCACCGACGCTGCACGGGAACTTCATGCCTGGCGTGATCGGCAGGACGGCGTGACGATCCGTGGAGACGTCGTCTAAGACGGATTGCTAGCAGTCAGTGCCGGTGCGACCACACCCTGCCACGGGGTGTGCCGGACACTCGGGACAGCAGACCGTCTGATGCGGTCGGTATCAGTCGGTTCGCTCTTCGAGTATGTTTTCGATCATCGATCGCGCGTCCTCGAGCCGCGCCGCAAGCGTCGCAGAATCGATATATACGCGTCCTCCTTTTCGATCGTAATCAACGGGGTCGAGGTCGTCAAGTTTTGGCAGGTGTACGTGGCACAGTTCCATCGAAACACCCTGCCGGTCGGATACCTCATCGGCGACACTCGAGTCACGCTCGATGACGAACTCGACGAGGTCCTCCTGTGTTACGATGTCCGCATCCGTTTGCATCATGTACCGACAGAGATATCGCCGACGCGGATGGTTCAAAACGTCGAACCACGCGTCGATCGAGTTAGATCCCTGATTCCCCTCCGCATTCCGGTTAGACATTGTCCGATAATGGACTAGTGTGTCGGATAGGTATATGGCGTAAGTATTCACGGCTTTTATGTAATTCATAATGATTATTGATTAGGGCCGTACCAAAACGGGCAAGGGAACGGGGTTCGTATCGGCACCAATCGTTGATATGCTGCTCACGACATTCCGGATTGACTATCCTATTCTACGAACGGCGCTCGCACACGCACCCGATATCGAGATCACGTGGGAACGGTCGGATCTCACTGGAGACGGGACACAGCAACTGCTCGTCTGGGCGGACGGCCCCGCGTTCGGTACGTTCGAAGCCGGGCTCGAGGCGGATCCCACCGTCAAGCCGCCGATGCGGGTGGTCGAATTCGACGAGCGACGGCTCTACCAACTCGAGTTAACTCCCGAGGGACGTCGCGCGAGCGTCTATCCAACGGTGGTCGAGACGGGAGCGATCTTACAGGATGTGACAGCGACCGAGAAGGGATGGGACATTCGCGCTGCGCTCCCGGACGAAGAGACGCTCGATCAGTACCATGCGTTCTTTACGGGTCGTGACTTCGACGTCGAGCTCAAGCAGCTGTACGAGGACTGGGCCCCGAACCACAGCTCGCAGTCGCGATTCGGGCTGACGGATCGACAACACGAAATCCTCGTTGCGGCCGTCGACGAGGGGTATCTCGACATTCCGCGCTCGTGTTCGCTCGCCGAGCTCGGAACGCAGTTCGATATCTCGTCGAACGCAGCGTCGGAGCGGTTCCGCCGCGGGAGCAAAACACTCATCGAGAACACGCTGTCCCCGGACGACCAACCCACGTAACCGGTGATCGGCCGCCCGAACTCGGGGTCACGCGATGTCGACGCGAGTGAACCACAGCTGGGCAGCGACGACGAGGGCGACGGTCATCGCAACGAGGATTCCCGCGTCAGCGACGTTATACGTTCCCTCGAGTAAGATCGCGTTTGGATCGTAGTAGCGCATGGGCGCGATCGCACCGACCGCGTCGGCGTCGGTGCCGGTCAACAGCGACTCCGAAAGAAACAGCGCGAACGTGACACCGAGAGCGACACGCTGGGCGATTCCCGCCCGATCGAAGCCGACTGACGCGAGCAGCCCGATGCCCGCACAGGCAAACAGATAGGGAATCGAAAGCAGGTGAACCGCAAGGACGTCCGTGGCGGCGAGCGGTTCGTCGATCAGGTGTGCGCCGACGTAGACGACGATCGGCGGGACGACGTTCGCCCCGACGATCGGGACGGCCATCGCGGCAAAGCGCTCGCCGAGCAGTCGTCGACGGGAGATCGGCAGCGACAACAGCACGTCCATCCGGCCACGGTCGACATCGTCGGCGATCGTCCCCGCGGTGCTGTAGGCCAGATAGAGACCAAGCAGGATGATCCACCCGAACGTGTAGAGTTCGAACGAGAGAAAGCCGCCAAGACTCGCCATCGTCTCGACCCCCATCACCTGCACGATCGGCTCCGGATACGCGGCGATGAGCTGATCCAGATCGACCTCGGTCTTGAACGACGGATACACCCAGATGACCATCGCAGCGAGCAGCGACAGCCCGATCGAGAGGTAGAGACTGCCGCGAACCCGGTGGCGGGCGTCGTAGCGTGTCAGCTCAAACATCGTCGTCACCTCCTGTGCCCCCGGCAACTACGCGATTGGCCCCGTCGCTGTCGGTGTCACTATCACGCACCTCGCCATCGTAAAACCGCATGAAGACCTCCTCGAGCGGCGCTTCCTCGAGCGACAGATCGAGGAGTCGGTACTGTCGAAGCCGCTCGAGCAGTTCGTTGACGTCGCCGGTGAACGTAAAGACGTACTCGGTTCCGCCACTCGGCCCTGTGCCAGCGTCGGCCTCGAGGTCGTGAACGCCGTCGATCTCGAACGCCTGTTTCGGGATCGACTCGGCGGCATGGATGCGAACGAACTTGCCGCTTCGATCGAGTAACGACTCGACCGGCTCGACCGTAACGAGTCGGCCATCGCGGATGATACCGACGCGGTCGCACAGCTTTCGGACCTCGCTCAAGATGTGCGAAGAGAAAAACACTGTCAGTCCCTGGTCCCGTTCGGCCCGGACGAACTCGTTAAATCGCTGTTGTAACAGCGGGTCGAGGCCGCTGGTCGGTTCGTCCAAGATCACCAGGTCGGGATCGTGCATGAACGTCGCGACGAGGCCGAGCTTCTGGACGTTGCCACGCGAATACTCCCGGATCTCCCGGTCGAGTGGCGGATCGAACAACTCGAGTAACTCTTCGCTTCGCGCGTCGCCTTTGATCGAGGCGTGCAACTCGAGGGCTTCTCGGCCGGTTGCCGTCTCGTCGAACGCCGGATCGTCAGGGAGGTAGCCAAGTCGGCGCTTGGCCTCGAGCAACTGTCCCTCGTCGGTGATCACCTGCCCCAGCACCCGCGCCGTTCCGGCAGTCGGTGACAGCAAGCCCAGTAGCGTCCGAATCGTCGTCGTCTTCCCCGCCCCGTTCGGGCCGAGATAGCCGAAGATCTCGCCGCGCTCGACATCGAACGTGACGTCGTCGTTGGCGAGGACCTCGCCGTACTCTTTCGTCAACCCCTCGAGTTCGATCGCGGCCATACGAGGACTTGATGAGGGAGCCACAAGACGATAGTGACGCTTCTCACTGCGTTAGGGGATGCGGCCGACCGTGACGTGAAACGGCACCGATTCCTCGCGGCGATACTCGCGGGTCTGCATCTGCTCGATTACGTTCCGTCCCATCTCGCGCCACGCTCTTCGGAGGTCGTCGTACTCGCGTTCGGTCAGCGATCCAGACAGCATCGTCGTCCGGTCGTCGGCCAGTCCGTCGCCGGTCGCTTTCCGGCGGGCGGCCCGTAACGCGGCGTCGCTGTATGGCGGTTCGACCGTCCGCACGTGGTCGTACCGTCGGGTTGCGAGCACCTCGAGACCGGCCTCGGCGAACGCCTCACTGGCGTCGGCCCCGAGCGCCACGTCCGTACTGACACCGTCGAGATAGGCCCGCCGGGCGCGGCGCTCGAGGGCGTCTTCGACGTCGACGCTCGAGTGGACCTCGACTGCAGCGTTGTCGGGTTCGACGGCCGCGACGAGGTCTCTCGAGACGCGGGCGAACTCAGCCAGTGCGGCCGCAGGCTCGGGCAGATTGATCAGTAAGGCCTGACAGACGACGAGATCGAACGCTCCGTCAGGAAACGGTAACTGGTAGGCGTCGCCGGCGACGACGGGGACGTACTCGGCGGCGGCTGCGAGCAGTTCGGGAGCAGCGTCACAGCCGATTACCTCGCCGGGCGACTCCGCGGCGAGGACGCGGCTCAACTCGCCAGTTCCACAGCCCACGTCCAGAATCCGGTCGCGAGAGTCGAGATCCAGTGGCTCGAGCGCATCGCGAGAATCGTCCCACATCCCCTCACGGGTCCGGCTGAGGTAGTCTTCGGAGAACTCGCGCACGACAGCCGCTAGCGGCGTCTCGAGTAAAAACGAGTCGATCCGGCCGTCCTACTCGTCGTCGCGCAGCTCTTTGACCTTCTGGATGTTCCACGCGAAGCCGCGACCGTCTTCGGTCGGCGTCTCGAGCGCGAAGGGCAGCTCCCGCAACTCAGGATGGTTCACGATCGCCTTCATACCGTCCTCGCCGATATAGCCCTCGCCGATGTGAGCGTGTTCGTCCTTGTGAGTGCCCACGTCGTGTTTCGAGTCGTTGAGGTGGATGTACTCGAGGTACTCCAGGCCGACCACGTCGTCGAACCGGCCAATGGTCTCGTCGACGGCCTCGGGCGTCGTGAGGTCGTTGCCCGCGACGAGCGTGTGGGCCGTGTCGATACAGATGCCGATATCGGTCTCGGTGCGGTCGATGATTCCCGCAAGATGGTCGAACTCGCCGCCGAGTTTCGTGCCGCTGCCCGCGTCGGATTCGATCAGGATCTGCACGTCGTCGGGCACCTCGAGATCGTCGATGACGTCAGCGGCGTTATCCAGTCCACCCTCGACACCCGCGCCCGTGTGCGCGCCGAGGTGGACGTTGACGTACGGCACGCCGAGTTTGTCGGCGGCGTCGAGTTCGGCCTGCATACTCTCCATCGACTTGCGTCGGAGGTCCTCCTTTGGCGTACAGAGGTTGACCAGATACGAGGAGTGGATCACCCACGGTCCCTCGAGTTTCGCGTCGCTTTCCTCACGAAAGCCGTCGGCGGCCTCGTCAGAAATCTCGGGCTGGGCCCAGACTTGCGGCGACGTCGTAAAGATTTGGCCGCAGTTCCCGCCGAAGTTGACTTGCCGGCAGACGGCGTTGCGGATGTCGTCGTACGGCGGCGTCTCCTCGTCGGAGGAGACACGCGAGCCGGAGATCGAAACGTGTGCGCCGACCTTCATCGTCATAGATTCCCGTCAGTACCGGGCCGTGATAGGTACTTCGGAGCGGGTCGAACAGCGGGTCTGTGTCACCCCTCGCCGGGCTCGAGCACTTCGCGATCGCGAACCCACGCGTCGCTGCCAAACTTCCGGTCGGCCAGCTTGCGAGCGGCCGCGAGCTCGTCGTCGCGCCACGTCGAGTCGGTGGCGTTAGCCCAGTCACCCAGCGCTCCTGCGACCGCATCAACCGCTGCGTCGCGGTCGATTCCCGTCTCGTCACGAATGCTCGTCACACGATCGGTAAAGGTCGATTCCGCGAGATCGGTATCGAAGACGCCAACGTGGGCTCGGGGCTCGAGGTCGTAACTGATCGACCCATGCTGGATGACGACGTCGCGCTGGCGGTACTGGGCGTTCCCACTGATTTTCTGGGCGTCCTCGCCTGCAGCCGCCGACGCCACGATGTCGTGTGCCGGATTGATATCGCGCAGATAACACGACGGCTGATAGATCGACGCCTGTTCGGCCGATGCAAAGGCCGCGTCGACGCCCATCCAGTCGAACGCCTCGAGAACCGGCTCACAGAACAGTTCATAACAGTCCATCAGATCGCCCGGCACCTCGTCGGCGGGGGCAACGATCGTATACGAGATGTCGGCATACCGGTCGTGGTAGATCCCCCCGCCGCCGGTCTGGCGGCGCGTGACGTCGATCCCTTCCCGCTCGCAAAAGTCCCAATCGACGGTGTCAGCGTCCTGTCGATACCCCAGTGAAAGCGTGCTTGGCTCCCACGAGTAGACGCGGACGGTCCGCAGGTCGTCTTCGAGTGCCGTCCGCGCAGCGATCTCCTCGAGCGCCATCTGCGTCGCGCCTGCACGGGGCTCGTCCCGGATCAGCCGCCACTCCCGATCGGCAAGCGTCGTCATAGCCGGCTAGATGGGGACGATGTGGAAAGCGATTCCGACCGCCGCCAGATTTCGTATAGCAGTATGAAATACATGGCCGAGCCGAGCGATCACGAGTCGGCAGCGACTCGAGGTACGCGCTCGTCCGATAGACGACCGCGTCACGCCGTTTTTACGTACTGACCGGCTATCGGTCTCTATGGTGCGAAACGTCGCCGGATTACTTCCGGAACTCGAGGATGAAGACTTCTATCTCCTCTCGGGAGTCGAACAGGGGATGCGCTTTTCGGAGTGGGTCCAGCGCGAAAAGCTCCCGAAGTTCGCCAACTTGACCGAAGAAGAGGTCGATTACCGTCTCGAGCGCTGTCTCAAACGTGGATTGATCGAGAAGAAGACGATCCAGTACGAGGGGTATACGCTGCAGTTCGAGGGCTACGACGCCTTGGCGCTGCGGGCGCTCGTCGAACAGGACACGATCACGGAGTTTGGCTCGCCACTGGGCGTCGGCAAGGAAAGCGACGTCTACGAAGTCCGCTCGTACAAGCCGCTGGCCCTGAAGTATCACCGCGAGGGCTATACGAACTTCCGGGAAGTCCACAAGGAACGCGATTACACCGCGGACAACGAGCACGTCTCCTGGATGTACACCGCTCGAAAAGCCGCCGAACGCGAGTACGACATTCTCGAGGAACTCTACCCCGACGTCGCGGTCCCACAGCCGATCGGGCAGAATCGCCACGCCATCGTCATGGAGAAGATGGACGGCGTCGAACTCTCGCGAACCCGACTCGAGGACGATCAGGTGCTCGGGGTTCTCGATCTGCTCGTCTCCGAAATCGACTGCGCGTACGCACATGGGTACGTCCACGCTGACATGAGCGAGTACAACGTCTTCGTCAACGAGGCAGGGGTGAAAATCTTCGACTGGCCACAAGCGGTTCCAACGGATCACGAAAACGCCGCCGAATTCCTCCGGCGTGATCTGGCGAACATCGTGGGCTACTTCCGCCGCAAGTACCCCCAACACGTGCCTGACGACCTCCCTACCGACGAGGTAGCCGATGCGATTTCCACCGAATCGTTCGAAACGATCACCGACTTCGTGTGATCGCCAGCTGGTTCATCAGTGTCGTTCGGATGCGGCAGGATCGATTTGATTCGTCGTCTAACAACGTGGCAACCATCGGTTTCGCCACCAATCCGACAGGCGAGGGTCCAATTAAACGGGCTCGAATCGGGGGCAAAACCGTGTCCTGTAGACGTTTTTCTGATCGAATTCCACGGTAGTGGACTCGAGACGTGTCGTGAACGCTACGTGGGAGAAGCCGACATCGTACAGATTATATTGCATATCGATATATAGAATCGGGGCTGTGGTGCTGCGAATACCCCAAAATCCGTGCACGAGATTCGCGTCTGTCGGTAGGAATCGATCCCGAATACAGGGCCGATCAAGGAAT
>NZ_AOIT01000029.1 GCF_000337475.1 Natrinema limicola JCM 13563 | reverse complement strand
GAGAGTGGACCGATATCTTGTAGGCGCTCGTCAACTGATCGTTGAGTGCGGCTGTCATCAGCAGCCGCAACACGATCTGACCAGTTATTTGTCACAGTGGGGGACGAATCGTCCCCCACCGGTCAGTTAATCGATGTTGAGATTCCGTGCACGGGTTCTGTCATTCGTAGCTACAGGGGGCTTACGAGGGGAGTGTCGTTCGGAGTGGAACTCAGGCAGGCATCCCAGCAGAGCCCGGTCGGGCATCGGCGTCGATGGGTGGCTCGAGGCTCCGAAGCTGGTCGTACGCGCGGGCGGTGATCGTGAATGTGTACCCCATGACGACCGCGGCAACGAGTTGCGTGAGCATGAGGCCGGCACACCGCCGAGGAAAATCGCCGGAATCCCGGCAGCACCGTTGACGACGATCCCAACGAACAGGACGGCCACACTCATACTGTTGGACAGGACGCTCCAGTAGTAGAGGCTGACGAGCACGAACAGCCCCGGAATGAGCAAAAAGACGCTGCCGATGACGACGAGTAACACGTAGACGATCGTGCCGACGAAGACGTTGAACATGGTAACGCCGATTCGTCGGCGGCGGAACTCGCGGGGGATCGTCTCGGTTTTCGCCGACGCGAACGTCCGGTGCGTAGCGATGACGACCAAGAACCGACATTCGTTCGGTGTTCGGTCAACTCGAGCGACGATCGATCACCATAGTGGAACTACTGACGTACGTCACACTCACTGACTCCGGTGGATGCTTGAATTAATCAGCCTCGCATCCGTAGCATCATATATGAGTGCTAGCACAACACACGAACTCGACGGCGTCGGCGTGTGGGGCGGTGGCGTTACGGGCGGACTGGTCGCCGGTATCGCCATGGGTCTGGTGCTTCACTTCGGCGGAGACCAGATCGAACTACTCGGCGGCCTCGCAGTGGAACCTGAACTCGCAGTCGGTGCTGGCTGGGCGATCCACCTGATGATCAGCATCGTGTTCGGGCTGGTGTTCGCCACCCTCGTCTCGCGGCCGGCAGTCCAGCAACTGGTGACCGATTTCAGCGACTACATCATCGCAGGGCTCGCCTTCGGTGCCGTCATCGGCCTCTTTGCCGGAGGCGTCCTGTTCCCGTTCGCGATGGAACGTGTCGGCGTGGCCACGTTGCCAATGCCGTTTCTGCCGGTTCCGGGGCTCACAGCGGAGTTATTCGGCGCACTCCTGTTCGGATTCGGCCACCTCGTCTACGGGCTGGTGCTTGGGGCCGTCTTCGCGACGATCAACGGCATCGCGCCGAGCGGCGTCCGCGAGCGCGTGCCAGTGCGGTAGCGCGCTCGGGGAGTTCGAAGCCCTTATACTCGAGAGTTGGGTAGATCCAGTAGACTCGCTGGTTCGCGGGCATCAGCGGGCACCTGCACGGTACCGGGCCGCAGGTCGGGATGTGATCCGCGGGGCATGTGCCCCGGTCGGGATTGAACCAGGAAACGCCCGCGGGTGAATACGATGGCAAAAAGCTTCTATTCCCACATCAAGGACGCATGGAAAGACCCCGACGACGGCAAGCTCGGGGAACTGCAGTGGCAGCGCAAACAGGAGTGGCGCGACCAGGGTGCGATCGAACGGATCGACCGCCCGACGCGACTCGACAAAGCGCGCGAACTCGGCTACAAGGCCAAACAGGGCATCGTCATGACCCGTGTGTCGGTCCGCAAAGGGACCGCCAGGAAGGAACGGTTCACGGCCGGCCGCCGAACGAAGCGCCAGGGTGTCAACCGCATCGGGCGGCGCAAGAACATCCAGCGCATCGGCGAAGAGCGCGTCTCCCGAAAGTACCCCAACCTGCGCGTGCTCAACAGCTACTGGGTCGGTGAAGACGGCTCGCAGAAGTGGTTCGAAGTGATTCTCGTCGATCCGAACCACCCCGCGATCGAGAACGACGACGACCTCAACTGGATCTGCAGCGACGACCACCAGAACCGCGCGTTCCGCGGGCTCACCAACGCCGGGACGGCAAACCGTGGGCTCAACAACCGCGGCAAAGGTGCCGAGAAGGTCCGCCCGTCCAACACCGGCGGCCAGGGCCGCGCAAAGTAACACGCGACGGCACAATAGCCGATTCACACCGATTTTTCTGCGACTCGAGTCGAGAGCGACTGCTCGAGACAGTTGTTGCCGACTGCCGTCTCGGCGAGTGGTTCCCGCCAGCTCGAGTCGAGAGGTGGACTTATTCCATGGGCCGACATACCGCCGCGTATGGCACGGCACGTTCTCGTGGCAGTTGACGACTCGGCGCAATCGACCGACGCACTCGAGTTCGCTTGCGAGGAGTATTCGGACGCGACGATCACCGCCCTCTACGTGCTCGATCCGGGTGACTTCTACGCAGTGAGTGGCGTCGAAGGAACGGCGATGGCAAATTACGACGAGATACAGCGCCACCACGAGGAACGCGCCGAGCAGGTCTTGGAGGAAGCCCGCAGGCAGGCCGCTGAGCACGACGTCGAACTCGAGACGGACCACGTCGTCGGCAGCGTCTCGCGGTCGATCGTCGACTACGCCGACGAACACGATGTCGATCACGTCATCGTCGGCAGCCACGGCCGGACCGGGGCGAGCCGAATTCTTCTCGGCAGCGTCGCCGAGACGGTGGCTCGCCGGTCGCCGGTGCCGGTGACGATCGTCCGGTGACTGTCAGCCAGTATGCGGTATCGGTTACGATCAGCAACTGCTACTGCTGATCGATAGAAAACGGCGAGAAGCAGCGGCGTCGCGGCGATCAGGCCGAGACGGTCTGGCTTTCCTGTTCGGACTCGCTCGAGCGCATGTCCAAGTCGGCCCGCAGGGCCTCGATGGCATCTTCGGGGTCGGTCTCGGAGTCGAAGACCCGGTCGAAGCCAAGTTCGCGGAAGAACTTGCGGGTCTCCTCGAAGTCGTCCTGGCCGACGGCGAGGTTGCCACCGATGTAGGTCGTCACGTCGAGGTCGGCATCGGCGATGCGCTGGTGGAAGCCCTCACAGTCCTGTTTTGCGTGGCCGTAGAGTGACGAGACGAGTACAGCCTCGGCGTCGTTGGCGGACGCGGCTTCGACGAACTCTTCCTGGGAGGTCTGCACCCCGAGGTTGACGACGTCGAATCCAGCTGCCTCCAGTGCCTGTTCCAGGATGGTAATCCCGACAACGTGAGCGTCCGAACCGATCACGCCGAGGATGACTGTCTTCGTCATGTGCGTACCACCACAAACTGCGGGCACCACCATAAACCTAATGATTAATAATGTGGCACTGATTCACATGGTTCCTCCCCCCACGAGAGTTACACGCGAACAACCGCGAACAGCCGTCGACGAACCGCTCGTCGGGATACGCCGGTGATTACGATCACTTCTCGAGGGGGATAGCGTCCGGGAGAACCAGCCGACCAGAAATCAGACGGTCGTGAGTGCGCCGACCGGTGCATCGGTGTGGTCGCGGGCACGCCGGATACCATCTTCACCGGCTGCGATGAGTGCGAAGACGCCGGCAACGTCGGCATCGGCGGTGTGAGCGATGTCGAGCAGGAGTTCCTGGGTCTCGCCCGATCGGATGAGATCGTCGACGACGAGCACCGACTCGCCGGGATCGATCGCGGAGGCTGGCAGATAGTAGGTGAGTTCGATCCCCGACTGCAGGCGTTGGCGGGCCTCGATGAACTCCTCGACGGCGGTCTCCTTGCGCTTTTTCGCGTAGGCACAGCGGACGCCGTAGTAGCTCGCGAGCGCGGCCGCAAGTGTGATCCCGTCGGTCGCGGCGGTGAGCACGACATCGGGGCGCTCGAAGTTGAAGCCATTGGCCACGACCGGCGCGGCCAGATCGAGAAACGGCTGGTCGAAGACGGTCGCGGAGTTGTCGACGTACCCATCGTCATCGACGCGAATGCGTGCGTCGAGTTCCTCGGCCAACGCCTCCCGGCCGAGGTCTTCGACGACCTCGCGTGCGCGATCGGTACCGGGGAGAACGTGCCCGTTGACGTACCGGTTGAGATCGCCCGCCGGAAGCCCCGTCGTCTCCGCGAGCTCGTCGTACGTTCGCGTCTCCTTTAACATCCGCAACACGTCGACGGCCCGCAGCTGGAGGGCTGCCTTCTCGGCTCTGTTCATACAGATATGCACGATTCCGCAACTATGGATATTACGATCGGATTTGAAGCGCAAAACCAGCACGAACATGGCACACACTCGAGCAATACCGCCACGTGACGACCGACAATCCCGAATCAGGCGTCGGTCAGCGCGAAAACAGGGTCGAGGAACTGATCAGTTCTGCAGGAAGTCGGGTTCGGTCCGCTGCTCGTCGCGTTCGGCCTCGAGGTGTGCGCGGAAGTCCTCGATTTCGACGTCGTACTCCTGATCCTCGAAGCGGTCACGCACCGAGATGTTCCCGTCTTCTTCCTCGTTGTCGCCGACGATGATCTGGTAGGGCACGCGGTCGTCGTGGGCCGCGCGGATCTTGCGCTCTAAGGTCGAGTCGCGGTCGTCGACCTCGACGCGGAAGTCGTCGAACTCGTTTGCGACCTGGTAGGCGTAGCCGAGGTTCGCGTCGGAGATCGGCAGCACGCGGACCTGTTCGGGCGCGAGCCACAGCGGGAACCGGCCCTCGTAGTGCTCGATGAGCATCATGAAGAACCGCTCGTAGCTGCCATACAGCGCGCGGTGGATCATGACCGGCCGGTGTTCCTCGTTGTCCTCGCCGACGTAGTTCAGATCGAAGCGCTCGGGCATGTTGAAGTCCAGTTGCACCGTGGGGCCGTCCCACGAGCGGCCGATGGCGTCCTCGAACGCGAAGTCGATCTTCGGCCCGTAGAACGCGCCGTCGCCCTCCTCGATCTCGTACTCGTGGCCGTGGGCCTCGAGGACGCTCTCGAGTTGTTCCTCTGCCCGCTCCCAGATCTCGTCGCTTCCGACGGACTTCTCGGGGCGGGTCGCCAGCGCCATCTCGTACTCTAAGTCGAACGTCTCGAGGACGTCCGTGATCATCTCCATGATCTCCTCGACCTCCTGTTTGATCTGGTCGGGGCGGACGAAGAGGTGGCCGTCGTCGATCGTGAAGGCCCAGACCCGCGAGAGGCCCGAGAGTTCGCCGCGTTGCTCCTTGCGGTAGACTTTGCCGTTCTCGGCGTACCGAATCGGCAGGTCGCGGTAGCTCCAGGAGTGGTCCTGGAAGATGGCGGCGTGGCCGGGACAGTTCATCGGCTTCAGACCGAACTCGTCGTCGCCGACGTCAAAGATGAACATGTCATCCTGGTAGTTCTCATAGTGGCCCGACCGGTGCCAGAGATCCGTCTTGAAGACGTGGGGCGTCTCGACGTAGTCGTAGCCCGCCTCCTTGTTCAGCGTCTCGACGAAGTCCTCGAGTTCCTTCAGGACGGTCTTCCCGGCGGGGTGATACAGCGGCAGCCCGGGGCCGGTGACGTCCTGGATCGAGAACAGATCCATCTCGTTGCCGATCCGGCGGTGGTCGCGTTTTTCGGCCTCCTGCTTGCGCTGTAAGAAGTCCTCGAGGTCGCTCTCGTCCTCGAAGGCCGTCCCGTAGATGCGCGTCTGCATCGTGTTGTCCTCGTCGCCGCGCCAGTACGCGCCGGCAATCTCGAGGAGTTTCACCGCGCCGATCTCGCCCGTCGAGTCGACGTGTGGGCCGGCACAGAGGTCCTCCCACTCACCCTGGCTGTAGAACGAGACGTGGTCGTTCTCGTCGGCGAACTCCTCGAGTAACTCGAGTTTGTACGGTTCGTCGGCGAGGCGTTCTTCGGCCTCCTCGATCGAGACGTCCTCGCGTTCGATCTCGTAATCTTCCTCGATGATGTCCTCGATTTCGTCCTCGAGGACGGCAAGGTCCTCCTCGTCGACGTCGAGGTTGTCGAAGTCGTAGTAGAAGCCCTCGTCGGTCGGCGGGCCGATGGCCAGATCGACGTCGTCGTAGTGGCGCTCGACGGCCTGGGCGAGACAGTGCGATGCGGAGTGTCGCATCACGCGGAGATACTCGTCGGACTGGTCCGTGACGATCTCGAGTTCTGCGCCGTCATAGACCGGCTCTTCTTTGGCGACGAGGTCGCCGTCGAGCTTGCCGGCGACCGTGTCGCTACCGAGGCCGGGGCCGATCTCGTAGGCACAGTCCTCGACCGTCGCGTCGGCGTCGACCTCGAGTTCCGATCCGTCGGGCAGTACGACCGCTATTCCCTGCTGTGAATCTGATTCTGACATGGCTGTGGATGTGGTGAAAATCCCGGTGGCGTGTCCGCGCCGTCTCCCGCACACTGGTCGACCGGAGCCGACACAATACACGGTAGGTGGGAGTTAGAAACGGGCAAACGCCCCTGTAAAGCGGACACCTACCATCGTGGCTACGCGTAGTCTCGAGCGGGATAAAAGCATTGTGATGGGGCGGCACCGGCCGAACGGTTTTCGCCCTGGGTCGGCTACGTCACGTCGTGGGCTCCGATCCACCGGCGGACGACGATCCGCTCGAGGACCCGTTTGCGGATGATCCACTCGAAGATCCGTTCGGGGGCGATCCGTTCGAAGACCCGATCGGAGGCGAGGACAGTGGCGACGACGAGCTCGAGCGGACGTTCAGCGAGATTTCGCGATCGACGCTGCTCGCGTTCGTCGTCGTCGCGGTGCTCGTTCATGCCGGCCTCTTCGGCGCGAGCCTCGGCGTGATGCTGATCGGGTTCCGGGGCCAGTGGGTCGGCGGCAGCGCGCTCGCGATCGGCGGTGGGCTCGCGCTGGTCGTCGCTGTCGTGGTGTACCGCCGGTACAGTGCCCGCACGTGAGTCACGACGCGGTGACTCATACGGTTTGCTGTAACTGTTTACCGGAGGGACCGCAGGACGGCTCGCGGTCCCTCCGGAAATGACTTACAGCAGACCGTATCAGTCGTTAGTCCCGATCGGCCAGCAGCTCCTCAGCGGTGACGAGCGCCTCCATCTCGACGTCCGCGTCCTCGACGTTCTCGCGGCCGCCTTCCTGTCGGTCGACGACGACCAGCGCGCGCTCGACGGTCGCGCCGGCGTCCCGAAGGGCCTCGATCGCGTCGACGAGACTCGTCCCCGTCGTCACGATATCCTCGAGGACGACGACTTCCTCGCCCTCCTCGAGGCGACCCTCGACCAAGTTCGCGGTGCCGTAGTCCTTGCGCTGCTTGCGCGCGATGACGTAGGGAACGTCGGCCGCGACGCTCGTCGCGGCAGCAAGCGGGACCCCACCCAGCGCGACGCCGCCGAGTTTGTCGTCATCGGCGAGCCGCTCGGCGAAGGCCTCGGCGATCAACTCGAGACAGCCCGGATCGGTCTCGAAGAGGTACTTGTCGACGTAGTACTCGCTGGTGCCGCCGTGAGAGAGTTCGAATTCGCCGAACTGGACGGCGTCGGCCGCACGCAAGGCGTCGATGAGCGCTTGGTTCGTCATTACTCGAGAAGGCGGCCCGAACTGAAATAAGCGGTGTGAAACGGGACGCCGAACGCGCGCGTAGAATTCTACCAGGGTTCGTTCTTCAGCCCGAGCTTGTACGCGATCACGTTCGTCGTCACGTGGAGAATCGGCGTCAGGACGACGACGACGAGGATGACCTCGAGCGTAAACCACGTTTGGAACCACTCGGTCGCCAGCAGCGCAGTCAGTGGCAGGGAGACGACGACGAAATCCAGCTGGTCGAGCCCGGGAAACATCGCGCCGCGCTGGCGGCCGCTCCGGCGCTTGAGAAACGAGGCGAGGATGTCGCCGAGCATCGCGCCGCCAGCCAGACCGAGCGCCGCGAGGGGCTCGAACGCCGGAACGGCAAAGCCGAGAGCGTCGCTTGCGGTCGGCTCGATAACGGTTAGAACGGCCGCGAGTGCAACGCCTGCGAGGGTCCCCATCGCCGTCCCGCGCCACGTCTTCCCGTCGCCCAGCACGCGCCTGTCGCCCCACGTTCGACCGCCATCGATGGGCCGACCGCCGCCGGCCAACACCGCGGCGTTGTTGGGGACGTAGGCGGGCAACATCGCCCAGAACGCGATCACGATAGTCTCGAGTATTGCCATATCCGCCGGGACGAACCGACGTGTCTTAACCGCCGGTGGTTCGACGGGACGAGAGCCGGGTCGGGAAAGCGAACGATGTGACTGCTGCGTGCCCGTTTACGATGGCCGTCGTTACCCTGTAAACAGCATCTATTCCTATCGTACACGAAAAATCAGGAGGGTCGGATCGGCTACTCGATGGGACTTGGCTACCCGCCGGACTGGGGCGAGCACACCGCGAGCCTGCGCTCGGGCGACGACACGGTGCTCGAGGAGGACATGACGTTCCACCTGCTTCCGGGCATCTGGACCGACGAATTCGGCGTCGAGATCAGCGAGACGCTGGCCGAATTTCCGCGACAACTGTTTACGACGTAACGTCGTCAGTTATCACGCCCATGAGCACGACCACATCCGCGGACGAGGCGGAATCGGACGCGCGCGACTCGGCGCTGGTCACCGCGCGCCGGCAGTTAGAGCGCGCGGCGACCCACGTCGACGTCGATCCCGGCGTCGTCGAGCGGCTGAAACACCCCACACGGGTCCAGCAGGTGTCGGTGCCCTTGGAGCGCGAGGACGGTTCCGTCGAGGTGTTTACCGGCTATCGGGCCCAACACGACGACGTTCGCGGGCCCTACAAGGGCGGGCTTCGGTACCATCCGGAAGTGACCGCCGACGAGTGTATCGGTCTCTCGATGTGGATGACCTGGAAGTGTGCCGTGTTGGATCTCCCCTTCGGCGGCGGAAAAGGCGGCGTCGCCGTCGATCCTAAGTCGTTGAGCGACGACGAGACCGAACGGCTCACCCGCCGGTTTGCCGAGGAACTGCGCAATATGGTCGGGCCGACGAAGGACGTCCCGGCCCCGGATATGGGCACCGATGCCCAGACGATGGCCTGGTTCATGGACGCCTACTCGATGCAACAGGGCGAGACCATCCCCGGTGTCGTCACCGGCAAACCGCCGGTCATCGGCGGCTCCTACGGCCGCGAGGAAGCCCCCGGTCGGTCGACCGCGATCATCGCCCGTGAAGCCGTCGACCACTACGGCCGTGACCTCTCGAGCACCACCGTCGCCGTCCAGGGCTTCGGCAGTGTTGGGGCCAACGCAGCCCGTCTGCTCGAGGACTGGGGCGCAACTGTCGTTGCTGTCAGCGACGTCAACGGCGCGATCTACGACCCCGGCGGCCTCGAGACGCATGCGATCCCGACCCACGAGGAAGAACCCGAGGCGGTGCTCGAGCAGGACGTGCCGGAGACACTCACCAACGCCGAACTGCTCGAGCTCGACGTCGACGTGTTGATCCCCGCGGCCGTCGGCAACGTCATCACCGCTGACAACGCCGACGCTATCGCGGCCGACATCGTCGTCGAGGGTGCGAACGGCCCGACGACGTTCGCCGCCGACGCCATCTTAGAGGAACGCGACATCCCGGTGATTCCCGACATCCTCGCGAACGCGGGCGGCGTGACGGTGAGCTACTTCGAGTGGCTCCAGGATATCAACCGCCGCCAGTGGTCGCTCGAGCGCGTCAACAGGGAACTCGAGGAACACATGCTCGATGCCTGGACCGACGTCCGTGCGGAGGTCGAGGACGGCGGGCTGACGTGGCGCGATGCCGCGTACGTGGTGGCGCTGTCCCGCGTAGCTGAGGCAAAGGAGACCCGCGGGCTCTGGCCGTAGCCGGCCGCGACACTCGCCCCGCGCAGGTCCCTGTCACGAACTGTTAGAAAGGAAAGGGCTCATGTCCCACCGGAGGTATGATCGGATAATGGCGTCATGGAAACGAGTATTCGCGAGCGGGCTGATCCTCATCGGGCCGGTACTCGTTACGCTGTACGTCGTGTATCGGGCCTACGCGATCGTGGCGGGGATCACGCCGACGGCCGTAGTCGATGCACAGGCCCTACAGGGCGTCATCGACAACGAGCCGACTCGGTTGGCTATCGCTCACGTCCTTCGGCTTGCGATCTCGCTGACCGTCTTCGTGCTGGTGACGATCGGAATCGGCACCCTGACCCGGACGACGGTCGGTGACCTCTTCGCCCGCGGTGTCGACAGCGTCGCGAACCGCCTCCCGGGGCTCCGGGTCGTCTACAACGCGTCGAAGATCGCCGCCGAAACCACGATCGGCGAGGAACAGTCCCTCCAAGAACCCGTCAGAGTCGAGAGTTGGGACGGGAAGGAGCTACCAGCGTTCAAGACCGGACACACGACCAGCGACGGCCGAACGGTGCTTTTCATTCCGACGGCACCGAACATCTCTTCCGGATTCGTCGTCGAAGCCGAGGACGACCGCATCACTGAAACGGACGAGCGCGTCGACGAGGTGCTCGCGCGAGTCCTGAGCGGCGGGTTCGGTGAGTCGACACATCCACAACTGGCTACCCAGTCGGACCGATCCGAGATGACCGACGAGGAGTGATCGGCCACACCGACCTCAGCTCGAGTCGGGCCTCGGTCGGGAAATCGACCGTGTAAACGAACTTGTCGGCCTGCTCGTTGACGGCCTCGAGCACGTAGAGGTTCGAGTGACCGACGTCCAACACGCCGATCCCCGCGAAGAGGTCGATGTAGGTATTGCCGTCGGCGTCCCGAACCGTCACACCCGTACCTTCCTCGAAGGCGATCGGGATGTCTTCCGGAGAGGCGACTGTGCTACTGTCGATCTCCCGTTGTTTCTCGAGCAACGCCTGCGTCTGTGGACCCAGAACGGGGTCGACGGACGGGACGTCCGCGAAGTGGAGTTCGTCGATCGGTTGTCCTGTCGTCATAGGTGAGAAGGTGGAATGATGATAAATAGATTGTAAACAGGATTAATATGAGTTATATACACACATAGAAGTTACAAGGCTAAATCCTCGCCCTTCAGGGCGGGGAGGGTGTCAATGAGTACAGAGGCCGGCGCACCACCGAGTATTGAGGGCGGCGACACCGGAATCGGGAGCCGGATGACCGATACGGTCTGCTATCACTGTGTCCCGGCGCACTCGCGACACGTCATGCGAGTGCGCCGGAACCGACCGACAGGAGTCCGTATGAGTAGTGACCAGCGGAAAACGAGCGCAGACGAACCATCGACCGTCGTCCAACTCGAGCCGGCGGCCTATGCGCGCTCGGCGTCGCGAAACGCCTCGAGCATCGCATCGTCGATGCCGTCGCGTGAGAAGACGGTAACGATGTCGTCGGCCCGGATTTCGGTGTCACCGTGTGGCGTCAGGACGGTGTCGTCGCGTTCGATCGCGATCACGAGCGCGTCGTCGTCGAGGACGTCCTGCCCGACGGCGCGTTGGAGGGTCGTCCCGGCGATCGGTGCGCCGGGATCGACGGTTACCTCGGCGACTTCCGCATCGCCCGAGAGACTGACGAAATCGGTGATCGACTCACACCGGGCGCTCTCGTCGGCGCCGTAGGGTGCATACGGCTGCCAGACTTCGTTTTGGACGAGGACCTCGTCTTCGATCTCGACGCCGAGGTCCGACAGTGAACGGGAGATTCGCCGGAGATCGGCCGTGTCCTCGCCGACGGCCAGCACGTGGAGGTTTCGACGGCCGGTCATCAGTTCGCGGACGTTGATGACGCCGGAAATGGTTTGCGCTCGGCGAGCGATCACTTCCCGCTCGGAGACCGGCGCGTTACACATAAACAGGTTCGTCAACCGGCCGTCCGCGCGCTCGAAGTCGATAGTCGCATGGTAGCCAGTGAGAACGCCGTGGTCTTCCAGTCGTGCAATCCGGTTTCGAATCGTGCCGGGTGACACGTTCGTTTCTTCAGCGATCGTCGGTGCCGAGACGTTCCGTGCATCGTCCATCAGCGCATTGATGATCCGCCGATCGATCTCGTCGAGCCGATGCTCCATGTCTCATGGTCTCGAACCCCCCATCATACAGTGTTCCGATCTCGGCCGAACACAGGTAAGACATATGATTGTTTTTGCGGAACGTCAATATACTCTCACGATTATACGGATTCGACAATATAATCACGGGATTTATCATCGGTTCCGCTACAATCCCGACTCAATGACTGCTCGACATCGGGTACGCGGTCCACCGGCCCGGTCGGTAGCGAACGCGACCCGTCCGCCACGGTTGCCGACTAAGCGGGTGTGTCGACGGGGTGACGCCACATGAGCGCCGACGAGGAACTCGCGAAGGACCTCGGACTCCTCTCGGCGATCACGATCGGGATCGGGACGATGATCGGCGCGGGGATCTTCGTGCTTCCGGGGACGGCCGTGGCTCGAGCGGGGCCGCTCGCGGCCGCGACCTTCGTGATTGGCGGCGTGACCGCGCTGTTTACGGCCCTGTCGGCCTCTGAATTGGGGACGGCAATGCCAAAATCGGGTGGCGCGTACTTCTACGTCAATCGCGCGCTCGGGCCGCTGTTCGGGTCGATCAGCGGGTGGGCCAACTGGCTCGGACTGGCATTTGCCTCTGCGTTCTACATGTATGGCTTCGGCGAGTACGTCAACCAACTCGTCGGCGTGCCAGCGCTCGCGCTTGGCCCCATCACGATCTCGGCGGCCCAGACGATCGGCCTCGTCGGCGCAGCGCTGTTTATCGCCATCAACTACGTCGGTGCCAAGGAGACCGGCGGGCTCCAGATCGCCATTGTGTTGACGCTACTCGGTATTCTCGGCCTGTTCACCGTTGTCGGCCTGTTCAACGCCGAGCTCGAGTCGCTGCGACCGATCGCGCCCGAGGGAACGCCGGGTGAGGTGCTTCCGGTGACGGCTATCGTCTTCGTCTCCTATCTCGGCTTCGTCCAAATCACGTCCGTCGCCGAGGAGATCAAAGACCCCGGCCGGAACCTCCCGCTTGCAGTCATCGGCTCGGTCCTCATCGTCACGGTCGTCTACGCGCTGTTCCTCGTCGTCTTGCTGGCGGCAGTGCCGAACGAACTGGTGGCGAACAACGAAACCGCCGTCGTCGACGCCGCCGAGTTGCTGTTCGGTCAGTACAGCGTCTTCGGCATCGGGCTGGGCAGGCTCGGCTGGGGGCTGTTGTTGCTCGGGGGACTCTTGGCGACGGCCTCGAGCGCGAACGCGTCGATCCTCTCGTCGTCGCGGATCAACTTCGCGATGGGCCGCGAGAAGATCCTCTCGCCGTCGGTCAACGACATCCACGAACGCTTTGGCACGCCGTTTAAATCGATCCTGATCACGGGCGGACTCATCATCGGCTTTCTGTTGTTTGGCAACCTCAAGTTGCTGTCGACGGCTGGCTCGGTGTTGCACCTGATCGTCTATGGGCTGTTGAACATCGCGCTCATCGTCATGCGAGAGGCCGAACCTGCCGAGTACGATCCCGACTTCGAGGTGCCGCTGTATCCGTTCGTCCCGATCATCGGGGCGATTTCCTCGTTCGCGCTGATCGCGTACATCGAGCCGTTCGTCATCCTGCTGTCGGCGGCACTCGTCGTCTTCGCGGGCATCTGGTACCTGCTTTATGCTCGCCAGCGCGTCGAAAGCGCCGGCGTGTTCGTCAACTGGATCCTCGAGCGCTCCGAGGAGATGCCCGACGCTGCGGTGGCCGCGGCGGACTCGGTTCGACCCGACGCCGCCAGAGTTGCGGGCACGGACGGCGGTGACTTCCGCGTGATGGTGCCGCTTGCGAACCCTCGGACCGAGACCGAGCTCATCACGCTCGCCGGTGCCATCGCAAAACAACGAGCGGGGACGGTTCACGCGGTCCACATCGTGCAGGTGCCCGACCAGACGCCACTCGAGCGCGGTGCCGAGCAAACCGATCGAATCGACGCCGAGTCGCAGAAATTACTCGAGCAGGCGCGGGAAGACGCCGAGACGTTCGGTGCCGATGTCGAGACCCACACGGTGCTCTCACACCGCTCGTTCGAGGAGATCTTCGACGCCGCGCGCACCTTCGAGGCCGATCAGGTCGTCATGGGCTGGGGGCCGACCACCCACGGGCGCGCCGAGTCGCGTCTCGACGAGCTGACCCACGACCTTCCCTGTGACTTCCTGGTGCTCAAAGACCGTGGGTTCGATCCCGAACACATCCTGCTGCCGACCGCCGGCGGTCCCGATTCGGTCCTCGGCGCAGAGACCGTTCGCTTGCTCCGCACGGAGTTCGGCTCCCGCGTGACGCTGTTACACGCCGTCGGCGAGGACGAGTCCCGCGAGGAGGGCGAGCAGTTCCTCGAGGAGTGGGCCGCCGAGAACGGCCTGGCAGACGCCGACCTGCTCATCGACGACCGCGACGTCGAGACCGCGATCGCCGACGCGGCCACGGACGCGACGCTGCTGGTGATCGGCGCGACCGAGCGAGGGCTGCTCTCGCGACTTGTTCGCGGCTCGCTGGTGCTTGACGTCCTCGATGACGTCGAGTGTTCGGTGTTGCTCGCCGAACGGGCCCGCAAGCGGACGCTACGCGAGCGTCTGCTGGGGCTCAAAAAAGACGAGTAATCCCCGTTTCCCTTCTTTCTGTCTCTCGATGCAGACGCGACTAGCTGTGCGAGAAACTGAGGAACAATCTTACGCGTGGCGACCGCTGTACGTGATATGATCCCGCCGATCGCTGACCGGTTCGTCGCGGGTGAGTCTCCGGCAACAGCGCTCGAGCACGTCCGTCGACTGAACGAGCAGAACGTGAAGGGGATCGTCAACTTGCTGGGCGAGCACTACGAGGATCGCGACGCCGTCGCCGCCGACGTCGCAGAGTACCGCCACCTCGTCACCGACATCGCAGGGTCGGGACTCGAGGCCTGCATCTCGGTCAAACCCTCACAGCTGGGTCTGGATCTCGGCGAGGACGTCTTTCGGGCCGAACTGGCGACGATCGTCGACACGGCGGTCGAACACGGCGTTTTCGTCTGGATCGACATGGAAGATCATACGACGACCGACGCGACGCTTGAGGCCTTCGAGACCGTCGCTCGCGAGCACGGCGGTAGCGTCGGGGTCTGCATGCAGGCGAACCTCCGCCGCACGCGGGCGGACATCAAACGGCTCGCGGACGTCCCCGGCAAGGTCCGCTTCGTCAAGGGGGCCTACGATCCGCCAGCCGATGTCGCCTACACGGACAGCACACGGGTCGATCAGGAGTATCGAACCCTGCTCGAGTACGCGTTCGAACGCTACGACGGCGGCATCGCGGTGGGCAGTCACGATCCGGCGATGATCGAACACGCGAGGGCCCTCCACGACCGACATGGCACCGACTTCGAGATTCAAATGCTCATGGGCGTCCGCGAAGACGCCCAGTACGACCTGGCTGAGGAGTACGAGGTCTGGCAGTACGTCCCCTACGGCGACCGCTGGCTGTCGTACTTCTATCGGCGAGTCGCAGAACGGAAAGCGAACCTTCGGTTTGCGTTGCGGGCCGTTTTGAGCGGCTAATACTGCTGGACAGAACGACGTGAAGCCGGCCGCACGTATGCGGCCGTCACCTATGGGGACGGCCGCGAATTCGCGACTTGCTTCGTATTGACTGCTGTCCAGTGTATAAGGTGTCCGCGTTGGAGACGCGGTCCCAATCCTGCCGACGACGGCCCCGTATTTCGATTCGACGGTCGTACCGCCGCGAGAACAACAGATAGTATAAAGGCCAACGGGTTCAACGTCTGGGACATATGACGACGACGCTCGGAACGGCGAGCGCAGGGCCCGGCGAGATGGACACGGGCCGTCTCGAGGTCGGCGAGACCAGAGACGGGAGTCCGGTTGGACTGCCCGTTGCAGTGGTAAACGGTGCCACCTCTGGGAAGACACTCTACATGCAGGCGGCCAGCGACGGCGACGAACTCAACGGCGTCGGCGTCATCCAGCGCGTCGTGCCGCGACTGGATCCCGCCGAGCTTTCGGGGACGATCCTGATCGTCGGGATCGTCAACTACCACGCGTTTCAGGTCGCCGAACACCGCAACCCGATCGACGATACGAAAATGAACCGCGCCTACCCGGGCAACGAAAACGGCACCTCGAGCGAGCGGATCGCGGCCGCGACGTTCGATGCCGCAACCCGAGCGGATCTGATCCTCGACCTCCACCAGGGGTCGACCAGCCAGATGGTAGACGAGGTTCGCGTCCGCTGTGGGAAACGCCACCGCCTCCACGACCAGTGTCTCGAGCTGGCGAAAGCCTTCGGCTGTGGCTACGTCTTGGATCAGAAGGGACCGGACGGCCAGCTCGCCCGGACAGGCCCCGACGAGGGTATCCCGACCGTCGACCCCGAACTCGGTGGGGCCGTCGGCTGGGACGAAGAGAGCATTCGGAAGGGCGTCGAGGGCGTCTTCAACGTCCTCCGGTATTACGGCTTCCTCGAGGGGAACCAGCCACTCGAGACCCAGACCCGTGCCAGTGGCTTCGAACAGTACGGCGCGCCCGCAGGCGGGCTAGTCACGCTGGAAAAAGACCTCGGCGACCGGGTGAGTCCCGGCGAGACGATCTTTACGGTGACGACTCCCTTCGGCGAACCGAAAGCCGAAGTGACGGCCGACAGCGGCGGGATCTTCTGGCGTGCACGACGCCTCCCGCAGGTCGCGACCGGCGAGTACGTCTGCTCGGTCGGCACCGACATCGGCCAGTACTGAGATGGCCTCCGATCTGACCTGTCCTGACTGCGGGGCCGTCTACGCGGCCGGGCCGGACGAGCCGTGGCGCTGTGGCTGTGGCCACGCGCTGGAGCTTACCGAACGACCCCATCCGCAGGGTGAGCCGCTGCCGTTGCACAACCTCGACACCAGCGAGGGGCTGTGGACGTTCTTCGAGTTCCTCCCGATCGAACAGCACGTCACCTTCTACGAGGGGTTTACGCCGCTGGTCGATGCCCCCGACTGGGGCGCGCAGTTTAAACTCGAGTACGTGTTCCCGACCGGCTCGTTCAAAGATCGCGGCGCGACGACGACGCTCTCGCGGGCCGTCGAACTCGGCGTCGAGAAAGTCATCGAGGACTCCTCGGGCAACGCCGGCGCGTCGATCGCGACCTACGCGGCCCGCGCCGGCCTCGAGGCTGACATCTACGTTCCGGCCGACATCAACCAGTCGAAACTGATGGCGATCCAGCGGGCCGACGCCCGGCCAGTTCGCATCGAGGGGACCAGAGAAGACGTGACGGCGGCCTGTCTCGAGGCCGTCGAAGGCGACGCGAGCGACACCGAGGCCGATGGCGACGAGCGCGACGCCCCCTACCAGACCGGCGCGGGCTGGTACGCCAGCCACGCCTGGAACCCAGCCTTCTACGCCGGGACGATGACCTTCGCGTTCGAGGTGGCAGCCCAGCGAGACTGGACTGTCCCCGACGCCGTCGTTCTGCCGATCGGCCACGGGACACTCTTCCTGGGCGCGTACCGTGGCTTTTCGCTGCTCAACGAGGCTGGCATCGTCGACGGAATGCCCCGCCTGCTTGGCGCACAGGCCGCCGGCTACGCACCGATCGTCGCCGCCCTCGGCGGCGAGCCAACCGACGACGGTGACCGGGTGACCATCGCGGACGGCATCCAGATCACCGAACCCGCACGCGGCACCCAAATTCTCGAGGCCATCGAGGCGACCGACGGCGACGCGGTCGCACTCGGTGACGACCCGATCGAGAGCGCGCTGGATCGCCTCCACCGCAACGGGTTCTACGTCGAGCCGACCTGTGCGGTCGCGCCGGCGGCCCTCGAACAGTACCGCGAACGCGGCATCCTCGCCGAAGACGCTGACGTCGTCGTCCCGCTGACCGGCAGCGGATTGAAAACCCTATGATCCGTCAGTGCTGACGAGTTCATAGATGGTCAGCCGACCGCCGACGTTCTGTCCCGACTGTGGGAGCCGCCTCGAGTCGACAGTAGCCGACGACCGCGAGCGCATGCGCTGTCCGCGTTGTGAGGCGGTCGTCTGGCACAATCCCGTGCCGTGTGCCGGCGTCGCGGTCGTCGACCGCGACCGGCCCGACCCGGCCGTGCTCTGTGTCGAACGCGGGATTCCGCCGGGCGTCGGCGAGTGGACGATTCCGGGCGGTCACATCGAAACCGGCGAAGAACCGCCCGAAGCGGCCGCCCGCGAACTCGCAGAGGAGACCGGCGTCGTTGTCGATCCCGGCGACCTCGAGATCTTGGCCGCGTCGGCGATGCCGCCCCGATCTGGCAAGCACGTCGTAACGGTCCACTACGTGGCCGACTGGGCCGACGCCGACGGCGAACCGATCGCTGGCAGCGACGCGACGGACGCCCGGTTCTGGACGCCGGCTGACTTCGACGCCTCCGACGAGACCTTTCGGCCGGTCCATTACGAGCGGTTTCGGGAGGCCGCGGCGTTGCTCGACTAAAAAATGGTTCCGTCGACCACCTCGAGAGACTCGAGGCCGGTACGTGCATATGCGAATACACCGACTGAGTGTGGCTCACAAAACACTTATTGACACAGGCAAACATCTAGATGATGACACCTAATAGGCGAAATTTCATTAGTAGTTTCTCGCTTGCAGTACTCGGTCTGTCTGGGTGTTTAGGCGTAAATGCTGGTGGGACAACGGATATCACTATTTCAAATGAGGCATCAAATACAGTAACCGTACATATTCAGGTCACTCAACTCTCCAACGAGGAGCTGTTGCTTGACGAAACAGCCACTATTGATGTTGATACCACTGAGGAGTACGAGGAAGTTGTTAGTGGCTCCCAAGTCGAGGTAATCCTTAGTACAGAAGACGGCCTAGAGAACACGTATGAATGGTCTGATGGAGAGAGCGACGCAGAAGGACTTCACATCACCGTCAATGATGAATCGATAACGTTCTCATCATTCGTTGACTAGAGTATCCGTACTGACCGGTAACTACGTGTGCCAACGTTTTGCTCTGCGCTCCCTCGCTACCGCTCGGTCGCTCGGCAAAACGTTGATGAAAAGCACTCCTCCCTCCCCTACGGGTCGGTCGTCGGNTTTTGCTCTGCGCTCCCTCGCTACCGCTCGGTCGCTCGGCAAAACGTTGATGAAAAGCACTCCTCCCTCCCCTACGGGTCGGTCGTCGGCCCGCTCGCTCACTCCGCTCGCTCGCGGTCACAGCGGTAACACCTCCGCCTGTACTGAACGCGGGTTTTGTGGGCTGGCGTAGAACGAAGTGTGCACCACACCGGTTCGGCTCGTCGTCTCCGTTCGAGAGACGAAACCCGACATTCCTTTACTCGAGCCCTGAATACGGGCGGGTATGTTCCTCTCCCTACGCGCGGAGGTCGAGGACGCCCTCGAGGGGGCGCTTTCCGCACTCGACTTCCCGACGGACGATCTGGGTCTCGAAGAACCGCCGGACGACGTTGCGAGCGTCCTCGCCTCGAGCGTGGCGTTCCGGCTGGCCGGCGAGGCCGGTGCAGCGCCGCCGCAGGTCGCCGGCCAGATCGCCGACGAGATCGACGCTGATGACCTGACCTACGTGTCCGAGATCCAGACGCAGGGGCCGTATCTCAACTTCCTGCCGAGTGACGCGTATCTCGCCGAGACGCTCGCGGACGCGACCGACGACTCGTATGGCCACCTGCCGGACCGCGAGGAGTCAGTCGTCGTCGAGCACACGAGCGCGAACCCGACTGGGCCGGTCCACGTCGGCCGCGCACGGAACCCGATCATCGGCGATGCCGTCTCGAATCTGCTGGATTTCGCCGGCTACGACGTCGATCGTCACTACTACGTCAACGATGCCGGTCGGCAGATGGCCGTCTTCACCTGGGCCTACGAGACCTTCGACGAGGAGGACTTAGAGAGCGAGCCCGAACGCGACCGCATCGAGTACGACCTCGTCCGGTACTACCGCAAGGGTAACGCCTACCTCGAGAACGCGTCCGAAAGCGAGGTCGAGCAGGCTGAAGCCGAGATCGAGTCGATCATGCAGGGACTCGAGGCCGGCGACGAGGAGGCCTACGAGCGCGTCAGCGAGGTCGTCGATCAGGTTCTGGGCGGTATGACGGAGTGTCTCGCGCGCCTGCCCGCCGAATTCGACGAGTTCGTCAAGGAAACCCGGTTCATGCGCAACGGCGAC
The DNA here is from genome assembly GCF_000337475.1 of Natrinema limicola JCM 13563. Classification (GTDB taxonomy): domain Archaea; phylum Halobacteriota; class Halobacteria; order Halobacteriales; family Natrialbaceae; genus Natrinema; species Natrinema limicola. The sequence goes on along the minus strand of NZ_AOIT01000029.1, from coordinate 209,588 downwards.
ACTGACGATCTCGTCGCCCGCCTGAAAGAACTCGACGAGTCCGTTTACGAGGAAGACGCCTGGCAGCTCGAACTCGACGACCACGGGATCGACAAGAACCTTGTCTTCCTGCGCTCGGACGGCACCTCGCTGTATGCCACCCGCGACCTGGCCCACCACGAGTGGAAGTTTGACAACTACGATCACGCAGTGACGGTCCTCGGCGAGGACCACAAACTGCAGGCGAACCAGCTCCGGACGACGCTCGAGTTACTGGGCAACGACACCGACCAGCTTCAGCAAGTCCTGTACTCCTATGTTAACCTCCCCGAAGGGAAAATGAGCACGCGACGGGGCACCGGCGTCGATCTCGACGACCTGCTCGACGAGGCGATCGACCGCGCCAGACAGGAGGTCGAAGACCGGCTCGACGATCGTATCCGCGACGACGACTTAGACGAGGACGACATCGAGCGCATCGCCCACCAGGTCGGGATCGGTGCGGTCCGCTATGATATCGTCTCCAAACAGCCGACGAAGGCGATCACCTTCGAGTGGGACCGCGCGCTCGATTTCGAGGCCCAGTCGGCCCCCTACGTCCAGTACGTCCACGCACGCTGCTGTGGCATCCTCGAGGAAGCGGGAATCGACCCCGAAACCGGCATGGACGCCGTCGAGACTGCCGTCGACGCCGACCGCCTCGAGACTGAAGCCGAACGGGACCTCCTCGAGACGATCGCGCGGTTCCCGGCGGTCGTCGACGAGGCAGCCGACGACTTAGAGCCCCACGGGATCGCGACCTACACCCGAGAGTTCGCCGACCGGTTCAATGGCTTCTACCGGGAGTGTCCGGTACTCGCCGACGACGTCGACCCCGACGTCCGCGAGGCGCGGCTGGCACTGGTTGCAGCCTCGAAACACGTGGTCGCGAACGCCCTCTCGATCCTGGGCGTGGCCGCACCGCGGTCGATGTAACCGCGGCGGGATCTCGCGGGGTTCGACGCCGTTGCTACGGCTGCTCGACGGTCTCGAGGACGCGATCGGTAAACGCCTCGCGGCTCATCGCCCCGGTGCTGTATTTGCGCACCCACTGCGTGTCGACGTAGAACGACAGTATCATAGTGCCGTCGTGTTTGAGCACCCAGGAGACCCTGTCGATGGCGTCCGCAAACGCCTCGGGATCGGTGACCGCATCGGACATGTCGCTGGCGATCGACTCGAGTTTGTCCCGCAGCGCGTCGGAATTGGTCGTTGTCGTTGTCGCGACAACGGTGAGTTCGTCGCCGTCCCGGCTGATGTCCGTGACCGAGATCATCCAACTGTCGATCGTCAGCTCGTCGTCGAGCCCCGGGACGTCGCCGTTGCTGTCGTCAGTCTTGTCTTTGTCGTCGTGCGTGCCGTCGGTCTTGTCCTTGTCTTTCTTGGTGCCGTCAGTGCCGGTGGCACCGTCACCGGTGTCGGCAGTGTCATCGTCAGCGGGTGGCTCGTCGTCGGTCCCATCCGAGTTCGAGCCGTTGCCGGTCTCGTCGCTCGAACAACCGGCGAGGACGGTCACGAGTGCAGCGCCACTGCCGAGGAGTATCTGTCGTCGCTCCATACGCGAGGGCATCGATACCCGACGTGATTAGTAATCAGCGCGTGAACGACGTCGGTACCGATCAGTCAGCTGGTGAGACGGTCGGCTCGAGGGTGGGCAGTGGCCACTGACCCTCGAGTCGCGGAGGACACGGAATACCCACGTGAGCGGTTACCAGTGGCGATGACGAGGGGGTAGGCGTCACCTACCGGCGGATAGCAACTCTGCTGGCGGCTTTCGCACTATCGGTTGTCTGTCGTCTCCGATCCACCCGAGATCGTCGTCTGTCCGTGCCGAGACAGCGCTGTGAGAGCACTCTCATACGGTCTGCTGTCCCGATGTCCCGGCGTATCCGCAGGACGGGTCGCGGAGACGCCGGAACTGACTGACAGGAGTCCGTATCAGGTGTCCGATTCGGCTTCCGTGATCGCGCTCGAGACCTCGTCGGGTGCTGCCTCCCGCCCGTCGTCACTGTCGTTCTCGTTCGACGCCGTGTCGCTCGAGACGGTCTCGACGACGGTCTGTGTGGCAGATTTCTCGCCGGCCGGTTCGCCACCATCGCTGGTGTCCGGGCCCAGAATCTCGACGCCGGTCAGCTCCGCCGCGAGCCGGCGGTAGGCGACCGACGCTGGGCCGTCGGGGTTGAAAACGACCAGCGGCGTGCCGGCATAGACGCTCTCGCGGGTCGCGGGATCTTCGGGGATCGTCCCGAGGAGCGGGACCTCGAGGCGGTCGGCGAGGTCGTCATGGGAGATGTCGCTCCCCGAACGGGTACGGGTTAGAACCAGGCCGGCGACGTCACCGCCGGAGCGCTCGGTCAGTTCGATCGTCTTTTTTGTGTCGTTGACGGCAGCGGGTTCGGGCGTCGAGACGAGAACGACGGCATCGGCTAGGCCCAGTGGCAAGACGGTCTCGTGACTGATGCCCGCTCCGACGTCGAGGAAGACGTAGTCGAACTGGTCTCGGAGGTCGTCGACGACCTCGCGCAGCCCCTCGGGCGACGTTTCGGCGTACTCGTCGAGGCTCGTGCCACTCGGGATGGCGACGATGTTATCCGCCAGTCGGTAGGTGGCGTCGTCGGTCGATGCAGCTCCGGCTAACACGTCGTGAAGGGTGGTCGAGTCGGGAGCGAGGCTGACGAACCCGGCGAGGTTCGCCATGCCGAGATCGGTGTCGACGATGGCGACGCGCTCGCCGGCCTCCGCGAGGGCCGTCCCGAGGTTCACCGTCGTCGTCGTTTTCCCGACGCCGCCCTTTCCGCTCGCGATGGCGTAGACCGTCTCATCAGACATACTCGGATACTGTTCGGTTCCTAGAACGGCACCACCTTAAATCGTGACCACACTTCCTCCGTCGGGTTATGCAGTCAACATGTCGGGAGCGATGGCAGCGAACGGCACTCCGTGTCAGTCGGCAGGTGTGTCAAAGGATTCTTACCCACAGCACTGTTTTATACGGCTAATGAGCCAGGAGGGCGAGCAGGAGCAATCCGACCGGAAGAAATACGAGTTCCGGAAGGTTCTCGAGGATCTCAAGGATTACGACGGCTCCGGAACGCAGCTCGTAACGATCTACGTTCCAGAGGACAGACAGATCAGTGACGTCGTCCAGCACGTCACGCAAGAACACAGCGAAGCGGCCAACATCAAGTCAAAGCAGACCCGGACGGCCGTCCAGGACGCGCTGACGAGCATCAAAGACCGTCTCAAGTATTACAAGAACCCGCCCGAGAACGGCATGGTGCTGTTTTCGGGTGCCGTCGACTCCGGCGGCGGCCGCACTGACATGGTCACCAAAGTGCTGGAGAGTCCACCCCAGCCCATCGAGTCCTTCCGGTATCACTGCGACTCCGAGTTTCTCACCGAACCGCTCGAGGAGATGCTCGCCGACAAAGGGCTGTACGGCCTCATCGTCCTCGACCGCCGCGAGGCCAACGTCGGCTGGCTGAAAGGCAAACGCATCGAACCGGTCAAGTCAGCCTCCTCGCTCGTCCCCGGCAAGCAGCGCAAAGGTGGCCAGTCTGCCCAGCGATTCGCCCGTCTGCGCCTCGAGGCCATCGACAACTTCTATCAGGAGGTCGCGGGGATGGCAAACGACCTGTTCGTCCCCAAGCGCCACGAACTCGACGGCATCCTCGTCGGTGGTCCCTCGCCGACCAAAGACGAGTTCTTAGACGGCGACTATCTCCACCACGAGATTCAAGACAACGTCATCGGGAAGTTCGACGTCGCCTACACCGACGAGTCCGGTCTGAAAGACCTCGTCGACAACGCCGAGGACGCCTTGGCCGACGCCGAGGTGATGAAGGACAAACAGCAGATGGAGGAGTTCTTCGAGGAACTCAACGCCGGCGACCTGGCGACCTACGGCTTCGAGCAGACCCGTCAAAACCTGATGATGGGTGCCGTCGACCGGCTGCTGATCAGCGAGGACCTCCGCAAGGACGTCGTCACCTACGAGTGTCCAGAGTGTGGCAACACCGACCGCGAGGTGCTCGATCGGCGCAAGTCGACGCCCGATCACACCTGTAGCGAGTGTGGTGCCGAGGTCGAGGCGACCGACGAGGACCGCGAGGACGCCATCGACCACCTCATCGAGATCGCCGAACAGCGCGGCACCGAGACGAAGTTCATCTCGACGGACTTCGAGAAGGGCGAACAGCTCTACAACGCCTTTGGCGGCTTCGCCGGCATTCTGCGGTACTCGACCGGCGTGTAAACGGCTCCTGCGTCCTCCGCTCTTTGTCAGTTGCGAGCGCTATCTTCGCGCCGAGAAACCCAACAGGATTAACATCCCGTCTGCAAACCATCGACCATGTCTCTCTCGAGCCGACGCGTCCTCGTCACGGGCGGTGCCGGATTCATCGGGTCGCACCTGACCGAGCGGCTGCTCGCCAACGGGGCGGATGTCACCATCGTCGACGATCTCTCGAACGGCAACCGCGATCGCATCCCGGACGACGCTGACTTCCTTGAGGCCGACCTCACCGAGCCCGATGCCCTCGAAGGACAACTCGAGGACATCGACCTCGTCTTCCACCTCGCGGCGTCGAAACACGTCGACACCGACCGGCCACACGGCCAGTTCGACGACAACACGCGGATGACCCGGAACATTTTGGAGGCGATGGCGGACGCCGACGTGACCGAAATCGCCTACACCTCCTCGTCGACAGTCTACGGCGAAGCGCCGCGGCCGACGCCGGAGGACTACGCGCCCCTCGAGCCGATCAGCGCCTACGGCGCGGGCAAACTGGCCGACGAGGGGCTGCTCTCGGCGCGGGCCCACAGCCACGACCTCACCGTCTGGAACTTCCGCTTTGCGAACGTCGTCGGCCCGCGCCTGCGCGGCGCGGTGATCCCCGACTTCATCGAGAAGCTGTCGGACGATCCCGAGACGCTGACGATCCTCGGCAACGGCCGCCAGGAGAAATCCTACCTGCACATCGAGGACTGTCTGGACGCGATGTGCCACGTCGTCGAACACGCCGACGGCGCGATGAACACCTACAACCTCGGCACGCGGACGACGACCTCGGTCGACCGGATCGCCGCGATCGTCGCCGACGAGCTGGGGCTCGAGCCCGAGTTCGAGTACACCGGCGGCGAACGCGGCTGGACCGGCGACGTCCCGAAGATGCGCCTCTCGATCGAGAAACTGGCCGCACTGGGCTGGGAGCCACGGCTCTCGAGCGACGAAGCGGTTCGCCAGTCGACGCGTGAACTCATTGACGAGCTTCGCTGAGACCGGCTGCTGTCACTGTGTCTCGCCGCACGACACGGCAGGTCATGGGGACACTATAGTAGCCACTGAAAGTCAATGCACACCCGATCGCACGACGGCTGTGCGATCGGTGTGTAAATCGTTTCAGTTGTTACTATAGCACTAACTGACCNCCACTGAAAGTCAATGCACACCCGATCGCACGACGGCTGTGCGATCGGTGTGTAAATCGTTTCAGTTGTTACTATAGCACTAACTGACCGGTGTTCGGATAAGCGCAGAAACCAGAACTGATTCGTTCGCAGAAACGCCCTCGAGAGCGGGGTTCGACGCCGTCCACGCGAGTTTTAGGTGGGCTTAAATATGCGGAGTCATGAGAGGGGTGTATGACCGACGGTGACGAGCAGTCCGATTCTAACAGCCGGGTCGCGTCAGCGCTGACCCGCCGCCGGCTGACGATCGCCGGGACGATACTCGTCGTAGCCGGGCTGGCCGTCGCCGTCCGTGAAATCGAGCTCCGGACCGTCGTCGCCGAGATTGCGAGTGCCGATCCAGTTGTCCTCGGGGCTGCAGTCGCCGTCTACGTCGCCTCGTGGCCGCTTCGTGGGCGACGATACAGTGACGTGCTTGCAGCGATGGAGCACCGCAGTGACACCGCCGTTGCGACGATCGCCGTCTTCGTCAGCCAGACGGCCAACCTCGCGATTCCGGCCCGTGCGGGTGACGCGGTGCGTGCGTACGTGATGAACCGCCAGCGGGAGGTGCCCTACGCCGCCGGGTTCGCCTCGCTGACCGTCGAGCGGCTGTTCGATCTGGCGACGATCGCGACGCTTGCGATGCTTGCGATGGCGTGGCTCGCGGTTGGCGGCGAAACCGGCCCGCTCGAGCTCCTCGCCGAGACCAGCGGCGCACGGACCGCCCTGCTGGCCGCGGCGGCCGTGAGCACCGCAACCGTCGGTGTCGGTGCCGTCATCGTCACGTCCGCGCGGGCGGACCACGGACTCGGCGCGTGGCTCCGCGCGCAGGGTCGGGACTGGCCGTGGCTCGAGGGTGCCCTCGAAGCTGCAGTCCAGTTCGCAGGCGACGTGCAAGTCGTCGCCCGCCAGCCACGAGCGCTGGCTACGATCGGGGCCGGAAGTCTGGTGGTGTGGTCGCTCGACGTGCTCACGGCGGTACTGGTACTTGGGGCGCTCGACAGCGGACTCTCGATCGGGGCGTTGCTTTCGGTCGGGACGCTGGCGGTTAGCGTCGGCAACCTCGCGAAGGTGTTGCCACTCTCACAGGGCGGCGTCGGACTCTACGAGGCGGCGTTTACGGCGCTCGTAGTCGGGTTGACGCCCGTCGGCGCGAGCGTCGCCTTGGCCGCTGCGATCGTCGATCACGCGCTGAAAAACGGCGTGACGCTGCTCGGCGGTGTGGGCGCGGGGGCCTGGCTCGGACTGTCGCTGTCGGACGCAACGACACAGCCGGAGGCGACACGAAAAACCGATAGTGTTTTAGGCGAGCCTAAAAAATAGGCGAGCAATGAGTCAGGACATCTGTGTTATCGTCCCGACGATTCGGGAATACGAGTGCATGCGCTCGTACTTTGAAAACGCCCGCGAGCACGGCTTCGACCTCTCGCGGCTCCACGTCGTGCTCGTCACCGAGGACTTCTGTGAGACCGACGCGATGGCGGCGATGCTCGAGGAGGAAGGCGTCTCCGGCGAGGTCTTCGACGGCACCCGGCGAGAGGAGTGGTACGAAGACCACGGCGTCGCCGAATACAGCCACGTCGTCCCGGCTGCGAGCCACGCCGAGACGAGTTTCGGCCTGCTCTACATGTGGGTCCACGACGAGTTCGACTACGGCTTCTTCATCGACGACGACACCCTGCCCCACGACGACGAGGACTTCTTCGGCACGCACATGGAGAACCTCGCCTTTGCGGGCGAACTCGAGGAAGTCTCCTCCGACGAGCAGTGGGTCAACGTCCTCTACCAGAACGCAGACGAGCACGGCCTCTATCCGCGTGGCTACCCCTACTCGGCGATGGACGAAACCGTCGAAACCGACACGGCTGAACTCGAGGGCGGCTCGGTCGTCGCCTCGCAGGGCCTATGGACCAACGTCCCCGACCTGGATGCCGTTCGCATCCTCATGGACGGCGATCTGGAGGGCCAGGCACAGACTCGCACCACAGCCGAGGACTTCGGCGACGATTTCGTCGCGGCGCGGAACAACTACCTCACCGTCTGCTCGATGAATCTCGCCTTCCGCCGTGAGGTGATTCCTGCGTTCTATCAGCTTCCGATGGACGACAACGAGTGGGACGTCGGCCGGTTCGACGACATCTGGTCGGGCGTCTTCCTCAAGCGCGCCTGTGACGTCCTCGGCAAACGGATTTACAACGGCACACCACTCTGTAAGCACAACAAGGCCCCGCGCAGCACCTTCGACGATCTCAACAACGAAGTGCCGGGCCTCGAGTTGAACGAACACCTCTGGCAGGTAATTGACGAGGCGGGCGCAGACGCCGACTCCTACGCCGACGTCTTCGAGGCAATGGCCCAGGAACTCGCCGACGGCGACTGGTCCGACTACAACAACGGTGCGTTCTTCAACTACGTCGGCGAATACATGCTCGAGTGGCTCGAGTGCCTGTCGGCGCTCCGGCCGGCAGCCGGGCTCGAGACCGACCGCACACACGTCGTCGCCGACGATTGAACCGTCAGCTATAAGGATTTAGGTCGGCCTAAATTCACCATGATGGACAATAGAGACGATAGTGGAAAACGCGTGGTTTCGCGCCGAAACGCGCTGCGAGCAGGGTCTGCATTCGGTGTCGCCTCACTTGCAGGCTGTTTGGGGCTGTTCGACAACGAACAGAGCGCCGAGATACCATCGCTGTCGGAGTTCCGGGGCTCGGGCACGTTGGTCGAAGGGCGTCCCGCACCGGGTGGGACGTCCATCGAGGAGCTTCCAGATCTCTCTGGAGACCTCGCCCTCTATATCGGCGGTGGCGAGGGTGGCATCTACTACGACTTCGTCGAGATGCTCCAGAACATCTATCCCGATTTCACTGTCCACTCAAGCTCTAACTCGTCGTCGTCGCTGGCCCAGACGATCGTCGAGGAGGTCGATGCTGGTGCGACCGAGGCAGACGTGTTCTGGTCGATCGACGCCAGCTCGCTCGGGTTCGTCGCGGACAACGACGCCTACGAACCGCTCTCCGATGCAGCGACCGGGCCAGTAGGCAACAGCCAGTTCGTTGGCGACGACAGCGCGTGGGCCGGCATCGCTGGGCGTGCACGCGCCGTCCCGTACAACACGAACGAGTTGAGCGCGTCGGACATTCCGTCGACCGTCCAGGAGTTCCCCGAGACCAGTGCCCTGCAGGGAACGATGGGCTGGGCACCGACCTACGGCGCGTTCAAATCGTTCGTGACGGCCATGCGGCTAATCGAGGGCGAAGATGCGGCCCGCCAGTGGCTCGTCGACATGCGAGAGGCCGGCACCGAGCGCTACGGGAACGAATTCGACGTCTCACAGTCGGTTGCCGACGAGGAGCTGACGGCCGGGTTCGCGAACCACTACTACGCGATGCGTGTGAAAAACGGACGACCGGACGCGCCCATCGATCTGGCCTTTACCGAAGGCGACGCCGGCGCGCTGATCAACGTCGCCGGTGCGATGAAGGTCAAGGGAACCCAGCGGGGAGAACTTGTCGACAACTTCGTCCGTCACCTGCTCTCCGCGGAGGCACAGGAGTTCTTCGCGACGGTCAGCTTTGCCTACCCGATGATCAGCGGCGTCAGTCCAGTCGGCGGGCTGCCGACGATCGACGAACTGAGTCCGCCGGACATCGACCTCGCGGAGCTCTCGAACCTGGAACCGACGCTTGACCTGATGGACGACGCAGGCGTCTCAGGATGACGATCCGCGGCTTGGTTGCACGGACTGTCGGGCGCGCAACGGGCGACGACAGCGGGGCAACCGACATCGGACTCACCCTGCTTGCTGCGGCCATCGCAGCCGTGCTGGTACTGCCGCTGCTCTGGCTGGCCGTCGACGCCGTCGGACTCGGCGATCAAGCGCTCGAGCTCGCCGTTGCCCCCCAGACGCTCGAGGTACTGGTGAGAAGCGTCGCCCTCGTCGCGATCGTCACCGGCGCGAGCGTCCTCGTCGGCGTTCCGCTCGCGGTGATAACGGTTCAGGGATCGATTCCGTTCCCCCGGTTTTGGACCGTCCTCGCGGCGCTGCCGCTTGCGGTGCCGAGCTATCTCGGTGCGTTCGCGTTCGTGTCGGCGTTCAGGCCGCAGGGCGAATTCGCCGATCTCCTCGCGCCGCTTGGCATCGAGTCGATCCCGTCAGTGTACGGGTTCGCTGGTGCAGCGTTCGTCCTGACGCTGTATACGTATCCGTACGTGTTTCTGACGACGCGCGCGTCGCTGCTGTCACTCGATGGCTCACTCGTAGAGGCGGCACGGACGCTCAACACCGGCCGCTGGACGGCGTTTCGCCGGGTCACTCTCCCACAGATCCTCCCGGGGATCACTGCCGGGGCATTACTCGTGGCACTGTACGCCTTTGCGGACTTCGGCACGCCCAATATCATGCGCGTCGAGGTGTTCACGCAGTTCATCTATGCCCGGTACAACGCCTTCGCCCGTGACTACGCGGCGTTGCTGTCGCTGCAGTTACTGACGGTGACAGCGATCGTCCTCGCACTCGAGTCACGGATCGGCGTCGACGAGTCGGGAGCGTACGAAAGCAGTGGCCATCGTGGGAGCGCCGACCTCGAGCTCGGGCGCTGGCGATACGTGGTGTTGCTGTTGCCGACCGTCATCGCGTTGCTGGCGATCGTCCTTCCGATCGCGCTCTTCGCGACGTGGCTAATGGGCGGTGGGCCGGGCTATCAGGGCGGTGGACTGACGTTCAGCTGGGAGTACGGCTTCAATTCGGCGTACGTCGCCGTGCTTGCTGCTGGCGTCTCGATCCTCGTGGCGCTGCCGATCGCACTCACATCGGCAACGTCGGATTCACGGCTGGCGGAGTTGGCCGACCGCGCGCCCTATATTGGCTATGCGACGCCCGGGATCGTACTGGCGATCGCGTTGCTCAGCTTTAGCCTCGATGTCCTGCCCGCGGTCTACAAGACGGTGCCGTTGCTGGTCTTTGCGTACGTCGTTCGCTTCATGCCCCAGGCGATCGGTTCGATCAAGACCTCGACGTTACAGGTCGATCAAGAACTCGTCGAAGCGTCTCGGACGCTGGGGCGGTCACGGTTGGGGACGTTCAGAAAGGTGACGCTGCCGCTAATCTTGCCGGGTGTGGCGGCAGGGGCCGCGCTCGTCTTTCTCACGACGATGAAGGAACTGCCCGCGACGCTGATGCTGCGCCCGCTTGGCTTCGAGACGCTCGTGACCTACATCTGGGAGATCGAGGAGGCCGGCCTGTACGGACGGGCAGCGGTTCCAGCGCTCGTCTTGGTCGCCATCTCCGGCCTGTCGATGGCCGTCATGCTCGCACAGGATGGCCGGTGATCTGACTGTGACCAGTGACCCATGAGACGACGAACGTGGCGGGCGGCGGTCGTCGCCGTTGCACTTGCCGGTGCCCTCGCGGTCTGGCTGCTCGCGACGCGAACGTTTCCGTATCACTCGCTCAATCACGACGAGGGTGTCTATCTCCAGCAGGCAGCGATGCTACTCGAGGGACAGTTGTTCATCCGCCCGCCCGTCGAGGAGAGTTTCCGCCCGTGGTTCTTCGTCGACGACGGCAACCGTCTCTATCCGAAGTATGCGCCCGTCCCTGCGGCCATCTTCGCACTCGGGAAACTCGCAGGCGGCTACCGACTCGCGCTCGCTGGCATCACTGCTGTGACACTTGCGCTCGTCGCCCTGATCGTCCGCGAGGTGTTCGACCGGCGGACCGGAATCGCGGCCGCCGCGATCATGCTCTGCTCGCCGCTGTTTGTGATCGAATCGGCCGTCTTCCTGCCGTACGCGCCGACGACGATGCTCAACCTGGCGTTTGCCTACGGCTACCTCCGGGCCGACCGGACAGGTGACTGGCGCGTTGCCGGGGCGGCCGGCGCGGCGGTCGGTCTGGCCTTTTTTGCACGGCCGTACACGGCGGTGCTGTTCGCGACGCCGTTTATCGTCCACGCGTGCTGGACACTCGCTCGGGAGCCACGAGTCGCCCTCCCCAGACAACTCGCAACGGCGGTGTTCGGACTAACAGGCGTCGGGCTTGCATTGGCCTACAACGCAACCGTAACCGGATCACCGCTGGTGTTTCCCTACGAGGCGTTCGCGCCGCTGGACGGGCTCGGCTTCGGGCAGCGCCGGATTCTCAACCACGAGATCGACTATACGATCGAGTTGGCGCTACGCGCGAACGCACGAGTGCTCGCGCAATTCGTCACCGACTGGATCGCGGGCGGTATTCTCGGCGCGGCAGTGGCCGCCGTCGGGGTCGGCGTCACCATCCGACGCGGGCTTTCGCCTCGCGAGGCCATCCTCGCCGGGCTGCTCGTCACCGTTCCCGTCGGCAACGTCTACTTCTGGGGCAACTTCAACATCCTCGGAGACCTCGAGCGCGCTGGCGATGGCCTGATCGCCACCCACGGCCCGTACTACCACTTCGATCTGCTGGTCCCGGTCGCGGCCTTTGGCGCCGTCGGCGCGCTGGCACTGGCCGCCGGGGCTCGCCGGCTGGCCGACCGAAAGCTGACACCCGAGGCCGCACGCGTAGCACTTGTCGCGGCGCTACTCGTAAGCACGCTCGCGATCGGCGGCGTAACGGCGACGACCTTCGACGAGAAACTCGATCGGAACGCGGCCGTGACCGACACCTACGAGGAGGTCTACGCGCCCCTCGAGGACGGCCCGTCCGAGCGATCGGTCGTCTTCCTCCCGACGCCGTACGGTGACTGGCTCGCCCATCCGTTCCAGGCGCTTCGCAACGATCCGGACATCGACGGTCAACGAGTGTACGCACTCGACGAACGGCCGTTCGCCGTCGTCGACGCATATCCCGACCGGTCGCTATACAGGCTTGCCTACCGCGGTGCCTGGGCACCGCATGCCGGCTCGCCACAGGCGGCCCGACTCCAGCGGGTCGACCACGTCGCCGGCTCCGCGGTCGAGTTGAACACCACAGTCGGCGTCCCGCCGACAGCCGAGGGGGTCACGATGACCGTCACGACTGACGACGACAGTGCCACCGACGTTGCCGAGAACGTCTCAGAAGAGACGCCCGTTCGACTGACCGTCACCGACGAGAGCGTGCGTATACACGGGGCACCCTGGGACAGCACCGAGCCGCTTCCCATCGACGACCGAGACGACATCGTCGTGACCGTGTTCGTCGATCAAGGACCTGGCAGCAGTTTCAGCTACCGACTCGAGCTGCCGGTTCGCACGGAGGGAGACACCGTCCGGGCACTAACACCCAGCGTCGAACGGTGCAGTTCAATCCGGGATTGTGGCGGCGAAGCGGCGTACATTCCCGATCAGTCCCTCGATGGCCTGTTCGTCCGGACTGAGCTCGCCGTTTCGGACGCGAACTGATACGGTTTGCTGTACCGATGTCCCGGTGCAACCGCAGGGCGGTCGCGGTCCCACCGGCACTGACTGACAGTAGACCGTATGAGAGGGTTCGATCGCCGGCTCAGCGGAGACGCGATGAGCTGTCCGCATCCCTCAAAAACGAAAGACGATCGTCGAGTGCTACTGTGTCGGCTCGTGAGGGAGCTCGCGGAGTCGTTCCTCGAGCGAGACTTTGACGATCGATCGCGCGATCTCGGCACCGCCTTTCAGCGGGTCCAGCTTCGTCTCGCCAGCACGCTCGCGGTAGGCAATGGGGTGTTCGCGAACGTCGTAGCCCCGCATCAGGGGGCGAATCAGCAGTTCGGCCGAAAGCCCGGTGTTTTCCGTCCACTCGATCGACTCGATGACGTCGCGTCGATAGGCGCGCATCCCGGTCGTCGTGTCGTGGACGCGGGCCCCCATCAGGAGGCTCGCGATCGCGGCGAAGGCATGGTTGCCAAAGCGGTTGAACGCCGGCATCGCCTCGGCACCGTGGTAGAGCCGGTCGCCGCTGACCACGTCGTAGCCCTGATTGATCAACTCGAGAAACTCCGGTAACTGCTCCATCGGATAGGTGTCGTCGCAGTCGGTGGTGACGACGATCGGCCGGTCCGGTTCCGTGATCGCCGCGTGGACAGCGACGCCGTATCCCTGGGGCTGTTGCTCGATCACCGTCGCGCCGTGCTCGCGGGCGATTTCGGGCGTTCGGTCGGACGAGCCGTCGACGCAGACGACCTCCGCCTTCCCGTCGGTGACCTCGTCGATGTCCGCGAGCACTGTGCCGATCGCTTCCTCTTCGTTGTACGTTCCCATGACGACGCTGACGTCGTCGAAGGTGTACTCGTCCTCGTGGCTGTCCGTCATCTCGGGCTGCTCCCCGGTACTCATTGGCGGTACTCGCCGCCGACCACATTTATAGTTTTAGGTTTGCCTAAAACAGAGGGGGCGAAAGCGACGGGCGCTACAGTCGCTCGAGTATGTGATCTGCGGCCTTCAGCGCCAGCGCCGCGATCGTCAGCGTCGGATTCATCGCGCCGCCGGTGGGGAAGACGCTACTCGAGGCGATCCAGCAGTTCTCGAGGTCGTGGGTTCGCAGATCGGGCCCGACGACGCTCTCCGTCGGGTCGTCACCCATCCGAGTCGTCCCCATATGATGATAGGCTGGTCCCGTATTCTCGCGGCCGACCTGCCAGGTGATCTCTGCGCCGAGTTCGTCGAGAATCCGTTCCTGAATCTCGTTGACGCGCTCGATAGTTCGTAGCGCTCGTTCACCCACGTTCCAGTGGACGTCCGGAACCGGATTGCCGTGGTCGTCGGTCGTCGACGCGTCGAGCCCGACGTAGCTGTTCTCGCGGGGGAGTTGTTCGACGAGGCCACCCATCCCGACGTGAGAACCATACTCCGACCGGAGCCGTGCGAGTAAGTCGTCGCCCCAGTCGTCGCCGGTCAGCGCCATTCCCACCGGGGAGGGGCCAGCGTAGTTGAAGAACTCGAGTTTGAACGGGGCGTACTCCGCATCGGCCTCGTCGTAGAACTGGTGGGACTCGCTCGTGAGAAAGCCGACGTGGTTCTGCCGAGTAGGCTCGTCGAGGACGCCGCCCGTGCCGGCAAACAGGTGATCCATGAAGAAGGTGCCGACGAGACCGCTCGAGTTAGCCAGCCCGTCGGGATAATGACTTGACTCGGAAAGCAAGAGCAGGCGTGGCGTCTCCACGCCGCCGCAGGCGATCACGAATGCGTCGGCTTCCTGCCGGTGTGCCTCGCCGTCGGGCGTCGCGTAGACGGCTGCCTCGATCGTATCGGGGCCGTGCTCGAGGCGCTGGACCGGCGCGCGGTCGATCACCGTCGCACCCTTTCGCTCAGCGCGCTTGACGTGGACAGTCGCGTCGTACTTCGCGCCCGACGGACAGACCGGCTGGCAGGTACCGTAGCCGACGCAGGCGTTGCGACCGTCGTAAGCCTCCGAGTTGCGGGCGTTTGGCACTGAGTGCATCGCGATCTCGAGGCCGTCGCAGGCCTCGGCGAACAGCGAGTCGCTGTAGGACGGCCGAAAGGCAGGCATCGGATGGGGTTCCTCGCGGGGCGGCGCGAACGGGTTGTCGTCGGCTCCCGCAACGCCGAGTTCTCGCTCCGCGGCGGCGTAGTACGGCCGCAGGTCCTCGTAGTCGATCGGCCAGTCGGTCCCGACGCCCCGGATGCTGGCCGAATTGAAATCGGCCTCGTGGAGCCGCATCACCATCCCCTGCCAGTGGAGCGTCGAGCCGCCGACGCCTCTCGCGCGAGCGTGGTTCAGCGGGTAGAACCGCTCCCCCGATGACTCGTAGGCGTCGCGCTCCGGATCGCTGTCCCAGATGGCCGGCCGGTCGTAGGCCGGCCGGATCCCCCGCTCCTGTCTGGCGAGTCTGTCGGCCGAGTCGAACCGCGGTCCGGCCTCGAGAATCACGACCTCGTGGCCGGCCTCAGCGAGGCGATCCGCGACGAGCCCGCCCGCGGGCCCCGCGCCGATCACGCAGACGTCGGCGTCCCCGACGGGAGTGCGGTCAGCGTCCGTATCGGTCGCCGGCACCGCCGACTCGGCGGGTGGTCGATCCCAACTCACGCGCTCGGCCCCCGCTGATAGCTCGCGAGCCCGCCGGGATGTCCCTGCGGGTTCTCGATGCCGACCAGTTCCCCGCCTGCCGGTGAGGCATACAGCGCCAGCAAGAGATCGTTGACGACGTAGTAGCGGACTCGTTCGCTCGTCGTTCCGGTTGGATCCTCATCGGCGGTGTCCACATCGATATTCCGAAGCACCTGCTCGCGATCCGTCACCGACAGCGCCGCAAACCGCTCGTCGTGCCAGAACATCGCGTTGTCATCCAGTTCTGTGACCGCCTCATCCAGTCCAGCAACGTGTGTCGGGTCCTCGAGTCGGCCCTCGAGGAACGTCTCGACGAACGTCGCCGTGCCGGAGACCTCGCTCGGGTAGATGACGTCGGCGGCCGCGACCAGCGTCTCACGGAGCCGATCGACGTCGACCGGCTCGGATCCGGGCGGGGCCACACAGCCCGACAGCGTCCCACCGACGCCGAGTGCAGCCAGCGCGGCAACCGCGTCTCGCCGGGTCAGCTTCATTGACGAGGATTAGGTGGGCCTAAACCATATATTCGTTGGAACGGAACGGTCGTCGCCGACGGAACGCGCCCCGTCGCGAACCGCGACGGCGTCGGTCAGACTGTCTCGATTGGCTCGATCAGCGACGGCTCGTCCGTTGCCGGGTCGTTCACTGCCGTCGACACCGGCTCGGCCCGCATCTCGGCGGCCGGATACGGCTCGAGCACGTCGTGGCCGGCCTCGCCCGTCAGCCACCGCTGCTCGGTCTCGGGCTCGAGAATTACCGCCATCCGATGATGGAGGTCCGCGACGAGGTCGTTCGGCTCCGCCGTCACGATGGTAAACGTCTCGAGCGGTCCGGTATCAGTCCCATCGTCGACGCCGCCACCGAAGGCGTCGAGGCCGGTCTGGGTCGTTTCCGGCTCCCAGCGCTCCCAGAGGCCGGCCATCGCGAACACCCGATCGTCTTCGAAGGTGACTCGGTAGGGCTGTTTCCCGTTCTCAGTCTCGACCCACTCGTAGAAGCCGTCCGCGGGAACGAGACACCGCCGTTGCTCGTAGGCACCTCGAAAACTCGGCTTCTCGGCAACCGACTCGGCCCGTGCGTTGATCAGCCCGCCGCTGTCGTCGTCGGCCCACGACGGTACCAGCCCCCACTCAAGGCGTCGAATCGTCTCCGGCTGCTCGTTCGTGATTACCGGCAGTTCCTGTCCAGGAGCCATATTGTAGCGCGGGCTGAAGCTCGACGCAGCCCCGTCCTCGCGAAACCGGGCGTCGAACCGCGCCTCGAGCTCGTCTTGCTCGACGACGAGCGTGTAGCGACCACACATAGCCAGTCCATCGGGCCGTGAGGCCAAAGCCCATCCGCTCGAGCCGCGTCGGCAAGGAGCGCACTGACACGTTAGGACACAGGCGGTATGCAGTCCCTACCGTCGTGAAACCGGACGGTACGGGCCCCGTTACGATAACCGATCACAATGCAGTCGTCATCGGGGTCATCATGGACAACCAATACGAAATGGTGGTGTGTCAAAGCGGCAAGCTGAAACTCAGAGATCCGGATGACCCCCACTGCTGGATCGCGACCGATTCCCCCGTGGAACTCGAGCAGTAATCCAGCGCCTCCTTCGCGTACCCCTACCCTTCGTCAGCGCGTTCGTCAACGACCGACAGTATCAGGCGGTCTCAGTGTCTGTAATGGTGACTGTGCTGTTTGCGGTCTGGGCCTCGTTGAGCGTCACCTCGACCGTGTACTCTCCCGGCTCGGCCGGGTTGTTCACCGACGGATACGTCGCGACGATCACGTCACCAGCCTCGAACGTGTACGTCGTGTCGAGTTCGATGGTCGCAGAGTAGTCGTTGTTGTTGACGCCGCTAACGTGTGTCTCGTTGAACTCCCGGTCGACCGTGCCGTCACCGTTCGTGTCGACGCCGAGCACGATCTCGTCGTGCTGGGCGCTGTCGACGGTGAAGTTCTCGCGCGGATACGTTACCGAGAGCGACTCGAACTCGCTTCCGGCGACCGACTCGTTGGCCTCGATTCGGACCGACTGATTGGTGTCGGTCGCGTTGGTGGTCAGGTCCTCGGACTCGAGCGTACTCCCGTTCTCGAGTTGGGTCTCGTCGTCCGGCGCGGGATCAGCCGTTTCACCGCCGAGTCCCGAACAGCCAGCAATCGATACGAGCAGCGCCAGCGTCACCGCGAGTAGTACTCGTCGCATCCGTGACGCGGTGGTGGAACCAGCCATGAAAGTCTTCTGGACTGCACTGTCGATCATCCCACACGCGACTCGAGGTGCGACGAACGCCCTCCGCTATTGTGAACGAGCAACAATCACGAAACCGCCAGGACAGGAATTTGAACCACGCGAAGACGGTCGATCTCACTTCGTTCGATCGCTACGTCTTCTCTCGTTCAAATCCAGTCGTTAGGTATCTGTCGCTCACGAAGTTGTTCGCGACAGAAACGCCAGGACAGGGATTTGAACCCTGAATCCCGAAAGGGAACACGCTTTCCAGGCGTGCGCCTTACCGTTCGGCCATCCTGGCTCACGCTATCCTAACCGCGTCCGTGGTTTAACCCTTACGAGATACGTTCACTTCGTCGTGCGGTTGGCCGCCCACGCAGCAAGCCGTGGCTCGAGCACGTACGCCCCACCAGCCACGGCGAGTCCGACCAGCAACGCCACCGCCAGCGCCTGCGTGATCGTCACGAGGGGGTCGACGAGCAGCGTGTAGCTCTGGACACCGACCAGCATCGACAGGCTGCCGACGAGTCCCCACAGCAGGGCCGACGTGACGCGCGCCTCGAGTCCGAACAACGCCGAGAGCGAATCGGTCACGGACCGGTCACCGCCTCACTCGAGGGAGGCAACGGCTTCGATCTCGACGCCGACGCCCTTCGGGAGCGCGCCGGCTTCGACGGCACTTCTGGCCGGCGGCTCGTCGTCGAAGTAGTTGGCGTAGGCCTCGTTCATCGCCTCGAAGTCGTCGATGTCCGCGAGGAACACGGTGACTTTGAGGATGTCCTCGGACGACGCACCGGCTTCGTCGAGAATGGCGTCGAGGTTGTAAAGCGCCTGTTCGGTCTGGGCCGCGATCGATTCGTCGTCGAGCAGTTCGCCGTCGGCTGTCAGGGGGATCTGGCCGGCGGTAAAGAGCAGTGAGCCGTTGCTGGTCGCCTGACTGTACGCACCGACTGCGGCGGGTGCGTCGTCGGTCTCGATGATGCGTTTCATATCCCACGTCTCGGTCGGCGCCGGCTTAAAACGGGGTGGAACGGGGACCGCAATCAGGCCAGCACGTCGACTTCGTAGCCCGCATCGCGGAGATCGGCGAGGAACGCATCGACGTGGTCGGGGCCGCGCATCTCGAGTTCGATCTCGACTTCGGTGTCGCTCATCTCGACCTCGCGGGAAGTGCGATCGTGGTGGATCGCGTAGATGTTCGCCCGGTGGGCGGTGAAGATATCCAGCAGATCCTCGAGCGCGCCCGGTCGATCCTTGAGGACGGTCTTGATCTTCAGATACCGGCCGGTCTCGACCAGCCCGCGAACGATGACGTTGGTAAGCGTGTTGAGGTCGATATTCCCACCGCAAAGGGCGGGGACGATGACTTCGTCTTCGTCGTAGTCGAACGTCTCGAAGAGGACGGCTGCAAGCGGGACCGCGCCCGCGCCCTCGACGAGAGTCTTCGAGCGCTCGAGCAGGTAGACCAGGGCGACGGCGATCTCGGGGTCGGAGACGGTGACGATCTCGTCGACGTACTCCTGAATGTGGGGAAAGGTCTGTTCGCCGATGCTGCGGGTCGCGATCCCGTCGGCGATCGTATCGACCGCGTCGATCGAGACGCGTTCGCCCTTCTCGAGTGAGGGCGCTGCACTCGAGGCACCGTCGGCCTGTACCCCGATGACACGTGTGTCCGGTTTCTGTTCTTTGATCGCGGTCGCAATCCCGCTGATCAGCCCGCCGCCGCCGATCGGGACGACGACCGTCTCGACGTCGGGGCAGTCCTCTATGATCTCGAGGCCGATCGTTCCCTGTCCGGCCATCACGTACTCGTCGTCGAAGGCGTGGACGTAGGTTCGGCCCTCCTCGCGTTCGATTTCGTGGGCGCGCTCGGCGGCCTCGTTGTAGTCCCGACCCGCGAGCACGACCTCGGCACCGTAGCTTTTGGTCGCTTTGACCTTCGAGATCGGCGCGTATTCGGGCATAACGATCTTCGAGTCGACGCCCGACCGCGTGGCCGCGAGCGCGACTCCCTGTGCGTGGTTGCCAGCGCTCGCGGTGACGACACCGGCGTCCTTTTGTTCCTCGGAGAGCGTCGCGATCCGGTTGGTCGCCCCACGGATCTTGAACGCCCCCGTTCGCTGGAAGTTCTCCAGTTTGAGATGAATCTCGGCACCGGTCATCGCCGAATAGGTGTGTGAATGTTCGAGGGGCGTCTGCCGGGAGGTCTCCCGGACCCGCTCGCGCGCCTCGAGAATATCCGCGAGTTCAAGCATACACCTGTCTACTCGGCGTGGGGTGTAAGGATTACTGTCGGAGAGCGGGGAGCCGTTCCGGGCCCACCGTCGTCCCCCAACAGGGATGTGCTACAGGACGTAGCACGACAGGGAATACAGGGAATGCACGGCGTGTGACGTGCGAATGGAGAAGGGGACCCAGAGTATATAAATCTCATGCACCCGCGGCGAAAGTGAAACCGCAAGCAAGCGGCGGGTTAGAGCGGACGTCAGACGAAGGACAGACACGCGTCATTCGGTCTATCGGACCACGACGACCCGCCGCGAAGCGACTCGTCGGACGCGGTCGCAAAACGGGCCATCCCCCGGCCACGTCACGTCGACATCGAGTCTCACCGGGTCGCCGACGTACACCCAGCAGCGATCGTCCTCGTCTTCCACGCCGCTTCCGGTTGACACCTCGACGCGCACGTAGAGCCCGCTGTCGACACCCTCGTATCGGTCGAGGCGCTCGAGGCCCGCGTCGTCGACCGCGAGCAGCCGTCCGTCGACGCTGCCCCCGGGTGCGAGCGTCGGATAGCGGCCGTCGACTCGATGACACCCCTCGAGGGTCGCGCGGCCGGCGAACTCGTACTGGCTGCTGTCACCAAAGACGGTCGCGACTTGCTCGGGATCGGTCAGCGTTCCGTAGACGAAGACGAACACATCGGGCCGTTTCAGCGCCAGCGTCTTGCTCGTACTGCTCCAGTCTCGGCACGCGGACTGTCATTCTATCGTGACTACACAAAGCACTTATACAACTGGTGTGCGCACGATGATATGAATCGCGAGTCCCTCCTGGCCATTGCGACACTCGTGGTCGTGACCGGGGCGGTCACGACCCTCGCGCTCACTGGAGCGGTGTCCGATCCCAGCGAGCCCGAGACGGCCGCTGATGTCGAGCACACCGGCCACGTATCGCTGGCCGAAATCACGATCAGCGCCGACGAGGTCACCGGCGGTACCGCCACCCTGGCCGTCGATACGTACCTCGAGCACCGTGGCGACCCCGTCACGAACGTCACCGTTGTCCATCGCGCGACCGACACGAAGACCGGTCTCGTCGAGGACACCACCGAACGGGACGTCGAGACGCTGACCGACGGCTCCGAAGTCGTCGTCACGGATACGGTGTCGGTCCCCCGCAAGAGCAGCTACGAGATCGAAACGTTCGTCTATCGAAACGGCACCCGTACCGAGTCGACCAGCCATACTGTCGACGGCGTCGACGCGCTGACGCCCGCGTACGCTGCCACCGATGTCGAGTTCCACCGCTTCGGCGGCGACGCTGGTGGGAGCCCTGCAGACATCCCCGCGATCGGCTACTCGATCGACTCGACGACCGCCGAGACGGCCACGCTGGACGTCAGTAGCTACCTCACGAACACTGGCGACAACGCCGAACGTGACCTCAAGCTCGAAGTGAACGCCCGCCAGGCAGAGTCAAACGTCATCGCAGACTCCGCGACCGTCGAGCTGTCAACGATCAAGCCCGGGAAAACCGCGTCGCCAACCGTCGGGCTCGAGGTCCCGCAGGGGTACGACTACTACCTCGATGCGATCCTCTGGCGGGACGGCACGATCGTCCGGACGAACCGCGCGGCTGCCAACCTCGGCCCCGGGTCGCTGTCCGTCAACGAAACAGCCAGTGAAACCGGGCTCGAAGTAAGCGACTTTGCCAGCAGTTCCAACGCCTACGACGAGGCAGCCGACAGCAGCACCGAAACTGACAGCGATGCCGCACGTGAGGACGCGAGTGCTGAATCGAGTGGAGACGGAACACCTGGGTTCGGGATCGCCGTCACCGCTGTTGCAGTCCTCGCCACGATCGCGCTTGCACGGAGGTTCCAATGACTGATACATCGACACAGCCGACGACCGACACTGACCAGACGACCGATCAACAGCCACACCAACGCGATGGCGCTCAGACGGCAGCCAAATCGAACGCCATCAGCGGATTCGATCCACGCTCCAACGAGATCCACCGCTATCTCGCCTGGGGCGCGCTCGCCGTCTGCTCGCTGGTGGCCGTGTTCGCCCTGTTTCAGTTTTACGGGAGCGTTACCAGCACCATCGAGCTCTGGGTCGATCCCAAGTTCCAGCCGCCGATCCGCGCCGCATTCAACCTCGCCGTCCTCCTGACGTCATTGATCGGCATCTCGCTGCTCGTTCGCGAGCTGAAGTGACCGGCTGCGAGCGGGAATCAAACCGTTCTGTCGTTCGTGTCGTTTGCAACGAGCGGCGGCGCTTACAGTCTGAGACGGTCAGAAACTGAAGACAAAAAACGCGACGGAAACGGCGTTACCGTTCCTCGATCGGAACGAACTCCTGGTCCTCCGGGCCGGTGTAGCGGGCGCGCGGACGGATGAGGCGGTTGTCCTCCTGGTACTCGAGGACGTGGGCGATCCAGCCGCCGGCGCGGCTCATCGCGAAGATGGGCGTGTACATGTCGATCGGGATGCCGAGCTGGTAGTAGACCGAGCCCGAGTAGAAGTCGACGTTCGGGGCGATGCCCTTCTCGGTGAGCCCCTTCTCCTCGGAGAGGTACTGTTCGATGGTGGTGGTGTACTTGTACCACTTGCTTTCGCCGTTGTTCGCGAGTTCCTCGCTGCGCTCTTGGAGGATCTTCGCGCGCGGGTCTTTGACGTTGTAGACGCGGTGGCCGAAGCCGGGGATGCGCCGTCCTTCTTCAGTGGCTTGCTCGACCCACTCGCGGTGGTCTAAGTCGCTCTCGTCGATTTCGATCAAGACCTCCATGACGTCCTGGTTCGCACCGCCGTGGAGCGGTCCGGAAAGGGCGCTGATGCCGCCGGTGACGGCGCTGTAGATGTCGGCCATCGTCGAGCCGATGACCATCGACGTAAACGTCGAGGCGTTCAGGCCGTGGTCGGCGTGCAGGATGAGCGCCTGATCGAACGTCTCGGCGGCGATGTCGCCGGGCACCTCGCCGGTCAGCATGTAGAGGAAGTTCGCCGCAAGCCCGAGGTCAGGGTGAGGATCAACCGGCTCCTCGCCGAGTCGGTAGCGCTCGAAGGCCGCGAGCGCGGTCGGGATCTTGGCCGTGATGCGACGACCCTTCCGGAGCGTCGCCTCGAGGTCGTCTGGGTCGGCGTCTGTTTCGGGTTCAGTGGCCGAGAACATCGAGACTGCAGTTCGCAGCGCCGCCATCGGCTCTTCGTCGGCCGCAGCGAGTCGCTCCATCGTCGCGAGGACGTCCTCACTGACCTCGCGTTCTTCCATGAGCGCGTCCGCGAACGGCTCGAGTTCGTCTTCGGTCGGGAGATGACCGTTCCAGAGCAAGTACAGAACTTCCTCGTAGCTCGCGCCGCGCGCGAGGTCCTCGATCGTGTAGCCGCGATAGATCAGCCGGCCCGCATCGCCGTCGATCGAGCTGAGTCCCGATTCAGCGACTAACACACCCTCGAGCCCTTTCTTGAGGTCGTCAGACATACTCAGGGATTTCGGACCCTAATGGAAAAGTATTATCGTTTGGTCGGTGTCGGATGATAGCACGCCAAATCGCTGGCTGGCATCACCTTTTCACTCGAGAGTAAAGTACGTTTCCGAATTGTAGTGGACAAACAGTCAGTTATGCGACGCTGTTGACCGGCACTGATAGACAATCGGTCACATCCTGTGAGATTCACCCAGCGATGGCTACGACCCGAGTTCGGTCAGCGAGTCCACGGGACGAGCAGTCAGCAATCGCGTGTGCGCGTCGCTGTCCGATCCGCTGGCTCGAGGAGGTCGTCGGTCGAGGAGCGGTCCACAGCGTCACACCGCTCGACCGGTGAATGGCCCGTCTCGACGAAATGGTCGATCATCGCGCGGCTAAGTGCAGCCGCGTCGTCCCCCTTGGTCCGATACTGCCACTCACACTCACCACAGTACGCGCTCGGCACGTGTTCCCCATCGAACGGTGGATAAATCAACGGTTGGGTTCATACGGCGGCGACTTATGATCCCTGCCGAGCGGCCACGTTCAGGTTACACCATTAACTACAGCGTCGGTGTACGGTGCGTGATGGCCGACGCTGACGCGGACAGCCGCCCGAACATCTTGCTCGTCCTGACTGACCAGGAGCGATACGACGCTAGCGCACCCGGCGATCCACAGGTCAAAACGCCGGGAAGTGACCGGCTCTCTGACAAGGGCGTTCGCTTCGAGCAGGCGTTCACACCGATCAGCATCTGCTCGAGTGCCCGCGCGTCGCTGCTGACCGGGCGGTTCCCACACCGTCACGGCATGCTGAACAACTGCCACGAACCGGACGCGCTCCAGCCGAACCTGCCGACCGACTTCCCGACGTTTTCGGAGGAACTCGCCAATACCGGCTACAATCTCAGTTACATCGGGAAATGGCACGTAGGTCGCGACCAGACGCCGGAGGACTTCGGATTTTCGTATCTCGGCGGCAGTGACAGACACCACGACGATATTGACGCGGCGTTCCGTGAGTATCGCAAGGAACGCGGCGTCCCCCTCGGCGAACCCTCCCTCGAGGATCAAATCTACACCGGTGAGGATCCACGAGACGCCAGCGAGGGGACGCTCGTCGCCGCCACAGCACCGATCGATGTCGAGGATACCCGGGCCTGGTTTACCGCCCAATGGACCATCGAGAGGATCAAAGAATACGCCAACGGAAGTCGAGACACGCCGTTCTTCCACCGGACTGATTTTTACGGCCCCCATCATCCCTATGTCGTCCCAGAACCCTACGCCTCGCTGTACGATCCAGACGACATCGAGCGACCCGACAGCTACGCCGAGACGTACGACGGCAAGCCCCGTGTCCACGAGAACTACCTCGCCTACCGCGGCGTCGACGGCTTCGATTGGGACCTGTGGGCGGAGGCGATCGCGAAGTACTGGGGCTTTATGACGCTCATCGAGCGGCAACTCGAGCGGATTCTTGACGCGCTCGACACCTATGGGATGACCGGCGACACGGTCGTCGTTCACGCGGCGGATCACGGTGATTTCGTCGGGCATCACCGCCAGTTCAACAAGGGCCCGATAATGTACGACGACACCTACCGGATTCCGCTTCAGATCCGCGGACCCGGGTTCAAGACTCAGTCGTCCTGTGAGTCGCCGGTTTACTTACACGATCTCGCGGCGACGTTCCTCGAAATTGGCGGCGTCGACATCCCAGATACGTTCGATTCGCGGAGTCTTGTGCCGTTTCTCGATCCCGACCTAGAAAACCCTGCAGAAATTGATATAACTAACGGGAGGTACGGGAAATCGGACTACTGGCCCCGATCGATCTTCGGCCAGTACCACGGCGACGAGTTCGGCCTCTACAGCCAGCGGATGGTCCGCACGGCCCAGTACAAGTACGTCTACAACGGCCCCGACATCGATGAGCTATACGATCTCGAGGCCGACCCTTCCGAGTTACAGAATTTGATCGACCATCCCGAATACGATGCTGTACGACGGGAGATGAGACAACGACTTGTTAAATGGATGGACAGAACAGAAGATCCAAACCGTATGTGGGTGACAGACGCGCTCGAGGACGCGTCGTAACGGAAGCGTACGTTTACGGTCTCGAAGCGGGTACCCTCGTTTATGATCGCGGACAGCAACGTGGTGGGGGATCGCCGATGACCGAGCACAGTGCAGACGAGTCACCGGCCGACCTTCGCGAGGAAGCCGCCGAACACGAGAAACTGGCCGACGCCCTCGAGGATCTCCTCGAAGAGCTCCGCGACGGGGAGCTCAAGGGATCGCGACTCGAGGGGCTGTTCGACGAGGCCAGCTCGAGCAATCCGAACATCTGGAACATCGTCACCGCCTTCATCGACGTCGAGGACGGTGAGGCGGTCGTCACGGACGAGTCGAAGCTGGCACAGGGAAGCTGGGCCCCCGAAATCGTCGAAGGCTGTGATACGATGATCACGCTCGATATCGAGTACGGGATGATGCCCGACGAGTTCAAATACATCGCCGGGAAGAAGCTCAGCCAGCGGATCGAAGAGTTCCGCGAGCAAGCCGCTGAGGCGCGGAACAAGGCCGACGAACTCGAGGCCGACGCGGATAACTGAGCGAGGTCAGTCGACGACGAGCCGTTCGCGCTCGAATCGGCCGTCGGCGTCTGCGCCGTCACGATCGGTACTTGCCCGCCAGCGCCACGAGCCGATCTTGTGGGGCTCGAGCGAGACGATCACGTACGACCGGTCGGGCCACGTTGCCAGTGCGGCGTCGGTATCGCTCGGACGGGCCGGGCCATGGGGATGGGAGTGATAGAAGCCGACGATTTCTTCGCCGCGAGCCTCGAGGCGGTCGAAGATCGCCAACTGTTGTTCGGGGTCGATCTCGTAGCGCGTTCGCGGGTTCTCGGCGACGTTGTCTGCGGGGTACTGCGAGCGGACGCGACTCGTCCCCTCGGGCTCGTGCGTGCCGCCGAGGACGCCACAGATCTCTTCGGGGCTGCCCTCGCGAGCGCGCTCAAAGATTGCCTCGCGGATAGCGGTCGGCAGGACGATCACGAACCCGAGCCAGTAGCTGAGGTGTCCGAAACCGACTCGAGTCCGGCGAGGTCGTCGAACGGAACCGCGATATCAGAATCGGGGCCGTCGAATCGCTCGGGCTGGACGATCGCCGCGAGCGCCTCGAGCGTGTCCACCAGCCGCGGGCCGGGACGATTGAGATAGTGGTCGCCGTCTATCGCCCAGACGCGGTTCTCCCTCACTGCCGTGAGCGCGTCCCATCCGTCGCGGTCGGTGAGGTCCGTCCTGTTGCGTGCGATCTGCTCGAGGCCGAAGCCACAGGGTGCGACGATCACGATTTCGGGATCGTAGTCACGGATTTCTTCCCACTCGCGCGGTCGTGAACGCGCGCCGACGTCGGCCAGCCCGTACGCACCACCGGCCCAGTCGACGAGTTCGGCCGTCCAGTGGCCCGCGATCATCACGGGATCGGTCCAGTCGAAAATCGCCACCCGCGGGCGGTCGACCGCGTCGATGTCGGCCGTTCGCTTGCGGATGGCATCGATGCGGGACTCGAGTTCGGCGCGGACCTCGCGAGCGCGCGCTTCGCGGTCGACCGCACGACCGATCCGCTCGATGTCGTCAAGCACGTCGCCGACGCTGTGTGGGTCGGTCGGCACGACCTCGGGATCGGCCGCAATCCGGTCGACGGCGTCGGCGACGACGGTCTCGTCAACCGCACAGACGTCACACATTCCCTGCGTGACGATCACGTCCGGGTCGAGATCGGCGAGCGTCTCGACGTCAATCTCGTAGACGCCGTCCTCGGTCTCGGCGACCTCGAGGACCTGGCGGTCGATCTCGGCGCTCGAGGCCGACTCGTCGGCATTGATCCGCGACCGAGTGACGGCAGGGGCTGTCGCGGCACGCGGTGGGTAGTCGCACTCGTGGGAAACGCCGACCGGCTCGAGTCCCAGCGCAGCCACCATCTCGGTCGCTGACGGGAGCGTCGTGACGATTTGCATGGCTCCTCGTAGGGAGCGAGAAACCAAAAGCGGCCCCGTCGGCTAGCTGGCCTCGCGGGCGCTCGCGAACGCGGACGCGTTCGAACGATATATTATCGCCGTCCGCCCTGAAAACGGTATGGCAGTTCTCTTACAGCTGCTCGGTGCGAACCCCCTCGGCGGACTGGTACTTGCGATCATCGTTCCGGTCGTCGTCGTCGCGTTCGGCACGTACGTCGGCGTGTTGATGGCGCTGCAGTCCTTTTTCGACGCCTCGTCGTGGCAGGAGGCGATGCGAACCGGCGACACCGAGGAGTAGGGACTTGGTGGTCGATCGGCGTTGATACGGACTCCTGTCAGTCAGTGCCGGTGGGACCGCAACCCGCACTGCGGTTGCACCGGGACATCGGGACAGCAGACCGTATGAGTGTCGGAGTGCTACCGTGACGTGGTCCCCGACTGCGGTCGACACTACACGTCCGCGAGTGCCGCCTCGAGTTCCCGAACCCCATCCTTTGCCGTCCGATCGGGATTCGCCAGCACGCGAACCGGCTGCTCGCCGAGGGGGACGAAGCCCAGATCGAGCCGGTCGGCGGTTTCACGCAGGCCGAGGCCGGCGTCGGCGTCGCCCGCGATGACCTTTCGGGCAGGACTCTCGTGGGCTCGCAGTCCGAGATCGTAGCCGTCGATCGCGTCTGTCAGTTCGCGTCTAGTCGTTCCCCGGTCGTCCGCGAGGTCGGCGATCGCCGCGTCGAGACTCGAGCGTAGCCCCGAGTCGGTCGTCCGATTGACGAAGCGTCGGTCCCGGTCGACCAAGTCTGCGAGTCCTTCGATCTCGTCGGGATTACCGGTACGGACGACCAGCCCCCACTCGCGCTCCCAGCGGCCGAGTTCGACCGTCTCGACGTCAGCCTCGAGCGGCCCCGCGACCACGGCCACGTCGGGAACGCCTTCGCGGAGTCGTCGCAGGCCCGGCCGGGTACCGACCGAAAGATAGCGTGGATTTTCGAGACCGTCGAGCAGTCGCGACACGGTCGGGTCGTCCTCCCCGACGGCGAAGAGGGTCGGCGGTCGGACGTCCGGCGAGAACAGCGTGGCGGTGACAGGCTCGCCTTGCTCGAGGTAGTCGGTTTCAGGGCCGACTTCCACGACGCCGTCGGCGTCGGCGAGGCTGGTCGTCGCGCCGCTGCCCTTGTCGACGGGATAGACGAGCGTTTCACCGTCGCCATCGGTGACCAAGCCGACGGGCATGAGTCGATGCCGGCCTTCCTCGTAGCGTTCCTGTCGAGCCAGCCGGCCGGCGACGGTCGCCGACGCGGGTTCGGGGAGTCCGGCGGCCTCGCGGATCGCCGGCGCGACAAAGGTGCGAAAGACCATCATCGCGGAGACGGGATAGCCCGGAAGGCCGACATAGGCTGAATCGTCTAGCCGCCCGATCAGCATCGGTTTGCCGGGCTTGACGCTCACACCGTGGAGCAGCAACTCACCTTGCTCTTCGATGACACGGTAGATGACGTCGACCGCGCTCGCGCTGGTCGACCCCGAGGAGAGGACGAGATCACACTCGTCGGCAGCCTCGCGGAGAATCCGCTCCATCTCGTCCTGCTCGTCGCCAGCGTGGGGATAGAGGACGGCCTCGCCACCCGCATCTTCGACACCTGCGGCGATCGTGTAGCTGTTGACGTCGTAGATCTCCCCGCGCTCGCTCGCGAGGTCCGCGCCCGGCCGCACGAGTTCGTCGCCGGTCGAGACGATGCCGACACGCGGCTTGGCTCGGACTGGTACCTCGTCGATCCCCAGCGCCGATAGCAGGCCGATATCTCGAGGCGTAATCTGCGTTCCAGGACCGAGCGCACGCTCGCCTGCGGCGACGTCTGCGCCGGCAAACATGACGTTGTCACCCGGGGCGACTGCAGTGCGGACCAGGACCTCGTCGCCGTCCGACTCCATGTCGGTAGGAGTTTCACCGCTCGCTCGTTCCGTCGACGGTCCGTCGACGCGATCCGTACGTTCGACGGGGACCATCGCATCGGCACCGTCAGGCATCACCGCGCCCGTCGAGATTTCGACTGCTTGCCCCTCCTCGAGTGTGATATCCGGCTCCTCGCCGGCATGAACCTCGCCGACGACCGCAAGCCGGGCGGGATCGGCCTCGTCAGCACCGAACGTATCCCGCGCCCGAAGGGCGTAACCGTCGAGGCTCGCCCGGTCGAACCCCGGGACGTCGAGTTCAGCGTCGAGTCGCGCCACCAGCACCCGACCCCGCGCCTCCGCGAGCGGGACGCGTTCGATGCCAGCCTCGAGCGCCAGCGAGTCGATCGCCTCGCGTGCCTCCGCGGGCGTGGCGAGATCGCGAAATTCCTTGCGGTTCATAACGGCCTTTCGGGAGCCGAGGCTAAAAACGTCGGTCGAATACGCCGGTTCGACACGATATGGCAGCCCCTCGGGTCGATCGGCATCGTCGATAAACGTTCGTGTTATAATACCGCCATCACATGGTGGTTTGTCCCGAAACGAGGCGATATATGAAGGGTTTTAGCGTCTGGTCACGAACGATTCATCGTGGCTTTTCGCTCGAGTGACGTTCCAAACCCCGTCCGGTGGCTGCTGCTCGTGGTCGGCTACCTGCTCGCACGGGTCGGCGTGATCGACGCGCGACGCGCCGAGCGGACGACCGACCTCGCCTGGCCCCGCATCGTCACAGGAATCGCGCGAATGTCCAAATCCGCGGCGGATGTCGCGATGGTCGGGATCGCGCTCGGGCCGGCGGCGATCGCCGGCGTCGGGCTGGCGACCCCCTACTGGGGGCTTGCCTTTGCGGTTGGCGGCGGGGTCGCCGGCGCGACCATTAGTCTGGTCTCCCAGCGATACAGCGGTGGGACCGCTGCGGGCCTTTCGCGGGCGGTGACGACGAGCGGTGTCATCGTCGCCATGAGCTTACTGCCGCTCGCTGCCGTTTACGGGATGGGAGCTGAGCGACTGATCGCACTCGTCGGCGACGACGCCGCCGCGATCGCCTTCGGCGCGGACTACCTCCGCGTCGTCGCCGTCGGCGTCCCGGTGGCAGGGCTGAACCTCATCGGCAGTCGGACACTCGTCGGTGCCGACGACGCGTGGACGCCCATGGTCCTTCGAGCGGGCGGCGCAGTCGTCAACGTGGCACTCAACGCGGTGTTGCTCTTCGTCCTCGAAGTGGGCGTCGTCGGCGCGGCGATCGGCACCGTCGTCGCGAACGCGCTCGTCCTGGCGGCGTTCGGCATCGGCTTCACGGTCGGCCGGTTGCCGCTGGTCGGCGCGTTCCCCGTGACGATCAGTATCGCGTGGCCGTTCGTGACGGGCGACGAGATCCGCGACGTGCTCACCATCGGGATGCCGCTGGTGTTTACTAACGTCGCCCGGCGGGCCGCCCAGTTCCCGATGCTCGCGATCGTCGCGCTCTTTGGCCCGAACGTCCTCGCCGCCTACGTCGTCGCCCGGCGCGTCCGAGACCTGATGGATACGCCCGGCTGGGGCTTTTCGCTGGCCTCGAGCAGTCTAGTCGGCCAGGAACTGGGCACCGGTGACGAAGGGGACGCCGACGCCTACGGCCGCGAAGTGCTCTGGTTCGGCACTAGCGTCTACCTCGTCAGCGGGGCGCTCGTCCTCGTCTTCGCTGAACAGGTCGGTCGCCTGTTCGTGTCCGATCCATCGATCCTGCCGCTCGTGACTGCGTTCATCGCCGTCGCCTGTGTCAGCGTCGTCTTCCGCGGTGTCAGCGGCGGCGCGACCGGGCCGCTTCGCGCCAGCGGCGACACCCGCTGGCCGTTCTACGGGCAGGTACTCGGGCTGTATGGCTTCGCGCTTCCCGTCGCTCTCGTTGGTGCCGTCTCGATCCCGGTTCCGTTCCTCGAGGCCGTGACGCCGCTCGGAATCGGCGCGCTGTATGCCGCGTTGATCCTCGAGACGTTCGTGCCCGCTGCGGTCACGTACTACCGGTTCGCGACCGGCCACTGGAAGGCCATCAGCCGTGCGTATCGGCCCGACTCGTCGGCGAGCGACTAACTGAGACGGTCTGCTGTCACTGTGTCTCAATGCACCTGTGACCTGTCATGCGGGTGCACCGATACTGGCTGACAGGAGTCCGTATAAATTGCTGTCTCGGGCGGAACGGTTACAATCCCGCTGCTGGTTGCACGTGGTATGTCACGACTTGCCGACACCGATCGCGAGCGCATCGCCGCCCTCTTCGAGCGCCATCTCGAGGTCGGGCTTCACCACGGGGCACAGCTGGCCGTCTTCGTCGACGGCGACCTCGTGATCGACCTCGCGGGTGGCACGACGGGACCCGACGGCAACGCGGAGACCCGGGAGACGCGCCACGTGCTGTTCTCGTGTACGAAACCCTACGCCGCGGTGACGCTGCACTCGCTGGTCGAGGAGGGCGCACTCGCGTATGACGATCGCGTGGTCGACTACTGGCCGGAATTCGCCGACGCAGGCACCGACAAGGCCGACATCACCGTTCGGCAGGTGCTCAGCCACACGGCGGGACTGCAAAAGAGCAAACTCGACGATCGGCCGACCGTCTGGAGCGACTGGGAGACCGTTATCGAGACGCTCGAGGAACAGGACCCGCTCTCGCCACCGGGCGAGCAACCGGCCTATCACGCGTTGACCTTCGGCTGGCTGGTCGGCGAACTCGTCCGCCGCGTCTCCGGCACGCCGATTGAGGAAGCCGCCGCCGAACGCGTCTTCGAGCCGCTGGGCATGGAGCACACTGGCATCGGCCTCCGTGAGGACGAGGACGACGACGTGGCGACGGTGGTCGGCTTCGACCCGTTCGACCGCTGTCGGGACCCCGGCGAGGGACTCGGCGACAACGCCGCGGTCGCAGCCCCGTTCAACGCCGAACAGGTCCACCGGGCGGTGGTTCCCGCAGCCACCGGGATCGGCACCGCGCGGGACATGGCCCGCTTTTATGCCTGTCTGGCCAACGACGGCGAACTCGAAGGGACCCGCCTCCTCGAGTCCGAGACCGTCGACCGGATGACCCGGCTCGAGGCCGAAACGGCGTCCGACGGGACGCTCGACCGCGAGGCGCGGTTCGCGCTCGGCTTCTGGAAGGGCGGGACGGCGGTTGCACCCTACGGCACGCTCTCCCCCGAGCACGTCTTCGGCCACGCCGGCCTCGGGAGCAGCGTCGGCTGGGCTGACCCCGAGGAGAACGTCGGCTTCGCGTACGTCACCAACGGGGTCCGCGACGGCACCTACGAACACGTCGCCCGCGTGAACGCGCTGGCCGACGCCGTTCGACTCGCACTGCGGTGAGTTACTCTTTTGGCGAGATCTTCCCGGCGAAGGTCTGGAACAGGATCTCGTCGTCGGGGATATAGAACGTGTCCGTCGCGAACTCGTAGACGTTCTCCGGCGACTCGGCGTGCCAGACGATGTAGGCGAACTCGTCCTCGACGGTCTCCTGGTCGACGTCGATCGTCGCCCCCTCCTGAGAGAACTCCGCGAAGAGGTTCTCGAAGAGCCCCTCGATCTCATCGAGGCCGCGGAACGTCCCCATGTTCGTCACGATCACCGACTCGTCGGTGTAGTCGACCATGGTTTCCTCGAGATCCTGCTCGCCGAAGGCCGTCAGGTGGTGGTCGAGTACGTCGTCAGTCGTCGTCATTTGGAATTCCTCAATGAGAATTGGCAACACATATCGATATGAAGGTTGTGGACGCACAGCCCGCTCTCGAGGATCGTTACGGATTGACTTCCCAGTTCTCGACGGCCACCGTCTCACCGGCCGGAATCCCCTCGCGGTCGTCGTCGACGACGACCCAGCCGTCGGCCAGCGCGACGCTCGAGAGTACGCCCGAGCCGCTCGCCCGGGTCGGGATCGCCGTGTACGCGGGTTCGTCCCGGTCCAGGTCGTCCTCGTCGCGGGCCTCGAGGCGTACCCGTGCGAACGTCCGTGTACCGGGTTCGCTCGGGATCTTGCGCTCGAGTCGAGCCTGTGTCGTCGGGTGGGGGTCGGGTTCTGTGCCCTCGAGCCAGCGCAGCGTCGGCCGAAGGAACTGGACGGCGTTGACGATGCAGGCAACTGGATAGCCGGGCAATGCGAGCACGGGAGTATCCTCGACGATCCCCAGACAGACCGGATGACCGGGTTTGAGTCCGACGCCGTGGACCAGCACCTCACCCAGGTCGTCGATCACTTCCGGCAGCAAGTCACGCTCACCGACCGAGGAGCCGCCGGTCGTGACGACCACGTCCTTGGTGAGGTCGCGCTGGATGGCCACGCGCAGCGACTCGGGATCGTCGGTGACCACATCGCGGTACGTGGCGCGAGCGCCCCACCGCTGGGCCAGCCGTGAGACCGTGAGTCCGTTGGTCTCAACGACCTCGCCGGGATCGGGATCGGCCTCGACCAGTTCCTCGCCGGTTGGAATGACGCCCACCGTCGGTTGCTGTGCGACCGCAACCTGCCAGTAGCCCGCCGACCGCAGCAGGCCCAGATCGGACGGGCGGAGCCGATGGCCCGCCTCGTAGAGCTGTTGCCCCTCCTCGATGTCCTCGCCGACCGGCGCGACGTTTTCGCCCTCCGCGAGGGCGTCTTCGACCTCGAGGTCACCGATCGATTCGCGTTCGGTGACGCGTTCGATCATGACGACGGCGTCGGCTCCCTCGGGGAGGGCGCTGCCGGTATGGACCCGTGCGGCCGTTCCCGGTTCGATGCGATCTGCGGTGGCGTGTTCCTCGTCGGCCGCGTCGGGTTCGATGAGTTCCAACACCTCCGGGGAACGTTCGCTGGCCCCGAAGGTGTCCGCGGCCCGGACGGCGTAGCCGTCCATCGCTGCCCGCCGATAGTGGGGGACGTTTCGGGCGGCTGTAACGGGCGCAGCGAGGACGCGGCCGTCTGCACGCGCAACGTCGACGGTCTCGGTCCCACAGGGGACATCGGCGTCCCCACGATCTGCGACAGCCGCTCTGAGAATCCGGCGCGCCTCGGCGACCGGCGTCCGCACCTTGAACCCGGCTTCCGTGCGCTCGCGGTCCGCTCCTTCCATACGGTGACTCGAGTCGCGGGACGCCAAAAGCGTGGGGGCCCGTGGAGGGGAAATCGCCGCGACCGCGGGGTTTTTCGTATCGGCGTTCGAACCTGTATCCATGTCAGCGCTCCGCGACGCGTTGCGGGACCTCTCCGAGGACGTCTTCTTCGATCTACTCGAGAGCGAAGACGCCTATCTGCTCGTACTCGACGTCCCTGGAGTCACCGCCGAGTCGCTCGACCTCGCGATCGAGGATGGTCGCATCTCCATCGATGCCACCCGGGAAAAGGAGCCCAGCGACGACTACCAGTACATCGAGGAGAACCGCTCGCTCTTTCTCGATATCGACCTCCCGCTGCCCGACGACGCCTCCGAAGCCAACGCCGAGGCGACGGTCGATCGAGGCGTCCTCGAGTTGGTCCTGCCAAAACGAGGTGCCATCGACGAGACGACGATCGAGATCGTCGACGAGGACACCTAACACGGGGTGAGTGAGACTGGCCTCCCTTCGCGCATACAAGCGCTTCGTCATCGTCGCGTGGCAGTTCCTGCCCCTGTTGCTCGCCTACGCCCGTGACCGGCGGCGCTTTCTCCTGTTTGGCCGCCCCCGGCAGGTCGACCACGAGACCCACAGCCGCCGGGCCAAGCGGTTGCTCGACTCGCTGTTGACGCTGGGGCCGACGTTTATCAAACTCGGGCAGTTGCTGTCGACCCGTCCCGACATCCTCCCGCCGGCGTACATCGACACCCTCGCGTCGCTGCAAGACGCCGTGCCGCCGGCCCCCTGGCCCGAGGCAAAAGAGGTGCTCGAGGACGAACTCGGCCCCGTCGACGAGCGCTTTGCGGAGTTCGACACCGAGCCGATCAGCGGCGCGAGTCTGGGACAGGTCTATCGGGCGCGACTCGATCCCGAGACCGAGCGGACGCGGGCCGAACCGAGCGACGGGATCAGTCGCGAGGTCGCCGTGAAGATCCGCCGCCCGAACATCGAATCGCTCGTCAACGCCGATCTACGGGTCATCAAGTGGTCACTGCCCATCCTGCTGTATTTCGTCGGCGAAGCGCGCGCGTTCTCACTCGAGAACCTGGCCGACGAGTTCTCGAAGACGATCCGCGAGGAGATGGACTACGAGCGTGAAGCCGAGATGCTGACCGAGATCCGCTCGAACTTCGCCGACGACGATCGGTTTCGCATTCCCGACGTCATCGAGAGCCACTCCGACTCGCGCGTGCTCACGATGGAGTACATTGGTGGGACGAAGATCAACGACCTCGAGGAACTCGAGCGCAAAGGGATCGACCGAACCCGAATTGCAGAGAACTTAGAGCGGTCGTACCTCCAGATGATCATCGATGATGGGGTCTTCCACGCCGATCCCCACCCCGGAAACCTCGCGGTGACTGACGAGGGACGGATCGTCTTCTATGACTTCGGGATGTCGGGACGGGTCGATTCGTTCATTCAGGACAAGATCGTCGACTTCTACGTCGCCGTTGCCAATCAGGACATCGACGGCATCCTCGACGCGCTGGTCGAGATCGGGACGCTGTCGCCCGACGCCGACCGCGGCGTGATGTCCGAGGTGATGGAAATCGCCATCCAGGACGCCCGTGGTGAGGACGTCGAACAGTACCGGGTCAACCAGATCGTCGGCCAGATCGAGGACTCGATCTACGAGTTCCCCTTCCGGCTTCCCAAAAACCTCGCGCTCGTCCTCCGGGTCGCGACCGTCGTCGAAGGCGTCTGTGTCACCCTCGATGAGGACTTCGACTTCATCGCGACGGCAACTGACTTCCTGACCGAAGAAGGGTATCGCGAGGAAACCATCCGAAACTACATCGACGAGACGGGCCAACAGCTCCGCCGCAGCGGCGAGTCGCTGACTCGACTCGCACCCAAGACCGAGCGCGCACTCGACCGACTCGACCGCGACGACCTCTACCTCCGCATCGGCGTCGAGGACTCAGACAAGGTCTTCGAGAAGCTCGCCAAACGTCTGATCTACGGCATGCTGTTGACGATGTCGCTGTTCTCGATGGGTGTCCTCTACGCGCTCGAGGCACCCCTCGGGTCGATCGTCGCAGCGGCCTTCTCGGTAGTCGTGCTGATCCAGCTCTATCGGTCGTTTCGCTCGCCGAAATCGATCGGCGCACGACCACAGTTTACGCGCCAAAACCTCCGCCAGCGCCGCGGCGAGGAGTGACGGCGGCCAACCTTCTTTCCGCGCTGGGTCGAAAACGGCCCATGGACTACGATCGGATCGCCGACCTGTCGCTGACGATCGAGTCGGTCGCAAGCGAGCGCCACGAGCGCGAGACCTCGAGCGACTTTACCCGCGTGACGACCGAATTCGCGCTTTCGGGACCGACACCGAACGGCGACGGGACGGTTACGGGACGTGGCGAGGACGTCACCTACGAAACCGAAGACCACGACCGGCTGGCAGAGACCGGCCTGCCGGGACTCACCGGCGAGTACACGTTCGGGTCGTTTTCCGACCAGCTCGCGACGCTGGATCTCTTTCCTGGCGGTGCGCCTGACCGTGAGGTCTTTCGTAACTACCGGCGATGGGGCATCGAGAGTGCGGCACTCGATCTCGCCCTGCGACAGGCCGAGACGAACCTCGCGACCGTCCTCGAGCGATCACGTGAGCCGGTACGGTTCGTCGCGAGCACCCGCCTCGGCGAATCGCCGACGACTGACCGACTCGAGGTCCTGCGTGAGCAGGTTCCCGACCTCGAATTCAAGCTCGATCCGACGCCCGAGTGGGACGCCGACCTCGTCGCGGCGATCGACGAGACGGTCGGCACTGACGCGGTCCGTATCCTCGATCTGAAAGGCCAGTACGAAGGCACCGAGGTCGACGTCCCGGCCGATCCCGAACTATATGAACTCGTTCTCGAGGAATTCCCAAACGCCATCATCGAGGATCCAGCGCTGACCGGCGAGACGCGGCCGCTGTTCGAGGACGCAGGCGTTCGGTCACGCGTCTCCTGGGACGCCCCGATTCACGGGCTCGAAGACATCGAGGCCCTGCCATGGGAGCCCGACTGGCTGAACGTCAAACCGTCGCGTTTTGGCTCGCTCGCGTCGCTGCTCGAGACGATCACGTACTGCAACGAGCGTGGGATTCGGCTGTACGGCGGCGGCCAGTTCGAACTCGGCGTCGGTCGTGGACAGATTCAGACGCTGGCATCGGTGTTCTATCCGGATGGCCCTAACGACGTTGCTCCGCGGGCCTACAACGAGCCCGCGGTCGGTGATGGGTTGCCGGCGAGTCCGCTCACGGCACCGACCGATCCCACTGGCTTCGGCAGTCACGCCAACCGGTGACACACTCGTATCACCCTCAGCGGGCGCTCTCGTTGGAACTCGGGTGTGAGCCGGCGGATACCTGCACCTGTCGGCTGAGTGATCTGCTTGGCCACCAATACTTTATGTAACGGTGATAAGATTGAGAAGTCCGGGGTGGACTGGATGGATATGAGTGCTGTGGTCCAGCCTGGATGTGAGTTTTTCCCCGGACGTTCCACGGGTTTCGAGTCCGCTGTAAAATAGCTGGGGGTTCGTTGCTCGCCAAACGGCGTGTTCGCTGTGGGCTCGAGACGGCCGGATCCGACCTCGCAGTGACGGAGATAGTCCTGTTAGCACACCGAACAGGCTCGAGCGGCCATTCCAAACGGTTTATGCCCGTCGGTTGATTACGCCGGGACATGGCGAAACAGCAGACCGAAGTTCGCGATCTCCAGGAAGGCAGCTACGTGATGATCGACGATACGCCGTGTAAGATCAACGCCTACTCGACGGCCAAACCAGGCAAACACGGTAGCGCCAAGGCTCGCGTCGAGGCCGAAGGCGTCTTCGACGGCAAGAAGCGCTCGCTCTCCCAGCCCGTCGACGCGAAGATCTGGGTCCCGATCATCGAGCGCAAAAACGGGCAGGTCGTCTCGGTAGACGGCGACGACATGCAGGTCATGGACTTAGAAACCTACGAGACGATCACGATGCGTGTCCCCGAGGACATCGACGTCTCTCCCGACGAGAACATCGAGTACCTCGAGATGGAAGACCAGCGAAAGATCGTCTAATGTTTCCCGGGGCGACTGACGAACGCGAGGGGATCGACGCGGCGGCTGATGCCGACCGTGGAGACGCGAACTTCGTGGTCGTCGGTGCGCCCCTGGACGCCACGACGACCTTTCAACCGGGGACCCGATTCGGGCCCCAGCGAATCCGCACTTTTGCCGAACCGTTCGACGATTACGACCACCGGACGGACCAGCACTTCTCCGAGCTGGGCGTCGTCGACCACGG
This sequence comes from Natrinema limicola JCM 13563, assembly GCF_000337475.1. Taxonomy (GTDB): domain Archaea; phylum Halobacteriota; class Halobacteria; order Halobacteriales; family Natrialbaceae; genus Natrinema; species Natrinema limicola. The sequence continues at coordinate 170,852 of NZ_AOIT01000029.1, read as the reverse complement.
TGATGTCCGCGCGTGGGATGACATGCAGGAGTATCTCGACTACCTGACGAGCACGCTACGCGAGGCCGTCTGGAACGACGCCGTCCCCCTGCTCCTTGGGGGTGAGCACACCGTCTCGCTCGCGGGCGCACGCGCGGTCGAACCTGACGTGTTCGTCTGCCTCGACGCCCACCTCGACCTCTATGGTGCCTACGACGGTAACCCGCTCTCTCATGCTGCCGTTACCCGACGGATTCTCGAGGACGTCGACAGCGTCGAGGAGGCGATCATCCTCGGGGCGCGCACCGGCAGCGAAGCCGAGTGGGAACGCGCAGGGGCAGACGACGTGACTGTCGTCCCGCCAGAGGACGTCGCAGGCTGGACTCCCGGCAACCGACTCACCGATCGCGAGGTCTATCTGAGCCTCGATATCGACGCCGCCGATCCTGGCTTCGCGCCGGGCACCGGAACGACCGAACCGTTCGGCCTCGAGCCACGGGAACTCCGCGATGTCGTCCGTACGGTCGCGCCCCACGCTGACGGCTTCGACGCCGTCGAGGTCAACGACCGCGACGACGGGCAGGCGGCCGCACTGGCCGCCAAACTCGTCCGGGAGTTCGTCTTTTCGCACGCCGACGGCGTCGACGCGTAGTCATCGACCACGCGAGAGCGCACGTTTTTCCCACTCCACCCGAACTCCCGAGTATGCTCGAGACGACGCTGTGTTTCCCGCTCCAGGACGGTAGTCCCGAAACGGGTCGCGAAGTGCTCCTCATCGAGAAACGCCGCGGCCTCGGCGAAGGCTGGTACAACGGCCCCGGCGGCAAGTGCGAACCCGGCGAGACGCCGCGGGAGTGTGCCGTCCGCGAAACACAAGAAGAGGTCGGCCTCGAGGTCCACGACCTCGAGAAGGCTGGCGAACTCACCTTTCTGCTCGACGGCGACACACACTCGGTCTGTCACGTCTTTCGCACACGGTCGTTTACCGGCGAGCCGACCGCGTCCGACGAGGCCCACCCGGAATGGGTTCCCGTCGAGGACGTGCCATACGATCGGATGTGGGACGACGATCACCTGTGGCTCCCCGGCGTGCTCGAGGGCCAGACGGTCGTCGGTGAGTTCCGATTCGAGGGCGGCGAGCCCCTCGATGAGGCCGAGTTCGTCGGGCACGACCTCGAGTGGGACCGCTCGTTTTGATCGCTCGAGCGGCTTGGGGTGTCGAATTAGGGTTTCAAGACGACTTTGCCCGAACTCTTCCGGTCCTCGATGTACTGGTGGGCGTCGGCGGCGTCGTCGAGCGCGAACGACTCGCCAAGCACGACCTCGAGCTCGCCGCTTGCGAGTCCCTCGGTGAGGTCGGGCACTGCCTGCATGACACGGCTCGGGTCGTGGGCCGCGGCCTGTCCGAGGTGGAACCCTTTGACGGTCTTGTTCTCAAAGAGCAGCCGGCGGTTACTGACTTCGGCGGGGACGCCGCTGGCGACGCCGTAGGTGACCATCCGGCCGAAGTGGGCCATCGCGTCGAGGCTGCGTTCGAAGACGTCGTCGCCGACGCTCTCTAAGACGAGGTCGACGCCCTCACCGTCGGTTTCCGCCTCGATGACCTCGCGGAAGTCAGTCTCGGTGTAGTTGATCGGGTGATCGCAGCCCAGCTCGGCCGCGAGCTCGAGTTTCTCCTGGGAGCTTGCAGTGCCGAAAACCTCCGCGCCGGCGTTCGACGCCAGCTGAACCGCAGCCGTCCCGACCCCGCCCGCGGCGGCCTGGATCAGCACTGACTCGCCTTCCTCGAGCCCGCCCCACGCGAACAGACAGCTGTGGGCGGTGAGAAACTGGATCGGGAAGCCGGCGGCTTCCTCGAGGCTCATCGCCTCCGGAACCGGAAAGAGCATCTCGGTGGTCGCGACGACGGACTCGGCGTAACCGCCGGTTTCGACCATCGCGACGACGCGGTCACCCTCCGAGACGTCCTCGACGCCGTCACCGACTGCGTCGACCCGGCCTGCGGCTTCCATTCCCGGGCGGTAGGGCGGCTCGGGACCGCCGGGATAGTGGCCGCGACGCTGCATGATATCCGCGAAGTTGATCCCCGCCGCTTCGACGGCGATGCGGACCTCGCCCGGTCCCGGGTCCGGTTGCTCGGTGTCGATAACCTCGAGTCGATCGCTGTCGCCGTATTCGGGTACCTCGATCGCCTTCATACTACACCTGCGGGCGACAGGCGGATAAATCTCTGAGAACCGGCGGAAACGACCGGGCAGTTGTGGGAGTCGATCTCGTCACGACGGCCCAGTGTGTCATCCGAGCGGATCCTCGCGTTCGCCGTGATGTAGCCGGACGTGGTGTCATCGGATACGAACCGAGACGCTATAGCTGGTCGATGACCTCGTCGGCGAACGTCGACAGCGCCGCCGCTCGGTCCTCGTTCTGAATGCCGATAATGGCGTGATCGAGACTCAGTTCCTCGAGCCGACCGAAGTAGTCGCGGAACCACTCGACGCCAGCCCGGAAGCCCAGATGCAGCGGTTCGGGCTCGGCCGTTCGGTCGTCGGCCAACTCGACGCGAACCGCGATCGCGAACGGTTTCTCGCCGGCGCGGTCGCGCCAGTCGTGGAGGTAGCTCTCGAGCGTCCGCTCGGGCAGGTGATAGAATAGCCACCCGTCGCCGTGCTCGGCGATCCACTCCTTGGACTGGCGGGCGTGGCCGGTCGGGAGCAGCGGAATCGTCTCCGTCGTCGGTTCCGGCACGACGTCGAGGTCGCCCTCGAGGGTTCCCCACTGGCCCTCGAGATCGGGAAAGTCCTCGCGCCAGACCGTCCGGATGGCGTCGACGGACTCGCGAAACAGCTGCCCGCGGTCGTCGGGATCGACGTCAAAGGCGGGATACTCGGGGTCGCGGTCGCCGGAGGCGATCCCGAGGACGAGCCGCCCGTCCGAGAGCTGGTCGACCGTCGCCGCGGATTTGGCAACGTGGAGCGGATGGCGAAGCGTGAGGACGACACTCGAGGTGCCGAGCGCGATCTCATCAGTGTGGGCCGCGACGTGTGAGAGCCACGGCCAGGTGTCGAACGTCTGGCCGGCGTCGCCGAACTTCGGCCAGTAGGTCGGGACGTCCCGCGCCCAGAGGCCGTCGAAGCCGACCGCTTCGGCGTGTTCGGCGAGTCGCAGTTCGGCGTCGATGTTCGGTTGCGAGCGGTTCGTGCCCGTCAGCGGGAAGCCGGCACCGAAGGTCAACCCATCGTGGTCGAATAGGCGTCGGTAGCCAGCGTTTGCGTGTCCTCCGGGGTGCATTCGCTCGTGCTATCGGGCGAAGCGGTATGACGATGGCGTTGTCCGGCGGCCGTTGCTGGACGGCGACGGTCACAGCTATAGTAACACCTGAAACGATTCACACACCGATCGCACAGTCATCGTGCGATCGGGTGTGCAGTGACTTTCAGTGGCTACTATAGTCCACCACTCACGCGCTACTGACCGCGTTGCCACTCGAGCGACGCGAAAAAGGTGAAAATTCGAGTCGACAGCCGAGTTGTCAGTCGAGTCGATCAGTCGTCGGCGGGTGCAGCGCCGGAGCCGTCCTGAGCCTGCTCTTTGGTCCAGGAGAGCTTGCCGCCGGCTGCGAGGATTGCGCGCTCGCGCTCGGAGGCGTCGAGCGTCGCCGTGTACTCCTCGTCGTTGACGCGGACGGTGAACTCTTCCTGACCGGAGGTGACGGCGTCGTAGACGTCGTCGACGATTTCGACGTCGTCGCCCTGCTCGATGTTCTCGTAGGTGTCCTCGTCGATCGTCAGCGGGACGATCCCGAAGTTGAAGAGGTTCGCACGGTGGATGCGTGCGAAGCTCTGTGCAAGGACGCCCTCGATACCGAGGTACATCGGGCACATGGCGGCGTGCTCACGCGAGGAGCCCTGACCGTAGTTTTCGCCGGCGACGAGGAAGCCGCCGTCGGCGTCAGCGGCGCGCTGGGCGAAGGTCTCGTCGACACGCGAGAGAGTGAACTCCGAGAGCTTGTCGATGTTCGACCGGTACATCAGGATGTCCTGCGTTGCAGGGATGATGTGGTCGGTCGTGATGTTGTCCTCCATCTTGAGGAGGGCTTCGCCCTCGATGTCCGACCCCAGCTGGTCTTTCAGCGGGACGTCGCCGATGTTCGGGCCCTTGACGAGCTCGTCGTCGGGAGCCTCGTCGGGTGTGATGAGGTCGGTCTTCGAGCCGTCGTACTCGTCGGGCAGCTCGATACCGGGTGCCTCGAGGTCGCCGAGTTCGTCGGCGAGGTCGCGCGGGTCGATGATCTCGCCTTTGATCGCCGCGGCGGCAGCGACCTCCGGCGAACAGAGGAAAACGTTGTCGTCTTCGATCCCCGAGCGGCCCTCGAAGTTGCGGTTGAACGTCCGCAGCGAGACCGAATCGGAGGCGGGGACGTGGCCGATGCCGATACAGGCACCACACGTCGCTTCCGAGAAGTTGACGCCGGCGGCCATCATCTCCGCGACCCAGCCCTCACGGGCGAGCATCTCGGAGGCCTGCTTGGAACCGGGCGCGACGATCATCTCGGTCGTCGGGTTGACCTCGCGGTCCTCGAGCATCTTCGCGGCCGGGAGAACGTCCTCGTAGCCGCCGTTCGTACAGGAGCCGACGATGACCTGCTCGACGGACTCGCCAGCGACCTCGCTGACGGGGACGACCTTGTCCGGCATCGAGGGCTGGGCGATCAGCGGCTCGAGGTCGGAGAGGTCGACGACGATCTCGTCGTCGTACTCGGCGTCGTCGTCGGGCTGGAGTTCGACGTACTCGTCGCCGCGGTTGAGACGCTCGAGGTAGTCTTTGGTCTGCTCGTCGGTCGGGAAGATCGACGTGGTCGCACCGAGCTCGGTGCCCATGTTGGTGATGGTCATCCGCTCGGGTGCGGTGAGCGACTCGACACCGGGGCCGGTGTACTCGAGAATCTTGCCGACGCCGCCCTTGACGGTCAGCCGTCGCAGGAGCTCGAGGATGACGTCTTTCGCGGTGGCCCACTCGGGGAGTTCGCCCTCGAGGCGGACGTTGACGACTTCGGGCATCTCGATGTAGTAGGGAGCGCCACCCATGGCGACGGTGACGTCGATCCCGCCAGCACCGATGGCGAGTTCGCCGAGACCACCGGGCGTTGGCGTGTGGCTGTCCGAGCCCAGCAGGGTCTTGCCGGGGGCCGCGAAGTTTTCGCGGTGGACGTTGTGACAGATGCCGTTACCGGGGCGAGAGAAATACGCGCCGTAGGTACCGGCTGCAGAGCGGAGGAAACGGTGGTCGTCAGTGTTCTTAAAGTCGAACTGATAGGTCTGGTGGTCACAATACTGTGCGGCGATTTCGGTCTGGACCTCGTCCAGCCCCATTGCTTCGAACTGGAGCCAGACCATGGTCCCGGTCGTGTCCTGTGTGAGAACCTGGTCGATCTCGATACCGATCTCCTCGCCGGTCTCGAGTTCGCCCTCGACGAGGTGGTCGTCGAGAATCTTCTCGGTGAGCGTCTGTCCCATAGCACACCGAAATGGGCCGTCTATCATGATAAAACCAGCGTGTTTCTACGAAGCGTAACCGTCATGAGAGTATCTCAATTGGTAGTCTGAACGTATCTCGTGTGCTACGTGTACGTCCACCAGCGGTTTGGTCAGCCTCGGGACTAGTGGGTCGTCACGCCTGCCGTTGCGGGTCGAACCGATCGCGGTTCTCTGGTTCGACTCGCACGTCGACGCGTGACGGAGTACTAGCGTGTCAGGTGGTACCGACTCCTCGAGAGGTCGCGAACGGACATGCTTTTCTCGTCGCCGCGGCGTTAGCACAGGTATGTTCCGTTCCGGTGCCTTCGTCGCTGACCACGTCTCGCCGACGACCGACGCGCAGATTCAGCCCAACGGCGTGGACCTCACTGCCGATGTCGTCTTCGAGCAGCTGGAACCGGGTCGCATCGGCACGGACGATAAAGAGATCGGCGACCGCGTTGCCCGCCCCCTTGAGGAACTCAAGGAGGCCGACCCCGACACCTACTACCTGCCGAAAGGAGCCTACGTGGTCCGCTACGGCGAGCGGATCGCGATCCCCGAGGGCCACGTCGGCTTCGTCTACCCACGGTCGTCGCTCATGCGCAACTCCTGTATGCTCAACACGGCGGTGTGGGACGCCGGCTACGAGGGCCGCGGCGAAGGGCTATTGCAGGTCCACCACGACATCGAACTCGAGCGCGGTGCCAGAATTGCCCAACTCGTCTTCGCCGAGGCCGGCCACGAAGACGTCTACAACGGCAGTTACCAGGGCGAGAACCTCGAGTGACCGGCGACTGGCGCTGACCGACGTCATCCCCTGGCCTACCGGTTCGCATACCGTTTTGGCGGTTCCCGACCTACGAGCGAGCGAGCCCCGATGATGGCGACCACCCACGCGTTTACCGGCCTCGTGATCGTCGCGCCGCTCGCTTACGCCCTCCCCGAGTTCGCGACCGCGCTCGCCGTCGGCGCGATCCTCGGCGGTATCGCTCCCGATTTCGATCTCGTCTTCGCTCATCGACGAACGCTGCACTTTCCCGTGACCGGGCTCGCCGTCGCCGTTCCCGCGGTTGCTGTCGCAGCGAGTACCCCCTCGAGCCTGACCGTCGCGGTCGCCGCGTTTGCCGTTACGGCCTGGCTCCACGCCGCAAGCGACGCGATCGGTGGCGGCCTAGAGATGGACCCCTGGAACGACCGTACCGAGCGAGCCGTCTACGATCACGTCCGCAGCCGGTGGATTCGTCCGCGGCGCTGGATCCGCTACGACGGCGCACCGGAAGACGCCGCGGTCGCCGTCGCGCTCGCGATCCCAGCGCTGGTCGTCTTCGACGGCTGGCTCACACCCGTCATCGCCGGCGGCGTGGCCATCTCGCTGTGCTATGCGCTGGTTCGGCGGCGACTCGTCGCGTGGACGCCCGACTGGCTCGAGTGACCGGCCGCGGAAGGATCGATCAGGTGCGACGACTGTCTCGCGAGCCGAAGTCGGAACGCTGATACGCGCGCTCGCCGAGCGGCCCAATATGGTCGACGAGCTTGCCGCCAGAACGACACACTTGGTTTTTGCCGCCCTCTGGGCCGGCAGCGTCTGTTTCGTCGCCGCCGTCGTCTTGCCGCTGGCACGCGACGGCGCGTTCAACACGACCCGCCCGCTCGAGGTCATCTCGAGCCGGCTCACCACCGTCTCGCGAGTGAGTTCGCTTGTCCTGTTTCTCTCTGGAAGCCACCTGGCAGGGACCACCTACAACGTCGAGAGTCTCTTCGGCTCGGTCAACGGGTGGCTGGTGCTCGCGATGGTCGCACTTTGGCTGGTCCTGACGGCACTCGTCGAGATCGCAGCGAAGCGATTCGAGGCCGGCCTCACCGGAAAGAAGATCCGCGAACCGGCACGCGAGGCGCTGCCGATGTTCTGGGCTGCTGCCGTCGCCGCCGTCGGACTACTGGTCGTCGCGGGGCTGCTCTCGGCTAACGTCGCACGGCTGCTGTAGTATTCGCGGCACTGACACTTGTATACGGACGTTCTTACGAAAGATACTTAGTCAGTTACTGTAAGATACTGGCTAATGATCAGGGGTAAAGAGATGGTCTTCTCGCTTCTCGCGGTGGGAACGGCCGCCGTGGCCGGCTACGTCCTCCGTTCCGAGCGCTCACGGACCGCCGCGTCGCGATCGAAGGCCGACCTCGGTGCCCGTCTCGTCAGCCCGGCTGACGTGCCAACCGACGCGACGGTCGTCGACGCGTCCGCACGACGGCTCGGCGAAATCCCCGGTGCGCGACGCGCACTGGATCGGGCAGTCCGCAACGGCGCGCGCGACGAATGGGAACACATCACGCTCGAGCGCGACGGTGCCTGGTCGGTCGTCGACCGGATTCGCGAGTCGCTACCCTACTACGAGTCCGAGACCGACTCCTACAACGGCGTCTACGTCAGGTACAACGACCGCATCGTCGTCCTCGATGCGATCGGCTGGGCCCGGCTCGAGGAACCGCTTCAGTAACCGACGCCGACACGCTTAGGGTATCTTTTCCGACAGTCGTCGATCGTCACGCACCGATACACCGTTTCTGAAACCGCCGACCCCTACCCCGGCGGCCGCCACCGAATCGCAACCACTACCACCGCGGCCACCCGACGCCTATCCATGCAACTGGGCCTGATCGGACTCGGACGGATGGGACAGATCGTTGTCGACCGAACCCTTGCGGCGGGCCACGAAGTCGTCGCCTTCGACCTCGATGACGACGCCGTCGCGACGGCGGCCGACGCCGGTGCCGACCCCGCTAACTCGCTTACAGACTTCGTCGATCAGCTCGGGTCGGACAAACGGATCTGGCTGATGGTTCCCGCCGGCGAGGCAGTCGACGTCACGCTCGAGGAGCTCGAATCCCATCTCGACGCGGACGACGTCGTCGTCGACGGTGGGAACTCCTACTTCGAGGATTCGGTGCGCCGCGCCGAGTCCTGTCCTGCAGCGTATCTCGACTGTGGCACCTCCGGTGGCCCCGCCGGTGCCGAACTCGGCTTCTCGCTGATGGTCGGCGGTCCCCAGTGGGCTTACGACGAACTCGAGCCGATCTTTGACGCCGTCGCGACCGGCCCTGACGGCCACGAGCGAATGGGCCCCTCGGGATCGGGTCACTACGTCAAGATGGTCCACAACGGCGTCGAATACGCCCTGATGCAGGCCTACGGCGAGGGTTTCGAGTTGCTCCACGAGGGCCGGTTCGATCTCGACCTCGAGAACGTCGCCTCCGTCTGGAACAACGGCGCGGTGATCCGGTCGTGGCTGCTCGAACTCTGTGAGGAGGCCTTCCGCGAGGAGGGTACCGATCTCGGAACGGTGGCCGACCGCGTCGAGGGTGGCTCGACCGGCACTTGGACCGTCCAGGAAGGCCTCGAGCAGGAAGTGCCCCTGCCGCTGATCTACACGGCGCTGTCCGAACGGTTCGGGTCTCGGGCCGACGACGGCCGGTTCTCGCGACGGCTCGCGAACCGCCTCCGCTATGGCTTCGGCCGTCACGAGGTTCCACGCCGAGAGTAATCGCAACGGGCCCGCCATGCATTGGCTGGTGTGTCTCGATTCAGGTGGATACTGTCGGCCGACGGGTTGACGATTACGCTCGTCGACGGAGTACTCGAGGCCGGAACTGTCGCAGAAAGGGGAACCGTTATGTCTCCGCTGTGGCTAGAGCCGCTCGAGGGCGCGTAGCTCAGTGGACAGAGTCCTTGGTTCCGGACCAAGATGTCGGGGGTTCAAATCCCTCCGCGCCCGTGCAGCGAGGAACGCAGTGACGAGCGAACCGGCACGGGGGGATTTGAACCAGAGAACGGCGACGAATGAGCCGTTCGCGTGGTTCAAATCCCTCTCGCGTCAGTCGGTTGAGAGTTCTTTTCCAACGCTCTCGAGAGTGACACCACGTACGTCGAAGCTGCAGGGATACTACTGGTTTCCCCGAACGCTTATTTTCACATAATCAGACATATTCACACCATGGCCGAATGTGCACGGTGTAGTGCGTTCACCGACAATCCTGCAGAGGGGGACTATCCATACTGCAATGACTGTCATAGTTATTTTGAAAACATTCGAGAAAGCGGCATAATCGTACAACAAATGCCCGACTCTGAAGGGTACCGAATCTACGTGACTGCCAATAAGGGACGAAATCAGGGTGGAACGGAGAAAACACAAGTCGATGCACTTGCGCGCGGGAAGCACTTAGCCGACAAATATGGCCTCGAGGCACTGTTCGAGTACCAGCGAAGCGGCTCACGATGGGTTCTCGAAGAATATCTGCAAGAACATCCCGAGATTAGACAGGACGTCCGAGAGCGACTGCGTCGCACGCCGGAGAAGACAGACGGTGGATTCGTGAAACGACTTCGAAACCTGTTCTGAAATCCGCCTCGACGACCGGCAGTGACCGATCGCGAGCGACGGTCAGGGCCGACATCGACAGAGACACACCACCGTTGCAAGTGAAGCTGCCGAACATGGGAAGGGGGTGGCCGCCGGTCGTCGCTGCCTCGAGCCGACAGCCCCAACGAAACGCCGTGAGCGGCCGACGACTGGAACAAACGCGGGTACGCCCAACCGAGCCGTGTAATCGATCTGCCACAATATGTCAGCGCTTTAGACGAAACCGTGGACTGTTCACTCTAGCACTCCCACTAGACTAGTCTTCACATGAAATAGTGGTGTGTGTGAGTTCACTTGCATCAGATGAACAAGTGGCTTTAAGTAGTGTATGTTGCTTGGTACGGATATGCCTCGGTTCGAGCGGAAGCAGAATATCTTCCGGAACAAGGACGCCCTCGGGGAGTCGTACCAGCCCGAACGGATCGAAGAGCGCGACGACGAGATCGAGGCGTATATGGACGCGCTCCAGCCGATTATCGACGGCTGGGAGCCGAACAATATCTTTCTCTATGGGAATACGGGGGTCGGCAAGACCGCCGTCACGGACTACCTCCTCGATGTCCTCCAAGAAGACGTCACCAGATACGATGACGTCGACCTCTCCGTGCTCAGCGTCAACTGCAAGACGCTCAACTCGTCGTATCAGGTCGCTGTCGAACTGGTCAACACGCTCCGACCCGCAGGTGCCGAGATCAGCACGACTGGCTACCCCCAACAGACCGTGTTCAAGAAACTCTACAGCGAACTCGAGGCACTCGGCGGCACGGTCGTCATCGTCCTCGACGAAATCGACTCGATCGGCGACCGCGACGAACTGCTGTACGAACTCCCGCGGGCGCGCTCGAACGGTTATCTCGAGGCGACGAAGGTCGGGCTCATCGGCATCAGTAACGACTTCAAGTTCCGCGAACAGCTCGATCCCCGCGTCCAGGACACGCTCTGTGAGCGCGAACTCCAGTTTCCACCCTACGAGGCGTCCGAACTCACGAACATCCTCGAGTCACGAGCCGAGGTCGCGATCGCAGACGACAGCTGTGACGACGGCGTCTTGAATCTCTGTGCAGCGCTCGCCGCCCGCGACAGCGGGAGCGCCCGACAGGCACTGGATCTTCTCCGGCTGGCCGGGGAAGTCGCGGAGAACAACGACGACGAGGAGATTCAGGAGCGCCACGTCGATCAGGCACGCTCGAAACTCGAGCAGGAACGCGTCGAAGAGGGAATGCGGGAACTGACGACCCACGGTCGGCTCGCCCTGCTGGCGGTGGTCTCGAAAGCCGCCAAAGAGTCGACGCCCTGCCGGACGCGAGAGCTCTATCAAGAGTACGAGGCGCTGTGTGAGTCAGCAGGCACCGACTCGCTTGCCCAGCGGTCGGTCCACAATCACCTCTCCGATCTCCGGATGCTCGGGATCCTCTCGGCGAAGGAAAACCGCAGCGGCTCTCGCGGCAACTACTACAGTTACGAACTCGACGTGCCCTTTACGAGTGCCGTCGACGCGATGGCTGACGTGCTCTATCTCGATGCGGAAATCGAGACGATCCGTGACATCGCCCGGATGAACGACATCGTTTGAGGTCGCCGAGTCGGTGGTGGACAGATTGTGCCTCCCCCACCACCCTTGCGAGTGAACGGCGGTCGGTCCGACGCGAGTCGTGATGAGACGACGCTGGCGCTCCGTTTCACTTGCACCGGCGGTGTCTCACGGACTTCGTTGATAGCGATTCCGTCGGCGGGCCGGTCGATCCCGCCCCGAGTCGGCACGTGTTCACGTGCAAGAGTGGTGTCCGTGGGGTTAGATCCGGATCGATAGACCGGAAGTGTCGTTTGTTCACATGAAACGGTGGTGTCTGTCTGGCCAGTTCACTTGGAGCGATAGTGTACTGATGGACGCATCGGCGACGAGAGACCGAGGGCGGTCGGATCAGGCATGCCGTCTCGGACCGAACGCGGTTCCCACTCGCTTTATACTTCGTCGACTCAATGACAGCAGTATTGACTGTCAAGATGTGTGGGGGAAAACGTAACATCGCAATGCGGTTTTTTGGCGGCGCAGGGAACTACACGGCCGTCCTCGAGCAACTCTGCAAATTCGTCCTCACCGAGACCCCGACCGAAGCGGCGGTTCTCGAGTGGTGTCAATCGAACACGCGAGCGACGAGTGAAAACGGCATTCGACGTCGCCTGACCTTTCTCGATGGGATTGATCTCCTCGACATCGAGGCAGGTCAGGTTCGGCTCACACAGCGTGGCATGGCATGGCTTTCGGAGACGGATCCGGCAGTGTTCTACGACCTGCTTTCGAGCAACGTCCGCGGCTTCGAGACGATACTCGAGGCACTGCTCGATGGCCCGAAAACGGACGCCGAGTTGGGAGACGCGATCGCAACCGCCCACCCCGAAGTCGACTGGACCGACGCCACCGGCCCCGCCCAACACCGAGGCTGGTTGCAGAGTCTCGGCTACGTTGAGCGATCCGACGGCGTGAACTCGTTGACGGACAGCGGCCGGAAACTGGCTCGGCAGCAGACATCGACGTATCCGGGCCTCGAGCGCGGCGAGTCGTATACACAGACCGATCTCGAGGACGCCTTCGGCACCAGCTTTGGCTCGTACATCAAGGGGATCAACCCGCGAACGACCGACGAAGGTGAGTTGTCGTACATCATTATCAAAGCTCGCGAAGACGGTCCGTACAGCGACGAACTCGACGGCGAGCGGTTCACATATATCGGCGAGGGCGTGCCTGAGAAGGGCGACCAGCAGGCGACCGGTGCCAACAAGGCGCTCCTCGAGCAAACCGAGCGCTCGACCGTTCCGGTGTACTTCTTTTATCAACCGGCGGACAGCGACGAACTCCGGTACGAAGGACTAGTCGATGTCATCGCCGCGGAGTACGTTTCCCAGGACGGACGGATGGTCTATCAGTTCACGATGGAACGCCTCGAGATCGACCCGGCACAGTTCGAGGCGCTTTCGGAGTCAGTCGCTGCGGACATCGAAGACGACGAGCCCGATTTGACTGCCGACGAAGACGAGTTCACTGAAGTCCAGCGTCGGGTTCGCTCGAGTGCGTTCCCGAAAACGGTCACGGCTGCCTACGACGCCCGGTGTGCCATCTGTGGGAACTCGCGCGAATCGCCGGACGGGACGATCGATATTGAGGCCGCACACATCTACCCGAAGCATGAGAACGGCCGCGACACAGTTCGAAACGGTCTCGCCCTCTGTCGACTCCACCACTGGGCGTTCGACACCGGCTGGCTCGCGGTGTCCGACGACTACCGGATCCTGGTCGCCGACCGGCCCGACCTCGAGGGCTACGAGGAGTTCGCGCCGCTCGAGAACGAGCCGCTTACGCTGCCGGCGGATGAAGAGCAGCGGCCGCACGCAAAATTCTTCGCCGCACATCGGGACCGCCACGGGTTCGAATCGCCGTAACTGGCCGAACGCGCTTGCAGCCAGCGAGCCTCAGACGGGCTCTCGAAGCGCCCAGACGTCCTCGAGTGGCTCGAGCCGGTGTGGCTCCGCTCCGCGGTCGGTCAAAATCCCGGTATGGTACAGCATCGCCTTCAGCTGGAACACCGTCGGTGAGTGGTAGACAGTGCCATCCTCGAGCGCCGAGCGCCGAAGGTCGCCGCCGTCGGTCAGCACTCGGCTTCGAACCGCGTCGTCGCCCTTCATGAACAGTTCGACCGTAAAGGTCGGATGCAGTGCGTGCAAATACTCGACCGTGTCGACCAGCGACGGCTCCGTGATTCCGTCCTCGAGCATCGTCTGCAACTCAGAGACCAGCAGTTCAGTTGCGGGATAGGCAAAGACAACCCGTCGAGCCAGCCGTCCCCACGCCGGCGCGAGGTCGACGAATCGTTTGGATGACCGGTACCAGCCTTCGAACTCCGCAAGTGCTGCTTCGACGGTCCCAGAGCGTGCTTTCGCAAAGCGGACGACCTCTTCGCCGAGCGAGGTCAGCTCGACGCCCTCCACACCGACGCGGTCCTCGATCAACCCCAGAAACGCGGCCCCGCGTCGGGCTGCCGTGACGGCACTCACGACCTTGTACTCCGAAAGCAGGGTCTCGGTTTCCCCGGCCGCGTAGTGTGCCAGCGGATAGCCGAGGTAGTTTTTCGGATGGTTCAACCCGAACGACGCGTCCGCGACCCCCTGGACGCTGGCCTGAAATCGCAGCGCCGTTGCCTCGCTCGTCGTTCGATTGCCGACGACGCGGGGCACCTCAAGTGCCTCGACTGTCCCCGCTGTATCCACACCGAGCACGCCGACGTTCAACTCCCGTGCGAGCGTCCGATCGGTCTCGGAGATCGCAGCCGCTGGCGCGGCGAGGTAGGCCGCGTTCGCCTCGTGGAGTCGGTCGTACGCTTGGACGATCCCGCGTTGGGTGTCGACGCCGCCGCTCGCGTGGCCTTTCGCCTCGATGGCGATCAATGGTGGGTCGTCGCCGAGCCGGTCGACGGCCAGCAGGTCGGACTCGAGGGTTCGCACGCCGACGAGATCCGGGTAGCCGCCGCCGATCCGGACGTGATTGAACGGAGCCAGCCGCTCTCGGATGGCGGGATCGACCGGCTGCCCGGGCAGCCACTCTGCCGTCGCAAACTGGGTGTCGGCCACCGCGTACGCGGTCGACTCGTCCTCGTTCGGGAAGAGTCGCCGTTTCGTGTGGGCCAACACCTGTGGTTCCGTCAGCGGCCCAGCCGCGCTACTCATGGGTCGTCATTGGCCAGCGCGTTCATTATTGTTCTGACACCGCCTCGAGAAGACTGACACGCGGCCCGTGTTCGATCTGGGATGTCCCTGCTCGGTCCGTATCGGAGTAGCCTTTGTGTCTCGAGTGCGTCCCGGCAGCTATGAGCGAGGCGATCCTCGTCTACGACGACGACTGTGGCTTCTGTACGTGGTGGGCCGAGTTCTTCGCGGCGCGGTCGAACCTCCGTCTCGTCGGCTTTCGCGACCTCACAGACGAGTTGCGCGAGCGCCTGCCCGACGACTACGAGGAGTGTGCACATCTGGTAACCGACGACGAAGTCTCCTCCTGTGGGGCCGCGGTCGACGAAGCGCTCCTCCGCGCTGACATCGGCGGACCCGTCGACGACGTCGTCACGTTCCTCCAGCAGTTCGACGACTACGAGCAGTACCGCGAGCGCGCCTATCGGTGGATCGCGAACAACCGCGATCGGTTGGGGACGTATCTCTCGACGACGCCACCGACACGTCGAGAATCCAGCGACAGTTAAGCGCGTCGCTCGGCGACGCTGCGCGGTGACTCGTCCCGAAACTGTGCCGCTCGAGTGACTGTCGTCGAACAGCCGCTCGGTGTGTTAGTCGTCGATCAACGACCGCTCCGCGTTGGCGGCGATGAGTGACGCACCGACGACGACGGCAACGGTCGTGACGAGCGGGTTCACGAGGCCGAGGACGGCTGGCGGGATGGCGATCGCGTTGTAGACGAACGCGAGGCCGAGGTTCTGCCGAAGGCGATCCTGCGCGGCCTGCGCCAGCGCGAACGCCCGGTCGACCGCCGCGAGGTCGTTGTCGACGATCGCGACGTCGGCCGCGTCGGCGGCAAGTGCCGTGCCACTGCCCAGTGAGATCCCGAGATCGGCCGCGGCGAGTGCCGGCGCGTCGTTCGTCCCGTCGCCAACCATCGCTACTCGATCATCGATTTTCATCCGCTCGACAGCCGCCGTCTTCCCCTCCGGCGAGACGCCGGCAAAGACGTGGTCGACGGCCGGATGGCGGTCGAAAACGTCGGCTGCCGGTCCGTCGTCGCCGGTCAGGACCACGACGTCCATCCCCGCGTCGTCCAGTGCTGTGACCGTCTCGTCCCACGTCTCGCGGGGTTCGTCACCGACGACGACGACACCTTCCGCGGCCCCGTCTCGCCCGACGACGACCGGGAGGCGGCCTGCGTCCCGCGTGCGCTCGAGTCGTGCCGCGAGGTCGTCGTCGATCGTCCACCCGCGCTCGCGGAAGAGATCGGGATGGCCGACGAGCACCGTTCGCCCGTCGACGGTTCCCTCGACGCCGGTGGCGTGGGTGTGGAAGTCTTGTACCTCTCGCTCACCGGCCGCAGCCGTCCCGCCGTCCGTGCGAGCCACGCCGTCGCCGGTTCCGCTCCCGTCGAACGCCTCGGCGATCGCCGTCGCTGCCGGGTGGGCCGCACGCTGCTCGAGCGCGGCAGCGGCCGTCAGGAGATCGGCGGGCGCATCGGCTTCGAGGACGGACATCTCGCCGGTCGTCAGCGTTCCGGTCTTGTCGAAGACGACGATGTCGACCGCGCGCAGGCGCTCGAAGATCGTCTCATCGAAGACGACGATACCACGCTCGAGGGCTTCCTCGAGGGTCGTTGCGACGGAGTACGGCGTTGCAAAACCGAGCGCCCACGGGCTGGCGACCATGAGGGTCATGAGGACAGCCAGCGCGGTCGTCAGGGTGCTTGCGCCGGCGAAGGCAGTTCCGACGCCGACGACAACCGGGGCCGCGAGGACGATCGGTGCGAGTCGCGCTGCGAGTTCGTCGGCCCGGCGCGTGACGCCGTGATCCGCGCTCTGGACGTTCCAGACGACTCGCATAAGCCGGTCGATGCTGCTGGTCGTCCGCTCGCCGACGTCGACGATCGCCGCGTCAGTCGTGACGATCGAACCGCCGACCACCGCGTCACCCTCGCGTTTCGTGACCGGCAGTGACTCGCCGGTGACCACGGCCTCGTCGACCGCACACTCGCCCTCGGCCAGCCGACCGTCGACGGGGATCCGTTCGCCCTCACGGACGAGGACCTGATCGCCCGACTCGAGGTCGGCGACAGGGATCTCCGTCGTCGAACCGTCGTCGGCGTAGTAGCGAGCCGTATCGACCTGTGAGACGGTGAGATCGGTCAGTCGGTCGGTTGCGCGGCGCTTGACCGTCGCCTCGTAGTAGGTCGCGCCCATCACGACCGACGCGACGACGATCGTCAGGTCGAAGTAAATAGCGCTCCGCCCGAGTCCGGAGACGATGATGCTGAAGACGTACGCGCTGACGATCGTCAACGACGCGAGTAAGTCCGTCGTCGGTCGCCGGAGTTTGAGACTGACGTATGCGCCCCGGAGCAGCGGGCCGCCGGTCAGATAGAGGATCGCCCCGGTCATGATCAGAAACAGCGGTAGATACAGCGGGCCGGTGAACCCCGTAAACGCACCCTCGAAGTGCGAGATCGCGCCCCAGTCGGTGAACTCGGTGAGATACATCGGGTAGAAGACGGCCACGAACGGCAACAGCAGGAACGAGCCGAAGACGATTCCCACGATGTAGCGCATCTCGAGCATGTCCTCCGAGCGGCGCTTCCGGATGCCAGTCATCTCCCGCGAGCGCCGTGTGCCGCCGGTTTCGTCGTCGGCAGTCGCCTCCTCGCGCAGATAGGCCGTGTAGCCGACCGTGCTCAGCGCGTCCTCGAGGGCGGCCGCCGAAACCCGATCCGGATCGTGGTCGACCCGGACCGTCTCGGTGACGTAACTGGCTTCGGCGTCGGTGACGCCCTCGCGGTCCTCGGCGACAGCCTCGAGGAACGCCTCGCAGGTCGCCGAGTGCATGCCGTCGACTCGGAGGAACGTGCTGACAGTGTCGGTGCCGGTGTCGGTGCCGGGATCGGCTGCGGTCGCTCGTTCGGTAGCTGTGCGCTCCCTGTCGGTTCCAGACTCGGCTTGGGCGTCGGCTCCGCGTCCGACCGGTGCGTCGTCATCGCTCGCGTCGAACTCGGCGGCGATATCGCGACAGCCCGTCGAACAGAAGCCACTCGAGACGGGCTCGCCGGCAGTCCGCGAGAGCGGTGACCCACACAGCCGACAGCGGTCGAACTGGTCGTCGCCCGCGCGTCGATCGCTCACGGTAGTAGCTGCACGTTCAACGGCAATAACAGTGGCCGATTTCGACGGCCACCGGCGACAGTCGGCAGTCGCCCCGTTGGCTCATACGGTCTGCTGTACCGATGTCCCGGTGGGCCCGCAGGACGGTCGCAGTTGCGCCGGCACTGACTGACAGGAGTCCGTATCAGGTGGTATCCAGCTCGAGACGCGAGAACGTCCACGACGTGACCGAAGTCGACTCGATGTTGATCCCGTCCGTGAGGTTTCGCGCGAATAGCGTTCGGGACGTCGGTCGGAGCAGCGTCGACAGGGGCGCTCGCGTATCCGGATAGAACCGGAAGCGCAACGGTGTGGGGAGCGTCTCGCCGAACGCCTCGACGTAGCTCCGGTCCGCGAAGTCCTCGAGTGCTGCCACGAGAAGCGCCTCGAGCGCTGCCGCCTCAGTCTCGAGCGTCCGCGGAAGCGTCTCGACGAGTCGCACGTGATC
This sequence comes from Natrinema limicola JCM 13563, assembly GCF_000337475.1. Taxonomy (GTDB): domain Archaea; phylum Halobacteriota; class Halobacteria; order Halobacteriales; family Natrialbaceae; genus Natrinema; species Natrinema limicola. The sequence continues at coordinate 152,599 of NZ_AOIT01000029.1, read as the reverse complement.
GGCAGCGCTCGAGACGACCAGCGCAGCCACCGGCTCGCCGGCACGACGCGCGACGTAGCTGGTGTACGTCTGGGAAGGGTTGTCGAACCGCCAGCGGTAGAACGCCGCGGTTCGGTTCGCGTGGATCGCATCGGGAATCGAGCGCCGATAGATCGCAGCGAGGGTGTCGGCCGGTGGCGGCGTCGTCCGCTCGATCTCGAGGGTGGACTCGTCGTCGACGAGCAGCCGGTCACAGACTCGATGCGTTGCCGTGACGACATCCCGAAGCGTGTTTGTGACCGCGGCGGCCACGCCCGTCTCGCTCGCTCGCGATCGACGCTGCGCTGTGTGCTGTGTGTCAGTTGCCACTCGCTCGAGGACGCCCGCGGGGTTTTGCGGGCGGTAGTAGGCCGGGACCGTCCCGATCTCGCGCCAGCCGTGCTTGCGATTCCCGCGTTTCGAGTGCTCATTTGGGAAGTTGAAGAAACACGACGGGCGGCCGTCGGTGTAGCGCTCGATGGCCCGTTCGTTCATGCGGTCGAACAGGCCGCGCTTGCGGTGATCCGGGTGGACCATCGTATCGCAGGGCTGGAACGCGGGTAGGATGGTGTCACCGGCACGCAGTTCCTGGGCGAAAAACGAGCGGAAGCCGACGGGGTCGCCATCGTCGCTGGCCACGATGATCGGGACGTGATCGGCAAACGGGTTCTCGCTGAACTTCCAGCGAAACCAGTCGGCGCTTCGCTCGTGTCCGAACACTGTTTCGTACATGGACAGGAACGTCGCTCGATCGGCCAGGTCGAACGCGCGGACGGTGTATTGCGTCGCCGTTCGTGTGGGTGTGCTCATGATCGAGAGCGTCTCACGCCCGAGTACAGGGGACAGCCTGCTGTGTGGACGCGAGCATTCGGTCTCCACCAACCGGCAGAATACTGGTTGGCCCTGAATACGCCGATTCGGCCAGTCGACGAACGTCGTCGGAAGCTGACTATCCGCCAGCGATGGCCCACGGCAGCGGCCACCCTTGACGTTCACACAGCGGTGTCCCATCACCGCCGTTCGATAACGGTCCCGTTCTCACCCACTGCGACCGCTCGATCGCCGGTGGCATCGACTGAGACGGCGAGCAGTGGCTCGGGTGCGACCGTATCAGCTCGTTCCCACTCGGCCATCGGGGTCCGCTCGTGGATCGCGCCGACCGAATCGCAGGCGATCGTCTCTCCTTCACGCCGAGTGAGTCCACAGATCGCCTCGTCACCGACTCGTTCGGGCGTCCACATCAGCCCGTCGTAGCGGTGGACGACGCCGTCGTCAGTACTGACGAAACAGTCGCCTCGCCCCAGCGTCGCGAGGTTCTCGAGCGTCCCACTGGCGCCCACCGGCCCGACGCGAGAAAACGAGTGGCCGCCGTCGGTCGTCTCGAAAACGCCGTCGTTCGTATCACAGCAGTAGCCGACCGACGCGTCAGCCAGCGCAACGCCGCTCAGACTCGAGCCGCTGCCGGGCGTGACGGGGTCGTCCCACGAGAGATCGCCATCGCGATAGCGCCCTCTGAGAACGGCACCGGAGCCGTTGATCAACAAGACCGTCTCGTCGCTGTTTGATCCGCCGACAGCGACCCCGAGCCAGTTGTCGGTGATTCCCGCAGGTGCCGTGTAGTCCGTGTGGCGACCGGTCGCGGCCTCGAGCCGACCGACTGCGCCGCTGTCGCCGGCGACCCAGACGGCCTCGCCATCGACTGTAGCGTCGACCCCATGCAGGTCCTCGCCCGCGGCGGCTGGTCCGTCCTCGAGGGCGATCGACCACTCATGATCTGTGCCGTCGAGGGCCGCTCCGGCGAGAGCCAGCCCGTCTTCACCTACCGCATAGACCGCGTCGGCCGCGGTGACACAGACGTCCCTGAGCGTCGCTTCGGTCGGGGCATCGACGAGAGTCCAGGTGCCGGCGCGCTCGGGTTCGAGGCTCGTCTCGTCGGCTGGCCGCTCGAGCGGCGCCGTCTCCGTGTCCGTCGAACCGTCGCCGGTCACCGCCGTCTCCGCGCTGTCGGCAGTGACGTCGCTCTCGGCCCGGTCGGTCGACGTCCGCCGGAGGTACAGCACGATCGGCGGCACGACGTAGGCGGCGAGCGCGAGAACGGCGAACCCACGGTGGACGATCGTCAGCGTCCCGAAGGCAGTCATACCGGCCGCCGCGACCGCGTGTACCCACGTCTGCGCGTAGTGGCGAAAGAACGGGACGAACCCCTCGACGGACGGCGCGTCGTGTGTAGCCATGGGTCGGCCTCGCAGCGTGTACTTACTATCCGACTGCCGAGCAAAAGCGTGCTGCAAGCACGCTGTGACGGCGTGTGACGGCCGGAGTACACTTCCAGAACCCGTGTAACTCGTCGATCAACACGAGCTGCGTCCGGCCGTCGGCCCGCTCGTACTCGAGGGAGACGAGCTTGCCGACGACGCTTCCCTGACCGTCCACTTCCTCGGCGCGGGCGTCCTCGAGCGGGGAGGCGAACTCGCGAACGCGTTCGACCAGTCGGCGACGATCTTGTTCGCGCTCCCGACAAGCAGCAGGGTTTCCGCGCTGAACGGCCAGACATCGACGGCGTTACCGAGCGCGTTGGCCCCGACGAGTTCGCCGCTTTCGGCGATCGCAGTGACGCTGTCGACGAAGACGTCCGCGGTGACCGCCTCGCATCGCGCTCGTGCTCCTGCATTCTGCGTGACCAACGGAGAGCAGGCGAATACCGGCGATTACCGCTCGGCCCCTGTGCCCGATGGCGCGTGGGTCTCGAGCGAGACGGTGAGGACGCCGTTGTTATAGACGGCTTCACGATCGTCGCCGAAAACGAAGCCGGGCGGAAGGGGCGTGACGGTTCGTTTGACGACACCGCCGTCGCGATCGACCGCGATCCGGAGGCGACGCGCACCGGCCCTGACCGTCACGTCGTCGGCGGGAGTCGGATCGACGTCGACGGTGACGCGAAGCCTGTCAGCGGAGCCGTGGTAAACGATCTGTGTCGGGAACGGAAACGCCGTTTCTGGTGGCGAAGCGGAAGACACACTGCCACGTTCCGACGACGGTCGGAAACGTCCCCGCGTGTACAGATGGCCGCTTCATATCTGGCCGTGGTCACCACTGGCCGGCGTCACGTCGTTCTGTCCGGCAGTATCAGAGATAACCCAGATCCGCGAGCCGCTCTTTCGTCCCCGCGCGCATCTCGACATCCGCATCCGCCGACGCACTCGCCGCCGACGCGCCGGCCGCCTCGAGCGGCTCGAAGCGCTCCGCGAGTCGCCGCCGAAGTGCCTGCATTCGCTGGGACTCGTCGTCGCTGATATCCGTCCGCTCAAGTGGGTCGGTCCGAACGTGGTGGAGCCGCTCGAAGCCGTCGTCGCCGCAGACGTACTTGTACTCGGCCGTACGGACCGCCCGCAAGCGCCGATCGAACGTCTGGACGCGCTTGGGAACCTCGCCAAAGCGGGTCTCGAGGCGATCGATCGAGGGCTGGGGGGCAACGTACTCCGCGAAGACCGCGTCGCGGGCGTCGTCGCTCGAGGCAGGGTGGAACGATCGGCTCGACCACTGCTCACGCAGATCGGGATCGTCGACGCCGGCCGTCTCGAGCAGCGTCGCGGGGAGATCGAGTAGTTGAACGAGGTCGTGGCGTCGCCCGCCGTCGGTGAAGGGACCACCACAGAACACCAGCGGGACGTTGAGTACCGTGTCGTAGAGGTTGTACTGGTGACCGAAAAAGCCGTGCTCGCCGATATGCTCGCCGTGGTCGCCACAGACGACGAACAGGGTGTCCTCCCACTCGCCGACGTCCTCGAGGGTAGTCCGAAGTCGGCCGAGTTGGTGGTCGACGTAGGCCAGTTCCGCGCGATAGAGGCCCCGGAGCATGGCGAATTCGTGATCCGAGAGGTCGTACTCCTCGCAGTCGTAGGCACGGGGGTCCTGTTTGATCGCGGTCGCGTCCTCGTAGCTGGCGCCGTCGGGGAGGAACCGCTCGGCGTACTCCTTTGGGGGGTCGTACTCGACGTGGGGCTCGATGAAGTTACAGAACAGGAAAAACGGCCGGTCGCCGTCTCGACTGCCGAGCCAGTCGGCGATCCAGTCGCTTGCCCGGTCAGCGCCGTCGTCGCCCGACGGCTGTACGAACTCGCTGTAGAGGACGTTGGCGGCGTTGACCAGCGGATTGCCGTCGAAAAGTCGGTTTCGCGTCGCCGTGAGCTTCTCCCGGAGGTTCTCACCGCGAACCACGGCCCCCATGTCGGCGTCGGACTGGATGTACTGCCAGCCCTTGCGAAGGTCGTCGAACCCGCGGTCGAAGCCGAACTCCCCGGTGATCCAGGTATTGTTCGAGACGCCGACCGTCTCGAATCCTGTATCGGCGAACGCCTCGGGCAGTGTTCGCAGGTCGCCGTCGAGATAGGTGTGTCCGCCGTGGGTGCCGTGCTCTGAGGGGTACGTCCCGGTGAAGATCGATGCGTGAGAGGGCAGGGTCCAGGGCGCGGTCGCAAAGGCGTTCTCGAAGGCAGTTCCCGCCTCGGCCAGATCCGCCAGCGTCGGCATCGGTTTCGAATCGACGCTTTTCGCTCGAGCCGTATCGAGAACGACGAGAACGACGTTCCGCACAGTGCTATGTGACTCGTCGTCACGTCCGTTGTACTCCGGCATAGGAGAGTACTCCACGACAGACAGGGAAGGTCGTCATCCCGGAACATGCAGGGTGCAAATCGAAGAAATCATCCGTTACCGGAACGGAAACCGACGATATCGGCAGTGTATGATATCGAGTAGCTCTGCCCGCAGTCGCCATCGGATCGCGTGCTCTGGTATTCGCCACCGTCGGCACAGCAGGTAGTCACCTGCCAGTCAAATATTCATCCCGCTGTGGCGCGTACGCCCGGCAGCATTCCAATGACTCCACACACCGATCACGATGCGACGACGGACGTCCCGACGAGCGAGGGCGACGACCTCGAGCGCCAGTGAGCCGAGCTACTGCGAACGAGTGGGCGATTCCCGGACGAGTTCACCGACGTGGTCCGAGCGATACAGGACCGGTGCCGTGACGAACGCGGCGGCGGCCAGTCCGAGGAGGCCGCTCCCGGCGATCACTGGCACGGCCCAGTATGAGAGCGTGACGGCAGCGAGCCCGACGACGACGAGGGTCGCGACGGTTGCTCTGGCGATCAGCGGCCGGCTGGTTCGGATCGGCCCGTTACCGGCCTCGAGATCGCGAACGAGGACGGCGAGTTGCCAGCCGGCAAACGCGCCCAGTGACGTCCCGAACAACAGGACGGCATCGGGATCCGTCCGGGCCGGTACGAGCGAGAGCACAGCGACGCCGAGCGCGAGCGCGAATCCGACCGTGCCACGGCGGTCCGGATACCGATCGAAGAGTCCGGCCGCGAGCAACAGGAACACCAGCGCGACGACGACGCCGGCCACCACGTCGACGAGGTAGTGGACGCCGAGCGCGACGCGGGAGAAACTGACGGCCGTGACGATCCCCGCCGCGCCGAGGTATCGCTGCCGGCGCGTCCCGATCGAGAGGTACTCGGCCAGACTCAGATAGACGACCGTCGACATGAGGGCGTGGCCACTCGGGAAGCCGTAGCCGGTCGCCGTCGCAGTGGCCCGATACAGCGGGTGGACCGTCTCCGGCAGCGTCTCGACGGCCACGAGTACCCGGTCGGGCCGCGAGAGCGCGAAGACCTCTTTCAGGCCCGTGATCAGCGAGAGCCCGGCCAGCGTCACCCCGAGGACGGTCGCGGCTTCGTCACGGCGGTCCGGCACCGCCGCCCAGTAGACGACCCCGACGAGGAATCCGAGAAACCACACGTCGCCGAGCTGGGTCACCAGCCCGAGCAGCACGACACTCCAGTCGGGGGCGACCGCACGAAACGAGTCGAACCAGCCGATCCCGCGAGTCATGTCCTACGCTACGGACGACGTGATACATAAACGGTTTCCGTGGCCGCGATGGCTGCAACACCGATCTGGTAGCCAACGAAGAGAGTCACCGGAACGCGGGAAAACCCTCATCTCCGCGTCACCTGTAGCCTTCTGGGACGCCGGCCGTCGGCGTGGTGTCCGGCCCAATGAGCGAAACAACCGAGCCCGAACCCGAGCACGAGCGCATCGATCCGGAGTACGACCACCGTCGCGAGGAGGGCGTCGACGAGGCCGCACTCGAGGCCCTGCTTTCCGAGTACGCGATCGGGCGCGACGACCACGAGAACGCACCCGCCTTCGTAATCCGCCCGGACGAGGTCCAGGAAGTGGTACGCCTGTTGCGCGACGAGGCGGGGTTTGACCACCTCACATGTCTCACGTCCCAGCAGTATGAGGACCGGTATGAGTCGCTCATCCACATGACGAAGTACGACCAGCGCACTCACGAGGTGACGCTGGTCGTCCCACTGCCGACGGATGACCCGGTCTGTGAGTCGGCCGAACCAGTCTTTCGCACCGCCGACTGGCACGAACGCGAGGCCTTCGACCTCGTCGGCATCGAATACGACGGCCATCCCGACCTCCGGCGGATCCTCCTCCCCGAATCGTGGCAGGGTCATCCGCTGGCACTGGACTACGATCAGAACAAGCCACAGGTCGTCCGGTATGCCGAACACGCGAACCCGCTGCAGGACGACCGACATCTCCACGAGTCGGACACGATGTTGCTCAATATCGGGCCCCACCACCCCGCGACCCACGGCGTGCTCCACCTCGAGACGGTGTTAGACGGCGAGTCGGTCGCGAACGTCGTGCCCGACATCGGCTATCTCCACCGCTGTGAGGAACAGATGTGCCAGCAGGGAACCTACCGACATCAGATCATCCCCTACTCGAACCGCTGGGACTACACGGCGAACCTCCCAAACGAGTGGGCGGTCGCCCGCGCGATCGAGGACCTCGCCGACATCGAGGTGCCAGCCTACGCGCAGGTCCTGCGGACGATGGCGACCGAGTTCGGGCGCATGCTCGGGCACTTCCTCGCCGTCTCGACGTTCGCACTGGACGTCTACGGCGACTTCACCGCCATCTTCCAGTACGGCATGCGCGACCGCGAGGTCGTCCAGGACATCTTGGAGGATCTGACCGGCCAGCGAATGATGTTCTACTACTTCCGGCTGGGTGGTGTCTGCTGGGACCTGCCCGAACCCCGCGAGGAGTTCGTCGAGAAGTGCCGAGACTTCTTGGACGAACTCCCCGCGAAGGTCGACGAGTACCACGACCTACTGACCGGCAACGAGATCTTCCAGATTCGGACGCTCGACACCGGGGTTCTCGAGCCCGAAGTCGCCAAGGACTACGGCTGTACCGGCCCGGTCGCTCGCGGGTCGGGGATCGACTACGACCTCCGGCGGGACGATCCCTACGGCTACTACGACAATCTGGAGTGGAACGTCGTCACCGAAGACAGTTGTGACAACCACGCGCGGGTGCTCGTCCGGCTGCGCGAGGTCGAGGAGTCCGCAAAGATCATCGAGCAGTGTCTCGACTTGCTCGAGGACTGGCCCGAAGACGAGCGGACGGTCCAGAGCAACGTCCCGCGAACGCTGAAACCTGACGCGGGGACCGAGACCTACCGCGCCGTCGAGAGCGCGAAAGGAGAACTCGGGATCTACATCCGCACGGACGGCTCGAACTCGCCGGCCCGGTTCAAGATTCGGAGTCCGTGTTTCCACAACCTCGCGGCGCTGCCCGAGATGGCCGAAGGCGAGTACGTTGCGGACCTGGTCGCCTCGCTTGGCAGTCTCGACATCGTACTGGGAAGCGTCGACCGCTGAACGTGTGTGGTCGGCCGACTCGGTGTTCGCCGGCGGGTTCGTCACCAGTAGCGGAAATAATCTCTCGAATCTGCGACGGATTCGATAACCGTTAACTGTGGCGACGTTCGGAACCAGCATATATGTCGATCGATGGATGGCGGCCGACCGCCGAGACCGTGACCGGTCGCTGGTCGGCGCTGGAACGCGACTGGAAGAGCGTTATCGTCGGCGGAGCGATCGTCGCACTGGTCAGCGCACTCGAGTTGCAGATCCCCTGGTGACGAGATGGCCATCCGTCGTCTCCTGCCGGGCGTGTTCGCTCTCTGTCTCGGCGCACTGCTAGCGCGGGGACTCGCACTGTCACTTGGCGTCAACAACCTGCTGCTCGCTATCGCACTCGGCGTCGTCGCGACCAACGTCGTCGGCATGCCAGCGCGACTCGAGCCCGGGATTGGGACACACAAGCTGTGGCTCGGTGCCGGAATCGTCCTCATGGGCGCGTCGATCTCGGTCGAGACTGTCCTCGAGGTTGGCGGCCGCGTCTTCCTCGTCGTGATCGCGGTTGCGACGCTTACACTCATCGTCGTGGAACTGCTCGCGCGAAACGTCTTCGGGCTGGCCGAACGGCTGGGCTCGCTGCTCGCAGCCGGAGCGAGTATCTGTGGCGTCTCGGCAGTCGTCGCGGTCGCCGGTGCCGTCAGCGCGCGCGAAGAACAGGTCGCCTATGCGGCGGCGACAGTGCTGTTGTTCGATGCGATCACGATCGCCGTCTATCCGATCGTCGGTGATCTGCTCGCCCTGCCGAGTACTGTCTTTGGGATCTGGGCCGGCGTCAGTATGTTCTCGACGGGGCCAGTCGTCGCGGTCGGCTTTGCCCACTCGGAGGTTGCCGGCCAGTGGGCGACGATGACGAAGCTCTCGCGCAACGCCCTGATCGGCGTCGTCGTCCTCGCGTACGCGAGCTACTACGCCCGAGCCGGTGACGGCGATACGCCCTCCGTGCGGACCCTCTGGGCGGAGTTTCCGAAGTTCGTCGTCGGCTTTCTCGCACTCGCCGCGGTCTCGAGTCTCGGCGTCTTCTCGACGGCCCAGCAGGCCTCGCTCGAGCATGCGTACAACTGGCTGTTCCTGCTGGCGTTCGTCGGCCTCGGCACGGAGATCCAACTCGGTGAACTCCGCCAGACCGGGGTCATGCCTGCGTTCGTCGTCTTGCTATCGTTGCTCATCGCCAGCAGCCTCTCGCTTTTGATCCTGCTCGTGCTCTTCTAGGCCAGTCTGACTCTCCAGTGCACCTGTGCGGTCGATTCCTGTCGAAGGCCGAGGAAATATTTGCGACAGGGTGTAAGACGGATCGAGACCCCCGTTCGAACCACGAGCGCCGCCATCGACGCCACGGAACTTACTTGACGGTGAGCGCGCAATGGACCGGCATATGTCCAACGGAGAGTTCGAAGGATACGGTGGACGATACGTCCCCGAGCCGCTTCAGGAGCCGCTCGAGCAACTGGCGACGGCCTACGACGACGTTGCCGCAAGCGAGGCGTTCCAGTCGGAACTGCGTGGTCTCCTCGAGGAGTTCGCCGGCCGTCCGAGTCCGCTGTACTACGCACGCAATCTCAGCGAGCGCTACGGTGCCGAGATCTATCTCAAGCGCGAGGATCTGCTGCATGGCGGCGCACACAAGGTCAACAACGCGCTCGGACAGGCTCTGCTCGCGAAAAAGGCAGGCCGCGAGCGACTGATCGCCGAGACCGGGGCTGGCCAGCACGGCACCGCGACGGCGATGGTCGGCGCTTTACTCAACCTCGAGACGGAGATCTACATGGGGAAAAAGGACATCGAGCGCCAGGAGATGAACGTCTTCCGGATGCGCCTGATGGGTGCAGAGGTCAACGAGGTCACCCGCGGCGACGAAGGGCTCGCTGAGGCTGTCGACGCCGCGCTCGAGGACTTCGCCGAAAACGTCGACGACACCCACTATCTGGTCGGCAGCGTCGTCGGCCCCGATCCGTTCCCGCGGATGGTCCGGGACTTCCAGTCGGTCATTGGCGAGGAAGCCCGCGAGCAGATCCTCGATCGAACCGGCGAGTTGCCCGACGCTGCGGTCGCCTGCGTCGGCGGCGGCTCGAACGCGATCGGGCTCTTTCATGCCTTCCGCGATGACGACGAGGTCGCGTTCTACGGCGCCGAGGGCGGCGGGAAAGGGACCGATTCGACACAACACGCTGCGCCGCTCGCGGACGGGAAAGACGAGGTCCTCCACGGGATGAAAACGCGAGTCATCGACGACGACGTCGAGGTCCACTCCGTCTCGGCGGGACTGGACTACCCCGGTGCTGGCCCCGAACACGCCATGTATCGGGCCGTCGGCCGCTGTGAGTACACGGGCGTCACCGACGACGAGGCGCTGGCTGCGTTCCGCGAACTGAGCGAAACCGAGGGCATTATCCCAGCGCTCGAGTCGAGCCATGCGATCGCTCGCGCGATCGAGTTGGCCGAAGCAGGCGAACACGACACGATCCTCGTGAATCTCTCGGGGCGTGGTGACAAGGACATGGAGACGGCGGCCGCGAAGTTCGATCTCTAGATCGCTTTCGTCACCCAGCCAACGAGATCGGTCCACATTCGAGGATCGTGTCCTGTCTCAAAGCAGCGTTCGAACCTGCGCCGTCAGTGCTGCCGCCTCGTCGGGATCGAGTTCGCGTCGCGCCAGCGAGAGCGAAACGTTGTCGTCCGCAAACCGGGGCACGAGATGGACGTGTGCGTGATCGACGGTACCGACCAGCGGCCCGGTCGTATGGAAGGTGCTGAACCCATCGGGTTCGAGGACGGCCTCGAGCGCGCTGGCGACGGTCCGAACGGTCTCGAAGACGGCTGCCGCGCCTGGGTCGTCACTCGTCAAGACGTCCGCTACGTGGGCACGCGGCGCGACGAGCGTGTGGCCCCTCGTGGCCGGATTGCGATAGAGAAAGGCAATCGTCCACTCGTCCTCGTAGAGGACGTGTGCCGACCGGCCGCCGCCAGCGAGTCGGCAGAACTCACAGCGATCATCCATAGCCGTATTCTCTCTCACGTCGACATATAGGTACCTCTACACAGCGGCTTTGCTACCGAACGCCACTGATGGTGACGCTACTGCCCGTGAATGTCCAATGTACGTGTTGTATCCGGGAGTATTACAGAAGTCCGTGGTCGTCCTGCAGCATCCGGTACTGCTCGAGATACTGCTCGGCCACTGCCGACCGATCGTAGTCGGCGAACCGATCCTCATACGTGCGGTCCTCGAGATCGCCCGCCGCAAGGATGGCTTCGGCCAGTTCGTCCTCGCTGGTGGTCCGAAAGCCCCGCTCCCAGCCCTCGACGAGTTCGTGGGCGCTCGAGTTCGCGTGGTACTCGACGATCCCGACACAGCCCGATGCAAGTGCCCACAGCATCTCCGTCGGGAAGACACAGCGTTCGGCCGTCTGGGCGAAGACGTGTGCGCCGCGGTAGGCCGCGATCCGCTCGTCGAGGTCGAGGTCGCCGACGAACTGCACCCGATCGTCGATACGGAGGTCGCTCGCGAGGTCTTCGTAGGCGTCACGTTCGGGCCCGTCGCCGATAACGGTCGTCTGCCAGTCGCGATCCCGGAGCTCGGCCAGCCCCAACAGCAGGCTCTCGAGGTTGGCCCCGTCATCGAGGCGACGCGCGTAGATCACATCGACGTCCTCGCCCGGGTCGACATCCTGAATCCGATCGTAGTCGATCGGGTTCGGAATGCTATCGACGACGTTACCGTCGGCACCGATCTCTTGGGTCCACGTCGAGACGAGTTCCGACGGGGTGATGATCCCATCCGGTCGACCAGCCGCAAGCCGCGTCCAGCGCGTCTCTGGAACGCCGTCGTCGCCGTACCACTCGAGGACCAGTGGCGTCCGCGCAAGCGCCGCTCCCGCGCGAGCTGCGAGCACCTGACGTGGTGGCTGTGCGCTGGCGTGGATCACGTCCGGCTTCGCAGCCGCAAGCACGAACGGCAAGCGAGCGAGAAACGAGCTGTGGGCGTCCGACCCGTCGACGACCGCGTGGTAGGTAATCCCCTCGCGCTCGAGAGTTGCTCCCTCATCGGCCCAGAAATCGGCACAGTAACAGTGGACGTCGTGGCCTCGCTGTGCGAGTAACTCGAGAATCGTCCGGAACCGCTGGTTCGTCTCGCTATCGCGGTGATGGACCGTTTCGAACGAGACGAACGCGAGTCGCATATTCGGCCGCCACGTAGTCCCGGGCTATAAAGTCACTTTTTTCATTCTATCCGACGGCCGTTTTCGGGGCCACACACTGTCTCCCTCGAGCGGCCGACCGGTGACACTGGCCGGGTCCAGGGCTGCCGCGACCGAAATGACTACCGACTCGAGTCCGTACGCCTCTGGCATGGGAAGCTACGACATCGAGCGCTATCTCAACGTCCGCAGCGCCTACGGCGCATCGTTCGGTCCCGACGGCGAACGGCTCTCTTTCCTGATGGACACGACCGGCACCGCGCAGGTCTGGACGCTCGAGACCCCCCGCGGCTGGCCCGAACAGCGGACCTTCTACGACGAGCGGGTGACCTTCGCCTCGTGGTCGCCCGAACGACCGGAACTGATCTTCGGGATGGACGAAGGCGGCAACGAGCGCGCCCAACTCTTTAGACTCGACGCCGAGACCGGCGAAATACAGAATCTGACCGCGATGCCCGACGCGAAACACCGGTGGGGCGGCTGGAGCCACGACGGCGACCGCTTTGCCTTCACCTCGAATCGCCGCGACGAGTCCGTCTTCGACATCTACGTGCAGGGCCGCGACGAAACCGGCGAGGACGCAACGCTCGTCTACGAGGGCGACGGCTGGCTCTCGCTTGCCGGCTGGAGCCCCGACGATTCCCGCCTGCTCGTCTCGCAGGCCTATTCCAACTTCGATCAGGACCTGTACGTCCTCGATCTCGAGGACGACGCCGACGAGCGCGAACTCGAGCACTTGACGCCCCACGACGGCGATGTCCGCTATCAGAGCGCGAGCTGGGCTCCCGACGGCGAGGGGATCTATCTCGTCACCGACAAGGGTGATGCCGACACCCTGTATCTGGCCTATCTCGATCTTGAGACGCGCGACCTCGAGACTGTCATCGACGGGGAGGGATGGAACGTCGACGGGATCGCGCTGGACGACGAAACCGGTCGCTTCGTCTGCTCGCGAAACGTCGAGGGCTACACCAAGCTGACAGTCGGCGAGTTCGACATCGACAATCCCACCGACTACGAGGCGTTCCCTGAACCCGACCTACCGGGTGGCATCTCTGGCGGCGTGAGTTTCGACCCCGATGCAGAGCGGTTTGCCCTGTCGACTACTGGCGATACGGTCAACACGAACGTCTTCGTTGTCGACATCGAGGAACTCCGTTCCTCGGGCAGTGCGACGGAGTCGCACGATCTCGAGACCAGTGCGACCGAGCGCTGGACCGACGCGCCGACCGCGGGTATTCCCCGCGAGACGTTCGACGAGTCCGACCTTGTCCACGTCGAGAGCTTTGATGGGCTCGAGGTTCCCGGCTTTTTGACCTTGCCGGACGACCACGAGGAGGGACAGACGCCGGTCATCGTCGACATCCACGGCGGCCCCGAGAGCCAGCGCCGGCCCTCTTTCTCGAGTGTCAAACAGTACTTCCTCGACCGCGGGTACGCCTACTTCGAGCCGAACGTGCGCGGCTCGTCGGGCTACGGAGCCGACTACGCGGCGCTCGACGACGTCGAGAAACGAATGGACTCGGTCGCAGACATCGAGGCCTGCGTCGAGTGGCTGCAGGACCATCCTGCGATCGATCCCGACCGAATCGCCGCCAAGGGTGGGTCCTACGGCGGGTTCATGGTGCTGGCGGCGCTGACCGAGTACCCCGACCTCTGGGCTGCCGGAATCGACGTCGTCGGCATCGCTAACTTCGTCACGTTCCTCGAGAACACCGGCGACTGGCGGCGCGCGCTTCGCGAGGCCGAGTACGGCTCGCTCGCCGAGGATCGCGACTTTCTCGAGGAAATCTCGCCGATCAACAACGTCGAGCAGATCGAAGCGCCGCTGTTCGTTCTTCACGGCGAAAACGACCCTCGCGTGCCGGTCGGCGAAGCCGAACAGATCGTCGAGGAAGTCCGTGACCACGGCGTGCCCGTCCGGAAACTGATCTTCGACGACGAAGGCCACGGCTTCTCGAAGCTCGCGAATCGCATCGAAGCCTATTCGGAAATCGCCGACTTCCTCGACGAACACGTCTGAATCGACGCCCAGCAGCGTCGGTCGACGTTAGTCGATGACGCCCGTTTTGTGTGCTACGTCTCGAGCCGCCCGCTCGTTCATCCCGTTGCCAAGAATCGTATACCGATCACGGATCTCGTGGCAGGTTGTCAGCGCCTCGACGATCACCTCGTCGTCGATCCCGAGTTCGGCGGCGGTCGTCGGTGCATCGATGCTCGCGAGCGCGTTGCGAATGTCCCGCCAGAGCCCGTCTTCGCCCTGATGGAGGTAGGCCGTCATGATCGAGCCGACGCCGACCTGGTGGCCGTGTAAGGCCGCGCCGGGTGCCAGCCGGTCGAGCTGATGTGAAAAGAGGTGTTCGGCCCCGCTTGCTGGCCGTGAGGAGCCAGCGATGCTCATCGCGACACCCGACGACATCAGCGCCTTGGTGACGACCCAAGCCGACTCCTCGAGTCCCGGTCGGATGAGATCCGCGTTGCCCACGAGGATTTCGGCGGTCATCTCGGAGAGCGCGGCGGCGTACTCCGAGAACTCGACGTCTTGCAGTCGCTTGGCGAGTCGCCAGTCCATCACCGCGGTGTAGTTCGAGATGATGTCTGCACAGCCGGCGGTCGTCAACTCCCACGGCGCGTCCGCGAGAATGCCGGTGTCGGCGACGACCGCCAGCGGTGGCTCGGCGGCGACACTGTGGCGGGAATCGCCGTTCGGGACCGACCCGCGATTGCTGACGATCCCGTCGTGGCTCGCCGCGGTCGGCACGGATAGAAACCCCATGTTCAGGTGGTGGCTGGCCAGTTTTGCGATGTCGATAGCCTTGCCGCCGCCGATCCCGACGAGATAGGCAACGTCTTCGGCCTCGGCGACGTCGATCACCCGCTCGACAGCGTCGAACGTCGCTTCCTCGATCGTCACCATCGCTGGCTCGATCCCGGCAGCCTCGAAGTCGGCCGCGATGGGGTCGGCAGCGACCGCCCGCGGCGTTGGACTCGTGACGAACAGCGGCCGTCCCTGTAGGTGAAGGTCGTCGACTACGTCGCGGACCTCGTTGCGAACGCCGTGGCCGACGACGACGTTTCGCGGGAGGCGGATCCACGTCGACTTCTCGAACATACCAGTCTTGACACACCCCCGGGACATGTGTTTTTCCTCGTCGCACTGCCCGGTGGCTGGGAAGCGGCATGCAGCGACGAGCCGCCTGCATGTCAATCGGCACCTGGATTCGCATCAAGTGCGTGTATTTATCAACTGATTAGCTATAATTAAAAAATATGATTACGACACTCACGCTCTGGCTCGGCCTGCTCGTCGCCAGCTACGGTGCTGGGCGCGTGTACGGGTGGTACACGATCCGGCGGGGCGGGAACGATGATCGGCGATCGCGTGGGACGTACCGACTCCTCGGCGTCGTCGGTATCACAACGCTCCTCGTCCTCGCGTTTTCCGGCTTCATCGGTGCGACCGAGGCAGCCCTCTCGTCGCTCCATCCAGCAGTGGTCGGCGGCCTCGCGACGCCGCTAGCCTGGGCCCCAATGGCAGCAGGAACGATCGTTGCGGTTCTGATCGCGTACCTCGGCGTCTTTCCATCCGTTCGCAAACGGCGCGACCTCGAGATCAGCGCCGCGGTGGCAGTTGCCCGGCTCGGGAAGTATCTCGTCGCGCTCACGCTCATCTGTCTGATTTCGATTGCACCCCTCGCAGTGCTTCTCGGTACCTCGGAGCCGTCGCCATGGTTGATCCCGGTCCTGTTCGTCGGCTTCGTCATCAGCACCTACGGCTGGTCGCTGTATCGCGTTCGGCTCTCGCAGACGGTCTCCGAGCCGACGGCCGAGCAACGTCGGCGGCTCGAGGCCGCAGCCGACCGTGTTGGGCTGACCGCGACGGTCGCCGGCGTCATTCCGGGTAAGGGAATGGAACTGGCCAGACTCTATCTCGATGGGGCACCCGGGAACC
This sequence comes from Natrinema limicola JCM 13563, assembly GCF_000337475.1. GTDB lineage: Archaea > Halobacteriota > Halobacteria > Halobacteriales > Natrialbaceae > Natrinema > Natrinema limicola. Next base: position 136,634 of record NZ_AOIT01000029.1, on the reverse strand, counting down.
GGCGGCTGTACGCAACCGACTACGCGTTCGACGTCTGTGATACTGCCGAACTGACAGCACTGTGTGCGCGCGTCGACGCTGCCGATGAGTTTCGGCTCCTCGAGCGACGGTCCTTCGTCGGGGCGTTTCTCACGGCACTCGTCGTGACGCTGACAGTCTGGATGTCGCTGCTCGTCGCGCTTGCCGGCCTGCTCATCACGTGGCCGCTGCTCACGTGGCACCTCCAGCGGTGTGAGTTCGCTGCCGACCGTCGTGCAGCTCGAGCGGTCGGGGCAGATACACTCGCGAGCGTCTACGAAGCGTCTTCGGACGTGACTGACGAGCGAAGTCGGCTCCACGAACGGCTCGCGGCGCGACCGGCGACGGCGCGACGAGTCGAGCGACTCCGGCAACTGCAGTCCTAACACGCATTCGAATCGTCTGCTGATACTGCCGGACAGAACGACGTGACGATCGGTCGCGCTGCTGCGGCCGTCACCGGTGGAGACGGCCGCGAATCCGCGACCGACTTCGTATNCCGGACAGAACGACGTGACGATCGGTCGCGCTGCTGCGGCCGTCACCGGTGGAGACGGCCGCGAATCCGCGACCGACTTCGTATTGACTGCTGTCCGACAGTATGACTGTCGATCGGTTAGTGTAGTGACCAACGGGGAAGGGTTCTTTTGACCCCACTGTGGTAGAGCGCGTCGACATGTCTGATCAGCATTGGCCGGAGCGCACAGCGGAGTATCCACTCGAATGCGACCACTGTCACTATCCGATCCCCGGCGATCCCGTCGCTAGCGACGACGGCCGCTACTGTTCGGTTGCCTGCCGTGAGGCCGACGACAACACGACACTACCCGACCCACAGGCCTACAAACGGGTCGTAACGGGGGTCGAGCCGATCGACTCGCTCGTCCCCAACGGCATCCCCGCCGACTCGTTTCTCCTGCTCTCGGGTGACGAAGGGACCAGCCGGGCCGAACTCGGGATCGAACTCGTCTGGCGTGCCTTAGAGCGCGGCGAACCCGCCGTTGTCGTCTCACTCGCGAATCCGCCGACGGCGACGCTCGAGCGCTTTTATCAGAACGGCTGGAACGTTCTGCCGGCCCTCGAGAACGATCGGCTGCGGATCATCGACTGCTATACCCACCGGCTCGACGACCGAGACGGGTTCAGGGCCCAGCGCACCGAGTGGCCGACGTTCCTCGGCGAGGCGGCCGCGGACGCGATCGTCGAGGTGCGCGATCCGAGCGACCGCAGCGAGGTGACCCACAGTCTTACCGGCGCGCTCGACGACCTCGAGATGAGCGAGACCGGACTCGTCACGATCGACTCACTGGATGAACTCGAGCGGGTCTTTCAGGACCGGCAGGTCCACGAGTTCGTCGAAGAGATCCGAGCGACGGTCTGTAAGGCACGGTTCGTCCCGATCGTCGCCGCTGCGTCGACGGCAGACGAAGACGACATTCCCGAGGCCGAGTACGTATTCGACGGCATCGTCGATCTGCGGCTGACAGAGCAGCGAGCACCGAACACCCGGCACAAACAGCTCGCCATTCGGAAGCTGATCGGTGCCCAGTTTCTCCCCCAGTGGATCCAGTACGATCACGAACCGGCTCGTGGACTGTTCGCAGCCAGTCCGAACACAGGACGGAGCACACAGCAGGGGTACGAAGTCGGGACCGAGCTGTCACAGCCGGACCGGCCCTGATGGCTCGAGGTGGGCCAGCCCCCGTCACGTTCACGAGTACGGTGCGATCACCGACGACGATCAGGTCCACGACGAGCCGTGTCAGTCTCGGTAGCGTCCCCTGTCACCGTGGCCGCTGCCAGTGCGAGTCGAAATCGCGCCCGTTTTTCCGTCGCTTACCCGACCGTTCCATATGAGCGGCACGTACGTTCTCGTGATCGACGTTCCCCGAACGACGCGTTTTGCTGTCGGCGCACTCGGCGAGTACACGTTCGATGCCGGCACATACGCCTACGTCGGCAGCGCGTTCGGTCCAGGCGGCTTCAGTCGCGTCGAGCGCCACCGCGAACTCGCTGCTGGCGAGCGCGACACCCGCCACTGGCACATCGACTACCTGCTCGGCCGGCCGGAAACGACCCTCGAGACCGCGATCGTCTTCCCGGACGCCGATCGGGAGTGCGAACTGGCAGCGCAGTTGCCGGGCACACCGGTCGACGGCTTCGGCGCTTCAGACTGTGAGTGCGCAGGGCATCTACTCGCCGTGCCAGATGCCGACACCGTCCGCGAGGCGGCACTCGAAGCCGGCGGCGTCGTCGACGGGAAGCGGTGAGAATCGGACCCGCGAGTTATTACCGATGCGTGTGAACTGGTGCCTATGACCGATGTAGATTCCGAGACGGGCACCGATCCGCAACTCAACGACGACGCGATGGACCGGTTCCCGGTTCCGTCGTTCGAGGACCTCCCCGAAGACCTTCAGGAGCGGATCGCCGAGGAAACCGAGCGCGCCGGCTTTACCCCGAACGTGTTCTCGGCGTTCGCGTACAAACCCTCCCACTTCCGAGCCTTTTTCCAATATCACGACGCGCTCGTCGAGGACACTGCCTTAGCGCGCGAGGAGATCGAGATGATCGTCGTCGCCGTCTCCGGCGTCAACCACTGTTACTACTGTAACGTTGCCCACGGCGCGCTCGTGCGCATCTACGCCGAAGACCCGACGCTTGCAGATCAATTGGTCGCGAACTACCGGACCGCGGACATCAGCGAAGCCCACCGAACGATGCTCGACGTCGCGGTGAAACTCACCGAGCGCCCGGCCGAGGTCGAACCCGCGGATCTCGAGGCGCTACGCGAGGCCGGGTTCAGCGAGGAAGCGATCTGGGACATCGCTGCGGTGACGGCCTTCTACAACCTCAGCAATCGGATGGCGATGTTCGCAGAGATGCAACCCAACGACGAGTTCCACACGCTCGGCAGGGAGTAACTGACTGCTATCGTCGGTTGGGACGAGCGCACGAACTCCCATCCATTGGTACCGTTTCTCGAGGGAATCACTCGATAATGGAGGTTTGCTGCTCGAGACAGTAATCCGACCCAGACAAAGATATTAGATAGGGCTAAATATTAAGTTAGTATAGAGAAAAGACGTGGGCGAGGTGATCAGACAACGAAACCGAACCAACGACGTTGACGGTTACTGTTACCGGGTCAGATCGTGCCAGGAAAGCCCCGGTAAACAGCGGAAGCCGGTCTGTGGTTACGGTTCTTCGCCGTGTTTGCGTGGTCAGTCACCGGAACTGTCAGCCGGCAATTGAGCTCCTGTATCCGCGTATCTCTCCGCTGTTTTCGGACGGAAGCTATCTGTTTTGCGTTGCGTTCAATACCGTTGTTGGATAGTGCCAAGAGAGAAAAGTTCGAACACGTCCCGTTATCTCTACCGTCAAGCACTGATTTAGATGCGGCTAATCTATTAGATAGACAGAAACAACTATGTGTATTGCCATGTCAACTCCCTCTATGACGAACGATTCCCCTTCCAGCAACGATTGCTGGTCGCGTCGACGCGTCGTATCGGCAGTGGGTGGTACCGCAGTCGCTGGACTGGCTGGCTGTCTCGGCGACTCGGACGACAGTGACGACGGACCCGTCGCTGTTGCATCCTTCTTTACGTTCTATGATTTCGCGAGACAGATCGCTGCGGAGACGCCCGTTTCGATCGAGAACCTCGTCCCCACGGGAATGCACGGCCACGGCTGGGACCCTGATCCATCGATCCAACGGGATATCACCGACGCGGATGCGCTCCTCCACGTCGGCCCCGACTTCCAGCCGTGGGCCGATCGAGCGATCGACACCCTCCAAGACGAAACTCAGGAAACACATCTGATCAACGTCCGCGAGGGGATGGACGACGAACTAATCGACCTCGCTGACAGCCTTGATGACGACGAGGCAGTCGGGGACGCGAAGGACCCTCACTTCTGGCTCGACCCCGAACTGGCCATGACGTCGGTCGACAACATCGCCCACGGACTGGCCGAAATCGCGCCGGACCACGAGGACACGTTTACCGAACACGCCGCCGAAGTCAAGTCGGAACTCGAGACACTCGACGAGGAGTGGCAGGCGATTTTCGATGCGGCCGAGCGTGACGTCCTCTTTTTGGCCGCACACAACGCGTTCGCGTACGTGGCTGAGCGCTATGACGTAACGATCGAACCGCTCGTCATCAACCTTGCGGCCAACGACGACGTGCGCCCTGCGGATATGCAACGCGCACAGGGGACAATCGCGGACAACGACATCCAGTATATCGGTGCCGCTGTCTTCGAACCGATTCGACCTGCTCAACAGCTGCTCGAGCAGACGGACGTCGAGGCGTACTATCCGGTGACGCCGTATGCCGGGACGGCCGAGTCGTGGGTCGAGCGCGGCTGGGGCTACTTCGACATCGCACGCAACGTCAATATGCCGACGTTCCGTCTGCTCGCAGGCGCCGCCTCGCCTGACGACGTAACCTTCGAAGACTACGGGCGGAACTTCGAGCCGTGAGACACTCATGACACAACCCCAATCCAACGTCCGTAGGGATCGTGCCGACCACATCGTCGACGTTAAGGACGTCTCGTTCGGCTACACGGCGAGTCCAGTCGTCGAGGACATCTCGTTCACCGTCGAGCGCGGCGAGTACGTCGGAATGATCGGTCCCAACGGCTCCGGAAAGAGTACGTTGTTGCGACTGATACTCGGGCTGCACGAGCCCGACGAGGGCCAGGTCGAACTGCTCGGCCACCCCGCACGTGCGTTCGCCGAGCGCGAGAAGGTCGGCTACGTCGCTCAGGACGTCACCGAAAACACCAAGCGAATGCCGATCACCGTCGCGGAGGTCGTCCTGATGGGCCGATTCCCCCACGCGGGCTTCGGCCGCGTCACCAGCGACGACCGCGACCGGGCCCGGCAGGCGCTTCGAACCGTCGGCATCGACCACCTCGCCGATCGGAAGATCACGCAACTGTCCGGCGGCCAGCGCCAGCGCGCGTACATCGCTCGTGCGCTCGCCAGCGAAGCCGAACTGCTCGTGCTCGACGAACCGACGGTCGGCGTCGACGCGGAGTCCGTCGACGCCTTCTTCGACCTGCTCACGGACCTCAACGACGACGGGATGACTATCCTGCTGGTCGAACACGATATCGGGGCCGTCCTCGAGCACACCTCGCGCGTGATCTGTCTCAATCGGGAACTCTACTTCGACGGAGACCCGGTGGCGTTCGCCGACAGCGACGCACTCGACCGCGCCTACGGGACGAACGTGCGCCGCGATGACGGGGTGGTGGTATCGTGACTGCTTCAGCCGCCGTGGTTGCAATCACGAGCGTACCCTACAACGCACTCGAGTGGTTGATCGAGCACTGGAGCGACGAACTCAGAGAGATCGGTGCGGAACTCGGCATCGAGATGCTCGAGTACACGTTCATGCACCACGCGTTTCTCGTCGGTGCGCTCATCGCCGTCATGGCCCCGCTGATCGGGACCTTCCTGGTGCACAGACAGCTGGCACTCATCGGCGACGCCCTCGCTCACACCGCCTTCGCCGGCGTCGCGGTCGGCCTATTCGTCAACGCGACGTTCGGGACTGGCATCTCGCCGTATATTACGGCCGTCGTCGTGGCGATGATCGCTGCACTCGCAATCGAGCTGATCTCGGAGGTGACGGACGCGTACAACGACGTCTCGATGGCGATCGTCCTCTCGACCGGGTTCGCACTCGGAGCCGTGCTGATCAGCTTCAACACCGGTGGCCTCGCGGTCGGGATCAACCAGTATCTGTTCGGAAATCTCGCGACGGTCTCGCGGGAGAACGTAATCATCCTGGTCGTCCTGTTCGTGGTCGTCACGCTGGTCGTCTTGCTTACGTACAAACAGCTCCTGTACGTGACGTTCGACGAGACGGCTGCTCGAGTCGCCGGGCTCCGCGTCCCCTGGTACAATCGAGTGATGGCGATGCTCACCGCAATGGTCGTCGTCGGGGCGATGCAAATAATGGGCGTGATTCTCGTCGCTGCGATGCTCGTCGTCCCGGTCGCCGGCGCTGCGCAGTTTGCCCGGAGCTTCAGAGAGGCGCTGCTGGCGTCCGTTATCTTGGCACAGATCGCGGTGCTCGTCGGGATCACGCTGTCGTACCAGTACGAGACGACGGCCGGCGGGACGATCGTGCTCGTCGCCGTCGCGATCTACATCGGGGCCGTACTGGTCGGGAAGGTTCAGTCGCATCAGGTGACCGCCGAGGAGACCCGATCCATTCCGGACGAAGAACCCGCGGACTGATCCAAACCGATCGACCGCACGAAAACAGCTGTTCTCACGCGATTCACTGCAGGGCAGGTCCGAAGTTACGGGCCGTCGACCCGATCAGTCGTCGCTCGCCGCGAAACTGGCCGACTCGATCGCGATATCGGCCTCGGGCGTGCCGGGCAGTTCGTTGCGGACGTCGTCCGATCCCTGCTCGGAGATCGCCTCCGCGTAGGCTTCGGGCATGACTTTCACGAACGCCTCGAGCACGCGCTCCCAGTTTGCGAGCAGCTCTTGCCCGCGCTCGGAGCCGGTGTAGGCGACGTGGTTCTCGACGAGCCGCCGAAGCATCTGCTCGTCTTTCTCCTCGAGGTCGTCGTGGAGCGAGACCATCCCGGTGTTGGCCTTCGCCGCGAACTCGTCGTCGGGGTCGTAGACGTAGGCGACGCCCCCGGACATGCCGGCCGCGAAGTTCGTCCCGGTGTCGCCGAGGACGGCGACGACCCCGCCGGTCATGTACTCACAGCCGTGGTCGCCGACGCCCTCGACGACGGCCTTCGCGCCGGAGTTGCGCACTGCGAAGCGCTCGCCGGCAACGCCGTTGACGTACAGTTGGCCGTCGGTCGCGCCGTAGAGCGCGACGTTGCCGATCGCGACGTTCTCGGTCGGATCGTAGGCGGCGGTCTCGGGCGTGCGGATCGTCAGTTTGCCACCCGAGAGGCCCTTGCCGACGTAGTCGTTGGCGCTGCCGTCGAGGTGCATCGAGACGCCGCTTGCCAGGAACGCGCCGAAGCTCTGGCCGGCCGTCCCCTCGAGGTCGACGGTGATCGTGTCCTCGGGGAGGCCGGGCTCGCCGTAGCGGTCGGTGATCCGGTTCGAGAGCATCGCGCCGACGGTGCGGTCGACGTTGGTGACCTCGGTCTCGAGGGCGACCGGCTCCTGGCCCTCGATGGCGTCGGCCGCTGCCTCGATGAAGTCGCGATCGAGTTGGTCCTCGAGTTCGTGGTCCTGCTCGCGGAGCTTCCGACGGACCTCGCTGCCGGGGTCAGCAAGCACCGCCGAGAGGTCGACGTTGCGGGCCTTCGGGTGGTCGACGTCGTCGCGCTGTGCGAGCACGTCGACGTGCCCGATCATCTCGTCGAGCGTTTCGAATCCTAACTCGGCCATGAGTTCGCGCAGTTCCTGCGCGATGAAGGTCATGTAGTTGATGACGTGTTCGGGCTCGCCGGGGAAGCGCTTGCGCAGGTCTTCGCGCTGGGTGGCGACGCCGACCGGGCAGGTGTTGTTGTGACACTGCCGGGCCATCACACAGCCCGAGGTCACGAGGCTGGCAGTGCCGAAGACGTACTCCTCGGCACCCAGCAGGGCAGCGACAGCCACGTCGCGGCCGGTTTTCATCCCGCCGTCGGCCGAGACGCGGATGCGGTCGCGCAGTCCGGTCTGACAGAGCATCTGGTTGGCTTCCGCCAGACCCAGTTCCCACGGGAGGCCAGCGTTTTTGATCGAAGTACGCGGCGAGGCACCCGTCCCGCCGGAGTGACCCGAGATGTGGACCACGTCGGCGTTGGCCTTCGCGACGCCGGCGGCGACCGTGCCGATGCCGGCCTCGGAGACGAGTTTGACGTTGATGTCGGCTTCCTCGTTCGCTGCTTTCAGGTCGAAGATCAGCTGTTTGAGGTCCTCGATCGAGTAGATGTCGTGCAGCGGCGGCGGCGAGATGAGGCCGACGCCCGGCGTCGACTTGCGGACATGGGCGATCATCTCGTTGACCTTCTCGCCGGGGAGGTGGCCGCCCTCACCGGGCTTGGAGCCCTGAGCCATCTTGATCTGGAGTTCGTCAGCACTCGAGAGGTACGTCGACGTAACCCCGAAGCGGCCCGAGGCCACCTGCTTGACGTTGCACTCCTTCTCAGTGCCGAAGCGCTCCGGTGGCTCGCCACCTTCACCGGAATTGCTCTTGCCGCCGATGCGGTTCATCGCGATCGAGTTGTTCTCGTGGGCCTCCGGCGAGAGGCTCCCGAGACTCATCGCCGCAGTCGAGAACCGCTGGACGATGTCCTTGATCGGCTCGACGTCCTCGAGCGGGACCGGATCGCGGTCGGAGTCGAACTCGAGGAGGCCGCGCAGGGTCTGGAGGTTCTGTTGTTGGTCGTTGATCTGGTCGGCGAAGTCCTGGTAGCGCTCGTAGTCGTTCGAGCGGACGGCCTGCTGGAGCGCGCCGACGGTCTGGGGGTTCCACTGGTGGTGGATGCCCTCCGAGCGGTGTTCGAACTCGCCGTGGCGGTCGAGGTCGGGTTCGTCGCCGTCGCCGAACGCGGTCGCGTGGCGCTCCCGGAGGTCTTCCTCGATCTCGGCGAGGCCGATCCCCTCGGTGCGGTTCTCGGTGCCCTCGAAGTACTCCGCGACGAGGTCGGAGTCGAGGCCGACTGCCTCGAAGATCTGGGCGCCCTGGTAGCTCTCGACCGTCGAGATGCCCATCTTGGCCATGATCTTCAGGAGGCCGTCCTCGATCGCGCCAACGTAGGCGTCGATCGCCGTTTCGGTATCAGCGCCGTCGGGACCGGCGGTGATGTCCTCGATCGTCTGGTAGGCCAGGTACGGGTTGACCGCGCCCGCGCCGTAGCCGACCAGCGTCGCGAAGTGGTGGACGGTGCGCGGATCGGCGGACTCGACGACGAGCCCGACGTGGTTTCGCAGGCCGTTGCGCACGAGATGGTGGTGGACGGCACCCGTCGCCAGCAGACTCGGGATCGCGACCCGATCCGCGTCGACGCCGCGGTCCGAGAGGACGATCACGTCGTGGCCATCTTCGATCGCTGCGACGGTGTCCGCGCGGACGCGTTCAATCGCCGCCTCGAGGTCGTCGCCGAGGTCCTCGCTCGCGGGCTCGTAGGTGATGTCGATCGTCGCGGCCGTAATGCCGTTAGCCGAACAGTCGCGGATCGACGCGAGCTCGACGTCGGTCAGGATCGGCGAGTCGAGCACGAGCTGACGGGCGTGTTCGGGCGATTCGTCGAGCAGATTACGCTGGAAGCCCAGCCGCGACTCCATCGAGGTGACCAGTTCCTCACGAATGTAGTCAAGCGGCGGGTTGGTGACCTGTGCGAACAGCTGTTTGAAATACGAGAACAGCGGCCGGTTGAACTCCGTTAGGACGGACAGCGGCGTGTCGTCACCCATCGAGCCGACGGGGTCTTTCCCTTTCTCGGTCATCGGCTCGATCAGGTTCTCGAGTTCGTCGTGGGTGTAGCCAAAGGCTGCCTGGTAGTCGCGCAGGCCGTCGACAGCGTCCCGGGGCGTGCGGTCGTCCGTGGTCCGGATGTCGTCGAGGTGAACCTGCTCTTGGGCGACCCACTCGCCGTAGCGGTCGTCGGTCAGGTCCTCGAAGACCTCCTCGTCAGGGATGACCCGTCCCTCGTCGGGGTCGGCGAGAAACAGCTGGCCGGGCTTGAGGCGGCCCCGCTCTTCGATCTCCGACGGCTCGGTCTCGAGCGCGCCGGCTTCGCTGGCCATGATCAGGCGATTGTCAGTGGTGATGTCGTACCGGCAGGGCCGCAGCCCGTTGCGGTCGAGCACTGCGCCGACGCGTTCGCCGTCGGTCGCCGCGACGAGGGCGGGACCGTCCCACGGCTCGACCAGCGAGGCGTGGAAGTCGTACCAGTCCTTGCGATCGGCGGCCATCGCGTCGTCGCCGCGCCAGGCCTCGGGGACGAGCATCCGCAGTGCGTGTGCGAGGTCTCGGCCGTCTTGCATCAGCAGCTCGAGTGCGTTGTCGACGCTCGCGGTGTCCGATTGGTCGGGATCGTCGATGATCGGCTTGACCGCCTCGAGATCCTCTAAGACCTCGCTCTCGAGATCGGTCTCGCGGGCGCGCATCCAGTTGATGTTGCCCTGGATGGTGTTGAATTCGCCGTTGTGGATGATGTTCCGGTAGGGATGGGCGAGATGCCACGCCCCGAGCGTGTTCGTCGAGAACCGTTCGTGGACCATGGCGAACGTCGAGTCCATCCGTTCGTCGGTCAGGTCGGAGTAGTAGGAGGGGACCTGTTCGCCTTTCAACAGTCCCTTGTAGACGATCGTATCCGAGTCTAGCGAGACGACGTAGAATCGCTCTTTGTTCTCGATGTCAGCGTCCTCGACGGCGTTCTCGAGGGCCCGTCGGGCGACGTAGAGCCGGCGGTCGAAGTCGTCACCGGAGATGTCATCGTCGGGCGTGACAACGACCTGCCAGACATCCGGTTCGGAGTCGACGGCCGTCTTTCCGAGATCGTCGTTGTTTGTCGGAACCGACCGCCACTCGAGGACCGAGAGATCGTAGGTATCGAAAGTGTCCTCGACGAGCGAGATGAGTCTCTCGCGTGCTACGTCGTCCTGTGGGAGAAAGAGCGAACCGACGGCGTAGGTATCCGGCAGGTCAGACTCGAGGACGTCCTGGAAGAACGAATCGGGCGTCTGGAGCATGATGCCGGCCCCGTCGCCGGTGTCTTTCTCCGCACCGGTCGTGCCGCGATGTTCGAGGTTTCGAAGCAACTCGAGGCCGTCGGCGACGACGTCGTGGCCCCCGTCTCCGTCGAGATCCATGACGACGCCGACGCCGCAGTTCGACCGCGCGTCCATGGGGTCGGCGAGCCCCTGTGAACGCCCAGTCGATGGCGCGAGATGTGGCTGTGACATACACACCCATAGCGGGATCAGCTATAAGAGACTAATCCATTATGACTAAGTGTATTATATACACATATAAATAAATATAAGGCGATTGTAGCCACCTTATAGATATGACGTGCGTGTAAGAGCCACGTCCACTGAACGTGACCACGACTGTTGATACGCCGATTTCTCCGTCGAACCTATCGAGCGAGAACTGTCAGTTCGAACCCCCTCCGGAAAAACGATATTTCCGGTAGCGGGGTCACTGTGTCAGAGGCACGTAGTGTTCACCCACCAAAGTGAACACCACACGAATCTAGTCATGCGCCCCCGATAAGCAATATGGGGCTAAAGACTTAGGTCCGGATGACAACGAGACACACGATCGATCGGGGCCGCCGCTCAGTGATTTCGACCGGAGTTGTCACTAATAGATCTATTTGACTGGCGACTCGAGTCCCGGCGGCGGACGCTGATTCTGCTGTCGTCCCTGTGTCTCAATTTCGGAGAACAACGAGTTGCCACACAGACGAACGACTGTCAGTCAGTGCCGATGGGACCACAACCCACACTGCGGTTACACTGGGTCATCGGGACAGCAAGACCGTATCAAAACCCCACAGTCGCGACAACCGAACGTGGAGAACGGTTAGTACGACTTCGCGAAGTATGCGATCTCGTCGGCGGGGTCGCCACAGACGCCACACTCGTCGACCTCGGGTTCGGGGACCGCACCGGCCGTCGTCCCGCCCTCGTCGGTCAGCGGCTGCATGACGATTTCGGCGGCGATTTTCTCTTTGATGACCTCTTCGCAGGCCTCGTCGCCACACCACGGCGTCTTCACGTAGCCGCCGTGCTGGCCGATCGTTCCGAGGATCTCTTCGGGGCTGTGGGCCTCGCGGACGTTTTCTTCAAGATTCTCCGCAGCTGTCTCGTAGAGTTTGTCGTAGATCTCCTCGAGATGCGTGTCGACGGCGTCGACGATCTCGGCGCGATCCTCGACGGCTTCCGCGTTGTCCGGCCGGTGAACCAGCGTGACCTCCTCGTCTTCGACCTCGTAGGGCCCGATCTCGAGTCGCAGGGGAACCCCGTTGAGTTCGTGTTCGTTGAACTTGAAGCCGGGATTGCGCTCGTCGCGGTCGTCGAGTTCGACGCGGAAGCCGGCCTCCTCGAGGTCGGCGGCGATGTTCTCGGAGTACTCGAGGACGTCGTCTTTGGTGTCTTCCTGCCAGATGGGGACGATAACGACCTGGGTGGGTGCGACCGTCGGCGGGAGCACGAGGCCCTGATCGTCGGAATGGGTCATGATGAGTGCGCCCAGCGCACGCCAGGAGAGTCCCCACGAGGTTGTGTACGCGGTCTGCTCCTCCTCGTTTTCGTCGGCGAACGTGATGTCGAACGCCTCGGCAAAGCTCTGGCCGAGGTTGTGGCTGGTCGCGCCCTGGACGGACTTGCCGTCGGGCATCAGCGCCTCGACGGTCGTCGTGGTGTCCGCACCGGGGAACTTGTCGTGTTCGGGCTTCTTACCCCGGAGGACCGGAATCGCGAGCACCTCCTCGTAGACCTTCTCGTACTGGCTCAGTCGGGTCCAGACCTCCTCCCACGCGCCCTCGTCGCTCGCGTGGGCGGTGTGGCCCTCCTGCCACATGAACTCCTTCGTCCGGAAGAAGGGCTTGGTCTCGGTGGCCTCCCACCGGACGACCGAACACCACTGGTTGAGCCGCATCGGCAGATCGCGGTGGCTGCGGGTCCAGTCGGCCATAAACGGCGCGATGATCGACTCACTGGTGGGCCGGACGGCCAGCCGTTCCTCGAGTTCGTCGTGGCCGCCCTGGGTCACCCACGCGACCTCGGGGTCGAACCCTTCGACAATGTCCTTTTCACGCTCGAGAAAGCTCTCGGGGATGAACATCGGGAAGTAGACGTTATCGACGCCGGTCTCTTTGAACCAGCCGTCCAGCGCATCCTGAATGGCCTCCCAGAGGGCGTAACCGCGAGGTTTCGTAACGATAAAGCCGCCCATCGGCGCGTAGTCCGCGAGGCCTGCCTTCTGGACGACCTCGGCGTACCACTCGCCGGGCTTGTGCGATTTCGACTCGGTGATCCCGAGTTCCTGACTCTCGTCGCTCATTGTGTCGACATGCAGGCAGCGCAGGCTTAAACCATGCGAAGGGCACCTGCGATACCACGTTCATACCGTCGGTTGTAACTATATTCCAGTAGGTGCCATAGAACGGACCACACACCACTTGTTCGACCGTTTGACAAGTGGTGAGTAGAGGCTGCAGACTGCATAGTGGCACATTGATCGATAAGGAATTATCAACTATAAGTGATTACTATCCACTATGAACAGGCGTGCTGTCCTCCGATTAGGTGGCTGTAGTGTCCCTATTATCGGTAGCGGGTGTCTTGAATTGGGCAAGGAGACAGTTCGCCTGTGCGAGATCGTCGCTTGGACCTCCATCGGAACAACGTACGAAACAAGTCACGAAATTCGAGTCCGCCTCACGGAAGCGGGTGAAAGCGTGTACGAAGACGCATACGAAATCGGGCCGAGCAGAACTGGCTTCTACGTCGATGACTCTACGCTTCCGGCACGCAACGGCCAGTTCACCCTTCAGGCGAAATTAGACGACCAATCGTGGCAACAGTGGTTCCTGCCAGAATACGCTGACAGTACCCTCGCTGTAGAACTCCGTCTACGGGGAAGCCCACCCGCTGTCGGGTTTGGGTATCTTCCAGAGTATGACTGTTGAGCAGAGATGGATAACCCACTTTCTGACACCTCGTGTGTCGACACACCCATACGACGGTCACGACACATCGGAGGTAACTGCTGACCAACGGTATCAGACTACGAGTTGCTCGCCTAGTTCCGGCGCTGTCGCGTCGTAGCCGTCCGCGCGTAGTTCGTCGGCGAACGCCTCGCAGCGATCACCGTGATTGACCAGGATCGGCGTGTCGGTGTAGGATGCGAGAAACGACAGAACCCCGTCTCGGTCTGCGTGCGCGGAGAAGTCGTACTGTTCGACCTGTGCGCTGACCCGCATCACGCGGCCGTCGAGTTCGGCGCTGCCGGTCTCGAGCAGGTCGCGACCGGGTGTCCCCTCGACCTGATAGCCGGTCATGGCGATCTTGTTCGTCGGGTGCGAGCGGACGGCGGGGACATAGGTCATCGCGGGCCCGCCGTGGAGCATCCCGCTGGTGGTGACGATCACGGTGTTCTGTTCTGCGATCCGCCGGCGCTGGCCGTCCCGACCGTCCACGAATCGGGCGTTGCCTTTCGCCCGGCGCAGGAGGTCGGGGTCGCGCAGGAACTCCCGGTTTGCATCTCGAAGAAAGAGTTCCGTGACGCGTTTGCCCATGCCGTCGACGTAACACTCGAGGTCGTGTTCCTCACAGATACATAGTATTTCTTGCGTGCGGCCGATACCGAAGGCGGGGACGACGACGGTGCCACCCTCCCAGATCGTGGTCCGCAGGCTCTCGGCGAACTCGCGTTCGATCCGTTCGCGCGGCGGGCGCGTCACGTCCGAGTAGGTACTCTCACAGAGGACGGCGTCGGCCTCGGGCCGGGCGGTGGTTCCGGCGAGCAATCGCTGTTCGTCGGTATGGAAGTCGCCGGTATAGAGCAAGCGGGTGTCGCCATCGTCGACGAGGACGTGGGCGCTGCCGGGCACATGGCCGGCGTCGAAAAAGGTGATCTCGTAGCCTGCGGCCTTGAAGGGCTCGCGGTAGCCGTGGGTCTCCGAGACCTCCGCGACGCGTGCGAGTTCTGCCTCGGTAAACGGACAGTCGTAGCTTCCGCCGTGGAGTTTCAGCGTGTCGCGGGCCAGCACCATCGTGAGGTCGTACGTCGGCGGCGTCCAGTGGATCGACGGCCGCGCGTCGCCCGACAGCAGCGTCGGGATGGAGCCGGCGTGATCGAGATGGCCGTGGCTGACGACGACCGCGTCCGGATCAACGTCGCCGACCGGAAACGCCGGCGGGTTTCCCGAATCCATCCCGAAATCAAGCACGAGCGTGTCGTCGATGCAGATCGCGCTCCGACCGATCTCTCGTGCGCCACCCAGCAACTGGACGTCCATGACGACCGAGTTGGGCCTCGATCGGTTTGCCTCCACTGATTTCAGAGCGGAGACGCTGTCAGGAACTGTTCGAGCGAGGGTCGTCCGCACTGGCTGTCAGGGCGGCGGTTCGCTCAGTCAACCCGATGAGATAGACATCAAGCAGACAGACGAGTAAGATGGCAAGCGGCACGGCCACGTCGGCATAGCTCACTGCGTTGAACTGCAGTGCCGTCACGACGAACGGTTCGCCCGGAGCAAGCGCCCCCGACAGCGACCGGGCGCTCAGAAACGCGAGCGCGAGCGCGTACAGGACGAACCAGATCCCGCCGCGTTTCCACCGTCCGAGATAACAGTGGCCGAGGCCGGCGACGAGCGCCGAGAGCGGATATGCCGGCCAGACCGGTCGCGACAGCTCACTCATTGTGCAGCCCTACGTCGTGGAAGACAATCGGTGTTGCCCTATTTCCGATACTTCCGAATGCCAAACCGCTCGTAGTCGCCATATGCGAGCTCGAGCGAGCCGAGCCACCAGTTCCATCGCTCTGCCGGCGTGCCCTCGGGGGCGTCCGATAGCTCGTCGATGATGAACTCAGTCGTCAGCGTCGTGCCCATGTCGGCCTCGTACTGCCCGGAGTCGGCGAGATCGACAGCCTGACGAACGACAACCCGTGACTGGCTTGCCGTGCCGCCGAACTCCTCGCGGAGTCGCTCCTCGAGCCGCTCGGGATCGATGAACACACGTCGACGTAGGGAGCCCACGTACTTGACTGTTCGAGCGGCATCGCTGTCAAAACAGCGTAGCGCACGTATTCGTGGCCGGGAGGACGGCTCGAGCGTTGCGAGAGTCGTCCGACTCGGGGAAGGGCAGGCACTTACAGTGTTACGACCGCGAGCGACCGCAGGGAGCGAGCGGGCTGACGACTGATGTGAGTGACTGGAAGGAACGAACGGAAGGAGGAACGCTTTTGATCGACCCTAAGCGGGAGCGAAGCTCCCGCGAGGTCCAAAAGAGCGAAGCTCTCTCGAGATTTTGCCGAGGGACGGTGCGCTGTGCGGCAGCTATGCTGCCGTCAGCGCGACAGACTGCAGCGCAAAAGGTCGGGATCGATGTTCTTTTGAGCGACGGCCGTCTTCCGTCGTGCATGGCAAGTTTCACTGTCGTTGTCGGCGATCCCGACTCGGGGATGGCCTATCAGCTCGAGGCAGAGGACCAGGATGCAAACCGGTTTATCGGCAAGTCGATCGGCGACGAAGTCGACGGCGGTTCGGTCGGCCTCGACGGCTACACGCTCGAGATCACCGGCGGCTCCGACGAGGCGGGGCGCCCGCTCAACGGCGAGGTCGCCGGGCCGAACCTGCAGGAAGTGCTGATGACCGGTCGACAGACGGGCTACCACCCAGAGCGTGACGGCGAGCGACGCCGCATCACGGTTCGTGGTCGCGAAGTCTCCGATGCCGTTGCCCAGATCAACGCCTCGATCACCGAGCGCGGCAGCGCCGACGTCGACGACCTCCTCGGCGAGGGCGAAGACGACGAGTAACTCGCGTCGATTCACTCGATTCATTTTCAATGGCTGACCGAATTGCGAGCGATCATCCATCGGTAGAGACGATCCGGTCGACGTGTACGGAGACGGCAACCGGCGTCAAACTCACGGTGCCGGCCGACGACCGCGATGCGTTTCCGACCGACGAGGTCGTCCGGATCGTCCTCGACGGCGAGGAACTGTTCGCACACGTCGAGCGAGCGTTGACCGGCGACGACCTGGCCATTCCGGGCGTCTACGAGACCCCGGACAGCGCCCGCGACCCGAGCGGCGCGACCGACCGACTCACTGCATGGACCGACGACCACGACGTTCCCGCAGGCGGCTCGGTGCTGATCGACGTCGTCGAACCCGAGTTCCTCTATGGCCTTCGCGCACCCGGCGAGACGGCCTATTACGACGCTCGAGAGCCACCAAGCGATAGTTTGAGCGAGATCGCGAAGGATCTCGAGGACCAGTAGCGACGAGCGGCCCTGTCGTCGCGTGGCGCTTGCGTCGCGAGAGACGAGAGGAGACGAATACCGCCCTTTTTCCACCTCGAGTGCCAACCGACGCCCATGAGTGACCAACGCGAGGAGTTTCTGGCCGGCAAGCGGCCCGACGACGTCGCACTCTTTCTGGCAGAGTCGTACGTGTCCGACGACCGACTCGAGCAGTTCGGCGAGCGCGTCGACGACGGGACCCTGATCGTCGTCGACGGCGAGCGGGGGCGCAACGCCTTCAAAGCGGCGACCGGTACCGGTGCGATGGAGTTCGCCAAGTCCGCAATGAGTACCGAAGGCGAGATCGACGACGATCTCGCGGGTGGGCAGTGTCCGGACGCCGATGCCGACGCCGACGGCGAGCACGCAATCCAGTACGTCTTCGCGTTCGCCGAGGAGCAAAACGAGTCGGTCGGCGGCATCTACGCCGACGGCGACGTGGTACACGCCTACGCACAGTGTACGTGCGGGACGGCGTTTTCCGATCGGTGGAACGCGACCGACGCTGAAGCGTAAGCAATCGATTGCCATCGTCGATCGCTTCGTGATCGACACGCCGGTGGTGAGACCGGCAGCTGTCGGGCAGCACCTTTTGTCACACGATCGCATAGGTAACGAACGATGAGTTCGACCGAAACCCCGTACGAGACCGGCCGCGGGTTCGGTCTCTCGAGCCGCGAGGCGCGTGTAATCGGCGGCGCGAGCGCCCTGATGGCGCTCAACGTGGTGTTGATGTACGTCCTCGTGGCGACGCCGCTCGCAGCGGTCAACGACGTTTTGTTTTCGATTCCGATCGTCGGCGCGCTCGTCTACGGTGTGGCCATCGTCGCCGGCCAATGGATCGCTGAACGGGGTGTCGAAGGCGGTGAGACGGGACTCGCAGTCGTCGGAATGGGAGTGTTACAACTAGCCTTCGGGATCTTCGGAGCCGGCGTGCTTCGCTTTGCGCCTCGAGAGTCTCAGCTGACGATCCTCGTCGTGACGGCGATTATCGTGGCCGTGATCACTGCCGTCATCGCGGCCTACGTCTACGCCCGATCGAAGACGTTCGAGCGTTGGGGATCGTACGCCAACTACGCGTTCATCGGCGGTCTCGTCGCGGTCCTGATCGGGACGTTCGTCGCGCCGGTGTTGCTCGTCGGCTTCGTCCTCATATTCCTCGGGTTCTTCCTTCGACTGGGGTGGGAAATCTGGAAGGTTCGGGATCGACGGGACGCGTCTGTGACGCTGCAGACGATCGGCGTCTACATCGCCGTCGCTGGCGTCTTCGTCCACGTCCTGCAGTTGGTGATGCGGTATCTCGCCTCGCGACAGTAACAGAGAGAGAGACGATTACGCGTCGGCGTCCGTGTCTTCGGCTGCGTCCGCTTCTGCGACGACCTGCCGGAACGCATCGAGGATGACCTGTTTCGTCACGGCCCCGCGGGTCGTCCAGTGGTTCGCGTAGTCGAGCATGTCGTCGTAGATGTCGGGCTTACAGCCCGCAGCCTTGGGGTGGCCGCCACCGTTTACTTTCCCCGCGACCTCGTGGCACCGATCGAACTCGTCGGTGCCCCGGATCGAGGCCGAGCCGGCAGGTTTGACGATCACGGAGGCGTCGGCACCCTGCTCGCGCATCGCTTCGGCGACTTCGTTCTGTGAACAGCGGCCGTAGGTGATCCCGACCGTGTAGCCGCCAATCTCGCGGAGTTCTGCCCGGCCGACTGCCTGTTCGATCAGCGCCTCCTTCTCGACGCGGCGCTCTGCGATGTACTCCTCGACCCACGCGGGCAGGTCGACGCCGTACTCGCGGACGACCTCGACGTACTCGGCGGGATCGGTCCAGTAGGCGTAGTCCGCCAGATCGTCGCTGCGCGGGTCCTCGCGCAGCCAGAGGTCGTGATCTCGAGTGACTGCTGCCAGCTCCTCGTACATCGGCTCGAAGTCGTACTCGAGCGAGCGATAGACCACGTCGGCGCTACATTCCTCGTCGGAGTCGCCGACGACGAGATCGACACCGGCGTCTCGAACCGCCTGTGCGACGTCGTCGCCCCACTGGTGGTGGTCGTACCACGCGACGCTGTCGGCGGTTTCGAGGGCCGCCGCGAGTTCGTCTTCGACGTACTCGTAGCGATCCGGTGCGAGGTCACAGACGAAGATGTCGATCCCGTCGTCGCCGTACTCGGCGACGCGAGCCAGCGCGTCCTCGACGTCGTGGGGGCTCGCGGGGATGAGCGCGACGGCGTGGGGCGTCGGCTCGGGCTCGTCGAGCGGCTCGTCGGCCACGTCATCGTCATCCTCGTCATCAGCCGGTTCCGGGACGTTCTGGATGTCGTCATAGGCTTCGCGAAGCAGGGCGACACAGGCCAGTCCGTCGGCGTCCGGGTCTGCGATGACCGCGACCTCGGCCCCCTCGAGGGCGGCTTCGGTCTGCTGGGCTTCTAAGTCCTCCTCGAGCGTGTCAGGCAGGAAGAAACCAGTCCCCGGCAGCACGGATTTGCGCGCGAGCGGCAGATCGCCGCTCTCGATGAGTTCGTCGTACATGCTACGTGCTGGGTGTCCTGTCGGGAAGTAACCGCCGGTCTCGGGTGCTAGAGGCGAGTGTCGGAGCGTCGACCCGCCGCTTGCCGGTGCCGATCAGGAGTCGGCGACCGTCTCGTCACCGTCGGTCGCAGAATCGAGTTGCCGGACGGTCAACACGGGGACGGGTGATGTCCGGACGATGCGCTCGGCGACGCTGCCCAGCAGCAGGCGGTTCTCGCCGTGGCGGCCGCGGGTGCCAGTCGCGATCACATCTGCGTCGACCTCGCGGGCGTACGCACAGATCTCGGCGGCGGGCCGTCCCTCGCGGATCTCAGTTGTCACCGCCTGATCGGCGCGCTCCTCGACGGTCCCGAGGGCAGCGTCGGCAGTCGTCTCGAGAGCAGTACGGAACTCGTCTTGGAGTTGCTCCGGGGAGGCGTCGACCTCGCTGGCGTCGATGACCGACAGGGCGTGGATGTCGGCATCGAAGCGGTCTGCAAGATCGAGTGCAACGTCGATGGCCCGTTTGACGCTATCGGAGCCATCAGTGGCGACCACGACCGTATCGAACATATCGACGACTTACGCTCGCGGTCGCTTAAACGTCCCCGTTCGGACAGGGGACACGGGCGACGACCGTGTGAATGCACAGCGAGCGGGCACAGCGTGTGGTGGGTTTTTTGCCACGGAACACTCACTGCCGTGTATGGATGCCAGCGAGCCGTTTACCGTCGACACCGTTCTCGCGCCGGTCGACGGCAGCGACGAGTCAGCC
Organism: Natrinema limicola JCM 13563; assembly: GCF_000337475.1. GTDB lineage: Archaea > Halobacteriota > Halobacteria > Halobacteriales > Natrialbaceae > Natrinema > Natrinema limicola. Next base: position 116,358 of record NZ_AOIT01000029.1, on the reverse strand, counting down.
ACCGCCGTCGAGTACGCTATCGCCGTCGCCGACCGCTACGATGCGGCCGTCCACGCGCTTTTCGTCCTCGGACGTGGCGTCGTCTACGGTCTCGATAACGGCACCGTCGACGAGGCCGATATCGTCGAGACGACACAGGAGTTTTTCGACGATGCCCGTGCGCTCGCCGCCGAGGCTGACGTCTCGCTGTCGACCTCCGTCGACGAGGGCTTCTCGAAGATGCGGAAGATGCGCCATCCTGGCAACGTCGTCCTCGACACCGCCGATTCGATCGACGCCGACTTCATCGTCCTCCCTCGAGAGCCCGTGACCGGTGCTGAGGTGGAGGTCCTCGAGGATGCCGCAGAATACGTCCTCTCGTATGCGAGCCAGCCAGTCCTCTCGGTGTAGCCGCCGTCGTTAGTTGTCGAGCAGGATCGCCATCTCCTGTTCGAAGCTCTCGGTCCCGGTCGACTCGAAGCCGACCCGTTCGTAGAGGGCGATCGCCGGGTTGTTCCAGCGTTCGACGGTCAACCACACGCGTCTGATACCGAGATCGGTGGCGTGGCCCAGCAGGTTCTCGAGCAGGACCGTCCCGATACCGGCCTGCTGGTAGGCCTGCAGGACGAAAATCGCCAGTTCCCACTCGATGTCGCTTTTCTCTGCGATCGCGTCCGGATCGTCGCTATCGGGGACGAGCATCGCGTGGCCAATAGCGTCGCCGTCGTGGAAGGCGACGACGGTGACGCTGTCCTCGGCGATCGTCTCGAGCCAGTTGCGGATGCGATCCTCACCGGTCGGCGGAATCCCCTGTGCCCGATCGGTGGGATCGAACTCGACGTACATCTCGACGACGTCGTCGAGTGCGTCGTCGGCGAACGCCGCCGGCGCGCGGATCTCGATCGACCGTCCCTCCCGGTCCTCGAACGTCGTCGGCGGCGAGGGGAACGGACCGGACGGCTCGTCCGGATACTGACGCGATCCGACCATCGTTATCGCACCAGCTTGACCGTTGTTGGGGCATTCAACAGGACGAACTCCGTGATCGGCCCGAGCTGAATTTTCCCCATCGGGCTCAGGGTGCCACCGCCGATGACCAACTCGTCGAACTCTCCTTGCTCGGCATAATCGACGAGCGCACTTCCGGGGTCACCCTCGAGCGTCTCGACGGTGGCGTCGTCGAGGCCCGCCTCATCGAGGTGCTCGACTGCCAGATCGTGCGTTTCGTCCTGTGAGCGTTTCGACTCGGGTTTGTCGACGATAACGACTGTCAGGTCGTCGCCGACCTCTTTCGTGCGGTCGATGGTCCGTCGAAGCGTCTTCACCGACTCATCGCTTCCGCCGAGACCCAGCAACACATTCATACAGGGCACTGTGAGCCCATGGACGAAAACGGTTATGCCGCTTGTCCGCTCGATGCAGCATCACAACCGGGGCTGTGAGTGAAACGCCGTCGCAGACGCGACGCATGACGACGCTGTTAAGAATGAGTAGTGAGTACGATGACCGAATGAGTAATGCGGCGCTCGACGTCGTGGAGTTCCTGCTCACGACGAGCGTGTATTCGGACGACCGGACGCTAGACGAGAACGATCTCCCGCCGTCGTTCCGCCGCGTATACTGGACCGGCGGCGTCGACGACGACAGCGGAGACGGGGATAACAGCGGTACCAACCGCAAACCCGCTGGGATCAGTCGTCCGCTCTCAGTAACGACCACCACAGCGCGCGAAGCGACCGATATCGACCGCCCGTGGGAGGCCATCGCCGAGTTGATGTTTACCGAACGCGATGAGTTCTCCGGGACGATCACCCTCGCCCAACAGGAGATGGCCGAAGAGTGGTTCGCCGAGCGCGTCGACGAAGACCGATTGCTCGAGAACCCGACGCTCGCGAAATACTTCGAACGCCACGACGACTACGACTTCGATGTCACGCACGAGGAGGCCCGCGAGCGCAACCGGCCGATTCAGGCCGACCGCGTCTGGATCGACGGGTTGCTCAACCAGTACTTCGACGAGGATGACGACGAGGAGATGCTCGATCTCGTCGAAGTGCGCGCCCCAGAGGAGGTCGAGACCTCGCTCGACGATCTCGTGCTCACCGACGACCAAGAGAACGAACTCGACAAGATCTCGAAGGCGATCGAACACCGCGAGTACCTCGCGAACATCGGCCTGCGCGAGATTGGGAAGCTGCTGTTCGTCGGGCCGCCGGGGACGGGGAAGACCTCGACCGCACAGGCGCTGGCCCAGGACATGGACCTGCCGTTCGTCGAGGTCAAGCTCTCGATGATCACCTCGCAGTATCTCGGCGAGACGGCGAAAAATGTCGACAAGACGTTCGAAGTCGCCAAACGACTTTCGCCGTGTATTCTGTTCATCGACGAGTTCGACTTCGTCGCCAAGACCCGGCGCAGCGACGAACACGCCGCACTCAAACGTGCGGTCAACACCCTGCTCAAAAGCATCGACAACATCTCGCTGATCGAGGACGACGTCCTGCTCATCGGCGCGACGAACCATCCGGACCAACTCGACGACGCCGCCTGGCGGCGCTTCGACGAGATCATCAACTTCCCAAAGCCCGACCGCGGCATGCGGGCGGACATCCTCGACGTTATCACCCGCACGATGGATATCGAGGAGTTCGATCCGCAACTTATCGCTGAAGTCACGCAGGGACTGACCGGCAGCGACCTCCGGATGGTCCTTCGGGAAGCCGTCCTCGAGGCACTGACCGAAGACCGGACGACGCTGACCCAGGAAGATCTCCTCGACGCCGTCGAGGAGTTCGAGGAGCGCGACACCTTAAAGAACATGGACATGATGGGCGGCGACCACGACGCGCTCGTCGCCGGCGGCGACCTCGGCGATGCGGCCAGCGACGGTGGCCACTCACACGACCACGACCATAGTCACGATCACTGACGGACGGTCGGCTCAGACGTCGCTTGCGGGGTCTGTCTTTTCCGACGCGGATTAACTGCACTGACCGACCCAATCGATAGAAGATCCGCTGTCCGACAGCAGCTGCCGTCTTACTCGCCGTTCGATTCTGCGTCCTCGAGCAACGCCCAGAACCGTTCGGTATCGCCCTCGAAGCGCTCGAGCAGGTCGCGCATCTCGTCTCGGAGGTCGTCGGTCACTGTGACGTGGACCATCCCCTCGTCGGGCTGGCCGTAGACGACGCTCGCGTCCTCGGGTGCGGCGACGATGGCGGGCAGCGCAACCAGATCCTCCTCGCCGTCGACCAGGATCGTCGTCGGATCGTCCGCCGCGAGCGCACGCCGAAGCGCCCGCACGACCGGCGCGGCGAGTTCGGCCGGTGGGTTGGTCACCTCGAGACTTGCGCCTTCCGTGACCGCCTCGCGGATTTCCTCGTCGACGGCCTCGCGTTTCGTCCGGCCGTCGACCAGCGCTACGTCGGGCTGGCGGCCCGCTTCCAGAAGGTGGTAGGTGACGACGTCGCCGACAGCGATGATGGGACCGTCGACGGCCTCGAGCAGCCGCTCGGCGTCGGTTTCGATCGGGCCAAGCGGCGCTTTGAGTTCGTGGCGGAGGTCGTCAGGCAGGACAAGCAACTGTTCGTCGGCGGGCGTCTCGTCGGCTGGCTCGTCGCGAGTCACGGCTGTCAGCGGACTTTCAGCGCGTACGCACCCGGTTCGGTAATCTGCATCTCCGACGCGATCTCGCTTTCCTCGGGGTGGGCAATGATGACATAGCCCGCCCAGTCTTCGGTCAGCGACGAGGAGTTGCAGGCCTCACAGGTCTCGGCGTCCGGTTCGTTGACCCGGTGGCACTCGCGACAGACGAGGCGGTTCGATGCCATGGTTATTCACCTGCGGTCGCTTCGCGTTTCTCGCGTTCCTCTTCGAGCCACTGGTGTTTGCCGAGACCGGGCTGTTTCGCGGTGAGGCCGATCTTCGAGTCACGCGGGTTGCGCTCGTCGATGCTCTTGGTGACGATGCGGGTCCGGACGGCGTCGTCGACGCCGAGAGTCCGATCGGACTCGTTCGAGGAGAGCTGCTGGTTTTCGCCGTCGAAGGCCAGATACTCGTCGCTGATCTGGGAGACGTGGAGCAGCCCGTCGACGGGACCGATGCCGACGAAGGCACCGAACTCGACGACCTCGACGACGGTGCCGTCGACGACTTCCTGCATCTGCGGATCGAACGTCACCGCGTCGAACTCGGCCTCGTAGTAGACGCCCGGCCGGTTCGGGAGCACTGCTCCCTCGCCGATATCGTGGACTTCGGTGACGGAGACGACGCTCCCGACTTCTTCGTCCATCCGCCCCTCGAGTTTATCCTGGAGCAGTCGCTTGACCAACCCCGGCGACACGTCGCCGAGCTCTTCCGGCGGTACTTCTACCGTATCCTTCAATCTAACCCGTTTGTACATCTATGGTTGAGTGATCGCTAACTTGTTTCTCCCGCGTAATGCAATTACCGGTCTGCTCGCTTCGAGCACCCGATCGCGCAGCGGGCGGTCGTTCGTGACGACGTAGTCGACGCCGCCCTCGCGGGCGAGTTCGACCAAGGCGTCGTCTGCGTACGATGCGTCCGTGTCGACGACGAGACACCGTTCGGTCGCCAGATCGTGGCCCACGGTTGCGGCCGTTCCCTCCTGGCCGCCCTTCTCGGAAAGCCGACGGAGTTCCTCGAGGACGGCCTGTGGGAGTATCGGCTCGTAGGCGTCAAGCAGTCGCTCGAGCTCGTCGAACAGTCGGACATCGAGTTCGACCGGCATCATGAGCGCGCTCGTATCGAGGGCGACCCGCGGCGTCTGCATCGATTTCAGTCCGTCAGTGTTCCCAGTCCGATCAGCCGCCAGCGGGCACCGATGCGGCGGTTGATCGCGATCTTCGTTCCCGGTTCGGCGGCGACAGGCCGTTTGAGATTGACCTCACACTCGCCTTCGCGGGCGCTGGTGACGGCACCAACGGTCGTTGCCGTGCCGACGGTCATCATCAGCGGTTCGCCGGTACTGATTTCGTCGACGGTCTCGCCGTGTTCGGCCCCGACGACCCGTTCGAGCAAGTCGACTTCCATCGTAAACTCCTCCCACGTCGGCGGGAGCGAGCCCGGCGGGCCAGCTATCCGGCCGGCTAACGCGTCGCCTTTCGTCAGCGAGGGGTCGAGCCCGGTGCCGACGCCCAGCAGGCCACCCGGCGTGACGGTGTCGACCGTCTCGCCACCGGCCTGCAGCGACCGGATCGTCGTCTCGATCGGGACGTACTCGGTCTTGCCACCCTCCTCGACTTCACGGCCAGGCCGGACCTCGAGTTCGTCGCCAACCTCGAGTTCGCCCTGTACGAGACTGCCGCCGAGGACGCCGCCGGAAAGATCCGCCGCGGTCGTGCCGGGCTTGTTGATGTCGAAACTGCGGGCGACATGCATCCGTGGGTCGGCGTCAGGATCCCGGTCGGGGGTGGGGATCTCTTCTTCGATCGCCTGAATGAGAAGATCGAGGTTGACCTCCTGACCCGCAGAGACGGGGACGATCGGGGCGTCTTCGGCGACCGTGCCGGCGACGAACTCCTTGATCTGTTCGTAGTTGTCCCGGGCCGTATCGGCGTCGACGAGGTCGACCTTGTTCTGAGCGATGACGATGTTGTCGATGCCAATGATATCGAGCGCCATCAGGTGCTCTTCGGTCTGGGGCTGGGGGACGGGCTCGTTGGCGCTGACGACCAGCACCGCGCCGTCCATCAGCGAGGCACCCGAGAGCATCGTCGCCATCAGGGTCTCGTGACCCGGGGCGTCGACGAACGAGACGGTCCGCAACGGCTCGCTTTCGGAGCCGTCCGGACACTCCTCAGTGACGGTGTAACATTCGGGTTCCTCGAGTCCCTCACAGTGACGGAACGTCGCGTCGGCGTAGCCGAGCCGAATGGAGATGCCGCGTTTCATCTCCTCTGAGTGCTGGTCCGTCCACGAGCCGCTGAGGGCTTGCACCAGCGTCGTCTTGCCGTGGTCGACGTGGCCGACGAGCCCGATGTTCACCTCCGGTTGTCGATTTCCTACCATAAGACGATGAGTAATCTTAGGTAGTGATTCCGCTGTGCGCTTGATAAAGGTTGCGAGCTATGCTTTCGTTGCTGCCGACCGATGTCGAACGAATTCTGCCTCGAGTCGCTGGACCCGACGACTTTTCTCGCAGCCGCCCCTCCCCGATACCGTGTCCGAGTTCGCGTTCGAACTCGAGTTGTGTGCTCACCTCGAGTCACGCCGGGAAGGGATCGTCGCCCGCCAGCTCGGCGCGAGCGTCGCCGTCCCCGGCGGCCGCATCCTCGATATCGTCTGCGTCGAGCCCGGCCCCGCGTTCGACGAGCGCGTCGCGATCACGAGCGAGTCGATCCCCGACGCGGCCATCGGCTCGGCGGTCGGCACCGGTCGGGCCCGCTACTGGAAAGATGCATTCGACTGTCACCCCGAGCGGGCGCGACGCGCCGTCGACCGCGCGCTCGAGCTCGGCTTCTTCGAACGTGATCACACCGCCAGCGCGGACGCCAATCGAGAGTACGTCCGCCAGACAGCCCGCTATCCCGACTGGTACGACCGACTCGTCGGCATCGAGAACAAACCCGACCTTGACCAGCCGGGCGACCTCGAGGCCCAACTGCGAACCGACGTCAGCCTTGCTATGGTCGACGCGGTCGTGCTCGCGACCGAGAGCTACGTGACTCGCGCTCATTTGAACAGGCTCCCCGACGAGGTCGGCGTTTGGCGTGTTCATCGTGACGACACGGATCACTCGCTCGAGATCGAGGTGATCCGCGAGCCGGCGTCGCTGCTGGTCGACCAGCCGGGGATCGAGCCCCTCGCGTTCCGGCCGGGTCGCGCCGACATCGAGATTGTCTCCCCACAGGCGAAAGCACAGGCACGCCGGCGGCTCGCCGAACGCGCATACGGCAAGGGCTGGCGAACGTACGAATTCCCCGCGTGTGGGGCCTGCCAACCAGCTGATCAAAGCGGTGCGACGCTCCCATACTGTGCGTGGGCAGACCGGGTCGTCGACGCCGCGGCGGAGTGTGGCCCCTCGTGTCCGGGCTACGAGCAGGCCACGGCTCCCGCGGTCGAGCTCGAGGCCGAACGCGATCGACAGACGGCATGGGAGGCAGACCCCGACGGCACCCGTCGCCGGCAGGCCGGCCTCGATCAGTTCGGGTAACAGCCGAGCCTGTAAGTCACAGCGACGGACCGGCCGTCCTCACAGGACGTACTCCTCGCCGTCGACAGCGAGCGGTTCCTCGAACGCCTCTTCGACAGGATAGTAGTGTGCGAGATGGACGAGTCGCGTTCGGTCGGCGTTCAGTTCGTCGGCCATTGCGAGGGCACCCTCTCGCGTCATGTGTTTCGTCCCGAACGTCCGGGGGACACCTTCGGAGTCCTCGTGGCGACCGCCGATCGGATGGTACTCACAGAGGTCGGCGGGCACGATCCCGTCGGCAAGCAACAGGTCGGGGTCAGCCAGTACCTCGCGAGACGCCTCGGGGATGTCGTAGCTCGTATCGCCCGTGATCGACAGCGCCGCTCCGGTCACGGGGTCCTCGACGCGAAGGCCGTAACAGACCAGCGGCGGGTGATCGACCGGCACCAGCGTCACCTCGAGCCCACAGATAGCGACCGGCTCGAGCGGCGTCGTCGGGACCACGGTCAGCGGGTCGAGGTAGTGGTAGTCGTCGTCGACCGTCTCGGCGACGCTCTTGCCGGTCTGCGGGTCGGTTTCGTCGGCCGCGTAGACCTCGAGTGAGTCGAGCACGCGAAAGACGTTGCCCAGCCCGTCGAGATGGTCGAAGTGGACGTGCGTGATCACGGCAGCGTCGGGCAACGACACGTCGTCGCGGAGGAACTGGTAGCGAAAGTCGGGACTGAAATCGATCAGCAGCGACTCGTCGACGCGCTCGTTTTCGACGTGGACCGAGAACCTGGTGCGCTCGACGCCGCGTTCGCGCGCCGCCGTGCAGGTGTCACAGTCACAGCCGACGGTCGGCGTGCCGGTCGTGTCGCCGGTTCCCAGCAGCGTCACTCGCATCGGTCGCTCGTCCCTCCACGACTCGCTCGAGACCGACGCGGTGCCGGAATGGTGGCTACTGCCCTACACATACGCTCGCCCTTCCTCGAGCGCCGTCCGGACGAACGGGTGGTCCGCGTTCGCGTCGACTCGATCGGCGGGCAACACGTACACCGAGATGACGACACCGTACACTCTCCCCACGGTCTCGGCTTCGGCCTCGAGGGCGCGTTCGGTTTCCGGATCGTCGTCTGCGAGGACCACCAGTATCTCGACCTCGGTGTGGACGCCGCGGTCGTCGCCGCGGACGGCGTCCCCGAACGCGACGAGCTGCCGAATCGACTCGCCGTGGGCCGCCTCGGCCCGACTGGCGAACGCCGCCGCAGCGTCGTCCTGTGGCGCTCTCTCACTCATACGTCCTGATAGACACCCGTCGCATAAAGGGTATACTGTTACCGGACATCGCACGAGATCCGCGTGTGGCGAGACACACGACGAGCCGTGCCATCTCGAGAAGCTATTTACGCTGCGCCGGAAACGTGGCGGACATGTACGATTTCGTCGTCGTTGGCGTCGGGCCGCCGGGCGCGCGGTTTGCCCGCCGGGCTGCCGAGGACGGCTACGACGTGCTCGCCCTCGAGAAGGGCCGTATCGGCGAGCCACTGGCCTGTTCGGGCCACGTAAGTACCGACATCTGGCAGTTCACGGGGTCAGGTGCTCGCGAGCAGCTGTTTCAAAACGAGATCTACGGCGCACGATTTCACGTCGGTGGGCCCCGAAGCGACGCCTATCCCTTCTACAAACAGGAGGTCGCCTCGAACGTCATCGACCGCGTCGGGCTGGATCGCCACCTCGCCGAACTGGCCCGGGAGGCAGGTGCGGACGTCCGCGAGAACCACACCGTCACCGAGGTCACCGAACACCACGATCGCGTCGAGATCGTCGCCAACGGCCCCGACGGTGTCGTCGAGTTCGAGGCGAAGCTGGTCGCCGGCTGTGATGGGCCACGCTCGAGGGTTCGAGACGAACTCGGCCTCCCCCAGCCCGACGAGTTCCTCCACGGTGTGCTCGCCTTTTCGGAGGAGGACGACCACCAGGATTTCGTCGATGTGCATCTGACGCCGCCGACGTTTTTCGCCTGGCGCATTCCACGCGGCGAGGCCGGCGTCGAGTACGGTCTCGCGGCCCCGCCGGGCGTCCACGTGACCAAACACTTCGAGGAGCTGATCGACGGCTACGAGGTCGACGTCTCCTATCGGTGCTCGGGTGCGATCCCGATCGGCCCACCGGATCGGGTGACGACCCAGCGGGCGTTTCTCATCGGCGACGCGGCCGCCCAGACCAAGCCCTTCACCGGCGGTGGCATTCTCTACGGCATGACCAGCGCCGACCACGCCGCCCGCGAGATCGACCCCGATCGGCCGACCACGCTCGCGGCCTACGAACGCGCCTGGCGCAGCGATCTCGAGCGCGAACAGCAACTCGGCCACTGGATTCGGCGCGCGTACTCGCTGCCAGAACCGGTCCAGCGGGTCGGACTGCGGGCGCTGTCGGGTAAGATCGGCGTCCACATGGATCGGCCAACGTCGCTGCTCTCGCTCGACCATCTCAAGACGGTGCTCCCCGGGCGCTGAGCGGGCGGCCCCTGTCAGGCTCGAGCCTTCGAGACCCGAAGCGGTCCATCCTGCGCGTCGGTTTCTTGCCCGTTGGCAGTGTCTCCCTGCTCGGTGGGCCCGCGCTCTTCGGCGACGATGTACTGGACCTCGACGACGATCGGATCGTCGGTCTGTGGGCTGATCTCCCTGTAGAGGTGATCAGCGAGTCCCGGTTCCGTCCCGGCGTTCTGACTCGAGACCGTGACGATGACCCTGTCGACCGACTGCACCGGATAGTTGCCGTCGAGTTCGATCACGATGTCTTCGATCTCGAACTCCTCGTACCGGGGGTCCGTCAGGACGTCCTCGACCTCCGCTTCGGTGGTCGACTCGAGTTCGGTCGTATGAAAATCGAGCAGGGTAACGCTGGCAAGCGGGACGGCAAGCACCAGCAAGCCGATCCCGAAGATCGCCGCGTAGGTGTAGGTCGGCCTTCGCGTCGGCGACACGTCGAACAGCCCCTGGGGCCGATAGCCAGCGATCCACAGCGTCGCCAGCGCAGCCAGATTGACCGACAAAAGGTTAACGACCACGAGGGCCGCAGCGCCGGTCGCCGCACCAGACATCCCCCAGGCGACCGTGATCCCGACCGCAGCGGAGGGCGGAATGAGTGCTGCGGCGATCATGACGCCGACGATGGCTTCCGAAAAGCCACGGGTAAGACTCAGGATGCCGGCGATCCCGGCACCCAGCGCGACCGCCAGCGAAAACAGGTTCGGCGAGACTCGCTCCTCGAGTTCCGTAGCGACGACGATGTCGACCCCCGCGGGCTCGAGGCCAGCCAGCCGAGCGAGCACCGCGAGCCCGATCGAGGCGGCGACCACTAGTCCGACACCGACGAGCTGATAGCGAAACCCCGTTGACTTGAGCCGCGCGTCGCCGGTGACGATGCCGATGTTGGCCGCGAGCGCAGGACCGAGCAGCGGCGCGATGACCATCGCACCGATCACGACCGCTGGCGAGTCGGCCAGCAGGCCGGCGGTCGCAACGATGGCACTGATCAACAGCATCGCGGCGTAGATCGGAAACGGCGGCGTGAGTTCGTCGGCCTTCGTGCGTAACACCTGTCTCGAGGTGCGCGCGCCGGTCTGCCCGCCGTAACTGTACTGTTCCTGTAGCGTCGCAAACCCCTCCGAGATGACCGTCTCGGCGTCGATCACGACGACACGAGCCTCGTCGCCGACGCCGGTTCGCTTGAGCCGGTCGAGAAGCGGCTCGACGGCCTGAGTCGGGACTGGAAACCGAACGACAGCGGTGTATTCCCGGCCACTGGTTTCGTCACTGGCGACGTAGTCGATCCCTTCGTCCTCGAGGATATTGAGGACGGCCCGTCGTTTCCCCTCTGGAACCGTGATCTCCAGATACCGCATACGGGGGCCACACTCGACCAGCCGATAGTACCCCGGGCAGCAGTGGACGGGTGTCGCTCGAGCGTCGGTGTGGCTGGCCCCGCTGGCTGTGGTTGCGCGGCCGACTGTTCGTCGACCCGGTCGGGCAGTGGACTATCACCGATCCCGACAGTCAGACTCACCGCAACAGCAGTTTTTACGCGATGGTGGTGTACGACGTATGATGTCGACGATAGCTGACCTCCGGATTCCGGCAACGGAGACAGCGCTTGCGACCACGTTCGAGCGCGCACCGGAGGCGACGTTCGAACTCGAATCCTCGGTGTCGAAGACGCGGCCATCGCTGTGGGTGATCGGCGTCGATCGCGAGACGATCGAATCCGCGCTTGCGGCCGATCCGTCGGTCGAGATCGCCGAACTGCTGGTCGAAACTGACTCGCGGCTGCTGTACGACGTGACCTTTGCTGAGGAGACGGGAACGGATCGCCTCTGGAACGAGGTGCTGGCCGACGGCGGCTCCCTCCTCGAGGCACGCGCAAGCGACGGCTGGTGGCAGGTGACGGTCCGCTACCGCACCCGCGACCAACTCTGTAACACCTACGACCGGCTGGTCGAGCGCGGGATCAACGCCGACCTCCGGCGGATTACCGACATAACCGACACCGGCGGCCACGAGACGCGACTGACGCCCGAACAGCAAGAGGCCCTCGAGGCCGCCCTCGAGCACGGCTACTTCGAGATCCCACGCGGCGTCTCGATGGAGGAGTTGGCCGACAAATTAGACATCTCACATCAGGCGCTCTCCGAGCGGTTCCGCCGCGCCTACGAGACGCTGGTCGATGCCGAACTCCAGCCTGCGGGCGAAGAATCACGACCTAACTGATGGTCGGTCGGCTGCCGATCGGTCATAATGGACACGAATCACGAGATGGCGGCCGAATGGGAACGCGGGACAATCATTATTTGGATGGCTTGCGTTCGACCCCATATGGCTGATCTGCTTTCCGACGAGGAAATCGACGACCAACTCCCCGACGCGTGGGAGCGCGAGGACGACGAGATCGTCCGGGTCTACGAGTTCGACGACTACCTCCGCGGCGTCAACTTCGCCCAGATGGTCGGCGAGATCGCCGAAGCGCAGTTTCACCACCCGGAGATTATCATCCGCTACTCCGGTGTCGAGATCCGGTTGACCTCCCACGAGGCAGGCGGCATTACCGACGACGACATCGAGATGGCAGAACTGATCGAGTCCGAACACAACTGACCACACTCATCCCCCGATGGACGCCCGCTACGCCTTCCGTGTCCGGATTCGTATCGAGCCGGCCCACGACGACGTCTCCATCGCGCCGAGCAGCGCCGAGACGACGGTCACGCTCTTTCTCGAGGCACCGGAGCCGGGCACCGAGGGGTGGCTCTTCTTCCGGGACACGCTGTGGCGCGGCGAGATCGGCGACGAGGACTACGGCCGCCGCCTCGCCGCGGAGTGGCTCGGCGTTCCCGAACGAACCGTCCACGCGGCCGAGTTCCGAGAACTACAGACCGACCAGGCGTATTTCGACGCCCTGAAAGCCGAAATCGCGGCCGATCTCGAGCCGTTCAAGGCCGATACCGTCTCGGAAGTCATCTCGAAGTATCTGGGCTCGAGCGTTCGAGTGACCGAGACTGACGACTAGTCCTGCGGTTGTCTCGGGTGTTCAGTTTACCCGACTGGCTCAGCCCACATCGTCTGGATCGAGTTCTTCGAGCCGGCTCGCCGTCACCATCGGCCCGTCAGACGGGTCGAGGTGATACGCCCCCGAACACAGTTTGCAGAGCGTAAACTCCTCGGGCAGGCTCGAGCGTGGTCGCTCATAGACCTCCCGCGCATGAGAGAGTCCCTGACACTCGTGATATTCGTGGTAGCGGGTGGTACCGGCAGCGACGTAGACCGTCTCGTCGTCGCTCACGACCACTCACCTCCATTTTCGCTCGTGTCTGGTCGGTGTAGAGGGCGTGCCCTCCGGCGGTCCGTATCGCAGTGTGGTTCGGCAGCGTCGGCTGCTCGAGACGCGGAATTCGACTGTGATGATCGAATCATCGTGATAGAACTGTTGACTTCCCACTAGTCCACGCGCCAGTATCACGATCTGGTATATGAAAGTATTGGCTACAATGACACTACTGAACGACGATCAGTTCGTGCCCGACTACCGCCGTCGATCAGTTCTCCGTCGCAATCGCCCGTGAAACAACTTCTATCGTGCGTTATGTGACGATTAAATGCGTGCATCGAGATCCCACGTTGCTGATTCCCATTGAATATTAGGAAGTGGTAATACATACTAAGAATAATATTGGTCATCGATACCATACCTCTCTCCATCTTTATATAATTGCTTGTGGGCGTCTTCGGTGATGTCTACGAGCGAACACCAGTTGGCAACAGCAGGCGAACTCGCAGTTCCAGACGAAATTACATCACCACAGGCGAAACTCGTTTATCTCTCGGTTCTCCTCACTGAGGAGGCGAAAGCGGCCGATCTCCAGCAGATGCTCGGGGTACCGAAACTCACGCTCTTTGCCGTCCTCGAGTCGCTCGCCGCGCAAGATCTCATCCAGCGCACTGGAGATTGCTATGTCTGCCGATAACGCCGCCGCCATTCCGGCTCTCGAGACCGACCTGACGGGAGCCGTTCGGGTCGACTGTTACGTGCGCTCGAACGTGCCGACTGCCGTTTCCGAGCGGCTCACCGAACTGCTCGAGCGGTTACGGACGCTCGAGGAAACCGGCACCCTCGCCGACGTGCAGGTCTCCCAGTGGCCGGCCGAACGCGCGATCGGAGACACGGACCAGCCGACCCGGGAGGAACTCGTCGCCGAGTTCGACGAGTGGGCGACCGAGCACGGCTACTCGCTCGAGCCGGGGTTCTGTCGACAGCAGATCGACCTCTCACCGCTCGGAATCGATGACCCGAGTGAGACGATTCGGGTCCCGCTGGTGGCGCTTGCGTTCTACGACGACACAGACGAGAGCATGCAGGGCATCGTTCCATGCACGAACTCCTCCGATCATGCCGACGGCAAGCGGACCTATACCGTCCACGAGTGGCTCACAGCCGTGGAACGGCATGCGTCGGAGGCATCCCCGCACGGTACCCAAACGGAACAGCGTGCCCTGCTGGAGGGATCACGATGACTGCACAATTGCTCGAGGAGACGAGCGACTTGGAACTGCCGTCCCGGCAGCCACTTGCGGACCGGACGTGTCTGGTGACTGGGGCATCACGAGGGATCGGACGCAGTATCGCGTGTGAACTCGGGCGCTACGGTGCGACCGTCGTCGTCAACTATCGCTCATCGGACGCGGCCGCCCACGAGGTCGCCGAGACGATCAGCGATACCGACGGCGACGGAGAGGGGTATCCTGTTCAAGCCGACGTCACCAACCGTGACGACGTCGACGCCATGCGTGGGGGCGTCCACGACGAACTCGGCGAGATCGACGTCCTCGTCAACAACGCCGGAATCACGCAGGATCGGCTCTTTACCGACATGAGCCCCGAGGAATGGCACCGCGCGATCGATGTCTCGCTCAACGGAGCGTTCAACTGCACGCACGCGTTCTACGACGACATCAACGCTGCCGACGACGGCCGTCTCATCGCTATCTCGAGCGTAGTCGGGAAACAAGGCAACGTCGGCCAGGCGAACTACGCGGCGGCCAAAAGCGGCCTCTTCGGCTTTATTCGCTCGCTTGCCCTCGAGTTGGCACCGTCGGGTTCGACCGCCAACTGTGTCGCACCCGGCTTCACCCGGACCGAGATGGTCGAGGCCATCCCGGACGACGTGCAAGCGGAGATTCGCGACGACATCCCGCTCGACCGATTCGCCAGCACGAGCGACATTGCCGGACTCGTCCGGTATCTCGCAAGCGAAGAGGCGGGATACATCACCGGCGAAGTCATCGACGTCAACGGCGGTATCGACCTCTAACGTCACTCGATCAGACGAACGAGAGACAGCCCGTGCGTTACGGTACCTGATAGATACTATCTGCCATAGCGCGTGAACGACCGGCGACGAGCAACTCGATAGCGAGTACGCCGCCCCTGTCGAGTCGGTGGTCGAGTATGCCGCCAGTTCGCTGTCGGTACGACCGTCGTCATCCGCGCCGGGCTGCCGACAGGCATTTAGTCGAGAATCCCGTATATCTGTGTCCGAATGGCCGCTGAACCGGACTATGACTTCTGGCTGCTCGACCTCGATGGCACTCTCGTCGACGTCGAGTGGTCGTACACGCGGGAGGTGTTCGACCGGGTCGGCGACCGGCTGGGCCGTGAGTTCACCGATCGGGAAGCCGACATCCTCTGGAACGGGCTGACCGGCTCTCGAGACCGCCAACTCGAGGAGTGGGGCGTCGACCCTCATGCGTTCTGGACCGCCTTTCACGAAGAGGAAGACCCACTTGTGCGGGCCGAACAGACCTACCTCCACGACGACGCCGCGTTCGTCGCCGACCTCGACGCACCGGTGGGACTGGTCACTCACTGTCAGGAGTTCCTCTGTGAACCCGTGTTGGATCACGTCGGGATTCGCGACTGGTTCGACGCGCAACTGTGCTGTACCGAGGAGACAGGCTGGAAACCGGACCCCAATCCCGTCGAGCGCGTCATGGTCGACCTCGGCGTCGCGCACAACGGCCATCAGGGCGTGCTCGCGGGCGACGGCGCGAACGACGTCGGTGCAGCCTGGAACGCCGGGCTCGACGCGATCCACGTCGAACGGGTCGGCCACGAGCGCCGCGGTCAGTGTGTCCTCGGCGACTATCGCGTCCAGTCGTTCGACGAACTCTACTGAGGGCGGTCAGCAGTAACTGCGTCCAGAGACACCCGCGGCCGTCTTGCGATTGTGCCAGAACCGCCGTTCACCCGCCCATGACGTGTCATATAACGCGTGTTCGTATTCACATATTGTTACCATTTTCTCGACAGGAAAGCTTATGATGAGATACCCGGGTTATCGGAGCATGGCACGCGATACGCCGGTACAAAACCGAACTGACTCGGAATCAAACGACACACAGCTGCCGAATCTCGTGACGATCGTCGGCCGTGGCGTCCCCTCGAACTACGAAGTCGCCGTCGACGGCGACCTCGAGATGCTGGCAGCCGACCCGGTGGCCGAAGGAACCGTCGTTTCGGGCGGCGTCGCCGAGGGATCGATCGACGTCGGCGTCCAGCGCTTTCGCTTCTCCGGTGAGATGGCAAACGTCCGGCTCGTCGACTGGAACGGCGACCAAGCGCCCGATTCTGCGAGCGTCCCGACTGTTCACGTCGAGTACGGCGCACCGCAACGATAACGCGCCAGCTGCCTGTCGCTTGGAATCAGTACTGTAACAGTCTCCGCTCGGCTGCCGAGTAACGCCGCGCTTGGGCAACCGCTCGAAAATCAGTCTCAGTACGTCTCGAGTGCCACAAATCGAGTACGAGCGGCGCGGCCACCGCGTCGAATCAGTCGTCGTCGGTCGCGCCGATGCTCGCGTCGCCGTTTACGGTGGTCGCCATCGAGGGTGGCGCGATCGGCCCGTCGTTGCCGCCGAACTCCGGGTTAAAGAGCTGGAGGGCAGTGTGGATAGTGCTCCAGTCGTCCTCTGCGGCTGCCTCACGAAGACTCTTGGTCGGTGGGGCGAGCAACTGGTTGACCAGCGAGTCGGCCATCGCCTCGACGATCTCGCGTTGCTCGGCAGACACCTCGTCGCCGCCCAGCCGCGAGAGCGCCGTTTCGACCTCTCGCTCTTTGATCCGTTCGGCGGACTCGTACATGGCAGCGATGGCCTCGTCGGCGCGGGCGCGTTTGTACTGCTCGATGAGCAACTCGAACTCGTGGTCGATCATCGCCTCGACTTCGTCGGCGGCGTCGGCTCGCTGCTCGTGTGTCTCAGCGGTGATCGTCTCGAGGTCGTCCAGATCGAACACCTGCACTGCGGGCAACGAATCGGTCTCCGGCGCGACGTCGCGGGGCTGGCCGAGGTCGACGATCACCTGTGGCTCCGCCTGTCCCTCGAGATGGCGGGGTTCGAGCACCGGCTCGTCGCTCCCGGTCGCCGCGACGACAACGTCGGCGTGGGTTGCGACCCGCTCTAGATCGTCGAGCGAGACGACGGTGGTGTCAGTCTCATCGTCGACGTCGCTGATGAGCTGTGTTGCACGCGAGACGGTGCGGTTGGCGACGACGAGTTCGTCGACGCCGGCGGCCGCGAGACTCCGGGCGGCGAGCTGTCCCATCTCGCCGGCCCCGACGACCAGCGCGGTCGCCCCCTCGAGATCGATCTCTTGGGCGGCCCGGCGCGTTGCGGCCGAGCCAAGCGAGACGACGCCCTCGTTGATCGCGGTCTCGGTCCGGGCGCGTTCGCCGACGTGGATCGCCTTCGTGACGGCGGCCTCGAGCATCGAGCCGATTCCGCCGGCATCACGGGCGTCCTCGTAGGCGGCCCGCACCTGGCCGATAATCTGATCTTCACCAATAATGACCGAGTCGAGGCCGGCGGCCACACGCAGGAGATGGTGCAAGCTCTCGTCGTGGTCGGTCATTACGATCGCGTCGTCGTCGACGCCGGCAAAAAACTCCGAGAGCGCGGCGCGGCCGACGACGTGGTCTGGCCCGACGACGTATGCCTCGACGCGGTTACACGTCGATAGGACGTACGCTTCTTCGATATCGGACACGGTCAACAACTCCGTCACGGCGGTCGTCTGACTCTCGGGGCTGGCAGCGGCGAGCTGGTCGACGGTTCCACACCGGTGTGTAACCCGCGCTGCGGTGACAACCCCGGTCGAAATCACGACCGATCACCCCCAGTAGACAGATCCTCGGCGAGCACGTCCTCGATCACTTGGGAACTGTTAGAAGTACCGGTACGTAAAGCTGTCCAAACATCTGTAGAATTAACGACGTCAGTGACGATCTGTCGCCGCCGATCGGTCGTCACGTCCCGTGATTTGAGTTCCTCGCGTACCGCTGCACAAACCCGTGCCATCTCGCCAGCACCCGACAGCGTCTCCTCGAGTTCCTGGCGCAGATACTTGCTCAGCGCGGGTGCCTGCCCGCCGGTCGCGACCGACACGACGACGGGATCGTTGCGGACGGTCGCGGGGACGACGACGCTGCCAGTGTCGCGCTCCCCGGATCGATCCGCGCGATTGATGAGCGTGCCCCGTTCGCGGGCCGCGTCGGCGATAGCGTCGTTGATCGCCTCGTCGTCGGTCGCGGCGACGACCAGCGCGGGGGCCGCCCGCTCGAGCCAGCCCGTGATCTCGTCGGCGTCGGGCGCTGCTCGCACCAGTTCGGCCCCGCCGAAGTCACGATCGGCGAAGGCGGGGCTGACAACGATGACCCGCGCTTCGCGGGCGAACCGGCGGGCCTTGCGAGCACCGACGGGGCCGCCGCCGAAGACGAGCACCGTCGCGTCCGTGAAATCGTGGAGTAGTGGAATCATTGGCACAGAGAGCCGTCCGATCGCTGCTATCGCGCTCTGGTATTCGCGTCAGCACGTTCGTCCAGTCGAATCCCTGTCTTCTTCAAGATTTGCGTCGAAAACAGGGAGTCCCAGTCCTCATCGGTCACGTCCCAGTACTCGGCCATCGTCTCGCGGACCTGCTCGATGCGGCGCTGACTTTCCGCCTCGCTGCGGCCGTGGGTCATCGCAAAGAAGTTGTACGGCCAGACGCCATCGTGGCGCGGCCGCCGGTAACAGTGCGTGACGAAGGGCAGTGCAGCGACTTCGGGGCCGACCTCGGGGACGACTTCATCGGGGACGTTCCAGACCGTCATCCCGTTTTCCGTGTATCCAAGCGCGTAGTGATTCGGCACGACGCCGATCCGGCGGATCTTCCCCTCGCGCTCGAAGCGTGTGACCGTCTCGAGGACCCAGTCGATCTCCTGTCCGATCGCGTCAGCTACGTCCGCATACGGTGTCTCGGTCAGCGGGACGCCGCCTTGGACCTCGAGGACGAGGTCGCGTTCGGCCGGCGACAGCGTCGATTCGTCGGTCGGCGTCACGTCGGGACCGAGGTCCGAGCGGTCGATCCCGGCCGCCTCGATGTCCCCGTCGCCGTCGAGCGGGCCGTCGACGTAGAACTTGGCCTCGACACGGAACTCGCGTTGTTTCGGCAGGTTGTACGTCTCTTGGCCCGTCTCGGCTTCGATCTCGGCGAGTACCTCCTCGACGCGGTCCTCGTCGGCGACGCTGACGACGAACCAGACGTTCAGGTGAGGGTGTTCACGCTCGTAGTTGTGGGCCACCTCGCGGTGGTCGTTGACTGCGTCGACGATCTCGTCGAATCGGTCGTCGGGGGCGTGCATGGCAACCAGCGTCGCCGCGCCGCCGATCTCCTGAGCGTTGACGAGCGGGCCGAACCGCGAGAGGACGCCCCGGTCGTCTAACTCACGAATCGTCTCGAGCAACCCCGTCGCGTCGATGTCGACCCCGTTGTCGCGCATGGCAGCCGCAGCAGGCTCGAACGGTCGTTCGACGACGGGAAACCCGCCCTGAAAAGCGTTGACGACCGCCCGTTCGCGCGCCGTGAGGTCGACGTCCGTATTCATACGTCATACTCGGAACTACCGAAGTATAAGCAACTCGGAGCCGGCTCTCCGAAGCGACTCGTGATCGTTCGGAGAGGCGTTCGCGAGCGCGCTCTCGTCGCTCCGTTCGAGTGCGACTACTCGCCTTCGACGCCAGTCACGTCAAAGCCCAGCTCACGGATGTCCTCGAGGATCGCCTCGTGGTCGGCGCTGGCCTCGTAGTAGATGACGATGTCGAAGCTGCCCTCGCGCAGCAGTTGCTGGCACTCCCAGACGAACTCCTCGTCTTCGAGGGTCAGTCCTTGATGCTGGTTCGAGGAGAAATCGGTGTCGTCGTTGCCCGAGTAGACGTAGCAGTCTTTCGGGTCGTGACCCGCGTGTTCGGCGATGATGTCGCCGACGTCGATCGTCGCCTGCATCATCTGGACGTCTTCCTGGCCGTCGTAGTCGGTGTGGACGATCGCGCCGTTGAGCTCGATCTCGCCGGGCTCGAGCAGCGCTTTGGTCCGCTGATAGAGATCCTCGTCGAGAACTTTGGAGTTCGAGTCTGCCATTAGCTCACTCGAGCAGCGCCGGACTGATAGCCGTCACGGTTCCGACGGCAGTGATATCCGTTATTCGACGGGCGTTTTTCCGTCCCTCGCCGCCATCGCGCCTCGAGCGAGACGTTCCCGACCGTTGCCAACGAGTAACACACAAGACACATAGGCACCGGTGACTTTTCCACGGGTAATGAAGCGGTGGCTCCGCAAACGCGTCGATGCGGCCTACGAACGGCTGCTCTCACGTGAAATCTCCGGCGCGCCAACCCACGTTGCAGTGATCCAAGACGGCAACCGACGGTATGCCCGAAATCGAGGCGGCGACGCCCACGAGGGCCACCGTGCTGGTGCGGAGACGACCGAACGTGTCCTCGAGTGGTGTCAGGACATCGGCGTCGAGGAGTTGACGCTGTATGCGTTCTCGACGGAGAACTTCGAGCGCCCGCCCGACGAGCGGGAAGCGCTGTTCGACCTCCTCGAGGAGAAGCTTCGAGAGTTCGCAGACGCCGACCGGGTCCACGACAACGGGGTCCACATTCGAGCGCTCGGCGATGTCGACCGGCTCCCCAAGCGGGTCCGCGAGGCCGTCGCCTACGCCGAGGGCCGAACCAGCGACTACGACGAGTTCGTCCTCAACATCGCGTTGGCCTACGGCGGTCGCGCACAACTGCTCGAGGCCGTCCGCGGCGTCGCCGACGCCGTCGACGCAGGCGACCTCGAGCCCGACGACATCGACGTCGAGGACATCGAGCAACGGCTCTACGACCAGCCAGTGCGCGACGTCGACTTGATCATCCGGACCGGCGGCGACGAGCGAACGTCGAATTTCCTCCCGTGGCACGCCAACGGCAACGAGGCCGCCGTCTTCTTCTGTACGCCCTACTGGCCGGAATTCTCCAAGACGGACTTCCTGCGCGGAATCCGGACCTACGAACACCGTCAGGAGTCATGGCGGCGCACCCGTGCCCGACGCGCATTGGCCCTGCTGGGCGCGGTCAGCGAACCGGAACTCGCCGACGCCCGCGCGATCGTCGACCGGTTCCGTGACTCGCTGCCCTCGAGCGAACGGCCCGACGCCGGCGAGTTCGAGAGCAGCGACTCGAGCAGCCAGATCGCAGACTGAATTAGCGGCCGAACCGCCGCGACCGGTTGCAGTACTCGCGCACCGCCCGCAGGAAATCCCGCTTGCGAAAGTCCCGCCAGTTGACGTCCGTGAAATACAGCTCCGAGTAGACGGACTGCCAGATCATGAAATCGGAGAGGCGCTCTGCGCCGGTCTTGATCACCAGATCCGGCTCGGAGGGAAAGACGAGATGGGCTTCGACGTCCTCGTCGTCGATCGCCGCGGGGTCTAACTCGCCTTCGTCGACGCGCTCGGCGAGGGTCCGGACGGCGCTGGTGAACTCGTGTTTTCCGCCGAGCCCGATCCCGATCCGGATCGGCGCATCGGCGCGTGCCTTATCGTCGGGCCCGCGGACGGCGACCGGCCGGGGCGCGTCGATCCGCTCGAGTTCGCGTTGCAGGGCCGGCACCGCCGCCGCGTCGAGGACGCTGACGTAGACCGTTACCTGCGAGGCGTATTCGACGGCCCACTCGAAGAAGTCCGTCAGCGTCTCGTAGGCACCCCGCTCTAACAGGTCGCGCTCGGTAATCACGAGCGCGATGTGATCGGGCGGATCGCCGTCGTGGCGGCGGATCCGGAAGGCCAGATACCGTTCGTACAGTCCCACACCCGTGCTTTCGGGGCGGGTATGATACGGGTTACGGGTTCCGTTGGATAGCTGAGCGACAGCTCTGATCGGGCGAGTGAAACGCTAAGGGTAGCAAAAATCGACTCGAGGCGGGTTCACGAACCTTGAAGTAATCGCCACAGAAAGGGACCGATATCGTGACGGCACCCGTTCGGCAAGCTGGCGTGTTTGCAGCCCTCTGTACGCTGTCGCTTGCGGTCCCGCTTGCCGGTCCGCGCGTCGGAGCCGCGGTCGCCGGCGTCGTCCTGTTAGGTGCCTACGTCATCACCGACGGCCCGCTGTTCGACCTGCTCGCGTATCCGGGCGACTACGAGGATTCACGGCTGTATGGCCTCATCACGTTCGTTCTTGCGGCGGTCGCACTCGGGCTCATGGCGACTGCGGCGTCGATGCCGGTCGCCGTCTTCGTCGGAACGATCCTGCTCGTCGGCTACGGCAACCTCGGCGAGCAACTCGTCAGGCTGCGAACCGATGGGCCCGTCGTTCGCGTCGTCGGTTTCTGTTTGACTGCAGCCGTGGCGGCCGTCGCCGGCCAGGCCATCACCCGCTCGCTCGCCGGGGATGCTGCCGTCTCGGCACTTCCCATCATGGTCTTTCTGGCGGCCAGCGGTGCATTTCTCGCCGCGCTGTTGCGTGACATGCTGTTGCGCTCCGACGACCCCATCGTCGTCCTCTCGGTCGGGCTCTTGTTGTGGCTACTCGCGGAACTTCAGCCGACCATCGGCCCGACGGAACTCCTCATTGCGCTCGCAGTCACCGTCGCGCTCGGCTATACGTCCTACGCGCTCGAGACGGCCTCCATCGCCGGGATGCTCACCGGCGTGTTGCTGGTGTTGCTGACGACCGTCCTCGGCGGCTACGGCTGGTTTGCCGTCCTCGTCTCCTTTTTCGCCATCGGCGGCCTTTCGACGAAGTTCCGCTATGAGGAAAAGACAGAACTCGGCGTCGCCGAGGACAACAACGGCGCACGTGGAAGCGGCAACGTGCTCGGCAACGCCGCGGTCGCGCTCGTCGCCGTCCTCGGGTATGCGGCCAGCGATGCCGGCTTACTCCCTCACGAACCCGAGCTTTTCTTATTCGCCTTTACCGGCTCGATCGCCACCGCGATGAGTGACACCCTCTCGAGCGAGATCGGGAGCGTCTTCGACCGGCCGCGACTGATTACGACCCTCAAGCCGGTCGAGCCCGGCACCGATGGCGGTGTCACCTGGCAGGGTGAACTCGCCGGCATCGTCGGCGCAGCCATTGTCGCCGTGATTGCCACCGGGCTCTTTCCCGAAGTGAGTGGCGGCGGTGCGACGATCATCGTCGCCGCCGGGATCGCCGGGATGACCGTCGATAGCCTGCTCGGCGCAACGCTTGAGGGGTCGATACTTGGCAATCAGGGTGTGAACTTCCTTGCGACGCTGTCCGGGGCGCTCGTCAGCGTCCTGCTAGTGGTTACGTTTGTCCTCGGTTAACGGGAGAACCGATCGACCGGTGACGGGCGACGGGGGAAGGTGGGCAGAGACGAACCGCTGCGGACGAGACGAGAGCCAGCGTCATCGGCGGTGGCGCTTCCGGCCGGGGAAATGCGTGGCTATGCGAAACGGTGTGACTGAGACGACCGTCGTTTGGGTACGGCGAGACGCAGTGTCGACTGACCGTTGCAGACGAACTCCTGTCACTGGATCGCGCCACACCCGGATAACGGGGTCGTGGGGACCGGCACTAACTGACGATCGGTCGTTCAGTCGTCAGCAGTGTGGAACGTGCCGTCCGAGGCCGCCGATTCTGACGAGCGCTTGGATCGATCGTCAACGCGATCGACCCACTCGGCGGGATCCGCGTCGGTCGTATTATCGGTCGTCGTCGCCCAGAACATCATCCAGACCCAGGCACCGAGGAGTGCGACTGCGACAGATACTGGGGGCGTCATAGTCGTCGCTCAGGACCGATAGCATATGAACGGCTCGGACCCGGACAGCCGGTGAACCCTGCTGTCATTCCCCGTTCGGGCGCTGCTCGGCGATATCGTCGATCGCGTGGATCTGCACGTCGGTCGGCCGTTTGGTGAACTGCCCGAGCGAGCGTGCGATGATCCGATCGACACCACGGTCGGCCGCCAGATCGAGCAGGCGCTGATCGAGGATTTCGTCGAGGACGACCGTCGTCGGCACCGGCTCGAGGTCCTCGAGTGCTTTGTAGGCGTCGCTCGCGTCGGCTTCGTCGATCCGCTCGGCGTCGGCGTCGAGAAACCGGACGCGATCGGTGTTGGCCCGAACGATCGCGGCCGCGTGCCCGTAGATCGTCTCAGGGCCGCGGTCAGCATCGGACTCGGAAGCGGTCGCGTCGGACTGTGTCGGTTCCGAGTCGGCCGCGTCCGGCTGTGGCTGACTCGTCGCTGTCGCCTCGACATCGTCGGTCGCGTCGATCGTTGTATTCGGCTGTGTAGTCGATTCACAGGTCGCTGTGCGGTCTGATTCTGTGGTAGTCGGTGGCGCGGCCGTGTCGTCGGTCGGCAGCGGTGCCGGCGTCGTACTGCCGTCAGTAGCGGCGACGGCTTCTCGAGGCTCGTTGAGCTCCGAGACGGTCTCGTAGGGAACCTTGTTCCGGAGGGCGGCGAACACTTCGTGGTGATCGAGTTCCTCGACGGAGCTATCCGCGGGGGCAAAGGCGACGTAATCGATATCGCCGACCTGCGCGAGTTCCTCGAGAATGAGATCGCCGCCGCGGTCACCGTCGAGGAAGGCCGTGACTGTGCGATGGCGGGTGAGTTCGGCCACGGCATCGGGGACGCTCGTCCCTTCGACCGCGATCGCGTTTTTGATCCCGTACTTGAGCAGGGTGAGGACATCGGCCCGGCCCTCGACGACGATAATGGCGTCGCTGTCGGTGACCCGTGGGCCGGCGGGCAGGCCCTCGTATTCGGTGATGTCCTCGACGCGGACGTGCTGGCGAACCTCCGCCAAGATCTCGTCGGAGGACATAATCGAGTCGTCGAAGCCCGTCCGGAGGAGTTCCTTCGCGCGGTCGACGACTTCCTTGCGTTTCGCCGCGCGTACGTCCTCGATCTCGCGGACCTCGAGGTCGGCCCGGCAGGGACCGACGCGCGTGATCGTCTCGAGCGAGGCCGCGAGCGTAGCAGTTTCGACCTTATCGAGGCTCGTTGCGATGGTGACCTGTCCGTGAGACTGACCGCCAGTGCTCGAGATTTCGACATCGATGCGACCGACTTTGCCAGACTGCCGGAGATCGCGGAGGTCGAGTTCGTCGCCGAGCAGCCCTTCGGTCTGCCCGAAGATCGCGCCGACGACGTCGCTGCGCTCGACGACCCCGTCAGCCGTGACGTCCGCGTGGATGAGATATTTTGATGTGTCTTCCATTGGGAATCTGTCCCCGCGAGGGGCGCGGTGACGCGGGAGTCGCGTACAGAGACCGGTTTATATATGATTTCGTTCGTGGGGGAGAAATAGCTGTTGACCTCTGGAGGCACCGATCGGGTGTGTGCAGTCGGACTGTGACGGCCTCTCCGACAGCAGCATGTCGATGGCAACGAGCGATCAGTACGTCGGCCGGTACCAGTACCAGTAGAGCACCACTGCAAGCAAGACGACGAGGCCGCCGAGGAAAAAGAGCACTCCTGGTGGCACCGTCTCGACCATCGCCTCTGCTGTGTCCACACTGCCGTCACTCGCGTTCTGTACTGCCTCGTTGCCAGCACCGAGTGCCGAATCGGAGGCTTCGCTGCTGGTATCGAGCGACGAATCGGGGGCGTCCGCGCTCTCGGCGTCCGCGCTGGTCGTCTCGGTTTCGTTCACGGTGGCGATCCCGATGTCACCGTCGTCGCTCGAGCCGTTCCCCGTTCCGGTGGTTGCCCCGCCGTCCCCCGTCGAGGTTGTGTCACGGCTGTCGCTCCCGGCCGCGCCTGCGGGCTTCGATTCGTCAGCGACCGGTTCAGTCCCAGTCGGCACGAGCCAGCGCGTCAGCGTGTACTGCACCAGCAAACTCCCGCCTGCGAGTGCGCCGATCCCGCCGAGAAGCCGCGAGAGCGCCGCTTTGAGTTTCGCCGCCCGCGACTCGTCGCTGGTGACGATCAGCGGCCCGTCGGTCGTCGCGTAGACGCTCATCTCGTTGCCCCGCGAGGAATACCACGTGTCGACGACCGTAACGAGCCCGGCCTCCTCGAGGTTTTCTAAGTGATAGCGGACGTTCTGGATCGAAGAATCGATCGCGTCCGCGATGTCGCTTGGTGTCCCGGGTTCCTCGTCGAGCCGTGCGTAGATTTGCCGCGCCGTCGTCGAGGAGAGGGCGCTGAAGACGGCGTCAGCGTCCTCGCCCTCGAGTTCGACGACGCGGGGCTGGCCCTCCTCGGTCGTCGTCTCGGAGCGGAAGGGGAACAGCCGGGACATATAGTCGATTCGTACTCGCTGGCAGATTCATATATGTTTTTTCCTCGATGAAATACCGATTGTAGCTATCGTTGCCACTGACCATCACGGCCCCTGATCGCACGATGGGAGCGCGGGTCAGGGCGAGCACCGTAAGCGAGAACCGCGGACTGTGCGATCAATGTGACTCGTTTCGATCACTGGCTTCTCGAACCGGCGAGCCGACGATGCCATATCGATGAACAAATCTCTTCGATAGGCGGAATCGAACAGAAAGAACTACCCATATCGAGGGAAACAGTCACATATGCACCGGAACGAACTGGGGGTCTGGATCGCGGTCGCGGTCGTCCTCGCCGGACTGACCGTCCCGTGGTTCCTGTGGGGATCGGCGACCGTCGTCGCCGGGCTGCCAGTATGGCTCTGGTGGCACGTCGGCTGGATGGGGCTTGCGTCGGTCGTCTTCTGGGTTTTCGCCCAGCGTGCCTGGGGAATCGGCATCGAGTCAACGGACGACGACGGCTCGAGTGAGAGGCGAGTGGGGGGTCCCGGCCGGACTCGAGAGCCGCGAACCGGCGGTGATTCGCCATGAGAGCGGTCACGCTGCAGCTGTCGATCATCGTCGGCTACCTCTTGCTCGCGCTCGCGGTCGGGCTGGTCGCCTATCGCCTGACCGAGCGGACCGCCGAGGACTTCTATCTCGCGAGTCGCACGCTCGGCACGGTCGTGTTGCTGTTTACGACCTTTGCGACGCTGCTGTCGGCGTTTACCTTCTTCGCCGGCCCGAACATCGCCTACGCGCAGGGGCCCGAGTGGATCCTGGTCATGGGGCTGATGGACGGGATCATCTTCGCCATCCTCTGGTACGTGATCGGCTACAAGCAGTGGCTGCTCGGCCAGCAGTACGGCTACGTCACCCTCGGCGAGATGCTCGGCGACCGCTTCGGGTCGCGGTGGCTCCGCGGGCTCGTCGCCGCCATCAGTCTGCTGTGGCTGTTCCCCTACGTCATGCTCCAGCAGGTCGGCGCTGGTACGGCACTCGAGGCGCTTACCGACGGTGCAGTGTCCTACGAACTGGGGGCGGGCCTGATCACGGTATTCATGATCCTCTACGTCGTCGCCGCCGGGATGCGCGGGGTCGCCTGGACCGACACGCTCCAGGGCGCGTTCATGCTCGTGACGACCTGGGTCGCGCTGCTGTGGGTGCTCGCGACCGTCGGCGGCCCGAGCGCGGCGACCGCGGCGCTCGCATCGAGTTCGGACACAGCCGAGTTCCTCTCGCTCGGCAGCAGCTACTACACGCCCCAGTGGATACTCTCGACGGCGATCACGATCGGCTTCGGCGTCGCGATGTTCCCGCAGGTCAACCAGCGGTTCTTCGCCGCGGGCTCGAAAACCGTCCTCAAGCGCTCCTTTGCCCTTTGGCCGATCCTTTGTGTGCTGCTGTTCGTCCCCTCGTTCCTGCTCGGGGCGTGGGCCGCCGGCCTCGAGGTCGCGGTTCCCGAAGGAGCGAACGTCCTGCCGTTGATACTCGATGCGTACACCCCGACCTGGTTCGCCGCGCTGGTCATCGCCGGCGCGATGGCCGCGATGATGTCCTCCTCGGACTCGATGTTGCTGTCGGGCTCGTCGTATTTCACGCGGGATCTCTACCGGCCGTTCGTCGACCGAAGCCTCTCCGATAGCCGAGAAGGGCTGCTGGCCCGCGGCGGCGTCGCGATCTTTGCTACTGCGGCCTTCGTTGCCAGCCTGTTTCAGCCGGCGACGCTGTTCGACCTCGGGAACGCCGCCTTCAGCGGCTTTGCTCAGCTCGCACTGCCGGTGTTGCTTGCCCTCTACTGGCGCAAGATTACGCGCGCTGGTATCACCGCCGGAATCCTCGCGAGCCAGGGCTTTTACATGGCGAGTCTCTTCGTCGCCGCTGTACCGGGGTCCTACGCGGGCTGGTCGGCCGGCCTCGTCGGGATGGGACTTGGCCTTCTCATCACTGTCGCCGTCTCGCTGGTTACCTCGCCGGCGGCCGACGAGCAGCGCGCGATTTACTTCGACGGCCTCGGTGCCGACTGATACGGTCTGCTATCACTGGGGATCGGCGTACCCGCAGGACGGGTCGCGGGTGCGCCAGCACTGACTGAAAGGAGTCCGTATGACCGAGTCGAATCGCCACCCTGAACGGTCCCGATTGCATAGCCGGCGACCATGACGATCGATCTCCCGGCTGCGGTCGCCGACGACTGGCAGCGGCTCGGCACGCAGACCGAGAAACGACGACTCTCGCTGATGACGATCACCGCCGAGACGAGCGTCTTCGAACATCGGCCGACAGCTGACGCACTCGAGCGGCTCCGCGCCAGCGGCTCGATCCCGGCCCGATCGCTGTTTCTCATCGAACTGCAGCTCAATCCGTCGCTGTCGACAATGGGGCTGTCCCCGAGCGATGCCCTCGGGATGGCTGCCCCGAAAGCCCGCACGGGGTTCGTCGAGACGATCGAAGACGACGGTATCATCGTCGGCGACGAACGCACGAGCGAGCATATCGACCGCCCGGACGGCACCGTCGGTCATCTCACCGTCTTCGAGGCAGACTATCCAGTCGACGCTGGCTCGGCAGCTGACGACGATGACGACGCCGACGCCGCGACAATCGACGCCGAAGCCCACATCGCCATCTGGCCCGCCGCCGACACGTACGTGATGGCCGGCGGCCTAGTACCGCTCGAGGCGCCCGACGATCCGGCCACGCTCGAGGCCGCCCTCGACATCGATCCGGCCCGCGACCGGGAGGCGATCGTGGATCTGTTCAGAGGGCTCGAACTCGAGGCGACAGACGAGGACTGACCGCGCTGCTGTCGAAACGATTACGTGGCCGACCATCGATGCGTCGCTATGGCACACTATAGCGGCCGCGATCACTCGGAGCTGGCAAAGACCGGCTTCTTCCTCGGGCTCGCCCTGTTCGTCGTCGGGACGGGTAGCGAACTCGTCGGCCACGCGATGTTCGGGTCGCTTCCCCAGTGGGAGAACACGCTGTTTTTCGCCCTGACGATGATCGGCTTCGCGATCGGCTTTGCCTCGCCGTTCGTGTTCGGTATCGTCATGCCGCTCGTCGAGTAACGCGGATACCGACTCGGTGGTTTTGTAACGGCTCCTGCCTCAGTGTCGACCATGCAAACACACATCGTCCCGGTCGGCTTCGATTACGACCGGCTGATCGCGCCACTGGTGCGCGATCAGATCGACGTCGACAGCGTCATTTTGCTCGAGGGAGCCGTCGGCAGCGAGGCCAACGTCGAATACTCCCGGCATCTCTCGAAGAAACTCGAGACGGACTTCCGGAACCTGCTGGGGGCCGAAACGGAGCGGTTCGTCTTAGAGGACGTCTACGACTACGACGAAGCCTTCGAGCAGGCCTACGAGCTCATCACCGCCGAACTCGACGCCGGCAACGAGGTCTGGGTCAACGTCGCCGCGATGCCCCGGACTGTCAGCTTCGCCTTCGCCAACGCCGCCCACTCGCTGATGGTCGAACGCGAGGAAGACCGCGAGGGCATCCATACCTACTACACTGCCCCGGAGAAGTACTTAGAGACCGAACTCGCCGAGGAACTGCGCGAACAGATCGCCTTGCTCGAGGACCTTCGAGAAGACAACGACGGGATCGAAGACGATCGGATCGGGAGCCGCCTCGAGAGCGCACGCGACCTGCTCGCCGAGTTCGACGAGCGCGGGACGACCATTGGGGCAAAGGAAATCGACGGCAAGCATATCGTCGAGTTACCGGTTGCATCATTCTCTAACGTCAAGCCGTTCGAGGAACTGATCCTGTACAAACTCGGCGAGGGCGGCGAGTTCGACTCCGTCTCCGAACTCGCCGAATCGCTGGCCCGCGAACTCAACGAGGAATACACTGACAGTTTCCGGTCGAAGGTCATCTACAACGTCGACCGGCTGGGCCCCGGCGGCAAAGGGTACATCGAGCGCGAGGAACACGGGAAGTCCTACCGAACGCGACTCTCTCGAATCGGCGAGTTATGGGTGCGAGCCCATTCCGACGGCGACGCCTGAGACGGCTTCCTGTCGCTGGGTACCGGTGGGATCGTAGGACGGTCGCGGGTCGCAGGTGCACCGACGCTGACTGACAGTAGACCGTATGACGGTCAAACGGACCGCACCAGCGTCGTGGTGTGAGTCGGCCGCCCTACTCGCTGGTGTGGTCGTCCCAGTCAGTAAAGCAATCCTCGGGCTGGACGTCTCGGATCGCTTCCTCTCCTTCAGCCGGGATATGTTGGAAACAGCGCGGTTCGTTCTCCGACGTGGCGATCCACGCCGCCTCGTTTCCGCAGACGGCACATTTTGGAGCGCCGCTGACACGGAGTGCATACCACCAGCGCCACGCATCGAATCTGTTGCGGAGACGCGCCCGCAGCCGTGCGAGGGCGCTCACGGTCGATCGGCCCCCTCGAGAGGGTTGCCATCGGTACTCATACGCGTTCCTAGAGTCTGGACGATACTTTTGCGCTCTGCTCTCGAGGTCGATGTCTCGCCACTCCGTGGAAGCTATAGTAACAACTGAAACGATTTACACACCGATCGCACAGCCGTCGTGCGATCGGGTGTGCATTGATTTTCAGTGGCTACTATAGTGGCAGTTAGCACGGACGGATCCAGACACGCTCGAGCACCGGCCGACGAAACACCTAACACCGTTCCCGGAGCAAGGGATACGTATGATGCAGTGCGTCGCGGCGACCGTCCAACCGTTTGACGGGCCGCGTGGCACCGTTTTTGTATCAGGGCGGACGTAACGATTTACGGGAGTTCGACCGAACGCGTGGTCGAACTCTTTTAATGACTTACGTCCGCCCTGATAGGGGCCCCGTAGCCCCGCATTCCCTACCCCGTTTCGACGGATGTATTGTCGCCGACCAGCATTCACCGAGCAACGACTCATATGGACGAGCGCCAACCACAGTTCCCGACGACGTACCGACGACGCCCACAGCGGGCGGTGAAAGCATGAGCATGGACGCGGCCGAACAGGACGAGCCGAGCCTCGAGGGTGGCTACGACCCCGAAACCGTCGAATCGCGCTGGCAACAGCGCTGGATCGACGCGGACGTCTACGCCTACGATGGCGACGAAAAGCAGGACCCGAACACGGTGTATGCAATCGATACGCCGCCGCCGACGGTCTCGGGGAGCCTGCACATGGGCCACCTCTATGGGTCGACCTTGCAGGACTTCGCCGCCCGGTTCCAGCGNGCCCGCTCAGAGATGTGTATAAGAGACAGCGGCTGACCGAGAAGGAACTGGACATTCGCCACCAGGACTACGAGCGCCGGGAATTCCAGAACCTCTGTCGAGAGGTCTGTCAGGATTACGAGGCCGAGTTCACCGAGAAGATGCAGGCGCTCGGGACCTCGATCGACTGGAACAACACCTACAAGACGATCGAACCGCGCGTCCAGCGGGTCTCGCAACTTTCCTTCCTCGACCTCTACGAGAAGGGCCGCGAGTACCGCAAGAAAGCGCCCGCGATCTGGTGTCCGGACTGTGAAACCGCCATCTCGCAGGTCGAGATGGAAGACGACGAACGCGGCTCACACTTCAACGACATCGCGTTCGAACTCGCCGGCGACGACGCGCCGCGTGACGAGTTCATCATCTCGACGACGCGCCCGGAACTCATTCCAGCGTGTGTCTCCGTGTTCGTCCATCCCGACGACGAGGACAATGAAGACCTCGTCGGCGAGACTGCGCGTGTCCCGATCTTCGGCCACGAAGTGCCGATCATCGAAGACGAGCGCGTCGACATGGAGAAAGGCAGCGGCGTCGTGATGTGCTGTACCTTCGGCGACCAGAAGGACATCGAGTGGTACCAGGCCCACGATCTCCCGCTGCGTGTGGCGATCGACGAGTCCGCGACGATGACCGACCTCGCGGGCGACTACGAAGGGATGTCCACCGAGGAGGCCCGCGAGGCCATCGTCGAGGACTTAGACGACGAGGGCTACCTGCGCGATCGTCGGTCGATCACCCACGCGGTGCAGGTCCACGAACGGTGTGACACGCCCGTCGAGTTCCGCGTCTCCAAGCAGTGGTACGTCGAGATCTTAGATCACAAAGACGAGTACCTCGAGGCCGGCCAGGAGATGGACTGGTACCCCGAGAAGATGTTCACCCGCTACCAGCACTGGATCGAGGGCCTCGAGTGGGACTGGCTGATCTCCCGCCAGCGCGACTCGGGCATCCCGTTCCCGGTCTGGTACTGTGAAGACTGCGACCACCCGGTGATGGCCGAGCGCGAAGAGTTGCCGGTTGACCCGCTCTCGGACGACCCGCCCGTCGACGCGTGTCCGGAGTGTGGCCACGACGCGTTCGACCCCGAAGAGGACGTCTTCGACACGTGGGCGACCTCCTCGCTGACCCCGCTGATCAACGCCGGCTGGGACTGGGATGCAGAGGCAGAGGAGTTCACGATGGACAACCCTGAGCTCTACCCGTTCGATCTGCGCCCGCAGGGTCACGACATCATTTCCTTTTGGCTGTTCCACACCATCGTCAAGTGCTACGAACACACCGGCGAAGTGCCGTTCGACGCGACGATGATCAACGGCCACGTTCTGGACGAAAACCGCGAGAAAATGTCCAAGTCGCGTGGGAACGTCGTCGAGCCCGACGAGGTGCTCGCGGAGTACCCCGTCGATGCCGTTCGCTTCTGGGCGGCCAGTGCCGCCGTCGGCGACGACTTCCCGTATCAGGAGAAAGACCTGACGGCAGGCGAAAAGCTCCTGCGGAAGCTCTGGAACGCCTCGAAACTCGTCGACACGCTCGCCCCCGCCGATCCCGCCGAGCCCGCCGAGCTCGAGGCGATCGACCGCTGGCTACTCGCGGAACTCGACGATGCCATTGCGGATCTGACGGCCCATCTCGAGGCCTACGAGTTCGCGAAGGCCCGCGATCGCCTGCGGACGTTCTTCTGGAACACCTTCTGTGACGACTACTTAGAGATCGCCAAGACCCGCGAGGACAACCCCTCGACGCAGTACGCACTGCGGACCGCCCACCGAACATTCCTCGAGCTGTGGGCTCCGTTCCTGCCCCACGTGACCGAGGAAATCTGGCAGGCGGTCTACGTGGCCGACGACGCGGCCCTCGAGACGAGCAGCATCCACGTCCGCGACTGGCCCGAACCGCAGGGTCACGAGGCCGACTTAGCGGCCGGCGAAACCGCCATGGAGGTCATCTCGGCGCTGCGACGCTACAAGAGCGAGAACCAGTTGCCGTTGAACGCCGACCTCGAGTCGGTGTCGGTCTACGGCCCCGTCGACGGCTTCGAGGACGCGATCCAGCACGTGATGCATGTCCAGGACCTCACCGTGCTCGAAGAGCAACCGGAGATCACGACCGATGTCGCCGAAATCGACCTCGATTACTCGACGCTCGGGCCGAAGTTCGGCTCGAAAGTCGGCGAGATCGACGCCGGCATCGAAAGCGGCGACTACGAGATCGACGATGACGAAAACGTCCTGCGCGTCGCCGGCGAGGAACTCGAGGACGATCTCTTCGAGGTCGAACTCGAGCGGACCTACTCCGGCGAGGGCGAGATGATCGAGACCGAGTCGGCGGTCGTCATCCTCGCGTAAGCAGTCGGTCGCCGTCGCTAGAAGACGAGTCCGAATTCACGCAGGGCTCGTTTTTGGACATTCGTTTCCTGCCACCAGATTCCCAGTGCATACTGTGTCGTCAGCAGAAAGGCTATAACGATATCGGGCAATCTCGAGGTGTGCTCTGCTGAAGTCGCTGAGCGCCGATCGGTCGGCCGCGCCGCGTAAGCCGAGTACAGAGCACCATGAAGACAGATACCTCGAATGCGAAACGTACGGCTGCCGACGACCGTCTCTCTTCGAATACCATCTTCGAGCTGTTGTGCGATGACCACCGCCGGTATGCGTTGTCCTACCTCTCCCGGAGAGTGGGAGCAGTCCGTCTCGAGGAACTCATCGACCGGCTTGCCCACCGTGACGGCGAGCCGACGCCCGAACGGATCGAGCAGCTCACGGTCGAATTCCACCACAACCACCTCCAAAAATTCCTCGATGCGGAGGTACTGCAGTACGATACCGAAGCCGGGACGGTCGAGCGGCGGGCCGCGGCCAGTTCGCTGGATCCGTACCTCGAGCTTGCGTCGGTCAATGACCTGTCGCTGGCGGAGTGACTGCAGTTCGGAGCCAGCGGCTACGATCGGCCTCGGGCCGCCTCGCACTTTTTGACCCGGATCGTGAGTGCGAGAAACAGCGCGAGCAACACGAACGAGACCTCGCCCGCGGCGACGACGCCCAGCGCGTCAGCCTCGAGGAACATGGGCGCGTCCCGTGCGACCGGGATGATCGTGTGGTGGGGCTCACCGACGACGGGGACGAAGTAGTCGACGAGGAGGTTGCTCCAGTACCAGATAGCGGCGACGGCGACAGCCCACACCGGGAACTCCGAGATTCGGTAGAGCACCAGCGCCTGGACGACCATCGCGAGGTGGCTCCAGAAGAGGAAGTTGTACATCAGCGGGGAGAGATACGTGTAGGACTCGGCGAACGCGAGCAGCGTATAGGGAGTCCACAGACCGAGCACGATATTGCCGAAAAACGCCAGCGCGGTAAGCCACGGCTGCTCGCGGCCCAGCTTCCAGCACGCGAGCGCCAGCGCCACGAACAGCGTCGCGAGCGGGCTGTCGGGCACCCACGGCCACAGCACGGCCGTCGTCTCGGCGAACTGCCCCGAGTAGTACCAGAACCCAAACGCCGTCCCCACGAGGTTGATCGCAACCACGAGCCACGCAAATCGCAGCCCCAGATCCTCGAGCCGTGTCGGCAATGGCGTGAGATACGCCGGCAGCGATTCGCCGTCGGCGCGGTCGCGGTCGGAGAGTTGGCCACTCGAGGTCGAGGAAGTCATCGTCCGGCGCGACGGACGGAACCTGCAAAACAGTAGCGGTTATCGCTGCCCGCGGCCGTGATCCCCTCCCTCTACGAGCGGCCACCTCGTACCGTCGGCTATGACCACGGCCGACCACCGGTCTCGAACACGGCTGTCGACCGGCCACGAGGTATCGCTCCCACTCGAGGTATCGCTTACGGTGGGTGGCGTCGTCGTTCCTGCTCGCCGGAGTCGACTCGAGGCGGTCCTGCCGGACCCCCTCTCGTCGCTTGCGATTGCACCCGGCGTGGGCTGTGTCGCACTCGTCGCGATTCAGTACCACCGCGTCGGCGGCGACGGCCGGGACACAACGGGACTCGAGCCCTACGACGAGTTCGCAGTCATCATCCTGGCAGTGCATGGGAGTCGAACGAACACCCTCATCGCACAGCTCGCAGGCGGCGAGATCGGTGGCTACGTCCACTGGCTCCCGGTGACGACCGAACCTGCGGTCGCGCTCGGGCGCGAGCTCTGGGGCTATCCCAAGGAACGCACCGACGTGATGGTGACTGACGGGCCGAACGGGGTCCGTGCGGTCGTCTCCGGTGGGCGGTACGGTGACCGCGAGACCGTCCGGCTCGAGGTCGCCCGCCCGCGAATCAGCGCTCGAGCCCGCGACTGGACGCTGGCGAGTTAC
This sequence comes from Natrinema limicola JCM 13563, assembly GCF_000337475.1. GTDB lineage: Archaea > Halobacteriota > Halobacteria > Halobacteriales > Natrialbaceae > Natrinema > Natrinema limicola. The sequence goes on along the minus strand of NZ_AOIT01000029.1, from coordinate 80,517 downwards.
ACGACGAAAGCGGGGGCACTCGTGTGGACACCGGTCCAGATTCAGGGCGAGGTGGCGATCGGGATCGGCCCGTCCGTCGGCACGCGACTCGAGGTTGCGCCGGCGCTGACACGAGAACTAGGGCTGTGGCAACGGCCAGTCGGTCGGCTCTATGGGTCCCGCGTTCGGGCACGCCTGCTCGAAGGGGAGTGTATAACCGAGTGATATGACCCGGGCATATATGAGTCACGATATCGGTGTTTTCGTCCGTTATGCAGCTGATTTCGGACACTGCGGACAAGCCGTCCCCAAAGAACACGCGTAAGTGCGGTGGCTCCTAACCGCGCAGTATGGCCGAGAACACCGATCTCGAGGAACTGCGACGCGGGACCGATCTCGTCAAGCGCGGGTTCGCCCGGATGCAGAAAGGCGGCGTCATCATGGACGTCGTCAACCCCGAACAGGCGCGCATCGCCGAAGAGGCCGGCGCAGTCGCTGTCATGGCGCTGGAAGCCGTCCCCGCCGACATCCGCAAGCGCGGCGGCGTCGCCCGGATGGCAGACCCGGCAGACGTCGAAGAAATCGTCGAGTCCGTCTCGATTCCCGTCATGGGCAAATCCCGGATCGGCCACACGAAGGAGGCCCAGATCCTGGAAGCCGTCGGCGTAGACATGATCGACGAGAGTGAGGTCCTCACGCCCGCTGACAATGCCTATCATATCGACAAGCGCGACTTCACCGCGCCGTTCGTCTGTGGCGCGCGTAACCTCGGCGAAGCCCTGCGCCGGATCGACGAGGGTGCAGCGATGATCCGCACCAAAGGCGAGGCTGGCACCGGCGACGTCAACCAGGCTGTCCACCACCAGCGAACGATCAAAGGCGCGATCCGAAAGCTCGAGGGGATGAGCCACGAGGAACGCGAGGCCTACGCTCGCGAGATCGAAGCGCCCGCGGAGCTGGTCCACGAGACCGCCGAGATGGGCCGACTCCCGGTCGTCAACTTCGCAGCGGGCGGCATCGCGACGCCGGCCGACGCCGCGCTCATGATGCACCACGAGTGCGACGGCATCTTCGTGGGCAGCGGCATCTTCGGCGCGGAGAACCCTCCGGAGATGGCCGAAGCGATCGTCGAAGCGACGAACAACTGGGACGACCCCGAGACGCTCGCAGAAATCTCGAAGAACCTTGGCAAGAGCATGAAAGGCGACGCGAACGTCGACCTCCCCGAAGAGGAGAAGCTGCAGGGACGGGGCGTCTGAGACGGACTCCTGTCAGTCAGTGCCGGCGTCTCCGCGACCCGTCCTGCGGAGACGCCGGTAAATCGTTACAGCAGCCGGTATGAAAACGGCGGCTCGTTCGAACGCGGTCACCGCTGTTTTTGCTCGAGTAGCGTGAAACCCAGTGTCGACCAGTAGCTCAGCGATACAGCCGCGCGCCCTCGCCGACGACGGTCTGGTAGGCACGGCTTTCGACACCAACTGCGTCGAAAGCGTCGACCATCGCTGCAGCGATCGCCCGCTGGTTTTGGTGATGACAGACCGCCAGTACGCCTGGCCCGGCACCGCTGACGGTTACACCGGTTGCGCCCGCCTCGAGGGCGGCCTCGCGAACCCGATCGTAGCCGTCGATGAGTTTGGTGCGTTCGGGCGTGACGATGTCGTCTAACATTCCCCGACCGACGAGGTCGGGATCGTCTTGTGTCATTCCAACGGTGAGCGTGGCGGCGTTGCCGACGGTGTCGACGACGTCCGCGAGCGAGGCCGAGTCGGGGACGACGCCGCGCGCGTCGCGCGTCGACACGGTGATATCGGGAAGGCAGGCGACGACGGGGACGGAGGCATCGACCTGTGTCACGCCGTCGTCGGTGACGACGGTGAAGCCGCCGAGCAGTGCCGGCGCGACGTTGTCCGCGTGTGCCTCGCCGGAGACGAGCGCTTCGCCTTCGGCGGCGATGGGAACGAGTTCCTCCCGCGAGCAGCCGCGGTCGTAGAGGGCATTGAGCGCGACGGCGGCGGCAGCCGCGCTCGCGGCTGACGAGCCAAGCCCCGAGGAGGGTCGGACGCCTTTGTCGATTCGGATGCGTGCCGGGGCATCGAGGGCCTCGGCGACCGCACCAACGGTGTTCTTGGCAGGATCTTCCGGGATGTACTCGCTGCCGGCTCCCGTAACCGTAATCGTCGTTTCCGGGGCGCGCTCGACCCGAATCACGTCGGCGGGCGTCCCGAGAGCGATACCGAAGACATCGAAGCCACTCCCGAGGTTCGCACTCGTCGCCGGTGCCCGCACGGTGAGCATGCCGATTCCTTTCAAGACGGCAGTCAAAAAGGTAGCGAACGAAGACGACGCGCAGTGTCAACTCGCCAGCACCGCGAGACCGTATCGGCCACCGATAGCGATCTACGGTCTGTCTGCTCACGATCAATACCGCCTCGAGCCCGGTATTCGATTCGTCGCCAGCGAGTGGGGCTCGCGTGGGAGCAGTGAGAAAACAGCAGTGTGGAGTCGTGGACGGCGGAGAGCTGTCAGTCAGTGCCGCCATGGCCGCCGGACGGCTTGCCGTCGCGCCGGCAACCCGCGACAGCAAGGCGTCTCAGCGACCGGCGATCGACTCGATTACTCGTCGTCGGTCGTCCCGAACGTGAACACGTCGTCGCTTTCTGTGGTGTCGTCCGCGTCGTCATCCGACGCGTCGTCGTTGTCGAGGACATCGTCATCGTGGTCCTCGCCGTCTTCGTCGTCTGTCTCCTCACCGATTGGTTCAAGCGGTTGTGCGGTTCCATCGTCGCCACCACCCGACTCGTCATCGACTGGTCCGAGCGGCTGGGCAGTTGCGTCGTCGGTATCCGACTCGTCGAACTCGTCATCGGCCGGCCCGAGCGGCTGGGCAGTTGCGTCGTCGGTACCATCCTCAGCCGTCGATTCGAACGCGTCGTCCGTGTCGTCGCTGTCGGCGTCGAGTTCAGCCAGCGGGTCAGCGTCGTCCGCAAGTGGGTCTGCCGCGTCGTCACCAGCGGTGTCGGCATCACCAACCGACTCGAGGGCACCGTCGTCAGTATCGTAGCTCTCGTCCGATTCGATGCCGAGGATCTCGTCGGCATCCAACTCGTCGGCGTCGTCTGCGGGCCCCATCTCGAGTGCGTCCTCGGAGCTCGCCTCGTCCGTGGTATCAGCAGCTGGCATGTTCTCGAGCGCGTCCGTCGCCGACGCGTCGGTGGCTTCGAGGGTGATGCCACCGGTCTGGTCGTCGAGTCCCATCTCGTCGGCGTCGAACGACGCGTCGGACACCGATAGCTCCGCGTCGACGTCGAACGTCGACTCGAAGTCGACCTCGTCGGTGTCGATGTCGGTGTCGAACTTATCGAGTGCCTCGGAGAGCTGTGCGGCCTGCTCGGAGAGACTCGAGGCGGATTCCGTGACCTCAGTGAGTGCAGTGGTCTGCTGTTCGGCCGCGGCAGCGACGTTCTCGGCTTCCGCGGTGGTCTCCTCGGAGATCGTCGCCGCGTTGTCGACCATCGCGACGACCTCCTGGGTCGAGGCTGCCTGCTCTTCGGTGGCTGCGGAGATTTCCTGGACACCGATGTTGGTCTCCTGGGCGAGGTCAGCGATCTCCTCGAGCGCTTCGACGGCGTCCTGGACCTGTTCGGTTGCGTCTTCGATGTCCGCACTTGTGCCCTCGACTTCGGCGGCGGACTGTTCGGTGCGTTCGCGGATCGCCTCGAGGCGGTCCTCGGCCTCGTCGGCCGCCTGTGCGACGTCCTCGGAGAGGGCCTTGACTTCCTTTGCGACGACGGAGAACCCTTCGTCGTCGCTGCCGCTTGCGGATCGGGAGGCCTCGATGTTGGCGTTCAGCGCCAGCATGTTCGTCTGGCGAGCGATCTCCGAGATCGTGTTGATCAGCTCGTCGATCTGCTGGACCTCTTCTTCGAGGCGGCGCATCTCGGCGACGGCGTCGCCGGCCTCGGTTTCGATCTCGTCCATGGCGGTGATCGCCGTCTGAGCGGCTTCCTTCCCTTCCTGTCCGGTGTTGACGGTCCGTTCGGCGATGTCGGCCACCTCGTTCGAGGAGGCGGCGATCTCCTCGGTCGTCGTCGAGAGGCCGCTCATCTCCTGATTGACCGACTGCAGCGACTCGTTCTGGCGGTCCGCGCCATCCGAAATCTCCTGGACCGAGCCGGTGACCTGCTGGGATGCAGAGCGGACTTCCTCGCTCGAGGCGGTCACCTGCTCGGAGGCGGTCGCGACGTCGGTCGCGAACCGGCTGAGCTCGGCGATGGTCAGCTCGATCTCGTCGAGCATCTCGTTGATGTCCTCGCCGATCTGTTGCATCTGCTCGCTGTCGCTTTCGACCGTCGCGCGGGCGGTGAGATCACCGTCGGCAGCCTTGCCCATGACCGTCGAGTACTCGGTGGCCTTGTCCTCGAGGTGGCTGTTGATCTCCTCGGCGCGTTTGCGCTCGCGTTCCGCCTCCTCGCGTGCGGCTTCGGCTTCCTCGGTCTGCTCGCGTAGTGCGTCGCGCATCGAATCGAAGCCATCGTAGAGGCGGCCGATGTTGTCGATCCGGTTGGTCTCGAGGTCGACGTCGAGGTTGCCTTCTTCCATCTGGCTGGCCTTGTCGGCGAGTCGGCCAATCGAGACGGCCGTGTTCCGGCCGAGGACGGCACCGACCATGCCGATCAGGAGGACGGCGAGGATCGTCGCGTAGATCCCGTATTCGTTGATCGTGGTGACGAACCCGAACGCCTGGCTGGCGGGTTCGTGGGTCACGACGACCCAGTCGGTCCCGACGACAGGGGCCGAACTGGTGACGTACTCGTCGTCCGTGAAGTCGTAGGCGTCGGTCTCGAAGGTCAGTGACGAGCTGTCGACCCGTTGGGTCGTCGCTCCCTCGGTCCGTGCAGCGGTCAGCAGGCTGGTATCGCCACCGTATGCCTGCCCGAGCGTTTCGTGATTTTCGCCGTATCCCTTGTCGTCGAGCATCACCTCGTTGTCGCCGTTGAGGACCATCGTCGTGGTTCCGTCGTCGCTCTCGAGGTCGTTCGCGTACGCCTCGAGGTCAGCGGTGTAGATGATCGCCCGGTCTTCGTTTGCAGCCGAGCGCTGGACGTAGGTGATGACGGTTCGGTTCTGGCCGGCCTCGCTCTCGGCGAGGGAGGCATCCGACACCCACGGAACGGTCTGGGTCGCGTTCGCATACGCGCTTTCGGGGACGTTCTCGAGGTCGGCCGTCGACGCACCGCGGAACGCGTCGGTGGTGCTTGCGGTGACCGTCCCGTCGTTTAGATCGACGTACGAGATGTCGAACGCGTCGTTGTCGAGATGTTCCTCCCAGTCGAGGAACTGCTGTTCGATCGCTGCGGGATCGTCACTGGCAACGACGTTCGATCTGGCGATCATCTCGACCGTGTGTTCGTTCTGCGAGTTCCACATCTGCAGGCTCTGGGCTTCCTGCTCGGTAGCGGACGAGTGGTCGGTCTCGACCTGATCTTCCATCTGGTTCGTGATCTCTGCGGTGGCGGCGTACCCGACCAATCCGACGGACAATATGAGTATCAGTAACGCGATCCCGAACTTGACCGCGTACCTGCGTCGGATGGCCGCCGGCACTAGCCGTCGAGCGAAATCCATAGATAAGAGATGCGTTCTTTCGTCGGTACATAAATTATAATCCGCTGTTATCGGAGGTGATAATCGGCCACAAGAGACGAACGACGGTACGTAACGCAGTTTAGTGCATCAATTTCCAGAAAACTATGCTGTGGCAACGTATCTGGTGCGATCGGACGCCGTTCTCGGCCAAACGTTCAAAATAGCTGGCGTTTACGGATCGTCTCGTCTTCAGATCACCGTCGACGAACGCACCGACGACGGCGGAATCCGCGGCCGTGCGGTCGAACTGGCCGTCGTTTTGTCCGGCAGTATGAGCGCCTGCTGCGGACCGTTTTCTCGGATATCGGAGTCCGTCGCCGGTGAAACCGGCAGGATCAGTCGTCCGCGTTCGCCTCGAGCGTTCCATCCCCAGTCACGAACCGATCGCCACTGACCAGCAACGCGCCCGCAAGCAGGCCGCCGATCCCCGCGAACGCGGCGATCATTGCGAAAAACGCCGTCTGCGAGAGTTGGCCGAGGACGACGCCGCCGAGTGCGATGCTCACCGAGCCGACGCCGAACTCGGCGAGGTAGGTGTAGCCATAAGAGAGCCCGCGGGCATCCGGCGGCGTATAGAGCGCGACCGCGTTCTGGTAGAACGGCTGAATTGCAAACAGGAAAAAACCCAGCACGCCACAGAGGACGACGATCGGGACGAGCCCGACACCCGTCGCCGTCACCGGAACGAACGCGAGCCCGAGCGCTGCGAGGACGACGAAGATACCCGTAAGTCCTCGAGCCGGCGTCACGCGGCTGGTCAACTTTCCGCCGGCGTACTGGCCCGCCATGCCGACGACCAGCAGGCCGACGTAGATGTAGTCGGCTGGTTCGATCCCCTCGAGGCCGGCAGGTAGCGCGAGCCCGTCCATCGCCGACAGGCCGTGGAGGATCTCGGGCAGGTAGGTCAGCGTGCCACGGTAGTACAGTCCCTCGAACGTGACGAGGACGAAGACGATGGCGAAGGCGCTTGCAAACAGCGTGCGCGTATTCCCGACGATCTCCGACAGCGACAGCGCTTCGTCGGGGCCTGCGTTGGCGTCGTCCGCAACCGCTGCGGTCGGATCGAACTCCGCGCTGAGGCCGTAGCCGATCGCGAGGATACCCGGGACGGTGAGGACTGCGGCGACGACGGACCACTCGAGGAAGATCAACAGCGTCGCGGCGACGAACGGACCGAGCGCGATGCCGGCGTTGCCGGCGATCCCGTGCCAGGCGAAGACGGTGCCCCGATCCTCGACGCCGGTGCTGATGAGCGCGAGGCCAGCAGGGTGATAGACGCTTGCGGCGACCCCCCACAGGATCAGGCCGGCCGCGATGGCATAGATCGAATTCGCGGCGGCGAGGACGAGAAAGGACAGACTCATGCCGGCGAGACAGACCAAGACGAGTCGCTTGGTACCATACCGGTCGGCGAGGATCCCGCCGGGCAGTGCCCCGAGGCCAAACGGCGCGTAGCCAAGCGCGACGACGATCCCGAACAACGCGACGCCGACGTCGAACTCGGTCAGCCAGACGACCAAAAAGATCGGGATCGAGGTCTCGAACCAGTGGACCAGCGCATGGCCCGCCATGGTAAAGCCCGCGATCGCCCGATCGTTCGCGTTCAGGGGCATGAATCGTTGCTCGACATCGAGTCTCTGCGCACTTAGCGGCTTGGAAACCGGCGGGGCCCGGACGGACGGGCGACAGAAATATCCGACTGGGTTCAGCTGTCTTCGTGCTTCTCGACGACCTCCGAAACATCGACGTCTTCGGGTTCGTCCTGTCCGCCGACGACGAGGTCGCCGTCGGCAGTTTTGACGTACACGTCGTCAGCGAAGCCACCTTCGGCGTGGGGATGCTCGGGGTCCTCGAGTCGCTCCGGCGTCGAGGGTGCCTCGGGGACGCCTTCTGGCGGGGCGAACTGACCGAGGGGCTCGTCGATCGTGATGTCCCAGCGGTCGAAGAACTCGCGGTAGCGGTCGTAGTGGGCCTCGAGTTCGTCGGCGGGGAACTCCATCATCTCGGTCCAGCCGTGGTTGTAGAAGTCGAAGTTGGCCTGAATGTGGGTGATCTCGCGGGCTTCAGCTTCGGAGTAGCCGTCCTGCAGCGCGCGCAGGTAGGTATCCATCGTCGCATCGAAGAACCCATCGAGGTGGTCCCGTCGGTCCTCTGCGTGGGCGGGGTCGGCTTTCCCAGTAAAGATTCTGGTGTGGAGTTTGACCAGCCCCGCGTTGGCGACCGAGCGGACGCCCGGCGTCTCGAGGGCCTTCTGGTAGGCGAAGTGTTTCGCGTTCTGGCGGAGCTTCATGTCCGGGGCTTATGCACACCTCCTAAAGAACAGTTCGGACAACATTGTTAGGGGGTGCAGTCTCGCAACGAGGGACGATCGGTGCGCCTGAAACGGACGGAGCGGGGGATCGAAACGAACCCGTACATTCTCGAGGAATGGTGCCTGAAAGTTGATGATGGATACAAACTGTCAGCCCTCTCGTGATTATCGTTACTATTGTTGTGTCTTCGGAAGGTGTCCGGCAAAATAGACGAGATAGCAATCCACTTTAACCCGGGTTACGAACGGTCTGGATATGACTCAGTACGTCATCATCGGTGACGGGATCTCGGGTAGTTCGGCTGCCGAGACCCTCCGGGAGGAAGACCCGGAGTCGGAGATTACCGTCATTACCGATGAGGGGGAGTCACTGTATAACCGGATTCTCATCAAGGAACACGCGAAAGGCAAGCTCCCCGAAGCGCCCATCTCGATCCACGACGAGGAGTGGTACGACGAACGTGATATCGACCTCTCGCTGAACACCTTCGTAACGAGCGTCGACACCGACGCGAAGGTCGTCAACACCCACGAGGGCGAGGAGATCCCCTACGACAAGCTGCTCGTCGCGACCGGCGGGACGCCGACACAGCTCCCCGTCGAGAACAGCGACGCCGACGGGATCCACCACTTCTGGACGTTCCAGGATGCGCGCGCGATCCGCGAACACGCCGAACAAGCCAACAAGGGCGTCATCGTCGGTGCTGGCCTGCTGGGCATCGACTTCGCGGCCGTCTGTGGCGCACAGGGGATCGAAGCCGACTACCTGATGCGTGGCGACCGCTGGTGGCGCTACGCGCTCTCGGGAGCGGGTGCCGAGATCATGCACGAGGGTATGCGCGAGGTCGGCGTCGAACCCGTCTTCGACAGCGGCGTCGATCACTTCGAGACCGACGACGACGGCCACGTCACCGCCGCCGTCGACCCCAACGGCGACCGCTACGAGTGTGACTTCGTCGGTGCTGCGATCGGTCTGGACTTCAACACCGAATACCTCGATGGGGCCGGCCTCGAGCAGGACAACGGCATCATCGTCGACGAGTACATGCAGACGAGCGTCGACGACATCTACGCGGCCGGTGACATCACCCGCTTCTACGACGTTCTGCTCGGCGAGCAGGCCCAGAACGGCTCGTGGGGCTCGGCCAAAGAACAGGGCCGGGTCGCTGCGGTCAACATGGCCGCCGACGAGGAAGCCGAACAGTTCGAGTGGGTGTCCTCCTACTCCATTACGCACTTCGACTTCCCGTTCCTCTCCTTTGGCCACCCGACGATTGGCGACGAACACGCCGAACGCAAGTACTCAGACACCGAGTGGCGACGCATCGCCTTCAAGGACGGCAAGGTCGTCGGCGGCGTCCTCATCGGCGATCTCTCGCCCCAGAGCCAGCTCAAACAGCTGATGCGCGAACAGCGCGAGGTCGCCGACCAGGCCGAGGTCCTCCTCGAGAAATCCGTCGATCTGGACGAGCTCGCACCGCCACAGGAACAGTAATCCGACACGGTACCGTTCGTCCCACGCGATCCGTTTTCTTTCGACTCCCTGCGTTATTGCGCGCTGTTGCAGACGGCTCCGACCATTTGCACGTGAGTGCGGAGCCTCGCCGCTAGCCGGCCGACACGCCCGCCAGCGACACCGCTCACCGGTCCACCAGCCGGAACTATTAAGTTGAAGTAATACATTTGGTAACAATGAACATGGCTGCCAGTGAACCCCGTCGCCGATCAGTACAACTCGACCGTGTCGACGTCCGACTCGAGCGTGTCGAATCGGTCGCACCGGATGCAACCGTTCGCCACGTCGACCAACTCGATTCGGACACGCTGGAGGCCGTGTACGCGGCTCTGTCGGCGGATCGATCCGTTCCAGCTGCGGGGACTGGACTCGAGCCCGGTGAGGTGATCGTTTTCACGGACTACTTCCGCGTCAAGCGCGCCTGAACGGCACTGGGAGACTGTGCGATGAGAGCGCCAGCGTGTCGGAGTGAGTGTGCGGTATCGAAGTCGTTTTCCCACGTGCGCGCGTTCGGTGGCACATGAACGGCGATAGCGACATGACGCTGGCGTTCGAACTCGAGGCGCTGAAGGCACTCGCCTCGCCCGAGCGCGTGTTCGAAGACGCCAGAGGCTGGACCGAGTACATCGGCGTCGTCTCGGAGAAGCCGACCTACGTCGTGACGAACTTCACGCGGAAGAACCGCGTCCGACAGGACTTCTTCTCCGGCCCCCGCGGGAAAGAAGAGAGCCTCGAGGGTGTCAAAGACCAGTTCGACACCGATCGGTACGTCTACATCGGTGCCAGCGAGGAAGACGAGGCACTCGCCGATGCGGTCGACTGGGAGTATCTCGCCGTCGAGGACGCCGCCGAAGCGGCCGACTGGATCCTGGCGACCCACGCCGACGAGGAGGGCGACGAGGACGAGCAAGTTCGCGACGACTGGCCCTGAGACGGACTAAGTTCCCCTGACTGCGATCGGAGTCCATCAACCGATCTGTCGATGTCGTCGCCCTTATCCCCTGTCCATCCGAAAAACGGGCAATGACACCACCCCGCGATCCAGGTTCCGACGGTAGCGACGACCTCGAGCTTCCCTGCGGGGAGACCGTCGACCCTCACGCGATCGATCTGGGTATGCGCGAGTATCACTGTCCCTGCGGTGACGTCCACGCCGTCGTGACCGACGTGCATCCGCCCTCGCGCTTTTTTCCGGAGTCGCTCGTGGCCATCCTCCAGGAGACGATCGATACCGACGACGAGTTCGAGGAGTTCGGCACGCCACACCTCATGGGCGTCGTCTTAGAGGAGTTCCCCGACCAGGTCGTCGTCCACGACGCGAGCGACGACGGAGCCGTCGGCTATACCCTGTTGTGGATCGCCGACTTCGATTCGCGGCGACTCCACGAGATCGTCGTCGAACTCGTCGTCGAACTCATGGAACACGCGATCAGCCACGCCGACGACGACGCCGCGATCACCGAGTTCGAGTCCCAGATGCTCGAGTTCGACGTTGCCGAGTTCGTCGATCAGTACCGACGGCAACGCGAGTTCGAGAGCGAGTACGACCAGCCGATCTGATCGGCTCGGAGCACGACGCGACGAGCGAGACCGGATTGTGTGCCGCCGCTGTTTCTCCGTGACGAGCCTCGATCGCCGCCCGACTACATGCGTGGGGTTCACACCCGATCGACAGAACCGGCCGCTGGTCGGACACTTGGTGCGTTTCGGGACTGGCGTCCCCTCGAGTTCGAATTTCGAAAAGCCGTTTCGAGATTCGTACTGTATCGTGGGGCTTATTACGATGTGCGAACTTCGATTCGACAAGACAAATGAGTACGGACACCGCCGTAGACGGCGAGACGGGAGACGGACGCACGATCCTGTTGATCGGGAGCGGCCCGATCCAGATCGGGCAGGCAGCCGAGTTCGACTACTCCGGTGCACAGGCCTGCCGGGCGCTTCAAGAGGAAGGTGCTCGCGTCGTGCTCGTCAACTCGAACCCTGCGACGATCATGACCGATCCGGAGATGGCCGACCGGGTCTACATCGAGCCGATCACGACCGACGCTATCGCGGAGATCATCCGTAAGGAAAACCCCGACGGCGTCATCGCCGGCCTCGGCGGCCAGACCGGGCTCAACGTTACCGCCGAGCTCGCCGAGGAAGGCGTCTTAGAGGAACACGACGTCGAGATCATGGGGACCCCGCTGGACACGATCTACGCGACGGAAGACCGCGACCTCTTCCGCCAGCGTATGGAGAAGATCGGCCAGCCGGTCCCCAAGTCGACTACGATCGAACTCGACGAGGACGAAGACGTCTCGGAACTGACCGAGGAGGACCTCGAGGAGCGCGTCCAGGACGCCGTCGACGAGGTCGGCGGCCTGCCGGTCATTTCCCGCACCACGTACACGCTGGGTGGCTCCGGTTCGGGCGTCGTCCACGAGTTCGACGAACTCCTCCGCCGCGTCCGCAAGGGACTGCGCCTCTCGCGCAACAGCGAGGTCCTCATCACCGAGTCGATCGCCGGCTGGGTCGAGTACGAGTACGAAGTGATGCGCGACGCCGACGACTCGTGTATCATCATCTGTAACATGGAGAACATCGACCCGATGGGCATCCACACTGGCGAGTCGACGGTCGTCACGCCATCCCAGATCGTCCCCGACGAGGGTCACCAGGAGATGCGTACCGCCGCGCTCGAGGTCATCCGCGAACTCGGCATTCAGGGTGGCTGTAATATCCAGTTCGCCTGGCACGACGACGGCACTCCAGGAGGAGAGTATAGGGTCGTCGAGGTCAACCCGCGCGTCTCGCGCTCGTCGGCGCTGGCCTCGAAGGCGACCGGCTACCCGATCGCCCGCGTGACCGCGAAGGTCGCACTCGGCAAGCGCCTCCACGAGATCGAAAACGAAATCACCGGCGAGACGACCGCAGCGTTCGAGCCCGCGATCGACTACGTCGTCACGAAGGTTCCGCGCTGGCCCAAAGACAAGTTCGACGACGTCGACTTCGAGCTGACGACGGCGATGAAGTCGACCGGCGAGGCGATGGCCATCGGCCGCACCTTCGAGGAGAGCCTCCTCAAGGCGCTTCGCTCCTCAGAATATGAACCCGATGTCGACTGGGACGAGGTAAGCGACGAGGAACTCGAGGAACACTACCTCGAGCGTCCGTCGCCGGATCGCCCGTACGCGATGTTCGAGGCCTTCGACCGCGGCTACACGGTCGACGAGATCGTCGACCTGACTGGCATCTTCGAGTGGTACACCGAGCGCTACGCGAACATCGCCGACTCGACAGTCGCCGCCCAGGAGGGCGATTTCACCGAAGCCGCGATCACTGGCCACACCAACGCCAGCATCGCTGCGGCTGCCGGCTCGGACGTCGAAACCGTCGAGACGGAAGTCCCCGGCCGCACCTACAAACAGGTCGACACCTGTGCGGGTGAGTTCAAAGCCGAGACGCCGTACTACTACTCCTCGCGCAAAAACGAGTTCGAGAAGGGCCCGCTCGTGGGTGAGGCGGCCTCGGGCGAACTCGAGGTCGACCGTGACATCGAGAGCGTGATCGTCGTCGGCGGCGGCCCGATCCGTATCGGACAGGGCGTCGAGTTCGACTACTGTTCGGTCCACGCGGTTCGTGCGCTGCGCGAACTCGGCATCGACGCCTACGTCGTCAACAACAACCCCGAAACCGTCTCGACGGACTACGACACCTCCGACGGGCTGTTCTTCGAGCCCATTACTGCAGAGGAGGTCGCCGACGTCGCCGAAGCCACCGGCGCTGACGGTGTGATGGTCCAGTTCGGCGGCCAGACGTCGGTCAATATCGGCGAGCCGCTCGAGGACGAACTCGAGCGCCGCGACCTCGACTGTGAGGTCATGGGGACCTCGGTCGAAGCGATGGACTTAGCCGAGGACCGCGACCGCTTTAACCTCCTGATGGAGGAGATGGGGATCGCCCAGCCCGACGGTGGCACCGCCTTCTCGAAGGAGGAGGCCCTCGAGCTGGCCCACGACATCGGCTACCCCGTCCTCGTGCGCCCCTCCTACGTGCTGGGTGGCCGCGCGATGGACGTCGTCTACAACGACGAGGAACTCGAGACCTACATCGAGGAAGCCGTCCGCGTCAGCCCCGAGAAACCGATCCTCGTCGACGACTTCCTCGAGAACGCAGTCGAACTCGACGTGGACGCGGTCTCGGACGGCCGCAACGTCATCATCGGCGGCATCATGGAACACGTCGAGACCGCTGGCGTCCACTCCGGCGACTCCGCGTGTATGATTCCGCCGCGCTCGCTCGACGAGGACACCTTAGAGCGCGTCCGCGAGGTCACCGAGGACATCGCCGAAGCCCTCAAAACGAAGGGGCTGCTGAACGTCCAGCTGGCCGTTCGCGACGGCGAGGTCTACGTCTTAGAGGCCAACCCGCGTTCCTCGCGTACCGTCCCGTTCGTCTCGAAGGCGACCGGTGTCCCGATCGCCAAACTCGCCGCGAAGGTCATGGCCGGCGAAACGCTCGAGAGCCTCGAGGTCGACGAGCAGATCCCCGAACACACGTCGATCAAAGAGGTCGTTCTTCCCTTCGACCGCCTGCCGGGCTCGGACCCGCGTCTCGGCCCAGAGATGAAGTCCACCGGCGAAGTCATGGGCACGGCGAGCGACTTCGGCACGGCCTACTGGAAGTCCCAGCAGGCGGCCGACAACGCCGTCAGCGAGGGGACTGCCGTGGTCGATCTCGACGTCGACGGCTTCGAGCAGTTCTTCGACGTCGCGGAGTTCGACGACGTGCCACAGGCGATCCGCGAAAACGAGGTCGACTTCATCGTCAGCCGCGACCGCGACAGCCTCGAGATGGCCGTCGAGGAGGAAATCCCCTACCTGTCGACGGTCGCCAGCGCCGAGGCCTACGTCGAAGCCCTCGAGCGCTTCGACGGCGACCTCGAGGTCGCTGCCGTGACCGACCGTCCGAAGAACGTCGCCGAGTGGGGCCGCTCGGAGTAAGCGCGTCGGCCCTCGAGCACCTGTTTTTCGACGCCGGTGTGGCGTTTGTGACGGAACTCGTTCTGGAGTCTGCTACTCGAAGTCGTACCAGTCGAAGCGCTCGACGGCGTAGAAATAGGAGATGACTGGCGCGACCAGCCCGCCGATGAGGACGGTGCAGGCACCGATCGTGATCGCGCGGGCAGAAATCGAGACCGACGGCAGCGGCGTCCACGCCGACATCGACGCGAGCAGCCCGGCGATCGACTCGGGGGCCTCGAGATACAACACGGCGGCGGCGACCGACGGCAGCGTGATCGCGAGCGTGTAGACGGCAAACGCCGTCTTGCTTGGCATCACCGCCTCTCGGTTGTTGGTGACGTTGACGCTGCCAAAGCGGGGAAACGCCGAGCCGATCCCGGTCGCGAGCGCCGGCGTCGCAATTGCCCCGGCGACGGTCGCGACAGTCAGGGCGGCGGTCTGCTCGAGCTCGAGCGGGCTTGCGATCCCGAATGCCAGCGAGACGACGAACGCGAGCGGGACGCCGACGAGCGCGCCGGCAAGCATCCGGCCGCGAATCGCCTGCCTGCCGGTCAGCGTCGACGTGACGACGGCAGGCAGAGCCGGCCCGAGGTCGCCCAGTGGATTGAGCGTAAAGAGGACGCCGGCAGCCCAGACGGCGTACAGACAGAAGAGGACGGCCAGAAACGCCGGTACCGTCCCGAGTTCGACGATCTGCTGGATGAACCCGAGCGCGCCCAACAGCGGGTAGCCGGCGTAGGCCAACCGGATCGGGGCGCGTTTCGTCCGGCGGATCGCCGTCACCGTCACGGTTCGAACCGGCCGCGAGACGCGCCCTGCGAGGAGCGCAGTGAGCCGATCGGACGACGATTCCTCGTCGATCGGGTCGTCGTCGGGACGAGCCGGATCCGCGAACCAGTGGCGGTCTGCGGCGGGGACGGCGGCCGCAAGGGCGACGCTTGCGAGACAGACGGTGCCGGCGATGGCCCCGGCGATCGCGGATAGTGAGGGCTCGAGGCCGGGGATTCCGATCACCAGCAGGTGCCCGGGCCAGCCCAGCGGGCTCGCCTGTAACGCGGTAAACAGCGTCCCCATGACCGCGTTGAGGCCGCCGGTCGCGATTGCGCCGAAGTAGGCGAGCCAGAACGCGGCAAACAGCAGCGTTCGATAGCGGGCGATCGGCTCGTAGACGGTGATCAGATGTCGCACCCAGATGCCAACGAGGAAGCCGACCGGAACGGCGGTGACGACGACCAGCGCAACCGAAAGCGTCGCGGTGACGACGGGAATCGGCGTTCCCGCACCGACCGCAAACGCGCCGGCGAAGAGCGCAGTGAGCGGCAGCACGACGACCGCGTAGCGCGCGACTTCGGCGGCGACGATGCCGACGACGGCGTTGCGAACTGCCGTCGACAACAAGAGGAACGCGGGCTCGTCGACGGCGGCGACTGCCGTGACGGTTCGCATAATCGTCATCACGGCCAGGAGCACCCACAACACCGCGATCCCGCCGGTCACGTACTCGAGGACCGTCGTGGCGGTGGCGGTCGTGAGCGAGGCGGTGACGGCCTGCTCGCCCAGCGTTGGCAAGAGGGACACACCGAGGACCGTGATCGGGCCGAGCGCGACCACTGCGACCAGGGCCATCAGGAGCAACTTCGTCCGATTGCCGACGATCGAGCGAACGGTCCGGCGGAAATCGAGATCCGCGACAGTCAGCGCAGCGTGTGTCATCACGAAACACCTCGCGTCGGTCGGCAGGAGGGGAGCAATTCCGGGCTCATAGTCGTGTTCGAGGTGTGCTGGCAGTAAACCCTTTGGATATCTGTCATTCGATCGTGGCGACCGCTCAAACATGACACACTTTTAATTAGACACCGCCAAACGAACGCGTATGCGCCCTGCCGATGCCCCCGCCATCGAAACCGACGGACTGACGAAGCGATACGGCGAGACGACCGCCGTCTCGGAGTTGACGATGACCGTCGACCGCGGCACCGTCTATGGGTTTCTTGGACCCAACGGGGCGGGGAAGACGACCACGATGCGGATACTGACGACGCTGACGAGACCGACCGCAGGGACGGCTCGCGTCGCCGGCCATTCGATCACGGATCGCGAGTCGATTACCCCACACATCGGTTATCTGCCAGAAGAGCCGCCAGTCTACGACGAACTCACTGGCCGGGAACAACTCGAGTACGCTGCCGGCCTCCGGGACATCTCCGAGACCGAGGCAAGCGAGCGCATCGACGCGTTGCTCGAGCGCTTCGACCTGCTCGAGGACGCCCACAAGCGCATCGAGGACTACTCGAAGGGAATGCGCCAGAAAGTCGGCGTCATCCAGGCAGTCCTGCACGAACCGGACGTGGCCTTCCTCGACGAACCGACCAGCGGGCTCGATCCCCGCGCGGCCCGGACGATGCGCGAGACCATCGCCGACCTCGCCGACCACGAGATGACGATCTTCCTCTCGACGCACATCCTCCCTGTCGTCGACGAACTGGCCGACGAGATCGGCGTCCTCCACAACGGGACGCTCGTCGCCGAGGACGATCCCGAACGGCTCAAGACCCGTGCCGAGACCGGCGACGCGCGCAGTCTCGAGGATGCGTTCCTCGAGATCACTCGCGAGCCGACGGACGAGGGACACACACGGGAACGTCCGTTGAAATGACCGTTCGACGGCAGAGAGCCACGTAGATAGCGTCTTGCCCGCTCTCGAGGACTCATATCCACTACGTTTTAGTGGCAAGATATCGTACAGTCGTACGGAGGTGAGAATCGATGGTGGCGAGAGACATCACTGGAATCGTCGACCGTTCTCGAATCGATGATCGGTCGTTGACGATCGACCGGTACGATCTCCTGTTGGGACTGATCCCGACAGCGTTCGTGGTCGCGTTTCTCGCTAGTCGATTGCTCAGTCTCCCCTTCGAAGCGGCCGTTCTCGGCGGCGCAGCCATCGCGGCGCTCGCGCTGTTCGATGGCGTTTTCTTCCGGCCGCCGACGGGGCTTCGCGGTACGTAACACCGTCGGCTGTAGCTCCGACAGCCGATGTTCGTGATCGACGGGACACCGCCCCTTGTCCGACAGTATCAAAAACGACCGGGCTCTCGGTCACTGTATGGAGTATTACGAGGCGGCGGATTTCTTATTCGATCTCCGGCGGTTCCGCCCGAAGCCGGGCACCGAGTCGACGGCCCGGTTGCTGTCTCACCTTGAGCACCCTCATGCCGACGTCGATTTCGTGCAGATCGCCGGCTCCAACGGGAAAGGGAGCACGGCCCGCATGCTCGAGCGAACTCTGCGGGAGGCCGGCTACTCCGTCGGCCTCTACACCTCGCCCCACCTCGAGGACCTCCGCGAGCGGGTCCGCGTCGACGGCCGGAAGATTCCCCGGTCGGCCGTCTGTGAGTACGTTGAAGCGATCCGCGAGTACGTTACAGCGCAGGCCGCCGACGGCGAGTCGCCCACCTTCTTCGAGGCGATGACGGCGATGGCGCTGTGGCAGTTCGGCCGCGAGGACGTCGACGTCGCCATCCTCGAGGTCGGCATCGGCGGCAAGTACGACGCGACGAGCATCGTCGATCCCATCGCCAGCGCAGTGACGAGCGTCACGTTAGAGCATACGGGCATCCTCGGCGACACCGAAGCGGAAATCGCCCGCGATAAGGCCCACGTCGCACCCGACGACGCGCCGCTGGTCACGGGCGTGACCGGCGAGCCACTCGATGCGATTCGTGACGTCGCCGGTGACGTGGTAACTGTCGGGACGGATACAGAGACTGACACACAGCCCGATGTTCGCGTCACCTACGAGGGGCGGGCAAACCACATCGAAGCAACCGTCTCGATCGACGGCGACGACTGGGACCTCGAGACGCGGATCCCGCTGCTGGGCGAACACCAGGCGGTCAACGCCGGCATCGCCACAGTTCTCGCTCGGCAGTTCGCCGACGTTTCAGCGTCGGCCCTCGCCCGCGGGCTGCGAAGTGCCCACTGGCCGGGCCGGTTCGAAGTGATCGACACCGAGCCGCTGACCGTCCTCGACGGGGCGCACAACCCTGGTGCCTGCGAGCGACTCGGCGAGACGCTCGCGACCTACGACTACGACGACCTCCACGTCGTCTTCGGCGCGATGCACGAGAAAGAACACCGCGCGATGGCCGCCGCGTTGCCGACGCCCGAGCACGTCGTAACGACCGAGCCGACGCTCGACCGCGCGGAGGATCGTGCCGTCCTCGCCGAAGCGTTCGCCGACGCCGGTGTCGACACGGTCCGGACCGAAGCCACCGTTCAGGACGCGCTCGCACGCGCGCTCGAGGCGGCCGACGGCGACGACTGCGTGCTCGTCACCGGCTCGCTGTTCGTCGTCGCGGAGGCACGCTCTCGCTGGACCCGGACTGACGTTCCAAAGCGTATCCGCGACCTCGCCGATGCCCGCGACGCACTCGAGGGGGCAAACGTCGCCGCAGGCGACATCGAACGGCTGGACGGCGACGCCGTCCACCGGGTCGTCAGAACGGCGTTGCGGGACCGACAGGCGAGCGTCCTGAAAGAAGAGTTGCTGCGAGTGGGCGGGGAATGTGCCCTGTCGGGCATCGAGCGCGACGACGAGGCCGTCGACGCCGTGTTGATGGGCACGCTTGCCCAGTTCGAGTCGCTCGTCGAGGCGCTCGAGAGCCGGTCACGCCCCCACGGGGTAGCAGACGTCGCCCGGGAACTGCGCGATACCCTCGCGCTCGAGGCTGGAGCTGACGCCGAGGACCGACCGACATCGGCGGCGGGTCACACCGCGGGACGGTCCCGGTCTCCGTCCCGTTCTACAGACGAGGCGACCAAATCGGACGCTCTCTGGACGGATCGGACGGCCGTCATGGGCATCTTGAACGTCACGCCCGACAGCTTCCACGACGGCGGCAAATACAACGCACTCGAGGACGCGGTCGCCCGCGCCGAAGCGATGGTCGACGCCGGGGTCGACGTGATCGACGTCGGTGGCGAATCGACCCGGCCAGGCTCCGATCCTGTCTCAGTCGACGAAGAACTGGAGCGCGTCCTCCCAGTGATCGAGGCAATCGCCGATCTCGACGCGATGCTGTCGGTCGACACCCGCCGGGCCGCCGTCGCCGACGCGACCCTCGCGGCCGGCGCGGACATCATCAACGACGTCTCGGGGCTCGAGGATCCGGAGATGCGCTTTGTCGTCGCCGACCACGACGCGAACTTGGTCGTGATGCATAGCATCGACGCGCCGGTCGTCCCCGACCGCGACGTCGAGTACGACGATGTCGTCGCAGACGTCCTCGATCAGCTCTCCGAACGCGTGTTACTCGCAGAGAAGGCTGGCCTCGATCGCGAGCAGATCATCGTCGATCCCGGAATCGGCTTCGGCAAGACCGCAGCGGAGAACTTCGAACTCCTCGATCGAATCGACGAGTTCCACGCACTCGGCTGTCCCGTCCTGTTCGGCCACTCTCACAAGTCCATGTTCGAACACGTCGGTCGCGAACCGGGCGACCGGCTCGAGGCAACTGTCGCTGCGACGGCGCTTGCGGCCGACCGCGGGGCCGACATCGTACGGATCCACGACGTCGCAGAGAACGTCGCCGCGGTTCGGACGGCGCTTGCAGCGCGCGATCCAACCCGGTTTCACTGGCAGCCGTGACGACTCCCACGACTGCAGTCGTGGGCGTTCTCCTCGAAGCTGTGTAATCCACCACTTCTCTCTCCGTTGTTCCTCCGTTCGCACGGCCGTTCTCGTCAGTAATAGCCACTCGCCACACGTATTAGGTATCATATAGGTTTAGTGTCTCGGTTCCCTACCACGACGCGAGGATGAGGAAGCTATCCGATAACTGTAGAGAACACCTCGAGCAAGCGTTACAAACCGACGATCCAAGCGAGAAGGATTTTCACATTCGGCAGGTGATGCAGGTGTACGGCGTCGATCACCTTCCGGACGAGTCCGACGCGGAGTAACGAACCGTTCTCGATCCGGCGAGCCGAATCGATAGCTGCTGCTCAGTCGATCGTCTCCTCACGACCGGGAGCGTGCTCGTCCGGCCCGCAGCCAAGCGACCGGTGTGGACAGCCCCGGCAGTGCTCGCCCGGTGTCGTCTCGTGAAACGACGGCTCGTCGACTGCCGCGAGCGTCTCTCGGACCGCGTTCCACGACGGGAGCGCGTCGCGCTCGAACAGGTCGACACGAGGGCCGTCGACGTCACCGACGTAGACGTAGCCGGCTGCCGAGATCGGGTCGTCGAACCGGTCCGCACAGGCACGCAGGTAGAGCGCGAGCTGGACGGCGTCGTCGGGCGCGATCCGTTCTGTGGTCGCCTTGTAGTCGAGGACCGCCAGCCCGCCGTCGGGTAATCGCCGGATCGAGTCGACGTACCCGACCACGTCTCCCGTCACGCCGACGACGTCCTCGAGCGAGAAGGGAAGCTCAGCAGCCAGTGGCTCCCAGTTGGCGACCGGGCGATCGATACCGGGTGCGCTCGCCTCGAAGTAGCGGTCGATACAGGCGAGGACGGCCTCGCGGTGGGCGAGCAAATCGCGCGCGGTGAGTTGTCGAACTGCGGCCTCACGCCACGCCTCGCGGGTGTGGTACTCGCGATGGAAGGCCTCTTCGGCGACGTCGTGGAAGACGGTGCCGACGATTCGTGACGCCGGGTCGTCGGTCACTGGGACCGGTTCGCCGTTCGTCTCGGTCGCTTCGCCGCCGGCCGCCGATGCGGGATGTGGATCGTCGATCGCCCGAACGACGTGATCCAGGTAGTGTTTCCGCGGACAGGTCTCGTGGGTGTCTATCGCGGAGTAGCTGTGGCGCATCGCGACCGGGAGTTCCGTCGTGGACGCGAGCGTCTCGACCGGGAAGCGAACGGTCTCGGTCGTCAGCGCAGAGAGTTGGCGACCGCCCGGAACCCGAATCGCGCCCTCCGGCCCATCACTGTCGTTGCCCGCCGCGAGTCGACCGTCGCTCGCCGCGTCGGCCGCCGGCAACAACTGGCCGTCCCGGAGCAATCGTCCCAGCCGGTGGACGGTCTCGATCGCCTCGCGCGTCTCGAGGGGTTCGACCGGCCGGTCGCCGTAGTCAGCATAGTAGGTGATCGTCCCCGGATTCTCACTGGCCGAGGCGGCGATTTCGTCGGTTCGATCGACGACCGTCTCGGGGTAGATCTCACGCACCCGCTCGAAGCTTTCGGTCAGCGACGCCCACAGATCCATCCGCCGACCAGCTATCGACCACTCGATATCGTCGGCCAGACAGGCGTCGGCAGTCGACACCGCGAGTTCGGTCTCGTCGCCGTCGTAGGCATACTCCGAGCCGAACAGGAACAGGTGGTTCTCGGCGCGCGTGAGCGCAACGTGAAGCACTCGCCACTCCTCACCGACCGTCTCGGCAGCCAGATCCGCACAAAGCGGAGAGTCAACGTCGTCATCGAGCGCGGCGGTCAACAGCCGGTGGCGGGCTCGCTCGACGTAATCGCCGTCGACACACCACTCCTCGTCCGAGAGATACGGAACCAAGACCGTATCGAACTCGAGGCCCTTGGCCTGATGGACCGTCATCACGTCGACGCTGTCGGCGGATCGCGTTCCGCGGGTTCGATCGCTGTCGCCGCCCTGAAGCGTCTCGGCAAGCGCGTCGACGAATTCGATCGATAGCGACTGGATGACCCCGTCGGTGTCGTAGGCCTCGACGAACCGCTCGATGCGATCGAACTCGGCTCGCTCCTCGCTCGTACAGAACCACTCGATTCGGGTCAGGTCCCGGAACCGGCGCAGAAAGCCCGCCAGCGGGTAGACATCCCGAAATCGCTCGAGTCGCTCGAGATGATCGCGAACCCGCTCGAGTCGATCGGGCTGTGTGAGCACCTCGGCGTCGATGGCCATCACGGCGTCGTGCAGCGATCCCGACTGTCCGTGCAGCGTCGCAAGATCGTCTTCCGTGAACCGGTAGCGGGCGAGCAACACGCGCCGGAGGTGGGCATCGGCATCCGGGTCGACGAGGACCCGGAGATACGACAGCACCGTTTGCAGTCCGGGCAAAACGTCGCCACGGGGCGAGCCGGAGATTTCGTATGGGAGCTGTTGGTCACGGAGGGCGTCCGCGATCGCCTGTGCATGGCGATTCGTCCGGACGATAACTGCGATATCGCCCAGCTCGCGCTGTGGGACGTTCGCAGCCGCACCATTGAGTAGCCGCGAGACCGTCGTCGCGACTCCCTCAGCCGTCGATCCTGGGATCGCGTCGCTTTCGACCTTGACGACGCGGTCCGGCGGATCAGCTTCGGTGTAGGTGCCTCGCGTTCGGCCGTCCTCGCGCAGCGTCTTCGAGGACTGTGGCCCGTAGTCACAGGCGTTCGTCAGATCGAGTATCTCCTGTCGCGAGCGGAAATTACGCTCGAGTTCGATCGCCTCGTGGTCGTCGTAAGCATCAGCCAGCCGATCGAGTCCCTCGCGGTCGGTGCCACGCCAGCCGTAGATCGCCTGGTCTTTGTCGCCGATCGCGAGCAGGTCCGGCCGATCGGAGCCGTCCGTGAGTGCAGTGAGCAGGGAAAACTGCGTCTCGTCGGTGTCCTGAAACTCGTCGCAGTAGACCTGCGTCCACTGGTCCGTGATCTCGTCCGTGATCGCTTCATCATCGAGCAGGCAGGTCGCCGTCCGAACGAGTTCGTCGAAATCGAGCGCGTCCGCTGTGTCGAGAGCGTCGTGGTAGTCCGCATAGACATCGGTATAGTGACGCGCCAGCCGAAGGAACTCGACGTAGTGTTTCAGCCGCCCGAAGGGCGTCTGTTCGATTCGGCTCGTCGCTGTCCCCCATATCTGGTTGCCGAACAACGCCCGCGGCAGGTGTTTTGTGGTGGGGTCGTCGAGCGAGAGCGTCTCGATCGTGTTCGTCACACACTGCTGGAGCACCCGGAGATACCGATCGACGTCACGAACCAGCTCGGCCTCGCGGAAGGCCGCCGGCGCTTCCGCGATCTTCTCGCGACAGTACGAGACGAGTTTCCCGTAGTCGATCAGCGACTCGCGGGCCTGTTCGACGTGTTCCTCCCGGTTGAAATACCGCAGCGCTTCGTTGTCGAACGAGAGCGTCTCGTCGGCGCGTCGCTCGAGCCAGAGGACGAACTCGTGACAGCGCTCGAGGGTCCGCACCGGCGGCAGCGCCGCCTGCAGCTCATCTGGTGTGAGGTTCTCCTGACTCATCGTCCCGATGAACTGGTCGACTGCAGCCGTGAGATCGGCCGGTGAACCGTCGTGTTTCGACGCGGTCGCGAAGCCGTAGTCGTTGTCCGCAAGCAGGCGGCCGACGAGCCGTCGGCGTTTGCGCTCGGTAACGACCTCGAACTCGGGCGAGTAGCCCAGATAGTAGGCGTACTCCCGGACGAGCCGATAACAAAACGAGTGGTAAGTGTAGACGTCGATCGCCGCCGCTGCGTCAGGGTCGAGCCGTTCGGCGACCGCCGCGCGGATGCTCGCGGCGGCCTCGTTCGCGAAGGTCAACACGAGCACGTCGTCGGGCTCGACGTCACCCCGCTCGATAGCGCGCTCGAGCCGAACGAGCATCGTCGTCGTCTTCCCGGTGCCCGCACCGGCGTCGACGGACGTACAGGCCGTGTGGCTCTCGATAACCGCTTTCTGGTTGCCCTTCGGCTCGATCTCGTCGACGGGTGCGAGCGTATCGTGCTCGCGGTCGGTTCGATGCGGTCTCTCAGCCATCGAAGCGCACCTCCGTTGCGATGTGGTCCTGGCAGCAGACCGTATACTCACAGTCGGGACAGGCGTGCTCCGCGATCCGATCCCAGCTGTCGGCTGGATCGAACGATCCCGAACACAGATCCGCAACGACCGCCGCCAGCCGGCTATCGACCGTCCCGTTTCGGTGCTCGTGGGTCATGCCGAACGTGTGGTGGTCGACGTAGACCTCGGTCAGATCGGCGACCTCGAGGGTCGTCTCGACCGCGTCCCGAACCCAGTTGACCGTCAGTCCCGACCTGTCGGCAAGCGGGATCTGGAGGTATCGACAGGTCCGATCCTCGAGTCCGAGCCGATCTCGAAGCCCGCGAAGGCCGTCGAGGACGACGGCAGTCTCGAGGAGTGCACCGACGGGACCGGGCTCGAACACGTCCGACTCGTCGTCGAAGTGGTCGGTAAAGCGGTCGGCGACGTCGCCCTCCCAGTCGGACCGATAGCGGAGCCAGCCAAGCGACCCGAGCGTCGGAACGAACCGGACGCCGACGAGCGACGAGCCGTCGCCGGAGACGTAGTCGACCGTCGCATCGATCGGTACCGCATCCGCGTCGTCTGCAGCGTTCGGTTCCGGAACCGAAACCGTCCTCGAGAGCGGCAATTCAGGCCCGATCAGTTCGCCGCGGGCCGCCGCGGCGTCGAGCCGTGTGATCCCCGCGGCGTGGTCCGTTCCAACCTGCGTGACGTAGGCAGCGAGCGTCGCCTCAAGGACCCGCCGTTCGTGGCGGCGCTGGGCGACGGAGTGAAAGCGCTCGTCGTACTCGTCCCAGCGCGTCGCAAGCCGGTCACGGGCGACCTGCTCGAGTGCGTCAGGGTCTGTCTCCCCACTTCGGAGCGCATCACAGATCGCGGCTCTGAGGAGCGCGATCCGGTCGGCGACCGTGTTATCATCGCCCATCTCGAGCCCGTGGCGGTGGGCGAACTCGTACCGCCGCGGACAGTGGAGATACGTTCGGAGGCCGTCGACAGTGAGCGAATCGTCTCGGGTCGCCGCGTCAGTCATCGCGGACCACCTCACCCGCGGCGAACTCGAACTGCGACCGGACCGCATCAGCGAGGTCGGCATCGACATCGCCCTCCTCGAGGACGACTGCAATCTCCTCGAACAGCGCTTCTGTCTCGCCGAGGTCGGCCTCGCCGCCGGTACTGGCCTTCCGGAGCACCCGCTCGAGTTCGCCCCGTGGCTGGGCGAGCAGTGCCTCGAGGGCGTTCGTCTCACCGTGGATCGCCACACCGGCGCTCGCGTCGACGTCCGCGAGCGTGAGTCCGGGCGTTGCGTCGATCAGTTGCAGATAGCGGGATTCGTCGTAGCTCCGGCGCAGGCCACCGGCACCGCGTTCGTAGGAACAACAGTAGAGGGCCCGCTCGGCAGCGCGGGCCCCGAGTGCAAGCTGGCGGCGGGAGCGCTGGGCATGGTACGTCTCGAAGGGATCGCCGACATCGGCGGTGTCGACTGTCGCGAAAGTGTCGGTGATCGCCTCGAGGGAGGGATCGGTGACAGCCGGATAGGCAGTCATCTGCCGAAGCCACGCCTGCGGGAACAGTTGCGTGAGAAACTGCTCGCCCGGATAGGTCTCGTCGATCAGATCGAGCAGGAACACCGCGTTCCGCGAGTCGTATTTCAGGTCATCGATGGCACAGACGGTGACGCCACCGGTCGGCGGCCGCGTCTCGACTGCGTGGACGTAGGGTGCGTCGTACCGGATCGTCCGCCGAAGCATCCGGCGCAGTCCCTGCCAGTCCGGCCCGACGAGGTCGGTCTCCTCGACGAAGTCGGCGATCTCGAGTACCCGACGGATACCCTCGTACTGCTCCCGGGCGTCGACCCATTCCTCCTCGCGGGCGATCCGGCCTTTCAGGTCAGTCCGGTGGATCCAGCGCTCAAGCGAGCGCCGGACGCTCGCGCCAGCGGTGTCCGCGAGCAGGGCAGGTGAAAAGTCGGGGACGCGGGCCCGAAGGCGGTTGATCGACGCGGCTCGCGGATCGCTCGCTCCCTGTGTCGTGGCAGACGCGAGTCGCTCGAGGGCGTCGCCGTCGCGTTCCCGTTCGCACTGGCACGTGACGACGGCGTAGAGTTCGTTCACAGCGGGGTCTTCAGCTAGCGACGGGGTCCCGATCGTGGCGGTCGGGACGCCGGCGTCACGGAGTCGCCGTCTGATCTCGGGAACTCGTTCGATCCGTGGGGCGGCGACGGCAAACGCGTCGTAGGACCAGCCGTGGCGGTCGCGCAGCGACTGAATCTCGGTGGCAACCGCCCGAACCTGTTCGCGGGCGGTTCCGGTGCGGATGCGTCGTGCGCGTCCCATCGAATCGGCGTCAGGGGGTTGCTCCGGGGACTCGCCGGTCGCCAGAAACCGCACGATCGGCTGGTGTGGCGACCGAGCGTCCGTTGTGCGCACTGTCTCGGGCTCGAGCAGTTCGACCTCGAGCCCCGCGTCGGCTGCGATCTCGTCGACCGAACCGGGTTCGACGCGCGTCCGCTCGACGCTGGCGTGGCGTTCGCCGAGACAGACCAGCTCGGCGTCGCGCGTGAGCGCAGCGAGATACCGGCGGTCGAGCCGACGATATTCCTCGAACTCGACGGCGAGGACGGCGTCGAAGGAGGCGGTCACGCGTGTCCGAAGGCCGTCGGCGTCGGCCTCGAGTAAGTCGACTGCCTGCGGGATCACGTCTGCCCGCTCGACGTAGCCCCGATCGTCGAGTTCCGCGTGGAAGCGGTCGTTCATCGCGTACAAAAAGGCCAGGCAGTCGTGGGGGTCGTCCAGCTCGTCGCGGCGAATCCGCTGGCGGGTCGCCGCGAGCAGCAGTTGTCCCACGTCGCGCGTAAAGCTCTCGTGGGCGGCCGCCCGCTCGAGGTAGTCCGGAACCGAACGGTTCGCGCCGTCGATTACCAGCGAAATGAGTTCGATCCGTTCCTCGTACTCGAGGCGGTCCAGTGTCGGATCGTACTCCTCGATGGTCTTCGAGGCGTGTTCCGGGAGCGACTCGACGCGGGGCGAGCGAGGCCCCCCGTCGGCCCGCGAGAGATCGGCATCGGCCAGCGCCTCGGTCAGCGACTCGAGACCCGTCGGGTGCCGTTTCAAGACTAACACGTTGCGTGGGCCATACTCGTCGGCGAGCGCAGCGTACTCCGAAGCGACGGCCGCGAAGACGTCGCTCCCGGGTGCGGGCGCGGGGAGGAGCTTGCAGGGTCCCTCGAGGGTGGGCGGCGGAGCCATCGATCGTACGTCACCGAGTATGGCCGATTTCCTATTTAAATGTAAGCACACTCGAGTGGCGGGCCGCTAATCGCGCATCCAGTCACTCGCCTGTGGCTCGCGTGGGTCTGTCGGCACCGCGAGCACCACTGGCTCGTCGGCATCGATCGCGGTTGCGAGCCGCGACTGGATCTCGGCGGGCGTTGCCGCGCGCTCGGCGCGCAATCCGAGGCTGTCGGCGAGGCCCACGAAGTCGATCGGTGCGTCCGCCCAGCCGTACTCGCTCGCCTCGAGGTCGTAGTTTCGATCGGCGTCGTCGCTGATGATCGCGTAATCCTCGTTGACGAAGACGACGACGGTTAGGGGCACGTCCTCGGCGACGGCTGTGTGAAGTTCGTGGACACACATCATGAGCCCGCCGTCGCCGGTGAGGACGACTACGTCGTCGTCGGGGTTGGCGAGCTGTGCGCCGATACCCGACGGCAGGCCGGTCCCCATCGTCGCCCACGAACCCGGATTGACGTACGATCGCGGGCCCGCCGCCTCGAAGACGTTGAGTCCCCAGACGCGAAAGCCGCCGGCGTCGACGGTGACGATCGTCTCTTGCGGGATCGCCTTCCGGACGGCCTCGAGCGCACTGACAGACGTAATCGGTGGCGATTCCGTTCGAAGGTCCGCGAGCCGATCGCTAGTTGCCTGCCGAACTTCGCTCGCGCGCTCGAGGGCATCGTCACCGGCCGCGACCGTACGGTTGTCGAGGGCTGACTCGAGAGCCGACAGCGCCACGGCGGCGTCGGCGACGATCCCGACGGTCGGCTCGTAGCCGGTCCCGAGGTCGGCGGACTCGAGCGTGACGTGGACCAGCGAGTCGGGAACGTCGACCGACCAAGAACGGGTTGCAACCGCGTCGAAATCGGTGCCGACGGCCAGCGCCGCGTCGGCGTCCGCGAGGCACGCGAGCAACTCGGGCGCGGCACTGCCCGCGAGCGTTCCGGCGACGTAACCGTCGGGACCGTCCGGAAGCACCCCTTTGCCTTTGTAGGTGGTGACGACGGGCGCACCGAGTCGGTCGACGATGCGGCGCAATTCGTCGCTCGCGTCGGCGGCGCGAACACCGCCACCGGCGACGATCACTGGCCGTTCAGCGGCGGCCAGAAGGTCGGCGGCTGCCGCAACGTCGCGGTCGGCAACGCCCGCGAGGGACTCGCGGCTGTACGTCGCCGGCGTCGCAAGGGGGACGTCCATCGTCAAGAAATTCTTCGGGATACCGACTCTGACCGGCCCCTTGGGCGGCGTCTCAGCGGTCGCGATGGCCTCCTCGAGGACGACGGCCGTGCTCTCGGGATGCTCGACGAGGACGTTGTCCTTGACGACAGTGTCGTAGGTATCGGGTGGCGTTTCGTGGATGCCGTCGCCGCCGCGGATCTCGGGTTCGGTTTCGACTCCGAGGTGGAGTAACGGGGTACAGTCGTTGAACGCGTTCTTCAGCCCGTTCATGGCGTTCATATCTCCCGGGCCGGGCACGACTGCCGTCGCCGCGAGCCGCCCACTGGTTTCCGCGTATCCCCACGCCTGATGGGAGACGGCGGTCTCGTGGCGGGCCATGACGAACCGGATGTCGTCTCGCGTCTCGATGGTCTCGTTCAACGGCAGCGTCTGTGTGCCGGGCACGCCGAAGACGGTGTCGACCCCGTTTTCGACCAGCCGTTCGATGACTCCGCGGCTGACGTCCATACGGTCATCTCGTCGACCGGACACTTATCTCCACACCCGATCGGGGGCGCTGGCAGTCAATTCGATCAGGCTCGAGCGCCGCCACAGAGAGACGGTGTCGGTCTCGTCTCGAGCAGTGCGACAGCGACCCGAGACGTCCATACCCGTCTTCGAGAAGGATACTCACCAACAATCATTATAATGAGGGGGCGTGTATCGGTCAGTATGGAAGACATTTTCGTCGCCAGGGTGATGTCCACGTCGATACACACGGTCACGCCGGACACGCTCGTCGAAGACGCCGCACAGGAGATGCTCGAGAACGGAATCGGGTCGGTCATGGTCGTCGACGATGAGAACCACCTCGAGGGCATCCTGACGACGACGGACTTCGTCGAGATCGTCGCCGAACAGAAGCCGAAAGACCAGACGCCGGTCTCGAAGTACATGACGACAGCCGTTGTCACGACCACGGCTCAGGAAAGCATCCGCAACGTGGCAGACGCCATGATCGAACACGGCTTCCACCACACCCCGGTCGTCGACGAGGACGAGGGCGTAATCGGGATGATCACGACCTCGGATCTGGCAGGCTACATCTCGCGCGTGCAATCGCCAAGCCCCGCGGAATAAGCACGCGCAATCGGATCGCCACGCCGTTTTGGGTGACGGGGATCTATCTGCGCGCCGCGTTAGTCAGCGGTCGGCATCGTCGTCATCTTCGGTCATCCAGCGCACTGTTTCGTCGAGATACTCCCGAAGCATGCGGGCCTCTGCTGGCGTCAACGCGATATCGGCGTGGCCCGTCCCGTGATCGCCGACCATCGCGTCGATACTGACGATCACGCGGTGGTCCGTCTCCGACTCCGGCCGAACCGAGACGTCGGCCCGATCGGGATAGTCACGCGGCGGGCCGATCTCGAGGGCGGTTTCACCCCGTGTCACACCGATCTCGACGCGCTCGGATAACTCGAGATCGAACGAATCCGTCCGTTTTTCCTCGATCGGCGTCGGCTCTTCGTCGTGGGTGTCATCATCTGCCATAGATAGTGGTTGACCGGCAACGGCCTTGGCTGTACTGCTGATTGTGTGTCCCGAGAACTCGAGTGACTCCCATCAAGCATCACGGCCTCACTCGACAGCGAACATCGCATCGTCGAGGTGCCAGCCACCGCGCCAGCACTCGAGGGCGAACCAGACGAGATAGCCAAGCACGAACAGCGTCACGAGGCCGGTGAGCAGCCACATTGTGCTCCCGACTGCGAACTGGCCCAGCCTCGAGAGCCCGAACGCACTCGAGCCGACAGCGAGGACACTGATACCGATCGCGGCAACGCGGGGCCAACCGAAGGTTCGACCGCCGACGGTGAGGTGCTCCCGGCGGCCGGCCAGCAGCAACGACAGGCCGACGACGGCGAGCCAGCCAGCCAGAAGCAATGTCGTCGGCTCCGTTCCGCCACCGACGGCAAAGAGGCCGGCCAGCAGCAGCGCTGCGCCGCCACCGCCGGCGAATCCGCGGCGAACGACGGCCTTCAGTCCGGTCATCTGACAGCGGGTTGGGCGGGTTCGCAGTTAGCCGTTCTGATACGGGCTGCCGATCAATCGTCGTCCATCGGTGCCGTCACGGGCTCGACGCGCTCGCCGCGTGGCCCCTCGAGATCGACCTTCGGCAGCAGGTCTCGCAAGTAGCGGCCGGTGTGAGAGTCCTCGCGGCGCGCGACATCCTCCGGCGTCCCGGTGGCGACGATTTCGCCGCCGTGTTCGCCACCTTCGGGGCCGAGATCGATGATGTGATCGGCGTTTTTCACGAGGTCGAGTTCGTGTTCGATGACGACGACCGTATTGCCGTTGTCGGTCAGCCGGTGGAGGACGTCGATCAGTTTGCGCTCGTCCGCGCTGTGGAGGCCGGTCGTCGGCTCGTCGAGCAGGTAGAGCGTCTCGCCGGAGTCTTTCTTCCCCAGTTCCTCGGCGAGTTTGATCCGCTGGGCCTCACCGCCCGAGAGCGTCGTCGAGGGCTGGCCGAGTTTCATGTAATCGAGCCCGACGTCCTTGAGCAACTGGAGCCGGCGGCGGATCTGGCTCGAGGACTCGAAGAAGTCGTAGGCTTCCTCGACCGACATCTCGAGGACGTCGGCGATGGTCTTGCCCTTGTAGGTGACATCGAGCGTGGCGTCGTTGTAGCGAGCGCCGTCACACTCCTCGCAGGGGACGTAGACGTCCGAGAGGAAGTTCATATCGATCTTGACGGTGCCCTGGCCACCGCACTCCTCACAGCGACCGCCCTTGACGTTGAACGAGAAGCGGCCCTTCTCGTAGCCGCGCTGTTTCGCGAGTTTGGTCTCGGCGAACAGTTCGCGAACGTAGTCGAAGACGTTGGTGTAGGTCGCGGGGTTCGACCGGGGCGTGCGGCCGATCGGCGACTGATCGATCAGCCGGACGGTTTCGATCGCCTCGAGGCCCTCGAGGGCGTCGTGGTCGCCCGGAATTACGCTCGTGTTGTTGTTCATTTCGCGGGCCAGTCCCTTGTAGAGCACCTCGTGCATGAGCGTGGACTTGCCCGAACCCGACACCCCGGTGATCGCCGTAAAGCAGCTAAGCGGGATGTCGATGTCGAGATCCGCGAGGTTGTGCTGGCGTGCGCCGCGGATCGTTAGCGCGCCGTCGGGGTCCCGTCGCTCGTCGGGGACGGGGATCTGCTTGCGCCCCGAGAGGTAGTCGCCGGTGATCGATTCCTCACTGGCCTTGACCTCCTCGACGGGGCCGTTGACGACGACCTCGCCGCCGCGCTTTCCGGGACCGGGCCCCATGTCGATGACGTTGTCAGCGCGGCGCATCGTCTCCTCGTCGTGTTCGACGACGAGCAGGGTGTTCCCCAAGTCGCGCAGTTCCTCGAGCGTATCGAGCAGGCGGTCGTTGTCCCGCTGGTGGAGGCCGATCGAGGGCTCGTCGAGTACATAGAGGACGCCCACGAGCCCGGAGCCGATCTGGGTCGCGAGCCGGATGCGCTGGCTCTCGCCGCCCGAGAGCGTGGAAGCCTCGCGATCGAGCGTGAGATACTCGAGGCCGACCTCGGTCATGAAGCCGAGTCGCGCGCGGATTTCTTTCAGGATCTCCTCGGCGATCACCTTCTCGCGTTCGGTGAGGTCGGCTTCCATCGCTTCGAAGTGCGCCAAGGCGTCGCCGATGCTCATCGCATTGATTTCGGTGATCGACGTGTCGTCGACCAGCACCGCACGCGAGGCGGGTTTGAGGCGGGTGCCGTCACAGGCTGGACACTCCGTGACCGACATGTAGTCCTCGATGTGTTCGCGCGTCGAGTCCGAATCGGTCTCGATGTACCGGCGCTCTAAGTTGGGAATAACGCCCTCGAAGCGCTTTTTCTTCCGGCGGGTGCCGTTTTTCGTCTGTCGCTTGAACAGCACCTGCTCGTCAGTGCCGTAGAGGAACGCCTGCTGGATGTCGTCGTCGAGTTCCTCGAAGGGCGTCTCGAGCGAAACGTCGAAGTGTGCGGCGACGGCGTCGAGTCGGGTCCGATAGTACGACCGGTTGTAGCTCCAGGGCTCGAAGACGTGTTTCAGGGGCTTGGACTCGTCCTGGATGACGAGGTCTTCGTCGACCTCCTTGGTCTCGCCGAGGCCCTCACACTCGGGACAGGCACCGTGGGGCGAGTTAAAGGAGAACGAGCGGGTCTCGATCTCAGGCACGTCGATCCCGCAGTGCGTACAGGCGAGATCCTTCGAGAACTCGACGACGAAGCGGTCGTCGTCTTCGGTCTCGTCGCCGAGTGCACCAGTTCGGCGGGCTTCTGCGCCGAGATCTTCGGCGACTTCTTCGGAGGCGTCCGGGAGGATGACTTTCAGGACGCCCTCGGCCTCGTCGAGTGCCGTCTCGACGCTGTCGATGATGCGCGGCCGGTCCTCGACCGAGACCTTCACGCGGTCGACGATCACGTCGATCGTGTGGTCAAAGTTCTCGTCCAGATCTGGGTCCTCGAGCGTCAGATCGTGTTCCTCACCGTCGATCTCGACACGGGCATACCCCTCCGAGACGAGTTCCGCAAAGAGGTCCTCGAAGGCCCCCTTCTGGTCGCGGACCACGGGTGCCGCGAGTTTGGCCTTGGTTCCCTCGGGGAGCTCGAGGATGCGTTCGACCATGTTCTGGGCGCTCTGCTCACCGACTTCGCGGCCACACTCCGGACAGTGAGGCGTGCCGACGCGAGCGTACAGCAAGCGCAGGTAGTCGTGGAGTTCGGTGACCGTCCCGACCGTCGAGCGGGGGTTGTTCGCGGCGTTTTTCTGATCGATCGAGATCGCCGGCGAGAGGCCCTCGACGGTCTCGACCTGGGGTTTGTCCATCTGGCCGAGGAAGTTCCGTGCATACGCCGAGAGGCTCTCGATGTACCGGCGCTGGCCTTCGGCATAGACCGTCTCGAACGCCAGTGAGGACTTGCCCGACCCCGAGAGGCCGGTGACGACAGTGAACTCCTCACGCGGGATCGTCACGTCGATGTCCTTGAGGTTGTGTTCCTCCGCCCCGCGAACGTCGATGGTGTCCTTGCTCATCGTTCGCGCACGATCGTAGACTGTCTCTCGTGTCGATACGGGTCCAGATTCATTGTATCCGAATCAGTGGCCGGACGGACTTAACGAGTCTGAAAGGCAAATAGCGTGATCCGTGTTGGCAACTAGCGCTCGGATTTAGCTGTCTAATATCTGCTCGTGTGACTCCGACTCAGAGGGGTCGGCGGTTCGTCCCTGCCACCACTGGCCGACGATCGCGCCGGTCGCGAGGGCAACGACGAAGACGGCGACGGCGAGATTGAGCAGCGGCACCAGATACAAAACCTGGACGACGAGTGCCCCGACGACGAGCGCGAGCCACGGGTTCGGCTCCGGCTCGTCACGGAGTCGACGGAGCACGACCAACCCGGCTACGATCATCCCGACCGTGTTGATGACGGTCAGTCCGACCGAGATACCGATCCCCACGAGTGTAGGGACAGCCTCGAGGGCTGCAGGCGCGCCAGCGTCGACGAGCAGCGCTACGACGGCTCCCAGAGCGGCGAACACGACGAACCCACCGACGAGCACGCCCAGTCCGATCACGCCCACACTCACCGGGTCATCGCTGAGCCGCGCTTCGATCGACCGCACGTACGAGCGGTCGATGGTCAAGACGATCGCGCCGATGACGAGCGTGACGGCGACGTAGACGCCGAACGCGAGCGCTATTTCCTCGGGGGTCGTGGGGTTCGCGAGGGTGTCTCTGAAACCCCGCTGTGCGGCGGCCGGCATGGGAACGAACGCCAGGAGAGCGATCGCTGCTGCAAGCGCATGACGACGGATCATGGGGACATCTCGTGCGTGCCCATTCCTAATACTGCCGGACAACAGCCCGTGACCAGCCACTCGCGGCCGGACCAAAGTGACTTCGGCCGGCAGTCCCAAGGAACCCTATGAGCGACGACGCCGCGGACACATTCGCGGTCGACGAGGTCATCGAGTACTGCCGGACACAGGCCGGCTTGCTCTCGGGCCGCGTCGAGCAGATGGGCGCAGAGGCCGACGAACTCCTAGATGAAATCGACCAGGAGATGGCCGAGCTCCGATCACGCCTCGAGGCACTGCCCGACGAGGTACCCGGAACCGAAACCCCCTCGACTGCGGAGCTCCCAGCCACAAGCGAGAGCGACGTCGCGGCGATCGAAGAGCGACAGGAAACGCTCGAGGAGAAGCAACTCCTCGTCGAGGCGAAACAAGCCCGGATGCAGGCCTTTCAGGAGTTAGCCGCCGACTACACCGATCTCGCAGAAGACCTCGCGGCGGAAGCAGAAGACGGACAGACAGCGTTGACTCGCGTCATCGAGTTCGAGGCCGACGCCGACGCGCCGGCGTACTTCGACGAGCGCCAGACACTGCTCGAGGCGGCGGCTGCATCGACGGATACCGAGTAAGCGGACTTCCCGACCGGCTGCAACAGGGGTGTATACTTATTCCGGCTCGGCAGCCACGCTCACCCGATGATGTTCGCTCCGAGTTCGTCGATCACGTTCGATGCCAGTGATCCGGCCACGACGGTCGCGATCGGGCGGCTGTTCGCGTACCTTGCGATGGGCGTCGCGGCAGTCGTCCTGCTCTACTACGCGATTATCTACATCCGCGAGGTCCTCGCGGTCGAGGCGACCACCGAGCAGTGGTACCTGCTGGCCGGGATCGGCGCAGCGATCGTCTACGCCGTCGCCGGCGTCGCCTCGATACTGCTCGAGCCAGCCTGGATCGGTCGGTTCGTCGACGGCGCGATCCTCTTTTTCATCCTCTTTCTCGCGCTGTCGATCCGCGCGGTGTACTACGACCAGCCGGCCGCGGGCGATCGCTCCCCGTTGTTGCCCGCGTGGGCCGATTACGTCGTTATCGGCAGCTTCGTCGCCGCGTGGTGGGGTACGTTCCTGATCGAGACCGCCGCGACGCGGCTGGTCGTCGCGGTCGGCTGGGTCGTTACCTCCGCGTGGGCCGTCCTCTACGGCATCCGCGCCGTCCGCGTCCACGAAGGGACGACCTTCGCGGCGCTGACACGCCATCTGCTGCCGGCGATCGTCTGCGTCACCGCCGTCGTGTTCGTCGACCTGCTGACGAACTTCCTGCCCGGCTACGAGGCACTCGCCGACGCCGTCTGGCTCGTCGGGACGACGCTCGTCGCCGCGTTCCTCTTTAATACTGCCGTGGCGATCCGCCAGCAAGGCGGTGAACTCGAGCGCCTCTACGACTGGACGACCTGGCGCGAACAGTCGTTCGAGGACGGCTCGCTCGAGTAGCCGACCGCGTGCACATGCCACCCGCAAACGGCTATGTGTGTGGCCCCCGTCTATTTGACGACGGGCACCGATACGTTGACCGACGCGGGTACACCGCGGCCGATAATCAATGACACAGACACTCGAGATCAGCGACGACCTGATGGATCGACTCGAAAGCCACTGCGAGGAGGGAGAGACACCCGAAGAACTCATCGAGGAACTCGTCTCGATGTACGAGACCGAAGGCGCGTTCCTGCAGGAGGGATACTCCGAATAGACGGATGGGAATCGGAGCCCCCGTTTTCCTCGTCAACTACAAGACCTACGCCGGGACGACCGGCGACGACGCGCTCGCGTTCGCGGAGACGATCGAGCGGGTCCGCGACGAAACCGGCAGTCGCTTCGCCGTCGCCCCTCAGTTGCCCGACCTCCGACTCGTCGCCGAGCGGACGACCCTGCCGATCGTCGCACAGGCAGGCGTCCCACGAGCCGAAAGTGGGATGGGTGACGTTACCCTCGAGGCGGTCGCGAACGCCGGTGCTGACGCAGTCTTCGTCTCGCATCCCGAACACGAAGCGGCGCTGACTGCCGTCGATCGGGCTGTCGACCGGTGTGCCGAGCTTGGCCTCGAGTCGATCGTCGCCGTCGAGAGTCTGTCGACGGCCCGGATGGCGCTGGCCGCCGGCCCGGAGTGGCTGCTCTTCGAGCGACCGGCCGATATCGCCACCGAGGAGGGGATGGTCCGAACGCATCCCGAGCGCATCGAGGCGTTCGTCGAAGCGGTTGCCGACGAAGCCCCCGAAACGCGGACGTTCGTCGGCGGCGGCGTTCGGACCGCCGAAGATGTCTCCCGCGCGTTCGACTGCGGCGTCGACGCGACGGGGGCCGCCTCCGCAGCCGTCGGGGCCGACGACCGCGAGGCGTGGCTCCGGTCGATCGCGACCGCCGTTCCGACGGCCGACTCGAGTCGCTGCGGATCGAATGTGAATGGCTGACAATCAAGTAACTGGTCCCCGTACGTACCAGTATGCACTTACTAGTCGCCCTCGAGGACTCGGAGCCGGGGTGGGCGGCACTCGAGTTTGCGTGTGCGGAACACGCCGACGACGACATCACGGTCCTCCACGCCATCGATCCGACGAACAGTAGCTACGGCGAAGTCGCACACCTCGGGCCGACGGAACTGCTCGAGCACAGGCGCGAGGACGCAGCGGAACTGCTCGCCGATGCCGAAGCCAGGGCAGCGGACGAGGGGCGTTCGATCGAGACGGCAGTGGCCGTCGGCCAGCCGGCGGACGCCATCGTCGACTACGCGGCAGAAAACGCGATCGATCTAATCGTCGTGGGCAGCCACGGTCGATCGGGCTTCTCGCGGGTCTTACTTGGCAGCGTCGCGGAACGGGTCGCTCGACAGGCACCCGTGCCAGTGACGATCGTACGGTAACGGGCCACACAGTCGGCCCGTCGGCGCAACAGGACAAACTCATTAGGGACCACCACAGTCCAGAGTACATGAACGACCGCTACGACGTAGTCATCGCCGGTGCCGGTCCCGCCGGCGCGCAATGTGCCCGCGATCTCGCCGCTCGAGGGTACGACGTCGTCGTCCTCGAAACCGAGGCTGAAGCAGAGTTCCCCCGCCAGAGCAACAAGTCCACTGCGGGGACCTTCCACTCGATGATGGCTTCGTTTGGAATCCCCGACGACGTGGTAATGCAGTATACCGACAGCGTCGTCCTCGAGTCCCCGCGAGAACATTACGTCCGCGAGCAGACCGGAGCGGTGCTCGAGTTTGCGGACTTCAAACGCTTCCTCGTCAACGATAGCCACGAAAAGGGTGCCGAGTACCGGTTCGACGCCCGCGTCACCGCCCCGATCATGGAGGGCGGCGAAATCGTCGGTGTCACATACAACGGCGACGAGGAAGTCTACGGCGACATCGTCATCGATGCGACGGGACCAGCCGCACCGCTTGCAAAGAAACTCGGCGTCGTCGACCTCGAACGCGAGAACCACGCCATCGGGATCGAATACGAGTTCGAAGGGATCGATATCGACCGTCCTGGCTTTGCGGACCTCCACGACGCGATGATGTTGCGACTCGACCACGAAATCGCACCCGGCGGCTACTCCTGGATCTTCCACACCGGAGAGGACACCGCGAAGGTCGGTCTCTGTTACATCCAGAACGACAGCCACGAGCGGTACAGTCGGAGCGGTTTCACCATCGACGACTACCTCGACCACTGGCTCGAGACAGATCCACGATTCCGGGACGCCACGCGACTCGAGGGCAAACAGCACCGCGGCTCGGCCCACATTCAGGCACCAGGAACGATGCACACCGATCGGTTTATGGCGATCGGCGACACCGTTCCGAGCCTCGATCCGCTCTGGGGCGAAGGCATCAACAAGTGCATGCAGTCCGGTCGCGCGGCCGCCGCCACTGCCGACAGCTGTCTCAAACACGACGGCGTCGAGCCGACTGCCGAGAACCTCGAAGTCTACGATACCCTCTGGCACCGTGACGTCGCGCCCAACGCGAACAAGCGGCTCCTGATGACCCAGTTGCTCTATCTCGCCTCCAACGAACGCTATGACCAGCTCATGCGGGACCTCCAGCGTCTCGACAACGACACGCTGGCAAAGGCGAACAATGGCGATCTCCGCTCTATCGTGCGCTTGTTCGATACGGATGACGTGCCGTTGCTCGCTCGGTTCGCGAAACAGCAGTTGAATCTCGATCTCGGCTCTCTCCTATAGGTCGTCGACGCTGTCGGTCGCGTTCATGCGAGAAACTGCGCTTCGAACGATCGAACGCTGTCGTCCGTTCCCGCGAGGATCACCTCGTCGTCGGCGTCGAAGACGAACGACGCCGGGTCGAAGTCCGTGATCGTCTCGCCATCTCGACGCACGGCGAGGACGGTACAGCCCGTCCGAGTCCGAACAGTCGCGTCGACGAGCGTCTGCTCCGCCAGCCGGCCGGCGGGAAGTTTCACGACATCGATCTGCCTATCGACGGCCAGGACCTCCTCGTCTTCGAACACGGTCGAGGCGAGCATCCGCCCGCTGACCGTCGCCAACGACTGGACGTAGTCGGCACCGGCACGATACAGTTTCTGGACGTTCTCCGTGTCGTTCGCCCGGACGACAATCGTGACCGATGGGTTCAGATCCCGCACGATGAGGGTCGTGAAGATGGCGGTCGTATCGTCGTCGAGGGTCACGATCACCGTTGACGCGTCGTCGATCCCCGCCTCGCGAACCGTCGTCGGGTCACGAGCGTCGCCGACCACGTCGACCCCCTCCATCTCGACGGTGTCGAGGACGGTCACGCGCGTGTTCGTCGCTTCGAGTGCAGCACCCGCTGCCGCCCCGGACTCGCCATAGCCGGCGATAATGGCGTTCTGGGCCGCGAACGGCAGCACCGTCGACGTCGCTTCCGCCCGGAGTTCGTCGATCCGCTCGGGTTCCCCCGCGACGAGCAGGCGCGTCTCGGTGTCGAGTTCCCGATCGTTCGGGATCGGGCTCTCGAACGTCCCGCCGAACCACGCCCCGATACCGTCCACGCCGAACTGCTCTCGGAGCTGGATCTCCCCGGCAGTCCGACCATGCAGATCGCTCCCTTCGGCGATCGACAGTTCGACCAGTTCCAGATCGTTCCCGATCTCGATCCCCTCGTCGACCGCGGTCGTCACGGCCGTCGGCACCCGGTGGGCGAGACTCTCGCCGAGCATCTGACGGGGCGAAAGCACCTCGTCCGCGCCGGCGATCCGGTGGTACTCCCCGAGACGCTGCTCTTCGACCAGCGTCACGATCCGCACGTCGGGGTTGGCTGCGCGCGCCGAAAGGACGATACTCGCGTTCGTGTCGTCGGCCGAATCGGCCACGACCGCCGTCGCCCGTTCGATGCCTGCGTTCTCGAGGACCACCGTCGACTCTGGGTCGCCGTGGACGACTCGATAGTCGGTCTCGTGGAGTTCCGTCGCCGTCTCCTCGTCGGGTTCGACGACGACGTATTCCCGCCCGCGCGACTCGAGTTCCTCGATGAACGCCTCGCCACGGGACGTGTACTCACAGATGACGACGTGGTCCTCAAGGTCAGGTGCGGTCGTCGGGGCCGTCGTCTCGAGGGCGCGTCGGAGCCACGGGACGGCGAAGATGTCGACCCCGGTGAGGATCAGCCCGATCCCGGTGAGCTGGAGCACGATCACCAGCAGGTTCATCTGGAGCGTACTCCACGGTGCGTCTTCCCCGTAGCCCGTCGTCGTGTACGTCTGGAAGACGACCTCGAGCGATCGGTAGAGCGGTTGTGGACGGTTCTCCAGGGTCGCCATCCCGTAGTTGTAGAGCAACGTGGCGATGATGGTGGTCACGGCTACCAGCAGGATGTAGTAGCCGGTTCGACGTGAGCGCCACAGAGACATACACGACCTATTCGGCGGCTGGCTGTTGATACTGTCGGACAACGCGAGGTGAGAATCGCCCGCTCATCGGTTGCTGACGGGAACCAGCCATGGCACGCGGGCAACTCATTCGGAGTCGGCCCCAGCGAAACGCCACGAAGTCGCCGCCGCCATCGTCGCTAATTTATACAGCCGAGCGCATACTTCGGTAGATGGCACTGCTGGAGAACCTCGTGTTGGTGTTCGTTGCCGGCTTCATCACGGCGTTGGCGACCGGGCTCGGCGCGCTCCCGTTTTTCTTCTTCGACGATATCGGCGACCGATACAACGTGGTCCTCTGGGGACTGTCCTCGGGCATCATGCTCTCGGCGTCGACGTTCGGGCTCATCGATGAGGGGCTGGCCGAAGGGACGCCCCTCGAGATCGGCGTCGGCATGGTCGCCGGCGTCGCACTCGTCGTCGTCGCCCACGATATCCTGATGGACGCCGAGATCGATCCGCGACAGTACGAGGAAGCCGACTTCAAGAAACTCGTGCTCATCCTCGGGGTGTTGACCGTCCACAGCTTCCCCGAAGGCATCGCCGTCGGCGTCTCCTTTGCCGACCTCGGACTCGAGGGCGGGGCCGAGCTCCTCGGCTTTACCGTGCCACTTTTGGCGGTGTTCATGACGATCGCAATCTCGATCCACAACATCCCCGAGGGAACGGCGATTTCGATCCCGCTGCGGTCGATGAACGTCTCCGAGTGGAAGATGGTCTGGTGGGCCGTCTTCTCGAGTCTCCCCCAGCCGCTCGGGGCCGTCATCGCGTTTGGCTTCGTCAGCTACGCTCGCGAGTTCCTTCCCTACGGGTTCGGCTTCGCCGCCGGCGCGATGATCTACCTCGTTCTCACGGAGTTCATCCCGGAGGCACTCGATATCGGTGCGCGGCTTCCGAGCGGCGGCAAGCCGGAACTCGCCGGCGGCATCGTCGCCGGCGTTCTCGTTATGGTGCCGCTTGCGTTCATCTGAGCGCTCACGACTCTCAGGCTCGTCGGTCGCGCCGAACGAATCGGTCCGTCCGACAGTCTCCCGTTCCGGCAGGAATTTTACGCGTCTGGCCGTAGGGGCGGGCAGTGTTCGAGACGATTCTGATTCCGACCGACGGCAGCGACCACGCCGAGGCCGCCGCTGAGACCGGCATCGAACTCGCGACCGTCCACGACGCGACGGTCCACGTTGCCTGCGTCGCCGACACCGGCCCGCTCGGCGACCTCCGACTCCCCGGTGACGCGACAAGCGCCGAAGACGCGATGCGCGGCCGGGCCCAGGAGCACGTCGACGCGATCGTCGACCGCGCCGAGGCGGCTGGTCTCGAGGTCACCGGCACAGTCCTCGAGGGCCCGCCGGAGGACGAA
This sequence comes from Natrinema limicola JCM 13563, assembly GCF_000337475.1. Classification (GTDB taxonomy): domain Archaea; phylum Halobacteriota; class Halobacteria; order Halobacteriales; family Natrialbaceae; genus Natrinema; species Natrinema limicola. The sequence goes on along the minus strand of NZ_AOIT01000029.1, from coordinate 38,810 downwards.
CTGCTCGAGTACGCTCGGGAGATCGACGCCGACGTGATCGTCATGGGCACACGCGGTCGCGGCGGCGTCCACCGGCTGGCGATGGGCAGCGTCACCGATCACGTCGTCCGGTTCGGCGAGATTCCGGTGCTGGTCGCAAACTCTGGATCGGGAGCACACTCCGACGAGGACGCGTCGTAAGCGACTCCGGAGGCCGGCCGGCCCTACCGGGCGATCTCGTTGATCGCTTCCGTTCGGCGGCCGATCGACCAGCCGATCAGCGCGAGGCCGACGTAGATGCCGAGCGCGGGCAGGGCGTAGACACTGACGAGTCCCTCGAGCGGGACGCCGACCGCATCGAAGGCCAACAAGAGCAGCAGCGAGACGAGCAAGACTGCGATTCCGATGTCCGCAGCGCGCATATTGGGAAACTCCTGTCCGGCGGGCGCAGCGACCACCCGTCCGAGTGCGTAGAACACGAGCGTGTACGTCGCCCAGCCAGCGCCGAGGGTCAGCACGGTCAACAGCACGTCGTCGGGCAGATAGCGCGGCAGAACGGACAGGTGGAGGACACCCGTCACGAGCACCGCGCTGCCCACCAACACGACCAACAGCGGTCTGCGATCGTCACTCATTATATAAAACGACAGTCTCCCGATCCATTACTATTGTGTCATAGACGGAGCCAGCAGCGATCACGGTGGGGTGCTACTCGAGCAGCCGTCCGTGTTCGTCGATCTCGCCCGTGACGATCCGCGTCGAGGAAATCCGCTCGCCGTCGTCGGCGTAGACGTAGGGCGCGACGATCCCCGAGAGCGGTTCGAGGCCCCGCTCACGCCGCTGGTCGTTGATGTCCTCGAGTTCGGGGGCCGTCTCGGGGGAGACCACCAGCGCGTCGATCGCGGGATCGGTCGCCGCGATCCCAGCTTCGGTCTCGAGTCGCCGAATTTCGACGTCGCGATCCCACTCGTCGAGCTCCGCAATGGCGTCTGTCACGGCAGCCATTCGCTCGTCGAACGGCGGGATCGGTCGTGGTTCGTGGCGCGTCTCGGTCGCGAGATCATCGCTGGTCAACGCGACGACGACGCCGTCTGCGCCGAACCGGAGCGCGTGTTCGAACAGGGACCGGTGACCGTCGTGGAGCGGCCCGAACGTGCCTGCGACGACGACTCGCATACAGGGTTCTGCCACGAGCAGGTCCATAAGAGCACTGCGACCCGCGGATCGATAGCGGTGGATCGCGATCGACAGATCAGGACTCGAGGAGCGCGGCGGTCGTTGCGATCTCAGCGAACTCGCCTGCGAGCTGGGCGAGCGCGGTGCGGTGGACCGTCTCCGCGTCGAAGGTCTCACCGTCGAGGGAGCGATCGAACGTTGCAGTCGCGTCGCGGACAACGATCGGGTCGAAGCCGAGGTTCTCGGCCATCCGGGTGCTCGTCGAGACGCAATGGTCCGTCGTGAGCCCGGCAATGACGACCGTCTCGAGATCCCGCTCGCGCAGCCAGTCTTCGAGGTCCGTCCCGATGAACGCGCTGTTGACCGATTTCGCCATCGTGGGCTCGCCCTCGATGGGTGCCGTCTCGGGTTTGAACGCGAAGCCAGGCCGGTCGCCTCGAAGCGGCGAGTCGGGTTCCGTCGAGTCGTGGCGGACGTGGACGATCGGCCGGTCGGTCTCGCGCCAGTGCTCGAGCAGGCGCGTCGCGTTCACTTCTGCGTCGGGGTTGTTGCGCGCGCCCCAGACGGGGTCGTCGAAGCCCTGCTGGAGGTCGATCAGGACGAGGGCGGCGTCGGCGAGCCGCTCGTCGGCTCGAGCCAGTCCGTCGGCCTCGTCCTCATCGTCGCTCATGGCAGCTTCGCACCGGGTTTCGGATGCGTGCGGGTGATCGTGATCGGACACGTCGACGGCGCTTGCTCCTCGTCCTCCGAGAGCATATACTGGTGCCACTCGCGGTCGCCCTCGACCCCCCAGTCACCGAGATCGGCGTGAGGACAGACCCCGTCGTAGTCTTCGAGGCGATCCTGAATCACCTCGCGAGCGTGTTGGCCGGCCTCGGTGTCGGCCGTCACGTCGAGGTTCTCGAACAGCGTGCGCGGCTGGAACGTGATCTCGAGGCCGATCGGACAGTACCGGCTCTTGCGTTTTTCGTAGAACGGTGCTCGGCAGGTCGGGAACATGGGCTCGCCGCCGAGACAGAACTCCCAGTAGGGGTCGTCGGGATCAGTTGGGATGTCCTCGGGCCACGGCTCGGGATCGTGGAGGTGCAGCGTCTGGAGGATATGCCACAGTGTCTCGTGATACTCCGCCTCCGAGAGCGGTTCTTCGGGCGGCTTGAAGAAGGTGACCAGCGAGGCCCGCTCCGAGTGATCCTCGAAGATCTCGAGGTACTCGAGGATCCGATCGCGCAGGCCCAAGAGCGCATCCGCGTCGCTCATCGAGGGGACCGCAGTGTAGATCGGCTCGCCGTTCTGGACGGATTCAGCGCCGAAAAAGCAGGGGAACGGCGTCTCGTTTCGCTCGCCGAGCAGTCCGTCGCGAAACGAGTGCCAGTGATCAGCGACCCACTCCGGCGTTTCTCCGGCCTGCACGCGCTGATCGAGCGTTTCCTGGTCCATCAGCGACTGGATGCCCGGTTCGTTCATCGTGTATATCTCTTCGACCTCACGAAAATGTAGTTTCTGCTTCCGCCGATCGGAGTAGCGACGAATACTTCGGATTCCTCGTTCTCGTCGCTCGGAACACGATGTCTTTTCTCCGATCAGACGCGGGGAAGCGGGACGAAGAGCGACCGTCGCGGTGCTCGTTCGCTCGCGCGCGCTACGACGTGGGGTCGTCTCGTTCGACGCGCCAGTTGCAAGCGTGCTCCGTAGCACCGCGGCCGGAACGCACCGGCGTCGGAAACCGTCGGTTCGACGACGGGTATCAGCGCCGGGTCGTTCCACGCCGGGCGACACGTTCGATACTGTCGCCCTCCGTCACGACGCCGTCCTCGAGGAGCCGCGCTCGAAGCCCACCCCGATGAACCAGTGCCTCGCGGATCCCTTCTTTTGCGAGGTGGCGCTCGAGGTACGAACACGGCTCGCAGAGTTCGATCCCCTCGCAGACGACCTCGCCGACCCGAAACCGCTCGCCGACCAGATGATTGAGCGCGATCCCCGCAGTCGTGAGGTTCCGACGATGGACGCCGGACTCGAGGTCGATCCCGTAGTCGCGTTCGACCGCCGCGAGCGCTTCGGACTCGATGAGTGTGAGATCGCTGCCCTCGCGGTCGGCGAACGTCCCCTCGGTAGCGTAGTAGCGATCGCCCTCGAGCCCTCGCCGGGCGACTGCAGTCACTTGCTCGACGCGTTCCATCGGTGCGCCCTGTTCCGGCGCGATGTGGATCGCCCGGACCGTTCCCGTCGCTGTCATAGGTCAGCCGACGGCCGCGGCTGAGGAATATCGATCGCTCTCCTGCCGCCCGGTTCATACGGACTCCTGTCAGTCAGTTCCAGTGGGACCGCGACCCGCACTGCGGGCCCACCGGGACATCGGGACAGCAGACCGTCTCACTCCCAGCGACGATTTCGCGACGACGTGATGTCGACGCCACGACTGTAGTAACAGACCGGCGATCCGGCAGGCCGGTCGAACCCGTTGGCCTCGAACAGCGTGTTCGCCTCGATGGTGACCGTCGCCGGCCGCAGCGTCCACGGCTCGTGGTCGATGTCGGCGTAGCGAAGGGTACCGTCTCGAGCCGTCGTGTAGTATCGGTAGTGTTCCGTGAGAAATGCCGCCAGCGAGCCAGGTTCGGGGACGAACGAGTCGCCGACCGGCTCGTAGGTGCCCGCGAACGTCGCCGGCGAAGCGCCCGGATGGCGTCGCTCGCTCGTAAACGCGATGCCGCGGTCGGTCCCGGCGATCTCGATGTCGGCGTAGTAGTAGGGCAGTCGGTGAAAGAGACGTGCCCCGACGACCCCGAGGAAACCCTCTGCGTCGAGGCTGAAGAAGTAGACGCCGGGCTCGCCGTCACGACTGACGTAGGTCCGGAGATTGAGTTCGGGAAGATCGACGCCCGCCGCCGCGGGAAGCCCGCGCGGGCGAACGTCGACGTTCAGATACGGCACGACAGACAGCCACGCCCGGCCGTCGTAGGTCTCGACGGTGAGGTCGTCCGGAAGCTGAGCCGCAACAACGGCAGGATCGACCGGCCAGTTGGCAAAGAGCAGGTGTCGCCAGCCCATCGCGATCGGGAGTGTCATGGTACTGCTAGGGACGGGTGGCGCAAAACGCTGTAGCCAAACGTCGATAACCGCCAGCCGTCGCTCAGAACCTATACCTGCTCGGGCAGCCAGCCGCCGTCCACTTCGATGTTTTCCCCACTGATGTAGTCACTGTCGGGGTCGAGGAAAAAATACAGCGGCGCGATCAGGTCCTCGAAGCTCGCGGGCCGATCGCGTGGTAACTCGTCAGGGAACTCGTCTGAGTTCTCGACGACGTACGGCGAGATGGCGTTGACCGTGATTCCGTCGTCCTGGGTGTCCGCCGCGAGCATCCGCGTGAACATCAACACGCCTTTCTTCGCGACGAAGTAGGGGAAGTTCTTCGGACTGACGAGTCCCTGTTCGCTCGAGGCGTAGCCGATGTTCACGATCCGACCGGACTCGCGCGCTCGCATCCCGGGTAGGGCTCGCTTCGAGCAGAGATAGGTTCCGGTGAGGTTCGTCTCGAGGACGCGGGTCCACTCCTCGACCGCGAGGTCGTCCCAGCGGGCAGGCGCGAAGTCGCCGACGTTGTTGACCAGCACGTCGACATCACCGAGGTCGGCCTCCACGGCCCCGAAGAGGCCGTCGACGCTGTCGGGATCGGTAACATCGGCTTGGACCGTCATCGCCGCTGGTGCGCCACGCTCGCGGGCCTGGTCGGCCACCTCGCGGGCCGCGTCGGCGCTGGTGTGATAGTGGACCGCCGTCGCCGCGCCGCAGTCGGCCGTCGCCAGCAGCAGTTCGCGTCCGACGCCCCGTGCACTGCCGGTCACGAGTACCGTCTTCCCGTCGAGATCAGGTCCGTCCATGCGTCGATACTCGGCAAGAGCGTGGAAAACGGTGACGGCGTGGGAGTGTCGGCTGTCCGGGGTTCCGTCGACATCGATCCCGTCGCCATCCTGCCGCGGCTTTACGATGCTGTGGATCGATTCACTACCCATGGTAGACACGGTGTTACTCGCGGTCGGTCCCGGCGACGAAGACCGCAGCGAGCGACTGGCCGAGGCGGTCCTCACGGTCGCACAGCCCGCCGACGCCACCGTCGTCCTCGTCCACGTCTTTACTAGCAGCGAGTACGACGAAGTCCTCGAGCGTCTCGAGTTCGATCGCACCCTCGAGGAGATCGATCCAGACGTGGTCGCAGCACGCCACTCGACGATCCGCGAGTTACAAACCGTCTTCGACGAGCACGACATCGACTACGAGATCCGTGGAGCCGTCGGGGATCACGGCCAGTCGATCGTCGACCTCGCGGCGAGTACCGATGCCGACCGCGTCGTCGTCGGCGGGCGGCGACGATCACCGACCGGGAAAGCCGTCTTCGGCTCGACGGCACAGCAAGTGCTCCTGTCGGCACCGTGTCCCGTCACCTTCGTCCGCAGTGATGACTCGACTCCCGGCCACTAGCTATCAGACCCGTCTCAGGATAGTGATGGTACATCCCCAGTACTGGCCCCACTAAAACGGTCGTGGTCGGTTCTGGATCTCTCCATCGACGAGAATACTTATGCAGGTGGCCCAACCACTGTGGGGACATGGCAATCGATACGGTACTCCTTGCAGTCGGACCGATGGACACAGTACGCGCGCCGGAACTCGCCGAGACCGTCCTCGAGATCGCCGAGCCACTCGACGCGAAAGTCGTGATCGGACACGCGTTCACCGAAGACGAGTACGAGGACATCCACGAGGATATCGGCTTCGATGCCCGCGCCGACGATATCGATCCCGACGAGGTCGCCGCCGAGCGCGCGCCGGTGCCGGAACTCGCCGAGCGCTTCGAGGAGGCAGGTGTCGACTACGAGATCAAAGGCGCACTCGGCGAAGTCAGCTCCAAAGTCGTCGATATGGCAGTCGACGTCGACGCCGATCGGATGGTCGTCGGCGGCCGCCGCCGCTCTCCGGCCGAAAAGGCCGTTCTCGGCTCTGTGTCACAGGAAATCATCCTCTCGGCTCCCTGTCCGGTCACCTACTTCCGCGACCTCGACGTCATGGAGTAACGCGGCGGACCTGACGCTGTCGGACGGATCGATCCCGCTTTTTGCCCTCTCAGTACACCAGCAGACGCCGGTCCTGGCTCCGTTGACGACGATGTCGGTGACAGCCCGCGCTGATGCTCGACTTCGACTCATACGGACTCCTGTCAGTCAGTGCCGGCCGGCCGCGACCGTCCTGCGGGCCCACCGGGACATCGGGACAGCAGCCCGTATCAGTGGTCGCTCTCTGCCTGTCGTTTCCACTCCCGTTCCTGTCTGTGCTCGCGGACGTGGCGCTTCCCGTCGGCCAACTCCCGTCGAACCCGCTGCTCGAGTGCTCGCGTTTCGGCCAGCAGACTCTCTTGGAAGTGCTCGAGGACGTCGTAGGACCAGCGGTCGTCGTCGACGACGCCGTGGGGAAGGAGGTCGTCGCGAATCACGTCGGCAAGGTCGTCGTGGCCGGCCGCTCTGAGCCGCGCTTCAGCCCGACAGAGGTGATCCATACCGTGTCCCGTCGCGTGGTGAAACTCGAGCAGACAGCCCTGGGCGCGCTGGGCCCACTCGAGACCCAATTCGACCTCGTGGAGGGCCTCGAGTTCCGTCTCGGAGAGCGCGGTCGCCGGGTCTGACTCGACGTCCGTCTCGGTGCGTGAGTCGTCGGTGGCCATACAGCATATATGCCACATGGTGACATACATATGTCGCCGGCCACCCGAGACGACGAGAGGATGCACTGTCTGCCTCGAACGTATCGAAATCGATACTCGTCGTCGAGTACAATCTGGGTAGTTAAGTACGGTCGCGGTCGTCTCTAGAGTAGCATGGTCTACTATGCGGGCGTCGATCTCGGCGCGACCAACGTCCGGGCCGTCGTCGCCGAGGCGGACGGGACGAGGATCGGTGTGAGCCGCCGATCGACGCCGCGTGGGCCGACGGGTATCGACGTAACGGAAGGCGTCCTGCGAACGCTTCGCGGTGCCTGTAGCGAGGCCGGGATCGATCCCAACTGGATCACTGCCGCTGGGATCGGCTCGATCGGACCGTTCGACCTCGCTGAAGGGGCAGTAATCGATCCCGCGAACCTGCCCGACTCGATCGACCGCATCCCGCTGACCGGCCCGATCTCGAAGCTGATCGACAGCGATGACGTCTACCTCCACAACGACACGACCGCGGGCGTCATCGGCGAGCGGTTTCACGCCGCCAGCAACCCCGACGACATGGTCTATATCACCATCTCCTCGGGGATCGGTGCCGGCGTCTGCTCGGACGGTCGCATCGTCAGCGGCTGGGACGGCAACGCCGGCGAAGTCGGCCACTACGTCGTCGACCCCCACGGTCGGCTGACCTGTGGCTGCGGCCACGACGGTCACTGGGAGGCCTACTGTTCGGGCAATGCGATCCCCGATTTCGCCCGGCTGCTCGCCGACGACGACCCGACGATTGCGACCGACCTCCCGCTCGAGGGGCCGGAGTTCACCGCAAAAGACGTGTTCGATCTCGCCGGCGAGGACGAACTGGCCGACTACGTCATCGACCAGCTCGCCCACTGGAACGCGATCGGCGTCACGAACGTGATCCATGCGTTCGCGCCGATCGTCGTCTCCTTTGGCGGCGCAGTCGCGTTGCACAACGAGGAACTGGTCGTCGATCCCATCCGCGAGCGCGTCTCGGAGATGGTGATGACGAACATGCCGGAGATTCACGTCACCGAACTCGGCGACGACGTCGTCGTCGAAGGGGCACTCGCCAGCGCCCTGACCGAGGGAACCGGGGATCGGCGTCGGCTCCGCGGCTGACTCGATCGCACGGCTCGGTCGCGGTGTTCGCCGCCGAGTACACCATCTTCTATGTATCTGTCTCCGCTTTTCTACCTATGAAGCGGAGAGCGTTCCTCACGACGGGCGGTGTCGCCGGGCTCGGCCTGTCCCTGCCGTCTACGGCCGTGACATCCCGATCGGCTGCCGCGAGATCCAAGCAACAGGAACCATACGAGCCGCTCGGACAGGTCCCTATCACCGGCGCTGCCGAAGCCGTCGTCGGCGACAACAAGCTCGCGTACGTCGCCGCGACCACCGGGTTCGCGGTCGTCGACGTGAGCGATCCCGCCGAGCCGACGGTCCTCACCGAGGAACGCAACATCGAGATCGACGGCGCGCCACTGACGCAGATCCTCGATCTGACCATCGACGACGACCGGCTGATCGTCGCCGGCCCAGCCGAAACTGCCGGCACAAGCGATCTGTTTCTGGGCTTCCGACGGTACGACGTGAGCAACCCCGCCGAGCCGAACCCGACCGGTGTCTACGAAACCGGGTTCCATATCCACAACTGCTATCTCGAGGACGACCACCTCTTTCTCGTCGAGAACATGCGCAATGAAAACCGGCTCGTGATCGTCGATGTCGGCGGCGACGAGATCACACGGATCGGAGACTGGTCGCTGCTGGACCACGAGCCTGGCTGGCGTGATGTCCACTGGCTCGGGCGCTATCTCCACGACGTCTACGTCCACGATGGGACGGCCTACCTCCCCTGCTGGAACGCCGGAACCTACATACTCGACGTCAGCGAGTCGGCCGATCCCTCGGTCATCTCCCACGTCGCAGACACGACACTCGAGGCCCAACGCGAGATCGACGACTTTCGAGATGGCGTCTACGGGTTGCCCGGGAACGATCACTACGCGGCGGTCGACGACGATGGCGACCTGTTGGCGGTCGGCCGGGAGGCGTGGGCGACTGGCGGGGCCGACCCCGACCATCCAGGCGGGATTGACCTCTACGACGTAAGCGATCCGACCGAGCCGGTCCACCGAGGATCGATCGACGCCCCGCGGACGGCCGACGAATCCTATCGCGGCGGGACCTGGACGACCTCGCACAACTTCGAGCTACGCGGCGGCCGACTCTACTCGGCGTGGTACCGTGCCGGTGTGCAGATCCACGACGTGTCCGATCCCACTTCTCCCGAGCGGCTCGCCTGGTGGCGCAACCCGGCCGAAACGGGGTTCTGGACCGCACGGGTTGTCGACCCGGGCGAAACGTTCATCGCCTCGAGCACGGCGGCGATTCCGAACACGTCGCTCGAGGGTGCACTCTACACCTTCCCGGCCGAGGCCGGTACGCAGGCCGATCCGCCGTCACTGCAACCACCCGCCAAGTGGCTCGGGGACAACGACGCGAACGAAACGAGTCGGAACGAATCTGATGCCACTGATTCGAGCCCGGGTTTCACCGGCGTTGCCGGGCTCGTCGGTGGCAGCGTTGCACTCGAGTGGCTGCGCCGACACCGCAGAAACGTTCAGGATTAATTCGACTGATTTCGGCAGCGTGACCGAACTTATTCCCCGTTCGAGCACTTAGCCTGATTTATGAGTGACTCAGAGACCGAGCCGTCGCTGCGAGAGCGTGTCGAGAAATGGCTGACACGCGAAATGCCGATCATTCAGATGCATGGCGGGACCAGCGCGGTGCGCGCAGCCGATCCGGAGACCGGCGAGGTAATCATCGAACTCGGTGGCGGCTGTAAGGGCTGTTCGGTCAGCAACGTGACGACGGGCAACATCGAGGCCGAACTGCTCACCTGGCCCGAGATCGACGAGATAACGGTTCGAGTCCCCGACGCCCGCGACAGCCTCGGTGGCCCCGACCAGCCCGAGTCGATCATGGGGATCGACCGAACCGAAGGCGGCCGCGGCGACTGGGGGTCATCGAACCCAGGAAAGGATCATCTCTAAGCGCGCACTTTTCGACGCCGGTGATCGTTGACCGGGAAGCTCGAGCGGGTGGTGGCCCCTCGAAGAGGACGAGTTATCCCCGGTGGCGAGGCCTGATACGGACTACTGGAAGTCAGTTCTGGCGTCTCCGTGACCCGTCCTGCGGATACGCCGGGACATCGGTACCGCAGACCGTATGACACCCGTGATGTGACTGCTGTCACTGCGTCCTGGGATCGATCGTGGCGGATCGAGGCTGCGCCGGAAACAACTGTCAGTAGTCCGTAGAAGCGACAATCGAGAGTTCCAGCCGTATACGGCTGGATTCGTGGAGGTACATGGGCTGCGCGCGAGCGAGTTTTGTCATAGATAGAGGCAAATATCACCAGGCCGGGCGCGAGCCTCAGCGACGATAAGTTATGAAAATCCCATACGACGTGATAATGAACCCATGCGTATTCTATCTTGCACGATCTCCACAAGGCTATTAAACCAGGATCGGATGAGACGTCGCTATCGATGCAACCGACACGCGAATGCGATAGCAGAGTGATCGAACAATGATCGGGCTCGAATCGATGGGCGCGACTGGACAGGCCGTCACAGGCGTCGGTGCCGTCCTCGTCGAAGCGATGGTGCTGTACGTCGTGTATGGTGCGCTCACGACGGCGCTAAGTGAGCCGCTCAAAAGCGCTCTCGGGGGGAACTAATCATGGCAATGGAGTTGTTCGGGATCGCAGCAGGGCAACTCGGCCTGTTCGTCAGTTTCGGGCTGCTCATCGGGACTCTGTTCGGGTTCTTCGGGATGGGCGGATCGTTCCTCGTCACGCCCGCACTGCTTGTGATGGGGTACGATTCGACGACTGCAGTCGGGAGCGGCCTCGCGTTCGTCTTCGGGACCTCGGTGATCGCGGCGCTTCGCCACCGCGACCACGGACAGGTCGACTACAAACTCGGCCTGATGTTCATCGTGGGGATGACCGCCGGCATCGAAGTCGGAAAGGGGGTCGTCTACTACCTGAAAGCACTCGGCTTCGCTGACCTCGTGGTGAGTGTTTCGTATATCGGCTTGCTGGCGATCGTCGGGCTGCTCATGTTGCGAGACGCCCGCACGGAGAGCGCGGACGACGACGAGGGGTCCGCCCTCGCCGAGAAATTCCAGTCGATCAAGATTCCGCCGATGATCTCGATCAAAGGCGGAACCAAAGTGTCGCTGTGGGTGACGCTCGCGATGGCGTTTGCCATCGGCATCCTTTCGGGCTTCCTCGGCGTCGGCGGCGGCTTCCTGCTGATGCCCGCGATGATGTACGGGCTGGGCGTTCCCGCTGCGGTCGCGGTCGGGACCGACGTGTTCCAGATCACGGCCTCCGGTGCGTTCGGCGCGTTCACCTACGCCCAGTCCGGTGCGCTTGACCTGACGATCGTCCTGCCGCTGCTCGCGGGGAGTGCGATGGGCGCTCGCATCGGTGCTGGCGCAACGGCGCTGGTCGACGAAGACGACATCACCGAGTACTTCGCCGCGATGCTGCTCGCGGGATCGGCCGCGGTGGCCAGCCGGAACCTCGGAAACGCCTACGACATGGGGATTTTCAACCAGTTGAGTCAGGTGCTCATCTTCGGCTCGGCTCTGCTGGTCAGCGCCGCGGTCATCTGGGCAAGTATCCAGAGTATCCGCGAAGACGAACCTGCCGAATCGGTCCACGCCGCAGACTGAGACGGTCTGCTGTCAGTGGGTTCCGGTGTTCCGGAAACTCGTGACAGCAATCGTCCGAGCGCGGGAGCAGGCCATGTCCCTCGTTGACAGTCGGTGAGCGTTGGGAAGTCCTATATCCTTTTATGCGCCCGTTACGGACTCGTACACCATGATGAGTAACCGTCCGCAGGCAGGAGGTGACGACGATGGGTAACGTACCCGCGTCCAGCGACGAGGACGACCCCGACGCCGAGACCGACGGTGGCGTCCGCGCCTATACCGTCCGGCTCGAGCTCGTCGACGAACCCGGCGAGTTACTGAGCGCACTCGCACCAATCGCCGACAACGGCGGCAATCTGCTGAGTATCCACCACGAACGCGGCAACATCACGCCTCGCGGCCACATCCCCGTCGAGGTCGACATGGAGTGTCCCCCCGACCGGTTCGACGGCATCGTCGAGGCGCTTCGTGACGCCGGTATCAACGTCATTCAGGCCGGCGAAGAACACTACGGCGAGGAGATCAGTGTCGTACTAATCGGCCACTTAGTCGAGACCGACCTCTCGAATACCCTCTCGCGAATCGAAGACGAGGCCGACGCCATCGTGCAAGATCTCTCACTGACGTCGCCCGAGGGCACCGACGGCGTCGCGAGCGCCCGCGCGCGACTCGCGATCAACTCCGGGCGCTCCACGGAGGCACTGGAGACCATCCGCACGATCGGGACGGACAAGGATCTGACTGTCGTCGAACCACTGCTCGCAGGTGATGCCGCATGAAACTCGCCATTCTCGGTGCCGGTGACGTCGGCCGCTCGGTCGCCGACCTCGCCGGCGAATACGGCCACGACGTCGTCGCGCTCGCCGACTCGAGTCACGCCGCGGTCGATCCGGATGGCATCGCCGTCGAATCTGTCCTCGAGCGCAAGGTCGGCGGCGAAGCCGTCGGCACTGCCGATCCCGAGGACGTCTTCGACACCGACTACGACGTGTTAGTCGAGGCGACTCCGACGACGCTCGGCGACGCCGAACCCGGCTTCTCCCACGTCCAGCGCGCGCTCGAGGCCGACCGCCACGCCGTGCTGGCGAACAAGGGCCCGGTCGCCGAACGCTACGAAGAGTTACGCGCGCTCGAGGCCGAGAGCGCAGGTTCGATTCGCTTCGAGGCGACCGTCGGCGGTGCGATTCCAATCCTCTCGACGATCGAAGACAGTACGCCAGAAGCCGTCACCGCGGTCCGAGGCGTCTTGAACGGCACCGCGAACTTCATCCTCACGCGGATGGCCGCCGAGGGACTCGACTACGAGCACGTCCTCGCCGAAGCCCAGGATCTCGGCGTCGCCGAGGCCGACCCCACCTTCGACGTCGACGGCACCGACGCCGCCCTGAAGTTCGTCATCCTCGCGAACGTGCTGTCTGACGGCGGGTTCGCGCTCGAGGACGCGACGGTCGAAGGTATTCAGAACATTCCGGGCAGCGCGCTCGATCTCGCCGCCGAGGACGGCCGCACGATCCGGCTTATCGGCGAGGCGACCCGCGACGGCGTCCGCGTCGGTCCGCGGCTCGTCCCCGAAAACAGTGCGCTCGCAGTGACGGGAACGCGAAACATCGTCCAGATCGAGACGCGACACGCCGGCTCGCTCCACACGAGCGGTCGCGGAGCTGGCGGCCCGGAGACGGCGACGGCGGTGCTCTCCGACGTCGGTCGACTCCCACCGCTGTAACGCGATTACGACGTTCCTTTTCTGCTGGTGGCACCCTGGCTTCACTACCGGTTGTTACCAGTCGGACGAGACGAGTTGTACCGATCGTACCACAGCCCTGTGTCGGTATGTCACGCGTTTCATACGGACTCCTGTCAGTCAGTGCCGGCCGGCCGCGACCCGCACTGCGGGCCCACCGGGACATCGGGACAACAGCCCGCATCAGTCGTTACGATAGCGACCCGCTGTCGTCGGCAATCGAACGTTCAGTGGCGTGTGAATGCTAGCCAAACCGCAAGACGGCGTCGGGATCGGCTGAATACGCTTTCGAAATGGTTTTAACCGCAACGGGCGAAAGAGACCGATATAAGCGCCTCTGCGCGTGAGCTACAACAATGAGCGAACAACACCAGAATCTGGCTATCATCGGCCACGTTGACCACGGGAAGAGTACGCTCGTGGGACGACTCCTCTACGAGACGGGGAGCGTACCAGAGCACGTCATCGAACAGCACCGCGAAGAAGCAGAAGAGAAGGGCAAAGGTGGCTTCGAGTTCGCCTACGTCATGGACAACCTCGCTGAAGAGCGAGAGCGTGGTGTCACCATCGACATCGCACACCAGGAGTTCTCGACGGACGCCTACGACTTCACCATCGTCGACTGTCCCGGCCACCGCGACTTCGTGAAGAACATGATCACGGGCGCATCCCAGGCGGACAACGCCGTCCTCGTCGTCGCCGCTGACGACGGTGTCGCGCCCCAGACCCAGGAGCACGTCTTCCTGGCTCGTACCCTCGGTATCGACGAGCTCATCATCGGCATCAACAAGATGGACGTCGTCGACTACAAGGAGTCGACCTACGACGAGGTCGTCGAGGAAGTCAACCAGCTCCTCAAGCAGGTCCAGTTCAACACGGACGACGCCTCGTTCATCCCGATCTCGGCGTTCGAGGGCGACAACATCGCCGAGGAGTCCGACAACACGCCGTGGTACGACGGCGAAATCCTCCTCGAGGCACTCAACGACCTGCCAGAGCCGGAGCCACCGACGGACGCGCCGCTCCGACTCCCCATCCAGGACGTTTACACGATCTCCGGTATCGGTACCGTCCCCGTCGGACGTATCGAGACTGGTGTCATGAACGTCGGCGACAACGTCTCCTTCCAGCCCTCTGACGTGGGCGGCGAAGTGAAGACGATCGAGATGCACCACGAAGAGGTGCCCAAGGCCGAACCCGGTGACAACGTCGGATTCAACGTCCGCGGCATCGGCAAGGACGACATCCGCCGTGGTGACGTCTGTGGTCCTGCAGACGAGCCGCCAAGCGTCGCCGAGACGTTCCAGGCACAGGTCGTCGTCATGCAGCACCCCTCGGTCATCACCGCCGGCTACACGCCGGTCTTCCACGCCCACACCGCACAGGTTGCGTGTACGATCGAGTCCATCGACAAGAAAATGGACCCCTCGAGCGGCGAGGTCGCCGAGGAGAACCCCGACTTCATCCAGGCGGGTGACGCTGCTGTGGTCACCATCCGACCGCAAAAGCCCCTCAGCATCGAGCCATCCAGCGAGATCCCAGAACTCGGGAGCTTCGCCATCCGCGACATGGGTCAGACCATCGCGGCCGGCAAGGTCCTCGACGTCAACGAGAAATAAATGCAGCAGGCACGCGTTCGACTCGCGGGCACGAGTCCCGACGACTTAGACGACATCTGCGACGATGTCCGCGAGATCGCGAACAACACCGGCGTCAACCTGAGCGGACCCATCCCGCTGCCGACGAAAACGCTCGAGGTGCCGACCCGGAAGTCGCCTGATGGCGAAGGCACTGCGACGTGGGAGCACTGGGAGATGCGCGTCCACAAGCGCCTGATCGATCTGGACGCCGACGAACGCGCACTCCGCCAGCTCATGCGCATTCAGGTGCCAAACGACGTCTCGATCGAGATCGTCCTCGAAGACTAAGGACTGATCGCGACTCGAGTTCGAGTGCTTTCCGTTTTTGCGACCGTCGATCTCGGGTAGCCATCGGTACGGAAGTGGTTCTTGTCCAGAACACGCCGGGTTTCGACATCCGTGTCCATCACGCCCGAACCGAGCGGCCGTAATCAGATCTGGTGACAGAAACCATAGAACGAAACCAAGTCTCGTTACTGCCAATAGTCAAGTTCGGCCCGTGCATATCGGTGACTGATGGCATATGCCGTCGAATTACCGGCCGATACCGATCTCGAGTTTACAACGAACGAACTCACGGGTGCGCTAGGTGATTCGGTTACGGTGCTGCCGCTGTTGGTTGCACTGGGAGCGACGACCACTGTCTCGCTTCCCCACGTGCTGGTCGGTTTCGGCGTCTTCCAGATCGTCTGGGGTGTCTACTACGGCCTGCCGCTTTCTGTCGAGCCGATGAAAGCACTGATCGGGCTAGCGATCGTCGGGACGCTACCCGACGCCGAACTCGCCGCCGCCGGATTGCTCGCTGGCGGCGTCTTGCTCACGGTGGGACAACTCGGGCTTGTCGGCCGGCTCCAGCGGGTCGTCGGCGAGCCGGTCATCCGCGGTGTCCAACTCGCCGTGGCCCTGCTCTTGCTTGAGGCGGCTATCGACCTCTCGCTGGATAACCCCCCTGTTGCGGTCGCCGGGTTGGCCGTCGTCGGCCTCCTCGCACTCGTGGGCTACCGTGGAGCGAGCGTGCTGGTCGTCCTCGGACTCGGTGGCGTCGTTGCCGTCGCGACCGCCGGCGCTCCGACGCCGACAGTGCCGACGCTCGCCGTCTTTCCCGCTGGCCCGCCGTCGATCAGTGCGGCCGCACTCGAGGGAACCGTCGCACAACTCGGCATGACGATCGGCAACGCCGCGATCGCAACGGCCCTGCTCTGTGGCGATCTCTACGACCGGGAGATTTCGGCGGATACGCTCTCGACGAGTATGGGTATTACCTGCCTTGCGGCGGTCCCGTTCGGTGGCGTCCCGATGTGTCACGGCAGCGGCGGCCTCGCCGGCAAGTACGCCTTCGGCGCGCGAACCGGCGGCGCGAACGTCCTGCTGGGGGTCGGCTATCTCGCGCTCGCGCTCGTCGCCGCCGGGGCCGTCCTCGCCGCGTTCCCGATGGCGATCCTTGGCGTGTTGCTCGTCGTCGTGGCCCTCGAGCTCGCTCGCGCGGCGTTCGAGCCCGTTGCCGACGCCCGTTCGCTCGCAGTCGTCGCGGGGGTCGGCGTCGTTGGGCTGGCCATCAACGTCGGCGTTGCGTTCGCCCTCGGAACGGTCGTGTTCTGGGTGCTCTCGCGACAACGCGAGTGAAGCCGGACGATCTTTGAGCCCGCAGCCCCAATCGCCACCGATGCCACCGAGTTGGGCCGAGCTGTTCGATCGCGGGGCGGAGTACGACGGTGACCTCGAGGCCGTGCGAGGTGAACTCGAGACGCTGCGAGAGGACGAGGATGGCTGAGCAGCCGAACCCGGCCCGCGTCGTCGCGGACGCCGACGTGCTGGCGGCGGATCTGCTCGTCGGTGGTGCCGCCCGCGAGGCGCTGGATCACGTCCGTCGCCATTCGTGGGTCGAGTTGGTCGCGAGCGATCCGCTGCTCGACCAGACCGAACGCCTCGTCACGCGGCTTGCCGACGCCGACCTCGCAGCCGATCACCGAGCGCGACTCGAGGCCGAACGCGTCGCGGTCGACCAGCCCGAGGGCGATCACCCTGCGCTGGCGTCTGCCTATCGAGGTAACGCGGCGCATCTCCTCTCGTACGACGAGCGGCTTCGCTCGGCGAAAGCCGGCCTGACGCTCCAGCCTCGCGTCTCCGTCAGCGTTCGACCGCCGGACGCGTTCGCGCAGCTCTTCGATCCCGAAAGTCTCTACGACGTCGTCGAAGGCGGCGCGTATCCGGGCCCCGATCGGGATCCACGAGCGTAATCGCAGTTTTGGACGGAAAGCGGCGGTCGCACGCCCTGAGAAACCGGCGAGACCCTTATCCGGCGCGACCCCTAAACGAGAGGGGGTCATGAACGATCTTCGCACCGGGTTGAGCTACGGTGACGTGCTTCTCGTCCCGAAGCGCTCGCCAGTCGAAAGTCGACGCGACGTGGATCTCTCGACGTCGTTTACGCCAGGTATCGAACTCGAGACTCCGCTGGTCGCTGCTGCGATGGACACCGTCACGGAGGCCGAGCTAGCCGCCGAACTCTCGCGTGCCGGCGGGCTCGGCGTCCTCCATCGCTTTTTCACACCGGACGAACAGGCCAGGCAGGTCGAGCAGGTGGTCGACACCGGCGAACGAGTCGCCGCAGCCGTCGGTATCAACGAGGACTACGTTTCTCGTGCCGATTCGCTGGTCGCAGCCGGCGTCGACGCGCTCGTGGTCGACGTCGCCCACGGCCACCTCGAGGGTGCGCTCGAAGCCGTCGAACGGCTTCGATCGGCGTTTCCGGAGACCGATCTCGTCGCCGGTAACGTCGCGACACCGGCGGGTGTCGAAGACCTCGCGGCGGCGGGAGCCGACTGCGTGAAAGTCGGCATCGGGCCGGGCTCGCACTGTACCACCCGGAAGGTTGCCGGTGCGGGCGTCCCACAGCTGACTGCCGTCGACGACTGTGCAGACGCCGCCGAAGATCTCGGTGTGACGATCTGTGCCGACGGCGGGATCCGTACCTCCGGCGATGCGGTGAAGGCGCTGATGGCGGGAGCCGACACCGTGATGGTCGGAAGTCTCCTCGCCGGCACCGAGGAATCGCCCGGCGCAGTCGTCGAAGTCGACGGGACGCGATACAAGCGCTCGCGGGGGATGGCGACGACGATCGCCGCCGAAAAGCGCGACGACAAAGATGTCGACGTGCGCGCCGACGAGGGCGTCGAAGCACTGACACCGTACAAGGGACCGCTCGAGGACGTCGTCACGGAGTTTTGTGCCGGCATTCAGTCGGGGCTTTCCTACTGTGGCGGGGTGACGATCCCTGCGGCCCGCGAGAACGCGGAGTTCATCCGTGTTGCCCCGAGCGCGAAAGCACGCGAGGGCTATCACGCAGATCACGACTGGGAGGGCGTCAGCGTCGACAGCACGGGTCGGGCCGTCGACGGCGAGACGACTGAGTCAGAGGGGGCGACCGTTGCGGACGCGTCAGCCGAAGACGACTGATACGGGCTGCTGTCCCGATGTCCCGGTGGGCCCGCAGGACGGTCGCGGCCGGCCGGCACTGACTGACAGGAGTCCGTATGAGACGAAACTGGCGAGGTGAGGACAGGGAGGACATCCCGGCACGGTGCCGTCGCCTTCCCATCATGGGGCGGAATCCTCAAGCGATTTGCCGCTGGCGGCCGACGGATCACGTATGACAACGACAGTTCTGGTTGCGTTCGACGAATCACCACAAGCGACCGCTGCACTACAGCACGCGCTCTCGAATGCCGATGATGCGGAGATCCACGTTCTCCACGTCAACGATCCACGGGAGTGGGCCGGCTCTGCCGGCGTCGATGGGGTCTTTTACGCGGACGACGCCTTCGAGCGATCGAAGGACGCTGCCGAAGCCGTCCTCGAGAACGCCGAGGAGATCGCCAGCGAGTACGACACCGAGATCACGACGGTGACCGAGGTCGGGATCGTCTCCGATACGATCGTCTCGTATGCGGAAGACCACGACATCGATCAGATCGTCCTCGGGAGCCACGGACGACGTGGGCTCTCGCGGTTCCTGCTTGGCAGCGTCGCCGAACGGGTCGTTCGCCGTGCCCCCGGGACGGTAACGGTCGTTCGCGACGAAAGTCCGACGGACGACTCGTAAGCGGACGTCTCAAGAGCGCGTCACGATCAGCATCGGCACGTCGACCGACCGGAGCACGGCCCCGGAGACGCTCCCGAGCAGTTGTCGCCGGAGGTTCGACCGGCCGTGCGAGCCCATGACGACGAGATCGATGTCGTGGCTCCCGATGTACTCACGGATTTCGGCCGCAACGCCGTCGAGCGACGTTTTGGTGACGGCAGTCTCGACATCGACGTCGCCCGCCGCGTCGATTTCGCCCGCGAGTTCGTCGACGATCGCCTCGCCTTCGTCCTCGAGGCGGTCGACGAGCGATCCCTCGAGGCCGCCCGCGCTGAACGCCCCGCCGGCGGCCTGCAGATCGATGACGCTCAGGACGTGCGCGGTCACCCCGCACTGCCGTGCGACGGCACTGGCGTGGGGGGCAGCACGGGTGGCGTTGTCGCTCCCGTCGGTCGGCACGAGCAGTCGGTCGTAATCGAACGAGTCGCCGGTCGACCGGTCGCCTTTCGGCACGACGAGGACGGGTACGTCGCTCCGATGGAGGACCCCCTCAGTGACGCCGCCGAGAAGCCGTTTTCCCAGTCCCGTGATCCCCTGTCGCCCAATGACGATCAGTCCCGTCTCGTAATCGGCCGCGAGCCTGGCGATCCGTGCCGCGGGCGAGCCGTCGGTTACCGTCGTCGTCACCGACTGGTCGTGGTCGGCTGCAAGCCGCTCGATTTCAGCGACGATTTCTTCGCCGCGCTCCCGGAGTTGTGCCTGCTCGTCGCTCGTCCGGGTACTCGAGCGCCGGTCGATGACGTGGAGGACGTCGACGGCCGCGTCGAACCGCCGGGCGAGATCGAGGCCGCGGCGTGCAGCCCGTGTGGCCTCGTCGCTGCCGTCGACGGGGATCAGAATGCGGTCGTACATTGGTTCGTCCTTCGAGGGACGGCTCCTTCAGTATATGGTCAGCCGTCGGTACGTGCTCGCGTTACCGGTCCTGCCCGACCGCCTCCGTGCGGAGTTCGTCCTCACTTTGCCACGTCCGGTTTCGCATCGCGATGAACACCGAGAGCAGATAGAACGCAACGACCGTCACAGTGACCGCCAGCCCAGGAATGCTGCCGACGGCGGCGCTTTCAGGCCACGGCCGGGTGGAAAAGGCCGCGATGCGGATGACCCACGCACTCAGCGTGATCGAAAACAACACCAGATAAATCCGGCGCAATCGATGCGCGATCGCTTCCTCGAAGGAGATCTTGATCACTGGCTGTCGGTAGTCCCGGCTCAGCTTCTCGCGCCAGTTGGGGTCCTCGAGGCCGGCCGAGGGGTCGAGGCCGTACGCGAAGACGTTCTTCTGGAGCGCCCGGACGCGTCCACGCCAGATGTCGTAGCCGCGGAAGCGACGCGCCTCGATCACCAGGAACGCGGTCAGCGCCGCCGTCCCCAGCAGGAGGATGTAGTGAGGGTTGTTCCGGCTCGAGAACGTCCACGTCAGGATGGCGCTCATGATGACGATCGCCCAGTAGGTCGTCTGATCGAGTCGCTCACGCCAGAACTTCATCCGGTGGATTTCGCCCCGGTAGAGGTGGGCCAGACTCGAGCTTGGCCCCATCTCCTCCTCCAGCAACCCGCGTCCGATCTCGCGGTGTTCGGCGTCGGTCGGATCGACGTCTTTTGTTGACTCACGGTCCATCGTGGGAGACCGTACTCAATCGAAGCGAAAGAAGGCGTGGATTTCGTCATGACGTGGGACTGCCACCCGGCGGTATGAATCGGCAAATTTGGCGCTCTCTGAATCAGGTCACTGCCTGTGAACAGGGGTTTATGGCCGTGATCGTGGTCGGATGGGAACGAGGATGAACTTCGACGAGTTTACCGGCCAGATCCAGCACCGACTCGAACTCCCAGGCACTGGCGAGACCGTGCGGGCGATCCGGGCGACGCTCATGACGCTCGGACAGCGCATTCCGGCGGGTGCAGCCGAGGATCTCGCCGCGTCGCTCCCGATGGAGATCCGCTGGTACATGACCGGTGCCGTCGCCGACCACGGCCAGCGATTCGACTGGAGCGAGTTCGTCTCGCGAGTCAGCGAGATCGAGGAGACCGATCCGTCGACCGCGGCCTATCACGCCCGCGTTATCATCGATCTCGTCGAGACCCTGGTGGCACCGTCCGATTTCGAGCAGCTCCGAAATCAGCTCCCCGAGGACCAGCACGACGAGAACTGGGGGAAGCTATTCGAAGTGATCGACGCCGGTGGCTGGGGTGAGGCCGAGGAAGCACAGACCGGCGGCGGGCCACAACCAGAACCGGAGGAAACCGGCGCGGACGATCCGGACGCCTGAACCGAACGCTGTCATCCGGTCGGCGTTGTCGCTGCACAGCCCGCCATCAGTCGGGACGGGACCAGTTGCCGGACTCCTCGATCCGAACCTCGATTTCGTTGGTCCGCATAAACGGCGGCGTCCACGGATCGTTGTACTGGAGCACCACTGGCTGGCTACGCGTCTCGATCCCGCGTCGTTCGAGCGTCTCGAGTAACCGGTTCCGCTGGCGGTCGACGCGGTCGGCCGTCGCATACCACGAGAACCGCCTGACAGCAACCGTTCGTTCCGGTTCGACGACGAGTCGAACGTCGGCGTCGGTCGGTACTGGGGCGGTCTCGGGCGTGTACGTATCCGGGAGATAGAACGCCATCGTCACGCGGCCGTCGTCGGCGTCAGTTCGGACAGGCGTAGTCATCGAAATCGATTCGCGCTGGGTTGCCACCGGTGTGGTCATCGCAACGTCTTCATCTCGTGCGTTCGCACCCGAAATGTAGCGAAAGAGCCGCCGGAACGCCGTTCGGTTGTTCGGCGCTGTCGTTTCGACGAGCACCGATCGCGGATACTGCCGAATCTCGACGCCGTCGAATCGAGCCAACGTCTCCGAGGGGATGCGTTCGGTCGTCCGGCTGACGTAGACGCCCCAGCCGATCCACGCGGCGAGCAGACCGCCGAGCGCGAGCACGAGCCGCCGTATCGATCGCATAACTGGCGACCACCACGCGTACACCGATAGTGCTGGTGACTGTTCTCAAGACGTGCTCGGAACCGGCCGGCCTCGAGAAGTGGGCACTGGCCCACAACGTTACTATCGTCCCCGCCATTGCTGTCGGTATGACGTTCGTCGTCCCGTTCGATGGATCGGAACTGGCCGAAACAGCGCTTGCACGGGCCGTCGAGTACGGCCGTGCCCTCGAGGAGCCGGTCGCAGCCATCAGCGTCGTCCCAGAACGGAAAGGCTACGCACGCGAGAAGGGCTGGATCGGTCCCGACGAGGCGTTCGACGTCGACGCAGTCATCGCGACCCTTCGCGAGCAGGTCGAGTCGATCGCACCCGACGCCACGTTCGAGTACGACCGGATTCGCGAGTTTCCACCCGAACAGCGACTGGCTGGTCGAATCGAGCGACTGGCACAACAGTACGATCCGACAGTCGTGTTCCTCGGCAGCGACAACGTCGGCCGCGTCGTGACGCCGCTGGCGAGCGTCGGCGTCCACGTCGCCGCCGACGACACCTACGACGTCCACATCGTCCGCCAGACGTCGCCGCCACGGCTTGCGGGCCTCGAGCCACATCCGGATTTCTATCCTGACTCGGAATCAGAATCGGAGTAACGTCGCTCATACGGTCTGCTGTACCGGTGTCCCGGTGCAACCGCAGGACGGGTCTCGGTTGCACCGGAACTGACTGACAGCAGACCGTATCAGGGCTCGAGTGGGCTGGCCGACTGCTACGACACGAAGCGAGGGCGCTATTGAAATCCGCAGCAGTTGGTCGCTTTTCATAGTCTCAGTCGTTCAGCCAGGTCGCGATCGTATCAGCGATTCATAAAGAATATCCACCATACATGTATGCTGGCGTACAGATGTCCTTGTCAAGAGATGGTTCCCTATTCGGGATAGCACTCATTCTGTATGGGATTTACTTGGAAATATCTGGATTTATGTCGAGTCTCTATCCTATAGTTGGATTACTCGTTGTCGCTCTCGCATTCTTGGGGAGTGTGGTGTCTGTCTTGAGTTCGATCAAGGCAGATGACCACTCGACGAGCGAGGTGTAACGGCCAGTTCGCATTCTTCATCGACCGGACGTTTCGTCTCTTTTTATACATAAAGGGAGCCGTTTCAACAAATCTAAATCGAGTAGACTTAGGCAGTCAACACCGGCCTGTCAGCCGATCGGACGACGCGTTCGGCAGTGCTTCCAATCTTGCCGCCACGAGAGTGACTCTGGCCCTGATAGCCGATCACGAGGAGATCCGCGTCGACGGTATCGGCCCGCGCGAGGATCTCCTCCCAGGGACGGCCATGGCAGAGACACGTGGAGACTTCGGTTCCGTAGTTGTCGGCGCGCTCGGCGAGGTCGTCGAGCAGCGCCTGGCCGCGCTCCTCGAGGTCGTTGAGCACGATTTCGGCGCTGCTGAGTGCGGGTTCGCCGTAGCGGGAGGTCTCGACGCAATAGAGAATGTCGACGTGCGAATCGTAGTGTTCGGCCAGCGCCAGCGCGTGTTCGACGGCGCGGTTTGCCGGGTCACTGCCGTCTGTCGGAACGAGGATCGTATCGTACATCGTCGCAGTACGGTCCACGCGAATCCGGGAGAAATAGCTCACACGCCGTCGTGTGATACGTTTTCGCGCCTGAGTGTCAGGCCGTAATGACCGGGCGATCCCCGTACCGAACGACACGTTCGGCGTTGCTCCCGATCGTCCCCCCGATGCCACCGAGTCCGCGGTTGCCGAGGACGATCAGGTCGGCGTCGACCTCGTCTGCGTACGCCATGATCTCCGACGAGGGGCGGCCGTCGACGACCTCGGTCGTGACCGGCACCTGATCCGCGTCGGCCCGCTCTTCGAGTTCCGCAAGTACCTCACGGCCCCGTTTCTCGAGTTCCTCGAGAACGTCGTCGGTCCCGAGCGTTTGCTTGCCGTATCGCTGCGTGTCCACGACGTAGAGGCCGTACAGGTCAGCATCGAACGTGCGAGCGAGACTTACCGCGTGTTCGGTCGCCCGGTTCGCCGCATCGCTGCCGTCGGTCGGAACGAGGATCGTATCGTACATGTCGGCGTGTCTCGTCCCACCACCGATTGACGCTTATAGGTTTCATACGGGCACCTGCCAGTCAGTTTCGGTACACTCCCAGAGCAGGGCGGGTGCGCCGGAACCCAGTGACGGCAGCCCGTCTCAGGCCGAGACCGCAGTCGATCACGCCTCGCGGTCGGCGTACCACTCCGCGAACGCCGCGAGCGCGCGCCCACGATGGGAGATCGCGTTTTTCTCCTCGGTACTCATCTCGGCCATCGTCTGCCCGTTGTACTCGAAGATGGGGTCGTAGCCGAACCCGCCCTCGCCGCGGGGGGCGACGAGCGTGCCGGCGACCGAGCCCGAAAACGTCTCCGTCCCGTCGGCGTCAGCGTACGCGAGGACGGTCCGGAAGCGTGCACGGCGGTTCTCCTCGGTCTCGGCGAGTCGCCATAGCCGCTCGACGCCGACGGTGTCCTCGACGTACGCCGAGTACGGCCCTGGAAAGCCCCCAAGCGCGTCGACGAACAGCCCGGCGTCGTCGACCAGCACCGGCTCGTCGCTTCCCAACTCCTCGAACGCCTCGCGGGCCCCGTGAGCCGCGATCTCGGCGAGCGAGTCGCTTTGGACCTCGGTGTAGTCGTACTCGATCTGTTCGACGGGCTCGAGCCCCTCGAGATACTCGCGTGCCTCGCGGGCTTTCCCCTCGTTGCCGGTGACGAATTGAATGGCCATATGCGAGCGACGGTGCGTCGGCGGCAAAGCGTCGTCGGTTGCGCGGCGGCTCCTCAGACGGTCCGCTGTGTGGCGAGTCGCAAACGCGGTCGCGAGAAAGAACAGTCTCGCGCTCAGTCGTCGGTCTCGTCGACGATGACTTCGACTGGCTCGTCCGCTCGCTCCTCACTGTCGTCGCTCGAGCCTTTCTCCTGTTGCCAGAGGAGGCCGCCGGCGACGAGGACGACGAGCCACGACCGCCAGTTGGCGAGATTCAGCGTATAGCCGACGCCAAAGGGTTTCTCGACGAGCATGCCTTCGCCGGGCTGCCAGTACGCCGAGAGCATGCGGCCGATGCTCGGTCGTTCGAAATTGTACGGAATCCCAAGAATCTCACCGGAAGTCGGCTTGTCTGCCATGGACGGTGATACGTCGTCCCCCGATAAAGATATTGTGTGCTGCGACGAGCGCTGCGAGTCGCCAACAGCGGTCCACCGACGCGGGTCCGCTTATGTGTCAGACTGATAGCGGCCACGTCCCTCCACGTCGTGCAGGCGCTCGAGCACTCGTTTGTCACCAACGTCGCGGTACCCCTCGCGGGCCGCCTCGCGAAGCGGCTCGGGATCGTCGGCGGTGCCGACGAGACTCTGATCGAAGACGTGCAGGTCCATCGCGTAGTCCTCGACGTGGTCGGTGTGATAGCCAAGCCCGAAGTCGATGAGATACGTTCGATCGCCATCAACGCGAACGTTTCGCGTCGTCGGATCGCCGTGGACGAACCCGGCCCGGTGGAGCCGCGCGAGGTGGCGGCCGACGTCACGGACGCGGTCGGGCGACAGCGCCGCTTGTAAGTCGCGGTCGCCGACGTACTCGAGTTCCAGTCGCGCCTCGCTCCGATCGACATCTGACAGGACCGGCGTCGGAACCCCCTCACGGCGGGCCAGACTGGTCAGGCGGGCCTCGAGTGTCGTCCGTTCCGTGCGGAGTCGCTCGTCGAGGGCGGGGTGGCGGTAGGTCTTGGCCCGGCGACGCTTCGTGACGCGGCCGGCGTCGGGCTCGAGATCGACCAGCGCTTCGGCCCCGCGGACCTGACTGTCGTCCGAGCCCGCGCCGCGGCCGGCCGCAAGCTCGGGCTCATCGGCTCGCTCGCGGTTCCTCACGTCACCGCTCGCGTTTTCGAGGTCCTCGCTTCGCTCGGCCCTCCCACGCCATGTCACCGGCACCTGATCGGGCCTGAAATTGGGGTCGACACGTGACTCCTCGAGTGCGAGCGTATCGCCCGCGGCGTACATTTTCGC
Organism: Natrinema limicola JCM 13563; assembly: GCF_000337475.1. Classification (GTDB taxonomy): domain Archaea; phylum Halobacteriota; class Halobacteria; order Halobacteriales; family Natrialbaceae; genus Natrinema; species Natrinema limicola. Next base: position 12,679 of record NZ_AOIT01000029.1, on the reverse strand, counting down.
ACCGAGTACGGCGATCATCCCGGCGTTATCACCCAAAAAGCGCGGTTCGGGCGCGTGGAAGTCGGCCCCGCGCTGGGCACACATCTCGGCGAGCATCTCGCGCAGGCGGGCGTTTCGCCCGACGCCACCACCGAGGACGAGTTCGTCGCTGCCAGTCAGTGACAGGGCACGCTCTGCGACTTCGGTTAGCATCCCGAAGATGTTCTCCTGGAGGGAGTAACAGATGTCCTCGACCGGGACACCACCGTCGGACGAGTCCGACGAGCCTCCGCTCGCGGAGACCCCGTCGTAGCGCTGCTTGGCAGCGCTCATGATTCCCGAAAACGAGAAGTCCATCCCCTTGACGACGTAGGGCAGATCGACGTACTCGCCGTCTTTGGCTGCCTCTTCGACCTTCGGCCCGCCGGGATGGGACCAGCCGACGTGGCGGGTGAACTTGTCGATCGAGTTCCCGACGCCGGTGTCCATCGTCTCCCCGAGAACGCGATAGCGGCCGTTGCGGTAGGCCAGTAGATGTGCGTTCGCCCCGCTGGCGTTGAGACAGACCGGCGAGTCGAACCCGGAGGTGTGGCGGCCGATCTCGAGGTGAGCGACCATGTGATTGACGCCGACCAGCGGAACCTCGAGGACCTGACTCAGCGCCCGGGCGGCGGTCCCGACGACGCGCAGACAGGGGCCGAGCCCGGGGCCACGGGAGAAGGCGACGGCGTCGACCGGCGGCTCCGACGGCGGTCCGTCGTGAGTCTCGCGCGCGTGCTCGAGCACGCGGCCGACGACCTCCGGGATGGCGTCGTGCATGTGTTCGGACGCCTCGCGGGGGTGAATGCCGCCGCTCTCGGGCTGATAGGCGTCGGTTTCGATGACTACGTCGTCGGTCTCGGCGTCGAAAAGCGCCGCGCTGGCAGCCCAGGCGGTGCCTTCGATCCCGAGGATACGGATGGAATTACTCACGGATGAAAACGGGTAAGACGCGTCGACGTGCCAACTCCGTCCGCGGCACGTCGGCAATCACTCAGGGGTTATTCCCACTCGGTGTAGCCGCACTTCCCGCAGTGTTTGCGGTCGCCGTGGTCGGCGAGGAAGACGTCGCCACAGCGCGGGCAGAGTTCGCCGCTGGTAGTGCCGTCGTCGTTGTAGAGGTCGTAGCGCGCCATCTTAGGCCTCCTCCGCTTCAGCGTCAACGTCTTCTTCGGCGCCGATCTTGTTGCGCTCGAGCATGTGGTCTTGCTCGACGTCGCGGGCGTCGTCGGCGGTGTCGTAGACCTTCGCCTCGCCGACGGTCGTACGCATTCCGAACTTGGTGTCGAGTTTGCGGATGACGACCTCGTCGGCGTCCTTGTTCAGCTTCGCGGCGAGGCTATCCCGGACCTGCAGGCGCTCTGGGGTGGCGTCCTCGTGGGACAGCTCGAAGGTCACGTCAGTTCGATGCAACATGGGGTTCTCCTCCTCGGAGATGATGTCGACGTCCATGATATCACTCAGTTACTCTACTATCCCCGTGTAGCGCCTAAAAGGATTTCGAACCACCCACCCGTGTTCCGGCGATCGATTGCACTGGTTCGGCTCGTTTCGCCCGTCTCGAACGAAAACGCGCTCGGGAGACGGTTTCGCCGTCATGTAACTTCCAAGCGATACATAACTTTATAAATATATTTCAATCAGAACGTAACTAGATCGAATCGAATGCCCTCCAGACGACAGGCGCTCGCCGGTATCGGACTCGCCGCGGCTGGCCTCATCGGTGGCTACACCGTGACGGCCGCGCAGTCTACGTCGGCGACACTCGACTGGCCGATGGCCCGATACGACGCCGCTGGCACCGGCTACAACCCCGACGCCTCGGGGCCGAAAGCCGATCCGCGAGTCGCGTGGGCCGGAGACCTCGAGCGGACCGGCGGGCTCGAACCCGATCCACCGGTGGTCGTCGACGGGACGGTCTACGCCGGCACCGAGAACCTGCTCGCACTCGATGCCGCCACGGGTGACGTCCGGTTCTCGTACGACAACTACGGCGTCTCCCACTCGAGTCCCGCATGTGCCGCGACGTCGATTTATCGAACGAAAACGCTGGCGATCAGTTCACCCGGTGGGACCGTCGGTTTGAACGCCGGCGGCGGGATGGCACTGTTCGGCGTTCGTGTTGGCAAACAACGGTGGCGCGGGCCGGGTACCGAGCCGGAGCCGTCCGTTTTCGGCCCCTCGAAGGCACCGCCGCCAGTCACGGTCGACGAGACAGTGTACGCTGTGGCTCCCACCACAAGCGATATCGTCGCGCTCGAGGCGGACAACGGCCGCGAGCGATGGCGGCGACGGTTTCCCGGGGGCGACATCGGTGGCACCGCCTTCCGGCCTGCAGTAAGCGGTGACACCGTGTACGCGACCGGCTGGCCCAGTGACGTGGCGGCGTTCGACGCTGAAACCGGCTCCAAGCAGTGGGCTGAGTCACTCGACGATACCGATGTCAACCGGCCGCCAACGGCCACTGAAACCGGCGTCGTCGTTCCGACTCGACGCGGCGTAACACTGTACGAGGACAGCGGTGACGTTCGCTGGACGCGAAATCTCGACGGGAACGCGACCGAGGGGGCTGTCGCCGTCGCCGAGGGGCGCGTGTTCGTCAGCGACGGCAACGAGTCGCTGTATGCGCTCGACCTCGAGACGGGTGCCGACGTGTGGTCAGTCGCGTTTCGTCACGAAGCGACACCGGTCGTCGCCGACGGCGTCGTCTACATGACGAGCGGTGCCGAACTCATCGCGTTCGACGCAGCGACTGGCGAACGACACTTTACTCGTGAATCGGAGTGGTATTTCTCCCCGCCCGCGGTTGGAGACGGCGTGCTCTATGTCGTCGACGGCGATCAGGTGCTTGCTCTGGAGGACGAGCCATGACTGAGGAACCGTTCGATCCAACACTGGATGGAAGCGATCGCGCCGGCGCTGGCCGTCCGGCCTCACCGGTCTCGCTGGCGCTCGATCGACTCCAGCGCGATCCCGTTCTTTTCGTGCCGTTCGTCGTCGCCGGCGTGTGCCTCTGGCTCCTCGACTGGATTCGACGCCACGATCCGCTCCCGACGATCCCGGGAGAGCAAACCGGCGCGACGGTCACCGTCGCGTACACTGGCTACCCGACCGGTGTGCCGGAGACGGCACGAGCGCTGTCGTCCCTGATCGATCTGAAACTGCCCTATCTCGTCTGGGGACTCACACTCGAGGTCGTCGCCGTCTTCGTTATCGCGGCCGCTGGCACCGTGACGATCGCTCGCGGGCTGTCGGCCGACAGCGGCGGGACGACGCCGCGGCGACTGCTCGCGTACGTTGGCCTCGTCGCGTCGTTCGACGTGGTGTTTCGCATCCTTACCGCGGTCGTCGGGGACGATGTCGGATTGATCGCCGGACTCGTCCTGATCATCCCTCTCTTCGTCGTCTTCGTTCGCGTGTTCGCTGCGCCGGCGTTCATCGTCACCGGATCGGGACCGATCATTGCACTCCAGCGGAGCGCACGCGCAACTCGCGGTCGTGGCTGGTCGATTCTCCCGCTCGTCGTCGCATTCGGCCTCGCTGCGTGGCTTCTCGGACTCGTTCCGGGGGTCGGCACGATCCTGAGTACCGCCCTCGTGGGCTCGGTTCACGCCGTCACAGCTGCCGTCGTCCGGGAGACAGCTACCGACGGTCACGGCGGTCACTGACGGCTCAGGGAAGCGCGACCAGCCCGCGCGGCGTCTCCTCCTCGAGTCCCTCAGACCAGTCGACGTCACCCTGTGTCCACGAGTCACCGAAATCCCGCGTCCAAAACAGCCCGCGGTTGTTGACCGCGACGACGACGCCCGGCTCGCCGATCGTCGCAAGCACCGTGCGGACGACACCCTCGCCGGTCGGGAGGCCGCGTCCCTCGAGCCGTTCCCACGACTCTCCCTGACCCGCGCGCCGATAGACGAACGAGTTCGCTCTGCTCGGAGTGTGTGCCGTCCTCGCACCGCGTGCACTCGAGATCATGACGCGGTCTGGATCACCTGGATCGGGGGCGACCGACCAGCAATACCGGTGTGCGAGCCCGTCCTGTGGATGTCGCCACGAGTCACCGAAGTCGTCGCTCTCGGCGTAGCCATCGCCGGCCGCGGCGTAGAGCCGACCGTCGCGATCGGGATGGGTCACGAGGCTGTGATTGTCCCGGCGCGAGCCCGGCGGCCGCTCGTGCCACGTCTCGCCGCCGTCGGGCGTGGTGACGAACGCGCCGGCCTCGATCCCGACGGCGAGCCGATCGGGATCGAACGGATCGACCGCGAGCGTCCGGACGTGGTGGGTGTGTGGCCGCGGCGGAAACGACCACTCGTCGGCCGAGGAAAGCGCGGCAAGCCCCTCGAGATGCGTCCAGGAGTCGCCGCCGTCACGCGAGCGATAGAGACGACTGGGTTCGGTTCCGGTATAGACCACGTCTGGGTCTGGGCTCACCGTCACGGCCATCACGCGGTCGCCCTCGCGGCCATCCAACGTCGCGTCGGTCCGCGCGACCGTCCGTCCGCCTGCTGTGCCCTCGGCCACGAACTGTGTCTCGTGGCGGTCGAACGATTTCCCGCCGTCGACGGAGCGGATCAATCCGTCGCGGGTGCCGACGAACACCTGATCGGGCGCGCTCGGATGGGCAGCGACACACTCGAGGGCACGTCCCTCGAGTCGCGACGTGGCTGTCCAGCCGTCCGGCTCGAGGCTGTCGCTCGTACAGACGAACAATCGATCCCGAACTACCACGAGTGCTGTTACCATACCTATCTGAACGGGAGCGGGACGTATGATACGGACGACCGTCAGTCAGTTCCAGCGTCTCCGCGACCCGTCCTGCGGATACGCCGGGAAATCGTTACAGCAGACCGTATGAGTCGTGTCCCGTCTTGGTCGTCACGAGCGAGACGAGCAGGAACTGCGGTTACGTCTCGCCGCGCTCCCCGCGAACGGTCAGTACCGGAACCGGCGACGTCCGAACAAGCTGTTCGGTGACGCTACCGAGCAGATATCGATCGAACCCCGTGCGGCCGTGCGTGCCGACGACGACGAGGTCGATGTCGTGGTCGTCGATGTACGTCCGGATCGTCTGGGGGATCGACGAGCCGAACTCGATCGCTTCGGCGACCGGCTCGACGCCAGCCTCGGTCGCGAACGCCGACGCATCGTCGAGGATCTGGGTCGCGCTCTCCTCGAGCATCGACAGCTGGATCTCGTTTCGGACATCGACACCGAGTGTCGCGGTCGTGACGACCGAGAGGAGATGCAACGCGGCCCCCTCGGCGGTCGCGATATCGGTCCCGGTCGCGAGTGCGTCCTGTGCGCTCTCGCTGCCATCGGTCGGGACCAATACGCTCCGGTATGGGTAGTCGACCATGTCGGTATCCGGCCGGATCGTCAACAGGGGCGTCTCGGCCTGCCTGATAACGCGTTCGGTCGTACTGCCGAGCAGGAATCGGCGCAGCCCCCGTCGTCCGTGGGTCGGCATGACGACGAGATCGACATCGTGTGACGCTGCATAGTCGACGATCGTACTGTAGGGGACGCCCTGCCGGACCTCGGTGACCGTCTCGATCCCCCGCTGCTGGGCGCGATCCTCGGCATCGTCGACGATCGTCTCGCCTTCCTGGACGAGCGTATCGACGACCTCGCCTTGCCGGCGGAGCACGCTATCTTGTGTCGTATCCGCCACGTTGAGGATGTGAACCGTCGAGTCGTGGCTGTCGGCGATCTCGAGGACGTGATCGAACGCGGCTGCCGATCCCTCACTGCCATCGGTGGGAAAGAGGATTTGGGTATACATCTGTCTCTGTCGACCCTGCGTCACTCGCGAATATCGAGCGTGCCCTCGTCTGCAGTGTGGGCCTCACGCCACCAGACGAGTTCGAATTCGATACTCTGTTTTGCCTCCGTGTCGCCCTCGGACCAGTCCGACTCGCCTTCCAGTTTGAACGTGATCGGCTCCGACGGGGTCATCGCGACGGTGGTCTCACCGAGTTCGAGTGTCACGTCGCCGTCACCGTCGAGTTGATCTGCCAGTCCGCGGAGATATGCTGCGATCTCCGACCGAGATTTCTGTGCTTCAGTCTCGAGTTCACCCATGTGCGTCGGCACATCAAGGACTGGGATAAACACGCAGGGAAGCTCTCAGCAGGGTAGAATCACATCTTATTGTGATACTTTCGCGTACCGAACCGACCTCGGACTCGAAGCCGGTGGCGACTCGAGCCGGACTGATACGGTTTGCTGTAACTGTTTACCGGAGCAACCGCAGGACGGCTCGCAGTCCCTCCGGAACTGACTGACAGCAGACCGTATGACTCACCTCACACGAGTCGAATCACGACCTGACTTGCGCCCCACCGTGACGAGCGCCGCGGGGTACCAAGCGTCGGTCGGCTCGACTCCCCTGGTACTTTCCGTCTAGGTTCCTTGGGAACAACCCACAATGGATCGATTTCGATAACCCCCTCTGACGAACGCAAAGAGAAAGCGCCCGGCGTCTGCAACACCTGTGGCGAGTTGCTTACGGTCTGGATTACGCCAGACGGAACGATCCACCCCATCAGCCCACACAACACCTGTTCGTGCGATGAGCCAGCACTTCGAATCGTCGAGGCAGACGACGTCTTCGAGGCGGACGTTCACTGAGAGCGGTCGCTCGAGGACGAAGGGCTGTGCTCGTGTGATCTCCGTCACCGTAACGTGCAAACGGGTGGCCCTAGCGAAAGTTTGTATTCCACTGCGGAGACAATCCGTCTCCGAGGCCAGTCACCGATAGCCTCGGGGACGGGACCTGCAGACACAGCGCTGGAGAACGGGACTCACACTGCCGGACAGAACGACGTGACGATCGGTCGCGCTGCTGCGGCCGTCACCGGTGGAGACGGCCGCGAATTTACGACCGACTTCGTATTGACTGCTGTCCGGCAGTATCAAGAGTGACGAACCGTCTCCGCACCACATTCCTCACAGATGGCAACGAGGGCGTCGCGGTCAGCGGTCGGTTCGATACGGACCAACTGGCGCTCGCCACAGTCGGGACACATCCGGAGAATGTCTGTCTCGCCGGTCTCGGCAGGCGCACCGAGTGCGAGCGCCACGACCCGTTCGTCAGTCTCGTTGCGGCCGCGTTGCCATTCGCCGGGCGCAAAGCGGATCGCTTCCTCCGCGCTGACGGTCACGTCACCATCCGCCGTCTCGAACGTCGCCGTCCCCTCGAGCACGTAGAAGAGTTCTTCCTGATCAGCGTGGCGATGATAGCCGAATCCGAAGCTCTCGCCGGGCTCGAGGATGTAGTGGTTCAGCGCGAGGTGGTCGGCCTCGAGGGCGTTCGAGAGCGACCGTTTGCTTTCTGCCGGACTCATCCATCGATCGACGTCGTCGAGGCTAACGTGCTTCATGGTGACACGGTCACACGGTGGAGGTAAATAGACTAGTGGCCAGGGCGTATGGGCGATCTCGAGCGGGCGAGCTGGCACGACGCGAGGTTCGGGAACGGAACGCCAGTCGAAATCAAGAGCACGATGCACGAACACGCCGACGGCCAGCCCGGGAATTGGAGGTCTATCGCAAGTACCACGAGAAGCTCCGGCGTCACGACGGCTGGTACTGTTTCGTCGTCTACCGGCCACACGGTCGCTCGGGACTGACGATCCTCCAGGACAAGATGGTTCGCTCGAGCGATTTGCCATTACTCCGCTGGCACGGTGGCGGTGATCACCGTGGCACCGAGCAGGCAAAAATCCAAATCGACTCTGTATTTTAGGGCGGTTCAATCATTTGAACCACGAAGGACACCTCGACGGGGACTGTACTCGGCTCGGTTAGCAAATCCGTGTGATCGACAACAAACATGTATTCCCCCTTATCAATCTGTTCGGTGACCTCTGTTTCGGAGACATCCAGGCGGCTATATTCAGACATCACTGAGACATCACGGGCACCATCTGCATATGAATCGTACGCGTCACGCTGGAAAACGAGACAATCAATTCCCGTGCTTCCCGTCACAGTGACCTCGTACTTCACAATGTCTCCACTGTCCTGTTCCGAATTCGTGAGTGCCATGGCTGTATATTCGCCAGGTTGAAGCGTTCGGCTCCCCACGAATCGGGAGCCTTTGTACGCCCTGCTGTCGTCGGTCGGATAGTCGTCAATGTTGTTGGGAACGCCATCGTTGTCACGGTCTGCATGTGGTTTTAACTCCGATGATGACTTACGCCCGACGCACCCACTACTGAGAACTGGTAGCCCCAATACGAGTGAGCGACGAGACAGCTTCATAGCCTTTCTTTCACCTGTTTATATTAGGTACTTTCCATCGTCTGGTTTCTCTTAGGCCATATTCGTGAACACAAACTATCTCCTCTTGTTTTCGAAGTAATTCGTACGGACACTCAAGAAAAGAGAGACCGTGAATTCGATCTAGTTGTCGCAGATCGTGAGCTTATCAGGTACTGATAAGCAAAATATACACACGACGAACTGCTGCTCGTGTGCATATTCGGGAATCAGATTTTGTCGACGTGCAACCCCTGGGGGTAAACAGGAGAGATTTTTTCGAGTCTTGTCTAATTTTCTCATCCGAAGGGGATTTCTCTTCTTACGTCTGGTTTGATGGCGTTTTCTGGGTTTGATGGGACGTTAGTTTCCCTTATAATATCTTCCAAAGTAAGGTCGTCGATCTCTATTACATCCTCAATATCAAGGTATCCTCCAAATAACTTCATCTCTTGTTCTGATTCGTAGACAGATTCGTATTTCAATACGAACATATAAAATATCTGTTCACACCCATGTGAGTGATATTCATTCAACAGATCTCCAATACTAATCGAGAGATATTTTCCGGGTTCATCTGGATCCTCCACGCCCAAAAGAAGAGGACTTGTTCGAAATTTATGCTCATTACCTGAATATATTGTTTGGGAGTTCTGATCATGATCACTTAGGCCGGTTCGACGCACGAATTGAGTAGGATCTACTTCCAATAGCCGATCAGGAACGTTTTCAGGCTCTTTGTGTATGATTGCGTCATTATCATTTATCATCTCTTCAAATTTTTTATAAAGTGGGAGTAGATCTATGTCAATCTTGAGATCAGAAGCCGGTCCGTTTCCTTGGTTTGAAATTATGAAATTGGAAGTATTATCCTCAATTTGCCAATCCCGAATCGATATTTCTGGCTTATGTTCGAGCCGCATCCATTCTTCTTGTCTTCTCATAATTGATGTTTGATCCTCCTGAATATCTGACTGTTTCTTTAGAATATCTTTGTGCGATCTCTGTATCGCTGCCTGTTTCTTCTGCGTCTTGTATTGCATATAATACAATGCAACCAAGAGTCCAGAGAAAACGAGCGCAATTTGATCACCAGAGAGGTTGATTCCACTCGCCATGTGTTTTCACATCTGTCATAGGTAGATAATAACTTCGGCATTATTGGCTATCGATTTGAGAGACGAGATAGCAGGCAAGCAGTGACCTATTTAATATATCCAACCAAATCTAATATAATACCAAACAACTGACTGAATTGCAAAATTGCGTCACTTACTGAAAGCCCATGTTGCTCTGCAATCTCCGCTGCAAGGTTCAAGGCTTGGTCCTCTTTCTCCAACCCCTCGTACTCATGTGCAAGCAGTGCCAACGCGTAGACAATTAGTAAATCGTCTTGTGGATGTCGCATGACGCTCAAGTTTGGATGCAACTTCACGATAAACCTCCGTAGACGTATCTGATAATCACGGCTATGGAGATTTCATTACGGCTTATTGTGCTGTCGCCTGGACGACAGTGCGGTGTATTTTGATGAAGTGGCCTTAGCCACACCCCTAACGGGGAACCCGACGGCCCCCGTCGTGGTTCCCCGTCAGGTGTGGCCGGGGCTCGTCCCCGGCCACCCCACGGCGCGCACCGATCGGGGGCCGAGCCGGGGCTATTACACGCTGAAAGCGACGAAATAAGGGGATTAGAATAGCGTTGCCACTGGCCGACCGCCTGCTACAGCCAGCGCCAGGCCGCGCTCTTGCCGCGCTCGCCGAGGTCGACCTGAGCCGATCGGAACCGGGCCGGGTCCTTTCCGGCGTCCGTCCACAGTAGGTACGCCTCTTTCAGTCGCGCCTCGACGTTCTCGACGTCCTGGAGCCGAAGCATGACGCGGGCCTCCTGCCGATCGTCAACGTCGACACCGTGTTTCGCACACCACGCTACCAGTGCGCTCGTCGTCTCATCGATTCCACGCTCGGCAGCCTCGAGCGCTTCAATCGTGACAATAGCTGAAACGACATCTCTCCCGTCTGTGAGTAGCACCGTTGCTCACAGTACACGACCACGGACTCGCCGGGAGTCACGCGAGCGAAGCGAGTGTGACTACGGCGAGTCCATTGACTGAAGCGAACGAAGTGAGCGGAAGGAAATGGACTCGCCGGGATTTGAACCCGGGGCCTCTTCCTTGCGAAGGAAGCGATCTGCCACTGATCTACGAGCCCTCGCACGTTCCTATCAGCGGTTTCTATTTGAGGCTTGTGTTTCGGAGGCGACTCGAGACAGCGAACCATGGTGGGCACTCGAGGCGGGGACACACCGCAGTGAGCCACGAACGGTCACGTACCGACGGCAAGCACGCGAGCGCGGCCGGCGAGTGCGCCGACCAGAAAGCCGGCGAAGTGAGCGAGCAATGCGACGCCGGGCGAGGCGGTCGCAAGCGTGAGCGCGACTGCGAGCCCGACGAACACGAGCGCCGACAGCCAGTTCGGGACGTCGACGAGCGAGGCGAGGCCGCTCGAGAGCCGGTTCGATGCGACGAGATAGCCCAGCAGGGCGAAGACGGCACCGCTGGCACCGAGGACGCCGGCTGTCGGCGCGACGGGGACGATCGGGAGCGCTGCAAGCGTCCCCGTCAGAACGAGTTGGGCGACGCCGGCGATCGCGCCGGCGATCGCAAAGAAGACGTGAAAGCGAAGCCGCGTGGTCGCCCGCGCGACCGGCCAGCCGAAGACGAGCAGGGCGAGGCTGTTCGAGAGCAGGTGGCCGAGGCCGCTGTGGGCGTAGACGCTGGTGACGATCGTCCACGGGTTAGTCGACAGCGGCGGGGCGAGGACGAACAGCGCGCCCATCACGCCCGCGAACGCTGTGAGCCCCTGTGCGACGAAGACGAGCACGAAGACGACGAGGAGCTCGAGGATCGGACTCGGGCTCCTCGAGTTGGCGGTCGATCGATCTCCAGCGCCGCCAGCGGATCGCCGAGCGGACGGGGGCTGCGTTCGGGACCGCGAGCGCCGTGCCATACGGATACGTACACTCCGATGGCCAAAAGTCTCCGTCTTCACGGATACGGGGACCATCATGGCTTAGTACAACCGCGGAATACGATCTCGTATGCGAACACCAGCACCCGAGAGCCGACCGGTCGCGCTGACGATCGCCGGCAGCGACTCCGGCGGCGGCGCGGGCATCCAGGCAGATCTCGCGACGATGGCCGCCCACGGTGTCTTCGGGACGTCGGCGATCACCGCCGTCACGGCCCAGAACACCCGCGGCGTCGCGTCCTCGCACGTCCTGCCGGGCGACGAAGTCGACGCACAACTCGAGGCCGTCACTGACGACTTCGCGGTCGGCGCGGCGAAGACGGGGATGCTCGCGACGACCGAGGTCATCGAGACCGTCGCCGACCACGCACAGACCTTCGACTTTCCGCTTGTGGTTGACCCGGTGATGGTCGCGACCTCCGGCGACCGGTTGCTCGAGCCCGAGGCCGAGCGGGCCTACGAGAACCTGCTGGGCGCAGCGACCGTTGCGACGCCCAACGCCGACGAGGCCGAGGTGCTGACCGACATCGCCGTCACCGACGAAGAAAGCGCCCGCGAGGCCGGCGAGGCGATCCTCGAGACGGGCGTCGACGCGGTCCTGATCAAAGGTGGCCACGTCCCCGGCGAGCAGGTACGGGATACGCTCGTGACCAACGACACCGTCCGGACGTTCGAGCACCCACGCGTCGCCACCGACGCGACGCATGGCTCCGGCTGTACGCTCGCCGCGGCGATCGCGGCCCGGCTCGCGAAGGGGGAGGCCCTCGAGCCCGCCGTGGGCGGTGCGACGGATTTCCTCGCCCGTGCAGTACGCCATTACTACGATGTCGGAGAGGGCCACGGCGCGGTCAACCACATGGCCGCGCTGCGAAACGAAGCGGCCCGAGAACCCACCGCCGAGGAGGTACAGGCGGTCGTCGATCGGTTCGTCGACGCCGACGTGTCGGCGCTGGTTCCCGAAGTGGGCATGAACGTCGTCGGTGCGACGCCGTATGCCGACTCCGTCGCCGAGACGGCCGCCGTCGAGGGTCGGATCACTCGGACCCTCTCGGGGGTCCACCCCAACCGCGGCGTTCGGTTCGGGGCCTCGAGCCACGTCGCTCGTTTCCTCCTCTCCGCGCGGGAATTCTTCCCGGATCTCCGCTTTGCGGTCAACTGCCGATTCGACAAGGGTGTCGAGGCAGCGCTCGAGTCCCTCGCGTGGCCGGTCGCCGAGTACGATCGGGGACAACAGCCCGACGAGGTCGCGGAGATCGAGGACAGCACGATGGGCTGGGGTGCCCGACAGGCCTTCGGGGATCGTGACGAGCCGCCTGCTGCCGTCATCGACCGCGGCGAAGTCGGGAAGGAGGCTGTCTCTTATACACATC
>NZ_AOIT01000028.1 GCF_000337475.1 Natrinema limicola JCM 13563 | reverse complement strand
TGGCACTCGAGGCTGAGCGGCTCGGCTACGACGCGGTCTGGCTCGAGGACCACTTTCAGTCGTGGATCGGCGACCCGCGGCGGGCGACTCAGGAGTGTTGGACGACCCTGAGTGCCGTCGCCGAGGCGACCGACCGGATCCGGCTGGGAACCCTCGTGACGAGCCAGTCCTATCGCCATCCGGCCCTGCTCGCGAAGATGGCGGCGACGGTCGATCAGATAAGTGATGGTCGGCTCGAGCTCGGCCTCGGCGGCGGCTGGTACGAGGACGAGTACGACCGCTTTGGCTACGAGTTCCGCGAGCCGCCAGCCAAGCGCCTGCGTCGACTCGCCGAAACCGTCGAGATTCTGCAGGGGCTGTGGACCACCGACACCTACAGTCACGAGGGCACGCATCTCGAGGTCGATCTCGAGGAGGCCTTCTGTGAACCCCAGCCCGTCCAGGACCCTCACCCGCCGATCTGGATCGGTGGCGGCGGCGAGCAGTTCACGCTACGCTACACTGCCGAGCTGGCCGACGGCTGGAACTTCGGCACGCTCGAGCCCGAGGGCTTCGCCGAGAAGCTCGACGTGCTCCGGGACCACTGCGAAAGCGAGAGCCGCTACGACGAGATCCGTAAATCCGCCGAGTTGTTCGTCTTCGTCGGCGAGACGACCGCCGCAGCCGAACGAAAGCGCGAGCAGTTCCAACAGGAGTTCCTCGCTAGTGAGCCAAGCGAGCCCCGTGAGTTCTTCCTCGCAGGCTATCTCGAGACAGCCCCTACGGGAACGCCCGCGGCGGTCCGTGACCGGCTCGCAGACTACGCCGACGTCGGTATCGAGGAAGTGATGCTCGCAGTTCCGGACGCGGCCAACGACGAGGACGAGAGCCTCGAGTTGCTGGCCAACGAGTTCGCCGACTAAGAACCGATCCGGATCGGTTGAGAACGACATGCCGTGTTCAGATTCCCGCACTCGACAGCAGAGCTATACGGCAGGCGTGAGACGCCCCTGATATGAGTGATCAATCGTCGGTCGGTGGGGCCAACATCGAGGGGGACACCCCACGGATCGAGCCGACGGTCGAGACCGACGAGGCGACGATCACCGACGACGCCGAACTCGAGCGGACGCTCGGGCTGTCCGGCGGCCTCGCCATCGGGATCGGGACGATGATCGGCGCGGGGATCTTCGTGTTCCCGGGGCTGGCGGCCGGCCAGGCTGGGCCCGCCGCGGCGGGATCGTTTGCGATCGGCGCGCTCGTTGCCCTGCTGGTCGCGCTGCCGGCCTCCGAACTCGCGACGGCGATGCCCAAAAGCGGCGGTGGGTACTACTATATTTCGCGTGGGCTGGGGACGCTGCCCGGTGCCGTCGTCGGGCTGTCGCTGTGGTTCGGGCTGGTGTTCGCGACGGCGTTCTATCTCGTTGGCTTCGGCTACTACGCCGTCGACACGCTCGCGGAACTCGGTGTCACGGTCGGAGATGGACTCGTTATCCCGCTGGCGCTGCTGTTCGGGGCTGGCGTGACCGTACTGAACGTGACGGGAACGGAAAACGCGGCGAAGCTGCAAAACGGGATCGTCGCACTGTTGCTGTCGATCCTCGTTGTGTTCCTCGGCTACGGCAGTCTCGACGCAGTGGGACTCGTCGGCACTCCGTCGGCACCCGAACAGTTCGCGCCGTTCGGAACGCTGCCTGTGTTGACGACCGCGGCGCTCGTGTTCACCTCGTATCTGGGCTTCGCGCAGGTGGCGACCGTCGCCGGCGAGATGCGCGATCCCGGGCGGAACCTGCCGCTGGCGATGGTCGGCTCCGTGCTCATCGTCGGCGTCCTCTACGTTGCGACTATCTTCGTCTCGACCAGCGCGTTCGGCAGCGAGCGGCTCGCGACGTTCGGCGAGACGGCGATGGTCGAGGTGGGCCGCCACTACTTCGGCTCGATCGGCGCGGTCGCGATCGTCTTCGGCGGCCTGCTCGCGACGATGTCGAGTGCCAACGCGTCAGTACTCAGCACGTCGCGAGCGATCTATGCGGTCTCGAAAGACGCCCTGTTGCCGCGGCGAGCGAGCCATATCAATCTCCGATACGGCACCCCACACGTCGCGCTGGGGATGGCCGGCGGGCCGATCCTCGCGCTGGTTGCGACCGGACGCGTGGAACTACTCGCGGAGGTCGCATCGTTTCTCCACCTGATCACGTACGGACTGCTCTGCGTGGCGTTGCTCGCACTGCGGCGAAACGAGCCGGTGTGGTACGATCCCGACTTCCGGGTGCCCGGCTACCCCGTCGTTCCGATACTCGGCGCGCTTGCCAGTTTCGCCCTGCTTGGCTTCATGCAGCCGGTGTCACAGCTCGTCGGCATCGCCATTATGCTCGCTACCGCCGGCTGGTACGCCTACTATGGCCGTGGCGTGAGCCTCAAGGGGGCAGTCGAATGACGCGCGTCCTCGTGCCGCTGGCGATCCTCGAGGGCGAATCGGTCTCGACCGGCCTGCCGACGCTGCTCGCGACGATGGACGTGACCGTGCTTGGCTATCACGTTCTGCCAGAGCAGACGCCGCCCGATCAGGCGCGACTGCAGTACGAGGACAGAGCGACTGAGGCGCTTGTCGATCTCGAGGCGGCGTTCGAAGCCGCTGGCGGGAGTGCCGACCACCGCCTCGTGTTCACCCACGATCGGGACCGAACGATCGATCGAGTCGCCGACGACACGGCCGCCGATGCCTACGCCATCACCGGCACGACCGGGCCGGTCGATCGGCTGCTCGTGACGCTGACCGGCGACATCGCCGTCGACCGGATCACCAGCTTCGTCACGGAACTGGTCGGTGATCGCGAGATCGGCGTCACACTCCTGCTGGCGACCAACGACGAACCCCGCGGTCGGACTGTCCTCGAGCGGGCCGTCGCCTCCCTCGCCGAACGAGACATCGACGTCGAACCCGAGCTCGCAGTCGACGAACCACCACTCGAGGCGCTGCTTGCGGCCGCAGCCGGCCACGACGCGATCGTCATGGGCGAGCAGGCACCCTCGCTGCGGTCGTTCCTCCTCGGTGAAGACGCCGAACGGATCGCAGCCGAGTCCGTCGGGCCGGTCCTCGTCGTCCGCGAGCACCGCGACGAGACGGCGGACGGGGAAGAACAGCGGCAGTCGTAGTCGCTTGAGCGGTATCTCGGTTGGCAGTTCGACGAACACAGCGCCACGGGGCTCGTTGTCCTCGACGTGGACGCTGCCGCCGTAGGTGTCGACGAGCGTTGCGACGAGATAGAGGCCGAGGCCCGTCCCGCCACTCCGTTAGCCGTCCTCGGTAGGTGCTGTTGCCTCGTCGGCTTCGGGCTTGAGGTACTCGCCGCGAATTACGACCACTGGATCGACCGTCCGCCGCGCCAGCCGTTTCGCTCGATCCCGGAAGATCGCCCGACGGATCGACGGCCGACTTTCGCCGGCGACCAGCAGGTCGTGGTCGGCCGACGCCTCGACGATCGCCGCCGTCGGCGAGTCGTCGACGACGACTGTGCTGTCGATCCGATCGTCGTCGATGCCCGCGGCGACCAGTTCCGATCGAGCCGTCTCGAGCAGGGCCGTTCCTGCCGCTTTCTGCGCGTCGTTAGGCGCGACATGAAAGAGGGTCAGCTCGAGGGTCGTGTCGGCAAGGATCGTCGCGAGCAGCCGGGCGATATGGTCGACGTTGATATCGCCCCGGAGTGCGACGAGTACCGTCTCGAGGATGGGTGCTGGATTGAGTAGCAACACGGCGTCACAGGCGTCCTCGACGGCGACACGCTCGAACGTTTGCAACCGGTCGTGGGTAAACACCAGTCGCGAGGTGACGTCACAGCCGGCATTCTCGAAAACCGTCCGTAGTTCCTCGAGGTCGGCTCGTGCGCGATCGCCGTGCTCGTCGCGTGCCTGCTCCGGGCTGGTCTGGTCCGGGATTTCGCGATAGCCAAGCAAGACGACCGGAATTGACGCGAACGCGTCGACGATCGTTTCCGGAACGGACTCACCCTCGAGAACGTCGACTGGAATGAGCACGCGGTGATCGCGAGGCGCAGACATGAGATGTCGTCTACTACGCTACCACGGTAAGTGGTATATACCCCCTGTCGACCGTCGTCTCTCGAGACGTGATATCGATCGTACCAATCGAACCGATTGAGACACTGACGCAGAACTGGCGTGCGATCAAGTGTGTACTGACTGCCAGTGGCAATCGTGCTCGGTGAGCCAGTATTATACGGTCTGGTGTCCCGGTGTCCCGGTGGGCCCGCAGTGCGGGTCGCGGTCCCACCGGAACTGACTGACAGGAGTCCGTATCAAACACGGTCGATAGTTTGTCGGCGTCGACCTCGAAGTCGGCGACATGATCGACGCCGACCCGTTCTCGGAACCGGTACGTGGCGGAGTGACATCCTCCGCGCTATCGCGACGTCCGTTGCAGCGGCTTAACAACCCAATAAGTATACTGAGACACCTCGAACGAACGACGTGGCGAGGCGGACCGGATTCGGTCGTTCCCCCCTACCGAACCCGTCCGATCATCCGAGACATCGCCGAACCCTCGCCACCGATCGGGGCACGTCCCAACGTCTAGTGACACCCTCACGCTCCGATCGCCCATCCACCGCACACGGACCCGACAGGGGGTGTTCGGGTCCGTGTCGGTTTCGGCCGCGCTGGTTTTGATACTGCCAGACGGAACGACGTGAAGCCGGCCGCACGTATGCAGCCGTCACTGGTGGAGACGGCCGCGAATCCGCGACCGACTTCGTATTGACTGCTGTCCGACAGTCTGAACCAAATTTCGACCCGAAGCGGACGCCCTGGGAACGACATTGCGATCGATTCGATCCAGCGTCGCCGCGACCACCTTCATCGCGGATCCCGCAGGGTTTTTGAGGTGGAACGATACGCATCCAGTATGACCGAGGCGACGGGGATCGTCGGCGAGTTTTTCGCTCTCAAAGAGGGGACCGACGCCGATCTACTGGCGATGCAGTGTCTGTCTCTTATACACAT